>CAVXUP010000006.1:0-507848 GCA_963765005.1 uncultured Bacteroidales bacterium
GAACCATCCTTGATTAAAGCCTATATTACCTTTAGAACAGCATGATCCCCCGGGTTAATATCAAACCAGAAGATAGTTTCATCACCAACCTTTCTGGACCGGGGTACGACGCCATTAACAAGAACGTTCTCTGATCTGACGATAAGGGACAATCCTTTAACAGGCTTGTCATTATTATTGTAAACATGGATGACTCCATCAGGTAGATACCGGAAGGAGATCTTCTCAGTCATGATCCAGTAATCGAGCAAATCCCTTATCGTTGTAATGTATAAATCCCCCTGTCTCTTAGTCCTGCCAGATTCTCAAGCATCTTTTCGAAATATGGATTCAGTGTTACTTTTCCATTAAGATCCGGTCTGTAGCATCATATCCGGGCCTGTTAGTGATGAAATAACCATGGTTCAAATAAATGCCACGTTCATCAAGTAGTCTTTGAACCTGTTTCAGATCCCATTCATGTTGTTTCTCAGCCTTATCTGTCCATAAGTTCGTATAATTGGTACTTCTGTTAGTGGCCCAGGAATAGAATTGCCTTGTTCTTGTAATATGCTGATAATAAACGGGCAGGATGTGCATTGCCTTTTACAGGTAATAAGGAATTTGATTCTCCGTTGTAGGTATACCGTTTTATCAGGTCAATAAAGGCTGAGAAGAAACTCAATTCTTTAAGATCTTTGGCAGGGAAATATTTGCTCCATAAACTATAGGATGCGTCATACAATTTGTAATTCTTTAATCTCTCCGTTATGACGCCCATCTGCATCTCAACAGCTGTATTCCAGAAATATCGTGTATCATATTTCTCCCAGATATCTGCTGCATAGTTTTCGGATTCCGGATTCAGGCCATCTGCAACAAATGCTTCGCGATTGAGTTTTCCTCCGTACATCCCATGGTCAATCCAGGTGACGGCATCAAACCTTTCCTTCATAAACTTAATCGATTCCTCCAACAATTCGCGGTTTGCGCTTATGGCTGAGTTTTCAGGAGTATGCAGGCATATTTCATACATTCCCGTTCTATGAAGCTGATCGAGTAAATCAAGATATTGAGGATAGGAAGGATCATCTTTTATCGAAGGATGATTACTTCTGTCGGGATCTGCATAAAAAACGCTTTTAGTGACAGGGATCTTGTTTCCTGCAAAGCCTCCGACAGCATTCTCTATCTTTGTAACAGTATCTGAACCGAAATAAACAGCTCTGTGCGATTCAATTTTTCCCAAATCCGCATGTTCCGTGAAAACATATCCTGCAAGGAAACCGTCAGGCACCAGCATAAACCGCGGAACTGCTTCCGGCACATTGTTCAGATAGATTGAAAAGGAGTTGAATCTGGCTTGTCCGGGCTTGTAAACCGCCATAGACTGATCTTCCCACCTGCCTCTTGTCCCTCTGTCTTCCTGGTAAGGTATATTAATATGAGGGTGGTCAAGGGAATATTCAAGGTTGAAAAATAACAGATCTCTCTTTACATCGAGTTGCAGCGATGAGACTCCCTGTGTATGATATACCAGTGCCGACTTGTTACCGGTACCAAATTTCACACCCTGTCGCTGAAGCCAGTATTCGGGATCAAGAGAATCAACTGCAATCTGTCCATGCCTGCAATAAACTTCACTTACCGGAACTCCAAAAAAAGCGGCAAGCGATTCTCTTTGAACAAGTGAGGGTGAAACATATTTAGTATTAATGTCCACGTCGATCCTGGCTGAAGACTTTGGAACAGTCAGCAATATACTTACAATATTACCTGTGGGTCCTTTGCCCGAAATGGAGACTGTGCTGTCGCTGGTTACTCCGGAGGAAATATCATCCAAACCCCAGCTTTCTTTCGAGCCGTCATAGCTGGCATAATATATAAGACTTGTCAGGATATCTTCACCTGCAGAAGTTTTAATATTTACAACACCCTGTTCATTTACCGAAAGACTGAAGCTGGAATTACTTAGTCCTATCGTGTTAATTCCATCTGTTTGAATATCCGATAACCTGACATCAAAATCAGGCAGATACGATTTAGGTTTTGTAGCCGCCAGATACCCTGACAGAAAAATAACAAACAATACCGAAAAAGTTAGTAAACCCAGGAGCAGTAATAATCTAAGACTTATTTTTATAAGGTTCAATGCATTTATCTTGTTTTTTCCCATGAGACTATTTTATCAGAATAATATCAGTACAGAATCTACATTAATGTCAATTGCTCTTATGTGAAATCTTTATTGTTGCATTATCATTTGCATTCAAATCAAACCAAAAGATAGTGTCTTCTGCATCCTGTCTTGATTTTGGGATCTCTCCATTAACCAATACTTCAGAAGATTTAACTGCCAGAGACAAGCCTTTAATTGGTATGTCATTATTATTAAAGACAATTATTTCTCCATCAGGGGAATAACTGAAGGAAACATTCTCTGTCAGGATCCAGTAGTTTAACAGCTCCCTGATAGTAGTAATATATAAATCCCCCTTATCCCTCATTTTTGCCATGTATTCCAATTCCCTTTCAAAATACGGATTTAATTTAACACTACCACTAAGTTCCTCAGTAGTATCATAAAACGGCATGATTACGGATATAATATCCATGATTTATATAGATCCCCCTCTCAGTTACCAGTTTATCAAGATTTGTCAGATCTCGCTCAAACTGAGCTTCTGCTTTATCTGTCCACAGGTTTTTATAGTTTATTCCCTTACCTGTAACCCATGAATAAAATGATTTTGTTCTGGTTAAATGCTGATAATACAGAGGTGTAGGAAAAGCATTGCCTTTATATGGCAACAAGGAATTAAATTCTCCCTTATAGGTATAGCGTGTCAGCAGTTCAATAAATGCCGGACCCAATCCCATCTTCTTTATTTCATTTGTCGACATGTACTGGGTCCAGAAATTTCTGGATGCATCGTATAATTTCAGTTTTTGTATTCTTTCCCTGCTGTTTCCAAGAATCATCTCGACAGCAGGAGTCCAGAAATATTTTGTGCCATACTTTTCCCAGATATCCGCGGAATAGTATTCCGAGTCTGGATTTAAACCATCTGCAACTAATGATTCACGGTTCTCTTTTCCTCCATACATCCCATGATCAATCCATGTTACAGCATCAAATCTTTCCTTCATAAACCGTGACAGACTCTTCCATCATCTGCCGGTTAGAATTAAAGTTTTCAGGTGTATGAAGGCAAATATCGTACCCTGTGGCATAAAGCTGATCAAGGAAATCGAGATACTCAGGATTATCGCGAACCGAAGGATATTTTTCACTGAAAGGATCTGCATAAAAAACACTTTTTGTCACAGGAATCCTGTTTCCCGCAAAACCTCCCACAGCATTCTCAATTTTTTCAATAGTGTCAGATCCGAAATATACCGCCCGGTGTGTGCTGATATTTCCGCCATCTGCATGTTCGGTGAACACGTATCCTGCAAGATATCCGCCGGGCACCAGCATAAGCCTTGGGGTGGCTTCAGGCAGATTCGTAAAATAAATGGAAAAGTAGTTGTTTCTTTGAAGGCCCGGAAGCCAGTTTGCCATAGACTGATCTTCCCACCTGCCTCTTTCACCACCATCTTCCTGGTATGGGATGTTAACATGAGGGTGATCAAGTGAATATTCGAGATTCATGTAAACCAGGTCCCTCTTAAGATCAAGTTGCAGGGAGGATATTCCGGGAGTATGGTAAATCAGAGCTGACTTGTTTCCTTTTCCGAATTTTACTCCCTGGCGGTTAAGCCAGTACTCTGAGTCAAGACTATCAACAGCGAGATCCCCGTTCTTACAGTAAACTTCAGATACAGGAAGCCCGAATCCTGCTACAAGAGCCTCTCTTTCAACTATTGATGGTAAAGTGTATTTTGTATTGATCCCAACGTCCAGCCTGTCTCCCTGCCCCGGAACAGTGAGCAGGATACTTACCAGTGCACCCGAAGATCCTTTGCCGGTAATCGAAATTGTGCTGTCGCTTGTTTGTGTCGCAGAAATATCATCCAGACCCCATTTATCTTCAGTTCCTGCATAGCTGGAATAATATAAAAGGTCAGAAAGGACAACAGCTCCATCAACAGTAACTTTAACACTTCCGCGGTCATCCACCGAAAGAAGGCAGCCGGCACTATTTATTGCAACCAGATTTGCCTCCCTTGACTTTTTCCTGAAAACATCACTTTTAATATCAGGCAGATATGAGACAGGTTTTATGCCATAAATATATCCGACAAGGATGAAGATATTAATAAAAGTGCCTGTCAGTACTATACCCAGTATGAATAATAACAGGATTGTCCTCTTCAGGCTTCGTGGTTTTGTCTCGTTTTTTTTCATTGATCAACGCTTAAAATTGCACGCTCCCCCGCTTCAATGTCAAACCAGAAGATTGTTTCATCTCCTGCCATTCTGTGTTCAGGAACTGACCCGTTCACAAGAATTTCTGATGATTTAACAGCAAGTGATAATCCTTTAACCGGCTTATCGTTATTATTGTAAACATAAATGATCCCATCAGGCATATAGGAGAAAGAAATTTTCTCAGTCAGGATCCAGTAATCCAGCAGATCCCTGATTGTAGTAATATATAAGTTACCTTCATCCCGCATTTGGGCCATATTCTCCAGAATTTTCTCAAAATATTGATTTAATACAAGAGCCCCGTTTACATCTTCTGTTACATCTTCACCCGGAAGATTTCTGATATAATACCCATGGCTTATGTATATGCCCCGGTCATCCACCAGCTTTTCAAGATTGCTTAACTCCATTTTATAAATGTTTTCAGCTTCGTTTGACCACATTTTTTTGCTCAGGTTTTCATAGGAATAATCTGTAGTCCACGAATAGAAATTCCTGGTTCTGCTCAAATGCTGCCAGTAGAGGGGTGTAGGATATGAATTCCCCTTTGCAGGTTTCAGTGTATTAAGTTCCTCATGATACGAATATCTTCTCTTCAGTTCGGCTATTGACCTGAAAAAACCCATTTTACTCAGCTCGGATGAAGAAAGGTACTGCCTCCAGAAGTCTACTGATGCAGAGTAGAATTTCAGTTTCGTCAATTGCGTCCTGGGAGATGTTTCCCACGACTCTTCTCTGAATAATTCCACGGCAGAATTCCAGAAATACCTTGTATCATACTTTTCCCAGATATCTGCAGAATAGTTTTCAGAGGCAGGATTTAACCCATCACTGACGAATGCTTCACGGTTTAGCATTCCGCTATACATTCCGTGGTCGATCCATGTTACGGCATCAAACCGCTCTTTCATGAAACTAACTGCTTCTTCGAGTAACTGGCGTCCCGAAGTTGCATTATCCGGTGTATGCAGGCAGATCTCATACAATCCTGAATTATTCAGCTGATCCAGAAAATCAAGATACTGAGGATAATCAGGATCAGATCTGATTGAAAAATGATTAATCCCCTCAGGATCAGAATAAAAAATGCTTTTCGTGACAGGAATTTTGTGCCCTGCAAAGCCGCCTGTGGCATTTTCAATTTTTTTGATTGTATCCGAACCGAAATAAACGGCTCTATGTGATCCGATACTTCCTCCATCTGCATGTTCGGTGAAAATATATCCCGCGAGATAGCCATCCGGAACTAACATAAGCCTGGGAATCTCCTTTGGCAAAGAGTTGAATCGGATTGAAAAGCTGTTGGTTTTTTCCTGACCGGGACCAAAGTCAGCCGTCGACTGATCCTCCCATCTGCCATGAGTGCCGCCGCTGTCCTCCTGGTATGGTATGTAGATATGAGGATGATCCATTGAATAATCAAGATTTAGAAACAAAATGTTATTTCTTACATCCAATTGAAGAGACGATAATTCCGGAGTATTATATATTAATACAGATTTCTTGCCGGTCCCAAACTTTACTCCCTGATTGTGAAGCCAGTATTCTGAATCGAGTGAATCAAGTGCTGCCTGTCCATTCTTACAATATACTTCGCTTACCGGAACATCAAAAGCCGCGACCATCGATTCCCTGTTAATCAGTGATTTCGATGAATAGCTGGTTTTAATACCGACATCGAGCCTGCCACCTTCTTCCGGCACAGACAGCAATATATTCACCATGGCCCCTGAAGATCCTTTTCCGGAAACAGATATAGTACTGTCATTTACCAGTTTAACGGACGGATCATCAAGTCCCCACTTTTCGGTCACCCCCTCATAGTCTGAATAATAGACCAGCTTTGACATTAGCATTTTGCCATCGGGGTCGCTGATCTTTATCCCCCCCTTATCATCCACCGACAGAATATAGCTTTTGCTCTTCAGTTCAATGCTCTCTGACCCCGCCGGCAGGCTGTTAAGATGATCTGCATCAATCTGAGGCAAAAATGAAACTGGTTTTAAAGCACCATAATATCCGGCGTAGAACAGGGCAATAAAAACCACAACAATTATAATAATTAACCCTGATAACAGCTTTAAGCTGTTTTTTATGAAATTTTGTGCAGATGGTTTTTTATCAAACATAAGATTATCCTTTAGAGATGCTTAATAATAAGCTCTGAAATTCCTTCCGGACTTTCTCAGCATCAAACCGCTCTTTTGCCAGTCTGACTGCATTCGAGCTTATTTCTTTCCTGTATTCAGCGTTGTTCATCAGAAAGGCAATAGCTTCGGAAATATCGTTCATACTATTCCCGGTAAGACAATAACCACAATTGTGACTGCTGCAAAACCTGGAAATAGCTGTTTCTCCGGGAGCAAAAACAAGAATCGGCGTACCTGAGATCATATACTCTGATGCCTTTGTAGGAATAGAATACTGTGCAAACTTCAATCCTTCTTCTGTAAAATCCAATGGCAGCAACAACAGATCATAAGCGGTAACCAGTGAAGGGATCAGATCATGATTAACAGGAGGCAATACTCTCACATTTTTATAATTGCCAAGAAGGCTTATATCCTGGGTCTCTATATCCTGTGTATAAATATCAAATTCCAGTTTATACCTGACGTCCTGAAACTGAGATATTGCTTTTGCAAATGAAGAGATTGAAATTTTGTTCGCGACACCAATCCGCCCAATATACAGAACCCTGAATCTATTCTCAATTACAGATTCATTTTTCATTTCCTGATCATACTTTGAAACATCGATAGGGTTATGGAAAACATGGAAATGTTTCTGATATCTTTTAAAATATTCTGCCGACATAGCATCGCTTATACTCAGGTGGATATCTATGTTGCCGAGCAAATATTTAAACTCCCTGTCAATTTTTCTGCTCCAGAAGCCTTTAAATGGCCCTTTTGAACTTATTGTTGAAGGCCAGTCGTCCATCATATGAATAGCAGAAGGAATATTTAAAAAACCTATCAGCTTTGTTGCAAATAGTATGTCTTCGCGTGAAGCCAGTTGCAGATAGAGAATTTCCGGCTTATAAACTCTCAGCCACTCAATAAAATTTTGTGATAAAACTAACGCTGATGTACAGTGAAATAACCCGGTCCATCTAAGGAAGGGGTAAAACAACTGATTAACCAGTTTGTATCTGATCCCTTTCTTACCCGGGGCGGAAGGTGGTTTTATCTCTGCGCCAAAGGACAGAAGACCCGATTTATAGCTTTTCTGAACCAGATTAAAGGGGAAGGTCCACTTATGCTCCAGATCTCCAAGCATGTAACAGGTATTGCAAACGTCAGTTGTTACATTATACATTATATTACCTGTGGCAGCAACTGCAATTCTGTCTTTTGGCCATCCCTTGAAAAGATTTGTAAGAGTTATCCCTCCTCCCGAAGAATTATTAAATGGCTGGCCCAGAATCAGAATCTTAGGTGTCGTGGAATTCATAAGTTCAGTATCAGAATAATAAATCAGGAGTTATAAAAGCTGAGAGTTTTCATGGCATTTTTTTCCCAGGTATTTACTGTTGCATAAGTTTCATTTTGTTTCGACACCACCTCATTCAGGAATGAGGGATCAAGCAATAGTTTTTTAATAGCCGCACCAAGATGTTCCGGATCTTTTTCTACAAGTAATCTCGGATCTGAAATATATTCGGGGAAAGCTCCGACATTTGTTGCCACTACCGGTTTATTAAACAGATGGGCTACCATAGGGATGCCGCTCTGCGATGCGCTTAAATACGGACATACAACGACAGAAGATTTTTTAACAATTTCGCAAAACTGTGAATCACTCAGTTCCTGGTTAATTATAGTAAACCGTTCCCGGTGCCTGAAGGAATAAATTGTTATATCTCCCCGTCCTGCAATAACCGGGGAAATATCCAATCCTTCATCAATTAAGTTATCTATGGCGTCGATAAACAACTGAATGCCTTTGTATGGCCGGATTATGCCTATAATAGTCACAGCATTTTTGCCAAGATCAAAGCATTCATCACCCTCAGAAATCTTATAGGTCTCGTAAAGACTGAAAGGTATGACAGTAGAAACCTGATTTTCAGCCGGAACAAACTTCGATTGTACAAATTTTGAATGGAAGATAAACTTTGACGGATACTTTGACAGCCAGCTGTTCTCCTGGTTTTCATCCTTTTCGAGCGAATTATGTGAGGTATATTCATGAAAGGTCTGAACTACCTTTTTTCTGAAGAAAAAATGCAGTATGGCAAATCGCGGGTACTGCCCGATAATATTTATTACAGAATAGTTTTTAATCCACAGGTAAAGACAAAGATAAAGAACCAGAATTGTGTCGAGAGGATGACGAAGCCTTCTGCCTGCCAGAACAAATATCTTTATATTATTCAACGATTCAAGATAAGTATTGAATTTTGAAAGCAGCTTGTATGTCATTGATTCTTTAACAAATCCAAGTTTAACATCATCTTCCAGAGTGAACATAAATGCGTTTTTTTGTCTTCTGGAGAGGAGTATTATCAGATCTGTTTTTGTACGGCTTGAAATGCTCCGTGCGAGAGGAACTGTTGAATCGAGAAAATAATATGAAATTATACAGGTATCTTTTGCCATGTTTAGCCAAACTCAGTGGTACATATTATGCTGTAACAATTTTACTGCTGTCTTGTTTATCCTTGTCAAAAAGGAACAAGGCAAACACTGTGGTGATCATATATCCGGGGCTGAAAATCGCCCAACCGAGAGCAATTGTGGAAAACAGGTAGATGAAGTATGTTTTAAGGTAAATGTTGTTATTTGTGGTTTTCCAGAAAAAAGCTTTCTTGAAAATTATAAGCCAGGCAATCACTCCCAGGATTCCAAAGTACACCCAGAAGCCTATCAACCCCAGATCTTCAGTCCAGTATCTGTAAAAATGTGCCTTTTCAAAAAAGGCGCTGTACTTTCCCGGGTAAAAGGGATATGCATTCCCAAATATTTTGGTAACTGAATTCGTTTGAAAATCGTTAGTGAAATACTTTAAAGCCGCATATCGTATATTCATCGTAAAAGACCCTGCTTCCTGATGAAGCAATAAGTATAATCCCGAAACATATGATTGCAGATAATATACACCTGCTGCGACAGCAATGAGAAACAGGGGAACAACAGATATAAAATACCTCTTTATTTCTTTTCTGTGATAGAGCAGGATAAACAGAGTACTAAAAAGACAGGCTACCAATTGAACTCTCGATTCGCTTAAAAGTGTCAGGAAGCAAAAACCGACTGCATAAATGAGAAAAAAATATATTTTACCGGTGCGGCAGAATTTGCTCAGGAAGAAGAATGCTCCAAGGAAAGTAAACCCCTGCCCGCTGAACCTCATTGTAAGGCCACCTCGCCGTGAATACATATTATCATTTGTAAACCAGGAGTTAGGGAAAGTATATAAATTAATTGCGTATACCAAAAGGGAAATGAAAAAGAGAATAATACTCAGTTTCATTATATCTTCATAGGTAAAATCGAGCTTGAACAGTATAAAATAAAGCAGAAAGACATAAAAGACCAGAGAGCTGCGTATAGATTCAATAATTGTCTGATCGTGATAAATATATGCTGGTATCATGCTTATTATGAACGAAATGAACAATAGATAAACCGGAAGTCCGAAAGAATCTTTAATCCCCGGCTGGATTGGATCTTTCAGAAGGTAAAGATATCCCGCAATCATTACCACATAAATCAGAATCCCTACCTTCTTGACCATATTCTGGTCGATCAATACCAGGTCAAAAAAACTCAGCACAATTATTGTCAGAAAAAACAGGAGAATTGTTTTAAAATTTATCATCTGGCTCTCTTATTAAATATCTATAATATCAGGCAATTTTTCCCAAAAGCCTCTTTTTTGCAAGCACCCCATTAATTTGCAGCTTATCAAGAAAAAGCTCTATTTTACTTTTATTCAGATCTGTGCGGGAAAGTTCCTCAGTCGAAAAAGAACATGAATCCAAATCGGCCAGCAACTTACTCAAAATTGATTTAATATTATGATTATTAATGGTATAATTATAACAATCAAGGGCAACAGCTTCGCGTCCGGATGAATCAAGGATCACTTCAAATATAGTATCTATATCCATATTGCTTTCATTATCCGGAGAACCGAACGAATTGAAAATATCAGAACCAAGTGTATAATCCTTTGTCTGGTAAAGCCATTTAAACCTGTAACCTTTTTCCTTAATCTTCAGATAATCAAGATAACTGTAATCCAGAAGTATTGTCGGGATTCTCTGGGCACCTCCCTCAAGAGCAGCTGTACCCATAGCAAATAACAGACTCTTGTCGCTTAAAAACTGAGGCAGATCAGCTGGTGAAATAAAGTCTGTCCTGAATATTTTAACATAATCAAAAACGTTATTTCCGATGTACTCGTTTAACGAGTTTTCAGATAAGCCGGTACCGGCAATATAGAAATTAATTGTTATTCGTTTTCGTATACTATAGTCTCTCACCTGGTCAAGAACATAAAGCAAAATAGGAACCTTTTCAGGGGCCAGCCTCCCGATCCATACAGCAGATATATTCTCTGATACCGCTGGTTTCTTATTGAAAACATCATTACAGGTTATTGGAATCGGCAAGTATTCAGGAGAAAAATCAAGGTTGAAATACTTGTCAGCAATATAATAGTTTTCATAATCCATAAACTTAAGACTCCCCCTGCGGCTGATAAGCTCAAGCATCCCGGCCACTTTTTTCCTGTAATTCAGATAAACATAGTAAGCCCTTGCCCTTGGCATCGGTTTTATAAAATGAAAAATATGATACGGATGAATGAACCATATAAGTATATTCACCCTTTCTACAGCAACTACTTGTTTTTTAACTGTTTCAATCCAGTAAGAAGATAAGATCAAATGTGATACATCTTTAACCGCGACCGGTTTATTATCTTCATATTCAAAAAAACCAAGCCCGGGAACAGATTTTAATCCGGAAATAACAATTCCGTCGCTGTAATCAATAATCGTAACCTTATGTCCAAGAGAAATCAGAGCTCCCGAGAGCTTTAAAACAAGGTTTTCAGCCCCCCCGAATACTCTGCTGGGGCAGAAAAATGCGATATTGTCAACTTTACTTTTTCCGGGCATTTCTAAACTTGCTTTTTAAATATCAGGTCCCTGAATAAATAAACAAATAAAAGAAAGTATAAGAAATAATTCAATGCGTAGGCGTAAGTGATGCCAATTATTCCTCTGGTGCTTATAAACCACAATGCAAAACCCAGATAGCTTAATGAGAATAATATTTCAGTAATAATGAACATTTTACCCTTAGCTTTTGCAACCATCTGGAAGGCCAGTAACCAGCTGGCGATCTTAAAGAAATCGCCAAGGATCTGGAAAGGGAAAAGCTCTCTCATCGGAGTAAATGACGGGGCATATAAAATCTGAATGATTAAATCGCGCATAAAGAAAATTGTCAATCCGATAATGACCATAAGAGGTATCAGCATTGAATAACCAAGGAAGATCTCTTTACGCAGCTCACTCCGCAACTTAATTTCCGATAGCCGGGGAAGATAGTAAAGCATAAGCGAAGAAGTAATGACCGACATATAAATGTCACTAAGCTTTACAACTCCCTGCCAGTATCCCGCAGATTCAGTGGAAATATTAGTTATTATAAAATTACGGATTATTATCTGAGATACAGGCAGCATTACCGCAGTAGTGAATGCCATTGCCGAATACTTGGCCAGCTTTATGAAACTTTCGCGGTCAAACATCGGCTTCACTGCCCTCAGATCGAACCCGGATTTCAGTAAAAACCTGTAGTTGATAAATACTGTAATCGGAGCTATTATAAATACCGACAGCAACGAACCATAGACATTCAGATAAATTACAAGAGGGATAGAGACTGAAATGCTGACAAAACTCATTATTATCTGGGTTGTAATCAACCTTGTCATCTGTTTGAAGGCATTCAGCAGACTTGAGATAACAAGTCCGACAGAATTCATTGTTATCAGCACGCCGGATATGACAAAAATGCTCCAGTACTGCGGAGACTTAAGCAGAGTCACTGAAAAAAACCTGCACAAGGCAATACTCACTAATCCCACAATCGCAGAGCATATCAGAACAATGAACAAAGAGGTTCTGATAATCTTATCGCGTTTGTCAAGTTCATCATAATACTCTGATACATACTTAACTAATCCTCCGCTTAATCCGCCGGTGGCAAAGATAGTTGCAACTGAACTATAATTTCCAAACTGACCGAGCAGGGCATAACCGGCAGGACCAAGATAAACAGAACTGACTTTGTTGCTTATCATGCCAAGCAGAACACGGACAACCGTTGCAACTCCATTATAAGCCGAAGTCTTCAGCAAGCCCCGGGCGCTTTCAGGAACCTTACTTTTTAGCTTGCTGAAAACACTTCCCATATCCCCTGAAGTTTATAATTACCAAGTACGACAGACTTAAAGTTGAGTATCCAATACAGATTCGAATCATCCAAATGAGTTATTTTATCATTCAGTGTATGAATTTATCACAGAAACAACTCTTTCAGCTTCGCTTTCAGTCATAACCTGGCTGACTGGCAGGCTCAGTACTTGCTTGTGAATTTTCTCGGAGAGCGGCAGTGAGATCTGATTCCATTCCTTATAAGCGGCTTGCTTGTGCGGCGGGATCGGATAATGAATCATGGTCTGGATTTCATTTTCAATCAGATACTGCTGGAGTTTGTCGCGCTCCTGAGTCCGGATAATGAAAATGTGCCAGACATGACTTAATGGCTCAGGGCACGGAGCACAGGGCAAAGGGCTCAAATCTCCTGACTCTGAGCCATGAGCCATGAGCCATGAGCTATTGCCTTTTGGCAATATAATGTCCGGATGCTTGATGTTTTCAAGATAATATTGGGCTATATCGCGGCGTTGCTGATTGTCGGCATCGAGTCGCGGAAGCTTCACCCTCAGTATGGCAGCCTGGATCTCATCGAGTCTTGAATTCAGTCCCTGGTAAAGATTCTGATATTTTATTTTTGAACCATAATTGGCAAGAGTACGGATTACATCTGCAAGTTCATCATTGTCGGTTGTTACAGCTCCGGCATCGCCAAGCGCCCCAAGGTTCTTTCCAGGGTAGAAACTATGACCTGCAGCATCACCCAGAGAACCTGTCCTCTTCCCATCAAAATAGCATCCCTGGGCCTGAGCATTGTCTTCGATCAGTTTTAATCCGTATTTCTCAGTCATTCGCTCTAATCTCCCCGTGCATCGCATTCTGTCCGTAAAGGTGGACAATCATTATTCCTTTAGTCCTCTGGGTAATCTTTCTCCTCAATTTTAAAAGGATCAATATTATAGGTCTCTATATCAGGTTCAACAAGAACCGGTGTCAGCCTGTTATCGGTAACTGCAAGTATTGATGCAATGTAGGTGTTGGCAGGAACAATGATCTCGTCACCCTCATCCATTTCACCAAGCTCAATATATGCCTTAAGAATCAGCCTCAGGGCATCCAGACCGTTGGCAACGCCAATGCAATGTTTTGATCCGGTATAATCGCGATACTCCTGTTCAAAAGCTTTTACTTCATTTCCGAGCAAATACCATCCTGAATCAAGAACCCTTTTAATTGACTCTGAGATCTGAGGCTCAAAACTATCATTGACCTTTTTTAAATCGAGAAATTTTATCATTGCTCTCTTGTTGAAAAAATATGTGTTACAAAACTAAGTTTAAATCCTGCCTTTTCCCATACACTTATCGAAGCACGGTTCGCAGCCTGAGTATTTGTTGTCATAATATCTGCCTTATCTTCCTTAACCATGCAGATCATCGAGGATAGCAGCTTAAACAACCAGCCTTTTTGCCCCGACCCGTCGATTGCTGTTAATACCAATTTAGCAATATTATACCCTGAAATACTTACTGGTTTATTTCCTGCCAGGAAACCAAACGGTTTCAGGTCGGGAACATCGGGGACCAGGACTATGTCTGCAAATCCTTTTATCGATTGTTCGGCAAATGTAGCGAGGTATGCATCGGCCTGCTCAGTTGTAAAAGCAGGATCACTGTGAACCCTGTCGAACCGGTTTCGCATTTTCATAGCGACCTCCCGGAGGTCAGGGATATCTTCCTTTACAGCCGTCCTGACAGGAAAATTCTCATATACAGAACTCTGGATATTCTTAAGATAAAAATTCAACCGGGTTTCAACCATGCTGAATTTAGTTCCGCCCATTGCCTGGACAATTTTCATATCTTCACCAGGAACGTCAAAAAACCAGTATGCCCCCCTGGCAATACACTTTTCTGCAAATTTGTTTATTGCTTCATTCAGAGCACCACGATCTTCATGATCATACAAAATCATTAAAATCTTAAATACCGGGAACCCGAAATAATTGGTATCCCATTCCAGTTTTTTATAAATAAAAAAATGTTCCTTATTGCCAACAGCTATTTTTACGAGCTCTGCGACACCGTCATTAATATCCTTCAATAAGGGATTAATTAGAACTTCCTCAGTAAGAGAATCCTGGTTTATATCCCTGAGATAATTGTAAGGAGTATATAAGAACAGCTCCTTTTTTTTCAAATCAAGTAATTCTTTATAGTGCATCATTTCTGCAGGGTTTTTCTAATGTGGTATGCTTAGTACGATCCGCTCCCGCTAAGAATTCTGATTCTTGCTTGCGATAAACTCATCATAATCCCTTATATAATCGTCTTTATCATATTTATCCGAAACAAGACTGAGGCTGACTGCTCCTGAAGAAAAATTCACTACCTCAACCCATATGCCGGGGGGAATAAATAATCCATAATACGGACGGTTCAACTGAACAATCTTCTTGTTTTTCCCATCATGGAGAATAACATCAAAACATCCGCTTGCGGCAACCATAAATTGCTTCAAAGCTTTATGGGAATGAGCTCCTCTGTCAGCGCCTCCGGGCACATCGTACAAATAAAACACACGTTTTACCTTAAAGGGGAAATGGTCATCATTTTGCATATATGTTATATTACCGGCGCGATTATGAATTTTGCCCAATTCAATCACATAGGTATCGTAAATTGTAGTTTCTGCTTTCATTTTACAAGTGATAAAAATTGATCGAAGTCCCTTATGTATTCATTCTCATCATATTGAGCTGAAGTCAGCACCAATGCAAGTGAATTTGTTGAGAAGTTGTCAAGCTTTCGCCAGGTCATTTTTGGCAGGTATAGCCCATAATATGAGCGATTTAAGGAGAATCGCTTTTCTTCATTGCCATCATGCGCTATAACATCAAAACTGCCAGACATGGCTACTATAAGTTCATCGGTGTTCCTGAAGGCATGACTTCCCCTGAATTCGCCACCGGGCACATCATAAATCCAGTACACCCTGTTGATTTTAAAAGGAACATGAGTATCTTCCTCTATAACCGAAAGATTTCCCCTGTCGTCAAGAATTTTTGGAAGATTAATTATTTTAAGCATCTTTCACTTTTATTAATCTGAGTGAATTTTTTAATTAATTTTAATCATAAAAGTACGGGAAAATAACTTACAAGGATTTAAATTTTGATGAGCAACAGGTTTTCTTATTTAAAACGTACTTATAAGCCGTTTATTGATTTCAGAATAGAAGCATGGCTTTAAAGACGATATAATTGATGGATAGAATGCCCGCGAAAAAAACAGTAAGAGCTTTCATTGGAATTTGTCTTTCTGCAGCTCTTATTCTGATACTTTCGGCTAAGATCCACCCACGGATCTGGCTCTCCAAAACAGAAAGAGTCCCCGCAAACCTTCTTATTGTTGAAGGCTGGATTACACCTGATGCTTTGGAATCTGTTACTAAGGAGTTCAGGGAAAAGGATTATGAAACCCTCGTAGTTACAGGTGTAAAATCATCATATTTAGATTATTACAATGTAGCCAGCCTCGGTACTCTCATTTTTTATCCTCTTTTAAATTCAAGTCCCGATACTGAAAACAGTAATCATCTGATAGAAATTATGGCCCATAGCAAGATGGGAGGAAAATATAGCGCTCATTTCAATTTCTATATAAACGACTCACTTGTGACTGATTTTACTGCAGGTAAACAGAAAAGAAAATATGCTTTCAACTGGTATGGCAAGCTGAGCGACATTGACAGCCTGATGATTGAGTTTGATAATGATATGGTAGATGAACATGGAGACAGGGATCTGTTTATAAAAGAAATCATTATTGACAAGGAGTTACACATCCCCTACCAGTTCAATTCCGTATACGAAATCCTGACTATGGATGGAAAGAAAAGGATTATCAACAACTATAATTCAAAGTCGGGAATTGTCAGAAATGAGCTGATAACTTTTGGCATTGATTCATCTTTAATAGCATCTGTTTCAGCTGGTAAAACAGCAATAAACAGGACTCTTTCCAGCGCAATCGCCACACGTAACTGGCTTAATAAAACAGATCTTAGAATTACGGGAATCAATATTATGAGTCCCGGAGTCCATTCACGACGGACTTATATGATATATAAGAAGGTGCTGGGAGAATCATATAGTATAGGGATAGTTTCAATTCCACAGGATAACAGAAACAAATCTAAAATCAGAGTGCTGTTTGAAATCGTGTATGAGCTCATCGGAATTATTTATTACAAGGTAATTCTACTGCCTTTTTAGACCTGGATCCTTCGAATATTCAAGGTCACAGAAAAAAATCATTGTTATATAATTCACACATTCTGCTTACTTCCAGTCAGTTGGAAAATACTTATCAGAATTCAGCCTTAAAACGCAACAAAAAGAATTCATTCGTCGTTTAAAATGCTATGTTTGTCATACTTTCTGATACGTTCGTCACATATGTTTGAATTTAGGAAAAAGTTGCTTAGCTTGATATGTCTTGCTATAAGCACCTGCATATCAGCCACTACTTACTATATTAGTTCGGCAGGGAATGATGGATCAGATGGTCTTTCAGAATCAACTGCCTGGAAGTCGATCGCAAAGGTAAATTCATCATTTTCCGGATTTAAAGCCGGAGACCTGATCCTTTTCAAAAGGGGCGATACTTTTTATGGTACAATAACAATTAAGGCATCAGGTACTGCAGGGAGTCCAATAGTTCTGGGTGCCTATGGAAGCGGAGCAGCACCTGTAATCAGCGGGTTTACAGTAATTTCAGGATGGACAAATGTCGGGGGCGGGATTTACTCCAAGGCAATTTCGCCACAATCAGCACCAAATATGGTGACGGTTGACGGTGTTAATACTCCGATGGGAAGATATCCTGATACAGGATGGAGAACTATTGCGACTGCTTCGGGAAGTACTCAGATAACAGGTACTGCTGCAGAATTGCCTTCATCGCCCGATTGGGACGGAGCTGAAGTGGTAATCAGAAAAAACAGGTGGATAATTGACAGGAATAAAATCACAAGTCACTCAAATCAGACCATAAACTACACAAGTTCATCAAGTTACCCCGGAGAGCCAGGATATGGCTATTTCATACAAAATGATCTGGAAACCCTGACAACCCCTGGTGAATGGTATTACAATTCAGGTACATTTTACATGTACTTTGGTTCGGTTGATCCGAATACAAAAACTGTGAAGGTTGCGTCGCTTGATAAGATAATCAGCAGTTCGTCTTATAGCTACATAACATTGCAGAATCTCGATTTACAGGGTGCAAATACAAGAATTCTTGATCTGGAAAGCTCTTCATATTTCAAAGTGCAGGATTGTGGTTTAAATTATTCCGGCGCATATGGGGTCTATGGGATTTATTCGGGAGGAATCAACAGCAACAGCTTTATAATTGACGGCTCTGTCATCAATGAATGCAATGAAAGCGGAATTGAATTGCGGTCACAGTTTCAGAACCCTGTAATTAGTAATAATACTATAAGCAATATAGGAACTTTACCGGGCATGGGAGGCAGCGGAGACGGCAAATATATAGGACTATCACTTGCGCTGACCAATGGTGGTATAGTTGAATATAATCATATTTTTAATATTGGCTATATACCAGTTGTACTTCAGGCAAATAATGCCAAAGCCAGAAATAACTATATTCATAATTACGGGTATATAAAGGACGACTGCGGCGCCATCTATACAAGCGGCTCCAGCCCCTTTACCGGCAGAGAGATTACCAATAATATATGTATGTATGGCATCGGAGCAAAAGAGGGCACTCCAAACCCGTATAATATAGGTTATTGCCAGGGAGTCTACCTCGACTTCAATTCTACTGATGTTTTAGTGCAGGGGAACACTTGTGCCTATATGGCTCTTGCCGGAATATATATACATTCTTCAGCCAATAGTATAATCAGGAATAATACCTGCTTTGGCAACACATATTCACAAATCTATTTCTTCTCAGATCCTAATTCCGGATATATTTCCATCCGTACAATGACGATGGAGAATAATATATTTGTTTCAAAAGGACAAACTGAATATACTCTTGCAACAGAAACAAACACAACTGATATTCCTTCGTTCTTCACTTCTTCAGTAAACAACATCTATTCAAGGCCGATAGACGATAATTCTACTATACTTACTAAAATCAGCGGGGCACAAACTCCCAGAACCCTCGCCAGCTGGGTTTCGTATTCCGGTCAGGATGCAAATTCAGCCAAAGCTGTTTCCCTGATTGATAACGTTAATAAGGCCAGGATTGAATTCAATGCCACCAAATCGAACCAGACAATCCCTCTTGATGGTGCCTATATTGATGTTAAAGGAACAAAATACTCCGGAAGCATTACTTTATTGCCATATACCTCCGTCGTTCTTATGGTTGATCCGAATCCATCAACTCCCGCGGCAAGCCCTGTATTTGTTTCAGCTGCTGTCGAGAATGCAGCACCCGTCAAGAGTTGAAATGACTTATAACCTGAGCCTGGCTAACATTCTTCCTGCTGCTGCTGCTTTTACTGTGTCAGTTAATTCTGTTGCCAGAACTGTAAGTCAGGTTACAGTCTCCGCGACGAAAGTTATTCTTAATCTTGCAAGTCCGGTTGCCGCCGGCGAGGTTGTTTCAGTTGCCTATACCAAACCATCAGTCACTCCGCTGCAAACTCCTGCAGGAGGACAGGCAGCTTCAATCAGCGCTCAAGCTGTGACAAATAAAGTAATTCCTCCGGTTCCTGTTTATGTCAGCTCTTCTGTTGAGAATGCAACGCCGTCAAGAGTGGATCTGGTTTATAACCTGCCGCTTGCAAATATTGTTCCTGCTGCTTCCTCTTTTACTGTATTGGTTAATTCTGTTGCCAGAACAGTCAGTTCTGTATCGGTCTCCGGAACAAACGTTCATGTTGACTCTTTCAAGCCCTGTTCTCGCGGGTGAATCAGTAACTGTTGCATATACAAAACCTTCAGTTAATCCGCTACAGACTCCTTCCGGGCGGACTTGCTGCAACACTTGGTGCCACAACAATAACAAATAAAGTAATAGCTCCCGGGATCCCCATGTATGTCAGTGCAGTTCTTGAGAATGCAGCACCAACGAAAATCGATATTACCTATAGTATTGCTCTTGCAAGCACAATTCCTGCTGCCTCGGCTTTTACTGTTCTCGTGAATTCTGCAGCCAGAACAATTAGCTCAGTTGCAGTCTCCGGAACAAAAGTAACGCTGACCCTGTGCAAGTCCTGCCGTATTTGGCGATGTTATTAATGTGGCTTACACAAAGCCTGCAAGCAATCCGCTGCAGACTGCCACAGGAGGCCAGGCGTATACAATCAGCGCTCAGGCAGTCAAAAACAATGTCAGTCCCCCGGTTCCCTTATATGCCGGAGCTGCTGTAGAGAATGCAGCACCGACAAAACTTAATATTACGTATAACCTTGCTCTTGCCAATATTATCCCTGCTCCGTCAGCATTTACAGTACTTGTAAATTCCGCCGCCAGAGCCGTTAGCTCAGTGGTTGTCTCAGGAACAACGGTCCAGCTAACGCTTGCCAGCGCTGTCAGTGCAGGAAATGTTATTACAGTGGCTTATGCAAAACCGGCTACCAATCCTGTTCAGACAGCGTCTGGCGGCCAGGCAGCAGCTTTCACTGCTCAAAGTGTAACAAACAGGGTAAGCGCAATACCGGTTCCCGTATTTACAGGTGCCGGAGTTGAAAATGCTACTCCCACAGTAATTGAATTGTACTTATAACCTTGCCCTGGCAAACATTGTACCTGCATTTACCTCATTTACTGTGAAGGTAAATTCGGTAACCAAAAATGTGATTGCTGTAAGCATTTCGGGTTCTAAAGTTTTGCTGACTGTTTCAAATGGCATCATTGCTGAGGATAACGTTACAGTGGCATATACAAAACCAGCGGCAAACCCGCTTCAGACTCCGGCCGGAGGGGTGGTTGCAACCATCGGAGCACAGCCGGTTACAAATAAAGTTGCAGCGAATGGGCCTGTGTATATCAGTTCAGTAATTGAAAATACGGCACCAAAAGTCATCAAAGTAACATACAATGAAGTACTGAATCCAAGCGCTCCGGGGGTATCAGCTTTTTTAGTCCTGGTGAATGGAGTTAACAGACCTATTGTTTCTGTTTCCATCAATGGGAATAAAGTATCACTTTTACTCGAGAGTCGCTGTTGTTTACGGGGATGTTGTAACAGTGTCATATACAAAACCTGCGGGAAATCCCTTGCAGAAAGCAACAGGAGATCCCGCAGTAAGTATTGGTCCTCAACCTGTGACAAATAATGTCCTCGATCTGACCTCAGGGGAAATAATCAGGGCAGGTATATCAATTTATCCTAATCCTGCCCGGGAATTCATTAACTTTTCAACCCTGGTGGCATCTTCAGAATCTCATATTATTAAAATATTTGATTTTTCAGGTAAACTCTGTCTTGAAACGAGAGTAGATCCATTGGTTGATAATATTCAGATCCCGATAAATCTCAAGTCGGGTGCATATATAGTCCAGGTGATTCTCGGCAAATTGACGGTATTCACACATAAGCTTCTGGTAAATAATTAAATACAGTTTATTTACCAGGCCGGAGACAATTCACTTCGAACTGCTAGCGGATTATTGAGAAATCAACCCTCCTGTTTGTCTTCCTTTCATCCTCATCCGAATTCATTGTAATCGGGTGAGAGGCACCATAGCCTTTCGGTATCAGCCGCAGACTGCTTACACCATTCAATACAAGGTAAGTCTCCATTGCCTCGGCACGTTTCTGGGAGAACGATATATTGCCGCTGGCATTGCCCGCATTATCAGTGTGAACTGCTAATTCCAGTTTCAGTGTTGAATGCTTGGCCATAAAACCGATGATCAAATCGAGAAGCTGGGTTCCGGCTGAACTAAGATTACTATCCCCGGCTTTGAACAGAGCATCAGCAGATACACCAAGCACTTTCTTAAGATTATTAAGCTCTCTTGCAGCAGGATCATCCAGGACAAAAGGCTTGATCCTTGCATCCTTAAAGCCAAGATCGAGCATCTTATTGTATGCAGGATAAAGATCCATAAGGGTCATTTCCTCTGAAATTATGTAACTATAGGTACTGTCCTTTGTATCAAGGAGCTCTTTTACCTCATATTCTTTAGGGACTTTTGAGAAGAAGCTGTTATCTATACCTAACCTTGTCTTGGGATGATAATACTTCTACATGAAAAACAACATCCTGGCTAAACGTCTTCTCAGCATGTATTCATTCGAAATAAAGGCATGGTCGTAACTGGTAACATTATTTACAACAGGAACCGTTTTCTGTCCGGTTTCGAAGTTTATTTTCTCAATATGAGTTCCAAAAACATTTATACGGACCGCTGATCCTGCTTCAAAGATCTTTCCGCTTTGGCTGTTCCTTACGATCAATCCCAGCTGAATATCATACTGACCGGATTCCCTGAAAGCATGTCTGACCTTCTCTCCTGTTGTTCTTGAGCCATCACCGAAATACCAGGTATATCTCAGGATCTCAGATCCCGGAAAAAATGAGTTAAGTCCGTCAAAACTTACTGAGTCACCTGCAACAGCCACTTTAGGTCCATTTATGATTGGCTGTTCGATATCTTTCAGTTCAAGATCATATGAAAGTTTTGTAAAGTATTTTCTTCCTGAGCTCTTGTCTATTATATCCAGACGCACAGGGTATCGGCCCGGTCCCGGGAAAACAATGCTCCACTTTCAGCCCCTGTTCCTGAATTCCTTCACCAAAAAGCCATACATACCTGACATATTTTTCATCAATCGAATACTTTTCATCGATAAGAACCTTTTCGCTCTCTGAAAACCTGAAGCAATACTCATTGGTCCTCTGCTCACTGGAATAGAATACCTGATGAATATTTGTTTTATAATGGTAAATATCTATGGAAGACCCTCTTTTTGAGGAAAAATAGCCCTCATCCAGGACTGAATCGGCTATCAGGGCAAAGTCGTCATATTTTGAGTTTATCGGAGGATCGAGAGGCACCGGAGTCAGCCAGGCGGATCCCAGCTGTTTTGTATAATAAATATCTTTCCCTCCAAGTCCGCCATGACCATCGGATGAAAAGAATACTGCCCCTTCAGAATTAACGAAGGGATAAGCTTCGTTTCCGGTTGTGTTTACAAGGGGCCCGAGGTTAACCGGATTATCCCAGTAATCTATCTTCCACTGACAGTAATAGAGGTCAAATCCGCCGAATCCATCGGGTTTGTCCGACGCGAAATACAATCTTTGTCCGTCAGGCGACAACCATGGAGTTGTAATGTTATACCATTCAAGATTAAACCTCAGATCTCTGACTTTTCCCCACTTCCCATTGGAAAGAACAGCACTGAAAACCCCGAGTTTGTTCCTGGCTCCTCCGATATCACTTATTCTGCCATCAACAATAAGGTTTCGTGAAAAATATAGAGTATCCCCGCTTCGGTTGAAGGAAACCGGACCATCATTAAGCCTCGAAGTCAGCTCCTTTGAGAATAAAGCGGCGTCATTCCAGTAAAGTTTTTTATCCAGATCAATATAATTTATTTTGAATGGACTTTTGTCGTTATCATCAGAATAGGTTTTTATGCCCTCATTCCTGTTTGTACAAAAAACCAAACCATTCCGGTAAAAAACAGGTGCGAACTCATCATACTTATTAGAGCTGAGCTTGGCTTTCTCAACATCATAGGTCTTAAGCTGGCCATATGAGGCCGTTGTCAGGAGAAGAGTTGTGAGAAAGGTTATGATTAGGTTTTTGTTCATTTTTAAGGTGCAGGGTGCAGGGGTGCAGGTTCAAAGTATCAAAGTTCAAAATGCAAAATGCAAATGGCAGATGGCAAATTAATGCGTTTAGGGATTTGAGACACTAAGATAGTCAAAAATTATTATCTGACTCCGTGCCAGAGATTGCTTAGTTTTGAGTTACCGGTAATTAGCTTCAAAACCCGCCATGAGGTGTTGGTTATAGTATAATCAGCAGCAATGTTTTTATAAGGTCCGTTAACTTCAAATTCATTGATAACCATATTAATACTATTCAGAACAACATCAGGGTCAAATCCTGTAAGATTATGGTACCTGCATCCTGAGCTTCAGGTCGTTCCATCGATTGACGAAGGGAAATGGCCGGAAATGACAGCATTGAGGATTCCTCGCTGATTGTACCGGAATCGGAGATTGTGCATAAGGCATTCATCTGAAGATAGATATAATCGAGGAAACCAAAGGGTTTCAGAAACTGCGACAAGAGGATTAACAACCAATCCATCAATTGCTTCCAGTCTTTTTCGGGTCCGGGGATGAGTAGAAACAATAACAGGGATCTTATAGCTCTCAGCAAGCTTGTTCAGGACAGTGAGAATCTTATTCAGATTATCCTGATTGTCAACATTTTCTTCGCGGTGCGTAGAGACCAGGAAATAGCCTTTGGCCTTCAGCGACAGGCTTTCAAGAACATCTGATTTCTCGATTTTAGGCTTATAATAATCAAGAACCTCTTTCATGGGACTGCCGGTGAGGTAAATCCTCCTGTGAGGGAGACCCTCGGAGATCAGATGTCTGCGGGCATGTTCAGTATAGACAAGGTTAAAATCTGCAATATGATCTATGATCCTCCGGTTAATCTCCTCAGGAACATTAAAATCGTAACTCCGGTTACCTGCTTCCATGTGGAAAACAGGAATGTGCATCCTTTTTGCCATGTAGGCTGCCAGACAGGAATTAGTATCCCCGAGAACGAGAACCGCATCAGGTTTTTCCTGTTTCAGAACCACTTCTGATTTTCGGATTATGTCTCCGACCGAGGTCCCTAATGAAGTTGTATCGACTTCGAGGAAATGATCGGGTTTTCGTAATTCAAGATCCTTGAAGAAAACCTCATTCAATTCATAGTCGTAATTCTGGCCGGTATGTGCAATTACATGGTTCACATGCTTATCGAGAAGCGACATGGTTCTTGACAGGCGGATTATTTCGGGGCGGGTGCCGATGAAGGTCAGTACTTTAAGTTTGGTGTCTTTCATATTATATTTATTTCTATACTTTCTCAAAAAAAGTATCAGGGTCGGATGGATCAAAAAACTCATTAATCCAGAACAAGGTAATCAATTCATCATCTCCGACATTTGTAATGTTATGTGTAACCCATACAGGCATATCCACAAATGAAGGCTTCTCTCCGCTGAGTTCAAAAATCATCTTGTCATTGGTTCCTATCCGGCGCAGCTCGATTGTCGCCTTTCCTTTTATTACAGTGAACCTCTCAATCTTCCGGGTGTGATAATGGTTTCCCCTTGTCACTCCCGGCACAGTTGTTGAAAATGAAAATTGTCCCCCGAGCGATGTCTTGATAGTTTCCACAAAAACGCCTCTCTGGTCCTCATTCCTTTTCAGAAATACCGGATAGCGTTTTGAATGGTCAATATAGCTCCTGAAAGTATTGAAAAGGTCAGTTTCGAACTTACTGTTCAGTTCAGGAAAACAATGGTTATCAAAATAGAGCTCACGGTAACCATTCAGCAAGCGCAGGATTTCGGATACTTTGTTCTCGGATGTAAAAGGAACATCGTACCTTAAAACATTCCCGGCCGGGTCAGGGTTCCTGATCCTCTGATAAAACAATTCAACAAGTTCGCTGACAAAGATCAGCCTCAGATCAGCATCTATCTCAATTCTCGGCTGCTCATTATGCGTCAGCTGGTGGCAGAAAGTGGCTATTACAGAATTATAAAACGGATTACCAAAAGGTCCGAAGACATTTGGAATTACAAAACCCGTAAACTGTGAATTAGTCCGTTTTGCCCATTGTTCCAGCAGTTCTCTGCCATCACGTTTCGACTTCCCGTAAAGGTTATCTCTCTCCTCCTGTGTTGAAGATGAGAAAAGCACGTGTTTCTGCTTTCCTGTAGCTTCAAGCGACTGTATCAGTTGTTTAACCAACCCTATATTAGTGTCATAAATAACCTGAGGATCACCATGACGGTTCATTGCTGCAAGATGTACTATGGTGTCGCACTCATTCACAAATTCCTTCAGTTTATTCTCGTTTTGAAAGAACCTGTCTTCGAATGGGATTAGCCTTAGCTCTTCCTTTTTAAGATTAAGAAAATTAAACAGGTGAGTGCCTATGAAGCCTGCCTGTCCGGTGATTCCGACGTTTATCATTTAAGTGGTGATTGGTGATTGGTGATTGGTGATTGGTGACTGGTAATTGGTTAGTGGTAATTAGAAAAGGTGCGGGGTGCGGGGTGCGGGGTGCGGGGTGCGGGGTGCGAGGCATTTACTTTCAGGTGATTGGTAACTGCCTACAGCCTTCTGCCTTCAGCCTTTATTTTCCAAGCTCTTCTCTTACGAAATCGAGTTTCAAAAGCAGTTGTTTCATCTCTTCGATATCGAGCCGGCTCGTATTATGGGAGTTGTACTCATCCATCTGAGATATCTGCGCCTGACCCTCGAGGAAGAAGCTGTTGTAGTTGAGGTCTCTTGTATCAGCCGGGATCCTGAAATAATTTCCCATATCTTCGGCTTTAACCATCTCCTCCCTGTTTACGAGTGTTTCATACAGCTTCTCGCCATGGCGTGTTCCTATTACCTTCAATTCGCTCTTTGAGTTATAGAGTTCAATTAATGCCTTGGCCAGAACTTCGATAGTTGCTGCAGGTGATTTCTGAACAAAAATATCCCCGGGATTGCCATTCTCGAAAGCAAAAATAACAAGATCCACAGCATCTTCAAGGGTCATCATATACCTTGTCATATTGGGATCGGTAAGCGTAAGGGGATTTCCTTTTTTAATCTGCTCAACAAAAAGCGGAATTACAGAACCCCTTGAAGCCATGACATTTCCATATCTTGTGCCGCAGAACACCATTCCTGTACCATTCAGGTTTCGCGATTTCGCCACCATTACCTTTTCGCTCAGCGCTTTCGACATACCCATCGCATTAATGGGGTAAACAGCCTTATCGGTGCTCAGGACAATCACACGACCCACATTGTTTTCCATCGCGGCATTTAAAACATTTTCGCAGCCCAGAACATTAGTCCTTACAGCTTCCACAGGGAAAAATTCGCAGGACGGGACCTGTTTTAAAGCAGCAGCCTGAAAGACGTAATCAACTCCTTTCATTGCGCTGTTTATACTATCATAGCTTCTTACATCGCCTATATAGTATTTTATCTTCTTATTATTGTAAAACTGGCGCATGTCGTCCTGTTTCTTTTCATCGCGGCTGAAGATGCGAATCTCCCTGATATCAGTATCAAGAAAACGCTTCAGTACAGCGTTTCCGAATGAACCGGTGCCACCGGTTATTAAAAGGCATTTTCCGTTAAAGTTCATTTTATATTTATTTTTTGGTAATTTGTAATTGGTGATTGGTGATTGGTAATTGGTGATTGGTGATTGGTGATTGGTGATTGGTAATTGGTAATTGGTGATTGGTAATTGGCGCAACTTTAGGCACTTTAGGCACTTCTTTAGAAGCCCAGGGGATTCATAACATTTACCTTGTACTTGAATTCGTACCTGAGCATAATTTCGTGTGAGCCGTTGCTATAGGTGTTTAGTTCTCCGAAATCAATATCATAGGTATAGGCCATACGGAACTGATCGTTGAGCTGGATCTGGAAAAGGGTTGCGAATGACCGTCCGTTCCTGTATGAGCCTCCTGCCCAGAATCTTTTAAGAAAATTTACATGAAGGTTAATATCCCATAACAGGCTGTTCCCGGGTGTGTAGGATATCATCGTTGAAGGGAATAAATTCACCTTCGGGGAAATTATGAAGATATTCCCCGTAGTAAGAGTATAGCTGTACTCTTCGGGATTGATCTCAAGAGTATATTTATTCTTGTTAAAATCGAACTTGTAGCTAAGGAACTTCGGAATTGATATTCCGGCAAAGAATCCCTGGTAAGAATAATAGGTGCCAAAACTGAAACTCGGAACAACAAACAGACGCGAATCGATCATGTAAAACTCATCGCCCGGATCGAGAACCACCAGGTCGGACCAGGCAGTGTTAGTGGTTATAACTCCGGCACCAAGACCCAGTGAGAGTTTACCCTGACCAATATTCATCTTGTACGAATAGCTTGTAAGAAACTGTGTCTCTTTTGTTACTCCTATCTTATCATTCACAATTATCAGGCCTAATCCCACCTTCTCATCAAAAAGCGGAGCATCGACGAGCAAGGTCATTGTCTCGGGTGATCCGGGAATGCCAATCCATTGCCGTCTGTAAAAAGCTGCAAAATTCAATGCCCCGCGGCTCCCCGCGTAGGAGGGATTGATAGTCATCGGATTCAGGATGTACTGGTTTGTCACCGGCGTTAACTGCCCTGACAGGCTGATTGGTAACAGCAGCCATATCAGGAAATAAAAAACTTTTTCATACTATATTTTCACTAAGTGTCTTAATATCTATACCTCGTACCCGGCACCTCGCACCTTGCACCTTGCACCTGCACCTTGTACAACTTTATCTCCTGATCACAATATACCCACTAATCGCCTTCCCGTTCCCGGTTTTCAGAGTAAAGAAATAAGTGTCATCCGGGAGCTCCTGACCATTGTAATCAACCCCGTTCCATTCGTTGCCGTAGTTAGTGTTCTTGTAAACCTGCTTCCCCCGCCTGTCGAAGACCACAAGCTCTGTTGTTCCGAGAGTCTCCATGCCCCTTAATATGAAATAATCATTCTGGCCATCCATGTTTGGCGTTATGAGTGTCGGAATGACAAGATCATTTACAGTGATTGTTACATAATCAACTGCCGGAGGACAAACCCTGTTTGAAACGATCCAGGAGAGGATGTTTGCTTCGAGTGAAAGGTTGCGGACAAGGCTTTTAGGATCATTCGGATCGTCAAAAGTCCCTGAGCCGGATACAACAGACCATGTTCCTATATCTGTCGAGACCGGTTCCACCGCTTCCATCCCGGTGATAAAGAGGTAATCGAGCATCTTGTCAGGTCCGGCATATGCAGATGGTTTGGCCCAAACCTCTACTTTAACTTCATCAGTATTCCTGCAACCGAACTGATCTGTAAGGGTTACTTTAAAGATAGTTGTTGTATCGGGTTTTGCTGTAGGATTCTGTATTGCAGGATCGCTCATTATTGCTGAAGGCTCCCACAGGAATGTTCCGCTGCCGGAAGCAGAGAACTGCGCCGTGCCAGCCTTACAGATCACAGAGTCCTTGCCGGCATATACAGCAGGTTTCTCCCTGAAGATCACATTCACAACATCAGTCGACTGACAGGTTGAATTTATCTCTCTCCATGCAAACTGGTAAGCTCCGTATTTATCGACAGTCACTTTTGCATTTGGAAGTATTGAATTCGGACTGAATACCGAAGATCCCGGACCCGAAACCTTGCTCCATGAACCTGAACCCAATCCCTGGACTGCATTGAAGACATAGTCGAGATCGCACTCAGCGCCGTCATCGCCCGCATTGGCAGCCGGGACCTGGAGGAAGTTGACAGTAATCTCGGCGCTGCTTGAACAGCTGCCGTTAACCTCGGTCCATCTGAATCCATGAATTCCATAGTCTGACACTCTTGCCATTGCATTCGGCGAAGATGCATCAGGGGTGAAGGTTACAGTACCCGGTCCTGAGATATGAGTCCATGTTCCAATCCCTGTACTTGGGACTGCCTTCATGAAAAACTCAAGGCCGCAGTTGTTCCCCCCTGTTCCGGCATTTGCTACCGGCTGCTGATTGAAGTTAACAGTTATCGATGAGCTGGCAGTACAGTTATTGCTTGATTCGGTCCAGGTAAATGTATATGTGCCATAATCCGAAACTGTAACAAGTCCGGAGGCAGCAAATTCATCAGGCTCAAACAATGCTGATCCTGTGCCGGAACTCCAGGTCCATAACCCGGTTCCGATGTCCGGGACTGCATTAAGCCTGAAATCAAGATCGCATTCATCACCTCCGATTCCCGGATTTGCTGCGGGGATTGGATTCACTGTATTTGCAATACCTGCTGATATCGCAGTACAGCCTTCTGAATTTGTTACGAGCACATCCACAACCTGGCCATTTGTCAGGGTACTTGTTGTAAATTCAGCTGATTCTCCGTTCTGTACGCTCACACCGTCAACCCTGAAGTAATAAGTTGTCCCGCCGCCGGAGGTGAATGTCACACTTGTACCTGCACAGAAAATATTATCGGCATCGGAGCTTAAGAAGTGCCGGAACCGGCAGGGAATTCACAGCATTTACTATTCCTGCTGATGTGGCCAGGCAGCCATTGTCATTTGTTACAATAACATCAACGACCTGTCCATTTGTAAGAGTGCTTGTTGAATAGGTAGCAGACTGTACCGCTTTGCACACTCAATCCCCCTATCCTGAAATTATAGCTTGTACCTCCGACCAGCTGTGAAAGTGACGCTCGTTCCCGAACAGAACCTGTTATCGGTATCTGAACTGGTCAGAGTTGGTATAGGCAAAGCGTATATTGTATTTGGTATTCCGGATGAGATGCTGATACATCCGTTGGCATCTGTAACAACAACATCTGCCACCTGTCCGTTTGTAAGGGAACTTGTGGTATAAGTTACAGATGATCCGCTCTGTACGCTGGCACCATCTATCCTGAAGTTATAGAGGACACCTCCCCCGGCAGTAAAAGTGACACTTGTTCCGGCACAGAACCTGTTATCTCCATCTGAACTGACGAGCAGAGGGGCCGGCAAGGCATTGACAGTATTCGCTATTTCAGAAGAAGTTGATACACAGCCTGCTGAAGAGGTGACAACAACATCTACTGTTGCTCCGTTTGTCAGCGCGCTTGTCGTGAAGGTATTTGTTGTTCCGTCCTGCACACTTGATCCTCCAACCCTGAAATTATAGGAACTGCCTCCGCCAGCTGTGAAAGTGACTGAAGTACCGAGACAGAAAATGTTATCCTGATCAGAACTTGAAAGCTCAGGCAGAGGAATCGCATTTACAGTGTTTGCTATTCCTGAGGAGGTGGCAATACATCCGTTTGCATTAGTGACCAGTACATCGACTATTTGGCCGTTTGTAAGAACGTTTGTGCTGAATGTGGCCGATGGACCACTTTGCATGCTTGAGCCTCCTATCCTGAAATTATAGCTTACGCCGCCTGAAGCGGTGAATGCAATAGTAGCTCCTGCACAGAATGTATTATCGGCATCGGAACTTGAGAGGACAGGAACGGGCAGTGCCCTGACTGTATTGGTTATTACCGGTGAAGTGGCAACACAGGAGTTCTCATTAGTCACTATAACGCTCACCACCTGTCCGTTCGTAAGCGAACTTGTGGTATAGGTTGAAGCGGTGCTGTTCTGAACACTCACTCCCCCAACCCTGAAGTCGTAAGTGGTACCGCTTCCTGCGGTGAACGTTATACTGGTTCCAAGGCAGAAGGTATTGTCAGCATCAGAGCTGGTAAGCGAAACGATAGGCAGAGGATTCATAACCATGCGCACTGGTGTTCGGGTACTGCTCACACAGTTCGTTGTGATGTTCTTGGCAATTGCATAGAAAGTACCTGCTCCTGCAGGGGTATAAGTAAGACTCCCGCTTGCAAGAAGAGTGCCTCCTGAAGCAGCATTATACCAGTCGACAGTTTCACCTGCAAGTACAGTGGCATTTAAAGCCGGGATAGCGCTGCCTGAGCAATACTCCTTATCACCGCCGCTTACCGGAGCAAACACTACAGGGCAGTTACAGTTGGGTGCTGTCACAACCAGAGTGTTATCGCAACCATTGCTGTCGAGCACCCTAATTGTGATATTTGTACCTGAAGGAACAGCTGTGATTGTCCAGATGTTACCCCCGGTATTGGCAACTGTACCTGCAGTGCTTGTCACTGTTCCGGAACTCACTGTAATTGTCAGAGAGTACGTTAATAAGTTAACAGCGCAAATTGGTGGTGATGTTATTATTATAAATGGAAGCGCATTGACAAAGTTGGTTATGGATGGTGATGTCGATGTACAGCCATTTGCATTTGTGACTATAACATTTATTGTCTGGCCGTTGTTGATTGAGCTCGTTGTATACGATGCAAGAGCTCCGCTCTGAACACTTACTCCTCCAAGATTGAAGTTATAATTTGTCCCTCCTCCTCCGGTAAATGTAACTGAACTTCCGGCACAGAGTATATTGTCAGGATCTGTGCTTGTCAGTGTCGCCGCAGGAAGAGCATAAACAGTGTTTACAATCCCAGCCGATGTTGCTGAACAACCATTTCCATTTGTTACAATAACATCCACTGCCTGTCCATTTGTCAGACTGCTTGTTGTATAGGTATCGGATGCCCCGCTCTGTACGCTTGCCCCTGCAATCCTGAAATTGTAAAGCAGCCCTCCGCCGGCAGTGAAGGTAACAGAGGAACCTATGCAGAATCTGTTATCGGGATCGCTGCTTATCAGAGACGGTGTTGGCAAAGGATTGACAGAATTAGTAATTTCGGAAGTCATTGCAGAGCATCCGTTGGTATTTGTCACAATCAGGTCCACAACCTGGCCGTTTGTAAGTCCGCTGGTGGTATAGGTTGCGGAGGCGCCATTCTGAACGGTCACTCCGTTAACCCTGAAATTATATCCCAATCCGCCTGACCCTGTAAAGGTAATGCTTGTACCGGCACAGAAGATATTGTCAGCATCCGAACTTGCAAGAGCAGGTATTGGCAAAGCAAAAACGATATTTGTTAATGCTGTGGAGGCTGCAGCACATCCGTTGGAATTAGTGACTATTACATCCACCGACTGACCATCAGTAAGTGAACTTGTTGAATAAGTAGTTGCTGAACCATTCTGAACTGTCACTCCATTCACTCTGAAATTATAATTTGTTCCGCCACCCGCAGTAAAAATTATGCTTGAACCGGCACAGAAACGGTTGTCGCCGTCTGAACTTGTGAGAGTCGGTGCAGGTAACGGCCTTACAGTATTTGTAATGGCAGCTGAAGTTGATGCGCAGCCGTTTGCATTGATAACAATTACATCAACAGGCTGACCATTTGTCAGCGCAGTAGTTGTAAAGGTATCAGAGGCTCCGTTCTGTACACTCACTCCTCCTACTCTGAAGTTGTACCCTGTACCACCACCAGCTGTAAAGGTCACAGCTGTTCCTGCACAGAAAGTATTGTCGGGATCAGAGCTTATCAGAGCTGGTGAAGGAAGGGAATTGACAGTATTTACAATCGCAGCAGAGGTTGTTGAACAACCTCCGGCATTTGTAACAATTACATCAATTGACTGACCATTGGTCAACCCGGCTGTTACATATGTGGAGGAAGAGCCGTTCTGAACACTTGTCCCGTTAACCCTGAAATTATAGAGGGTACCCCCGCTGCCTGTAAATGTTATTGTATTTCCTGAACAAAATGTATTGTCAGGATCTGAGCTGACTATTGTCGCAACCGGTAAAGCCTGAACAGTGTTGGTGATACCAGTTGAAATCGCACTGCAGCTGTTTGAGTTGGTAACAATAACATCGACAATCTGTCCATTGGTAAGAGAGCTCGTTGTATAAGAATTCGAATTGCCATTCTGTACACTCGATCCTCCAACCCTGAAATTGTAATCTGTACCTCCGCCGGCGGTAAATGTAACAGAAGTTCCTGAACAGAAAATATTATTAGCGTCAGAGCTGATTATCGAAGGAGTAGGTAAGGGATTCACAGTATTCGATATGCCAGGAGATACTGCAACACAACCATTCGAGTTTGATACGACTACATCAACCACCTGTCCGTTAATCAGTGAACTTGTTGTGTAAACAGCCGAAGCCCCGCTCTGCACTGTAACGCCTCCAACCCTGAAAGTATAGCTGGTACCGCCTCCTGTGGTGAATGTAACGCTTGTGCCGGTACAGAAAATATTGTCAGGATCAGAACTGGTAAGGGTTGGCGTAGGCAAAGCATTTACAGTGTTGATTACCGGAGCAGAAACAGCTACGCATCCGTTTGAATTGGTCACTATAACATCCACTATCTGGCCATTGGTCAGGGAATTTGTGGTATATGTTGATGTAGAGCCGTTCTGTACACTTGTTCCCCCTATCCTGAAATTATAGCTGGTCCCCCCGCCTGCAGTAAATGTGACACTTGTCCCGGAACAGAATGAATTGTCTGCATCGGAACTGCTGATAACAGGTACCGGTAAGGGATTAACTGTATTTGTTATCCCTGTTGAAGTTGCCGAACAACCGTTTTCATTTGTGACAATTACACTCACAACCTGTCCATTAGCAAGGCTGCTTGTGGTATAAGTTGAAGATGATCCATTCTGAACGCTTGTCGATCCTATCCTGAAATTATAGCTTACACCTCCTGAACCGGTAAAAGTGACGCTTGTCCCTGTACAGAAACTATTATTAGCATCTGAACTTGAAATTGATGGCAGCGGCAACGGATTAACTGTGTTTGTAATGCCTGAAGAAACCGATGAGCATCCGTTTGAATTAGTCACCACTACATCCACAACCTGGCCGTTTGTCAGGGAACTGGTTGTGAAAGTTGAGGAGGCTCCGCTCTGCACATTTGCTCCTCCAACCCTGAAAGTATAACCTGCACCTCCGCCGGCTGTAAAGGTCACACTTGCTCCGATGCAGAATGTGTTATCCACATCCGAACTTGAAAGAAAGGCGGCCGGTAAGATATTTACGGTATTCGTAATTGAGGGTGAATTGGCCACACATCCGTTGCCGTTTGTTACAACAACATCCACAACCTGTCCGTTGGTTATCGAATTCGTAATGTAGACAGGTGATGAACCATTCTGAACGCTTACCCCTCCTACCCTGAAGTTATAACTGGTTCCTCCGCCTCCTGTAAAGGTTATTGAAGTCCCTGAACAGAAAATATTATCAGGATCTGAACTTGTGAGTGTTGCTGTGGGCAATGGAGTTACAGTATTTGTGATTCCTGCTGAAGTAGCTGAGCAGGTATTCTCATTCGTCACAATAACACTTACAATCTGGCCGTTTGTGAGTGAGCTGGTCGTATAGGTTGCCGATGCACCATTCTGGACACTTGTTCCTCCCACCCTGAAATTATAGTTGGTTCCTCCCGTTCCGGTAAAGGTTACACTGGTGCCAACGCAGAATGTGTTGTCTGTCTCTGAACTGGTCAGGGTAACAACAGGTAATGGATTCTGAGTCACTGTAATTGCAGTTCTGGTACTTGAAACACATCCCGACGTTGTATTCCTGGTCATTGCATAGAATGTTCCGGCACCTGCAGGGGTATAACTCAGACTGCCGCTCCGCAGAAGAGTTCCTCCTGAGGAAGCATTATACCAGTCGACAGTTTCACCAGCTGAAACAGATGCTGTAATTGTGGGAACAGTGCCGCCGATACAATATGATTTGTTGCCTCCGCTGACAGGCGCCAGGGTTACAGGACAGTTGCAATTGGGAGCAGTAACTACAAGCACATTCTCGCAACCATTTCCGTCGGTAACTCTTAATGTGATATTCGTTCCGGATGCTACTCCTGTAATTGACCAGACATTACCACCTGTGTTTGTAACAGTCCCTGAAGTACTTGTCACAGTACCGGAACTGACATTAATAATTAAAGAGTATACCGAAAGATCAGGGGAACAGGTTGGAGGAGAGGTGATTATAATGAAAGGCAGAATATTTACAAAATTTGTAATGACGGGTGACACTGAAACACATCCTGTAGCACTGGTGACAATAACATCAATAATCTGACCATTTGTAAGTGAACTTGTTGTATATGTTGAAGAGCCCCCGTTCTGAACACTCACACCTCCTACCCTGAAATTATAGTTTGTTCCTCCGCCACCTGTGAAAGTAATGGATGACCCTGAACAGAAAATATTGTCTGCGTCGGAACTTGTGATTGTGGCAGATGGCAGGGCATAGACCGTATTTGTTAATCCTGAAGATGTTCCTGCACATCCGTTCGAATTGACAGCTATCACATCAACCACCTGTCCATTCGATAGTGAACTTGTTGTGTAGGTTGGCGAAACTCCGCTCTGAACATTTGAACCATTAACCCTGAACGTATAACTGGTTCCTCCAACGGCAGTAAATGTAACACTTGTTCCAATACAGAAACTGTTATCCGGGTCTGAGCTTGTAAGAGTCGGAGTTGGCAGTGCATTGACTGTATTTGTTATACCAGGTGATATTGATACACATCCATTTGCATTTGTTACAATTACACTTACGACTGTCCAGGTTTGCCAGTGAGTTTGTTGTAAAGACAGCAGATGTCTCCGCTTTGATAACTTGCTCCTCCAATCCTGAAATTATAGCTTGTACCGCCGCTGGCTGTAAAGGTTATGCTAGTTCCCAGACAGAAGGTATTGTCAGCATCTGAGCTGGTAATGGTCGGAAGAGGCAGTGCATTTACAGTGTTTGTAATTGATGCTGAAGTAGCGACACAACTGTTGCTGTTTGTAACAACTACATCAACTACCTGTCCGTTTGTAAGCGAGCTTGTGGCATAAGTTGATGAGGTGCCGCTCTGAACACTTGTCCCGCCAATGCGGAAATTATAATTGGATCCTCCTCCTGCTGTAAAAGTAATAGCCGACCCTGTGCAGAAAGTGTTATCAGCATCTGAACTTGTCAATGTTGGTATTCGGAAGGGCAAATACTGTATTTGTTATGCCTGAGGATGTAGCAACACATCCTTTCCCGTTGGTTACGATCACATCCACAACCTGTCCGTTCGACAATGAACTGGTGGTATAAGTAGCCGATCCGCTGTTCTGAACGCTGATGCCTCCAATCCTGAAATTAAAGAGGGTTCCTCCCCCGGCAGTGAAGGTTATTGATGTGCCAATGCAGAAAGAATTATCTGTTTCTGAACTGGTGAGAGTCACAATAGGCAAAGGATTCATTGTAACAGTCACAGCGGTACGGGTGCTGCTTACACAACCCGAAGTTGTATTTCTGGTCATGGCATAATAGGTGCCTGCAGCAGCAGGTGTATAGCTGAGGGTTCCGCTGGCAAGCGGTGTCCCTCCTGAAGAGTTGGCAAACCAGTCGACAGTCTCTCCTGAGGCGACAGAGGCAGTAAGCGCCGGAATCGGACTTCCTGAGCAGTATTCTTTGTTCCCTCCGCTGACAGGAGCTGCAATAACCGGGCATGCGCAGTTAGGGTATGTTACAACAAGGTTATTCTGACAGGAATTGCCATCAGTCACCCTGATTGTGGTATTTGTATTTGCAGGAACTCCGTTTACAGCCCACACATTTCCGGAAGTATTTACGACTGTCCCATAGGTGCTCGTTACAACTCCAGAGCTTACAGTAACCACCAGTGAATATGTGCTCAGATCAGGAGAACATGTTGGTGCAGAACTGATTATTATAAAAGGAAGGATATTCACAAAATTTGTAATAGCCGGTGATGTTGAAATACATCCGCCGGCATTTGTGACTATCACATCTATTATCTGTCCGTTTGTTAAAGTACTTGTAGTATATGTTGCTGATGCTCCGCTCTGCACACTTGATCCCCCAACCCTGAAATTATAGCTTGTACCTCCACCGGCTGTGAATGTAATGCTTGTTCCTGAACAGAAAATATTGTCTCCGTCAGAGCTGGTAAGGGTTGCATTGGGCAGGGCAACTACATTGTTTGTAATGCCCGCTGAAGCAGCAATACATCCGTTTCCGTTAGTCACAACTACATCCACAACCTGCCCATTAGTGAGGGAACTCGTTGTATATGTCGCACTGGTGCCATTCTGGACACTCACTCCTCCCACCCTGAAATTATAGGATGGACCTCCATTTGCAGTAAATGTTATTGTTGTGCCTGCACAGAAAGTGTTGTTGCCATCAGAACTCGATATTGTGGGCACAGGCAGGGCATTGACTGTATTTGTAATTCCTGCCGAGACTGCTGAACATCCGTTTCCGTCAGTAACAATTACACTCACAACCTGCCCGTTTGTCAGAGAACTTGTAGTATAGGTTGGTGATGATCCGTTCTGGACTGTTGCAGCACCCACCCTGAAGCTGAATGATGTTCCGCCTCCTGCAGTAAATGTGACAGAGGTCCCGGCACAGAATGTGTTATCAGGATCAGAACTTGTTATGGTTGGTGACGGCAATGTATTTACAGTGGTTACAATACCTGCTGAAGTGGCCACACAGCTGCTGCTTGTTGTCACAACAACATCAACAAACTGTCCGTTACTCAGCGTGGTTGTGGTATAGGTATTGGAACTGCCTGATTGTACCGATGATCCTCCAACTCTGAAATTATAAGACGCTCCAGCGCCTCCTCCTCCTGCTGTAAAGGTCACGCTTGCCCCGGTACAGATAGTATTATTGGCGTCCGAACTTGCCAGTGTCGGCACGGGCAAAGGATTAACAGTGTTTGTTATCCCTGGAGATGTAGCTGTACATCCGTTTGCGTCGGTCACAATTACGGTAACAATCTGCCCGTTGGTAAGCGAACTTGTTGTATACGTTGATGAAGCACCATTCTGCATGCTTGTCGTCCCGATCCTGAAATTATAAAGGACACCGCCGGACCCTGTAAAAGTTACTGAAGCACCTGCACAAAATGAATTATCGGCATCAGAACTCGAAAGCCCTGCTGATGGCAAGGGATTCATCGTAACTGTAACGGCAGTTCGTGAACTGCTTACACAACCTGATGTTATGGTCCTGGTCATTGCATAATAGGTGCCTGCTGAAGATGGAGTATAAGTAAGACTATTGAGCTGCAGCAAAGTACCTCCCGACGCAGCACTGTACCAGTCAATTGTTTCACCTGCTGATACTGTGGCGTTGATTACAGGAACTGATCCACCTGAACAATATGATTTATCTCCACCGCTTACAGGTGGCTGAATAACAGGGCAGCCGCAATTCGGAGCAGAAACAGAAAGAGTATTCTGACAATTATTCGGATCTGTTACTGTAATAGTAATACCGGTTCCTGCAGGAATAGCTGAAATAGTCCATACATTACCACCTGAATTGGTAACAGTTCCGGCCGTACTTGTAACAGTCCCGGTACTTACAGACACTGCAAGTGAGTATGACAACAAATTTGGCGCACAGGCAGCAGGAGTAGAAATGAAAATAAATGGCAAGGGATTGACAAAATTGGTGATACCTGTTGAAGTGGCAACACATGAAGCAGCGCTTGTAACTACTACATCAACAACCTGTCCGTTGGTCAAAGAACTTGTTGTAAATGTTCTGCCTGCTCCTGTCTGCGCTGTGGTGCCTCCAACTCTGAAATTGTAATTTGAGGCGCCGGCAGGCACTGAAAATATAACACTTGTTCCTGCACAGAAGATATTATCTGCATCTGAGCTTGTCAGGGTTGCATTTGGCAATGCATTCACATTGATAGTTGCGGTGCCGGTAATACTGCGTGAACATGCGGGTACAGTCTGGTAAACTACGCTTACAAGGTTGTAGTTAAAGGTCCCGGCTGTAGTTGTCGGAGCGTTTATTACAGAGTTGCCTCCTGCAGCTATGTTCAAGGTGGGCTGAACTGTCCCGTTTATGTTATAGGTGACTGTAACAGGAAGGGCACTGGGATTGCTGATTGTAACTGCAGGGGATGCCGCATTCTGGCAAACTGTTGCGCCTCCGCTGATTGTGGCAGAGGGAGAGGGTCTGACAGTCACTCCGGTGGAGGCACTTGGAGACGTGCCATTGCAGCCTGTAGCAGAAACTGAAACAGTTGCCGGTCCGGAGAATCCTGCTGCCCAGGTTACTGTTCCGGTTGTGCCCGCTCCGGATATTGTATTACCCGATCCTGACACGGACCAGACGTAAGCAGTTGCGTTGGCTGCTGAAGTTGTATATGCAGTGCTTGTGCTGCCCTGACAAATTGTTGTTTCGGAAGGAGTCGGAGTAGATGGCAATCCTACATTCTGAAGCACTACCACTGTACCCGAAGCACATGTGGTAGTATTACAGGTACCGGATGCCCTTACATAATAAACAGTTGAAGATCCGGCCGGAGGCGTGACATCAATTGAGGTTCCTGTACCGGCAAGTGTTCCTCCGCAGGAAGCCGTATACCATTGCCAGGTTGCGCCGCTGCCAAGACTTCCGCCGGAGATTGTGAGGGTCTTGGTTGAAGAACTGCAGGTGTTGTTATTTGCAATGTTGATCCCTGTCGGAGCTGTTGAGAGAGAGCCTACTGTAACTGCCAGGGAGCTTGCACCGCTGGTACCGCAGCTGTTGCCTGCTGTAACTGTTATATTTCCATTCTGGCCTGCGCCGCCTGTTGTAACTGTAATAGAAGCAGTTCCTGCGCCTCCGGTGATGCTCCAGCCTGAAGGGACTGTCCATGTATAGGTTGTTGCATTTGTCACTGCACCTATACTATATGTCTGTCCTGCCAGTGAGGGACACTGCGCGGTTGTTCCGGTTATACTGCCGGGAGTGGCCGGAGTACCCGGACTAACAGTAACTGCAAGAGTCCTTGGAGAACTGCTCCCGCAGATATTGTTAGCGGTCACAGATATGTTTCCATTCTGCCCGGCACTGCCGGAGGTCACAGTAACAGAGGTATTCCCGTTGCTTGAGGTTATGCTCCAGGTGGGAGGCACAGTCCATGTATAGGAAACTGCACCAGGGACTGCTGCTATGCTGTATGTCAGACCTGTCACACCGGGGCAGGCCGTTGCTGATCCTGATATAGCTCCGGGTGTGCCGGCAGAACAGTCTGAGTATTGATTACAGCTGTAGTTCCGGAAGAGGTGCACCCGGCTGCACTTCTGGCTGTAACTGTATAGGTGCCGGGGTTAACAAGCGAAAATATACCACTTGTATTAGAATAGTCAGTACCATTAATACTATAGTTCAATCCGGCAATGACTGAAACAGTTATGGTACCAGTTGCAACTGAGCAGGATGGCTGAGTTGTTGATACTATTGGCGCCGCTGGATTCGGAGTCTCAGTTACTACTGCGCTGCCTGACATGGCAGTTGTGCCATAGGTATTTGTTCCGCTTACAGTATAGGTGCCTGTGGTCTGGTTGCCGAATGAAATAGCTGCACCAGTCCCGTTCAAAGCCGGGACCTGAGCCACTGCATCTTTAAAAAGTGTATATGTTACAAGAGGCTCAGAATTATCGATACCAACAGGGGTTCCCGATGTTCCCTGGCAATAGGAAGCCGTTCCTGTAACCGAGAAAGATACTGGAACGGTATTCAGTACAGGACTATTTAAAACAATTGCATTTGTCCCTGGTGTTACTACGAGGGAGGTATTTGTGGTTCCGACATATTCCGATACGCGGGTAGGATATAAAGGATTTAAAACGCTGCTTGAGCAGAAAATAAAATCGGGTGTCGATCCCGGTGTAAATATTGCTGTGTTTGTAATAATGAAGTGCGTCAGTTTTGTGCCTGGTGCTGTTGAAGAGATTATTGTCCCGTTGCCTGCCCCGGGGGGAGTCCTGCCGGCAAGCCTGACAAGGGTCTGATCGGGAAAACCGGTTGGTCCGATTACAGTTGATGGAAGAGCTGTAAAAACCTGAGATGCATTCAATCCGCTGCCTGTATTGTCGATGGCAATACTTATTGTACCTCCATTCGTGATATCTGAGTCGAAAAGAAATCCAAGCTGGCAGGTGCCAAGCTCAAAAGGCAGGGTCGGGTCTGTATCTAAAAGGTAAACATCAAATTCAAGTTTGTTTGTTGCAGTCTGGGAGAAATTCCTCATCGAAATTGTAAACTGGGCCATCATCACCTGAGTTGGCACCAGGAATGCCAGCAGCAGTATTGCCCTTATAAAATATAATAGTCGCTTTTTCATGATCGTCTGAATATTATTTCTAATATCTCCCTTTATTCGTTTTAATACCCTTTAAATCCTTAAAAAACAGAAGTCTTGCAGTCATGCAGTCATGCTGTCATTTACTTTTGTCTTTCGCCTTTTGTCTTTTGTCTTAGAAAGGATGAGCTGTGTCCGATATAGTTGTAGTTATTATTATCAATGAAGATATAATCATTTGTATCAACCAGACCACTACCATCAACGTCGGTGATCACATAACCAAAGACATAATTATATGAGTCATTATCAACACCGAGATAATCCTGGGTGTCAATGTATCCATCCTGGTTAACGTCTCCGGCATAAATTACCCGGTGATTGTCGTATGAATTCCCAAGGTTGCCACCATAAACATTGGCAGTAGTTCCAAAGGACCTGTTTAAAGCGCTTCCCGAGAACAAAACGGGAGCATTGGTTGTTGTTTCAAGGCTGTTGCGATGCCTTACTGTAATATAATAACTACCGTCATAAATTGCTGGAATCTCAACTGAAGCAACTCCGGCTGTGGTAAGGGGAACATCGGATGCAATATATACTATTGTAGAGTAGTTTGAAGCGCTGCGAAGCTCGATATTAATATGATCAGCTATTCCGGGTCCGTACTTAGGTCCGAAGTCAGCCTGAGCCTGATACATTTCGCCACCGCCGTCATAAAGACCTTCGAGCAAAACTGAATTTAAAGTCAGTAACCTGGAGCAAAGAGTGACAGTGACTGTTGCTGTACTTACACAACCGGTACCGAGCGTATAGGATATCAGGGAAGTTCCGGCAGAGATCCCTGTGACTACTCCGGAGGAATTAATAGTTGCCACAGCAGGATTTGAACTGCTCCAGGTGCCGCCCGAAGTTGTGCTTGCCAAAGTGGATGCAGATCTGACACATACATTAAGATTACCTGTGATTGAGGCAGGTGCAGTATTTATTATTATAGGACTTGTAGCTGTGACTACAGCACATCCGCCTGAAGCCGCAATAGTATTGGTAACAGTATATGAACCTGCAGTGCTCCCCGAAAGGTTCACAACACCTGTTGCAGTACTAACAAAATTAAGACCTGCTGTCGAGGTGAAAGTACCTGCTACTCCCCCGCCGCTGAACACCGGCGATGGATTCGTTCCATTGGAACAATATGGTGTGCCTGTATAACTGAAGGTGGCTGCTGGCAAAGCTGTTATTGTAACTGCTGCCGTCACTGCAACAGAGGAACACCCTCCTGAGGCTGGTATAGTATATGTTACAGTATATGGCCCTGCTGTACTGGACGACGGAGTAATGGCTCCTGTCGATGAATTTATCGTTAATCCTACTGCCGAAGTGAATGTGCCACCCGTATATGCCCCCGTTCCGCTTAAGGCAACTGTCTGTGGCGAACTTAAACTCGTGCAGAATGGGGTCCCTGAATAGCTGATCGATGCCGTTGGTACGGCTGTGATAGTGACAGGTGCTGTGGCTGTTACAACTCCGCATCCATTGGCCGCTGCGATGGTATAGGTAACTGTATAGCTGCCTGCTGTACTTGTTCCAGGAGTGATAGTCCCTGTCGACGGATCGATGCTCAATCCCGATGGGGATACAGAGTATGTACCTCCGGCAGTGCCGGTCCTGGTAACACTCACTATTCCTGCTGACCTGCAGAATGGAGTCCCTGAATATGATATTGTTGCCGCTGGTAAGGTTGTTATTGTTATAGGACTTGTAGCTGTGACTACAGCACATCCGCCTGAAGCCGCAATAGTATTGGTAACAGTATATGAACCTGCAGTGCTCCCCGAAAGGTTCACAACACCTGTTGCAGTACTAACAAAATTAAGACCTGCTGTCGAGGTGAAAGTACCTGCTACTCCCCCGCCGCTGAACACCGGCGATGGATTCGTTCCATTGGAACAATATGGTGTGCCTGTATAACTGAAGGTGGCTGCTGGCAAAGCTGTGATTGTGACAGGCGCAGTGGCCGTTACAACTCCGCATCCATTGGCCGCTGCGATGGTGTAAGTAACCGTATAGCTGCCTGCAGTACTCGTCGATGGGGTTATAGTTCCTGTTGAAGGATCGATGCTCAGTCCAGATGGCAAGACTGAGTATGCGCCTCCTGATGCACCTGTCCTTGTAACATTTACTGGCCCTGCTGATCTGCAGAATGGAGTACCTGTATATGATATTGTTGCGGCTGGTATTGCTGTTATTGTTATTGGACTTGTTGCTGTTACCACTGCACATCCGCCTGATGCTGCTATAGTATTGGTAACTGTATAGGTGCCTGCTGTACTGCCGGAAAGATTAACTTCTCCTGTTGCCGTACTAACAAAATTAAGACCTGAAGTCGATGAGAAGGTTCCGGCAACTCCCCCACCACTGAATGTCGGTATCGGATTTGTTCCGTTTGAACAATACGGGGTGTTCGTATAGATGAATGTGGCTACAGACGAAGAAGTTACATTAACATTTAAAGACTGCACTGAACTCTCACCGCAGGCATTCTTAGCCAATACAGTTATTGCCCCGCTAACTCCGGCAGTTGCTGTTATAGAATTTGTTGTACTGCTGCCTCCCCATCCTAATGGCATACTCCACACATATTCCGTAGCCATTGGATCTGAAGCTACACTATATGTTTGTGATGATCCGGCACATGCTGAAGCGTTTCCTGTTATTGTACCCGGTGTTGCTGGTATAATACAGTCAAATTGTGCAGTCACATTTTTGGCAGAGGTCATAGATACATTACATATTGTGGATGTTCCGCAGGCTGATGCATCGCCGCCCCAACTGACAAATACAGAACCCGGAGATGCTGTAGCTGTAAGATTTACGGTCAGCCCGGCATCAAAACTTGCTAAACATGTCGATCCGCAATTGATTCCTGCAGGCGCCGAAACAACTGTTCCGCTTCCTGTCCCAATCTTAGTAATTGCTAAAGCATAAGTAAACCTGGCAGATACTGTTTTATCAGAATTCATTACAACCGCGCAAGTACTGGTGCCTGAACAGGCTCCTGACCACCCGGCAAAAGTTGCGGTAGCAGCTGGAGTTGCAGTGAGAGTTACAATTGTTCCGGGAGCAAATTTATAGGTGCAGACAGCTCCGCAGTTTATTCCTGCAGGATTCGAGGTTACTATCCCTCCGCCATTACCGGTATTCACAGTAAGCGTAACGCATTCATCAATTCCCAGAGTACAGTTATCGTCTATCCCATTCCCGCATATTTCAACCGCACCTGGATTTACTGCAGCATTTGAATCATCGCAGTCGCCTGGCACTGCGGCTTCGTTTGCATCCATGCAATCTGAGTCAATCGAAAGGAATGTGGAACTCGTGCCATAATTGTCATCATCAACATCTACATAGCAGGACTCCCTGGCATCGCAGTTCTGATCTATCCCATCTCCAGGTATTTCAACAGCTCCCGGGTGTATTGCTGCATTTGAATCATTACAGTCACCACTAATAAGTGAATAGCCTGCCGGCACTGTACATCCAAGTATTGCTGATCCTTGTCCGTAATTATCAAGGTCAGCATCACGATAATATGTTAATTGAGCAGTAACAGTAACCTGAGTTGTGGTTCTGGTACACAGTGTAACAGCATCAGTAAAAGTGAAAGTTGCAGTTCCGGCTGAAAGGCCGGTAACAACACCGCTGCTGTTCACGGATGCAACACCAGGACTGTCGCTAACCCAGGAGCCTCCGGAAGTCGGGGACAGAGTAGTTGTCTGGCCGATACAAACTGAGCTGGCACCTGTTATACTTACTACAGGCAATGAATTAAGAGTTACCGTTATCCCAGTACGTGTACTGCTGACACAATTGCTTGATGTATTTCTGGCTTCTGCATAATAGGTCCCGGCTCCTGATGGTGTATAGCTGGTTACTCCTGTTGCCAGAGCGCTTCCGCCGAAGGCGGCTGCATACCAATCTACAGTCTCTCCTGCCTGTACCGTTGCGCTTATTGAAGGCACACTGCTTCCTGAACAATAAGCTTTATTGCCACCGCTTACCGGTGCATTTACTGGCGGGCAGGAACAAACCGGCGAGTTAACTGATATACTATTTACACAACTGTTCCCATCTGTAACAGTAATGGTGATACCTGTTCCTGCGGGCACTCCACTTATTGTCCATAAATTACCTGTGGTATTGACTACAGTACCCAGGGTGCTTGTAACCGCTCCTGAGCTTACAGTGACTCCAACAGAATATGTTAACAGGTCTGGTGCACATGTGGCAGGTGTAGTAACAGTAATTGCCGGCAAGGAATTGACAGTCATTGTAATTCCGGAAGAGGTTGCAGGATTGCCGGATGTGCAAGTAATGTCTGAGGTCAAGACACATGTGACAACATCGCTATTCGACAATGAACTATTTGTATATGTTGCTGAATTTGACCCGACATTGTTTCCGTTTAGTTTCCACTGGTAGGCAGGTGTAGTTCCTCCATTCACAGGAGTTGCCGTGAAAGTAACTGATGTCCCTGCACAGATTGCTCCCAATGGCGAAGCTGCAATACTGACACTCACCGGAAGGTTCGGGTTGACTATTGCAGTGATGGCATTGGATGTGGCAGGATTTCCTGTTGCGCATATCGCATTGGAAGTCAGCTGGCAAGTCACTATATCGCCATTGGCCAATGCAGCACTTGTATAGGTTGTTGAGTTTGATCCTACATTTGATCCATTAAGCAGCCACTGGTAGACTGGTGTCGTTCCTCCATTGGCCGGAGTTGCCGTGAAAGTGACAGAGGTACCTGAACAGATGGCCCCGGAGGGTGAAGATGCAATACTGACACTCACCGGAAGTACCGGATTTACTGTCATATTGATCGTATTCGATGTGGCAGGACTTCCTGTTGCACATGTCGCATTTGAGGTCAGGATACATGTCACAACATTCCCATTTGTCAGAGCAGCATTGGTATATGTCGGGGAGTTTGATCCTACGTCAGACCCATTCAGTTTCCATTGATAGACAGGTGTAGTTCCTGCATTAACAGGAGTTGCAGTGAAGGTAACCGATGTCCCTGCACATATGGTAGTGGCAGATGCTGCTATGCTGACACTGACCGGAAGAGCCGGATTCACTGTCATCGTAACCGGATTGGAAGTTGCAGGATTGCCTGATGCGCAGGTAATGCCGGAGGTCATTACACAGGCAACAATATCGTTATTTGAAAGTGTACTATTTGTATACGTTGCTGAATTTGTTCCTACATTACCTCCGTTTAGTTGCCACTGGTAAGCAGGTGTCGCTCCTCCGTTGGTTGGCGTTGCTGTGAATGTCACTGAGGTTCCTGCACATATTGTAGTTGATGAAGCCGCAATACTCACTCCTGCAGGAAGAATTGAGTTAACAGTCATTGTGACTGTATTGGAGGTAGCAGGATTGCCAGTGGTGCATAGTGCATTCGAGGTAAGAACGACCGCTACCTGATCATTGTTTATTGGGGTATATGAATAAGTGTTGCCGCCTGTTCCGACATCGGCATTATTGACCTTCCACTGGTAAACAGGTGATGAGCCTCCATTAGATGGGGTAGCTGTGAATGTAACTGAGGTGCCTGAACAAACCGGGTTAGCTGAAGCTGAGATACTCACACTTACGGGAAGAACAGGGTTGACTGTCATATTGATCGTATTCGATGTGGCAGGACTTCCTGTTGCACATGTGGCATTCGAGGTCAGCTGGCAGGTCACAAGATCGCCATTGGACAGTGCAGCATTGGTATATGTCGATAAGTTTGATCCTACATTAACTCCATTGAGTTTCCACTGGTAGGCAGGTGTAGTTCCTCCATTCACAGGAGTTGCCGTGAAAGTAACTGATGTCCCTGCACAGATTGCTCCCAATGGTGAAGCTGCAATACTGACACTCACCGGAAGGTTCGGGTTGACTATTGCAGTGATGGCATTGGATGTGGCAGGATTTCCTGTTGCGCATATCGCATTGGAAGTCAGCTGGCAAGTCACTATATCGCCATTGGCCAATGCAGCACTTGTATAGGTTGTTGAGTTTGATCCTACATTTGATCCATTAAGCAGCCACTGGTAGACTGGTGTCGTTCCTCCATTGGCCGGAGTTGCCGTGAAAGTGACAGAGGTACCTGAACAGATGGCCCCGGAGGGTGAAGATGCAATACTGACACTCACCGGAAGTACCGGATTTACTGTCATATTGATCGTATTCGATGTGGCAGGACTACCTGTTGCACATGTCGCATTTGAGGTCAGGATACATGTCACAACATTCCCATTTGTCAGAGCAGCATTGGTATATGTCGGGGAGTTTGATCCTACGTCAGACCCATTCAGTTTCCATTGATAGACAGGTGTAGTTCCTGCATTAACAGGAGTTGCAGTGAAGGTAACCGATGTCCCTGCACATATGGTAGTGGCAGATGCTGCTATGCTGACACTGACCGGAAGAGCCGGATTCACTGTCATCGTAACCGGATTGGAAGTTGCAGGATTGCCTGATGCGCAGGTAATGCCGGAGGTCATTACACAGGCAACAATATCGTTATTTGAAAGTGTACTATTTGTATACGTTGCTGAATTTGTTCCTACATTACCTCCGTTTAGTTGCCACTGGTAAGCAGGTGTCGCTCCTCCGTTGGTTGGCGTTGCTGTGAATGTCACTGAGGTTCCTGCACATATTGTAGTTGCTGAAGCCGCAATACTCACTCCTGCAGGAAGAATTGAGTTAACAGTCATTGTGACTGTATTGGAGGTAGCAGGATTGCCAGTGGTGCATAGTGCATTCGAGGTAAGAACGACCGCTACCTGATCATTGTTTATTGGGGTATATGAATAAGTGTTGCCGCCTGTTCCGACATCGGCATTATTGACCTTCCACTGGTAAACAGGTGATGAGCCTCCATTAGATGGGGTAGCTGTGAATGTAACTGAGGTGCCTGAACAGATAGTAGTGGCAGTTGCAGCAATACTCACACTAACCGGAAGATACCGGATTTACAGCCATAGTGATCGTATTCGATGTGGCAGGGTTTCCTGTTGTACATGTGGCATTCGAGGTAAGGATACATGTCACATTATTCCCATTGGTCAGAGCATTATTGTCATATGTCGGTAAATCTGTCCCAACATTAACTCCATTTATTTTCCACTGGTATGATGGTGTAGTTCCTTCATTTACCGGAGTAGCTGTAAATGTTACTGATGTACCCGCGCAAATAGTAGTGGCACTTGCTGCAATGCTGACACTGACAGGAAGATTCGGATTTACAGCCATCGTGACAGTATTGGATGTGGCCGGACTACCTGTGGCACATGTGGCATTGGAGGTCAGCTGGCAAGTCACTATATCGCCATTGGCCAATGCAGCACTTGTATAGGTTGTTGAGTTTGATCCTACATTTGATCCATTAAGCAGCCACTGGTAGACTGGTGTCGTTCCTCCATTGGCCGGAGTTGCCGTGAAAGTGACAGAGGTACCTGAACAGATGGCCCCGGAGGGTGAAGATGCAATACTGACACTCACCGGAAGTACCGGATTTACTGTCATATTGATCGTATTCGATGTGGCAGGACTTCCTGTTGCACATGTCGCATTCGAGGTCAGGACACATGTCACATTATTCCCATTGGTCAGAGCAGCATTGGTATATGTCGGTGTGTTTGATCCTACATTAGCTCCATTCAGTTTCCACTGGTATGATGGTGTAGTTCCTTCATTAACCGGAGTCGCAGTGAAGGTAACCGATGTCCCTTCGCATATGGTAGTGGCAGATGCTGCAATGCTGACACTGACAGGAAGATTCGGATTGACTGTCATCGTTATCCCATCTGAGGTCACCGTATTAGGGGTGGCGCATCCCAGATTGGAGGTCATAGTTACAGTAATTATATCCCCATCTGACAATGTTGTTGTGACATATGTTGCACCAGTTGCACCTGGAATTATGCTCCCTTTATTTTTCCACTGGTAAGCTGGTATACCTCCGTTGGCAGAAGTTGCTTCGAAAGTTACCGGAATCCCTGCACAGACAGGATTTGATGAAGCAACAATGCTTACACTAGCAGGAACAGTTGGAGATACTGTCATAGTCACCGTATTCGATGTTGCCGGGCTACCCGAAATACAGGATGCACTCGATGTGAGAACACAGCTTACAACATCATTATTTGCAGGATTGTATGAAAAGGTTGAACTACTTGTCCCTACATTTGTGCTATTTACAATCCACTGGTAAGAAGGAGTGGCTCCTTCATTTGTTGATGAGGCTGTAAAGTTTACAGCAGTTCCGGCACAAATATTATTTTCTGATGCTGATATGCTTATGCCTGCGGTCACTAGGGGTGTGACAGTTACAAGAGCCTCATCTGAGTTAACCGGACTGCAAACGCCATTCTGAACTACAGCACGGAAATGGGTAGTAGTTATCAGGTCAGTCGCAGTATGGTTTACAGTGTTATTACCAATATCCGTCCAATTATTCCCGTCTGTTGAAAACTGCCACTTGATAATATTTCCAGAATAATTCTCAAGCGTTAAAGTGGTACTGTTTGTGCCTGAACAGACAGTAGTACTACCGCTAACAGCTCCTGGAACTGTGACAGGATCAACAGTAATATAATCAGCTTTTATTTCGACGTCTGTTACTCCGTCAATGACAGTGAGAGAGATTGTCTTTGACCCGCTGGTAGTGTAGGTAACAATATGAGGCCCGGCACCTGCTGCTGATGCAGGACTGGCCCCTGCGCCAAAATTCCAGCTGTAGCTTGCACTTCCTGAGGCGCCCAATGTTGAGTTGGTGAATGTAACAGTTGACCCAAGGCAAATTTTTCCGGGAGTGCCGGCAAAATCAGCATCCAGCCCACATCCTAAAAGGCTGATCGGCAATATTACAGGGCTTCCGGTACAGGATGCTGCACTAGTCTCGGTAACAGTAATATTTCCACCAGTTGCGCCGAAGTTGACACTGATCTGGTTATTATTTGGACCTGCATTTCCTGATGTTATTGTGGCACCGGCAGGTACAGTCCATGCGTAACTCGACCCAGCTGTCCCCACTACACTATAAGTTACGCCTATTGCATTGCAGGCTGGTGAAGAAATCCCTGAGATTACTGAAGTTACTGGAAGAGGATTCACCGTCACTGTAGCATACGGTGAAGTAATTGCAGTGCAACCAGGGCTCTGAACTATTGCCTGATATCGGGTAGTTGAAGTCAGGCCACTTACAGTGTATGTTGGTGAGGTAACTAGGATATCTGTCCAGGCAAGCCGTCAGGTGATGACTGCCATTTGATTATGTTTCCTTTATACCCCTCCAAGTTAAGAAGTGTGCTGTTGGTACCTGTGCATACTGATGCTGAACCATTTACTGTGCCCGGAACAGTTATTGGGCTTATTGTCACTTGTGAAGTGGCTGTAACCTGTGGACATCCTCCTGCTGCAGCAACTGTATTTGTAACGGTATATGTTCCTGGTGTGCTTAAGGAAAGGTCTATCAGTCCTGAAGTATTCAGGAAAACTAATCCTGGATCAGAAGTAAAGATCACCCAGAGTACTTCCGGAAATGGCTGAAGGAGAAGGATCTTCTGCATTCGCACAGTATGGATTATTAAGGTAACTAAAAGTAGCAACCGGAGGTGTGGTAACTTTTACAATTACTGTTGTTACCTTAAAGCATCCATTACCATCAGTCCCCTTTATATAATAGTCCCGGCTGTTGCAGATGAGGGGTCGGATATGCCAGGGTCGCAGCCACGTCAGTCCAGTAAGTAAATGTCAGTCCGGGAGTTGATCCGACAGTGATTCATCTGCAGTCATATCGATGGTCCCAGGGGCACATACCGGAGTAGGTTTTACGTTAATGAGGCTTGAGCGCCGGCAGGGCGTCTATTGTACATATTATCCCGGAGATGTAATCCAGATGCAATTCGTGCAGTTACAGAGTAGTCTCCGGGTTCCAGGCCGCTAAATGTAGTACTGACCCATAATTACTACCATCAATACTATATAATAAACCCGGCCCAGTTGGAGCAGTACTGTAATAGTTCCTGATGGTAATAAACAGGATGGATGAACAACAGAAACAGTTGGATCGCCGGATTCTGCTGGTGAGGAATAATTGTTACGGACAGAGGTAATGATATGCAGTTGCCCGGTATTGTCTCCACATAGAAGATCATATGTTCCGGGAATTAAGTGTCTGAAATAGTGTACTGGGTCCTGAACCTGTCAATCCACCGGGGTATAGGTTCCAATTTCCTGCTGGTAGATTGGTAAGAACAATACTGCCTGTTGCGCTTTCGCAGTTTGGCTGGTCTTGGAAAAAAGCAAGGGAGTGACAGGGGATTCGGCAGAGGATCGATTTGCAATATTTCTCCTGATATCAAGGCAGGTATTATCTCCCGGTCTCCTGACGGACAAGGTATAGGTTCCGTGGTTCCAGTCCCGGAAATACATTACTTGTCTGAAATACGGAATCCGACACTATACTCCACATTTGTCTGGGCATCAATAGTTATTGTACCTGTAGGTGTTGCACAATCAGGCAATTGAGTTATGGTACCTGTTGGTGCTGCTGGTATTGTTGGCACGGCATTGATGACAACAAGTCTTGGATATGAAACACAGCTTGAGGAATTAGTGGCTGTAAAATAAGTAGGATGCCGGGATCAAGATTTGATATAGTGACATCTCGGGGTTGATCCGGGAATAGTTTCCAGGGTTAACTGTCCAGCTCCGACCGGTAAACCGGTCAATGTAACGCTCCCTTTTGGATTAGTACAATCTGGTTGAGTTGGTACTCCGGCAACAGGAGCTGATGGCTTTTCCGGGACCAGGTCTATACTCAGACTTGCAGGACTTGTAGCTGCAACTATACAGGCATTGTCGCCGATTCTTCGTACGGACGGATAATATGTTCCCGTATTCAATCCGGTGAAGGTCAATGATGTCTGCCAGCCCTGACCCACACTATATTCCACATCCGGCTGGGAAAGAAAGACTATGGTACCTCCCGGGATAAGACAAGTGGGCTGCTCAGTTACTGAAGCGGATGGAGGAGGGGGTTTGTCTACAACTGTTATTACAACACTCGCATTCGCTGTATTAACGCCATCAAATACAGCAACATTATAGGTCGTTGTAACACTCGGACCTGGATCTACCAAGGGATTTTTAATGGATGATGTAAATCCAACAGGGACAGATGTCCATGTAAAAGTAAAGGGTCCGGGGCTGCCGCTGACATCAACATCAAGCTGCACCGGGCTGCCAAGACAGATTGTCTGCGGCTCAGGCCTGATAATAAGATTAGGAGGCTGGGCATGCAAATCCGGCAATAAGAAAAGCAAAAGCGCAAATGCAGAAAGCATTTTATGCACCAATCTGAAATCCGATCTTATTTTGATCTTAAGAACTGTGAAATTCATTCAATATGGTGAAGAAACAAATCTTAAAAAGTCTTTTTAACTGAAATCGTATTGTTATACAACTGATTTACTGATACTTAACAAAGCCATCTCTGATTCTTTGGTAAGCTTACGCCCCGTCAGTTACATTGCTGTAAAAGACAATTCCCCTTTAAGATCCATCTTTTGCCTGCCTCTGAAAACTTTATGAGTCAGGAAACTATCAGTAAGAGGTGAAAAACAATCTTAAAGGTGTCAGGACTTTCGTCTCAATTCTGGTTTCTGAAGACTAAAATATATAAAAAAACACGATCCTCTGTTATTATTTGACCAAAGCAGGCAAATCATCCATAAGAGAATGCTTTCATGAAGGCAAGAAAGCTCAGGGCTCAGGGCTCATGGCTCAGGGCTCACGGTAAGGAATGCGAAACCCGAAACACGAGACACGAAACACAAAACCCGAAACACAAAACCCGAAACACGATCCGCCTCCTGAAAGCTATCGGGATGGCGGACGAATCACGAAACCCGAAACGAGAAACGCGAAACTTACCATTCAACCGGCCATTCCGACTGCCCCTTAAAGAACTGCAGTTCCTTGTAGTATGGTTTTGTCTTTGCCTCAATTGCAAGCATCTGGTCTGCAGTAAGTGGCTTGAACTCTCTGGCTATCTTAATATTCTCTTCCAGCTGAGCCACATCATCGAGTCCGATGATAATTGTACTTACAGGAAGTGTCATAACGTAATCCATGGCCTCTTTAATTGTAATGATCCCTCCGTGGGCAAAGATCCTGTCGCGGGCAGGAATCTTCATTCCAACTATGCCCATTTTCTTTTCAAGTGCTACCGGCAGAAATTTCTCAATAAACGGGTCATAATGCTTATCTGCAGCATTCAGGGCAACAAGTACATTGTCGAAAGGATATCGTTCAGCCATTATCTTAAGCATTTCAGGACTCTCATGACCTGTAATGCCAACGAACCTGACCATCTTCTGTTCCTTTGCCTTTTCCAGAGCCTTAATAACTCCGTCAGCAGCGAAGTATTTATCTATATCAGGGATCTGAGCAGTAGTAAGGTTGTGAATCTGCCAGAGGTCAAGATGATCAGTCTGAAGGTTTTTAAGCGATTTTTCAAGCAGCCTCATTGATCCGTCGTAGGTACGGTCATTTGTCTTTGACGCCAGGAAGACCTCTTTGCGCCGGTATTTCATAACCTGTCCCATATTTCTTTCGCTGTGCCCCATGGCCTCTGCCTTGGTAATAGTGGAGGTAGTCCTGCCATAGGCAGCAGCAGTATCGATATAATTAATCCCAAGATCAATGGCCCTGTTAATTATCTGAACAGAAAGCTCTTCCTTCCCCGGTGTTTCAATTGCCGCCTGTCCGCCCAGACTGTAGATCCCGACCAGATGACCGGTACGGCCCAACGGCCTGAGAGCCATTTTACCTGTTTTCTGGACGAAACCAGTAAATGCTTCCCCGTTCCCGACACAGGGATAAAGCCCTGCAACTGCAGCTGCGCCAAGCAGTTTCTGCAGAAATTCACGACGTGTTTCCATTTTTGCCCTTTTCATCGTTTTTTTTTATAAATATACAAAAAAAACGGCATATGAAATACATTAATGGTGTTCTGAAGCTCTCCCAATCTCCCCCTCTCCCTTTCTCCCGCATCTCTCATTCTCCCATTCTCCCATTCTCCCCCTCTCCCATTCTCCCATTCTCCCCCTCTTTTTTTTTGCCATTACGCCTTTAAGCCATTGCGCCTTTGCGCCTTTTTCATATCTTCGAATTCTAAATCGATAAAAAAATGAAGAATAATCTGTCACGCCGCCTGTTTCTACAGCAAAGCCTCGCTGCCGGTTTTGGTCTTGCAGCACTGAGAAATCTCGACACCTTCACGCTGCCAGCACCAAAGGGCATGCAGTTTGGTCTTTGCACCTATCTCTGGGGACAGGACTGGGACCTTCCAACGCTGATTTCAAATTGTGAAAAGACAGGATATCTGGGACTTGAACTCCGAACACAGCATGCTCATAAAGTTGAGACAAACCTTACAAAGGAACAGCGCTCCGAGGTCAAAAAACGTTTCGCCGACAGCTCAGTTAAGTGTCTTGGATACGGAGCAAACTTCGAATATCACAGTCCCGATCAGGCAAAACTCAGGGAAAATATCGATCAGACAAAGGAATACATCAAACTATGCAAGGACATAGGTGCAACAGGCATAAAGGTTAAACCAAACGATCTGCCTGCAGCGGTTTCCGCAGAGAAGACAATTGCACAGATAGCAGCATCACTGAATGAGGTCGGAAAGTTTGCGAAGGACTTCGGACAGCTTGTAAGGGTTGAAGTCCACGGCAACAAAACCCAGGAGATCCCTAATATTAGGGCAATTTTTGAGCAGGTTACTGAAAAAAATGTCGTCATGTGCTGGAACTGCAATGACCAGGATCTGCTGGCTCCGGGGCTGGAACCAAATTTCAACAGCGTAAAGAAATGGTTCGGCGATACTGTTCATGTCCGCGAGCTGAATGTCGGAACCTATCCATACCAGCAGCTCTTCGATCTCTTTAACGGGATCAAATACGACGGCTGGGTACTACTTGAAGCACGCACAGCTCCCGCTGACAGGATAACTGCGATGAAAGAACAGTTGGAGATATTTAATAAGATGACTGGGAAAAAATAGGAAAGACGGAAGACGGAAGACGGAAGTCAGAAAAAAAGACGGAAGACGGACTTCGGTCTCCGGTCTCCGGTCTTCGGTCTTCAAACTATTAAAATATTCATACTCACATCACCATGACAAACAAAATCAAACGCAGAAACTTTATTGAGACCTCTGCAAAAGGAGTTGCAGGAGCAGGAATTCTGGCAGCAGCAGGATGTGCCTCCACACCGGTTCAGTCTAAAGAACTGGGGAAAAACTTTGTCCACCATGTCTTTTTCTGGCTCAGGCAGCCGCTTACTCCTGAAAACAAGGAGAAGTTCGAAAATGCCCTCAGGGAACTGGTTACTATAGAGACTATCGTTGATTACCACATTGGAGTGCCGGCCGGCACCAGCCGTGATGTTATCGACGCATCATATTCATATTCTCTCCTTACAATATACAAAAGCAAGGAAGATCAGGATATCTACCAGACACACCCAAAGCATCTCAAATTCATAGCAGATTGCCAGGAGCTCTGGGAAAAGGTTGTGGTCTACGATTCAATAAGTATTTGAATTGTTTCGGGTTTCGGGTTTCGAGTTTAGGGTGCGGGGTGCGGGTTAATCCGACTTACCCCGCAACCCGTACCTCGCAACTTTTAGCCACCGTAGCTTTAGCGAAGGAGGCTAGCACCTATTTGAGAACCACCTCAAGCACCGCAATTTCCACCGGAGGTTTCTGAACAGGCAGCTGAAGTGTAATATCATTCTTGCTCTCCCCTGCTCCTCCCCTGAATCTGACCTCAGAGGCATCGTGCAGGAACTGAACATACTTTATCTTGTCCGACATATTTGCTAACGTCATGCTGCCCATAGGATAAGCCAGCAGATGAACATAAAGTCTTTTTGTCACCGGATTGTAGGTCAGCAGTGTATTATCAGGCGCAGTAAACCCTGCCGGAGCTTCAGTACAACCGTAAATTGAACGGTTGTTAAGTTTCATCCACTCTCCCATCGATCCAAGCCTGTCCTGTGCTCTGAAATCAAAGGTCCCCCTGGCAGTAGGGCCTACGTTAAGAAGCAGGTTGCCGCCTTTTGATACAGATTCAATAAGCAGTTCGAGAAGCTGTGCATTGCTCTTCCATGTATTTTCATCCCTGTAATAACCCCATGATCCTGAGAATGTCTGGCAGGTCTCCCAGGGAACACGCTTGCCGTTTACCTCAGGCCATTTTGCAACCTTCACCTGTTCGGGAGTTGTAAAATCCCAGCCTCCCTCAACATCACGAAGGTCAAGTCTGTCGTCAACAATAATCCCTGGCTGAAGCGAACGTGCCAGTTTAAGAAGATTTTCAGAATCCCAGTCATCATGGCCTTTTCCATTCTTCCCCGGGAAGGAGAAGTCGAACCAGATTATGCTGATCTCACCGTAATTTGTCAGAAGTTCCCGCACCTGGTTCTTCATATATTCCTGGTATTTTTTCATGTCCTTGCCTTTATTCAGCCTGACATATGCAGTATCGGAATCCTGCCTCTGAGGATGTTGCCTGTCGATTGTATAATCGGGATGATGCCAGTCTATAAGTGAATAATAGAATCCCACTTTAAGTCCTTCAGCCCTGAAAGCCTCAACATATTCCTTTATGAGATCTTTCCCATATGGGGTATTCGTAGCCTTGTAATCGGTGAATTTGGAGTCGAACAGACAGAAGCCTTCATGATGCTTTGCAGTCAGGACTACATATTTCATCCCGGCAGCCTTTGCCATTTTTGCCCACTCCTTCGGATTATAAAGATCGGGATTGAAATTATCAAAGTACTTCTGATACTGGTCATTTGTAAGTCTTTCATAATTTTTCACCCATTCGTGCCTTGCAGGAAGAGCATACAAACCCCAGTGAATGAACATGCCAAAACGGGCATCGGTCCACCATTTCATACGTTGCATTTTTTGTGCTTCTGTTTCTTTTGGCAGCTGGGCCTGCGAGTACTGTGAAACACTTAACAGCAAGGCTGTTAACACGATAACTAATAGATTTTTTGGTTTCATATTCTGAAAAGTTTGGAGTTTGGGGTTTGGAGTTTGGAGTTTGGGGGTTCGGGTTTTTGGAAAGAGTAAATATAGAAAAATATCGGATCTTGATCGTGCTATATCAATAGGCTAGCGAAGTTTGCAACTTCGCTTTCATTAAAATATAGCTATATATTATTTCCGACGAAGTCACAGACTTCGCCGAGCTCGCAGAAGATGCTGGCGCGGATAACATCAGAAATATCTTCGCTTTAATATTTCTAAAAGATGATCAGTGTTTAGTTTCACCGGGTTATTTTTACAGTCTGTCTCCGAACAGATTTTTCTTAAATCCGCCTCATCAATTCCGGCTGCTTTCAATCCCGGCAGTTTCAAGTCTGTACTTATTTCATCCAGGTATTCGACAAAACCGTCAATATAATATTCCTCTGTTTTATCGTCTGCCTCAACAAAAATCTCACCCAGGATTGCATATTTTTTCAATGCATCAGAACCGTCTTTCAGTTTTCTCAGTTCCCTCACATTTACTTTATTGGCTGCACCCATAAGAGTGCCGCAGATAATTCCATGGGGAATATTGTACATCCCTCCTATTGAGGATGCAAAACCATGAACAGCACCAAGTCCTGCATTTGCAAGACAAATTCCTGAGGTGAGGGCAGCAAACGACATGCCTGACCGTGCTTCAATATCTGATCCATCCTTATAGCATCTTCTCAATGAAGCCTTTACAGCTTTTATGCCCTCTAAAGCCAGTGCATCGGTATAGGGACTTGCCTTATCCGAAAGATAAGCCTCAACAAGTTGCGTCAGGCAGTCCAGTCCGCTGGCTGCTGTAATGTCTTCAGGGCAGCTGACAGTCAGCACAGGATCAACCAGGGCAATGTCGGGGACGAAGTTATCATGGCGAAGAGAGCGCTTGAAGCCACCTTTGCCCACTTTTGAAATAACAGCATTTTTCGTAGCCTCGCTTCCTGTGCCTGAGGTAGTAGGGACAGCTATGTATGGAACCTTTGTTCCGGGATGTTCCCTGATACCGACACCCTCGAGAAAATCAACAACTGACGCACTGAGTCCTGCCATCGCTGAGATAGCCTTGCCTGCATCAAGAACACTTCCTCCTCCAATTCCAAGAACAAGTGTGATATTTTCTTCAGCAAATCTTTTTACAGCCTGATCTACAACTTCAGGTGAAGGTTCTCCGGCGACTGAAACCAAATAATAATTGATGCGCTTAGCATCCAGCCCGCGCAAAAGTTTTTCACAGTTTTCCGAATTGAGAAACGAACTTCCTCCGGTTACAAGAATAATCTTCTTTCCATAACCCGATATCAGGTCAGGTAATAAGGATATCGCCCCACACCTGAAGACTATCCTTGGGATCCGTGTAAACTGAAAAGATTTTACCATGCTTTTCTGTCAGCTGGTTCAACAATATTATATCTGACTCCATGACGGGGCTCATGCATTAATCCTGCCACCTCATCCCTCCACTTAAGATAATGAGGGGTTGATTTGTGATTCAGAGCTGCTTCCTCAGATTCATAAGCTTCGTATATCATAAACCGAGAGGAGTCATCGGCTTGCTGTATCAGGTCAAATCGCAGATTACCAGGTTCTTTTACAGATTCACGATGATTAACGGCAGTCAATTCAATAAACTCGTTTATCGAAGCTGCTTTAACATTAACATATACGCATGTAACTATCATCATTGTAATATTTAGTGTAAAGTTAACCCTAAAAATTTCTGCCTCCAACAATTAATAAACGAAGGCATACGGGAAGTGTTAAAAATGCTTAAGGGAATAAATATATGATCAGGATTGTCATTCAGTGATATAAAGTATTTATAACTTTATTCATTGTAAACTCCTTCAACTCTTCAAACCTTTAAGACCTCATTTTATGACCAATCAAAATCAGAACAGGAAACCGACAGGCAAGCACCTGTCGAGGAGACACTTCCTTGGGACTACTGCTGCACTGACAGCAGGGCTGACAATAATCCCTCGACATGTTTTAGGCGGAAACGGATATACTGCCCCCAGCGACATGATCAATGTTGCAGGTATTGGTGTCGGCAGCCAGGGGGGAGGCGATATCCAGCAAATTTGTTCTCCTGATGTACCTATAGTAAGGCCGCAGAGAAATTCAAACGGCACCCAGATGACCAAGGAACAGATTGCTGCAGCAGAAGCCAGAAGGGCCCAGATGGCTGCACAGAGAGGTCAGGCAGGCGGTGGAGCCGGACGTCCCGCCGGTGCCCCGGCAGGAGCTCCGAATACAAACGCTACTGTTCAGATGGGTGCAGCAGGAACAGGTGCCAAAATCGCTCTTGCCAACATCTATGCCTTATGCGATGTCGATTCAGAATATGCAGGACATGTTTTCAAGGGCTACCCGAAAGCCAAAATCTACTCCGACTGGAGGGAGATGCTTGAGAAGGAGAAATCGATCGATGCAGTTGTAATCGGAACTCCCGATCATAACCATGCACCGATTGCAGCAGCCTTCATGAGGGCTAAAAAGCATGTATATATAGAGAAACCAATGGCAAAGACCATTGTGGAATGCCGCAAACTTGCCGAGATTGCAAAACAGACCGGAGTTGTAACTCAGATGGGAAACCAGGGACATGCTACCGAAGGAACCAGGAAAACTGTTGAGTGGATCCAGTCGGGTGTTATCGGAAATGTGAAAGAGGTCTGGCTGTCAACCAACCGTCCTCTCGGATTCTGGCCACAGGGCGATATGCCGCGTCCGGCAGGAGGCACAGCACCTCAGAACCTTAACTATGATTTATGGCTTGGCCCGGCTCCACAAAAAGCTTATCATCCCGATACAGTTCATTTCTACTGGAGGGGCCTGTGGGATTATGGTACCGGCGCAATGGGTGATATGGGTGCTCATATTTTTGATGCCCCAATCTGGGCCCTGAACCTGGGAATGCCAACAAAAATACAGGCTTCATCCTCACCTTATAACAGCGAATATCTTCCTCTTTGCGAGCTTGTAACTTATGAGTTCCCTGCACGGGGAAATATGCCTCCGGTAAAGGTGCATTGGTGCGACGGAGGACTGAGACCACCACGTCCGGAAGGACTTGAGGCAGGCCGCGCAATGAAAGATGCAACCTATTTTGGCGAAAAAGGCATCATAACGCATGCCAGCCATGGCGCTATTCCTGAACTGATACCTGCCAATGCCGACTTCAAGGGACCTGATCCAACGATTCCAAGGACGGGCAATATCTTTGAAGACTGGATTGACGCAATTAAAAACGGGAAGAAAGCATGCAATGATTTCGCAATATCCTCGAAGCTTACTGAGATCATGCTCCTTACAAACATTGCGCTAAAAAGCCAGCGTGCCAATATCACGCTCGAATATGATGCGGCCAATATGAAGATCACCAATCTGCCTGAAGCCAATAATCTATTCCACTATGAGTACCGCAGCGGATGGACTCTGTAAAAAAAGTAAGAAGTAAGAAGTAAGAAGTAAGAAGACCGAAGACGGAAGTCGGAAGACCGAAGTAAAAAATAAGAAGATAAAAGATAAAAGTTAAAAGTTAAATCAAATAAAATCTTGAATATGGAAAACAAAAAACAGTTATCAAGACGTAAATTCCTCGGAAACGGGGCAGCTATTGCAGCTCTTACAGTTATCCCAGGCACCTCACTCCTAAATGGCTCATCACTCTCTGAAGTATCAGCTCCCAACCCTCCTGAATCAAATTTCGGAGGAGTTAAAATCGGTGCTATCACCTACTCGTGGAGAAGCATGCCCGGTGGACTTGAGAACATCATAAAGTATTGCAAGGAAGCAGGACTGAGCAATATTGAGCTCATGAGCGGTGACCTGGAGACATATCTTGGAGCCCCAAAAAATCCGATGGCAGGAATGGGTGGACCCGGCGGCGGACAAAGACCCCCGGCTCCGGCAGCAGCAGCAGGAGCGCCTCCGGCAGCAGCTCAGGCAGGAGCACCTCCGGCAGGAGCACCACAGGGTGGTCAGAGACCTCAAAGGACTCCTGAACAGGAAGCTGCAATTGCAAAATTCAATGAGGACTTGAAAAAATGGCGTGTATCCCTTCCAATGGAAAAAGTTGAGGGAGCGCGCAAATTGTTTAAGGATGCAGGAATAAGTGTTCATCTTGTAAAATTCTCTCCTGCAAGATGGTCTGATGAAGAGATCGACTATGCCTTCAAGGTAGCCAAGGCAATGGGAGCCAAAGGAGTTACAGATGAGATAAGTGAAGATGCAGTGAAAAAACTTGCGCCTTTTGCAGAAAAAAATGGCATGTTCGCCGTATTCCATAACCACATGCAGTTTGCCACACCGGGATTCTCCTATGATCCTTTCCTCGCTGTTTCCAAATCGGTTATGATGAACTTCGATACCGGCCACTTCTTCGGATCAACAGGCATTCACCCGAATACTATGATCGAAAAATACCACGACAGGATTTTTGCGATTCATATGAAAGACAAGACAGGTCCGAAAACCGAACCTGCCAATATGAACCAGGTCTGGGGACAGGGAGAGTCACCAATTGCTGAGATTCTGCTTCTTCTTAAAAAGATGAAATGGCCGATCAACGTCGACATTGAACTTGAATATGATATCAAGCCATGGTCAAATGCAGTTAAGGAGACAAAAACCTGCGTTGAATATGCAAGACAGATATTGATCTAGAGCAGGAAACTCTTCAGATCAGAGAATGAGGGAGCCATTTTTATCGCAACTTTTTGCGATAATAATAGCTCCCTTAAATTTTCAGGCATACTTCCCTTTTCAGATGGATTGATTCCTGTTTCAGCCTGAAACTTAAGAGGGTGAGCTGTTTCAAGAAAAATTCCTGTTGCATCATGCTTCTTCAGGTATTCTTTGATGCCCAGATATGCAACAGCTCCATGCGGATCAGCCTCATATCCGTATAACGATTTGAGTTCGTCAATAGAAGCAAGCGTCTGAGCATCATTATACCAATAACCCTTTAGCTGAGCAGTCATCTCATCGTGTCTGCCGGAGAAAAGCCTCAATAATCTCGGAAAATTTCCGGGATCCCCGACATCCATGGCATTGGTGATAGTCGGGATTGTCGGTTTTGGCTCATAATAACCTGTACTTAAGTAATCTGTCACAGCATTATTTTCATTCGAAGAGGCTATGAAATGTCTGATCTCAAGCCCCATCCTGGAAGCAATGACCCCTGCAGTAAGATTGCCATAGTTACCACATGGAACACTTACTGACAATGGTCCTTCACCTCTTTTTAGCTGACCCGCAGCACCGAAATAATAAAATGTCTGAGGGAACAGGCGTGCAAAGTTTATTGAATTGGCAGAGGTAAGATTCATTCCTGAATTCAGGTCCGCATCTGAAAAGGCTTCTTTGACCATTCTCTGGCAATCGTCGAAGTTACCGTCAACCTCAATGGCAGTAACATTGCCTCCGACTGTGGTGAGCATCTTCTCCTGAATCTGACTTACCCTTCCGGATGGATAAAGTATCAGCACTTTTATTCCCTGCTTTCCGTAAAAAGCATTTGCCACTGCAGAACCTGTATCGCCGGAGGTAGCGGCCAGGATAGTAGTTTCGCGGTTTTCGCCCCTGAGCAGGTATTCGAACAATGCAGCCATAAATCGTGCCCCCACATCCTTGAAAGCAAGTGTAGGGCCGTGGAAGAGCTCGAGCACGAAAAGCTTTTCTCCAAGTTGTACAAGCGGCACCGGAAATGTAACAGAGCTTTCTATTATTTCTTTTATTTCATTATCAGGAATGTCGTCTCCCAGCATAGCCTTTGTAAGTTCAAATGCCATCTCCTTCTGGTCGATATTACCCAGATTATTAATAAAACCTGAGCTCATTACCGGCAGGCTCTCAGGCATATAAAGCCCTGGCGTTTTTGGCAGGCTTGTCAAAACTGCTTTTTTAAGGCCGGCTTTTTCCGAAGGATCAGAGATATTATAGAACTTCATGGTAATTGGTAATTGGTAATTGGTAATTGGTAATTGGTAATTGGTTATTGGTAATTGGTAATTGGTAATTGGTAATTGGTAATTGGTAATTGGTAATTGGTAATTGGTAATTGGTATTAAATAATATAGGCGCCAGGCGCATTCATTGTGGAGATGAAGGTATCAGAATCAAGTCCTGATGAAGAAAAGGATCTGCTCATTTCCCCGGCAACCTTCACCGCAGTATCCTTCCCTCTGCAGAGGGCGAAAACCGAAGGGCCCGAGCCTGAAATTCCGCATCCGACAGCTCCTGCACCAAGGGCCGTGATCTTTGCCTGAGCGAATCCGGGAATAAGCTGAGTGCGTTTGGGTTCGGCAACAAGGTCGTGCATCGAGCGACCTATCAGGCTGTAATCCTCCCTCATGATTCCTGTTATAAAAGCGGCAACATTTGCACTCTGTTTTGTAACGTCACTAAGAGGAAGGTCACGTCTGAGGATCCTCCTTGCATCAGAAGTCTTAAGCTGGATATGGGGGTGAACAACAGCGCAGTAAAGGTCATCAGGACAAGCGATTTTAATTATGTCGAGCGGATCATAACTTCTGATTATTAAGAATCCTCCGAGAAGCGAAGGTGCCACATTATCTGCATGGGCAGTGCCGCAGGCTGCCCGCTCTCCCTCCATTGCAAAAGGAATCAGCTCCTCTGTTTTAAACGGATTCCCGAGAAGCTCATTAACTGCATACAGCGATGCTGCTGCACTTGAAGCGCTGCTCCCCATACCGCTTCCGAGAGGCAGGTTTTTTTCAAGATTTATAGTGATTGAAAGATCACTCCTGCCTAAAGCTTTCAGAAGCGCATTTGCAGCTACTCCGGCTGTATTCTTGTCTGCATCGGAAGGAAGCAGCTCACCAAACGGACCGCCAAGAAGGATTTTAATGCCGCTGTTTGCTTCATCTGTTTCTATTGTTACCCTGTCGCCGGCGCCTTCAAGAGCAAAGCCCATAAAATCGAAGCCGCATCCCACATTTGCAACACTTGCAGGTGCAAATGCTGTCACCTTTTTGTAATTCATGATATCTGGAGTTTATAAATATTAAAACAGGGTGCGGGGTGCGGGGTGCAGGGTGCGGGGTGCGGGGTAGGGAGGACTTTTTGCATCGGAATATATTTTTTGATAGTGTCAGATCCTTATTTCTTCTGCTACCCTTACGATATCAGCAAGCAGTCCGGCGGCAGTAACGTTTGCACCTGCACCGGGACCCGTGATAACCATGGGTGATTCCTTATAATAATCTGTAGTGAGAATTATACAGTTGCCTGAGCCTCTCAGGGCATAGAAAGGATGAGATTCACCTACTTTTTTTAATCCTACAATAACCTTCCCGTTCTCAATTGTTGCCACATACCTGAGTCTTTTATTCTCCGAAGCTGCCACAGTATATTTGTCAAGATAAAAGGACTCAGCTTCATTCAGCTCGCTGAAAAAATCCTTAAGACCGACAGCGCCAATAACAGAAGGAATAAGTGATTCAGTTTCAACATCTTTCATTTCCATTTCAATCCCGCACTCACGGGCAAGGATCAGACATTTCCGGGCAACATCTGTGCCGCTCAGGTCGAGACGAGGGTCAGGTTCCGTATAACCCAGCTCCCTCGCCCTGATAACCAGTTCGCTGAAACTTATTGTTCCGTTGTACTCCGACAACAGCCAGTTTAAAGTACCGGAGAGTATGGCTTCTATCCTTCTGATTGTGTCTCCTCCTGAGTTCAGATTCCGTATCACGTTTATAACAGGCAATCCTGCTCCCACATTAGTTTCATAATGGAATGAGACTCTTCTTTTAGCCGCAGCTTCGCGAAGCCTGCTATACATTCCGAAAGTTCCGGAATTCGCAATTTTGTTCGCAGCTACTATCGAGATGTTTGAAGAGAGCAACTTATAATAATAATCCACAGGTTCAGCTGACCCGGTGACATCAACGAGGACGCAGTTCTCAAAATTTCTTTTCAGCATCTTGTTAATATACACATCGAGGTCAGCTTTTTCAGATCCGGAATCAATGTCACTTCTCCAGTTTTCAATATCAGAAATTTCACTGCCGGTAAGCATCTTCCTCGAATTGATAATGCCGCACACCCTGAGCTCAATATTCTGCCTTTTAAGAAAACTATTATGTTTAGGGATCATATCGAGAAGTCTTCCGCCAACCAAACCTGTTCCTGCAATAAAGAGATTCAGCTGCCGCATCTCATTCCTGAACAATGCCTGGTGCAGGATCCTCAGTGCTTTTTTAAGGTCATTTTCCGATATGACAAAGGAAATATTAAGCTCTGAACTACCCTGCGAAATTGCTTTAATATTGATACCGTTGCGGCCCAGCGGAGCAAAAACCCTTGCAGCTACGCCGGGCATATGCCTCATATTTTCCCCTACAACAGCTACAATTGAAAGTTGAGATTCACACCGGACCGACGATATGAGGCCCAGCTCAAGCTCTTTTGAAAAGGTCTCCTTCAATATAATTACAGCTCTTCCGGAGTCCTGATCCATGAGAGCAATGCAGATTGAATGCTCGGAAGAGGCCTGGCTGATCAGGATCACACTTATCCTTTCAGCCGACAGGGCGGTGAACATGCGGGCAGCAACACCAGCCACTCCAACCATCCCGCTTCCTTCTATATTTATAAGTGAAACATTCCGGAGAGAAGATATTCCCTTTATGAAGCCATTGTCGCTGAATGTTTTGTCGCATACAAGAGTTCCTTTATGGGTAGGATTGAAGGTGTTTTTCACAAGCAGAGGAATTGACTTTTCCATCGCAGGCTGCAGAGAAGCCGGAAATATTACCCTGGCTCCAAAGTGAGAGAGCTCCATCGCTTCATTGTAGGATAGCTGCCCAATATTCCTTGCCTCCCTTACAAGGGTCGGATCAGCAGTCAGTACACCGTCAGTATCGGTCCAGATCTCAATTATACCGGCATTCATGGCAGCGCCTAGTATTGATGCCGTATAGTCCGAACCATTGCGCCCAAGGGTTGTGGTTTCTCCCTCCGGAGTGCTTGCAATAAATCCTGTTACAACTTTAAGTCCTGTATTTTCTGAATAATAGTCCCGTATCAGCTTATTGCTCATTTCAAAAAGGACTTTTGCAGATCCGAAGGAGGAATCAGTTTTGATAAGCTGTCTTGCATCAGTGTAAATAACCTCTGAAAATTCCATGCGAAGAATGTTGCAAAGAAGCCATGCAGAAAGCTGTTCACCGAAACCAAGTATCATATCCCTGGTGCGGGCTGTAACCTCTCCTACAAGGGAAGCGCCTTTTACGATCTCGCTCAGCTGGTTGCACATTGTAATTATCTCAGCCATGACTGAAGGCTGCATTCCTACCTGGATAAGCTCCCCTGCCATCGTGAGGTGCCTGTTTTCAATATCGGTTATGCTCCTTTCACTGCCAGCGGGATCAGTGGGTATAATCAGGCATAAAGCTGCAAGAGCATCAGTAACCCCGGCCTGTGCTGAGACAACAACTGTAACTTCATTATCCTCTGAGGCCTGTTCTTTAATTATCCCAACTACCCTTCTGACCGATGCTGAATCGGCAAGTGACGATCCTCCGAATTTCATTATTTTCATAACCCTGAATTATAAATAAAAAAAAACCACCCCCGACCTGAGGATGGCTTATGTTATACCTTATGAACCGGCTTACATACAACATCCCCGATACCCCGGACCTGTGCCTGGTGGTAGTGGTTGTTGTCGTAAAGCCTGTTGAAAATTTCATCTCAGAACAAATCAGTAAATACTTTATTAATTACGTTCGCCAAAAATAACAATTATTTTAATATTATTAATATTTATGGAATTATTTTCAAATATTATTAATCAATATTTCAATAATTATATAATTAATCTATATTATTCATTTAAACTAAAGCCAGCCTCGAGCAGTTCAATCATCCATTGGCTGAAGCCAACGGTTAGTTAACTTCGTATCTGTCCTTCACCCTCAATAATCCATTTATATGTGGTAAGTTCTTCGAGGGCCATAGGTCCCCGTGCATGAAGCTTTTGGGTGGAAATCCCTATTTCGGCACCCAGACCGAACTGAGCTCCGTCGGTAAATGCCGTTGAGGTATTGGAATAGACCGACGACGCATCAACAAGCTGCCTGAACAAAGAGATTCTATCAGCACTTTCTGAGATTATAGCTTCACTGTGTTTCGATCCATATTTCTGAATATGAGCCAAAGCCTCATCAAATGAACTGACACACCTGACAGCCATCCTGTAAGAAAGAAATTCAGTTCCAAATGAATTTTTGTCAGCAGGCAACAGTAGTTCTCCGGGGTAAGACCCCTTGAGTATTTTAAATGCCTGCCTGTCAGCATATACAACCACTTTGGAATCTGAGCAAAGTTCCAGAATGTAAGCAAGATCGGCCAGTCTGTTCCTGTGAATAACAAGGCAGTCAAGCGCATTGCAAACACTTACTCTTCTTGTTTTGGCATTATGCACAATTATCCGTCCCTTTTCCCTGTCGCCCGATTCATCGAAATACGTATGGCAGATCCCGGCCCCTGTCTCTATAACAGGAACCCTTGCATTTTCCCTGACAAAATCTATCAGGCCTCTTCCTCCCCTGGGGATAAGCAGGTCGATAAAATCTGTCGCCTTCAATAACTGCCGGACCTCGCTCCTGCCATTTGGAAGCAGGGCAACAGCATCCTGGTTAATTCCCGAACCGGACAGTACAGATTTTATTATTTTTATTATTGCCTCATTAGTAGCAGCCGCATCGCTTCCTCCTTTAAGAACGCAGCCATTTCGCGATTTAAGGCAGAGGGAGAAAACATCAAGAATTACATTTGGCCGCGACTCGAAAATTACCCCAACCACACCAAACGGGACCGAAATTTTTGAAATTTTCAGTCCGTTTGGCAAAGTATTCTCCATAAGGATCCTGCCAACCGGATCAGGTAAAGAGGCAACAGTATTGATATCAGCTGCAATAGCCTTAATCCTTTCCGGTGTGAGCAACAAGCGGTCATACCTTGGGTCTGATTTGTCCATGCGCTCAAGATCCTTCTTGTTTTCAGACAGCAGGTATACAGTGCTTTCAACGACAGCCCCGGCAAGTCTCTTCAGAGCCCTGTCAATTTCAGCCTGTCGCAGTAAAATCAACTTACCGGAAGACTCTGATACCTTTTTAAACAGAGGTTTACAGTCCATCTTTCTTTTTTTGGGAGACAAATTTTTCAGACAAGGAATGAGTTGCTTACTTTATCATTAACGACAAGATAGTCATAATGGATAAGCGGTTTCCTGATTTTCTGCCGGAGGCTGTGCTCTGCTTTTTTTGAGTCGAACTCCGATTTCCCGACCCCGATGGCAGTTCCGTATTCATCGAGAATCGTTATAATGTCGCCCTTTCTGAAATATCCGTCAACAGACGTTATTCCAATCATCAGCAGACTTGAAGCCTTTTCGCCAAGCAGAGCCTCCCTGGCTCCGCTGTTAACTGTTACTGAACCCATGGCGAAGGATCCTGAGTTTGAGATCCATTTCTTCACTCCTGTTTTCCTTTCATTGTTCGCAATGAACCTTGTGAAAGGCACCTCTTTCCCGTTGATTATTGAGGAAATAATCGAGTCGCGTGAACCATTGGCAATGAAGACATTTATTCCATCTTCAGCCAGTTTTCTGGCAGTTGAATATTTTGTCATCATTCCGCCGCGGCCCAGAGAAGAACCTGTGGGAGCTATGAATTTTGAAATATTGACCGAATCACTATCAATTTCTTTGATTATCTCCGAATCGGGAGAACAGGGAGTTCCATTATAGATTCCATCTACATTTGTAAGAATAAAAAGTGAATCGCAGTCCATCAATGAGCAAATCAGACCGGAGAGTTCGTCATTGTCGGTGAACATCAGTTCGTTAACAGAGATTGTATCGTTTTCGTTGACGATGGGAAGGACCTTGTTCTCGAGCATTGCCGAAATACATCCCCTCATATTGAGATAATGAAGCCTGTCCCTGAAGCTCTCCTTTGTTGCAAGCACCTGTCCTGCTGTAATTCCGTATTTTCCAAAAAGATACTGATAACTTGAGATCAGCTTTACCTGCCCTATTGCAGCCCATATCTGTTTTGCAGCTATCACATTGGTCTTTTTCGACGTGGTCACTTCATTGCGTCCTGCAGCAACAGCTCCTGAGGATATCAGAATAACTTCTATACCCTTTTTATAAAGAACAAAGATCTCCTCGACAAGCTTTGAGATCCTTAAGGTGTCAAGATTCCCGTCTGACTTCGTTATTACATTTGATCCGACCTTGACAACTATCCGTCTGAAATCCGGAATTTGCGATTTCATTTTATTACAATATTAAACCTTTAAATAAAATTCCGTCGCAAATCTAACATTTATATGCTAATTTACTAAGCCGTAACCAATTTTTGCTTTATATTTTATATTTATATAGCAAACAGCTATCCAGCTTCCCGTATACTATTAATAGGCTCTGAAAGAGCCTTAAGAACAAGCGGAGAAGACTAGGAACTAATCCCTTATGCCATCAGGAAGTCCCCTGCCAGTGAAAAGAGTCTTTCAAACGCTCTGTCAACATTTTTGCTAAGGCTGTTCCCTAAAACCGGAAATGGATTCTCATGAGAATACTCATATTGAAAATCCCAGACATCAACATTTCCCCTGGATCTTCCGGAGTTCCATTCCAGAGTTTTAACTATACCATCAGCCGGTATGATCCTGTCATTTGCCAGGGCCACTGAAAATGTCTGGTCGCTGAACTCCGAAAGTGCTTTCTCCCTGAATTTTCTCAGCCTGCCAAAATCGATCATCGAGCGGAAAGCAAGACCAGTATTATCCTCATGCAGGTATTCATTAAGCAGAGTTTTCTCCTTAATATCCTCCTCGAAATCTTTCATAAAGTATTTATACACCCTGTCATAGGCAAGGCTGTCCATAATAAGTTTTGATGTTCCGTGCATATTGCTGAAAACCGAACCTCCGCAAAAAGTGAAGAGCCTGGAACCTGAAAAGAGGTTCCCCGGATTGCCCATGACGATAATCTGGGCCAGAAAGGCCCCGATAGAGTAGGCAAATATGTTTACTTTGCTCTTCCCCGGAATTACAGGATGTTTCCCTTCCTTAATTTGTGTCATAAGCTTTACAAGGTCGCTTACAGTCTGGTATCCGGATCTTAAAAACCGCAGAGGATCTTCAGTGAGCCTGTTGCTCAGGGCAATATTTGCAAAACTCGACATACTCACCTCGCTGTGCGCAAGTTTCCTCTCATTGAATTCATCGTACATTGCCCGCGGGTCTTTCCAGGAGGCAGGTGAACGGTTTATATGGAAAGAAATGGGGAACAGGATAACATAGCTGCCCGTGTTATGAGATAAATAATAGGCCCAGGCAAGATATTTTACCCAGCTTCTCTCATTAAGTCCGTGCAGCAGTAAAATCACCTTCCTGCTTTCCTTGTCGGCAGGCACAAACAAAGGATATGAGAATGCTGAATTTTCACTTACCGACATGTCATTTTCATTGCAAAAACTCTCAGGCAGACTGTCAGAGATGAATTGTGAATTAATAATTCTAATGCCTGAACCGGGGATTCCGGTTTCCGGCAGGTCGGGATTAAACAGTGTTTTCAGTTCATTATGCTTCTCAGTGTATTCCATTTAATCGTCAGATCAGTTCATTTGTTATGCAAAGGAAGAACCGTAAAATGAGGCTCACAAAAAAATGTGCCATATGAAGGGCTTATGGGATGTAAAAGGGTAATCTGTGACGAAATCTTTATATACGGGATGGAATTCTATTTCAAAATTCAAGCTTCTTTTGCGGAAATTTAAGATTCGCCGGAAATAGTTTATTTTTGTAACAGATCTAAAACCCTGCGATGCTCTCAGTACAGAAACCACTGCCCAAGTTCCTCTATGATAAAAAAGATATTGTGAGTCTTATTCTTTTCACATCTCTTTTCGCGCTTGTATTCATCAATATCTATTCACCATTTGGCGCTGACAAGTGGTTCAGTGTCACAAAACTGGAGTTTCTAACTTATTCAAGCCTTGTAATCCTTACCGGGGTGCTTGTTGTTGTAATAAGCAGGATAGTAATGTATTATGTCTGCAGAAAACATTTAATAAGCATCTGGCAATATCTTGTCTGGATCTTCGCCGAGATAATGCTTATGGCTTTATTCTATGCTCTTTTTCAGAAGCTGATACTTAAAGATCCGAGGATCTTTGATGAGTTGTGGGAAAAATCGGCACGCAACACTGCCCTCGTACTCCTACTTCCCTATTCTGTAATGTGGCTTTATTTTTCGTGGCGCGACAAAAAGCTTGAAATTGAAAGGCTGGCGGTGTTACAGGCTCACCCCGACAACACACGCGATATGATCCCCTTTTATGATGAAAAATCAATACTTAAATTTTCTGTTAAAAAGGAGGATCTTCTATATCTCGAATCTACCGAAAACTATGTAAGCATATGTTATCTTAACAAAGGCAAGGTTTCAACATATCTGCTTCGTGATACAATGAAAAGGATGGAGGAGAATTTTGCAGGGACAGAGATAATACGCTGTCACAGATCATATATGGTCAATTTTGAGAAAGTCAGGGTTATCCGCAAAGACAGGGACGGACTCAAACTTGAACTTGATTCGCCGTCAGCACCTGATATCCCGGTATCAAAGACCTATGTGGATAACGTAATGCAGACCTTCTCAAAATTCAGTCACTTTACCGATTGATTGCAGGATATTCATAGTTGACCAAATCCTTTGTAAACAAATCCCGGTGAAATCAGTTATTGAGAAAGATTATATAATCTGCAGTAAATGTGATCTGAAATTCGACAGAGGCTCAGAGTATAAGCATTGCTCTAATTGTTTTGCCTGTACAGCCTGCGAGATTTACTACTGCCCCGGTTGCGATAACGAAATTGTAGTTAAGCCCGTTAATTCTGAGAATAATAAAACGATATTTAGAGATAAAACAAATAGCTTTGAAGAAATCTGAAAATTTATAAAATGAATACACTTAAAAGAACAATCACAGATACAAAAGAGTGGAAAGCCCTAACAGATAGCCATAAGAAAGGTATACCTCATCTCAGGGAACTTTTTTCAAATGATCCCGCCAGGGGTGAAAAAATGATGACTGAAGCCGAAGGTCTTGTTTTTGATTATTCCAAGAATCTGATAACCGATGAGACTCTCCCCCTGCTTATTAAGCTTGCTGAAAAAGCAGGCTTGCGCGAGCGTATCGAAGCCATGTTTACCGGTGAAAAAATCAACATAACAGAAAACAGGGCTGTTCTGCACACGGCATTGCGCGCACCGGCTGACGCTTCAATTATTGTAGATGGTGTAAACGTTGTGCCCATGGTGCATGAAGTTCTCGGAAAAGATGACAGTTTTTGCCGGGCAGATCAGAAGCGGACATGGAAAGGCTTCAGCGGAAAACCAATCAGAAATATAGTAAACATCGGTATAGGAGGATCAGATCTTGGCCCTGTAATGGCCTATGAAGCACTCAGGCATTACAGCGACCGGACGCTTACATTCCGCTTTGTTTCAAACATAGACGGAACTGACTTCGCTGAAGCCGTTATAGATCTGAATGCTGAAGAGACTTTGTTTATAGTATCGTCAAAGACTTTCACTACAATCGAGACGATGACAAACGCCCTCACTGCCCGTGAATGGTTATTGAAGGCCTTCAATGGCGACGAAAAAGCTACTGCGAAACATTTTGTCGCTGTATCAACAAACGCTGAACTTGTATCAAAATTTGGTATCGATACTGCCAATATGTTTGGTTTCTGGGACTGGGTTGGAGGCAGATACTCGATGGATTCAGCAATAGGTCTTGCCACAATGCTTGCAATAGGGCCGGAGAACTTCAGAGAATTACTCAATGGCTTTCGTAAGATGGATGAACATTTCAGGACTGCCCCTTTTGAATCGAATCTGCCGGTAATAATGGGACTTATCGGTATCTGGAATACTAATTTTCTGGGTGCTGAAACTGTCGCAGTGCTCCCTTATGAGCAGTATCTAAAAAGATTCCCGGCGTATCTCCAGCAACTGACAATGGAAAGCAACGGAAAGCATGTAACTCTCGACGGAACTGAAGTCAATTACCAGACTTGCCCTATTTACTGGGGCGAGCCGGGCACTAACGGCCAGCATTCTTTTTATCAGCTGATACATCAGGGGACAAGGCTTATCCCCTGTGATTTTATTGCTTTTGCCGAACCGCTCAATAATGTCGGCAGGCACCACGATATCCTTATGGCAAATGTTTTCGCCCAGGCTGAGGCTCTGGCCTTCGGCAAAACAGCCGAACAGGTGAAGTCAGAAAAAGTACCGGAATGGCTGGTTCCGCATAAGGTATTCGAAGGTAATCGTCCTTCGAGCACTATACTGGCCCGGAAGCTTACACCAGAGGTACTTGGGAAGCTTGTTGCGCTATATGAACACATTGTATTCACCCAGGGTGTTGTCTGGGGCCTCGACTCATTCGACCAGTGGGGAGTTGAACTCGGAAAGGTTCTGGCCAGTCAAATCATCCCGGAGCTTGAAAGCAAAACGGAGCCTGAACTTAAACACGACACTTCAACAAACAACCTGATAAGGCATTACCGGAAAATGAAAGAGAATTAACAACTCTGATGAAGATTGAGATTTTTGACAACGCTGAGCTGGCAGCTCAAAAGGCAGCCGCATTTATTGCTTCCGAGGCACGACAGGCAGTTGCTTTGCGCGGAAGCTTCATTCTGGCAGTCAGCGGTGGCAAAACTCCCTGGAAAATGCTTCGGTCACTGGCCGACGAGGATGTTCCATGGCAAGGAATGCACATTTTACAGGTTGATGAACGCATTGCCCCTGATGGAGACAGAGACAGAAACATGACCCATATGCGCGAAAGCCTCCTTGTGCATTCTCCTATTCCTCCCGAAAATATCCATGCAATGGACGTTAATCAAAAGGATCCTGAAACAGGAGCTGCCGGTTATGCCAGGACTATACAGGACCTGGCCGGACCTGAGGCAATTATAGACCTTATTCATCTGGGTCTGGGACCCGACGGCCATACTGCCTCGCTTATCCCCGGAGATCCTGTACTCGATGTTACAGGCAGGGATGTAGCGACAACCGGGATCTATCAGGGCAGAAGGCGGCTGACATTAACATTTCCTGTCATAAACCGGGCAAGAAAGATCATATGGCTTATTACAGGAAGTGAAAAGAGTGAAATGCTTCAAAGGCTTATTGCAGGTGACTTTTCAATTCCGGCAGGGAGAATATCACAGGGACAGTCTGTAATTCTTGCTGATAAAGAGGCTGCAAAAAAACAGAATAATATCTAATCCGGAACTCATAAGTGACAAAACCAGCTCTCTTGTACCTCATATCAGTTTTGCTTCTTTTTATATGCCCCGGCATATCTCCTGAATTCGTTAAGGCAGCCCCGGCATATTCAACTCCTGTCCAACATAACCCTTCAGACAAACAGCAATTGCTGAATGGAAGGATCTGGCATAACCAGTATCCAAAGGCTTTTAACGACCAGTTTTTCCTTACGAACTCAATTCTCAAGGGATCTGTTACTTTCAACGGGAAGAGATTCGACAATCTTGACCTCAGGTATGATATTGCAGGCGACGAGCTGATATTGAACATGGAATCATATCCTGTTATATCATTGAATAAGGAGATGGTCGACAGCTTCACTCTTGTGTCGGAAAACAGGAATTTTAAGATAATTAATGCCGGATCTGACTCATCAGGCATATTGAAAGGCTATGTTAATGTACTGTATAACGGACCTACGGCACTTTATGTAAAATACTCTAAAAAACTCCAGCCGCTTGCTGTAGACGGGAGGACTGACCTGTTCCTGGAGGAGCACCAGGCGTACATCAGGAAAGGCACGGAAGTCGTACCTGTCAAAGGGAAGAATAAGCTTTTTGAACTGCTTGGCGATAAAAGGAAAGAGATCAGGCAATATATTAAAAGCAACAGGGTAAAGGTCAGCAATAAGGATCCGGAAACTTATGTTCCTGTGCTGAAATATTATGATAGCTTATGAAGACGGAAGACCGAAGACGGAAGACCGGAGACAGAAGACAGAAGGATAAAAGACAATAGACAAGAATGATATTCAGATCATTAATAGTAACTGTCTTAGTTTTAATTACACCTGCGATCGCGGCACAGGAGAAATATGTGGTTGACTGGGAATACACAGGTCAGTCATTCGAGACTTTCGTCAATAAAGCTGAGCTGAGCTTCCCTCTGAAATTCTTTTACAACAGGGAGTGGGTCAATGATCTTACTCTGGGAACCTACGGGGAAAACCGTTTGCTTGCTGAGATCCTTGACACACTTTTTACCGGAAAATCGATTTACTGGTACGATGCAGGGCCCGGTAATATCATGCTCACAAAAGACCTGGCAATAAAATCAATAAAAGAGAAGCCGGCAGACAGCGAAAGCTATATCCCGGGTACTGATTATTCAGGTGAAAGCGGAGCAAAAAGTACCTCGGGCAACATGGTTGTGGATATCGGGAATCCTGCTGACAGGAATAAGAGCGGAAATGTTACAATCTCAGGGTACATAACAAACCTTATGACCAGGGAACCGGTTTCCGGAGCAACTCTTTATATTCCGGGACTTTCTGCCGGCACGCTTTCAAATGCCTACGGATTTTATAAAATAAGTCTGCCCCGGGGAACCTATTCTGCACGATTCACCTTCATCGGGATGAAAGAAAGAACTCTTGAGCTTAATGTTTATGGAACCGGGGAACTAAATGTTGAAATGAAGGATGTACTGGTTCCTCTGAAAGAAGCTGTTATAACTGCTGAAAAGGATATTACTCTTCAGCGCGTTGAAACAGGACTTGAAAGGATCAATATCACTTCATTCCGTATGATGCCCACTTCAATGGGAGAGTCGGACATTACAAAGAGTATTTTGCTGATCCCTGGTGTCAATTCAGTCGGTGAAGGATCTGCAGGCTTTAATGTCAGGGGAGGATCAGCCGATCAGAACCTTATACTCCTTTACGATGCCCCTCTGTATAATTCTTCCCACTTATTTGGTTTCTTTTCTGCTGTCAACTCCGATATAATAAAGGATGTTACCCTTTACAAGGGAGGCATACCGGGGAAGTACGGAGGAAGGCTTTCATCCGTACTCGACATAATTCCAAGGGATGGCAACAGAAAGGAATTTGCCGGGAACGCAGGTATCAGTCCCGTAACAACTCACTTCACCATTGAGGGGCCCATTGTTAAAGATACCCTTTTTTATCTTATTGCCGGAAGGACAAGCTATTCGAACTGGATTCTTAAAGTAATTGATGATCCTGCGCTCAATAACAGTAAGGCACTATTTAATGATCTGAATGTCAGATTAACTTATGATATCAACAGGAATAATAAAGTTGATCTGTCAGTCTATTACAGCTATGATGCATTCAGGCTCAATTCAGATACTACATACAAGTACCAGAATAACATTGTTTCGTTGCGATGGCGTCATTATTTCACAAGCCGTTTCTTTTCAGCGTTTTCAATAAACAACAGTCTTTACAAGTATGATATATCGAGCAACAGGGTGCCTCAGGAGGCTTTTGTCCTTACCCACAGGATAAACAGCACCGCCTTGAAAGCCGATTTCAACTGGTTTACCGGAAGGAATGAATTCAATTTCGGAGCTGACCTTAACAGGTATGATGTTATGCCGGGCAATTATATGCCTGCAGGAGACTCATCTCTTGTGGTTCCCAATTCAGTTGAAAGGCAAAGAGCACTTGAAGCTGCAGTCTATTTTGAAGATGAATTTATTGTTAATGACTATCTTACCGTAAATGCCGGACTGAGGTTTTCTTCATTCTTCGCAATGGGCCCTCAGACAGTTATAACATACAATCCTGATTTTCCAAAGAGCGTCTCATCAATTGAGGACACTCTCACTTTCAGCAGGTTCAGCTCTTATAAGACCTATGCCGGTCCGGAATTACGGCTTTCTGCCAGCTTCAGGCTGAGCCAGAACAGTTCCTTCAAGCTTAACTATAATCGCACAAGGCAGTATCTGCACCTCTTAACCAACTCCGCTTCAATAGCTCCGGGCGATACCTGGAAACTAAGCGACTATCATCTGAAACCCCAGTCAGCTGATCAGTTTGCTGCCGGATATTACATCATGATTAACAGGAATAAGATCGAAGTATCTGCCGAAGCCTATTACAAAAATATTAACAACATTGTCGATTTCAAGGGAGGTACCAATCTCATTATGAATGAACACATCGAAAGAGATCTGATAAACGTTAACGGGAAAGCCTATGGTCTGGAGTTTCAGGTCAGGAAACCGGAAGGACGGACCAGATGGAGTATTGCCTACACCTATTCCAGAATACTTATCAGGAGCAAAGGATCATTCGATGAGGAGATAATTAATTCAGGAAACTGGTTCCCTGCCAATTATGACAGGCCCCATGACTTTATATTTACCTTTAATTATCTCCATTCAAGACGTGTCAGCTTTTCGGCTAACTATAATTTCAGTTCCGGAAGGCCTGTAACCTACCCTGTTTCTTCGTATAGAATTGATGACATAGTGATTACAAGTTATTCGGAAAGGAATAAATACAGGATCCCGGATTATTCGAGACTCGATCTTTCAATTACAATAAACGGAACCCTTAAATCGAAAAAAATAGCACATCCGCACTGGGTCTTTTCAATATATAACGTCACAGGAAGGAACAATGTGTATTCAGCTTATTTCAAAAATGTAAATAACACTGTTAAAGGGTACTATCTGTCGGTATTTGACAGACCTATACCTTCCATTTCGTTCAACTTTGACTTTTGATTAAAATGAAATTACAGAGTTTCATACGATTAATACTTTTACTTGCACTGTCAGCTGCCTGTACCAATCAGTTCTATCCTGATATTGAGGAAAACCAGGAGGTCCTTGTTGTCGACGGTATGATTACCGACCAGAACAGGGTGAACATAATAAAGCTTTCGAGATCATTGCCTGTTGGAAAACCTCTTGTACCTAAACCCGTAAAGGGAGCTGTTGTGACTGTCACCGATGAGAAAGGCAATGTTCATACACTCAAAGAATTTCCGGCAGGAACATATTCAACCGATTCCTTAAAATTCAGGGGCTCTGCTGGTGGAAAATATGCCCTTGGTATCAGAATCAACAATGTGATTTACGAAACAGACTTTATTGAAATGAAACCTGTTCCCCCGGTTGATTCACTTTATTATGAAAAGGTTGTAATTAATGCCTCCGATGATATTAATGATGTGGACGAAGGCTGTAAAATTTACCTCGACAGCAGGGACCCTTCAGGCAAGTGCCTCTTTTTCAGATGGGATTATACCGAAACCTGGGAATACCGGATCCCTTATCCGGTAATAAACAGGAATTGCTGGGTATACGGGCGATCGAAGGAAGTACTTGTTAAAAACACCTCTGTTTACAGTCAGGCACGAGTCACAAAATATCCTCTGCTTTTCATATCAAATAATACCGACAAGCTGAAAGTAAAATACAGTGTACTTGTTAATCAATATTCCCTTACGGAGCAGGAATTTGATTTCTGGGAAAAAGTCGAAAATATTTCTGAAAATGTAGGTAACCTTTATGATATAACACCGGTTGCGATTGCAGGGAACATTCGCTGCACAACAAACCCCGGCGAGCTGGTGCAGGGCTATTTCAGGGTATCGGCAGTTACTCAGAAGAGGCTGTTCATAAGGGAAGAATTCCTGGGCCAGCCGACTTTCTATTCTTATTGCGCAACCGATACAGTTTACGGTAGTCTGCCCGAGGAAGGGTTGAATAAGACATACTGGGTAATTGAGGATAATGCAAATGAGGTCCCGGCATGGTGGGTGGTAACTGAATACAGGGAGTGCGCCGACTGTACTACCGAGGGAACCAAAGTCAAGCCGCCATTCTGGGATGAAGATCTAAAGCAGAAACGATGAAAAGTGTTCCTTCACCTGCCAGACTGATTTTACTGCTGACTGTATTCTTCAGCACTTTGCGGCTGGCTGCACAGGCACCGGCAGCTCCTCAAACTTCATCTGATAAAAAGAATACAAATGCAGGGATCACATGGGAAGAGATCTATCTGCATATCGACAGGGATAGGTACATCGCCGGTGAAGATCTCTGGTTCAGCATTTTCGCCCTTGACGGAGGGTCAGGAAAACTATCTTCAGGAAGTGCAGTTGCCTATGTTGAGTTGCTGAATCCATGGAACATTCCGGTCATTCAAAAACGTCTGAAGCTTTCAGGGGGGAGAGGCGACGGGAATTTTGCCATTCCTGATTCGGTAAGTTCAGGAACATATACTGTAAGGGCATATACAAACTGGATGAAGAATTTCCTCCCGGCTTACTGTTTCACTTATGATATTGAGGTCTTAAATCCTTTCAGAGACTATGGTTTCGAAAGGAAGCAAGGCTCTGCTGCTGTTTTTACGTCAACCGGAAATACTCCGGGTTCAGGAAATACGAATGCGCTTATCCTGACTGCAGACAGCCTTTTCGGAAAGCGCGAAAAAGTCACTCTTAAGCTTTCAGCAGGAAACAACATTTCCGGACATTCCGGCATCTGCGACCTCAGCATTTCTGTAACGCCTGCAGAAGCTTCTGAAGAATCGCAGGGTATTGAGGAATATTTATTGAGCAAAAAGAAAATAAGGAAGGATTTGATATCAGGCATCAGGGAGCCTCTTAAATACAGTTTCGAGAGTGACGGTCATTATCTGACTGTAAATGTAAAATACAGGGAAGAGAATAATCCTGATTCATCCGATTACCTGTACATGTCAATCCAGGGAAAGGTAGCTGAATTCAGATATGCCGGAAGAGACCAGGCAGGGCGTTACAATTTTATTCTGCCGGTTGACAGTAAGCTGAGAAACCTTATTCTCCAGCCCGAACATGCAAACAGGAACATGGTCCTCGAAATTGAACCCTCATTTTCATGGGTATTTCCAGCCTCAGACTGCCTTAAGGATACCCTAAGTGAATCAGAAACTGAAGCGTTCTCGAAACTGAGCTTCAATTACCAGGCGGCAAGGATTTACGGTATTCCAATGAAAAAAGAGCCTGAGACGAGCGATGAACCAGTCGTGAAAAAGAGAAGGTTTTACGGGATCCCCGAGATGGAGATCTTTCTTGACGATTATATAAGCCTGCCTTCGATGCAGGAAGTGTTTTTTGAACTGCTTCCCGGGATTAACATCAGAACACGAAAAGCGGGATATGAAATGCAAATCACCAATCCCATGACCGGAGCCGATTTCAATGAGCCTCCTCTTGTAATGATCGACGGTGTAATAATAAATGATCTGAAGTTACTTGTTGATCTCAACCCGGAACTTGTCGAAAAGATTGAAGTTGTAAAAACACCATACCTTATCGGTGACCTTATTCTTTATGGGATTATAAATGTAATAACCCGCTCGGGAGATTTCAGCTCTTCCGCAATGCCCGACTATGCTGTTCTTCTCCCCTACAGGGTTGTTGAAAAATCATCCAGCGATCTGTCTTCCCGATTATTCTGATGAAGAACAAAGGCTAAGCAGGAAGCCTGATCTCAGAAATACGCTTTACTGGAATCCTTCGGTAAGGACAGATAATAACGGAGAGGCGGAAATCGAATTCTGGACATCCGACCTGCCGGGGGATTATGTTATCAGGATACAGGGAGTTTCTGAAACAGGCTCTAAGGTTTCGATACGTAAATCTTTCACAGTCACTACCCGGAAATGAGTTTCCCATGATGTTGCCTGCGGCTCAACTGGCATCGGGCTGTAAGGTTTTAAAGCTTACTTATTCCAATGTTATCCCCCTTTTTTGTTATAAGGTCATACTCATAGACTTTCCTGATGTCAGATGATAAATTCAGCTCAGTATTTATCAGTGCCTTGCCTGTCAGGGGCGTTATATAGAAGGGATTTGGATTCTGGCCCTTTGCTTCAATAAGTCCTTTTCCCTTCAGACGGAACAGTAAGAACGAATTCTGCAGTTAAGCCTCCAAGCGAGGATTTTATATTGGCAGCTTCGATTTCGCCATCTTTCCATTGAATATCTATTTCAAATCCGCCTCTGGCTTTTAGCCCGTTAACACTGTCCATCTTTCCATGCACCGGGCAATGCAGGCAACAGATGAATTGCCCCATCGTGACTTTGCAGCAACATTTCGGCAATACCGGAAGTACAACCGAAATTTCCATCAATCTGGAAAGGAGGGTGGGCATCAAAAAGATTTGGATATGTTCCTCCCCTTTGTCTTCCATTGGGTTGGATTGAAGGTGTCAGCTGGTCGTTGATCAGTTTATAGGCATGATCACCATCGAGCAGCCGGGCCCATAGATTTACCTTCCAGCCCATCGACCAGCCTGTTGACTCATCACCACGCGCAATGAGAGATGTTCTTGTTGCAGAAAACAATTCAGGTGTTCTGTAGGGCGAGATCTGATTTGACGGATAAAGTCCGTATAAATGAGAAACATGACGGTGTTTATCATCCTTACTGTCCCAGTCATACATCCATTCCTGCAACTGACCCCATTTCCCGATCTGCATCGGCGGCAGTCTTTTTACAGTCTCTGCAAGCTTACCTGCCAGGTCCTTATCAAGGTTCAGGATTTCTGCTGCCTTAATTGTTTTTGTAAACAAATCGAATACAAGTTGATTGTCCATTGTAGCCCCTGCAGTGATCGATGTTCCGGGGTGAACTGAAGGAGCATTTTCAGGAGATATTGAAGGGGTGACCACCAGCCATTTATGTTCGGGTTCTTCAACAAGGAAATCAAGAAAGAACAGAGAGGCTTCTTTTACAACCGGGTAAACCGACCTCAGGTATTCCTTGTCACCGTTAAAATCATATTTATCGAATAAATGCTGCGAAAGCCAGGCACCGCCCATAGGCCACATGCCCCAGAAAGCACCGTCGATGGGACCATTAAACCGCCAGATATCTGTATTGTGGTGCATCATCCATCCACTGGCTCCATACATGTCACTTGCTGTCTTCCTGCCCGTTTGCGACAATTCCCGAACCATCTGAATAAGCGGTTCATTCATCTCCGTAAGATTTGTGATCTCTGATGGCCAGTAATTCATTTCGGTGTTAATGTTCACTGTATACTTGCTGTCCCATGAAGGGGTAAGCTGATCATTCCAGATCCCCTGCAGGTTGGCTGGCTGACCGCCGGGCCGCGATGATGAGATCAGCAGGTAACGTCCGAATTGAAAATATAATGCCACAAGCTGAGGATCAGAGCCCTTGGCAAACTGTTCCAGACGCATGATCTGTCGGGTTCTTAACTGAATCTGTTACTCCAAGATCGAGACTTACTCTTTTAAAAAAGCGCTGATAATCAGTTATATGATCTTTTAATATCTGGTCATAGCTTTTCTTCATGGCATTCTGAAGGTAAGCAGTAGTCCTTTCACCGGCGTTTGCACTTATATCATTATAATTCTTGAAACCGGTGGCCATTGAAATATAAATTGTGGCAGCATCAGCATTTGTAACATTCAGGGCTGTATCGATGGCAGACACAGTGCCGCCTGTGGTCATTATCTTTGTACGGGCTTCAAACTGCACATTTCCTTTAACCTTATCAAAATCGCTTGTCTTTCCCGATAGTACAAGTTCATTATTTCCTCTGATCGAAATGTCAGTTTTTGATGGTCTGTCCATTGTTGCTGAGAAGCTTACTGAACCTGGTTTGTCGGCAGAAATCCTGATTATGATTATCTGGTCAGGAGCTGATGAAAATACTGTTGTATTATATTTCACTCCTTTAACTGTGTAATGTGATGAAACAACAGCTTTTTCAATGTCAAGCTCTCGGTAATATCCTGAATAATTCTCATGACCGGGGAATAGAAGTCTTAGATTCCCGACAGTCTGATAAGGCATGCCATGTGAGATTTTGCTTATGAATTTCTGGTTGATAAGGTCCTGTGCTTCCTTGACTTTACCCTCGAATATTAATCTTCTTACCTCCGGCAATGCCTCTCTTGAGTCGGGATTGTCGTTCCGGTAGGGCTGACCGGCCCAGACTGTGTTCTCATTAAGCTGTATAGTTTCCCTGGATGGATCGCCATATACCATGGCTCCCAAACGGCCATTGCCAACCGGCAATGCCTCAACCCATTGTTTTGCAGGACGGGTATACCAAAGCTTCAGGAGCGAATCATCCTGAGCTGCACAATTAAGAATAAGAACAAGACTAGCTGACCAGAATAAGATCATCTTTCGCATAAGCATACTCCTGAGATTTTATTTACAGATGTGATATATAAAAATTTAACAATACTTACTTAGCCTATCCTGAACCAGTCAAAATCGACATAACCGCCCGGAGTTTTTGTAGCGTAGTTGAACAGACCAAAACGATAGCCCATAAAGTGAGGCATCGAATACTCCATTTTCAGAGGGGTTCCAATCGGATTCCATGTTTTGCCATCGAGGCTGTAGAAGAAATTCGCAATATCGGTTTTGTTCCTGAAATCGCATTCAGCCTTCAGACAGACAGTCTTCTGTAGCAAAGGAACAACTTCCGCTTCAACGGGTTTGCCAGTCTGGGCATTAATCATCACAATTGATTTTGTCCCGTTTGCAAATTTAACACCTGCAATTCCGAATTTTCTCTGCAGAAGAGTAAGTCCGGCAAAATCACCCTCCTTCATATTCGACACATCCATGCAGACTGAACCGTAACACTGAGGCCCGAATGTACGCTGAGTAAGGGTGTTTTTTGCTGTTACAAGGATTGTATCAATCCGGCCTGTTGTCAGACGAAGATAGCCCTTACGCTTACTGACTGACCACAGGACTATTGTCGGGATTATGGTTCCACTGCCAGACCAGCGGAAGTGCCGGATCTCCTTTTTTGCGGTTGAATTCATCAGAGGCAACAATGCCAGGGATTAATCCTTTACTTGCAGGAAGATCGAGTTTTTCAGGCACTTTCCCCTCAACACCGATTACAGGCCAGCCATCTTCCCATTTTAAGGAACAATATAAGGAATACGGCCCACTGAGCCATAATCGCGGAACAGATAGGCAAACCACCTGCCATCAGGGGTATCAACAAGGCCACCCTGGGCAACACCAAGATCCTGAAATGCAAGCTTTCCCTCCCACGGACCGGTAATCTTATCGGCACGGTGAATGACAACAGTTCGCATACCGCCTCTGGGCCATGTTATATTAAAGAGAATATATTTTCCGTTAACCTTGAATAACTGCGATCCTTCTCCCAGACCACTGTCTGTTCCTGAAGGTAAACTTGAATTCTCTATAATAACCTGATTTGTACCTCCGGTTTTGACTCCTGATAAATCAGCATTAAGCTCAACAAGGGTTAGTTTTTTATTGCCATAGATCAGATAAACACGACCGTCATCGTCGAAAAACAGTGTATTATCATGAAAGCTCGGGCTGAAAGAAGATTCTTTCCAGGGGCCTTTTTCAATATCCTTTGTTGAATAAATATATGTCTTCCCGGTTGTCTGGGCAAATGTTGAAACATAAAAAGTATTCGTTGTGATAACGGATACAGCTTGCCCACGATCCCCTTCCATAGGAGTTTTTACCGTTTTTGAGGGTCAGTGCATCAACAGTGTCGAGAACATTATAGGCATAACTTACTATTTTCCAGTTAATAAGATCTTTCGATTTCATAATTGGCACACCCGGAGCCATGTGCATTGTTGTGCTGCTCATATAATATGAATCACCGACACGGACAATTGAAATATCGGGGACATCGGCAAAAATCACAGGGTTTTGTGCCTGCTGTGCAAATGATAATAAGCTCATATGCAATAAGACGATGGCTAATGCCATAATTGCCTGATAATTCTTCCTCATTTTATAGTTAATTTTTTTCATCCAATACTATCAATTTCTTTGCCTCCTTCTGATTCCGGAAAATAACAATTTCCGCAGTAGTCCCTATAACCGACATTCGTGCTTCAAGCAAATCCCGCAGATTATTTGTTTTTCTTTTATTTAATGAAAGGATTACGTCATTAGTCTGCAAAAACTCAGAAGCTCCTGATCCGGAAACTACCTCCAGGACCAGAACACCCCTGGTATCATCCATTCCGGTTGCTGAGCGCTCACCGGCTGTGTTAAGGTTCTTAAGCTTTGCTCCGCTAAAATCAATAATCTCATCGACACCCAATCTGTCGAGGCTAATAACAGCAGGTATTTGCACTTTTTTGGCAGAAGCTTTTAAACTCGCTGATACAACACCAAAATTATCCATGGCAAAGTTTTTAAAACCAGCGGAAAGGGCTGGTGCACCTTCCTTTAAGCGAAAATCACCTTTCTGAGGATCCACAAAAAGCTCTTTACCGCACACCGAGTTTTTATCTGTACCCCTGCTCCATGCTTCTTTAAGTGAAACAGAATCAGGGAAAGCATTGTAATCGATCTCTTTTCCCCAGACTTTAACGTTGATAGGCAAGTATCCGGCAGAAACGATATTGTAACGAAAAACATCATTGCTGTTCAGAAACCAGACATGCGGATGAAAAGTATTGTTAATCATGATGTTATTTTCCACAACGCGGTTCACCCCTTCGCGAAGCTTTATTCCGCCATTCAAGCATAAGTTATTGTATATTAAATAATTACTTGATCCGTCATCCAGATCTATATCCCAGCCATGGTCGCATCTCATCCGGTTATTACGGATAATGGTGGTTTTGACCGCATCGAGCATGGTATAGTTGAAATGGTTTTCAACAATTGTGTCGAGTATTCTTCTTATTCGGGTGCCAGTAACGATCCCTTCCCCAGGAGTTAAATGAACCGTGATCACCGGTTTCCTTCACAGTATTAAAAACATCATTATACTCAATAATATGACCACCCCAGGTTCCTTCACTTATATTTATACCCGCCCGTGGCACATCGTATATAGTGTTGTGGCTTACCAGTATGCTCTGGCACATTGACAATTCCACTCCGGCCGATTGCTTTTCAGTCAGCCCAAGGTTAAACATCAGGTTATCATACACTTTACAATTGGCGGGATAATTATTGGTTTTCGGACCGGGAACAGTGTCGATCTGGGCAAAAGGCACAAATTCACTATATTCAAAACTAGGAGAGCGGACAGCGTTTGGATCTCCAACGAAACAGATGGCACTCGCTCCAATATCGGAAATCCGGCATCCCGACACCTCACAGTTCCTGTTATAATTATTGAAAAAGATTGCGTTGCCTCCCAAGGTTTACAAGATTGCAGTTATTAAGTATGCAATTTACTGCTCCGTCATATACTACTGCTCCTCCCCGGTAAATGGTCCAGTCACTCCGTAATAAAGGTTCTTTATTTTGCATAAAGGTGCGAAGCGTTTGGGTAAGTGTCAGACCGGTGATAGTGATGTTTCTTACAGGGTTTGTTTCAGAACCTCTGAATTCAAGCAAATGAGCAATTTGCGGCGCTTCGAATTTTGCTTTTCCAGGATCCAGGCCAGCTGGAGGAAAGTAATAAAGCGATTTAGCTGATTTATCGTAAAACCATTCATTTACGGTATCCAGTTCTTCAAAGATATTTTCAACGAACCGGTATTTCGGGTGCATCCCCATACGGCGGTTATTTTGCCAGCCACCCTCAAGGACAAGTTCGCCATTAGCATCTTTTCCCTTAATTATATAATGAAAATCCCCCCACTCTGCACGATGCAAAGCATGAACATATCCTCCTTCGGGAGCTTTCCATCCGGATGAGCGCTCCTTACTGACAGCGTCAACGGCTGTTCCTCCGAGGAATCGGGCAGAAGGATCATAGTTTGGATAACGGGCCATCCGCTGTAACTGCCCGTTAACAAATAACTCATCGAAGATCAGGTCCTGTTCTGCCCTGGCACGCCATACTCCATTCCGATACGGCTCCCACTTTAGATTTAATACTGCTCCTCCGCTTAAAGTAACTTTCTGATTTTCAAAATTTGTCAATGTCAGAGATTCATTCTCTTTCCTGGAATCCTCTGATGTAAAAACGATTGGCTGTTCCAGGTAATATGTTCCACCGAAAAGATATATAGTAACATTCCCGGGAGTTTTACGTGCCTCGATGAGAGCTCTTTTAATTGAAGCAAAAGGTCTGGATCTTGTTCCAGGGTTAGCTTCATTGCCTTTGACTGAAACATAAAAGCTGGTTTGTGAAAACAGCAATACAGGCCAGAAGGCGACGAAGGAAATAATTATATTCCTGACAAAATTCATGGCATTACCAGTGTGGAAATATGTACATTCCTGAAGAGAACATTAATATTAAACAAACTTGCATCGTCATCTCCCCCCCCACTCCTGGCCGGTGAAAGTATTTAAAAGAGAAATGGAGAAAAGCAAAAATTCCGATATTGCTTAGATGCTTCCCGGATTATCTTTTCCACTACAGGTTTGGGCATGTTTTTCCGGTCGAATAATAATGGATAATCAGTCCGGCCCCGAACAGGCCAGTTATTTTTCCATGATTGTCCGTCATTCACTCCCCAGGTAGTGACTCGAGTTATGACATCCTTATGCTTCAGGAATAGTTTGAAAAAATCGAGGTAACGCTTTTCAAGAGCAGCACTTACATCCGCAGGCAAGCCTTCAGCATAGGGATTCTGCTTTTTCTGGTACTCAAACGTTTTTGAGATCTCGGCGCCGACATTCCTGTCGGGAGCCGGCAGAACTGTAATATCCATCTCGGTTATCATTACTTTTACACCTAGGGCCGCAAAAGCCTCAACGCTCTTTTCAAACTCGTTGATATCCGGGTATTCGAGACCGATATGGCACTGCATTCCTATCCCGTCGATTTTCACGCCGGCGGCTTTCAGCTTTTTCACCATTGCAACAACCCCCGCACGCCTTCCAGGGTTGGCCATTGAATAATCGTTGTAATAGAGTTCGCATGCAGGGTCGGCTTCACGCGCAAATTCGAAGGCCAGTTTTATATAATCTTCCCCGATAATCTCATAATATTTTGTTTTACGGAATGACCCGTCATCCTCTATGGCTTCATTTAACACATCCCAGCCCTTCACCTTACCCTTGTAACGGCCGACAACAGTGCTGATGTGCTCTTTCATCCGGTTGATAAGGACCTCGCGGGTGACAGTCTTGCCCAGGCTGTCGGTGAACATCCATGCCGGGGCCTGCGAATGCCAGATGAGAGTATGGCCCGTGATGAACATATTGTTCTTCATTCCAAAATCAACAAACTGGTCGGGCAGGGTGAAGTTGTACTCATTCTCTTTAGGATGGATAGGCCCGCTTTTCATACAGTTCTCGGCGACGATGGCGCTGAACTGTTCCTTAATAACACGCACCGATGCCGTATCCTTTCCTGTGATCTGGTCAGCATTCAGGGCAGTGCCGATATAAAACTTCCCGGCAAGGGCTGTTTTCAGCGTAGCCCGGGGGGCTTTTGGTCCCTGCATTGCAAAGGCACTAAGCAGCAATGCTCCGGAAACTAACATAACACTCAGATGGGTCTTTTTCATATTATTTTTTAATCGACACTGATTATTTGAGCTAATAAAAATAATCAAAAAATTACAGATTAAATGCAACCGATTGTAAAATCAATAAATGGTTTTTACACAGGAAAGACTAGAAAAATAATGCAACCAGATTCCCTATTTGTTTAACTTTAATATGTTTTTACTTATGCTCTGCCAGGTTTAGGCATCGTAAATTTTATTGCAAACTGCCAACTGCAAACTGCCAACTGATCAGGAATCATACGATTCAATCAGCTGGCAGAATTGTTTTAGTGTTAGGCGAAAGGTGTTAAGCAGCAATGACTATTTATAGAAATTTTCAGTTGTTAAAACAATCTTTTCGCCCGGATACCTGGTACTTTCATTCTCTTCGGCAGTAATAAAAATTTTGATTGGTTGAAATGAAGATACTGCCTCAAAAGTAACTTTTAAACGATTTGAACTAACTATCCGACCTATATTGACAGTTGTTTCATTATTTGTAACCATCCATACGACATAGGTTTTCATAGCAGGATCCAAACTTTCTATTTCAGCCATATTTTTAATGCTGATCTTAATTGTATTATTGTTATTCCGGTTCGTGGAAATTTTTACATAACCCGTTGCTGCCGGAACAATTGAGGATCTTAAGAAAGGAATCTTTTTGGCCTGCAAGGATAACGGCAGCATTAACATAGCCATTAATGTTATAAAACCTAAAAAGACTTTTCTTTTTTTTGCACTAAATCCTGTTGTTTTCATCTTATGTTTTTTAATTAAGTTTATAATTGCAACTACTTAACAACCAGAAGAAGTCTGTTAAAAATCCAATACAAGCTTCACATAATTCTTCTCTGGCGGTCTCAAACTGAGGTCTGCCAATTTCACAATATAAAGGTTAGGTTATTAATCAGTTAAACCCTTATAAAATTCTGTTTATTAGTTACATCATTCACACTAATAAGTCAGGGTGAGGGGTGCGGGGTGCAAGGTGCAAGGTGCAAGGTGCGGGGTGCGGGGTGCGGGGTGCGGGGTGTTCGACAGTCTTGTAAGGGAGCTGACCTGACCATTTTTTTAATAAGTAATTTTACGGGCTTCTAGTCCTCTTTTTTATTAATTTTGTTGTATGAGCGAAAAAACAAAACCTGTATTTGCAAAACGCATTTTCTGGGATGTAAACTTTGAGCAGATCGATTATGATGCCAAAGCAAACTTTGTTATTGAGCGGGTTTTTGAACGTGGAGATGTTGAGGATATCCGTCAGTGCAGAAGGTATTATGGCGATGAAAAAGTAACTGCCGCCCTGCTACATGCTAAGTACCTGCCACTTCATACAATATTCTTTGCCAGCGCAGTTATTGATAAACCAGTTAATGAATTCAGATGTTACATATTGAGGCAGTTGAACCCGGGGCTTTTTCCCTACTGAAAAAGCCGATGGTATTGACCACTTTCAGCAGGACTCCGTGTCACTTTCACATATACCTATACATCAATTGATTAACTCCGGTTTACTGCGGTCATTATTATCCGCCGGAGAGTGATCAGGGGCACTGGCTGATGCATATAGTAAGAATCGCCAACCCTGACAATTGAAATATCCGGTACATCGGCAAAAATCACAGGGTTCTTCGCATGCTGAGTCTGGGAAAACACAGTTTCTGAAATAAGAATCAGAAAAACTCCGAACAGATTCACTTTTCTCATAAATACCGCTATTGATTCATGGAATGTAATATACAAATCTTCATTGATCATAATCTGATGCCTGCTGTTACGAATCCATTCATTCACCTCATTCCGGGCGCTTTCCCGACCTAACTTTTTATTTTTGCAGTATGAGTGAAACAACAATGAGAATGCCGCGAGAGGCTTCGAGACGTGCAAATGACACGCCGAAGAGCCAACCAGCTTGTCGACCACTTTTTTTTGAATTTTTACCCTTGTGCTTAAATTTTTAAGTACTATTTTTAATAAACATTTTCAAGGCCTCTCATGAGCGATTCAAAATCAGCAATCCTTTTTCCGGGAACTTTGTTTCAAATATTATCACTTGTGCTGCTGACTCATACCTTTTGCCCCGCGCAAACCGTAGACGGTGTAGCCGATACAGTAAAAAAATAATCTTCAATGGGAAATCAATAAGCGAAGAGACATCTTTCCTGATCAGCATAAGTGCTAAGAGTTTTGATTACCTGTCAGAGATCAGCATTCCCTTCAACCAGGATACCAGACTCGAAATTACAGAAGCATCTGTTCTGGATAAATCAGGCACAGTGCTCCGAAAGCTGTCAAAGAAAGAGATAGTGACTCGCAGCGATATTTCCGATGGTTCACTTTACGAAGACGACCTTGTTAAGGAATTCACTTTACGCTGGAATGAATACCCCTATTTCATTAAATATTCATACCGTCAAACTTATACAAGGTTCGTATCCCTTGCATACTGGAGCCCGCTGGTCTACAGGAACGCCCCTACACTTCTTGCATCATTGTCTGTCGAAATCCCTTATGGGACTGGCTACAGTCAACGCAGCAGCGGAAGCTTTGAATTCAGAACCGATTCCCTTGAAAAAACTCTTGTCCTGAACTGGACTGCACGCAATGTCGCACCTCCGGCAGAGCAAAACTATGCTCCACCTTACCCGGCGATAATTCCATTTGTAGAAGTAATTCCAACATTTTTTAACTACGGCGTAAGCGGATCGCTCTTCTCATGGGCATCCTACGGGGAGTGGCACGACAAACTATTATCCGGGCTGCTCGACCTGCCCGATACAGAGAAACAAACAATAGACAGGATTATTTCAGGCGCTGGAGACAAGCGTGAGATGGCTAAAAGAATCTATTACTACATGCAGGATAACACACGTTACATTAATGTTGCGATTGACGAGGGCGGACTTATACCCTATCCTGCCTCTTATGTGTGCCGGAACCGTTATGGCGACTGCAAAGCCTTGTCGGTCTACATGATGGCTGCACTGAAACATGCCGGCATTGAATCAAACTATGTCCTTGTTTATGCAGGTGATTATTCTTACCCTGCTGACAATAATTTCCCATCGCCCAGGTTCAACCATGCAATGCTCTGTCTTCCTCTCGACGGCGATACAGTCTGGCTCGAAAACACCAACTCGCTTGTCCCCTTTGGCTATAACAGCTCCCAGACTAGCGGAAGACACTGCCTGCTTGTCGATGGCAGCAAAAGCAGGCTTGTGTACAGGCAACCTTTGAAACTGGATGAACTGCTGATAAATTCAGTCATAAGCCTCGAACCAGAATCCTCAGGCGACGGGAAAATGCGAATCAGAAAAACAATGAGGGGCAGCGACTTCACAAAATATCTTTATGTAAAAAACGACATCACCGACAGTGAAAGGGATGAAATAATAAAAGACTATGCCGGGCTGAAGAATGAGATAATCTCCTTCTCTATTAATCATTCCGATCGCGACCTTCCTTACCTGGAAATAAATTCTGAACTCAGGGTGCCTTCCCTGCTCCGGAAGATCGGGGCTACACTGGTTTTCAGCTTCCCGGCCATAAAGGTCCTGAAGCTTGAAAAGCCAACAGACCGGACCTTACCTGTGATAATCAACTCCCCTCGTTTCGTACGTGATTCAATCATTATTAACCTCAAAAACCTACAGGGCTATTCAGTAAAACTGCCGGCTCCAGTCTACATTAATAGCGACTTTGGTCATTTTGCACTGAAATTTACTCAGAGCAATAAATATGTCATTGTTGAAAGAGAGTTGCTCCTGGAAAGAGGCATCATAAGCATTGACAATTACAATGGACTATATGATTTCGTTGAAGAGCTAAGTGAATCGATGAAAAAAAATGCTCTAATCTTTAATATTAAACAATGAAAAAGCAAATCCTATGTATCGCCACATCAGTCTTCCTTTTTCCAGCAATTTTTTGCCAGGATGTGTCGCTCGAATTCGGAAAATTCAGTCAGGAGGAGATAGCCATGACTACATTTACAAGGGATCCCCAGGCTGAAGCTGTCATTCTTTACGATATCGGTGAATCAAAATTCGTTGATACACGGAATGGTTACGACATTGAGTTCTCAAGGACTAAAAGGATTAAGGTACTCACACGTGCAGGCATCAAATATTCAGAAATCTCGATACCGCTTTACACAGGTTCTGACGGTCAGACCGAAACCCTAAAAACGCTTGTCGCCATGAGCTATAATTTTGAAAACGGACAGATGAAGCGAACCGACCTTAATCCTTCGTCAGTATACGAGGAACGCCTGAACAACCGGTGGAAACTTAAGAAATTCGTTTTTCCCGATGTTAAACCGGGTACAATAATGGAGTACCTGTACATAATGACAAGCCCATACCACTTCAACCTCCCCGACTGGGAGTTCCAGGCCAGGATACCCACGGTATACAGCAAGTATACTGTACGGATGATCCCCTTTTATGAATATGCTTTCATTGCGAATGGTACAACGAAATTCGATATCCAGTCGTCAACTGTCGACAAAACTGTACGCACTTTCGGATCAGTTGACGAGGTAATGGGCCAGCAGGTCGGAACCGGAGTTAAATTCCAGGACATGGTTCATGTATACGGTATGCGTAATGTCCCCGCTTTCCGTGATGAGGCTTATATAACCTCTGTCGATGACTACCTTATCAAAATGGATTTTCAGCTTGCTAAATTCAATAATCCCTACGGCCCGAAAGAGGAAATTATCTCTACCTGGCCAAAATTGATCGAAGGGCTGCTGAGGTCCGATGAATTCGGAAAATACATAAAGGCAGGAGAGAAAAATGCAGAAAAAGCTTTATCAGGCATCAGGCTCACTGAGGCCGGTGAAACTTCAAAAGCCAGGGAGATTATCAACTATGTAAAAAGTTCATATAAGTGGGACGGCTTCACCTCAATTTATGCCTCAAAAACGGCAAAAGATTTTGCGGCACAGAAGACCGGAAATTCAACAGATATAAACCTTTACCTTGTTGCCATGCTCAGGGCTGCAGGCATCAGCGCCGATCCGGTAATTTCCAGCACCAGGTCCAACGGCAGGATCAACACACAATATCCATTCCTGCATTATTTTAATTATGTAATAGTCCTTGTAAATACAGCTGAAGGAAAATTCCTTTGTGACGGAACCGACACCTACACAAGATTCGACAAGATTCCGACAAGGTGCATAAACGACAGGGGTCTCATAATAAGCAACAACGGCGAGAACTGGGTAGCACTAAATACTTCGGCGATCTCATCAGACGTAAAAAGTCTGTTACTTGAGCCTGATCCGCAGACCCTGAAGGCAAAAGTCCAGATGCATCTGCAGGCTACTGAATTTGACGGATCCTACTACAGGCGGAACTTTGAGGATGATACAATAAAAATAAGGAAATACCTTGAGGAAACAGGCTTCACCTCAGTTGCAAAAACCAGCACCTTCAACTTTGCGAACAATGAAAAACCATACATTATATCATGTTCAGCCGAAACAGCAATAGAACAGATCGACAACAAAATTATCGTGTCCCCCTTCATGAGTTTCTACCAGGCCGAAAACAGGCTTACGCAGCAGACAAGGACCTACCCCATAGACTTCACCTATGTAAACACAGAATCGTTCAAATGCAGGATAAAGATTCCTGCTGGTTATAAGGTCATGAATCTGCCGGAAAATTATAATGTCGACAACGAAATAGTTAAGATATTCAGTTCATGGAAGTCAGATGGCGAAGTACTTGAGATCGACTGTTCCTACGGTTTTAAGAAGTCAGTGTATCCCCCGGCAAACTACAATGAAATCAAGGTTTATTTCGACATAATCGTCAGGAAGTTCCATGAGCAGGTCGTTCTTGAGAAAGCCTCCTGAGGCGTAAGCGCCACGAAAGCAGGTTTTCCGTCTTCACGGAAATCACCGATTTACTCTCAGCGGGCGGACCAAGTTAATCAAGCACACTATATTTGCAACAGGTACTGAAACATTAACTCATTATGTCGGAAACGTCATTTATGAGGGAGGAACTCTGAGCTGGATCCTTATGGACGAAGGTAGAATTATAGCATACAGTACCGGAGCAGACCGTATTTTTAGGTTACCAAATATTTTCTTTAAACCAGGATAATTGAAATTATTTACAGATATTTAACAACAATATTTTGTTAAATCCAATAGTATAATTCTATGAAAAAGGCCCTCCTCTCAATCTTAACATTTGTATTAATAAATCAGTATAGTTATTCTCAATTCAAAGAGGGATATATCCTTAAAAACAATAATGATTCCATTTTCGGATATATCAATTTCGAAGGCTCAATAAATAATTCAACCCGTTGTGAATTCAGGGAATTAAAGGAAGGAGACAGCCAGGTTTTTAAGCCAGGTGATATTAAAGCTTTCAGATTCGTTGACAGTAAGTATTTTTCCACAATGGAAATTCAGGTGGATAATAAACCTGAAACTGTATTCATTGAATGGCTGATTAAAGGAAGAGCAAGTCTCTTAACCTACACCAGATCTGCTACAGATATCAGGTATTTTATGCTGATTGAAGATGGTTCACTTGTTGAGTTAACGAATACCCCGCAAAAATACCAACAGGACGGGGTTGAATACGAGAGAATGAAACAGGAGTATATCAGCACATTAGCGTTTTATTTCAGAGATTGCCCACAGCTTCAGCCAAAAATCGAGAATGTGAAATTTAATGGCAATGCCCTGCTGAAGGTAACTAAGGATTATCACGAATTAACTTGTAAAACTGAAGATTGCGTTGTTTTTGAAGATAAAACAAGAAAGGCAGTTCTTGATTGGGGTTTTTATACAGCATATCTCAACTCAAAACTCATATTAAACAGTGATTTGCCTGAAAATGTCTACCCGACAAACACTTTTGGACTTGGATTGGCATTAAGTATTAATAATCTGTCTTCCTTATCCCCCAAATTTTCAGCAAAAATAAGCATGGTGTTTTTTAATACACTTTTCAGGTATGATACAACTGATGCCTGGTCATTAATCTCTGATGACAGAATCTGCAGCATAATTTATGCAAGAATTCCCATACAGCTTACTTATAAGTTTACTCAGAAAAAGTTTAATCCTTACCTTTCAGTAGGTCCAACCGTCAACATAAGGTTCTCCTATAAGCAATATGATCAGTATCTTACTGACTGGATTACCAGGTCAAGACCAGGCAATTCATATGATTCCGGGGTTAGTCCTTTCCAGTTCGGAATTAACACCGGATTCGGATTTGAATATCTGGTATCAAAAGGCTTTACACTTAATTTCGGATATGATTTTGAGATCTGCCCCCAGTTCTATGGGACCTATGCTGATGACCACTCAAGAAATATTAACAATATTGTATACCTGCGCGGATATTTTAATTCTAAGAAGAACAGGTTATAAAATATCCTATCACTAATTTTAAATGATTCAGAAATTGTGTACATAAATAAAGCCTGTATTTAGTAATTGCCATATTTATTATAACTAATTAGAAAATGAAAATTATATTATCTTAATGGCAATTTCTAATACTTACGGGCCTTAACATTATCTATATCAAAATAACCATTTATAAAAATTATCCTTTCTATGAAGAAAACTCTAATCCCTTTGATCCTTATCTTTTGCTTTTCATCATTTAGTTACGGGCAGATTACGCTTGTAAAGGATATCAATACTCTTCGTGCAACATCTTCTCCAACGAGATTTACCAGGATCGGAAGTGTCCTATATTTTATTTGTGCCACCACAGAATACGGTAGCGAACTTTGGCGTAGTGATGGAACAGTTTCCGGGACTCATATTGTTAAAGACATCTGGCCTGGTACGGCATCCGCTAATCCTAATTATCTGACCAATGTTGGCGGTATCTTGTATTTTGGTGCTTCCAATCCATCAAATGGAACAGAATTATGGAAAAGTGACGGGACAGAAACGGGTACATTACTTGTTAAAGATATTGTCCCAGGTAATAATACAGATTCAAATCAGGGCAGTCCATCCAATCTGACGGATGTCAATGGTACACTTTATTTTATTGCTTATAGTGACGCGTACGCCAGGGAATTGTGGAAAAGTGATGGAACTGAATCAGGGACAGTTATGGTAAAAGATATAAATCCGACATCCAGTTCTTCCTTTTTTTCGCAAATCTTATTTAATTCTGATGGATTGTTATATTTTACTGCAGATGATGGAGAACATGGAGCTGAATTATGGAAAAGTGACGGGACAGCAGTCGGAACAGTTCTTGTAAAAGATATTTACCCGGGGAATACATCCAGCAATTGTGCGAACTTTATCAATATTAACGGAACATTGTTTTTCACCGCTTCTGTTTCAGGATCCGGTGTTGAACTTTGGAAGAGCAACGGAACCGAAACCAGTACAATAATGGTAAAAGACATTTATCCGGGTTTTAATGGGAGTAACCCTTCTTACCTGAATAAATTTAAGGAACAGTTGTATTTCTGTGCGGGAGATGGAACCAATGGAGCAGAGCTTTGGAAAAGTGATGGAACAACAGTGGGGACAGTAATGGTCAAAGATATTAGAAGTGGCTATTATTCAGGTTCTCCCTATTATCTGACTGTTATAGGTGAGATGCTGTATTTCAGTGCTGATAATGGGCTTGATGGATCAGAATTATGGAAAAGTGATGGCACCGGAACCGGTACAGTTATGGTAAAAGACATTAATCCTGCAGGACCATGTGAACCTTATGGATTAGCTGTGAGTAATGGAACAATGTATTTCAGGGCAAATGATGGGGTGAATGGATTTGGATTGTGGAGAAGTGATGGAACAAGCGACGGAACTGTACTGGTTAAAGATTTATACCCTGGTTCAAGTCTTGATTATTCCTTCCCTTATTATTGGTTAGGTATTGAGGGAATAATATTCTTTCTTGCCGATGATGGAGTAAATGGCACTGAACTGTGGAAAACCGACGGAACTGCTTATGGAACGGTTCTGGTAAAGGATATAAGTCCGGGAACCGCATCTGGTTCGCCCGTAGGCTTGACTCTGATAAATGGACAGATGCTCTTTAAAGCCAATGATGGAATCAACGGGTCAGAATTGTGGATCAGCAATGGAACGGGATCCGGCACAAAAATGGTGAAAGATATATGGCCGGGATCATCATCAACCTTTATTCAGTCTCAGACAGTCATGAATGGAGTTTTATATTTTACAACAGCAAACGGCACTAATGGAACTGAGCTCTGGAGGAGTGACGGAACTGAAGCAGGAACATATATAGTAAAAGATATCTATCCGGGAAATAATTCAGGAATTACAACGTCTCCTTCTGCAATTTTTCAGCATAATGGAATATTATATTTTTCAGCATCTGAAGGAACTTATGGAGAGGAACTATGGAAAAGTGACGGAACAGGTACAGGAACTGTCCTTCTTAAAGATATTAATACCGGTACGATTTCCAGTAATCCTGCAGAATTTACTCTGCTTAATGGAACTATATTCTTTACTGCAACAAATAGCACTTATGGAAGAGAACTATGGAAAACTGATGGAACTGAGTCTGGAACAATACTTGTAAAAGACATAAAACCAGGAAATCTACCAAGTAATCCATATTTCCTTTATAATCTAAACGGACTGGTATTTTTTGTTACAAATGATGCATCCTATGGAAAGGAATTGTGGAAAACTGATGGAACAAATGAAGGGACAATACTTGTGAAAGATATAATGCCCGGGACTGAATCAGGACTTCCGGCTTATTTTACAAATATGAATGGAATACTATTTTTCACAGCTTTCACTCAGGAATCAGGAAGGGAACTTTGGAGAAGCGATGGTACAAATGCCGGCACATACATGGTTAAAGATATACAACCAGGATCAGGTTCAGGAGCACCTTCTTACATGACAGTCTGGTCAAATAAGCTATATTTTTCTGCCTTCAAAGATACGTATGGCACTGAACTATGGAAAAGTGATGGTACTGAAGAAGGTACAATGATTGTAAAGGATATTGTTTCCGGCATTGAACCAGGGATACCTCGTAATTTAAAAATATACAATAATAAGCTTCATTTTATTGCTACTGATGAAAACGGGATTGATTTACTTTGGGAATCAGATGGTACAGTTGCTGGAACAGAAAAAATTACCTCGGGTAATTATTTTACCAGCACTTTTTCAGGATTAATAGCATTAGATAATTCGCTTTATTTTATAGGAAATATTGATGATAACGGATTTGAACTTCTTAAATATACTCCGATAACCACTGAAGTGCAAGATGTAAATCTTCCTGACTCATACATAAAGGTTTATCCCAATCCCTCTTCAGGACTCATTTCTGTAAAACTCAATTATACTGATAACTTTCCGGCAACATTCCGTCTATTCAGTCTAACTGGTATAAAGATTCTTGAGATGGAAATAACTCAGGATTTATATCAGGTCAATCTAACAGGGATCAGCTTTGGGACATATATTTATCAGATAGATATTGGAAATAGAATTCAATCTGGAAAACTAATCCTGAAGCGGTAAGGACAAATCGCGGACAAGCTAAATAGACCAGTGATGATTTAAATGGATACAACTACCTGATACGGATGGGTATTGGCTACGCCAAGCTCGGACCGGGTAACCTTATCAAAATGCTTCTCAAAGGAAACTCCTGTCGGACCTCGGTTACCTTCAGCAGCCCGGAAGGCTTAGTAATCAGCTTCATTAGTCTATGCATTCAGATTTAATCCAACATATTAAACATTGGGTACCTTGACAACTCACAAGTAATAATGGTTATCTGGCAGTTATTTAATCTGATTATTGATAGTCAGGTTGCTTCGGACTAAAGTGGGAAGGTCCAATATCTTCTCCTTTTAAGGCATAGCAAGTCAATTTTCATCAATCCTGGTATTCTATTGCACTCTGCCTGGTTAATCACTTAATTAAAAGGCAATTAATCCTGATATTGATATGTAATGATAAAGTGACCAGATAATTCTGAAAATCTGTTGGTCAAAATTATCTTGCTGAAAATCAAAATATTTCTCAATGAAAAGTATGATTCTATAATATTGTATTATGCAATATTAAGATCAGTAGAGTATTAATTGATCAAAACATAAGATTTAAACGCGGATATTTATGAGATACAGTCAAATTCTACTTTATTGTGTTTCAATAGCTTTGACTGTTTTTAATATGCAGATTCTAAATGCCCAGATTCCAACAAAAGACATTATAACCCTATCTCCCAACGCCGCCCAGTTGGGTGCTTTCGGCACTGTTCCTGTCGGCTTATTTACAGGAACTGCCCAGGAAAATATCCCGATTTATGAGTTTAAAACAAAGAATCTTACTCTGCCGATAACGCTGAATTACAGTTCAAATGGATTGATTGTTGACAAGGTTGCTTCATGGGTAGGTTTTGATTGGTCTTTAGATGCCGGAGGGGCAATCACAATGACAGTAAAAGGGTACAAAGACCATACAATCAAGGAAAGGGTGAAAGTTCCTAAGGAAATAGAAACAAGTAATGCTGCGCTCAAGTCTTTCCTTATAGATAATAACCGGTCCGCTTTTGATGATTTTCAACCTGATGTGTATTCATATAATTTCCTCGGTAACACAGGTAAGTTCATATTGGATACAGATGGCACAACTGTGGTTACAATTCCTTTTAAAAAGATGAAAATCAGTACATACTGGGGTAATGAATTTGTAATTACAACAAGTGATGGTGTCCGTTACACCTTTGACGAAAAGGAAGACTTTTATTGTTCCTATTGTGCTGCTCAGGATCAATACCCGGTTACCTGGTATCTGACTTCTATCATCCATCCTGCCGGTGATGTAATTAGGTTTTACTATTCCAAAAACTCAGCCAGTTTTTACTCAGGAATCTCTCAACAGATAGCCAAATTTTTGTGGAAAGATGCACCAGCTGAGGGATCTAATTGCCCTGAACCGGAGAATATTACCAAAGCTCTCGGGACTACTACTCAAACGGCATATCTGGATTCAATAAAATCAACACAAGCAGGAACTATAGTTTTCCAAAAATCAGGTAATCGATCAGACTATCACGACGGAAAAAGACTTGATAGAATAATTATTAAAAGCATGACTAATGAAATAATTAGAACCGTAGAATTTAAGTACAGCTATATTGCAGGTAACTATAATTATTCTAAAGGATTTCCTTTGAATTTTACCGGGATCCAGGGACTCTATTATGATACAGAGGTAAATAACCGGATGTTTCTCGATGCTGTAAAGTTCAGTGATTCAAAGGATGCAGAGGTATATAATTATTCATTCGGGTATATTAATCTTGATCTTCTTCCTTCGAGATTATCATTTGCTCAGGATCACTGGGGCTATTTTAATGGTGCTTACAATTCTGACTTTGTGCCTTCGGGATATACATACTGGCCTCAGTTCAATGGAATTGGAGGTAACAGGAACCCGAATGGAGCCTTTTCAAGGAATGGTATATTGCAAAAAATTACTTACCCTACCGGGGGTTATTCAATTCTTGAATACGAACCAAATTCATCAGGCAGCACAGAAATCGGGGGCTGCAGGGTCAAAAAAATATACACTTATACTAAAGATGATTCTGCACCGGTAATTAAAAAGTTTTTCTATAACACCAAATCAGATCTTTCACTCTCTTATGGCTATTTCAATATGCCATACTACAACGATTATTTTACTGAGTATAATTCCTATACAAAAATTCAGGAATATCAGTATGAGACCTGCCACTTTGGGACATTGTTATCAAATTCACAATCCTCTATTTATTATGGCAGTTATGGTTCAGTATTATATCCTGCAGTAACTGTCTCATATGGCGATAACTTTGAAGGAGGAGGCGAGGAGCATAATTTTTTTGTTAAAAATGATACCCCTGCAAACATTTTAACAAGTTCATATGGCGGAGGCAATGTTTTTCCGGCCGAGTATTCAAATGACAGCTGGTATACAGGTACTAAATCGGGCGAAACATATTTCAGGAAGAACTCATCGGGACAATTAGTCAACGCAAAAACAATATCTTATGAATATGATTTTGATGATAAGCGTAACAGTACAAGTTACCTTTGCCTTGCTGTTACAAAGCGACAGACTCCTGATCCGATACCCATCCTGTATGAATACCTCGACGATTTCGATGTGGTGTATTATTACCTGAATTCTTATTGGGAACAACCTGTTTCAACCACTGTCACCGAGTATGACGACACTGGAAATACCTTCACCACAACAACTACATATAATTATGCAAATTCATACCATGCACAGTTAACTGATGAAAAAACAACAGATAGCAGGGGGCAGGTGATTAATAAAAAATATTACTATCCGACAGATTACAGTATGAGTATCGAAAGCATTTCAAGTCTGATAAATAAATATATGATAGGGAAACAAATAGACACCCGAACATATAATAATAACCGGCTGACCTCACTGGAGCAGTACAAGTATGATATTAACGGACAACCAACTGATTATTATAATGCAGAAATAGAGGCTACTTCCACTGATATCCCTTTTAATGTTATGCAGCCATACACCGCCACTCATAAGGAGTCATTTTCTTATGATCCGGATCGGAACCTGGTAATGGTTAGCTCAGATGATAACTTAAGCACATCATATATCTGGGGATATAAGAATCAGTATCCGGTTGTCAAAATTGAAGGATTGGCATACAACGACATCACATCCTCCATAAAAACAAACATTTCCGGGAGGACCTTTAGAAACGGTTCCTCCTATTTAGAGGTGAAGGATGATGTCGATTATTTAAAAGGACAATTATCAAACATTACGTCGAATAACAATTATGTAGTAACAATATATACCTACAAGCCTTCGGTTGGCATGACCTCCCAGACCGACCCGAATGGCATAACCACTTATTATGAATACGATTCTTTTGGCCGTCTTAAAATGATTAAAGACAACGAGGGACGTATCCTCAAAACCTATGATTACCACTATGGGCAAAAGTAATTATTGAAATGGGAACATTTAAAGCATATAAGACTTCACAACTGGCCAGTTTTTTACTGACCACTCTGTTGCTTTTTGCTCCTGTTATTTGAGTTTTACAGTTGATGCCCAGACACAAAAGCCCTGGCAGTGGATAAAGCAGCTTGGAAGCGATTCGTGGGATATCTCAGCAGGAATAGCCTGTGATTCGAAAAACAATCTTTATGTTGTCGGCAGCTACTATGATTCGTTAAAATGTAACACCAAAGAGATTAGCTCCGCAGGAAACCAGGACATATTCGCAGCTGTTTTTAATGAAAATGGCGATCTGAAAGATATGGTATCCGCAGGGGGGAAGGGAAAGGATCTTGCCACCTGTTTAGTGGTTACTCCCGTGAATAATCTTGTATTCGGAGGTGTGGTATCCGATACTGCACACTTCGGGAAAATAATGAATCCCGGTACAATACAGCGGCTTTTCGCTACATCAATGGATGTAAAAGGAAACTTTGAGTGGGTCAGCACTATTGCCATTTCAGGTGAAGCATCTCTTTTTCTGATAAGTTCCGATAATCAGGGCAGGATCTATATCGGAGGTGTCTTTTCCGGTAAACTTGGAAGCCGGTGGTCAAAAGGTTGTAAGCAATGGCAGTAAGGATATATTCCTTGGACGGCTAAGCAAATCAGGAATAGTTGAAAAACTTTATTCTTTTGGAAGTACAGAAGATGACTCCCCTTCTTCAATGTCATTGGATATCCTTAATAATGTGACCATTGCAGGAGTATTCAATAAATCATTTGAAGCCGGCGGAATAAAGTTTATCAAGGGACCAGCCAAAGTCAAGACGAATGCCTTTATAGCAAAGTTCGACAGCGACTTCAATTGCAGGTGGGTTACTGTCCTGCCAGGCGAGGACTATTGCCAGGTTTCCTCTCTGAAACACGATAAATCCGGCAATCTGTATGTAGCTGGCAGTTTCAGCTCAAGACTGGATGTGGCAGATACAACTCTGATCTCAAAAGGATATACAGATGCCTTCCTGCTCAAATACACAGCGGAAGGAAAACTCAGCTGGAGCCGGAACTTTGGCTCGTGGTATTATGATTATGCAAATCATGTAAATGTTGACAACCTTGGCGGAGCAATAATTACCGGTTTGCTCGGCGCTGGTATGGCAGTTGATTCACTGGTTATGGAACCGGTATCAAAGGAGAATTCTGCTCTTGTGATTCAATTCTCCCCGGAGGGAAAAGCAATATGGGGTGATTATATCTCCGGCACCGGAAGAAATTTCAGCAAAGGTTCCGTTATCGACAAAACAGGCAACCTCTACTTTACAGGATCATTCCGCAACAGTTTCGAAAAAGGCGGAAAAACAATGACATCTTTGGGTGACCAGGATATCTTCCTTGCAAAATTCTACAATTGTCTGCCCGGGAAAGATGAAATTATCGGACAACCAGTTTTCTGCCCGGGAGCAGTAACTGAACTGAGTGTCAAAAGTGCTTTTACAAATGTCCTGTGGAACGATTCAATTTCAGGCAAATATCTGATTACGGCAAATAAGCCAGGACCTTACTGGGTAAGCATGTTCGATAAAAACGGATGCCTTCAGACCGACACGATTCTTGTTAAGCAGAGTACCTTGCCTGTCTTCTCGCTGGGGAAAGACACAACAATTACAGTATATGACTCTCTACTGCTAAAGGTGTCTGCGCAATATACCCAATACCGTTGGCAGGATAATTCATTCGATCAGGTCTATGTTGCAAAATCAACAGACAGGAAACCCGGGACTATCCCCTATTGGCTCGAAGTAACTGATTCTCTTTCGTGCAGTTATTCAGATACAATCGAGATTACTTATATAAACAGATACGATCGGACAGGACTCGCGAAAGAACAACTTGTTATTTATCCTAATCCGGCAACCGACAGATTTTCGTGGTACCTGAAAACAGATCAGACAGTCAGTCTTGTGGCAGAGCTGTCTGATGAAAACGGAAGGCTAATCTATCAGGAGGAAATTGATCGATACTTGCCCTGGGAAGTTAAGCAGATCTCCATTGTCAATATAGCTGCCGGACCATACATCTTCAGTGTTGTTGATCCGAATACAGGAAGTGTTTACCAGACGGTACGGATAATTAAGAAGTAGATTAAAAAAGCATAAACCAGCATCAATGGCTGACAGGAAATATATAACCATCATCAGGTGTTGCAGAGAAAAAGTCCTTGCTCTGCAGAGGGTTATTCTCTTGTCAGTACTTATTGTTTTTATTTCATCAGAGCTGCTGAATGCACAAAACAACCAGGTGATTATCCAATCCGAAGTTGGAGGTGAAACACCTGTTGAGGGTACTTCTGCTATGAATTACATCAGAACAATTACATACCGTGAACCATATACCACTGTGCCAGCATCCGGGTTTAAACACATTGAAGAGATACAGTACTTTGATGGTCTCGGCAGACCTGCTCAGGTGGTCCAGGTAGGTACATCTCCCAAAGGGAATGATATTATCCAGCCTGTTCTTTATGATAGCTTCGGGAGGGAAGCCATAAAGACACTGCCCTATCCTGATAACAGAAGTGGTGCTTTCCGGACAGGAGTAACTGAAGCTACAGTAAATGCGTATTATAGTTCTGAGACTCTTACAGGCAAAGAGAAGGATAGCCGTGCTTTTACCCGGACAGTTTATGATAACTCACCATTGAATCGTGTTGTTTCGCAGACAGGTCCCGGAACAGCATGGGAAGCCAAACCTGTGACTATTAATTACCTGACCAATACCAGTACAAAGTCAGGATGGGTTGTAAGCGGAGACTATTCTTTCAGCGCTTCCTCTTACGGAGACAGCACACTCTATGTAGTAGAAACCATAGATGAAGGAGGCTCTTCCACAAGGGAATATAAGGATAAACTGGGCCAGGTCGTTCTGAAAGAATCGAAGCTTGGAAGCGATTGGTTGCAGACATTCTATATATATGATGATTTTGGGCTTTTGCGTTGTGTTGTACCCCCGGAAGCCTCTGGTCCTGCAGATACTGATTTGTGTTATTATTACCTGTACGACAGCCGCAATCGTTTGATTGAGAAGAAAATTCCCGGAGGTGGAACAATCAGGATGGTCTACGACAAACGCGACAGACTTCGTTTTACCCAAAACAGTAACCAGGCTTCGGTTAATGAATGGTCTTATACCAAATATGATGAACTGAACCGTCCTGTGATTTCGGGGGTACTTAATTCCAAATCAACAGCGCCGCGCTTGAAGCTGCAGTAAATTCAGCAACACTAAATGAGGCCCGGACTAACAGTCAATCAAGCGGTTATAGCAATATTTCATATCCTGTAACTAATACAAACATACTGTCAGTTACATACTACGATGATTATAGTTTTTTTGATATAACAGGCAATCCAATTCGCAATAACCTGAAATCAGAAGAGTACAATACCGGAGATTACAATATTCAAAGCATACCTGGCAACCAGAAATAAGGGTCGGGTAACCGGAACTATGACGATGGTACTTTCCGATGCAAGTGATGCTTCTTCGGTTCGGAAGAATAAACTATACAGCAGCTTTTACTATGACAATTATGGAAATCTCCTCCGTACTGTTTCTGACAACCACCTTGGAGGCACAGATGTTGTAACAAATCTGTATGAAGATATTACTTTCCAGGTTATCAAGTCGAGGCAGGAACATTATAACGGAGAGGAGCATATAACAATCGAAAAATGGTTTGAATACGATCATACCGGAAGATTGCTTGCAACCCGTGAGAAGATAAATGACCAGCCTGAGATCACTGTTAGTGCCATTGACAATACAATGAGCTTGGGGAGATGATAACGAAATACCTTCATTCCAATCAGACAACAGGCACCCGCAGTTTCGCGCAAAAGACAGATTACCGTTACAACATCAGGGGTTGGCTTACAAAGATAAATGACCCCGGTACTCGGAGATGACAACGACCTGTTTGGAATGCAGCTATTCTATAATTCCACTGCCGGAATGGGTGGTCTTGCAACAGGCGAAGGGTTATATAACGGAAATATCTCAGGTATTAAATGGGGTATTAAGAATGAGTCAATCCGAGGATATCGGTTCTCCTATGATGATTTGAACAGAATGCTACAAGCGAATTATGCTGAAGGGAGTTCTCTCAGTTCAAATACTGGTTTCTTCTCAGAATCGATAAGCAGTTACGATAAGAATGGCAATATCTGGGTTTGCTGAGAAATCACAATAATATTCTGGTTGACAATCTCGACTATAAATATTTCCCGAAAGCAAACAGGTTGCAGAGGATTGCCGATTCAGGAACTGCAAGCAGTCGAGGTTGACGATTATCCTGGTACCAGCCAGGATTATGGCTATGATAAAAATGGCAATATGGTCTTTGATGGAGCCAAAGAACCTTTCTGTAAAGTATTACAGCACACTAAATCTGCCTCAGGAGCTTGATTTTGGCAGCAACAACCGGATCTTCTATCATTATTCAGCGGACGGAGCAAAGCTTATAAAACACACAACACCGGCGGAAGGGACAGAAACATTGACGCATTATGTTGGAAATGTAGTTTATGAAGGAGGTACACTGAGCTATATCCTTACCGACGAAGGTAGAATTCTAGCAGAGGGCACAGGAGCTGAACGTAAGTTCCTTTATGAGTACAACCTTAAAGACCATCTTGGAAACACCAGGGTAACATTTATGGGTACGAACCCTGGCGGTTCAGTAGATGTTGTGCAAACAACTAACTATTATCCCTTTGGACTCGTGATGAGCCAAACAAACGATACCACCTCATCCGCTTACAGAAAAAATAAATACCTTTACAATGGCAAAGAATTACAAGACGAATCTTTAGGCGGCGTAAATCTTGATTGGTACGACTATCAAGCTCGTTATTATGATCCTCAAATAGGCCGTTGGATGACATTTGATCCTCTTGCCGAGAAATACAGAAGGTGGAGTCCGTATAATTATGCTGTAAACAACCCAATCCGGTTTATTGATCCTGATGGAATGGAAATGACCGATTTTAAAGACAAGAATGATAATTTAATTACCCACGTTGAAGACGGTTCTAATGCTGTTTTTAAACTTACAGGCAAAAATCAAACGAATGAATATTTTGAATTTACAGGTTATAATAATCAGGGAGGGAAAAATGAAGTTAGTGTTGAAGGTGCAACTGCCGGTGCTCAAGACTATGTGACAAATAATTATAATAAATGTAATCAATCTGTCAATTTTGTTGGACGTACATATGAATCTGCTTCTAAAGCGGATGGTAAGTCTGTAGATAATATTGGAATTATTAGCGGAAACTCTTTAGCTAAAGAAATTACCAGTAATTTGGCAAACAAAGTTACGCCTGAAGTATCTGTTGCTTCAGCACAAGAATCTGCCTCAAAAGGCAATTTACTGGTCGGAGCAAATGGAGTGCATATTGTCACAATGACTACCAAGACATTTGACATAACTCGATATAATTCTTCTGGTTCAATAATTGAGCAAAAGCAAATTATTGGAGGAAAAACAGTAAATGTTAATGGAAGTTTTCGACCTACGAATATTGGGCCAGGACAATTAAATAGTTTTCAAAATCCAAATTATTCAGGAATGATATGGTATTCTCTGCCTACTAAATAATAGTTTCTCACTTTGTTGCAAATATCCAATTTATGGTAAGAAAAGTATGTCATATGCCAGGTTTGATTGAAGCGAAAAAATAACTTAACAATAATATAATGAAATACATAATCGGGATTCTAGTTGTAACGTTATTGTCATGTTCAACGAAGTCGTCTAATACAAACAGCGATAGTCAGTGGATTACATACCATGATACCATTGAGATCGGATTCATTTTAACATTCGAGTATCCAAACAATATAGTGTTAGCGGATATTATTGATAACTGCAGATGTGTTGGAGAAAAGGTTAAAAATGAAGGTGCAGATAGTACAAATACTAGACAATGGTGTATTTGCATGCAAGATAGTACAGACTATTCAATTGATTATCTTATTTCTTCTTGGAAATCCCTCTACAATGACCAAGTAACAGAGAAAAGAGATACAGTAATGATTGGAAATTCAAAAACACTTCAAATAATATTTAAAAGTAAGACTAAAATTGATTCCTACAGACAACTGATTTATCTGAATAAATATTCAACCTTATTTGAAATCATGAATACTAATGAGGCAACAGAGAAAGATTTTGAAAGATTTTGTAAAAGTATAAGAATTGAAGAATACAGAAATATGGGGAAATAGTACAATGGAATGGAAGTCCTCTTCTGTCGTCTTCCTTTAGTTTGTAACGAAGTTAAAATGTTAAAGCGGTTGGGTGGCGTATAGATAACATCAAAATCCGGTATATTTCCGGGTTTTGTTGTTTTATAGTGCTGCAATATTTTTAATCTTTATCTTCTTAATTAGAGCGTCGAGAGCAAAGAGCATGTGACCTTTTTCAACCGAAACCATCTTCTCGAAATCATTGAATATCTTGAGCATATCCGGATCTTTAAGCACATTCTCCTGGTCTATCTCATCCAGGTGATATCTGTGTTAAGAGGATAACTATCGAAAAATGGTTTGAGTACGATCATGCCGGAAGACTTCTTGCAACCCGTGAAAAGATAAACGACCAGCCTGAGATCACAATTAATGCCATGGAATACAATGAGCTCGGGGAGATGATAACGAAATACCTTCATTCCAATCAGACAACAGGCTCCCGCAGTTTTGCGCAAAAGACAGACTACCGTTACAACATCAGGGGTTGGCTTACAAAGATAAATGACCCCGCACTCGGAGATGACAACGACCTGTTTGGAATGCAGCTATTCTATAATTCCACTGCCGGAATGGGTGGTCTTGCAACAGGCGAAGGGTTATATAACGGGAATATCTCAGGTATCAAATGGGGGATTAAGAATGAGCCAACACGTGGATATCGTTTCTCATATGATGATCTGAACAGAATGTTGCAGGCGAATTATGCTGAAGGGAGTTCTCTCAGTTCAAATACGGGATTCTTCTCAGAATACCCGAAAAGTGCGAAAGCTCGAAGCCCAAACCACATTTGTCTGCTAATGATGCAGTATTTATCATGTTCTCAGTTTGTTAACCCTGGTAATTAGTGGTCAATTTAATCTGGCTGAATGTGTTTTGGGTACTAGTTTTCCCATTAAAACATCTGGCTGGCCGAATGAGGTCCACACATTCGGGTTCAATACTTATGACCGTGCCAGTCGTGCGGTGGCAAACCGGAAAATGTGCGAACCACGCCCTGTTTTTTGGAGCGGTAAATGGCTTTGCGCAATTGGCGAAAAACAGGGTGGGGTTGTATTTTCCGGCGCCCTTTCTTTGGTTCTTTCTTTGGACGAACAAAGAAAGAACAATAAAAAGTAAGTAACAGCTCTGTTATCTGGTATCTTATTCCAGCGTTCCAGATTGCAAATTCAGATACGAATACAACCTTAAAGACCATCTTGGAAACACCAGGGTAACATTCATGGGTACGAACCCTGGCGGTTCAGTTGATGTGGTGCAAACAACAAGCTACTATCCCTTTGGCCTTGTGATGAGCCAAACAAACGATACCACCTCATCCGCTTACAGAAAAAATAAATACCTTTACAATGGAAAGGAGCTGCAGGATGATGTTTTTGCAGGGAGTTCTTTGAACTGGTTTGATTACGGGGCAAGGTTTTATGATCCTCAAATAGGCAAATTTACCTCTATCGACCCTGCGGCTGAATTGGGCCGAAGATGGAGTCCATATACCTACACATTTAATAACCCATTGAGATTTATCGATCCAGATGGGATGTGGCCACAAGATCCTCCAATCAAATATTACGGAGGTGCCAGTCAATCCCATATTACCAATTATACAAAAACCACTATTCAGAAGGCTGGTCAAAGTGCCAGGTTTAAAGAAATTCCAGTTACAAGCACTTTTAGGAATGCTTCCATTCAAATAGATCTTATGTATAAAAATACTGAAAAAACTGGGGCTAGTTATCAGATAAATGAAGTTTATGGAAAGAAGGGAGATGCAGTAATAAGCGCCTATGTTAAAGCAAAAGAATTGGGAGGAGATGAAAAAGCTATAAAATCAGCCATGCTGAATGAAGCTAATAGTGTTGGGTTAATTTCAACCCATTCTTCACCTAATTATGCAAAAATAAATGCTATTGATGTCTCTGCGATTGGTAAACAAGCAGAAAACTTTAGTAATGCGCTTAAAGAACAGAACTCTAAGATTGTAACTAGGATTGAAAATAATTGTGTACATGTAGAAATTCCTCAGATTGCAATTCCTCAGAATAGAATCCCTTTAAGACAAGCAGAAAATAGCTCAAATATGTTAGATATTTATAAATCAATCTTTTCAAAATGAAAACACATCTTATATTCATTTCATTCATTATATCACTTTGTTATTCATGCAGATCGAATAATTCTACTAATGCTAAATCAATCTTAGAGGATAAGAGTGATGTCAATTACTCATCACAAATCAGGAGCAGATGTTACTTTGATACTGTAGTGATTTGGGTTCGTCCAACAGCTTTAGAACTAGATTCCATTGAAAGCTCTTTATCCAAAGAGGAAGTGGAAACATTTGAACAAGATGCAGGGATATATAATACAAGTGCTCAAGCATTTCTGCTTAGCACTGTTGAGAGTAAGTATTTTGTAGCAGATTCTGTAAGAATATATAAATTTATATTAAGTGGGGATACAATTGAATTAAATACATGGGACGAACAGGTAAAAAATTCACCGTGGCGAATTGTTCTTTTCAATGGAAAAACTAATCCAATACTTACTTCACCTGCTAATGTTGAAAGAGATTATTTAAAATATTTTAATAAGTAGGCCCTCTAAAACAAGCATGCAATTTTGCTTAATAAAATTCTACAACTTTTTTGGGAATACTAAGGTAGAATTGGAGAATACTTTTGGGATGTTCCAACGCAAAAAATATAATCAAACATAGATATAATCTGTGTTTTTGTATATAGTGCAAAAGCCGGTGGTATTGACCACTCTCAGCCGGACTCCGTGTCACTTTCACATATGCCTATACATCAATTGATTAACTCCGGTTTACTGTGGTCATTAATATCCGCCGGAGAGTGATCAGGGGCACTGGCTGATGCAATTTAGGAGCCTTTTTGATATATCAGTACTTTATTCTTTATCAATGACAATAACAATCTCCTGATACAATTCAGGGATCTTATTTTTAATTACATCCCAGACTATTGAATAATTAACTCCCATATAATCGTGAATTAACCTGTCTCTCATCCCTGCCATTTCTTTCCATTTAACATTATTCCATTTTATTTTGAAATCAGCAGGAATCTTTTTGGTGGCTTCACCAATTATCTCCAGGCTCCTGACAACAGCCCGTTTCAGCGTTTCATCATTCAGGAATTCTTCCCTGGTAATACCTTTGCTGGTGACCGAAAGAATGTATAAACTCTCATCACGAATATGTTTCAGATATTCAATCGGTTCCTTAGACATATACCACTTCGTTAAGTATCTTAGGACCAATATAAGGGCTCAATCCATTTTTTGTAACAATTTCAACTTTCTCATTTTTAAAGAGCTCTTCAAATATATCGCACACAGCCATGTAGTTATCAAAGTTCTCCATCTCGGGATTAAAATCAATCAGGATATCAATATCACTTTTAACTGATTGCTCATTCCTGACATATGATCCAAAAAGACCAACATTTCGTATTCCCAGCCTCTTAAGGGTCTGTCGGTTAGTCTTAATCGCAGATATTATATAATCTTTAGTTGTCATATTCAACTCTTTAATGCAAATGTACAAATCTTTTTAATGTCTCTTGACTACTCAAAGATAATTGGAGGTCTTACTATGTCTCGTCCTGAAATAGCTTGTCACATCATCGACTATTCAGGATGAAAATTAAACAAAAATCTTATGTAAAACTAGAACCGAAAAGCCGGGATCCCTACTTTATAAGAACGGATGAGTTAGACCCCCTGTAGGCAGAGCTAAATTATAATCAATTAATGTATTTCACGATTGACATAAAAACCGGCGATGTGTGGTCAGTATGCACGGATTTATATATGAATCCTTCTCCGTAAATCCTTCTCTTGTGCGTATAATATATATTTTTAATAACATATTACAACGGCTAAACTAAGCCCAATTATAATTCAATAACCTCACCAGTATTCATAGTTTGAATCTTCCTGCACATCCAGTTTTTTATATACATGAAGTTGTTTTCTCCTGTGCAATGGCCAGTATAGAATACAGGATCTGTTTCACCCAGGGCTTCAGCCAGTTTCACAATATAATCCTCACTTTCATTCTTTTTGCTTATCGTATTACGAATATGAAATCCTCCAAATGTTGCCTTAATCTTCATAGTTTTGGAATAAAGCTTTACCTCATCAAGTATATTAACAATACCTGAATGTGAGCATCCGGAAAATAAAACTATTTCATCATTTTCAATCAACAGCATCGCTAATTCATGATTAAATTTATCAGCAATAAACCGGTTTTCAGTCTTTTCAAATAATGCTTTGTTAGATTCGGGTTGAGGAAAGACTTCTGTAAATCCTTCAAGAAGTATTATTTTATCTTCAATTTGTGTGTCTTCATCAATGAAATAAATCCTGCTGTTTTTAGCAATTGTTTTTTGATCGAGACCCACATAATATGGGAAAAACCCTAATATCCTTGTATAATACTTTTTTGCTGCATTAATGTGCAAAAATACCTTTGCCTTTTTATTTATTTTCTGAAAGTGTTTTAGTCCACCTCCATGATCAAAATGTCCATGAGAAATAATGAGATAATCAACCTGTGAAAGATCGATACCCATTTTCATCGCATTATGAATGAATATATCTGATTGCCCGGTGTCAAATAATATCTTTCTTTCATCAAATTCTATAAACAGGCTTAATCCATTTTCTGCTTTCAGATTCAGGGAATTTGATTTACAAACTGAATTCTCTGCAAGTACTGTTATTTTCATTTTATTATATTACTGAATGTATTTTATTGATTTAATAATATATGGTTTTATATACCTTCCATCCATTTAAGTATAATTTCTGCACCTTTAAATACAGTTGATTTTCCATGTGAGCCCCCTGATATAATTTCATATTTTTTATTCTGACTTTTCCAGGCAGTAAAAATCTCATCACATCCTGTTTTATCCACAATCATGTCATTTTCACCATATAACAGCAGCAAGGGATAATCTGCCTGCCGTGCATTTTCAACCATTGCATCCATAATCTTTTTTGATTCAGACATCATAATCGCATGCTGAAATACTTTACCAGTAAGGAATCATTGCTTCTTGCTTCCGATTCTTTCTTGTCACTTTCATTTTCTATTACTGACGGATCTCCTGCCATATTTACTACAGGCACATGTGGTGCAAAAATATAGTAGCCAATGTATTTGAGATAATCTCCAAATCCGGGACTCATTCCTTTTGCTGATTTTAATTTGTATGGAGGGTTCACCAGAATAAGACCATCGGTTTTCTGCAGTTCACCTGCAACTTTCAATGCAATTGCGCACGACATGCTATGCCCGAATAAGATTATTTTCCGTGTTAGCATGTCACTGTAATATTTGTCACTCTTTAATGATCTCCGACATAATCACCGATAAAATCCGAAAGATCAGCAATTGTCTCCTCTTTTACCCTCCGAATATCCTGTGCCACGAGGATGAATAACTACTACACGGTTTTCGTTATTGCTTAATAATTCAATTATATCTTTTTCACTTTTGTGATTTATACCGGTTATTCCTGAGATAATATAAATTGTATTCTTAAAATCACTTACCGGAATAAACTCATAAACAAAGATTTTTATTCCATCTTTTACAGTGATAAAGGTGCCAGTCTCATTCATCACCAGGTATAGGACGATCAAGGTTCTTCATTCCGGTACAGGAGTTAAGGATTAAAGATATCAAAAACAGTGCAACTCCTGATATTATTGAGTTTCTATACTCTTTCATTGTTATTTAGCCTTATCAGGGTAATTTCCTTAACCACTTTGTTATTTAAAATTGCACGTTGAACAATTAAATCAGGAGTCCTAAATTCAAATGTAAACCTTAGGGGGACATTCTCAGGATTGGTGATAACAATCTCACCACTGGTTTCCGATGTGAACCATGCATTACAAATTTCAATCACAGGCGAAGATTTTATTTGTTCTGCAATGATAAACCTGTCAATCTTTTTATCGTACCCATAAAGTTGTTTTACGGAATCAAGTATTTTGCCTTTCACAGTAGTTTGACTTGAGCTTATCATTCCAGTTCCAAATGGAGTATTAACAGTAATTAGAAGTGTGTCTTTACCTAACTCACTTTTCCAGCTTCCTGTAAACTTTTTCATTAACTCAACCTGGTTTAGCTTAGTGTGAGCAGATTGTTCCATGGCCGGCATGACCCAGTTCTGCAATTCCTGTTTGAAAATCACGGCATCGGGATAATTACTTCTTACAAATGCAGTATCAATAGGAGGATGGTGTAATAGTAGTGGATTGGGATAATAAATCTGCTCCCGATCCCCTCATTAACAAATTTTCTCTCCGATGGATTATCAGTAAGGTAGAAATGCTGGATGAAAGCAAGATCAATATTTTTCTCCGGGATTTGATAAGCTCTGAATTCATCAAAGCTAAACTGTTGTGTGTCAACATCTCCCGTATGAAACAGTTTTACCCCGTTAAGGTTAACAATATAACCATAGTTTAAAATTTCAGTTTTATTTGCATCAAATGAACCATGCGGAAGATAAATTGCCTCGATGCTAATGCCCATTAACTCTTTACGATCGGTTTTGCCCCTGGAAGGATTGAAAGTGATGACTCTATCCGGAAAATCTTTCAAAGTGGCTGTAAGCTGTTCTGTGGATGCAAATATGGTATTAGGGTTATTCTTCATGCACTGTCTGGTAAGATCAGCATTGAAGTGGTCTCCATGAGCATGTGTGGCAAGGATCACATCAATACCATCAAAGGGAGGTTGTGCTTTTGCTATCTTTTCCTGAATATCAGGAGGAAGCTCATAAACGTCCTTATATCCTCTGAAAGTTGCATCGATCAATAGTTTCTTATCACCGACGGTTATCAAAAATCCGGCATTCCCGACAAATGTTACAATAACCTGCTCAGAATTCTCTCTGTAAAACCTGACAGGCGCATTCGAAAGCAAATCTTCCATGGTAGCCGGGACCTCTGATTTTCCCTGGTTTACAAGGAATATCAAAAATAAAAGGGGAGTAAGTATTTTATTCATTATAAATAAGGTATGATAATAAGTATTGAGAATTATCTGTTAAAATATTTATCAACGTGAATTTTATATTCTTTAAACACCTTCATCCTATCGATCGAGTCTTTACAATAGTCATAAAGGGTATTGTACATTACTTCCATTTCGTCGGGTGAAGATTTTATATGACCCTCAACCATTATTTTCATAGCCTCATTTTTATAAAGTATTTTTGAATATACTGGCTAATAAAAATGAAGGAAAGTGGTACAGATAATATGGAAAAACAGTCATGCTGTTTATTCCCTCTTTCCTGAAATAAGAAAAGCATTCTGTCATTGCCCTGTATGAGTCCTGAATAACACTGATTTTACAGAAGTCTGAATAGCTCTTACCTGTAAAATATGATGCAAGTGCGCACGCAGCCCATACATAGTGAAGCTTGAGGTAGGCAACGATGTTTTTTGAATAGGAGGGTCGCAGGTTACTGAATTTCAGCTCACGGAAAATATCTTTCTCAACTCTGTTTTTCTGCATTTCCAATATTGCCTATAACCATGCTGTTAATGAAGCTATTGAAAACAGAACATTCTATCTTATTGCCACTCCTGCCGCCACCCATAATAAACGGGTATAAAAAAGATACATTCTTCCCAAGCAGACTTTCTATTTCATCATAGTCGTTAAGTCCGATGTTTTGCATAATAAACACCGGGATCCTTTTAAAATACTCATTGTATTCCTTCAGGACACTGATTAACTGATTCGATTTTACAGATAACAGGAGTGCGTCATAATTATCGATGCTGTTCAATGAATCGATAAAATCAGGCATGTATCTGATTGTTGATGTCCTGTTTTTCCTTTTCCTTAAATCACAACAGGTGATCTCTATCCCGTTAAGTTTAAAATCGTTTATTTTATCACTTCTGACAAAATGGGTAATGTCGTTTCTCTTTTGTAATTGCCAGCCGGTTGTGCTGCCTATTACACCTGTACCAAATATTAAAATTTTCATAATTTCGCACGGAATTTGATTATACAAAAAAACCACATCAAAGAAAAGGATGCAGCAGCCTCAATCAAAGGGAATTGTGATGAGTGGTTGGATAATGTGATAAGTGGTTATTCCTTTCACTCAACCGTCCCAAATGCATTTCATCGCTGATTTTATTACCATCCGGCAACTTTCTTTTTGCAGTGAATATCTGATGGATGAAATTTGCTTTTAAACTAGAAGGTAAGCTAAACTTTACCAGAATCAATAATATGAAAGAAAATACAAAATGGCTCTTATTTAATCTGACAGTTGCATTCACCTTATATTGGTCAGGTAATTTATTCTTGTGGTTTCCCTGGAGTATTAATGCAAATCTTGGGATCGGATTAATGTTTACAATTATGCCTTTGATGTGGGGAATTGGAATATACTATTGTTTAATCAGGTATAAAGGTGAAAAAGTTCTAACCGGAGTGATTATTAATTCGATAATTATGCTGGTTAGTGCAGTTGTTTCTGACTATATATTTTTTGGATTAATTCGTGGAGCAATGGACGATTTGTATCAACCTTCCACATTTTACGGATATGGATTTTTGATAATAATGCCATTTTTAGTATTACTGTTTTTCAAAAAGTTGATTATCAAAAAAAGATGTCCGTTAACGGTTTATAGTTTTATTTCATTTGGGGCAATTGGACTGTTCTCTCTTCTGATTTTAATAGCGGTCATTAAATTCGATATAAAAATTTAAAACATCTATAAAATTACTTTTATTTACTTAAATCTTAAAAATATGGTTATAAATACAAATGATATTAGATATTTTCCTGGTAAATATGTTTGTTGCATTGGTCGTGTTTATCGGGTTACTTATTTTTACTTTACGAGGCCGTTCACAGAGGCCGGTTTTTAGAATATTGATATTAGCATTAATTGTTGTTGTTTGCGGAATGTCATTTGCAAGAATTACATATGGAATAGGAGTTCCATGGTGGATATTTTACGGACTTCCTGCTTTGACTACATTTGTGCTTCCGCCACTGGTATTGCGAATGTCGAGACGTGAATTACTGCACTATGTGCCTTTGGCAATAGTGATGTCTCCTGTTATCCATACTTTCTTTTCTTTTTTCCTTGGCTGGCATGATTATATGCCACTATTTTATGTGCCCTGGTGGCATGAGTTATTATAGAATTTGATTAGATTTATATTTTTCTAAACAAATATAAAGCTCTGTACATAACAATTTTTATATTAAGAATATGCTGTCAGAGGCAAGCGAAAAAACCGGTTATAAAACTTTCAGATTTTCTCTGTGGCAATTGTTAATTCCAATTATTTCCGGAATTATTATAGCTCTTTTCTCATACCCCCAGGGTTTTCTTTCAGCCAGGTTTATTCCCTTCCTGTTGATATATTCATTATCCCTGGGTGTACCATGCATGAAGATTTATGAATATATAGAATGGAAGCTCGAGCAGCATATTCCCTGGTTAATAAAACCGAATTTAAGGTTCCTCTTATCAGTATTTCTCGAACTGGCTTTAGGAATTCTTATTCTAATCATTTTTAACTGGTTTATTTTTGTTGTGATACAGAAGCAGGAGATCAACATATTAATCAGCAAAACATCTGAAGGATTGAAATATCTGATCATCTTAACAATTGCTGGCATTCTTATAATCAATAGTATTCATTTTTTCAGAAGTTGGAAACAAGCTGCCGTAAACGAAGAAAAGCTTAAAAGAGAAAAACTGGCTATCGAATATGAAGCTCTTAAAAACCAGGTAAATCCTCATTTCCTTTTCAATAGCCTGACCGCCTTATCTTCACTTGTTTATAAGGACCAGGAAAAAGCTGTATCATTTATACGGGAATTATCAAATGTTTTCAGATATGTACTTGAAAGCCGGGAAAAAGAGTTAGTTGATTTTGCAACCGAGAAAAAATTGCTCGAATCGGTTTCATATATGAATCAGATCAGATATGAAAACTCTCTTCAGATAAAAGTAAATTTGTCCGACGCGACTGATAAATATATTATCCCTATGGCTTTACAAATGCTCCTTGAAAATGCAATTAAACACAATTCAATATCTGTAAACAAGCCATTAAAGGTTGAGATAATGGAAGAAAATGGTTATGTTGTTGTAAAAAACAACCTGCAACCTAAAAAGAGTGAAATAGTTTCTAATAAAATTGGACTGGAAAATATTAAATCGAGATACAAATATTTATCCGGTAAAGATGTTCTGGTTGAAAAATCAAATGAGGAATTCATAGTTAAAATCCCTGTTTTAAGTATAAAACATGTATAAGGCACTGATTATTGAAGATGAAAAACTCGCAGCAGAACATCTTCAAAGACTGATATCCCAGGTCGATTTAAAAATTGACATTATCAAAATCATTTCATCAGTCGATGAAGCTCTGTTGTGGTTTGACAATAGCCCTTTGCCGGATTTAATATTTCTTGATGTACAATTATCCGATGGTTTGAGTTTTGAGATCTTTAATCATATAAATATTACATGTCCTGTAATTTTTACAACTGCTTACGAGGAATATGCGATAAAAGCATTTAAAGTGAATAGCATTGACTACTTATTGAAACCAATAGGGTTTGATGATCTTAAAAATGCCATAAATAAGTTCACATCATTTAATTACAATTTCATAAATACTTATGACCAAACTTTAAAATACAAGGTTGATCAGGTGATGAAGTTGCTGACCAATAACTACAAATCGCGTTTTGTGGTAAATGCAGGTATGCATATCAGGTCAATAGAGGTTGAAAAAATTAATTTATTCTATAGCCTCGAAAAATCTATATTTCTACTTGATAATACAGGAAAGTCATATGATATTAACTATTCACTTGAACAGATAGAAAAACTTACAGACCCCAAACAATTTTTCAGGATAAGTAGAAAGCATATAGTAAATATCACTGCGATAAGCTGACATTATTTCATATTCAAGCAGCAGGCTAAAGTTGAAAATTGCCTGTTCAGATGATGACGATATATTGGTAAGTCGCAGCAAGCTGGCTGAATTCAGAAGATGGATTGAGAGATGAATTGAATTGATCGGAACTTTTTGCCTTTTCTGAACTTCATCACCGTGATCCAGTTTACTGATTATTGTAACTCAAGTATAGTTTTTCAGGAGGCATGATGTTCATGTTATATACAGGTTAGTTTTTACTAATCACAAGTCTGATATTTTCTGGTAAGGAACTTTGATTTAATGTAACAGAAACGGTATTCATTAATAGATAGTTCTGGCTCATGTATATATATCCTTTGAAGGGCCCATATTCACCTCCGGAATCTTTAATGATATAGAATTTCTTCCCTTGTTTGTTTTTTGCAATACCAACAATATGCATCAGATGGTCGTCTGTGGTTTGTAATCTTTCAAACGCTATTTGCCTTTTTTGCTGATCGATATTTTTTTCGTCGATGCTAAGGGTTTAATTCCGGGATTTTACCATCAGAATCTGGGATCATAGCAAGACCTTTATCATATGAAAATCTATCCCCATCCAGGCAACCGTCCCAAACAAGCGTAAATCCTTTTAATAAGCAAGTATCAATGGCTTGCAGAAATTCATTTAATGGCAAATTAAACGATGGAGCACCTGCGAAGTTGTCTCTTAATTCAAGGACAAATTCTGAATGAAACGGATGATGAGTAAAGGATGTCAGTGAAATGTAATTGTCAACATTTATTTGAAGATACTTCGTAAAGGCAGGAGGAGTGAAAATGGCTCCGTTATATTTAAATTGGTCCGGGCGATCCGAAAAATAGCTATCAAGTAAAGCCCTGTAGTGCTTCATCCAGTTTTCTGTCAGATATTCTTCTTTTAAAATTGTATTAAGATATGCCTCTAACACATCTTCCGGTTCATGACTATTTCGGATATAATCAATCTTATAGAAGGGATCAGGCATGATACCTTTTTCCTTTATGATCCTGAAAACATCGTGCGATAATCCCCCTCGTCTGAAACTAGTCATGCCCCTGCGCAATGCGTAATTAAATGCCTTATCGATGTAGGATTGATAAATGAAATAATCCTCCGACAGATCAAATAGTCCTTTCCCCGATCGGATAAGTTCAGATTCGATGAAAGAACATGTTGCATAACTCCAGCAATATTGTCCGGATTCCATTTGGTGTTTTACTTTGGTCGCCGGATTCTTCACAATAGTTTCAAAGTCTTCTTTTTGTGAGAATGAATCTATAGTCAGAATCATCATCATTGTTAAAAGAAAGGTTGTTTTCATACTGATAGATTTTAGTTGCTATTTATGAAGTTAATTTCATTCAGGTTAAATTTTCTATCATATCAGGTCGTCAATTACATCCCTGATCTCTTTATCCGTTGTTCCTTTTTCATAACCCTGAATTACCTTTCTGATAACTCTGTTTTCGTCTAGAATAAGGAACACAGGCACCCCACTTACCTGATATGCTTTTACCACCTCGACAGATGAAATTAAATATTTATGATTCAGGTTGTTATTAATACAATACCTTTTTATTCCTTCAAGGTTTTTACTCCAGGTTTCAATACTTACGAGTTCTAAATTTTCGGATTTATAGTCAATCATTAATTGTTTTTGAAATGGCAGGGATGCATGACAGGGACCGCATCCAATTCCGGTAAATTCAATAATTAATATTTTGCTTTTTAAATCTTTTAATGCTACAGTAGTGCCATCAAAATCTTTTAGAGTCCAGTCCGGGGCTATTTTTCCTGATAAATCGATTTTTATTGATTCACCCTTTCCCCAGACTGCAATTTTATAATCCGGAGGAAAATAGTTTGAGGGTATAAAATCCTCAATTGAGGTATTATTAATTTTCACATCTCTACAAGTTTCCCAACTTGTGTTGTGCGATAAACTTCTCCTTTTCCGGTAGGGCAGATTATTTGATTTGCTTATCCAGATGTCATATCTGGAAACCTCTTTCCCTGTGCCATAAGGATTCTTATTATAAACAGGTTTGCCAAAGAACTCAACCTGAGAATCACCATAAATTGACAAAGAAAACTGAACGGTATCTCCGTAGTCAATAAGCCGGGTTGAAATGCTGTCTTTTGTTTCCAATGCATATTTGATTATGGATTTGGAATTGTTGAAGAAAACAGGACCAATTGGCCTGAAGGGAAATCTGTTAGTCTGAAAGCTGTCAATCTCTATGGTTTTTATATCATCGTCTATATAAGCCTTGGCCAATCCATCATAAAAGAAGTACATTTTTGCAGTGTCATAAGATTGAAACCAGGCGAAGGTAGAGCCAATGAATGTGTCGGCCGGATTAGTGTATTCTTTTCTGTAATAATCGTAAGAGACAAATTTTGTGGTGTCTCCTGGCGCGCTACCTGAGGCAGTGGAGAAATAAGTTGCGGATTTTATCTGCTCAAGATTAGTTAAAACTTTCCTCAGATAATCATCTTTGCTGATGCTTTCTTTACAACTTTGAATTACCGGAAGAGATAAGCCACAAAGGACTATCAGTATTAGGGAATGCTTTTTCATGAGTCGGGTTAAAAGGTAAATAAATACATTATTCAATATTTCTATAAATTATTGATAACAAAGGAAATAATTCAGCAGACTCAATCAAAGAAAATAATGATTAAAGGTCAGATTATGTGATAAGTGGTTTTTACCCTGGGCTGATCACAACATTTCCCGTCTTATGGCATTTTTCAACATAAGCATGTGCTTCCCTTAATTCATCCAGTGGATATTGCCTGTCAATAATTGTTTTTAGTTTTCCTCCTTCAATTATTTCAACTATTTATCAGAAAGGTTGTTCACCCTGCCAGGACATCTTCCTTTAAAATATGTTGCATTTTTTCAGGTTCCTCAAATAACGGACTATGAGCAGATTTCTCAAAGGTGTAAAATCCTTTTATTGGTGCCTTTAGTATCTCAAAATAGGATTTTGCCTCCGTGTAGGAGCAGGTGTAATCATATATCCCTTCAAAGAAGTAGACGGGAATCTTCAATTCGGCCACCTGTTTGGTAAGATCTGTGGTTGTCATATCAGACATCAGATATGCTAATACCATTTCGGGATTTGCCACACCACATATTGATCTTTTCAATTAATGTGTACTCCCGATTTGTAAGAGATGGTATAAAAATACCTGTGATTACAGATTTCATCTCATGTGTTGTGCCAATCCCAAGACTATGCATCAACGGGTCACGCAATACACGATATGCATCTGGCATGCCGTCAGCCATTGTTACTGGTGCCGCTTCAAGTTTTCTTACCATTTTTTTGTTCCCGAGCTCACGGAACTTATTAAGCATATAATCATAGGCCAGCTTTTCAGACTTGAGCTGATTGGACATCTGAGCCACTCCAATGTAGGCATGGTATAACTCTGGTGCACTCGCTGCAACCTGAATGCCAATAAAGGTTCCCCCTGAATGTCCCATGAGGTAAATCTTCTCCTGCCCAAAACGCTTACGGAGGTAATTTGTTACCTCTTTTGTGTCCGACACTAGCTGTTCAAGGGTTATTGTCTCCGGTGGAGTATCGGCATAATAAGAGAGCCCTGAGCCGCGCTGTTCCCACCAGACTACAGTGAAATAGTTTTCAAGTCCTGTTGGGTATTTCTGTGTAAGGAAGTATTCCGGCATACCCCCATGCAGGTAAAGCAGAACCGGATTAGTTGAATCCTTACTTTTAATAAACATACCCTGCTCAACTCCATTAATATTGACATGAATTTTTTCTGAAATGCTTTCCTCAAGCGGTTTACCATTTTCATCCAGGAATGGTTTAGCTTTTCCCGGACTGAGTACCATAAGTATGCCTGTAAGAATGAGCAAGCAAACCAATAAGAAAGAAAGTATAATCAACATAATTCGGCCCCCTTTTTTTAAGATTGATATATTTGAAAATGGTTTCATTTTAATTTCTGGTCTTAAATTTACTATAATCATGTCACTTCTATTTACCGAATAGCAGCCCTATATAACATGAAAAGCCCCTGATGCTGTGATCAGTCATGTAATCCAGATGAGCATGATGAACATACCTATAGCTGATACCTGCATGAAGCCACATGATCCTGTTAAGAGCGACTTCGCTGTATAATGATGGCTCCAGTACAGGAAAGATACTGAAGTCATCATCGAATAGCTTCTCATTGTTACTTTTGGGTTTATTTTGCCAAAATGCAGCCCCTCCGGCAATCAGGAGAGAAGTGCCAATATTCACCTTTTTCCCCGGGAGAAGGATGTAGCCTAATTCAATGCCGCCATATCCCATCTTAAATAACCGGCTGGTGTCCTCACCTGAACCTGGTATATTGATTGAGTTTGCTATTCCATATCCGCCACCGCCGATTGTGTATCGGTTGTTAATAGTAATTGCACCCCGGCCTCCGGTCATGAATGCAAACTGATCGTTGAAGCGGGAGAATTTTAGTGATAGACACCTCCGTAACCACTGTTTGTGATTTTACCCCCAAACAATTCTCTTGTTTTAACTGTAGTTGCTGGCACTGATGTTGTGAGAATCAGCCAAAGTGGTATCCTGAGCAATTGCCTGGCTCACATTAAACATTAGAATAAACAGAACTGCAGTAACTCAAATTGAAAGGCGTTTTGGACAAAGCTCTAATTTGCACTTTCTATCATTATTTTCATAATAGAGCTTAATCTTTGCTTATTTACATTAAGATCAAATTTCCAGATACAATTGGTCCAGGATTTATCCGGTTCAACGTATTTAAATGTTGCAGGAAAATCAGGAGTAACACACATGGATGTTATTATCAACTTACCCTCTTTTAAAAAGTTGACTGATTGGATCCATAATTCGCTGCTTTGAGCCCCCTCCGAAAGTTGAATATTCAATTGTCTTCAGAGTTTTGTCAAGTATTAGTACCACCAAATCCAATCCGGCATCAATTGACTGGTCCAGCGCATCGTTTGTTACAGGAAAATCTTTTGATGCCGATGTTCCGACCAACACATATTCTTGTTTTTCGGTTTTTGCGATATATCTTAACTGATCGGTTCTTGAACCTCCTATGAAAGTTGAATATACCGGCTTATTCGATTTCAGATTAAATCTTGTAATAAAACCATCAGCATTACCTCCAGTATACTTTTTACTTATTGCGTCGGAAGTGATCGGGAAATCGGGTGATTTTGTTTCACCGGCGAGAATAATATTATCTGCATCTTCAACAAAAATATAATTGACCTACATCGGTTGAATCTCCTCCGATAAAAGTTGAATATTTAATCTTAGAGAGTTTTTGATTGAGGATTGTAAGAAAACCATCCTCTTTTCCAGCCTTAGATTTTTGATAAGCATTTTTTGTTACAGGGAAATTTTCAGAAAAAGTCTGACCGGCGAGAATAATTTCTCCATCTAAGCCGAAAGAACAGGATTTAATAAAATCCATAGAATTTCCTCCCAGATAAGTAGAATATAAAACCTTATCAAGATTTAAAGATAAAGCTGTAATTGTTATATCTCCAACTATGTAACGGTTAGTACTATCAGGTGGTGCGGAATTATCATACTCCTTTTGAATAGCTTTTGGCGTTGTGGGAAAATCAAGCGACTTAGTTTTTCCAAATAAATACAAGTTATTTTTATTGACTGCAAGTCTTGTCCAGTGATCGCCTCCGGAACCGCCCAGGTAAGTAGATGCAATATATTTGCAATCGTTTGAGAACTTAATAATGTAATGATCATTTTCACCTTTAATTGATTTTTGATAGGCATTATTTGAAACCGGCAAATCCTTTGAATCAGTTGTAAATCCAACATACACATTGCCAAAGTCATCAAGGGCCATTTGTAAACAGTAGTACTCTGAACCTGAACCGCCAATATATGTTGAGTAAATTAATTCTCCCGTCAGGTGATAGTTTCATTAAAAATGCATCACCTCCGGCCCAATCATCTAAAGTATGCCCGTTATAATTTTTTTGAAAAGCATCGTTTGTTACCTTTAAGCCCTTCTCTTGTACCTCCGGCAACAAATATATTCCCGTTTTTATCGACAACAGAGGGAGTGGAAGTGTGTACAGCTCCACTGGAAGCTAAATAGGCTGAAAAATCTACTTTCTGGGCGAAAATCCCTGAAGTTAGCACCGAACAGAGTATTGATGTGATAATTAATGTCTTCATACCAGTATAAATTCTAATTGAAATCCTTAATTGAATTTTTAAAAATTGACCCCGATATACAAATTGGGTTCAAAGAGGAAATAATTGTTCCACTTACTTTCTTTTTCTTCAAAGCCCTGAGGACCTTTACTGTCAATTGGCCAATAATTACAGTGAACCTGAGGTTCAATATATAGTCTGTTTTTAAACAAGGGTATATGGTAACCAAGATGATAAGATGTATATAATTTAAACCCGTTACCTATCTCTTCTTTGTTTTCGTCCAGATATGTTTTCCTTAAGGGATAAATTTCCACTGTTGCAAATAATCCTTTCCACAGAATTCGCTGATAAGTTACACCTAGGCCCACTTCTTTGAGTTTTCCCGGGTAGAATTCGCTTTCATCCATAAACAGCGGATCCCACATTGGTATGCCCATAGGTGCGAATAATTGCCAGGTGGCCACTTTAATCCCAATTTTGTCTTTAGGAGTCAGTCTATATCCAAAATGAAACTCGTAATGGTGGGTATTTGTTTCTTCCGGACCAAAATTGGCGAATGTCAGCCACGTAGTGCTAACTGAGAATTTGTAGTCAGGAACATTGTCTCTGACAGATTTCCCCTTCGCATTGTTTTGACTAAACGAAGGTGCGGTGAAGACTGCAATCATTAATGTTGCAATAAAAAGCTTTCTTAAAATTTGTTGTTTTCATAATATTTTAATATTGATTAATAACAACAAAGAAAGCAATGCAACATGCTCAATCAAAGTAAAATATGATTAGCGGTCGTATTATGTGATTAGTGGTTTATTTCTACTACCACTCCACCTCTCTTATGTCCTTTTTCAACATAACGATGGGCTTCTGCAATCTCCTCCAATTTATATACTCTGTCAATAAATGGTTTTAGATATCCGGCTTCAGCCAACTCTTTGATTCTGTTCAGACGGTTTGAGTCGAGGAGCAATGCCTCATCATCAATTGTCACATATTTGCCTCCAGCAGCAAGAGCTTTTTTACAGGCTTCTTTCAGTTTTGAAGTTTTGCTTTTCCCAACGGCATCAAGAATAAAATCGTATTTTGCTCCCGGGCTTAGACTATCTTCTTTGGTGTAATCAATTACTTCATCTGCTCCAAGCGATTTCACCAATTCCAAATTTGATGTGCTGCAAACAGCAGTTATTTTTGCCCCCAGATACTGTGCATATTGAATTGCAATAGTTCCTGTTGTTCCGGAGGCTCCATAGATAAGAATATTTTGTCCGCGTTGAATATTTCCTTTTTCCATAAACTGAAATGCAAGAAGTCCGCCATAAGCAGCAACAGTTGCTTCTTCAAAGGTTAGGTTTGCTGGTTTTAAGGCCAGGCACCCATACTTCGAATCTGTTTCTTTCATGCATTTGTACTCAGCATAGGCACCAAGTCCGAACCCGGTAAGCCCATATACCTGATCACCAGGTTTAAAACGCCTGATTTTTTTGCCTGCCGATTCAATTTCTCCTGCCAGCACTAATCCGATTACCGGTTTTCTGGGTTTTGTTATTCCCATCATTATCCGCATAGGGATCTGAATTGAATGGGTATCTTAAATCCCCTGATGAAAGTATCACTTGCCGTTACCGCAGTAGCATGTATTCTGATAAGCACCTCATCATCTTTTGGAATTGGTTTTTCTACTTCTCTAATCTGAAGAACTTCAGGTGGTCCGTATTTTGTGCATACAATTGCTTTCATTTTGTGATCTGCTTTAATTTAATTTTGAAGGTTGCTTGCAATTTTTGTAGTTTTTTCATCTCTGCATAAATCAAGGCTTATTTTCCAGAGCCTCTCCTGCATTTCATTATCAAAAACGATTTTATCTTCATCCAGATCAATAAAACTATTCTTCTTCCATGTAATAAATTTTCCGGACCTTTTTAAGCTTTCTTCCTGGCTTTCTGTGAATAAAGGAGCCATTATCTTCCCGCATTTCTCTATTGAAATAAATGTGCCAAAAAACTTCATTACAGTTGCCATTGTTTTCATTGAAAATGGAATAATATTAAGCTGATTGCTCCACACTGTTTTGGATATTTCGAAGCCAATGAAGGATACTTTTGATCCTTTCGATCGTCTGTACAGATCATTTAACTTAACAAGGAACATTCTTTTGGCAAGCATTGCCTGATGGATCCCGTTTTCAAAACCCCAATTTTTTTTCATCTGGATGTCGTCCCAGAATATTTTGCCACCACGGGTTACATTAAATATTACTCTTCCGCCATTCTCAGAGTTTTCCAGCAGGTTCAATAAATTTAAAGTCAGCATAAACTGAGATAAATAATTTACCTGGAAATGTGGATCCATTCCATCTTCAGTCTCTACCCGTTTTGCAGCATAACCTAAACCGGCATTAATAAATATGCAGTCCAGAAACTTATGTTTACTCTGAATCTCGTCGATTGCAAGCCTGACATCAGTAAGTTTAGTAAGGTCACATAGAATAATTGATGTTTTTTTATTCCCTGTGGAACTTTCAATTTCTCTGATTGTAGCCTCACCAAGTTCTTTGGATCTGCACAGTATTATAACTTCATGAATCTGATTATCTATTCCTGCCAATATCTTAGCCACTCCTTTTCCCATTCCGTTGGTGCCACCGGTTACTAGTATTTTCATTTTAATTTCCTCCTTTATTTAATAGAATTATTTGTGTTCCTGCTTATAAACTCCTTTACCAGTCTGTTAAACTCTAACGGGTCATCCATATTCGCACAATGTCCTGCATCTTTCATCATAAAATATTCACTATTGGGCAGATTTTCATGCCACTCTTTTGCCTGTTTCTTAGCTAATTCTATATCAAATTCAGCTGTTAATATAAAAGTTGGATATTTTGGTATGATGTTTTTCCTGTCTTTAATCACATTTTGAAGTCCTTGCATAACCAAAAATGATTTTCTCTCATAAGAACCGGAGGATTCGTAAAATAATGCTCGTCCTTTTTCTGTTATGCATGTAATTTCAGAAACTTTCTTTCTAAATGATTTCATTGAAAAAAACGCTCTGAATATCAAACCCAGATTTGAAGCCATTTGTGCTTTCTCAACTTCCTTGTTTTTCCTGTTTATGTCATACCCTCCCAGTGCTGTTAATGATTTTACTTTATCAGGGTATTGAAGTGCGAAATATTGTGCAACAAGTGAACCCATTGAAACACCCACAAGATCTACTCTATCATGTCCTTCTGATTCAAGAATCTTATTAATGTGTGCGGAAGATGCATCAATTTTATCATTTGATTTATTTGCTTTTGATAATCCGTGTCCTATTAAATCAATTGTAATAACTTTATAATCTTTTGAGAAGTAATCAATTTGCTGATCAAATGCTCTATGGTCAGAAAATGCAGGATGTAAGAAGACAATCAGATCATTATTCTCATTTCCGGATACAAAATAATGAATTTCATAACCATCCATTTTTAAAGTTTTGTGCTCAATTGACGTCTCAATCTGAACAGCTATATCATTGTTGTCAGACATATGTTTAATTATTTTATTGTTATCACGACATTTCCTTTTTTATGACCTTGTTCGACATACTGAAAAGCCTCAGCAGTCCTTTCCAATGGATAGACTTTGTCAATAACCGGTATTAACTTTCCTGATTCAATGAGTTCAACAAAAAAATTCAGATTATCAGCACGTTCAGTAGATACACCTCCCTTGATTTTCTTACCCCCTGTTATTGAAGTCCACAGAACTTTCAGGAAATCCTTGACTTCCATCATGTTTTCAAGATAGATTCCATCGGGTTTTAATAACCCCTTGCATTGTGAGAAAGTAGTCTTGCCTACAACCCCGAAAACAAAATCATATCTCTCATCACTTTTTGTAAAATCCTCTTTAGTATAATCTATTACCTTATCTGCTCCTAAAGATTTCACCAAAGCTGCATTCGCGCCACTACAGACACCTGTAACAACTGCTCCATAATACTTAGCAAGCTGGACTGCATAAGTACCTATCGCTCCGGAAGCGCCATGGATAAGTATTGTCTGTCCTGGCTGGATCTTTGCCAAATCTCTGATAAAAAACAATGCAGTATTTCCGGCTAAAGAAATGGCGGCAGCTTGCTCCCAACTCAAATCAGCTGGTTTTATAGCCAGTGCTCCGTTTTCAGGAACACAGACAATACTCTGCATGACCACCAAATTTGGTTCCTGGTGATCCAAAAACATGGTCTCCAACCTTAAAAAGTTTTACATCTTTGCCCACGGCTTCAATTTCTCCAGCCAAATCAATCCCAAGTATATTTATTCTGGGCTTTTTGAAACCAAACACCATTCGTGCGAAAAACATAAACGATTTTGGCACAAATGTTAAGTTACGGGCATTACAGTCTGTAGTTGTTACAGTCGTTGCATGGATTTTTATCAATACTTCATTGTTACCGGGAACCGGTTTTTCTACCTCCAGAAGCTGAAGTTCCTCCGGTGGTCCGTATTTTGTGTGAACAATTGCTTTCATAATAGATTTCTAATAGTGAATATTAATACAAAGAAAACAACATATTTAGCTCAATCAAAGGGAAATATGATTAACGGTTTTAAAAAAGGATAAGTGGTAAAACAGGCAGATTCTGAATATATTTTATTCATATCTCAATGCTTCGACCGGGTTTCTGGTTGCTGCCCGCCAGCATATTGTGGTTACTGTTATTAATGCAGTAATCAATATTGAAAACCCTGACAAAGCAAAAATCCACCAGCTCAAATCTGTTTTAAATGCAAAACCTTCCAGCCACTTATGCATCACAATCCAGGCGACTGGCAGTGCAAAAATCAAGGAGGCTACAACCCATTTTACAAATTCCCTGTTCAGAAGTATCAAAATCTCAAATATACTGGCTCCATTTACCTTGCGTATTCCTACCTCTTTTATTCGTCTAATAATAGTAAAATAGGTCAGTGCTATGAGTCCCATTAATGCAAGAAGTATTGAAATCAAAACTGCCGCTAATAGCATTTTACTGATTCTTTCCTCCTGTACATACCTCTGTCCAATAGTGTCGTCAATAAACATGTAATCAAGACTGTAAAGAGGATCGATTTGTTTTATTGACTGCAGGATCAGATCAAGTCCACCATTGATGAACGAAGGCTTAAGTTCTACATAAATCTTACCCCAGGAGGTATTGGAAGTTATTACCAGAGGTGGGATTGCATTATGTAACGATGAAAAATTGAAGTCTTTCACAACACCGATAACCGTACCGGTATCATTCATAATTATCCTCTGTCCTATGGCACTTCCGGTAAATCCTAACATTTTACCGGCAGTCTCATTAATAATAAAGTTCTTCCTATCAGTTGAAAATGACTTATCAAAATCCCGGCCTTCAATAATTTGGATACCAAACAATCGTATAAAATCTTCAGTTGTACGGGTGTGATTAGTTACAAAATAATCTTCCTGTTTATCTCCAACCTTTCGCAAATACTGACCACTCATTTCTCTATCTGATATCCCCTGGGCCATGCTGACATTCAGTATTCCAGTGTTTTGAAGAAGTTTTTCCTTAATGCCGGGATAATTGTTCATTGACTTTCTGTTCAGTCCGTCAATAGCAACAATATATTCTGTATTAAAGCCAAGGTCCTTGTTTTTCATAAAAATCATCTGCCTGTAAAAAATAAACAGGCATGTAATCAGGAAACTAACGATAAAGAATTGAGATAATACCATTCCTTTTGTAAGCAGACTTATTCTCCCCCCTTCTGATGAAGGCCCTTTAATCATCCTGTCCGATGAAATGCGCGATAAATAAAGAGCAGGATAAATACCAGAGGCCAAACCTATGATAACACATAGTAAAATTAGTCCTGCACAAAGCTCAATGTTAAACAGCTCTGACACATTTATATTTTTACCAATCAGGCTCAAAAATGAAGGCCAAAACGAATCTACAATAAACAGAGCCAGAATTAACGAAAGCATAGTAATAAGCTCAGCCTCTATTATATATTTCTTTATTATGTCGCGACGTGATGCGCCGAAGGCTTTCCTCACACCAACTCCCATAAAATGTGTTTCAGCGTTGACTGTGAATAAGTTAACAACATTGATTATTGCGACTATTAGTATGAATAGAACCAGAGCTGTTGCCAGATACATATTTCGAATATTTCCATGCGGAACATCAAAGACGAAATTATCTGAATACAACTCAATATCTGTAAGAGCTTGCACAGCCCCCTCTGTTTTCCTGTCAATTCCCTTCCAATATTCGTCGTTGAATGTGGTATATGCTTTACATACTTTGTCGAGGGTTGCTTTCCCGTCCATCCCTTCCTTCAGGAGAATATATGTAAAAAACTCATTTCCTGAGTTATTTACATAGGCTTTAAATGTTTTATTATCAGGACCGCAAAGCAGATTAAACTGCAGATGTGAATTGGAAGGGATATCATCAAGTACGCAGCCTATTGTAATATCTCTCCCATCCACTTTTACCGGTTTTCCAATTATATCTATGCTATTATAGGCTTTAAGGGCAAGAGACTTGCATATAATAAGGCCGTTGGGATTCAATAATGTTTCGACCGGATTCCCTCTCAGAACTTTAAATGAGAAGAGGTTGAAAAATGTTGAATCGGCGTAGAAAAGATTATTATGGGTAATACGGACATTTTCAAACTCCATATTAACGTCTCTCATCCTGAGAACCCGTAAGTATGATTCAATTTCAGGAATATTATTGGCTTTCTCGGCGAACCGACCATTGCAAATTGCCAGAATCTCAGGTTCCTGACCCGGTTCCTTCACTTTTCCCAATAAACGATAGATACGATCATGCTTAACATGAAACCTGTCATAGCTAAGTTCATATTTTATGAACAATGTCAGGTATACAGTCAGAGCTAACCCGATTGATAATCCCAGTATACTTATAAATGAGGTTAGCCGGTATCTCGACAGGTAACTAATTAATCCTCTGATTTGACTCATAATCTTACTGGTTAATCATTGCGTAAAGCATCCACCGGGTTCCGTGTTGCAGCCTTCCAACTCTGCAAGCTTACTGTGCAAATAACTATAACTAATGCTATTAAGCCTGCCAGCAGGAAAATCCAGCCTTCTATCTCAGTTCTGTATGAATAGTTTTGCAACCATTTTTTCATTGCATATAATGCAATCGGACAGGCAATTATAAAAGCAACTAATACCGGGATAATAAAACTTTTGTTTAATAATACTACTAACTCAATTGCTCTTGCTCCATTAACTTTTCTTATTCCGATTTCTTTGATCCGCTGGTCAATTGAAAATGAAACTAATCCGAACAATCCAAGACAGGCAATAAAAATTGCCAGAATCGAGAAGTATGCGATTAGCAGATTGAATTTTTCTTCTGATTTATATAAAGCGTCATATTCATCATCAAGAAAATGGTGTTCAAAGGGTATATCAGGCGAGAATTCAGCCCATGTATTTTTTATATACTCAATAGTTTTATCCTTATTTTTCCCATCTATCCTGAAATTTATGGTTCCGTTCCATGGTGCAACCCATAATGCAGAAGGAGGGATCTTCTGGCGAAATGTGGATGCCTGAAAGTCTTTCATTACCCCAATGATAATAACTTTGTATCCAAACATCTCCAGTTCAGTTCCGACAGGCTGAGTTAATTCAAATTCTCTTACAGCCGTTTCATTTATTATCATTGCCCCATATTCATCGGTGCTGATATCGTGTGAAAAATCCCGGCCTTCAATTATTTTCAATCCCAAAGTTTGTACAAAATCCTGGTCAACAGTCATTGTATAAAAGGCCCTTTCCCTATCATTAATAACACAGCTGTTTGTCATTGGAAAGTTCTGGGCCAGAGGTGTGTTCGAAGAGGCTATATAATGAATATTGGGATTTTGTAATACCTTTTGTTTAAACGATTCATATTGCTTTGATACTTTTGATCGGGAACAATAGATAAGATTTTCTTTGTCAAAACCAACATCTTTAGTTCTTAAGTATCTGACTTGTTTTGTAATAACAATCGTACATATTATAAGCGAAATCGAAATTGCAAATTGAAATACCACCAAAAATATTTTGAATTTTTTCCCTCTACTGCCAAATGAGGTTTCGTTTTTGAATGTTCTTACAGGGCTAAATGATGAAAGCATTAAAGCAGGATATAGCCCTGCAGTCAATCCTATGATTAAAGATCCGGATATTAGAATTGCAGCGATATAAAAATAGTTTTCCTGTCCGAATGATACATTCCAGCCGGTTATTTTTACAAAAACAGGGCTTATCATTGAAACAATGAAGAGAGCAAGAAAGGTTGCAAGAAAGGATATTGAAACTGACTCGAAAAGCAATTGAAATATTATTCCTTTTCTTCCTGAGCCATAAACCTTCTTTATTCCGATTTCCATTGATCTGTTTGATGATTTAGCTATGGAGAGATTAATAAAATTGACCATTGCTATAATGATAACAATAACACCAATTACAAGTATTAAAAAGATAAACTGACGTTTACTGTTCCCGAAAAACGGGACATCTTTTAATGGAACAAATTTCAGGTAATTTCCTATTTCACCATCATCAAAGCCTTCTGTAATAAGTTGTTTATCTTTTGCTACTTCGAGCCATGAAGGAATTACTTTTAATTTGAAATCATTGATTTTTGTATTATTATTCAACTTAATGTATGTTTGATATCCCCAGTTCCCCCAATCTTCTGCCAATTTCGGATAATACGAATATCTTGTCGCAAAAGAAATGATTCCATTGTATGTTATGGTGGAATTAGCAGGAGCGTCTTCTATAATGGCGGTGATTATCAGATCAAGAGTTATAGCTCTGGTTTTACTATAGAATTTAATGTTTTTCCCTATCGGGTTTTCAGTTCCAAAAAGCTTTTCAGCAACGCTCCTTGTAAGCACAATGGTATTAGGATCTGTCAGCGCTTTATTTTTATCACCCAAAAAAACCTTAAAACTAAAAATATTAAAAAATGAACTGTCAGCGTAAATAATATCAGTAACATCAATGCTTTTTTGTTGGTTACCATGCGAATACTTAAGGATAGCTGCTGCTCCTCCGCCAAACTCTTTATCCAATCTGACAATGTTTTCAATTTCGGGATAGTTATTCTCTAGCCATCCGGCAATCGGAGCACAGATATTAAATTGATCACCAATATTAATTTCATAAATGCTCTCACGGTTATTATGAAATCTATCATAACTAAGTTCGTTATATACATATATGCCTGTTAGCATAAAAGTGGCAACTCCGGTTGCAAGACCTGCGATATTAATAAAGGATGAAAGCTCATTCCTTTTAATACTGCGCCAAACATTTATCAGGTATTTCCAGTTCATCTGCCAGAGTTTTGGTTATCTTTTAAAATCAGGGCTCAATATAAATTAGTAATAATATCTATTCATACCTCAGAGCATCCATGGGGTTCCTTGTTGCTGCCCTCCAACTTTGCAAGCTCACAGTTAATAAAGTTATTGCTAAAACGATTATTCCGGTCAGGGCAAATACCCACCAGCTCAGATCTGTTTTATATGCAAAAGCCTGCAACCATCTGTGCATTGCGTACCATGCAAAGGGAATTGCTGCTAAAAAGGAAATGAATACCCATTTTATGAAAGTTTTGTTTAACATTGCCATTATTTCGGTAATAGTGGCACCATTAACTTTCCTTATTCCAATCTCTTTTGTCCGTAATTCAGAGAAGAAAGCTGCCAGCCCGAACAGCCCCATACAGGCAATAAATATTGCAATTGCTGAGAAAATAAAAATGACCTTTCCAAACAGGCTCTCCTTTTTATAAAGCTGATTATAGTAATCATCATAGAAAAAGTACTCAAAAGGGCTATCGGGAACAATTTTATTCCACAGATTCTTTGCAAAATCCACTGAGGCAGAAATTTGATTTGAACTTAATTTGACTGAAATGAATTTTGGATCGTTTTCCCGTTCAAAAAGAAAGAGCGGTTCAACTTTTTCCTTTAACGACTTAAAGTTGAAATCGCTGATAATACCAGTAACAAATCCGTCTTTACCGTTATACGATGAAAACTTTTTCCCAATGGGGTCGTTCCATCCCAGTTTCTTTACAGCAGACTCGTTTAAAAGATAATGTGTACCTGAGTATGGACAGGTGGTATCTCCCGGCAGATATCCTGCCTTTAGATGAACTCCGTATGTTTTGAAAAAATCCTTATCAATCGCAAGATAACCCATCGGCACGGCCCCTTTATCATTCCCATCAAAATCGATTGAAGCGACCCATTTCATTTCTCCCGGCAGATCGGAGCTTACTCCTGCTGAAAGTATATTTGGGTTCCGTATGAGTTCATTTTTGAATGAAATGATCCTGGAGCGCATAGTATTGTCGTTGACAGGGATGATCATCAACTGATCTTTTGAAAAGCCAAGATTCATATTCTGAATGAATTCCATCTGCCTGTAAACAAAAAGAGAGGAAGCAATAAGAATAATTGCTATCCCAAACTGGAAAAGAACAAGCAGTCCCTGTATCCCGATGTGTTTTTTTATCTTTGCAAATGGCTTTTTAAAAGTGTCCATCGGACTAACCCGTGAAGATATCCAGCCTGAGGCCAGACCGGTTATAGAGGTCATCAGGAGGAAGAGTATAACATATGCCGGAAAAAGGCTTTTGACAGGAAAATTCTTTGACAGATCAGAGCCTACAAGCCGTGAGAACCAGGGCAGATAGTCACTGACAGTAATTGCAGCAGTGATAATTGAAATGCCAACAAGAATCGATGCATCTGAAAGATATAATAAAATGAGTTGTGCTCTTCTTGCTCCCATTATCCTGCGGATAGCCAATTCTTTAGTACGCCGGTTGTTAATTGAAAATGACAGATTAATATAGTTGATACAGGCAATAGTGAGTATAAGAAAAGCAATAGTGCTCAATATGTAAATACTTTTAATATCACTGTTAGGAGCAAATTCTCCGCCCATATTTGAGTGAAGATGTATCGATGTCAGTTCTTGTACGTGATACTGCTTATTATCACCGAAATCGGCTCCCCCATCGTATTCCTTAGTTGACTGGCTGACGTATTTTTCCAAACTGTCGGCTTTGACAGACTGATTTGTCAAAAGGTAAAGATTTGTAACAGTACTCATGTGGTCTTCCAGATAATCTTTTCTGAAGAGGGTATTTGCTGTTGACATCGAAATCATCATATCGAACTGAAGATGAGTATTTCCCGGGATATCTTTCATAATACCTGTCACGGTAAAATCTATTGTACGGTTGAAACGAATTGTTCTTCCTACCGGATCTGATTCTCCGAAATATTTTTCAGCTGCTGACTCTGTTAATACCACCCCGTTTGGTTGTGAAAGTACTGTCTTTGGATTTCCGATTAGAAGAGGGAAGGTAAATACGTCAAATACTGTGGAATCAGCTAACACTATTCTGTCTTCAAAAAATGATTTATCGCCGGCGGAAACAAGTCCTTTGGATAAACGGGTTATCCTTACGGTCTTTTCTATCTCAGGAAATTTATTCTGAAGAAATGGCCCGAGTGGATTCGGAGTCTGGACCCATGCCTCATCTTTTCCTCCAAAATTAAATGTGCCATAGACTCTGAATATCTGACCGGAATTCTTATGAAAACGGTCAAAACTAAGTTCATAGCTTATATAAATCAATATGAGGCTTGCTGCAACTATTCCTATTGTAAGGCCGGCAAGGTTTACAAAAGTAAAGAGTTTCTGATTTCTGAAATTCCGTATAGTGAAATGTATATATTTTAAGATCATGCTCTCTTTATTTCAAAGAATATATTACTTGTTTTTACTCTTTCAATTGCTTCTCTTAAACGTTCCGGGTTTACTGGTTTGGAAAGATAGTCTGCATCGGTCACTTTTAAACCGCAAATAGCTTTTTCATCAAATGCTGTTACAAATATTATATTTATAGCCTTATCTATTAATTCAAGCAAATCAAAACCCGTCTCTCCGCGCAACTGAAAATCAAGAAGAATCAATTGAGGTTTATGACGGTTGATCAGTTCAAGAGCACTTTCACAGGAATCGGCTTCTCCTGCTATTTCTATTTCGGAAAAAGGGGCCAGCAATCTTCTGAGATTAACCCTTGCGAGTCTTTCTTCATCTACTATTACAGCTTTTAAATTTGTCATCTCGATATTATTGATGAACATCATGTGCAAGCTGCATACCAAACTATTATGTGCCTTATATACTGCTATTTAAATAACAACTGAATCTCATTGTGTAAATATTATTGACAACAAAGTGTAAAATATTTATACTAGCTTGTTTAGACCTGTTCTATTTCCCGTGAGCAATTACAGATGGATCATATCCTTTTAGTTCGATGGTAAAATTATAAGTGTATCTCTACTGATCGAATATGCACCAAAATAGCCGAGTGCTCCATTACTTATATTTGTGTTGGGATTGGCCGGGGTTGTATATGACATCATCTCTGCGCCACCTGAAATAGGAAATAATGTTTTATAATAATCATATGTCGGCTCATCAAGTGAATAAAGTTCAACTACAACTGTATCATTCTGTTGATATACATCGTTGCTCCAACGCCAATCAACTTTATTGCCTTCAAAAAAGTCATCACTACTTACTTCTTTGCTATATCTGGCTTTTGATTTATCGTTGATGTTGTATGTTTTTAAGCGATAAAAATTGTTTGACTCCGCAGGATCGGAAAAATGACAGCTAACAACAAAGCCTACCTCATAAAAGATGCTTTCAGGATTATAGTTACAGGTTAATGAATCAATTTTAACTTTCTGCGGTACTGTTGCTTCTGCCACATACTCAACTCCTTCTGAAAGGATGTTCAAAGTATAAGTTACAGCCGATTTGGTCAGGACACTTTTTCCCAAATATTTACCAGGTTCACTTTCATTGAATTTTACTATTGCTCCTGTGTTATCTTTCAGGGTAATAACAGCATCTGAGACCGCCGGATTTGCCTTATTATTAAAATAATCAGTCGTTTTCGACAACTTAACAATGCACTCACTATCAAAATCGCCAATTACACCTTCAATTACAAGTTTAGGCTTCATATAGTCCAAATCTATATCAATAATACTTTCACATGATGTCAGTAGTATTATTAAGCTTAATGAAAAAAGTATTGGTTTCATCGTTTTAGAAATTAAAATTATAAGTTATTGAAGGGACTATCTGAAACAGAGATTGTTGAACTGCCTCCGTTTTTGAAGGATCATTTTCATTTTCTCTGAAACTAATTGAGTAGGCGTTTTTACGGGCATAAGAATTGTAGACCGAGAAGTTCCAGCTCGATTCAAATTTCCCCCGCTTTCTGTTTGTAAGAGTTACCCCCAGGTCAAGGCGATGGTAATCAGGCATACGATAGCCATTTCTGTTTGTATACGCCGGAACTGTAACACCATCAATTACATATTTCCCGTCAGGAAAAGTAACCGCATTTCCGGTATTGAATACCCAATTCGCAGACACCTTCACTCTATCATTAAAATCATACATTAAAACAACTGACACATCGTGTGTTCTGTCGTGCTTTACAGGATACCATACGCCATTATCAATTTCATTAATCGAACGTTCAGTTCTTGAAAGTGTATATCCTAACCAGCCAGTTAAGTCCCCTCTCTTCTTTTTGATAAAAAATTCTGTTCCATAAGCCCTTCCCTTTCCGAAAACAAGCTGTGATTCAACATGTTCGTTAAGCATAATACTTGCCCCGTTTTGATAGTCGATCTGATTTTGGAAGTTCTTATAATATACTTCTACTGAAGCTTCAAACATATTGTCTTTGAAATTTCTGAAAAATCCAAAAGCAATCTGGTCGGCAATTTGTGGTTTCACAATTTTACTGCTTGAGATCCATACATCGGTGGGTAAAGCGACAGTTGAATTTGACAGAAGATGCAAATACTGAGCATTTCTTGCATAGGACGTTTTAACAGACATTTTTTCATTAACGATAAAGTTTAAGGTCATTCTCGGTTCAAGAGTGCCATAATTACGGATTACCTCCCCCTTCTTATATGATATTGAGCTGATTACCCTATCATTTTCATCATAGGAAAAGACAGTATCCGGACCAATAACAGTACAATTTGAATATCGAAGTCCATAGTTTAAAATTAACCTGTCTGATATATCAAGCTTATGTGAAACATAAACAGCACTTTCGACACTGTGTTTCTTGCCAATGATCTTTGAGTGGGTAATACCTTCGTTCCCTGAGTTCAGCTCACCAGGCCGAAATGTATGGTATATTGAATTAAATCCAAATTTAAGGGTGTTTTTCGTGTTGATAAAGTACTGAAAATCTTCTTTTAAGTTGAGATCTCTGATCCCTGAAGTAACCTCCACTACTTCACCGACATTATAACCGATACCATAATCATAATCGCTGAAAATGAGAGAACTGTTCAGAAAAAGCTTGCTGCCGAATATATGATTCCATCTTAAAGTTGCAGTTTTATTTCCCCAGTTAAAGCCCACCAAATCTGAAATTTCAAAAACATCTCTTCCAAAATACCCTGAAAGAAAGATCCTGTTTTTATCATTTATCTTATAATTCGCTTTTGCATTGAAATCGTAGAAAAATAGTTTTGCGTTTTTTGCTGCATAATCCTTCCATAAAGGCAAAAATACATCTGCATAGGTTCTTCTGCCTGAAATAATGAATGAGCCCTTATCCTTAACTATCGGAGCTTCTATAGTGAGCCGGGAGGCGATTAAACCTATGCCCCCGGAAGCAGCAAGCGTTTTCGAATTTCCTTCCTTCATTTGAATATCAAGTACCGACGACAGACGGCCACCATATTCTGCGGGAGCATTGCCTTTATAAAACTCAATGTCTTTAACAGCATCTGAATTGAATACTGAGAAAAAGCCAAGTAAATGTGCAGAACTATAAACCGGGGCTTCATCGAGAATTATCAGGTTTTGATCGGCACTTCCTCCCCTTACATAAAAGCCGCTATTCCCTTCGCCGGCAGATTTTACTCCAGGCATAAGTGAAAGGGTTTTTAAAATATCCTGCTCACCAAATATCACAGGAACAGAAACCACATCTTTTGGAGATATTCTTATAACACTCATTTCCGGAACCTTTATGTTCTTATTGGAGGCCTCGCTTACGATAACAACCTCACCTATTTCCACAGATGCCTGCTGCAACTCAACGTTCTTGCTGAGATTACTGGTTAATTCAATATTTTCAGTTTCACTAATGTTCCCCAGGAATGAATACTCGACTGTATGTTTTCCTCCGGGTAAGGTAAGAGAGTAGAAACCATAAGCGTTTGCCATGGCCCCTTTGTACAACTCCTTTACCTGCACTGTAGCCCCAATCAGCGCTTCGCCCGTTTCTGAGCTTCTGACGTATCCGCTGATAGTATAATTCTGTTGTGCAATCCCTTCGACTGGCTTCAAAACTGTTTGTGGAACACAAATTCCGGAGCTCGTTAAAAGGATCAGAATAAATATACTTTTTGTTGTTTTCATATTATATGCTTGTATTTATAGCATCAAAGTAACTGATGCATCAAGCTCAATCAAAGGGAAATATGATTAGCGGTCAGATAATGTGATAAGTGGATTAGATGAGGAAAAAACGCAAGTATTCTAGCTAAAGGCTTTTAGCTTTTGGGCATACCTGCGGCTGACTTCAAGTGGTTCAGGTATGTTCTTCAGATAAGCTCTGTGTTGGGTATTTGATTTCTTTTCAATGCGGTCGACATGCTCCATATTAATTATACTCGAACGGTGGATCCTTACAAAATTATTATCAGGAAGCTCCTCCTGCCATTGCTTCAGAGTTTTTAAAACGAGACAATGTCTTCCTTCAATTGTAACGATTTTGGAATAATTGCCCACAGGCTCTATGAATGATATTGAGCTTACTTTTATAAACTTTGAAGTATAGTTATTCAACCTGACATAAATACTGTCGGAGTATTCATAGCTCTTTGTTTCACTCTCCTGTGCCTTTTCCCTTTTTATAACCTTCTCAATCGCAGTATTCAGTCTGTCGGGGTTTACCGGTTTCAACAGGTAATCAATTGCATTTACTTCAAAAGCCCTGATGGCATACTCATCATAAGCGGTTACAAAAATTACCTTTATTGAATTGTTAATAACTTCACATAAATCAAAACCTGTTTCTCCGCCTAACTGTATGTCGAGAAAAATCAGCTGAGGATTATTAAGGTTAATCAAATCTACTGCAGATTCACACGAACCGGCTTCTCCAACGATTTTTATTTCAGGGTGAGGCAGGAGCAACTTTTTCAGATTTAACCTCGCCAGCCTTTCATCATCCACTATGATTGCTTTCAGGGTTGTCATATTTCATTAATATTTTCAATTTCAATTGCAGCAATAACCCATCCCTCATCTTCTTTTAGCGAAAACGAATAATTATCATTATAGTATAATCCCAACCTGTTTTTTAAGTTATCAATACCATTGCTTGTTCCGTTATTGTTTTTTTCGGATGATATAGCCGGATTTACTAATTTACCAGTATTTGCAACACTGATTATAAGCTTTTTGTCTGCCAGAACAGTTGAAAGCCGGATAATCAGTTTTTGTTTCATTGTCTTTGTACCGTACTTTACTGCATTCTCAATCAGCAGGTGAATAATAAATGAAGGAATTAAAACGGGTTTTGATGTTTCATCAACTGAGATCTCATATTCAAATTCCTCTTCGAATCTTGTTTTCTGAATTTCAAGATATTTCAAAACCGATTCAACCTCTTTTTCGATAGAAACTGTCATTTGTTGTTTGTTAAGGGTATACCTGTAGTATTCCGACATATCTATTACAAGTTTCTTCGCCTTTTCAGTATTCTCATCAATTAAAGTGTAAATAGAATTCAGGACATTAAATAAAAAATGGGGATTAATCTGGTAGCGCAGCATTTTAAGCTGAACGTCCCTGGCCAATGTCTCGGCCTTATGGGTTGTTTCTTTTTGTTTACCTGTCTGAAGCATAAAGTGAGTGAGGAAATATGCAGCACTTAAAAATAAAATAACAAGGCTGACCCCTGGTGAAAATTTCTTAATCAAATCAAGTGAAAAGGGAAGAACATAACCACTCCAGAGAAGATTATCAATCGTTGTGTTTAAAAACAGGAATACTACAGGCCCCAAAAAAGCATAAAACAAAATGAATAAATAAATTAACATTGTGTACTTCCTTCTGATTGCCCATGTGTATGAGACAATTAATAAAAAAATAAAAGGCAGGAAAGTTATAAATTGAAACAGATGATCGAATAAAATTCTTTTTATTATGTTGGGGCCAGCTGGCGCCCATGCAAACGAATCGAGTGTTCTGGTTATTACTAATAACAACAGAACTGCCAGCATATGGAGAAAAAACGGGTATTTGTTATGAAGTGACTTCAGCATATCAAAAAGTTTTTAAAGTTATTGCATTCTTTCTGACTCAATTTTTTTATCTCCTCAAACCATTTTTTTACCTTTTTTGTATATATCTCAGGTGTGGCTATGTAAAGATATTTCAAATTTAGAATGATTATCAGACTGGTGAAAAATTATTATACAAAGGGTTAAAAATCACTATGAACAGCTATTTTCAGCTTACAGGATGTTTTTTTAAATAATTATAGCCGTTGCGATTTTCCGGGAAGACTATTAGTCCCGGATAATTGCCGGTTATCCTGTAAAATGACTACAAATTGAATTTATTATATCAGGTCATATTTAAAAAATACTTTTAAGAAACCATTTTATGTACGTAAATTTATTTCCACAAATTCGGGCATAGTGAAGCAATCATGAAAAGACTAACAGCACTTATTATTGACGATGAGCGTCTTGCAAGGTTAAATCTTCGCAAGAAGTTAAACATGTTTCCTGAACTGGAGGTAATTGGAGAAGCTTCCGGCATAGAAACAGGAATCAAAGCCATAAGGGACCTGAATCCCGACCTTCTATTTCTTGATATAGAACTTTCAGACGGAACCGGGTTTGATCTGTTGAATAAAGTGGAATTTAAAGGTAAAGTTATTTTTCAAACTGCTTATAATGAATATGCATGCCGCGCTTTTGAGATTAATGCACTTGATTATTTACTAAAGCCGATAACCAAAGAAAAGTTAAAAAAGGTTATAGATAAACTTACTAATTCTTCAAATGATGATAGTGAACAGAATCATCCGAAGTTCAGATATGACGACAGAATAATGATTGAACAGAGAAAAAGCATTTACTTCATTAAGGTTGAAAATATAATTTGCATTAAAGCAGTGAGGGAATATACCTCAATCTTCGAGAAAGGCGGAAAGGAGTATGTTGTACTGAAGGCTATCGGTAACTGGCAAAAGGAATTACCTGACGAGCATTTTGCAAGGATACACAGAAACTGTATAATTAATTTCAATTATATCGAACGATCTGAAAGATCAGGCAATACTGCAAATATTTTTCTTTCAGGAATGAATGAGGCTATATTGATCAGCAGAGGGTATTACAAATTGATAAAATCAAGATATTTCTACAAATAATTTTTTAGCCGGGCCATTCGTCATTCATTATTTAACTTGCATGTTACTTCAGGGTCAAATCCTTCTCTAAATCCTTCTCTTGTGCGTAATATTCAAAATATTCACCGGTTTGGTATATTCTATTTACCATTCTTGAAATCGTCAACATAGCCAGGTTTTGATGAACTATCAAGATTTTTCAAAGTGAATTTCTGGCTTCTTTCAGCAGTCACATCTGTTCTTTTCATATGCTCTGTCTCAATAAGTCTTGTTGTATAATCATCTGCAATTTTATTACCTGAAATAACAACTTCGCGGCATCCATCAAGAAGGAAAGAGGACTTCTGCCAGGTATATGGCTTATAGGTATTTGTCTTGATTATCTCATTATTGCTGAAGGTCAACCCACGAACCGATCTTGCGTGGATTAAAGGAATGTCGAATGTTTTGAAGGTATTATTTGTGATCCTGATGTTTTTGTGATATGGTTCCGTTGTTTCATTTTCAGGTCGATGTGATGGGGTTATTGTGATTATAGCTTCACCCCACTCCCCTCTCTTTCCTGTTGCACAGCCTGATGTCAGACAGTCTTCAAAAACGTTATTTCGGATTGTAAGATCATTATGTGCACCTGCTTCAAACCAGTAATCCATATCTCCTTCAATAAGGATAGCTGTACCTGCAGTTCTGAAGTAATTGTTTTCAATTATCACTTTCTCAGGGGTTGTAACCAGGATCCCCCGGGCGCGATGCTTCTTAAGTATCTCACAATTTCGTATTTCAACCCTCGGATTCCAGGATTTATTTTCAACGAAGTCCCCTTCCTGAACTGTTTTAGGGATTGGTTCAGTGAGAGTTATTTTAATACCCGAGCTTCTTGTATTGTCTGATGAAACACGTTCGACAGTTTTTATTGTTCTGACTTCACCTCTTTGAGAAGTACTTTTATTAATAAACCATATTTCGTCACCTGCGCTTCCAGCATTTGAGTTCCTTCCACCCGTTGTTAAAGTATATTCGTCAACTATTGAGGCGATACGTGAATTTACGCCCCGAACATTAACAAAATCATCGCCCTGTCCGGTATGTTTGCAATTAATTATTTTAATCAGTCCTTTACAGTTTGTAAAATGAGAGGCATCAGCTACAATGCTGAATACTCTGCCTTTTTTTTCATTAACTGTCATATTACAATTGTCCATTGTAATATTTTCGCTTCTGAATCCATAAACCCCATTGCTTAAAGCGTGATATATCGTAATGTCTTTTAAGAGAACATTTTTGCATTCCAGAATTGAGATTCCGGATTGTATATAGGTACCTGCATAAAGTTCCTGATATGTACCCGGTTCAGGCTTAATATCCGGTTTTCCATAAAAACGAATAATACCAGGCCTGATTTCTTCAGCTTTTCCTGCATACATGGCTTTGTTTACACCGTCGTGAGTAGTATAAAGAATTTCTTTCTTATCCTTATCAAAAAGAGTAAAATAACCTGTAGGTTTTGATTTCCAGCCTTCTCCGATCAGATAAAACTGGTTATTTTCAATAACAAAAACTTCAGGATCAATCTTCATTTCTATATATTCATCGGTCGCTGAAACGTATTGACCTTGTGAAATAAACGGATGATCCCAGTCAACAATAAAATTACGTAAAGTCACATTTTCGCAACCTGATATATTGGCGATCTGCATTTTCCCATGAAATACAAATTCTGACCCATCTCCATCTAAAATTAGATTTTTAATTTTATCTATCTCGATGCCGATTGTTGCCTGATTTGAAGTAAAATCCGGCCAGAAATCATAACGTCCTTTAGGGAAAAACAAAACTGCAGAATCTTTAGTGGCACAGGTTTTCAAGGCATTACGTATAGCCATTATGACATTCTTGCCATCATTAGGGCTTGCCCCAAAGTCTGTTATAGATACCCTCTCCTGAGCATATGTTGTAATCACAATTAAATTAAATGCGATAACAATAACAAACATTCTCTTTATCATAGTTATTTAATTTTTAATTATAACTCATCGTCACAATAAGTAACAATTCCCAGAATATAGGATATCTCCAATTTCTATATTAAGCTGTAAGTATCCCTAAAACTCCTTCAAGTTAAAATTAGACAAAATTGTCAAACTTTACTTTATGGGATAAAAGGGGGTACATACACAACATATGCTAAGAAGTTATATAAATCGATTTGTATATGGCAAATGTATAAGCAAATAAAAAGCAGATATGATTTATATACTCATAACTCCCTGATCTTCTATGTAGAAAGAGAGAATTGCCTGCGGCGATTCTCTGGGGAGTGCTTAACAAGGGAAAGCCCTGCAATCCGTTGTTGAGGAGAATTGCCTGACGGCGATTCTCTGGGGGGTGCTTAACAAGACAAAGCCCGGCTCCATATTGAGGAGAATTGCCTGCGGCGATTCTCTGGGGGTGCTTAACAAGGAAAGCCCGGTTATCAGCCAGGAGGCTGATAACCACGGGCTTTTTTGTTTTTCAGCCCCCCGAACAAGTTCGGGGGCTTCAAACAAAAAAGCCCTGGGCACTGCGTGCCCGGGCTTTCTGTTGTAGCGAGAGGGAGAATTGAACTCCCGACCTCATGATTATGAATCATGCGCTCTAACCAACTGAGCTATCTCGCCGTCCTCCGTAGCCTGGCGAAGGAGGGCCTTAAAAACATCCACTCAAAGCTATTGCGGGTGCAAATATAAACAGTTTGATACAAATTAGCAATAAGGTTTTTTAGTTTCAATATTTTTTCTATATTGCATGAATAGTAAAGGATAATCCAGATAAGACTCAATGAGGTCGAAGTACGAACTTGAATATACCCTGAAATGTTCACCAAAAGTCCTCTTTTCAAGGATCAGCACTCCCGAGGGACTGGCTGAATGGTTTGCTGAACAGGTAAATGTCGACGGAGACCTCTTTTCGTTTTTCTGGAATAATACCGAAACAGTGGCACGTCTTTCAGCTCTCAAGGAAAACAAACTCGCAAGGTTCGAATGGCCCGATATGGAAAACGAAGAGTCAAATTACTTCGAATTCAGGATCAATATGGATGAACTTACCAGCGATGTCGCACTTATAATTACTGATTTCGCCGAACCGGAAGAAAAGGAGGATGCTATCTTTCTTTGGGATTCGCAGATCAATGATTTAAAAAGAGTCTTAGGTGTCTGACAGGAAGAAGGCGCAACGGCGCAGCGGCTCAAAGGCGCAATGGTAAAAGTCCAATCAGTTGCTCCTGGCGCGGATTAATTTCAACAGCATAATCGAGATTACCTTACATTCTTCCACCAGCTTCTCAGCCTGATCCTTACTTATGTATCCGATTTCCTGCCCAATTAATAATTGAGTCAGTAATTCTGCAGCCGAGCCTTTAGCTATATAGAAATGTTTGACAGCCTGTTTATCAGTCTCCAGTTCATCACCTTCAGAAATATTTGAAGGTATACTTATTGCAGATCTTTGAATCTGGTCTTTAAAACCAAAATCTTTGGCAAATTCATTGGTTTGTGTCAGTCGATAAATCTTAACAGCAAGATCTTTGGCAATTTGCCAAACATGAAGTTTTTGAAAGTTTCCCATTTTGCAGCGATTTAAAATTATTACCTTGTTTAATGCCAAACAATTCCACATGTCAGACATCAATCTCAAAGATAAGCAATTACCAATTTACAGTATGCTAATTTCATGTGTTTATATCCGACTGCCACGCTTGCCTTTGAGCCGTTGCGCCTCTGCGCCGTTATGCCTTTGAGCCGTTGTGCCGTTGCGCCGCTGCGCCCTTTCTTAATATTATGATTTCTGCAATGTTATATTTGATAAAAATGAAGTAGTTTTGCACTTCAAACAGGAGCCAGGTGAAAAAGGTTGACACTTTTGTATTAAAATCATTTATCGGACCTCTCATTTTCACATTCTTTATTGTGCTCATTATCCTTATCCTTCAGTTCCTGTGGATGTATGTCGATGAACTGGCAGGCAAGGGACTCGAATTCAAGGTGCTTGCCGAACTCCTCTACCATTTCTCAATGACTTTCGTTCCGATGGCGCTGCCACTCGCAATACTGCTTGCATCGCTGATGACTTTCGGCAACATGGGTGAATTCAGTGAGCTCACAGCACTTAAAGCCTCAGGAATTCCTCTTCAGAGGATAATGAGACCGGTTATAGTACTCATCGCGATGCTCTCTGTTGTCTCTTTCATATTTTCAAACAATATCCTGCCCTACTCCACTTCAAAAGCCAGAACCCTCCTCTGGGACATCAAACGCAAAAAGCCCGACATAAACATACAGGCCGGAACATTCTATAACGGGGTGCCCGGCTTCAGCATAAAAATCACAACAAAAGATCCTGAAACAAATTGCCTCTATAAACTGATAATCTACGATCACAGCGACAGAAGAGGGAATATCTCCGTTACCCTGGCCGACTCGGGATATATGAAGGCAACCACTGATGAGACAGGCCTCATAATGACCCTTTTTAACGGTTATTCATACGAGGAATTAGAAGAAAGAGCACCAAATCCGGCTAACAGGAAGTACCCCTCACGAAAGGCATATTTCAAGCAACAGACTATAGTGATCTCACTCTCAGGATTCGATCTTGAACGAAGCCAGGACGGCCTTTTCAAATCGAATGCAGCAATGAAGAATATCGCTGAGCTGACATATTTTATCGATTCAATGAATACAAAATACAATGAAAAGGTAAATTTCCAGTTCAAGGAATTCAATGGTACCAAGATCTATACCGAGCGTTACTTCGGTTATGAACCAACAGCAAGATTTGACAGTGCCGGAAACAAAATCCCTGATAAGAAGTTTGATGCACTGCATCTGTACGACTCAATACCGGCAACAGAAAAGAGAATGGTAATTGTGAAGGCAATTGAAAACCTGAAGGATGCAAACGGATACCTTGCACAGAAAAATGAGTCGCACCATTACGAGATCAAAGGAATAAAGAAATACGAAGTAGAGTGGAATAAAAAACTCACAATGTCTTTTTCATGTATTGTCTTTTTCCTCATCGGCGCACCGCTGGGAGCAATAATACGAAAAGGCGGGCTGGGAACTCCTGCAGTCATTTCGATCTTTTTCTTTGTCATTTATTATGTCATCTCACTATCGGGACAGAAGATGGTGGAGGAAAATGTAATACCTACAATAGCAGGTATGTGGGCTTCTTCATATATCCTTTTACCAATTGGAGTTTTCCTTACTTACAAGGCCACCACCGATTCGGTTATAATGAACATTGACACCTATATTTCGGTTATTAAAAAGGCATGGGAGATGCTTAACGGCCGGTTTAGAAGAAAAATAGCCAGCAGTAATCCTGCAGCTGAAAAACAAGATAAGATATGATTAATGAATTTGAGTTTAACACAATAGAGGAAGCTATCGAGGATATCAAGAGGGGAAAGCTCCTGATTGTTGTTGATGATGAAGACAGGGAAAATGAGGGGGATTTTATTTGTGCTGCAGAACTGATAACTCCTGAAGTTGTTAATTTCATGGCCAAGCATGGCCGGGGCCTGATCTGTGTTGCACTTCCTGAAGAGCGATGCGAGGAACTTGAACTTAACCTCATGGTTGGAAACAATACCTCTATTCACGAGACCCAGTTCACAGTATCGGTTGACCTTATAAATGAAGAGACTTCCACCGGGGTATCGGCAAAGGACAGGGCCCTTACAACAAAAGCCCTTGTCGATCCGAATACTAAACCATCCGATCTGGGCAGACCAGGCCATATTTTCCCTCTGAAGGCAAAGGCAAAAGGTGTTCTGAGAAGGGCAGGACATACAGAAGCTGTTGTTGACCTGACCCGCTATGCAGGGCTCAGGCCCGGCGGAGCCCTTGTAGAGATAATGAATGACGACGGCTCAATGGCCCGGCTAAAGGACCTGATAGCAATAGGTAAAAAATTCAACCTCAAAATTGTTACAATAAAGGACCTCATTAAGTTTACTCTCGAAAGAGATTCAATAATAGAAAAAGGAGAAAAAGTAGCTCTTCCGACAGAAACGGGAGATTTTGAGTTCATCCCCTTCCGGCAAACCAGCAACGGAATTGAGCATGGCGCTCTTGTTAAAGGAACCTGGACCAAGGATGAACCTGTACTCGTTCGATTGCACTCATCATGCTTCACCGGCGACCTTTTCGGTTCGATGAGATGCGACTGCGGGGCCCAGCTGCATAAAGCCATGGAGATGGTGGAAGCCGAAGGAAAGGGAGTTGTCATCTACCTCAGCCAGGAAGGCCGCGGAATCGGACTGCTCAATAAGATCAAAGCCTATCGTTTGCAGGATGAAGGAATGGATACTGTTCAGGCTAACCTGAAACTGGGTTTTGCTGAGGATGAAAGGGATTATGGAGTAGGCGCCAGCATTATGCACGAACTCGGGCTTGGAAAAGTTAAACTCATATCAAACAATCCTGTAAAAAGAGCCGGCCTTGAGGGTTACGGCATACAAATCGTTGAAACAATTCCTCTTATTATTGAATCAAATCCTCATAACAGGTTTTACCTCGAAACCAAGGCCAACAAGATGGGACACAACCTAACGTGTTACAAGCATATTGTCAAGGAATGATTTTTTCTTATTTTTACGATACAAGAAACTGTTTATGAAGAATCTCAGGATCGTTTTCATGGGGTCACCTGAGTTTGCAGTTGCCACACTGGGGACACTGCTGATGAACTGTTTCAATGTTGTCGCTGTTGTTACAACGCCCGATAAACCTGCCGGAAGAGGAAGAAAAATTACTAAGTCGGCGGTAAAAGAGTATGCAGAACTAAGCTGCCTTCCTGTATTGCAACCCCAAAGCCTGAAGGACCCGGAATTCATAGACAGTCTTGAAAAACTACAGGCCGACATCTTCGTTGTTGTTGCCTTCAGGATGCTTCCGGAGGCAGTCTGGAAATTGCCGGCTATAGGCACTATAAATCTTCATGCATCGTTACTGCCCAATTACAGAGGGGCTGCTCCTATAAATCATGCCATTATTAACGGAGAAACAAAGACCGGACTTACGACTTTCTTTATTGATGAAAAAATAGATACCGGCAAGATAATTCACAGGGAAGAGGTGCCCATTTACCCATTTGAGAATGCCGGGGAACTGCACGACAGGCTTATGAAACACGGAGCCCGGCTAATGATAAGGACACTTACAGATATCGCAGAAAATAATATACATCCGGTTCCTCAGAGCGAATTGCTGAATGCAGGCAATGAACCAAAACCTGCTCCCAAGATAACACCCGAATTCTGTATTGTAAAGTGGGATGAAGATGCCCTTAACATCTATAATTTCATAAGAGGTCTTGCACCCTATCCCGGGGCAAGGTCATGCCTGTCTGGCAATACAGCAACCTATTCATACAAAATCTTTGAATGTCAGCCGGAAATAGCCCGGCACAACTTTAAGCCGGGGACATTGCTTTCGGATGGGAAGCACTTCATGAGAATAGCATGCCGCGACGGATACATTACAATTTCAACGCTTCAGCTTGAGGGTAAGAAAAAGATGAATATTGTCGAGTTTCTGAGGGGCTTCAGGATTGCAGATTTTGCAATTGCAGTCAGTTGCCCTTGATTGTCCCCCTCAGCGAAAGTTTCCTGCCCTTTTCCGGTTCACTTCCCTTTTCAATCATATTCATCTCATAAAGGTTTTTAAGCTTTATCCCGTACTTTTGTGAGATTAAGTGCATAGTCTCACCCTCTCCGACAGTATGAAAGTCTTTTCCTGCCTCTGCTTTGTCTTTCTTAGGCTGAAGGTACAGGATTTGCCCGGCAACAGGCGAAAAATCTGATTCCAGATCATTGTACCTGGGCAGTTCCCATTTAAGAAGCCCGAACTCCTTCTCAAGCTTATCCCTTGTATCAGAGTCCTTAACAATTATATACTGGATCCTGTTGTTCTCCATTATCCTGGGAGGAAGTGCATATACACTGCCGCCTCCGGATGATACAGGTTGGGCAGGCGCTTGTTTCAGTTCCCTGATTGCCGAATCAGGTACTGCTGTCGATACTTCCTTAATTGAAGATTTCTCCACTGACTTGTTGCCTTTGTCGAAATAATACAGGTTATTCGCTTCGATGCTCCTTATAAGCATATTTGCATAATCGGGATTTGTAGCATATCCTGCTTTCTTCAGGCCTTTTGCCCATGCAACATAATCGTCAGACTTGTTTTCAAAAAGAGACTTATACCTCGAACCATTCTTCAAAAAATCAGAGTGATCATCGAAAGACTCTTTTACCGACTTGTATTTTCTGAAACACTCGTTCTTTCTGTCATCATGATGAGTCACTGTGGGGCCGGTCCAGCCATTGTGACACTTTATGCCAAAATGGTTGTTAGCCGTCCGGGCAAGGGTGCTTCTGCCATAATCCGATTCAATCATACCCTGTGCGAGAGTGATACTGGCAGGAATTCCGGTCCGTTTCATTTCACTCACGGCTATATCTTTATAGAGGTTGATATAATCCTCTGCAAGCTTCGATGCAGTGACTGAAGTTGCAACAGGCTTTTTCGCACTGCATGAGAAAAGCAGAAAGGTCAATGTAACCGGGAGAAAGTATAATAGCTTCTTTAACATCAATTTTCAGATTTCGACAAATGTAGAAAAAAGTAAAGAGAGTTTGGAGTGAGCTAGAGTTTGGAGTGAGCTAGAGTTAAAAAAAATTACTAAAATATTAACTCTAGTCACTCCAAACTCCAAACTCCAAACTTCCCAATAACCGGCTATCCAATATTTTTATTAATTATTGCTACCTTTACTCTGAATAAAAACCTTATGATAAGAACGAACAATATCTCATTTTCATATAAGGAATACGGAAGAAATGAAGATCTGGCCCCTGAGGACCTTGAACTGGTACTTGCAGCCAGGGAAGTTGCCTTACACGCATATGCCCCATACTCAAAGTTCAGGGTTGGAGCTGCCATCAGGCTGAACAGCGGAATTATCGTTAAAGGGGCAAATGTGGAAAATGCAGCTTTCCCTTCCGGAATATGTGCCGAGAGAAATGCTCTGTCCACATCTGTCTCGAACTATCCCGATGATTTTCCTGTTTCGGTAGCTATCGCAGCAATGAACGAGGATGGCATTACAGAAGATCCAGTGCCTCCATGCGGGAATTGCCGTCAGGTGCTGGCAGAAGAAGAATCAAGAACAGGAAAACCTGTAAGAATTCTTTTGTCAGGAAAAAACAGCACAGCGGTAATAGATAGTATCAGTTCGCTGCTGCCGCTGCAATTCAACAAGAAAAATCTCAAGGCTGATCTTCCCTGACGATAAGCTGGAAACCGGCTCCGTGGATATTTTTAATTATAAGGGATGGATCGTCCGAAAGAAACTTCCTAAGCTTGGTAATATAGACATCCATACTCCTGGCTGTGAAATAGTCATCTGAGCCCCAGATCTTTTTCAGCGCCATCTCCCTGCTTATCAATGCATTTGGATTCACTGCAAGCAATTCAAGCAACTGTGCTTCCTTAGGGGATAGTTTCTTCTCATCATTCTCATTTGCCAGTGTCCGCAGTTTCGGGTTAAAGGTGTATTTCCCGATCTCATAAATATCGCGCGAACTGTTCTGAGGATCACGTCGCGACAATATTGCATTGATCTTGGCAAGCAGAATATCAGTGTCAAAAGGCTTTGTAATATAATCATCCCCTCCTACTCCATAGCCTTTCAGGACATCCTCCTTCAGTTTTTTGGCGGTAAGAAAAATTATCGGGACTTCACTGTTTATCTGCCTAATCTCCCTTGCTATTGTAAAACCATCAACATGGGGCAGCATAATATCGAGTATGCAGATATTAAAAAGCCCTTTTCTGAAATGCTCAACTGCATATTTGCCGTCGTCAACCCAGTCAACGGTATAGTCGTTGATCTCAAGGTATGATTTCAGAACAGACCCGAAACTCAGGTCATCTTCAACAAGAAAAATCTTAACCTCTTTATTGTTGCTCATACTATCCCTCCAGGTTAAATGGTAAAAATATATCAAACCGGCTGCCTTTGCCAGGCTCACTGCTTACAGAAACAGTACCCTTATGGGCATCAATTATTGCCCTGGCATAGTTAAGACCAAGACCAAATCCCTTGACATCATGAACATTGCCGGAACTCTGCCGGTAGAACCTTTCAAAGATCCTGCTTTGGACTGCCTTTGTCATTCCAATTCCCTTATCCTCAACTGTGAACATAACACCTCTTTCCACATTTTGAGTTCTTATGGTTATCTCCGGCGATTCGGGTGAGTATTTCAGGGCATTATCAAGAAGATTGGAAACAAGATTGGTAAGATGCTCGGTGTCGCCAAGTATAACCGGATTTTCAGCTTCAAGGAGAAGATTTATCTTCCCGTTGCGCTGCTGAACCTGAATATCAATCGTCTCAACTGAATGCTCAATTACTGTATGCAGCGATACATTCTCAAACCTGAATTCAATCTCTTTTTTGTCAAGTGAAGCAATCTGGAGTATTGTCTCCACCTTCTTATTCATCCGGCTGTTCTCCTTTTTTATCATCCCGATAAAATGCCGGACACTTTTCTCATCGCCTATAACCCTGGGATTTGTAATTGTATCTGCCGCAAGCGAAATTGTGGCAATTGGAGTCTTGAATTCATGTGTCATGTTATTTATGAAATCTGATTTCATCTCCGATATTTTCTTCTGTCTTAAAATGAAATAAAGACTAAAGGCAAAGGTAGCCAGGATGAATAGTGAAAACAACATGGACCCTCCGAGTATTAAGATCATGGAGCCAATAAGATAGTTTGACCTTTCAGGAAAGACTACTGAAACCACAAGATCCTGCCTGACAATATTATCGGGAAAGAGCCTGACCATATAAGAGCTGTTCATAAAGTCATCCTGTCGCGATTTCTTTAAATCTTCCGACTGTATGGAACCATTTCTGATTATTGCAAATTCAAACGGGGTCTTAATATTTGAAAGAACAAGAGATTTCTTAAGAGCAGACCCAACCTCTTTTTCGTCAAGCTCAAGCGTCTTCTCCCAGGAGTAGATTTCCGATATCATCTGGTCGCTCATATTCTGAAATTCGTTCGACCTTTTCCTGACCCAGTTCAGGAATTCATTCTGTCGTATATACAAAGACCTGTCGTCGTTATGCACCGCCGCTCCCTTTTCCAGTACTTTAACATTCCCCTTCCCGTCATTTGATGTAACAACATAATTAACTGTATCAGAAACAATTGACGTGTCGCCTGAAAGAGCATATGACTTATTAACTGAGGTTACAACTCCGGTGTCGCCTGTGCCTGAAAATGTCTGGTTTGAAAAATCTATCCTGACATTTCCGCCTGAAGAAGAAAAACTGCCAACACTCAGATAACCACTAATGTTGCCCGACGGGCTTCCTCCCTGCACAGGTTCATTAAGCATGTAATTGTTGAAAAAATTCATCCTTCTGGATGACTCAATTGAATTTGCAGCATTCTGGAGACTGCTGTATACAGCGCGGTTAAAGTTTTCGTTCTGGATCTTCACTGCATCGCTTATCCATACAATCTGAACCCATATGATACCTATCACAGACAGCAGCATCATGATTACCAGTCCAATGAATTTCTTCCTGTTCATGCAGCAAAAATAAAGTATTATGCAATTAACAGCTCAATATTTAACTTTTCATTAACTCTTATTAACCAATAATTAAACGAAGCATCCGCCCCCGCTGCTGATGACCGGGGTGGTTGATTCAGTCCCAAAAAATCCTGATTATTTTATAGAATCAACAAAATGAGCCCAGATATCACCTTCAGGGAAGTGGGCTTTAATTGAGACCATTTCCTTTTTTACAGGATGCATGAACTCGACCTGCCTTGCAAAAAGGCTGATGCTTCCGTCTTCATTTGACCGTGAATATCCGTACTTCAGATCGCCTTTTACCGGACAACCAATTTTAGCAAGCTGTGCCCTTATCTGGTGATGCCTGCCGGTATGAAGCTCAATTTCAAGCAAGTAATATTTTTCAGATCTTCCTTTCAACCTGTATGTAAGGCTGGCTTCCTTTGATCCTTTTACCTCAGTGTCGTAAACAAAACTCTTATTTTTCTCCTCATTCTTTTTCAGAAAATGAGTGATTGTAGCTTCATCCTCAGGAGGTCTCTCCCTCACAAGAGCGAGGTAGATCTTTTTAACCTGCCTGGTTCTGAACATCTCGTTAAGCCTGGCAAGAGCCTTTGACGTTCTGGCAAAAAGCATGATACCGCTTACCGGCCTGTCGAGCCTGTGCACCAGGCCAAGATACACCTCTCCCGGCTTCTTGTATTTCTCAGCGATATATTTCTTTACCTCCGTATCAATTGAACTATCGCCGGTTTTGTCACCCTGGGACAGATCAGAAGATCTTTTGTAAACGGCTATAATATGATTGTCTTCGTATAAAATTTCAGCCATCAGATTGTTATATTAATACTGCTCCTTTTCATTTGGGAAATCCTGAGACCGTACATCAGCAATATAGGCCTGTACAGCACCTTTTATTTCAGCATGCAGGTTGTGATACCTCCTGAGAAAACGCGGAGAGAACTCCTGCGTGATACCAAGCATATCATGCAGCACCAGGACCTGTCCGTCGGTTTTGCCTCCTGCTCCTATCCCGATTATCGGAATTTTTACAGAGTTTGTGACCTCTTCAGCAAGTCTGGCAGGTATTTTTTCAAGCACAATAGCAAAACATCCGGTGCTCTCGAGAAGCTTTGCATCCTCCATTAACCTTCTGGCCTCCTCTTCCTCCCTGGCCCTCACTACATATGTTCCGAATTTATGTATTGCCTGGGGAGTCAGGCCAAGGTGGCCCATCACGGGAATTCCGGCAGAAAGAATTCTCTCTATCGATTCAACCACCTGGAATCCGCCTTCAAGTTTGACAGCATGAGCGCCTGTCTCTTTCATTATCCGGATTGATGAGACCAGTGCCTCCTTTGAATTCCCCTGGTAGGTGCCGAAAGGAAGATCTACAACTACAAGCGCACGCTTTACAGCCCTCATAACTGATGCAGCATGATATATCATGTTATCGAGAGTTATGGGCAGTGTGGTATCGTACCCGGCCATGACGTTCGAGGCTGAGTCGCCAACAAGCAGTACATCAATCTCAGCCTCATCAAGGATCCTCGCAATCGAGTAATCATATGCTGTCAGCATTGCGATCTTCTCTCCCCTGTTTTTCATTTCACTGAGGACATGAGTGGTAACCCTTTTAACTGTTTTATGTATCGACATATCAATAAATGTGTTGATAGAGTGAGCAAAGTTACTTAATTGCCCTGATGTTAGCTGTATTGTCAGCTTATTTATTCTGTCAGATTATTGCGGGCCGGTCTGCCGTTTTGTCACAATTATTCTGTTGGCATAATCATTGCTTAGTGAAAGCAGCAAACAGAAATATTTAAATCGTATATAAATGGGAAAAATAATTGGTATCGATCTGGGAACAACTAACTCATGCGTGGCTGTTATGGAAGGCAATGAGCCGGTTGTAATACCTAACAGTGAGGGAAAAAGAACAACCCCCTCAATTGTGGCATTTATTGAGAACGGTGAGCGTAAGGTTGGTGATCCTGCAAAACGTCAGGCTATCACAAACGCAAGCAAAACTATCTACTCTATTAAACGTTTCATGGGCGAGACCTATGATAAAGTCACAAAAGAGATAAAAAGGGTTAGTTATACCGTCGCCAAAGGTGAAAATAATACTCCGAGGGTGAGCATTGACAACCGTCTCTATTCTCCTCAGGAGATCTCAGCCATGATACTTCAGAAAATGAAAAAGACAGCTGAAGATTATCTTGGACAGGAAGTCACTGATGCAGTAATCACAGTACCTGCATACTTCAGCGATTCACAGCGCCAGGCTACCAAAGAAGCAGGTGAGATTGCAGGGCTGAATGTAAAAAGGATAATTAATGAACCGACAGCTGCCTCTCTCGCTTACGGCCTCGACAAAAAGTCGCAGGATCTGAAAATTGCCGTGTTTGATCTTGGCGGTGGAACATTTGACATATCAATCCTGGAGCTGGGAGACGGTGTTTTTGAGGTAAAATCGACTAATGGCGACACTCACCTGGGAGGAGACGACTTCGACCACATGATAATCGACTGGCTTGCTGATGAGTTTCTGAAAGATGAAGGTATTGACCTCCGGAAAGATCCGATGGCGCTGCAGCGTCTGAAAGAGGCAGCAGAAAAGGCAAAAATTGAACTCTCGAGTTCAACGAGCACGGAGATCAACCTGCCTTACATAATGCCTGTAGATGGAATTCCGAAACATCTTGTAAAGACCCTTACCAGGGCTAATTTCGAAAAAATATGCGACAAGCTTATCCAGTCATGTATTGAACCCTGTAAACTGGCATTAAAGGATTCAGGATTAGCAATTTCCGAAATTGACGAGGTTCTTCTGGTCGGCGGCTCAACAAGGATCCCGGCAATCCAGCAGCTTGTCGAGAAATTCTTTGGAAAAGTACCGTCAAAAGGTGTTAATCCTGATGAGGTAGTGGCAGTAGGCGCAGCAATCCAGGGAGGCGTTCTTACCGGAGAGGTGAAGGATGTTCTTCTGCTCGACGTAACTCCCCTTTCTCTTGGAATTGAAACGATGGGAGGAGTTATGACTAAACTGATCGAATCGAACACCACAATACCTACAAAAAAGACAGAGGTATTTACAACTGCTGCTGACAATCAGCCCTCAGTTGAGATCCATGTGCTTCAGGGTGAAAGGCCGATGGCATCAGGAAACAAAACAATCGGCCGCTTCCATCTCGACGGTATACCACCCTCACCAAGAGGCGTCCCGCAGATTGAAGTAAGCTTCGACATAGATGCCAATGGAATACTTCATGCTTCAGCAAAAGACAGAGGCACCGGCAAAGAACAGAGAATCAGGATTGAAGCTTCATCGGGACTCAGCGATGAGGAGATCAGAAGAATGAGAGATGAAGCCAAAGCAAATGCAGAAGCCGACAGCCAGGCCAGGGAAAAGGTTGAGAAGATAAATACTGCCGACAGCATGATATTCACCACAGAGAAACAGCTGAAAGAGTTTGGCGACAAACTGCCTGCTGATAAGAAACCGGCAATTGAGGCCGCACTTTCAAATCTCAGGGAAGCTCATAAATCGCAGGATCTGCCGGCTATCGATAAAGCTCTTGCCGAGCTTAACGCAGTATGGCAGGCAGCCTCCGAAGAAATGTACAAGAGCGCACAGGCTTCCGGACAGCCAACTTCCCAGCCGGAAGCTGAACAGCCTGGCAGTTCACAGTCAAAACCGGGCAGCGATGAGGTTACTGACGTTGACTTCGAAGAAGTAAAATAATATTTCGCTTAATGTGTAAAAAGGGGCTTCCGATAAAGCCCCTTTCTTTTTTTTTATACTTTTGCATCAAATATTTCGTTCTCAAATTATGAACCTGAAAACTCTGATTATTTTATACCTGACGGCTCTTCCTGTTCTTTTATCAGGACAGGTTTCCCCTGATACGAACAAGATCGATCAGCAGGGCAGAAAACAGGGCCTTTGGATAAAAAAGTACCCCAATAAAGTGCCAATGTATGTCGGCTATTTTAAAAATGATAATCCTGTAGGTGAGTTTAAAAGATATTACGAGGACAGCAAGATAAAATCAGTGCTTATTTATTCCGAGGATGGTAAAAAAGCCTCTTCAACAATGTACCATGAAAACGGCCTGATCTCCTCGAAAGGAAACTATATCGATCAGAAAAAGGAGGGAAAATGGCAGTTCTTTTCACAGTATATTGATGGCTATCTGATCTGTGAAGAGTTTTACAAAAACAATATGCGAAACGGGCTTTCTCTCAGGTTTTACCCCGACAGCACCCTGGCTGAAAAGGTGAACTACCTTAATGATGAGAAAAATGGAGAATGCATCCAGTATCATCCAAACGGGAAGGTATGTATGAAGACTACTTATTCGAAGGGAAAAATCAATGGCAAATATGAGGTCTGGGCCGAAAATGGCCGGATTGAGATTTCCGGACAATATATTAATGACACACGGGAAGGCCGCTGGCTCTTCTATAATAAAGACAGCTCTGTTAAATACGATTTAAAATACACTCTCGGAGTACCAAATAACAGACAAATGGAGATCGATGAATCAAGATATCTTGATTCGCTCGACAGGAATAAAGGAAAAATCGCTGACCCGGAGAAGGTTGGAAGAAAATGGTAAAAACTATTGTTGCCCTGCTCCTTCTTGCATCAGGCAGTATGGCACCCGCTCAAACAGTTTCCTATCCTTACTATTACAGAGTTTATTTTAAGGACAAAGGAGATTATAATCCTTCATCATACAACCTGGCGGAACTCTTTTCAGCCAGGGCTGTTGAGAGAAGGGAAAAAGATGGTATTATCAATCCTGATTTGAGGGATCTCCCTGTAAATAGTCAATACATTAAACAGATAGTATCACTGGGCCTGAAACTTCATTGTTCGTCAAGATGGCTTAACACTGCACTTTTCAAATCGGCCTCTCCTTTCGAAACCTCTGGTATTATGGCTCTTCCCTTTGTTGCAGGAATAAAAGTTGTCAAAAAGCCTGCAGCTAAAGGCAGCCGCAACGACAAACTTGACTTTTCAGTTACATATGCAGAGCTGCCTCCTTTCGACAGGCCTCTGACTATGGTCAATGGCTACACTCTTTTAAATTCAGGTTTTAACGGGAAAGACATACTTATTGCTGTTCTTGACGGAGGATTTGAAAACGGAGATAAAATATCTTCGCTGAATCAGCTCCGGAGCAGGAAGGGAATCACGATCACACGAAATTTTGTTGACAATAACAATAGTGTTTACCTGTCGAGCAACCATGGTACGGCAGTGCTTTCAATTCTTGCAGGAAATATAGATGGAGAGATTGAAGGGACCGCCCAGGGTGCTGATTTCCTGCTTCTGAGAACCGAAGATGTTGCTTCCGAATACCCCTGCGAAGAAGATTTCTGGGCAGCAGGAGCGGAATATGCAGACAGCTGCGGGGCTGATCTGATAAGTTCATCCCTTGGTTATTCGACCTTCGATGATGCTGCCATGAATTATAGCATTTCCGATCTTGACGGCAATACTGCATTTGTTACAAGAGCTGCAGATATTGCAGCGTCAAAAGGAATAATGGTTGTAAACAGTGCCGGTAATGAAAGGTCGAAGCCATGGAAACGGATAATCTGTCCCTCCGATGGCGACAGTGTCCTTGCTGCCGGTGCCGTAGACGGGAACAATCTGATCGCCTCTTTCTCCTCTGCCGGACCATCCACCGACAGGAGGATAAAACCAGACCTGTCAGCAATGGGTGTAAGTATTCCTGTCCAGACAGCTGTCACCACGGTCGGCAGATCAAACGGGACATCCTTTTCGTGCCCGGTATTAAGCGGAATGGCTGCCTCGCTGATGCAGGCCGTTCCACTGGCTCGCAGCGCAGACATCCTCAGCGCCCTTCAGCAAAGCGCTGACAGGTATAACAGACCTGACTCTCTATATGGCTATGGCATCCCCGATTTGTCGAAGGCTTTAGCCATTCTTCAGGAGCGTTTTGTCACTGTTCCGGATGGTGAGATATCCGCAGGACCGAATCCTACTACCGGTGATATAGAGGTTATTTTCCGGACTCCTCCCGGAAGCCTTACAATAGAGATTTATTCAATGACCGGCAGATCGGTATTCAGGCAGAGCTATCCTGAATATGCCGGAAGAAGAATAAAAATTGAGGCTTTGCAGAACAGGGAACAGGGCATCTATTTCATCAGGCTTACTAAAGCTACAGGAAGTGAAGTTCTGAAGATCATCAGAATAAAAAACTGAATATGTCAGATAAAATGTCATTGGCGGAGTTACAGTTGGCAATAAGGGATTCATTGTACATGGCCCTTCCTGACATGTACTGGGTTGTTGCCGAAATTTCTGAGATCAAGGAGAATTATTCAGGTCACTGCTATCTCGATCTGGTTGAAAAAAATACCTCTGACGACAGTGTAAAGGCACGTGCCAAAGGAATAATCTGGAGCAATCGTTACAGGTTCCTGAAATCATTGTTCGAAAACATGACAGGTCAGTCTCTGAGAGAGGGGATCAGGATCCTGGTAAGGGTCAAAATAGAATATCATGAACTATACGGACTGAGTCTCATCATCTCCGATATAGATCCCTCATTTACAATCGGTGAGCTGGCAGTCAGGCGGCAGCAGATAATAAAGAGACTTGAAGAAGAAGGGGTCTTCGGGATGAATAAGGAACTACAGCTTCCTGCAGTTCCTCAGAGAATTGCCATTATTTCGTCGAGGAATGCAGCAGGGTACACTGATTTTGCGAATCACCTTGCCGGCAACAATTATGGCTATCAGTTCTATACTGTACTCTTCGACAGTGTTATGCAGGGACCAGAAACAGAAGCAGGAGTCATTAATGCTCTCGACAGGATAGCTTTAAATATTCAGCATTTCGATATAGTGGTTATTATAAGGGGAGGTGGAGCACAATCGGACCTTGGCTGGTTCGATAATTATGGAATCGCCTATCATATCACCCAGTTCCCATTGCCTGTAATTACAGGTATCGGGCACGACAAAGATATGTCAGTAACCGATCAGGTAGCCTGCAGGTCGTTGAAAACACCTACTGCTACAGCTGACTTCCTTGTTGAATTAACGGCCTCCTATGAGAACCAGGTTCTTGAACTCAGTTCCGCCATAAAGGAGATCGCACAAAGGATAATCAATGAGAATCTTATCAGCTTAGATACCGCTAAAACAAAGATCATGTATTCCGCACGATCCGCGATAACAGGGAAAAATATCTTTCTTACAGCAAGCAGGCAGAGGCTGGTAACCTCTTCAAACAGTTTTATCAAAGGGATAGATCAGAGAATTTCCGGATTAAACAACGCCCTTGACCTCTTGCGACCTGAAAGGGTACTTAAAAGAGGATATACCCTCACAAGCCGGAATGGAAAAATCCTTAAGAGCAGTCATGATGCCAGTGAAGAAGATGTGATTGATACGATCTTCTTTGACGGAACGATCAGCAGTGTAGTTAAGGAAGTCGGAAGTCCGAAGACCGAAGACCGAAGTAGGAAGTAGGAAGTAAAAAGGTAAAGGAAGAAAGTAAAAGGATAGAAATATGACAAAGAAAGAATTATCATTCAATGAGATTATGACCGAGATAGAGGATATTCTCTCGAAAATTGAGAGCGGCAATCTTGATGTTGACAAATTATCTGTTGAGGTAAAACGCGCTTCAGAGCTGATCAGGCAATGTCAGAAAAAACTCAGGTCTACCGAGGAGGAGGTAAACAATATTTTCAGGGAAATGGTGTAAAAATAAAACAGGACCGAAGTCCTGTTTTACTACTTTACTACCCTAAACCTAAATCCATGAAAAAAACTCTTGTAAAACCTATTCACTACCTTTTGTATACTTAAACGAGCCCGGGATATAAAATGTTTCAATAATTATAAAATATTTTTAAAAATATTTCAGGTTTTGACGAACGGCCTATTTTTCTACACCAAGCACGTCTTTGAATGCTTTAATGAACGTTTCTTTTGGCAAAGCGCCCATGGCCATCTGAGGTTGTCCCTCGGCCGGAACGAACAAAAATGAAGGAATGCTTCTTATACCGAAGGCTGAAGCCAGCTCCTGCTCCTCCTCTGTGTTAACTTTATAAACGTTGAGTTTACCTTCAAAATCCTTCGAAAGTTCCTCAAGAACAGGGGCAACCATCTTGCATGGACCACACCAGTCAGCATAAAAATCTATTACGCAGGGTTTTTCTCCTTCGAATTTCCACTCCTTGTTTTTCTCGTAGTTGAATACTTTATTCAGAAACGAATCTTTTGTTAAATGTTCTGTCATTTCAGTTTTTTATATTAAACATTTTAAAACACTGTTTGTTTGCATCTATGTCAACCATTATGCCAAAGATCCCAAAGCATATAAGGTCACACAAAATTAAGTAATAATTGTAACTTTGTCATGAATATTTAACAAATTGTCATATCTATATATGAATATATGTCTTAATGACAAAATTTTCGGGATCCTCAGCACCGTGGTCACTGAAGAGAAGGTGGATGCTTACGTTATCGGAGGCTGGGTAAGGGATTGTCTCCTTAAACGTGAACACAGCGACAAGGATATAGATATTGTTGTCATCGGCAGCGGAATTGAAATTGCACGGCGTGCTGCAAAAAAGATAAACCCCCGGATTAAAGTAACTGTATTCAAAAACTTCGGCACGGCAATGTTCCGTTACGAAGGGTACGAATTAGAGTTTGTCGGAGCGCGCAAGGAATCATATTCAAGGGGATCGAGGAAACCTGTGGTTGAAAATGGCACTCTCGAGGATGATCAGAACAGAAGGGACTTCACGATAAATGCTCTTGCAATAAGCATAACGAGTGATACATTCGGTGAACTGCTCGATCCGTTTAATGGCATAGCAGATCTTAAAAACAAAATTATCAGAACCCCGCTTAACCCCGATCAGACCTTTTCAGACGATCCTCTAAGGATGATGAGGGCAATAAGATTTGCCTGCCAGCTTGGCTTCGAAATAGATGCAGCTACATTTGCCTCAATCAGGGAGAACTGTGAACGAATCGCCATAGTATCGCGTGAAAGGATAATTACTGAACTGAACAAGATAATTATGTGCGAAAAGCCTTCGGCAGGATTTAATCTTCTTGACAGTTCAGGTCTTCTTAAACTGATTTTCCCGGAGCTTGACACCCTTAAGGGCATAGAGACCAGGGAGGGAAAGGGTCATAAGGATAATTTTCATCATTCACTTAAAGTCCTTGATAACATAAGCAGGAAAACTGATAACCTGTGGCTGAGGTGGGCGGCTCTTCTTCATGATATCGCCAAACCGGCAACCAAAAAGTATGATCCGGATACAGGATGGTCGTTCCACGGTCATGAATTTCTGGGCTCGAAGATGATTCCGGACATTTTCAGAAGATTGAAACTTCCGATGAACGAAAAAATGAAATTCGTTCAGAAAATTGTAGGCCTCCATCTCAGGCCCATAGTGCTTTCACAGGAAGAAGTAACTGATTCGGCAATAAGAAGGCTCCTCTTTGAAGCAGGAGATGATATTGAAGAATTGATGATACTATGTGAGGCTGATATCACTTCGAAAAATGAAGCTAAGAAAAAGAAGCACCTCGAAAACTTCGGTGTTGTCAGACTAAAGCTCAGGGAGATAGAAGAAAAAGATGCTGTAAGAAATTTTCAGCCTCCCGTTGACGGCAGTGAGATAATTTCAGCTTTCGGGATCAGTCCGGGGAAGGAAGTGGGAATAATTAAAAATGCAATCAGGGAAGCTATTCTCGACGGTGTGATTCCAAACAGCCATGATGAAGCCTATGAACTTATGCTGATAAAGGGCAAAGAGCTCGGATTGGCGCCTTCAGACAAGACTAATTAAAGCCAAGGTCGAGAAGGACCGGAAGATGGTCGCTGAATCCTGCCTGGTATTTATAACCCCGATAAGTGGCAAAGGGAGAGAAACCAGGATATACCGGATCTCTTTTTAGAAGGAAATCAGGTTTGAAGACTTTAAAGCCAGTCTCATCACCAGTGATACCATTACTGCTCTTAATCAGAGAACGTGATACGAAAACCTGATCGATCATCTCCCAGGTACCCATATAACGATATGTTCCTTCGCCCCTTTCCGCAGGTTTTGCTGAAAAATTAACAAATACTGAAAGGGTGTCAGCCGGGGATGTAAATGGGCTTAACTCCTGATCTCCGGGTGTGCAGTTAAAGTCACCCATAATAATAATTTTTGCTTCAGAATGACTCTGTCTGTTTATTGAATCAGCCTTCTCCATAATCAGCTTTGCCAGTCCCAGCCTTGTCCCCTCCCCTGCCAGAACCCCTCCTCTCCTTGACGGCCAGTGATTTACAATCAAATGCAAAGTGTCGTTTCTGACAAGCAGCCTCGCATAGAGTATGCTCCTCGAAGAGAATTCGACACCGTTGTCATTTCCCGGGATCCAGTAACAATAATCAATAAGTGAAATAACGTTCCGGTCGTAAATCATACATACATCAATTCCACGCGGATCGGGCGACTCCTCATGAATTATTCCATAATTATACTTCATCAGGAAGGTACCATAAACCAGATCCTCAAGAACTGATCTCTTCTCAATTTCGCACATGGCAATTACTGCCGGTGGTTTCCATCCTCCGGCAGCAACAATTGTCTTATATAAAGCATTTATCTTGGAATAATACCTTTTCAGATTCCATCTCCTGCTGCCTTCAGGAAGGAACTCATCATCGTCCTTCAGGGTATCATCAACGGTATCAAAAAGGTTTTCCGTGTTATAGAACATCAGCCTGACATTATCAGGACCTGACTCCTGTGAAAACAGCTCAGCTGCAAATAATAAGTTCAGTAGAAGCCCGATGGAAATATACTTTATTACCAAAGGAGACATTCAATTAAATTAATAACCACTCAGCCACCTGTACCTTCTGGCACTGTCACCGAACTTGACAGCAAGGGTCAGTTCGTGCGTTCCAAGGGTTTGACTCCTTATATCAGTAAGGGCATAGTCGTAGGCATAGGCAAAATAGAACTTGTCGTACTTAAGGCCCATGAGGAAGATTATTGCATCACTTGTCCTGTAGGACAGTCCTGCCCAGTAATCATTCTTGTAATAAACCCTGGCAGTAATATCGGCCTGAACAGTACTGAAAAAGAGATCGGACGATTTGATAAATGCAGAAGGTTCAAGTATCCAGTCGCTCGAAAGTTCATACCTGTATCCGCCGGTCAGGAAGTAGTGTCCCAGCTCATTCCTTTTTACTCCCGAGGTATCTCCCATTACCCATGCCCCTCTTAACAGGTTGGTCATGGCAAATCCGACATAGAATTTTGATGTGCTGTAACTCGTTCCAAAATTAAAATCGGCGATATAGACAGACCTGTCATATGAGTTTATGAAAGGATCATCCGGATCATAAACCTGTCCCTCGGTATCAATTGAATAATTATATCCTGTCAAAGCAAGTCCGAAAGAAAGGTTGTTTGGAAGTCCGTCCGTACTGCCCATTGGAATATGGTAGGCATATGTTCCCTGGGCGCCTGTCCTCCGCATGATTCCATTCTGATCGTTAAAAACATATCCACCCAGTCCTACCTTCCCTCCTCTTGTCGGCTTGACGATCTTTCTTTTTACTTTAGTAGTCTTGGAGATATAGCTGTTTTTCATCAATCGTGTCTGAAAACTGGCAGCGTAAGTACTTGGAGCGTCAGCCATGCCAACCCATTGCTCTCTTACTGTAAGATTCACGGTAGTATACCCATCCCGGCCGGCAAATGAGGGATTCACAAGAAATCCGTTCATTATGTACTGGCTGTACATTGGCACCTGCTGGGCAAGTCCGGCTCCGGAGATGAGACTCAGAATGACAGCCTGTATTATCCTTTTGATCTTCCTCATATATCGATTTGTTGAAATCATTACTATTATCTCATTATAGTTATAGTGCCCGACCGTGGATCTGACCCGTCATTCAGATACAATACATAATGGTATGAATCCATTGGAAGAACTTTCCCTTTATAGGTGCCGTCCCATGGATTTGCTGCAGGATTTTTCGTACTGAATACCCGCTCGCCCCATCTGTTGAATACCTGAACTTCGGCATCAGGGAAGATGCTTATGTTCCTTATCTGCCACTCATCATTGTAACCATCGCTGTTTGGTGTAATAATTGTAGGTACAATAACACACTCTGATGTACCTGAAACACCGACAGTTATCACGAGAGAGGCTGCACATCCGTTACTGTCGGTAACCACCACGCTATAAATACCGTCTTTGATTGAAGCACGATCAGCGCCTGTTGCTCCGTCGGCCCAAATCACTGTATATGGCTGGGTCCCGCCGGTGATAGTAAGCGATATTGCGCCATTCGGTTCACCCGGACAAGTGGCATCTGTAACAGTTGAGCTTAATTCAAGCGGAGCCGGCTCAGTTATCGTGACAGAAGCATCTGCAGTACACAGGTTGGCATCGCGGACAGTTATTGTAAATGTCCCGGCAGCCAGGGTATTAAACGTACCTGAAGCCTGGTAAGCGCCTCCGTTGATACTATATTCATACGGAGCCGTTCCTCCTGCGCCTGCAGCTGTGGCAGAGCCATTTGATCCACCCGAACACGAAACACTCGTTTGTGAACTGATATCTGCTGAAAGAGCGCTCAATGGCTGTGTAATTGTAACCGGAACAACGAAAGTACAGCTGTTTGCATCCTGGATCGTTACCGAGTATGAACCGGCAGTAAGGGTCGTGAATATTCCTGAAGGCTGGAATGCAGCTCCGTTCAGGCTATACAGATATGGAGAAGTTCCGTCTGAAGCAGCAACTGTAACACTTCCTGTGTTATTACTGAAACAAAGAACATCAGTCTGTGAGGTAACAGTTCCACCAAGGGCTGCCACTGGCTGTGTAATAGTAACTGCGACATCGAAAGTCCCAAGCGATGCATCCCTTACAGTTACAGTATAACTGCCGGCGGCAAGTGAACCAAACGCTCCGGATGACTGATACGTGCCTCCATTCAGCGAATACTCATAAGGAGGATATCCGTCATTTCCGGTAACAGTAACACTTCCGGTTGTGTTTCCGAAACATGCCACATTTGTCTGAGCTGTGATGCTTCCTGACAATGACAATGGTGGCGCTACTGTGACTGTAAACGCGCAGGTAGCTGTATTTCCTGCCGGATCAGCGACTACATAGGTAACATTTGTCACTCCGGTATTGAAAATATATGTTCCGATCTGGTTGATCCCTGCCAGAGGAGAAGCATCTGTTGTGGCTCCCGTCATCGACCATGTCAACAATGATACAGAACAGTTATCAGCGGTTACAACAACAGGAATACTGACACTTGCATGAGCAAATCCTACATCCTCTATCTGGAAAATATCAGCCGGGCAGGTAACTGAAGGCAGTTCAGTATCGGTAACAGTGACATTAAAACTGCATGAAACAGTATTCCCGCAGTTATCAGTTGCCGTTATTGTAACAGGGGTAGTGCCGACCGGGAAGATGTCTCCCGGATTATGAGAACTGACAACAACCGGGCTGCTGCAATTATCAGTAATTACAGGTGCAGTCCACAGTACAGAGGCACCGCAGATACCGGCATCATTGCCGACTGCGATATCAGCCGGACAGCCTGCAATCGTTGGAGCGGTATTATCCTCCAGGGTGATTATCTGAGTTATATCAACTGAATTCAGGCAGGCATCGCTTATGGTATAGATCCTTGTAATTACAAGCGGACATGAGCCTGATGAGTCGTCCCTGTAAGTAACCGCGAGGGCTGCTTTAGGCGTGCAGACATCATTGACTGAAATTCCACCGTCAAGTGCTTCAAGATCAGCAACCGTCGTAACTGCTGCCGGAGCATCAGCTACTGTGCAACCTTCAGCAGTAATCGGAGCGATAGCTCCCGCAACTGCAGGAGGTGTTGTATCGTCAATTGTAATTGTGTGAACCAGGGTAGCGCTGTTACTGCAGGCATCCAGGATTGTGTAGGTTCTGGTGAGAATCGTCGGGCAGGTGCCTGTTGAAATATCTGTATGACTGACCGTTAGCGAACCGTCAGGAGTACAATTATCTGATATTAATACTCCTCCCGCGAGAGCTTCGATTTCAACCACTGAAACAGCTGCTGCAGGCGCAGACAGGGCATCGCATCCTTCAATGAAAGACGGAGTAATTGTCCCTGTTACTACCGGAGCAATCAGATCAGAAACAGTAATTACCTGTGTAACTGTAGCCCTGTTGTCGCAAGCATCTGCAATTGTGTAAGTTCTTGTCACAACGGCCGGGCATGTACCGGCAACTGCATCACTGCTGGTAACAACCAGGGAGGCGTCGGGAGTACATACATCTGCAATAGCTACACCGAGAGCTTCAAGTTCAGCAACGGTGCTCACCGGAATTGCATCAGCCGGAGAACAGCCAGCTAAAGTTGAAGCAGGAATAGTACCTGTAACAACAGGCGGTGTATTGTCGCCGATATTGAATATTTGAACAACTGTTGAGCTGTTGCCGCAAACATCCGTTACAGTGTAAGTCCGTGTTAATACTATCGGGCAAGTACCCGCAGAGACATCACTGCTTGTTACAGTCAGGCCTGCATCAGTAGTGCATGCATCAGTGACGGTAATTCCACCAGTAAGAGCTTCAAGCGCAGCGACTGTTGTAACAGCCGGCGGAGCATCTCCAGCGGCACATCCTTCAACAAGAGTCGGGGCAAGAAGGCCATCTATTACCGGAGCAGTATTATCGTCGACATTTATTATTTGTACAATATTCACACTATTGTTGCAAATGTCTCTGACTGTGTATGTCCTTGTTATTACGATCGGACACGACCCGGATGCGACATCGGTGCTTGTAACAACAAGGGAAGCATCGGGCGTACAGGCATCTGTTACAGTTATACCTCCGGCAAGTGCTTCAAGAGCTGCCACTGTTGTGACGGCAGCGGGAGCAGAAGCCGCATTGCAGCCATCGATATCTATCTGTGAAAGTGATCCGGCGACAACAGGAGCAGCATTATCATCAACGTTTATCACCTGGGTAACAGTGGCACTGTTGCCGCATGCATCAGTAACCGTGTAGGTCCTTGTAACAACTATCGGGCATGTGCCGGATGCAACATCGCTGCTGGTCACTGTCATTGCCGCATCGGCAGTACAGTTATCAGAAATTGCAAGCCCCCTTGCTTCGAGGGCAGCCACCGTATTCAAAGGAATGGCATCAAATGCGGTGCATCCTTCAATGTTTAATGGTGCAAGAGCACCTGTAATAACCGGAGAAGTATTATCATCAATATTTATTGTATGAACTATATTGACTGTGTTACCGCATACATCGCTTAAGGTGTATGTTCTGACAAGCACGATCGGGCAGGTGCCTGACGGAACATCTGTGCTTGTAACAGTGATGTTTGCATCGGTGGTACATACATCAGCTATTGATGTGATGCCCGGCAGGGTCTCAAGTCCGGCAACAGATGTTGCGGCAGCCGGAGCTGCGGAAACATTGCATCCATCGAGAGTCAGAGACGTTGGAGAACCTGTAACAACAGGAGGCTGGGTATCATCTACATTCAGTATATGAATTAGACTGACGCTGTTGCCGCATGCATCTGTAACGGTATATGTTCTTGTGATAACTCTCGGGCAGGTGCCTGAGGTGACACTGCTGCTCGACACCAGAAGACCAACGTCAGGGGTGCATGCATCGGTGATTGTTATACCGCCTGGAAGGGCTTCAAGCGCAGCAACGGAACTTACTGCAACAGGTGCAGCTCCGACTCCGCAACCTTCAACGAGGGTCGGGGTCAGACTGCCGGTTACAACAGGTGCTGTAGTGTCATTAACATTAATTACATGCACAATGGTTGAACTGTTGCCGCAGGCATCGGTAACCGTATATGTTCTTGTAATAACAAGAGGACAAGTTCCTGCCGACACCTGGCTGCTTGTTACTGTAAGAGCCGCATCAGCGGTACAGGCATCAGTAATTGTAATACCGCCTGCAAGAGCCTCTAGGGCTGCAACAGTAGTAACGGCAGCAGGAGCTGCTGAAGCATCGCATCCCGACACATTCAGGGGAGTCAGCGAACCGCCCACTACAGGGGCTGTATTGTCGTCTACATTAATTATCTGTACAATGTTTACACTGTTTCCACAGGCATCACTAACAGTATATCTGCGGGTAATAATGATCGGACATGTACCTGCCGGTGTACTTGTGCTCGTAACTGTCAGTAAGGCATCAGAAGTACAGAGATCTGAAATTGAGATGCTGCCAGGCAATGCTTCCAAAGCTGCAACGGTTGTTACAGGTGCCGGAGCCGCTGCTGCATTGCAGCCTTCAACAGAAACCGGCGTGAGCACTCCGGATACAGCCGGGGCCTGTGTGTCGTCTATATTTATTGTCTGAATGATATTTACGCTATTGCCGCAGACATCAGTGACAGTATAGGTTCTGCTCAGTACTATCGGGCAGGTGCCATTTGTCACATTGCTGCTTGTAACTGTGAGTGCAGCATCAGGTGTACAGGCATCAGCTATTGAAATGCTGCCCGCCAGTGACTCCAGAGCAGCAACAGTTGTTACTGCAGGAGGTGCAGCAGCTATACTGCATCCTTCCACTGTTGTGCTTGTAAGTGTTCCTGTAACTGCAGGAGCAGTACTGTCATCAACATTTATTGTATGAATCAGATTAACACTGTTTCCACAAAGATCCCTGATTGTGTAAGTACGTGTGATTACGATCGGACAGGTACCGGATGAAAGATCGGTGCTTGTAATGGTCAGGGAAGCATCGGGAGTACAGGCATCTGTTATTGTAATGCTGCCAGGCAAAGCTTCAAGAGCCGCCACAGTGGTTAATGCCGCAGGAACTGATGTTGCATTGCAACCCTCAACAGTCAGAGCAGAAAGGGTACCGGTAATAACCGGCGCTGTATTATCATCAACATTGACGGTCTGAATTGCGGTCGAACTGTTTCCGCAGGCATCAGTTACAGTATATGTCCTTGTGACAACAACCGGACAGGTACCGGCTGATGTAAAAGTACTGGTTACAATTAGTCCGGGATCAGTTGTGCACGCATCTGTTATGACAAGACCAAGAGCCTCCAGTGCTGCCACAGTATTGGCCGGCAGGGCATCTGCTGCAGAACATCCTGCGATTGTGGAAACAGGGATGGAACCTGTTATCACAGGTGGCGTACTATCATCGATGCTTATTGTCTGAGTAATATTGGCACTATTGCCGCAGGCATCAGTGACAGTGTAGACGCGGGTAATAACAATCGGACATGTGCCGGCCGATGTGCTGCTGCTTGTAACAACCAGTGAAGCGTCGGAGGTGCAAAGATCAGATATTGCAATCCCTCCGGGAAGAGCTTCAAGTGCAGCCACAGTGTTGACCGGAGCCGGAGCAACGGCTGCATTACAGCCTTCAATATTCAACGGAGTAAGGCTTCCTGAAATAAGCGGTGCCTGAGTGTCATCAATATTGATTGTATGTATGACATTTACACTATTCCCGCATCCGTCTGTCAGGGTATATGTCCGGGTCATTATTATCGGGCAGGTGCCTGAAGTAACAGAAGTGCTTGTAACTGTAATGAGCGCATCGGGGGTACATACATCGGCAATGCTTATGCCGCCGGTCAAAGCTTCAAGTGCAGCAACTGTTGTAACAGCAGGAGGAGCTGCACCTGCATTGCATCCGGCAACATTCGTCGCTGTCACTGATCCTGTTACTACTGGAGGCTGATTATCAAATACATTTATTGTATGAACAAGAGTGGAGCTGTTGCCGCAAATGTCGCGTATTGTATAAGTACGTGTCACTACAATAGGACAGGTTCCTGCAGTGGCACTGGTACTTGTAACAATAAGTGAGGCATCAGGCACACATCCGTCAGTAACGCTGATTCCTCCGGTAAGTGATTCGACCCCGGCAACTGTGGTGGCAGGCGGAGGCGCATCAGCTGCACTGCAACCCGCTATGTTTGTCGTGGCAGGAGAGCCAACAACTACGGGCGAAGTAACATCGGTGACATTTATAATATGAACCAGGTTGACACTATTCCCGCAAAGATCAGATATTGTGTAAGTTCTGGTAACAACAACCGGGCATGTTCCGCTTGAAACGCTGTTGCTCACAACTGAGAGGGAAGCATCAGGATTACAGTTGTCAGATATTGTCACACCACCCGGAAGAGCTTCCAGAGCTGCTACCGTAACAACAGGTGGCGGAGCATCGGCGGCACTGCAACCGCTGGCTGCAAGAGTATTGAGAGTACCCGATACCACCGGAGCCTGATTATCTGAAATATTTATTGTCTGAACAATATTGGCACTATTTCCACAGGCGTCGGTTATCGTATATGTTCTTGTAACAATAATTGGACAGGTTCCGGCAGAGGTGCTGGTGCTCGTGACTGTAAGAGCTGCATCTGAGGAACAGACATCACTAATCTGCACAGCTCCGGGCAGAGCTTCCAGGGCTGCCACGGAATTTACAGGAGCAGGAGCTGAAGCTGCAGAACATCCCAATGCAAAAACAGGAAGCAATGAGCCGGTAACAACCGGTGCAGTATTATCATCAATATTAATTATATGAACTAAAGTTACGCTGTTCAGGCAGGCATCCCTTATAGTATATGTTCTTGTTACAACTATGGGGCATGTGCCTGCCGAAACATCAAAGTAACTGACTGACATAGAGGCGTCAGGAGTACAGGCATCGTTTATTGTAACTCCTCCTGCCAGAGCTTCAAGGGCAGCAACAGTTGCTGCTGCTGGTGGAGCTACAGAGGCATTGCATCCTTCAAGTGTTAAAGGAGTAAGAGAATTTGTTACAACAGGAGGAGTTGTGTCATCTACATTGATTATTTGTACAATATTTACACTGTTGCCGCAGGCATCAGTCACTGTATACGTTCTGGTTACAACTATCGGGCAGGTGCCGGCTGAAACACTATTGCTGGTCACTGTCAACGCTGCATCAGGAGTGCAGATATCAGCAATTGTGACGCTTCCGGGCAGAGCCTCAAGAGCGGCTACCGTAGTAACTGCAGCAGGTACTGCCGCGGCATTGCAACCTTCCACTGTAAGAGAAGTCAGGGTCCCGGTAACAACAGGTGCCTGGGTATCATCTACATTGATAGTATGAACAATATTGGCGCTGTTTCCGCAAGCATCTGAAACAGTATATGTCCTTGTAATAACTATCGGACATGTTCCGCTTGATACACTGTTACTTGTTACAGTAATAAGAGCATCCGGAGTGCAACCATCAGTAATAGTCAGTCCACCGGCCAGAGCTTCTATTGCTGCAACAGTTGTTGCTGCAGGCGGAGCTGCGGCTGCATTGCAGCCTTCAACTGTAAGAGGTGTAAGAGAACCTGCAATAACAGGGGTCTGAGTATCGTCAACGTTTATGGTATGTATTATATTGACACTGTTGCCGCATGCATCAGTAACTGTGTAGGTCCTGGTAATAACTATCGGACAACTTCCGTTTGCAACACTATTGCTCGATACTGTCAGAGCGCCATCGGCTGTACATCCGTCAGTAATAGTTATCCCTCCTGCAAGTGCCTCAAGAGCAGCTACAGTAGTAACTGCTGCCGGAGCTGCTGCCGCAACGCATCCCTCTATTGTAAGAGGTGTCAGCGAGCCAGTAACAACAGGAGCCTGGGTATCGTCAACGCTTATGTTATGAATTATGTTCACACTGTTACCACAAGCGTCAGTTACTGTATAGGTCCTTGTGATAAGTATCGGACAGGTTCCGTTTGCAACACTGCTGCTTGATACGATCAGAGCCGCGTCGGGGGTACAACCATCGGTGATTGTAATACCGCCTGCCAGAGCTTCGAGTGCAGCCACGGTAGTTACAGCAACCGGAGCTGCAGCGGCATTGCATCCCTCTACAGTTGTTGCTGTGAGGGTTCCTGTTACAACAGGAGCCTGAGTATCATCAACATTTATTGTATGAATCAAATTAACACTGTTTCCACACGCATCTGAAACAGTATATGTCCTTGTGATAATCAGCGGACAAGTTCCCGAAGATGTCGTGCTGCTGGTAACGGTCATTAAGTTATCAGGTGTGCAACCATCAGTAATTGTGACACCACCAGCAAGCGCTTCGAGAGCTGCGACTGTGGCAACTGCTGCCGGTGCTGCTGCTGCATTGCACCCTTCCACGGTCAGAGGGGAAAGAGAGCCTGCAACTACAGGTGCCTGTGTATCATCAACATTTATTGTATGGATTATATTGACGCTGTTACCGCACCCATCAGTTACTGTATAAGTCCTTGTGACAACTATCGGACATGTTCCGGATGAGGTTGTGCTGCTTACAACTGTAAGCGCTGCATCAGAAGTGCAAACATCGGCAATTGTCAATCCTCCGGCAAGTGCTTCTATGCCGGCTACAGTTGTTGCAGCAGGCGGAATTGCTGCTGCATTGCAACCCTCGACTGTGAGAGGTGTAAGTGATCCTGCAACAACAGGTGCCTGGGTATCATCAACATTGATTGTATGAAGGATATTCACACTGTTGCCGCATGCATCTGTTACAGTATAGGTCCTTGTGATAACTATCGGACAGGTACCATTCACAACACTGCTGCTTGACACTGTCAGAGCTGCATCTGCCGTACAAACATCAGTTATTGTGATGCCGCCTGCCAGAGCTTCGAGTGCGGCCACGGTAGTTACGGCAACCGGAGCTGCAGCAGCATTGCATCCTTCAACGGTTGTAGCTGTGAGGGTTCCTGTTACAACAGGCGCCTGTGTATCATCAACATTAATAGTATGAATGATATTTACACTGTTCCCGCACGCATCAGTCACAGTGTAGGTCCTGGTAATAACTATCGGACATGTACCATTTGCAACACTGCTGCTCGATACAGCCAAAGCTGCATCGGGGGTACAGCCATCGGTGACCGAAATACCTCCTGCCAGAGCTTCGAGTGCGGCCACGGTAGTTACAGCAACCGGAGCTGCAGCGGCATTGCATCCCTCAACGGTTGTTGCTGTGAGGGTTCCTGCTACAACAGGGGCCTGTGTATCGTCAACATTTATTGTATGAATTATATTTACGCTGTTCCCGCAAGCATCTGACACCGTATAGGTGCGGGTAACTACTAACGGACAGGTACCGGAAACAGCATCACTGTGAGTTACTGTGAGCAAGGCGTCATTTGTACATACATCTGTTATGGTTATACCGCCTGCAAGTGCTTCAAGGGCAGCCACAGTGGTTACTGCAGCAGGTGCTGCAGCCGCATTGCAACCCTCAACTGTAAGAGGTGCAAGAGATCCTGCAACTGCAGGTGCCTGAGTATCATCAACATTTATTGTATGGATTATATTGACACTGTTGCCGCACGCATCAGTTACTCTGTATGTCCTTGTTATAACTATCGGACAGGTACCTGAAATGACGTCCAGATTAGTAACTGTCAGCGCTGCATCGGCCGTGCAGGCATCTGCAATGCCAATGCTGCCAGCCAGACCTTCAAGAGCAGCTACCGTTGTTACAGCTGCAGGTGCAACTGCTGCATTACACCCTTCAATAGTCAAAGGTGTGAGTACACCGGTAACAACAGGTGCCTGTGTATCATCAACATTTATTGTGTGAAGGATGTTCACACTGTTGCCGCATGCATCTGTAACAGTATAGGTCCTGGTTATAACTATCGGACATGTGCTGTTCACAACACTGCTGCTTGTAACAGTCAGAGCCGCATCAGCGGTACAGGCATCGGTGATTGCAATGGCACCGGCAAGCGCCTCAAGCGCTCCAACAGTAGTGACGGCTGCAGGAGCTGCTGCTGCATCGCATCCCTCGATCGTAAGAGGTGTCAGTGAGCCTGTAACAACAGGGGCCTGAGTATCATCAACATTTATTGTATGGATGAGATTTATACTGTTCCCGCAGGCATCAGTGATGGTATAGGTCCTGGTGATAACTATCGGACATGTACCATTCACAACACTGCTGCTGGTTACTGTGAGTGCAGCATCAGCCGTACATGCATCAGTAATCGTGATGCCGCCAGGAAGTGCCTCAAGCGCTCCGACTGTGGTGACAGCCGCAGGCGCCGCAGCAGCATTGCATCCCTCAACAGTTGATGCTGTGAGGGTTCCTGTAACAACCGGGGCCTGGGTATCGTCAATATTTATTGTATGAACTATATTCACGTTGTTACCACACGCATCGGAAACCGTATAGGTGCGGGTAACTACTAAAGGACAGGTACCTGAAGATGCCTCACTGTGAGTTACTGTCAGCAATGCGTCATTTGTACATGCGTCTGTAATAGTAATAGCACCAACCAACGATTCAAGTCCTGCTACAGTGTTAACTGCAACCGGTGCATCTCCGGCGGTACATCCCTGAACATTCGTCGGCGTCAATACTCCAACAACCACAGGTGGCAGGGTATCGTCGATATTTATGGTATGAACAATGGTCAAAGAATTGAGACAGGCATCAGTAACGGTATAAGTCCTTGTTATAACAATGGGGCAGGTTCCTGAAGCAACATCAACATGAGTTACAACGAGTGCTGCATCAGGTGTGCAAATGTCAGAAACGTCAATTGAACCTAATAATGCCTGCAGACCAGCAACATTAAAAGCAGCCGGAGGAGCAGCAGACACACCGCATCCTTCAACTGTTATTGTTGTAAGAGTACCTGTAACAACAGGAGCCTGTGTATCGTCAATATTGATCGTATGAACAATGCTTGAACCGTTTCCGCAAGCATCGGTAACTGTGTATGTTCTTGATATAACAATCGGACATGTCCCGAGAGGAACATCAATGTGACTTACAATAAGTGATCCTTTGGCAGTGCATAGATCTGAAACTGTTATACCTCCTGCAAGGGCTTCAAGACCTGCCACTGTTGATGCTGCTACAGGAGCAGCAGCAACGCTGCATCCTTCAACTGTTAAAGGAGTCAGCGACCCGGTGATAGCTGGCGGCTGAGTATCATCGACATTAATAGTATGTATAATGTTTACAATGTTCCCGCAACCGTCTGTGATTCTGTAAGTCCTTGTGATCACTATAGGGCATGTTCCGGTTGGTACATCAATATGTGAAACAGTTAATGCAGCATCGGGAGTGCAGACATCGGCTACCTGTATTAAACCAGGCAATAATTCAAGGGCACTCACTGTAGTAACAGCAGCAGGAGCAGCAGCTGCACTGCAACCTTCAACTGTTGCGTCCAGCAGCGACCCGGTAACAACAGGAGCCTGGGTGTCGTTGATATTGATAGTGTGTGTAATAGTTACACTGTTTAAGCAGGCATCAGTCACGGTGTAAGTTCGTGTAATGACCAGAGGGCAGGTACCAGCTGCGGCATCTGCATGAGTCACTGTAAGAGCACCATCTGCAGTACAATCATCAGTTATTGAAATACCTCCTACGAGAGCCTCAAGCGCAGCAACTGTATTAACAGGTGCCGGAGCTGCGGCAGCATTGCATCCTTCAATATTTGAAGTTGTTATTGTTCCTACAACCACCGGCGGCAGAGTGTCATCGACATTGATAACATGAGTAATAGTAGTGCTGTTGCCGCATCCGTCAGTAACCGTATATGTTCTTGTAACAACCACAGGGCATGTACCTGATGAAGCATCTGAACTTGTAACCACAATAGATCCCGCAGGAGTGCAGGCATCAGTGATTACTATTCCGCCGGCAAGAGCCTGAAGTCCGGCAACAGTGGTTGCAGCTGCCGGGGCATCTCCTGCAACACATCCTTCAACAGTTATAGTTGTAAGGGTTCCTGAAACAACAGGAGGCTGGGTATCATCGATAGTTATTGTATGTATTATACTGGCACTGTTACCGCATTCATCAGTGACCGAATATGTTCTTGTTACGATAAAAGGACATACTCCCGACGGAACATCAACATGGCTTACAAGCAAATTTGCATTTGAAGTACAATTATCCGATATCCCGATGCTTCCTGCCAGCAACTGAAGTGCTGCAACTGTTCCGGCAGCTGCCGGAGCGTCAGTTACAGCACAACCTTCAACAGTGGTTGCTGTAAGCGATCCGGTAATTACAGGTGCCACTACATCATTAACTGTAATTGTTTGTGTACAGGTCGAAGTGTTTCCGTTGATGTCAGTTATCTGGTAGGTACGGGTAAAAGTTTCAGGACAGGCTAAGCCATCACTTATTTCACTTAACAGGGCAAAGCTTGCAGCGTTGATGCCGCAATTATCTGATACGATCCCTCCTGCAGCAGTAAATGCTGCAAGATTAGCATATGCCGGCCTTTCAGAGATATCACAAATTGCAGTCAGATTACCCGGGCAGGTAATGACAGGTGCCACCAAATCTGCTTTTGCAACTGAGTAATCTGGCGTTGTTGTAAAACAGCCAGGGAAGAATGTCTCTGTGACTCTTACAGTTCCGGTACCGGCACCACCCCAGTCAACAATGATGCTGTTTCCTGATGCTGACCCTACTATTACACCTCCTGTTACAACCCAGTTATAGCTATGACCTGAAACACTAGGTGTGGAATAAGTAACAGCGCTTTCATTCGGGCAGACAGCATTGCTTCCTGAGATAAGAGGAGTCGGAGGAACACATATAGTCACCGAACGTCCGGTAAAATCAAAATTATTCAGAGGCATAGTTGTCTCTGTCTGTGCTAAAGTAGTTATGACCGGCGATACGCCGGCAGTTGCATAGGCAGTCCAGACAGTTCCGTCCCAGCGGCTGACTCTCAGGTTTCCATGAAGTCCTGTAAGGTCAGCAGGTGAAATATACGTAAAGGAGACATTGCAGGTATAAGTTCCTGCCTGGTCATTTGTAAATGACCAGTATCTCGAGATCTTATCAGTACTGCCTCCATCGGCCGGATGAAAATCGTCAGTTACTCTGACACCGATTGTTCTTTGAACAGAGTTGGCAGTAAAGGTTAGGCTGACAGGAGAATAGTCGCCTGAAATGTCACCAACCGGAAGAACGTATGCAGCTGTTGCGCCTGATGCAAAGACTTTTTTAAGCTGCCCTGTTCCATCAGCAATAATATAATTGGTTGAGTTTGCTCCACCAACAGCAGCTGCGCCTGATAGTGTCAGATCATATGTGCCGAGAGTAATTTTTCCTGAAGTAAGTGTAAGTGTACCTGATACACTATTGGCTCCGTCAAGAGTGATACCTGCTGATCTGTTTATTGTAAGGTTACGTAATCCGTTTGTAACTGCAGGAAGTGAAATAGCTGCTGCAGCAGGTGTTCCGACTGTAATATCGGAGTTGCCGCCTCCGGTTATGGAGCCTGAAGTCCGGTTCAGAGATCCGTTAATAGTAAGCAGATAGTTGTTCAACTCGAGTGCCCCGTTTGTAAGATCGATAGCTCCGGCGACAATAAGATTTCCACCAAGCGTGACCGTTGATATCGTGCCGGTCTTATTAACTGTAAGGTCAAGGAGGCCAACTGTAATATTAGGCAGTGTCATGCCTGCATTGGAGCTGCTGGCAATTCCAAGTGAGGATGTAAGACTTCCGGTAATGGTACCGGCTCCAACTGAAGTTGTCCCGTTCAGATTAAGCGTATTACCGCCAAGGACCAGTGCTCCGGAAGTAAAGTCAGCTGCACCTGTAACATCGAGATTTCCGCCAAGGGTAACATTACGGTTTGTCCCTGTCTTGTTTATTGTGAGGTTCTGAAGACCCCCTGAAATATCAGGAAGTGTCATAGCAGCGGTATTATTGCCGCCAACAGAAAGGTTCGATGAAGCACCTCCTGTTATTGTCCCTCCAGTTACAGCAACAGTACCGTTGAGGTTGAGTGTATGGTTATCTATCACAAGGGTTCCTGCTGTAAAAGTAGCTGCCCCGCTTATAGTAACATCTCCCTGCATGTTCTTGTTACCGCTTCCTGATATAGTCAGATTGTTGTATGTCGCAGCCTTTACCAGTTGCCCGGCGCCATTGAAATTGTAGTTCACAGTACCGCCGGAGAAGGTTCCGCTGTTGCTGTAATCACCGCCTATGTTTAGTGTTCCGCTTGTCAATGAGAGTCCATTTGTACCTGTAAGATTTCCGGTAAGATTGATTGTGCGTGTATTGCCGGCAATGCTGCCTGCGGATATATCGAGGTTGCCTGTAACTGAAAGGTTGCCGGCCAGTCCCATAGCAAAACCACTGCTGTAATTTACATTGCCGAAGACCTGCCCCATTCCTGCAGGCACTACTGCTGTAAGACCCGTAATATTTAAGTTTGAGGCAGAGTTCCACGAAGCTGTCGGGATTGTTCCTCCGTCGCGGCTATGGTTATATACTGCCCCGGCATTGAAGGCCAGGTTCGCTGCCGAAGAAGTAATAATACCGCCATTGTTTGTTACAGAACCAGTTACGACTGTAGTACTGTTGCTCGAATTGAAAGTATTGGATAATGCATCGTTTGCATTGATAATCAGAGAGCCGGCAACTGAGATGTTCTGGAGTAAGGGCCCGAATGCAATGTTTACCTGATTAGCTCCTGAACTGCTTAACTGTAAGGTTGATCCGATAGGAATATCAAGGTCAGTACCTGATGCACCTGAAATTGCAAGTGTTCTGCCCGGTTGAGAAGACTCAAGCGAAACATCTGAATTCGTTGCAAGAACCAGCTTCGCTATCGACTGGGTTGGTACGTTGGTAGCTGTTGTAGTACCGCTATTATTAAATATCAGAATATCCTCGGGCTGAGGTGACAATCGTACAGGAGTCCAGCTTAAGGGGTCTGTCCAGTCAGCTGTTGTGCCTGGCTTATCCCAGTTGTAGGTAGACGGAGGATTCAGCCGGCCGGTAAAATCACTGTTGTTCAGCGGAGCCATTACTTCAGTGATACCTGTCGCAGTTATCACCGGCGATGCTCCGGTTGTTGTGTACTGTGTCCATTTTCCGTCCCACCGGTTTACACGCAGGTTGACATGGGCGCCAAACAAATCTGCAGGGTTAATGTAGGTGAAGGAGGCAGTATATGTATAAGTGCCGGCCTGATCATCAGTAAAGGACCAGTACCGCGAGATATTGTCAGAAGATCCAAGATCATTAGGATGAACGGCATCGGTTACCCTCACACCGACAGTTCTCTGGATTGAGTTTGCAGCAAATGAAAGAGTAACAGGAGAATAGTCTCCGGAACTGTCTCCTATAGGCAAAACATATGCAGCAGTAACTCCGGTATCAAATACCTTTTTCAGCTGTCCGGCATCATCAGCAATAATATGATTTGTGGCATTTGCGCCAGCCACTGCTGCGATGCCCGATAGAGTCAGATCGTTTGATCCGAGTGTTATATTTCCTGACGTAAGGGTAAGAGTTCCGGATACTGTAATATCGCCCCCAAGGATAATCCCGGCTGACCGGTTAAGAAGGAAATTCCTCACACCGTTTGCTATTGCAGGAATAGTAAGAGATGGAGCTGCGGGAGATCCGACAGTAATATCAGATGTTCCTCCTCCGGTAATTGTTCCCAAAGACTGGCTGATTGAACCATTAATTATAAGACGGTAGTTATTCAGAAGGAGAGATCCGTCTGTAAGGGTAAGGGCACCTGCAACTGTCAGGATGCTGCCCATGGTTACAGTGTTGGTTGTTCCCGTCTTGTTTACAGTTAAATTAAGAAGTCCGACAGAAATTGGCGGTAACAGCAGATCAGAATTCCCGCTGCTGGCAACTACGATTGAAGAGGTCAGGCTGCCTGTTATTGTACCCAGACCTACTGATGTGCTTCCATTCAGATTGAGGGTTCTTCCATTCAGTAACAAGGCACCTGAAGTAAAGCTGGCTGTTCCGGCAACATCAAGGTTACCTCCGAGGGTAACATTACTGTTTGTTCCTGTTTTGTTTATTGTAAAATCAAGAAGTCCACCATTAATATCAGGAAGAACCATAGCAGCCGTGTTATTGCCACCTATGGCCAGATTCGATACCAGGCTTCCTGTTATTGAGCCGCCTGTAACCACAACACCATTATTAAGGTTAAGCGTATTGCCATTGATGACAAGCGCTCCGGCAGTGAAAGTTGCTGTTCCGCCCACTGTAACATCCCCCGGCATCGTTTTGTTTCCGCTTCCTGAAATAGTCAGGTTATTATAGGTTGTGCTCCTGACCAGCTGATCAGCACCGTTGTAATTGACTGTTCCTCCCGAGAAGGTTCCGCTGTTTAGATAGTTTCCGCCGATATTAAGAGTACCAGTGGTAAAAGAGAGATCGCCGGCACCTGTAAGATTTCCTGTAAGATTGATTGTTCGTACTGTTCCGGCTATGCTGCCGGCTGAAATATCAAGGTTCCCGGTTACTGCAAGGTTCCCGGTTAAACCTAGTGCATACACACTGCTGTAGTTGACATTTCCGAAAATCTGTCCCAAACCGGCAGGACCAGCAGATGTAAGACCTGAAATGTTAAGGTTCGATGCAGTATTCCATGTAGCTGCCGGAATGGAACCTCCATCCCTGTTATGAATATAAAAAGATCCGGCATTGAAATTCAAATTGGCAGCTGCTGAGGTGAAAGTTCCTCCGTTGTTCCTGATTGTCCCGGTTACAACAGTATTGCTGTTCGATGAAGAGAAATTGTTTGACTGAGCAGCATTGGGATTGATTACCAATGTCCCTGCCACAGAAATATTCTGAAGCAGAGGCCCGAATGCAATTCCGATCTGATTTGCGCCGACACTGCTTAATTGCAGGGTTGTTCCCAACGGAATATCAAGGTCTGTACCCGAAGCACCTGAAATGGTAAGTGTCTGCGCGGGCAAAGCAGACTGAAGCGACACATCTGAATTCCCTGAGAGAACAAGTCTGGCAATCGATTGTGAAGGAACGTTTGTTGCTGTTGTAATGCCATTGCCATCGAAAACAAGAATATCTTCAGGCTGAGGAGATAACCTGTCAGGAATCCAGTTGGCAGCTGTTGTCCAGTCACCAGGCAAACCGACCGGTTTCCATGTGTATGTAATCTGTGCATTCTTTCGGCCAGTGAAATCACTGCTGCCGATCGGAGCCGATATTTCATTTCCACCTGTCATTGTTATAACAGGCGAAACTCCTGTGGTTGTGTATTGTGTCCATTTTCCGTCCCACCGGTTTACACGCAGGTTGACATGAGCACCAAGAAGATCGGCAGGTGAAATATAGGTGAACGAGGCATTATATGTATAAGTACCTGCCTGATCATCTGTAAAGGTCCAGTATCTCGATATATTGTCAGATGTTCCTCCATCAGCAGGATGGATTGCATCGGTAACCGTCACTCCTATTGTTCTCTGGTCAGAATTGGCAGTGAAGGTAAGACTTACCGGAGAGTAGTCTCCGGAACTATCTCCCACAGGAAGAATGTAAGCTGCGGTAGATCCTGAAGCAAAAACTTTCTTCAGCTGGCCGGAGCCATCGGCAATAACAAAGTTTGAACTGCTGGAACCTGTTACTGCTGCAGGACCAGTAAGTGTCAGATCATTTGATCCTAATGTTATCTTCCCTGATGTAAGTGCGAGTGTGCCTGTTACCGTATTGCTCCCACTGAGAATGATCCCGGCAGAACGGTTTAAAGTGAAGTTCCTGATCCCGTTTATGATACCCGGAATTGTTGTTGAGGGGGCCGCAGGAGTTCCCACTGTAAGATCTGATAGTCCTCCACCGGTAATAGTACCAAATGTCTGGCTTAATGATCCGTTAATAGTCAAACGGAAGTCGTTTAAAAGCAGTGATCCGTTTGACAGGTTTATTGAGCCGGCAACAATAAGGTTGCTTCCAAGAGCAACAGTGTTTATTGTTCCCGTCTTATTAACTGTAAAATCGAGCAGCCCTGTTGCTATCAGGGGCAACTGCATTCCTGCATTATTATTGCTCGAAACTCCAAGGGATGAGGTAAGGCTTCCTGTTATTGTACCCAGACCAACCGATGTTGTGCCATTCAGGTTTAAAGTCCTTCCGTTAAGGATTAATGCTCCTTCAGTGAAGTTTGCAGCACCTGAAACATCAAGGTCGCCTCCAAGTGTGACAGTACCGTTTGTTCCCGTTTTATTAATTGTAAAATCAAGCAGTCCGCCTGTAATATCAGGCAGCGTCATTGCAGCTGTGTTATTGCCTCCTATTGCAATGCTTGAAGCAAGGCTTCCTGTTATTGAGCCTCCCGTGACTGTCACCGTTCCGTTGAGGTTAAGCGCAGCCCCGTTGAGAACAAGCGATCCGGCAGTAAAAGTAGCTAAACCACTTACAGTTACATTTCCAAGCATTGTCTTATCGCCGCTTCCTGAAATAATAATGTTGTTATAGGTTGTGCTCTTTACCTGCTGTGCAGCTCCGTTGTAATTAACAGTTCCTCCTGAGAAGGTTCCGCTATTGGAATAATCACCTCTGATTGTCAGAGTTCCTGTTGTAAGAGAAAAATCATTTGTTCCGGTCAGATTGCCTGTCAGGTTAACTGCAAAGGTGGAGGCAGCAATGCTCCCTCCTGTTATTGCAAGGTTACCTGTCATAGTAAGCGGCCCTGTAAGTGCCAGGGCATAGGCACTGCTATAGCCTATATTTCCAAAATTTTGTCCCATTCCGAGGGGAGCAGTTGTAGTTATCCCGGCTATATTACATGTTGATGTTGAATTCCACGATGATGTCGGGATAGCACCGCCGTCACGATTATGATTATAGGTTGATCCTGCAGTGAAAACAAGTCCGGCAAGGGAGCCTGTAACTGTTCCCTGGTTATTTACTGTTCCTGATACAGTTGTGATACTGGCAGCTGCATTTGTTGTATATGTGTTGCCTGCCCCTATTGATAAAATGCCGTCAACGCCGGCTGCAGTGCCTGCAGCGAGTGTAATACTGACATTATTGTCGAGGACGAGGCTGCTCAGGGGATTAATTATGAAATCAATCCCTGCCAGATTATTAATAGTAAGCGTTGAAGCGGCAGCCGATTGAAATATCACATTGATACCGTTTGAGAAGACAAGCCCGCCGATCTGCTGGGTTGGCACATTGGTAACAGTGGGTGAAGCAGGGCCAACGAATTGAAGAATGTCGTTCGGCTGAGGAGATAAGCGTGCCGGAGTCCAGTTTGCAGGCACCTGGTAGTCTCCTCCTCCTGCCTGGTTCCAGGTATAAATCGCAATATTTGAACGACCTGTAAAAGAACTTCCTCCCAGAGGTGCAATTGTCTCATTCAGTGCAAGTGCCCTTATATTTGGTGCAGCGCCTGCAGTATTGTACTGAGTCCATAAGCCGTTCCACCTGTTGACTCTGAGATTAGCATGTACCCCGGTAAGATCACTTGGCACAGTCTGCGAGTATGTCAGGTTTATATCGTAAGTATAGGTCCCAGCCTGGTTATCTGTAAAGGACCAGTATCTGCTCAGAAAGTCATTTACGCTTCCGTCGTCGGGATGTTGTGTATCGGTTGCCCTTAAACCAATTGTCCTTATATCGCTGTTGGCGGAATATGTTATTGAAACCGGAGAATAGTCATTAGTACCTGATATATCTCCTACAGGATAGATGAAGTTGGATGCTCCTGCCGGAAAAACCTTCATAAACTCACCGGAACCGTCGGTTACAACCATGTTGTTTACGCCGCCTGCAGAAGAGGTTGCTCCGTTATCAATTGTAAGGTCAAAGTTGCCGAGACGCACAATTCCGAGGGTAAGGTTTAGCTGGCTCCCTACAATAACGTTATTCAATATTGATTTGGTTCCCCCTCCTGCAAATGTCAGCCTCCGGTAGTTCGGGCTTCCTATTACAGTCTGGTCGCCTGCACGATTGTATGTTACAAGACTTGCAGCGGCTGATGATGTTGTGAATGTGCCTATGTCATTTGAAGCACCGCTAAGGTTCATTGTATGAGTCTGGTTTCCGGGACTCATGTCAATGGTACCTGTACCCGAAACATTTCCCGCGACATTAAGGGTTCTTGCAGCTCCGGCATCAAAATTAAGGGATGAACCATTTACTGTCAGGTTGCCGTTAACTGTTATAGGGCTGCCGGCATTAAATGTTTTATTCCCAGAGCCTCCGATAAAAAGATTCTGATAGTTTGCGCTGACAAACACCTGCTGGGCACCTGCAAGGCTGTAGTCAACTGTGCTGCCTGCACCATTTGTTGTTGTCAGTGTAGTGATTGTGTTAGTTGCTCCGCGCAATGAAAGAGTATGAGCCAGACCGGCTCCTGACATATTTATTGTCCCGGTCCCGCTCAGATTACCTCCGATATTGATTGTCTTGGCAGTAACAGTCCCAAAATTGAGGGTTCCAGCCACAGATGTGGCTCCTCCGATATCCCAGGTGGCCGCAGTGGTTCCTGCCGAAAGAACAGAAGTCCCGTTTATTGATAGTGTTCCGGCTACGTTCAGATCTCCGTCGCATGTCTTCGTGGTAGCGTTGGTGGCAATTATAAGATTTCCATAAACAGGCACTGCAGAGACTGCCTGGTTTGTATTCGACTGGTAAGTTACTGTTGATGCAGCATTGAGTGCTATGTTTGCTGCTACATAATTTGTCGGGAAGAGCACGGCCGTAGCACCGGCAGTTGAGCCAAGGGTAAGTCCGGTTCCTGAAGCCATTGAAAAACTGCCGGTCGCATTACCTGTGATTGAATATGTATTGGTATAGAGTGTTGTGGATCCAGAGATATCGAGGTCATGACTAACACCTACATTTCCGACCATCGTCTTGGTCCCTGTTCCGGAAAGTGACAAGTCGCAATAGTTTAGTCCAATAACATTCTGATTAGCACCCGTATAACGCACCTCAGGATTATTGGTACAGCCTCCGAATGATCCGCCACCTGTGTTGAGGTTAGCCTGAACATCGAGGATATTACCCGAAGCGCCTGACATTTCAAGGGTGCCGGAAGTAAAGACAAGTATGCCGGTTGAGGTGAATGTTTTAGAGGTACCCGTACCAAAGTTGAGTCCTCCTGTGGCAGAGTTGATTGTGGTTGTACCACCAACTGTAACTGCTGTTGCGGTTGTACCCAGATTGAATGTACCACCGGTTATACTTAAGTTTCCGTTAATTACAGGATTGCCCTGCAGTGTTTTGGTACCAGAGCCAGAGATTGAAAGGTTATTGTAAGTGAAGGCATTTACATTCTGATTGACGCCACTAAAATTAACAGTTCCAGTTCCGCATGTAAAGGTGCCGGTATTAGTATAATTACCCCCGATGTCGAGTGTACCTGTTGTGAATGTGAGATTGCTAGTCCCTGTGACGTTTCCTGAACAGGCAATTGTCTGGGTGCCTGCTAATATGCCGCCGTTTGTAATGCTTAGGTTGTCTTTAACTGTAAGTGTACCTGTAAGGGTAAGGGCAAGTGTACTTGAATAGTTGAAGTTACCAAATGACTGTACAAGTCCTCCAGGAACTGCTCCTGTAACCCCGGTAACATTACAATTTGAGCCGCTGTTCCATGTTGCTGCAGGAATTGTGCCTCCGTTTCGTGCATGTTCGTAAGTTCCGCCGCTATTGACTGTAAGGGTTCCGGAATATGGTGGGTTTGCGGTGCTTGTAACACGCAATGTGCCATTATTTGAAACCTGGGTTGGGGCAGTAAAAACAAGTGCTCCCGGGACTGTAAATGTACAATTGTTGGTTCCATCGCCAACGATAACAAGTGAACTTGCGCCTGAGACAGTCCAGTTGGCGCCTATTGTCGGTGTAGCATTATTCCTGATATTAAAAACCTGATTGTCAGCAGTGAAATTTGCCGGAGCGGTACCGGTTCCATCAGTATTTTGTCCCCAGTTCGACAGAACCTCAAGATTTCCTGTTGACTTTGAATAGTACAGGGTTTGTCCTGTAGCAAGAAATGCTACTGTAAGAAGCAGAAGTGAAAAGAAACCTTTTAGTCTCGTGCCTCTTTTATGAGGAAAAAAAGAAAAAGAGTTTGGTTTAGCGGGGGCCTTATTTTCTGTCATTAATTCATTCATCGTTGAACAAACTGACAGAAATGGTCCATACTTCAGATTTTTAAGCTTCATATTGATCAGGTTCATGTATTCAAACTACAGGCAATCATCACATTATCAAACACATAATATTCCCCGGATATAATTCACCCGGGAAAATCACTGTTTTTACAATTTCTACACTCTATCAGGCTAATGTAGTATAATTTTATTCACCTGAATACAAGCATTTTTACGTGTTTTCAACATATTAACAAGACTTATCACAAATCGCATTGGTTGCTTTAATCATCAGTTTTGAACTTCAGAACCCTTATTCAGTCAAAAAAGATAAAAGATAAAAGTAAAAAGATAAAAGTCAGGCAGAAAAAATACGACAAAGGTGAAATAGTCTTGCGGTCTTGCGGTCTTGCGGTTTTGCGGTTTTGCGGTCTTGCGGTCTTGCGGTCTTGCAGTCCTTTAATTTTGATTTTACAGACGTTTGAGAACTAATCAGGCAAAGAAGAGTTGTGGTAATTATTTTTCAATTTTTTTTGATAAAACGAAAATGTGGTCTATATTTGCACTCTCTTTTCCGGGGGTTTAGCTCAGCTGGTTCAGAGCATCTGCCTTACAAGCAGAGGGTCGGCGGTTCGAACCCGTCAACCCCCACAACCCAAAAACCGGTTCCGCGATAGCGGGACCGGTTTTATTTTTGGACGACGTTTAAAGCTTGCTTTAAAAAGACGGACAAAAATAAAACCGAAAGCGAAGCCAAAGGCTGAGCGACGGTTTTTGGGTTGTAAGGGACTCCCAAAACGGCTCGCCGAAGGCAACCCTCAACCCCCATTTATCCGTCCCGAAGGCGACATTTCGGTTTTTGGGTTGTAAGGGCCACCAAAAACGGCTCGGCGAAGCCAACCCTCAACCCTATTACTATAGCCAAGGCTGAGCGACGGTTTTTGGGTTGTAAGGGCCACCAAAAACGGCTCGGCGAAGCCAACCCTCAACCCCATTGCTCTAGCCAAAGGCTGAGGAACAGTTTTTGGGTTGTAAGGGCCCCCAATTCGGCATCGCCTACCCTCCAAGCCTCTTATAATAAAGCAAATAAAGCCCCAGGGCTGATTCCCCGGAGTAATATTCAAAAGATATTAGTACAGGCTATTTAATTATCCAGTCAGTGTATGTCTTTCTGCTGCCAACAACTATAAACCTGGACATCTCGGCATTAATAGCTTCCATTTTTTTGATGGCTGCTGTTGCTATTTCTGATTCTGTTCCATCTTCTTTTGGATAATATTTATCTCTTACAGCAACAGATTCAAAGACCAAAATTCCACCAATCTTATTTTTATTCTCTCCTCTGTCTCCCAGCGTTACATACTCTTTAACCCCGGGGAAGTTTTTTTCAAATTCCGGAATATACTTATTAATGTAAAAATCCAGAAACTGATTCATTGAAACATCTGGATTGAGAATCATTTCATAAGTGCTTACTGCCACAACAGCACCCTTCTTTAAGCTTTGTGCTGAGAGCTGAGTCATAAAAAACCCAAGTAGAAGGCAAGTCAGAAATAATGTCTTTGTTTTCATTGCTAAAATTATAAATTGATAAAAGAATAATAAAATTCAGGCTTCAGAGGTATCTATTTAATTATTTGTCAACCAAATTCTTAAACAGAATTCTGCTTTCTAAATAACAAAATCAAGTTTTTAAATCAATAGCTCCCTGCTGTTCCGAAGGCGGGAATATTTAAGCTGCAACAACAGCAGAAAATAGTATCGGATGAAGCAAAATCCACCTTAACTACAGGTCTGTGGGTTTATAAACCTGCCTCCACTCACCGTAATATTGTGGGTTTCTGTGTTTTGATTTAAATTGATCTCAATTACTCCTACTATTGTATATGTGTTATTTGTATTTATATAGGTACGGGTTTGATTAAGATTTATTTTGATACCAATCAGTTTACCAAAATTATCATATTGGTATTGCGTACTTTGATTATGATAAGTGGTAATGATCGAACCTGACTCACAAGTTATACCGATAGAATAAGACTGTATGCCAATATTACATACCAATGCACATTCTACAAAACTGAAGGTAATTGTTTTACTGCAAGTAGGGATGTCCAAAACCGTTGTACAATAATTTCCGGATATCCCTGTAAATTTTAATACATTCCCAGTTGTATAATTCATATCAACTGTACCTAGTTCCCCTTTTGAATCCGTTTTATATATTTTTCCACCAGTTGTCTGATTACTACTGGTTCTCTCCAGGCTGATTGTTCCGTTTGATTTTCCACTGCACAGCAATTTTCCCGACAATTGATAACCATCGCCTTTAACAATTATTAGATAAAACCCATTATTTAAACCCGAAATACGAAATTCTTGTCGGGCATTATCCAAACAACTTTGTATCTGAGCGACTGGTTTACCTGTCATCTCCCATACTGTAATAAGTGCATCACCGGCTAAAGGAGGGTAAATCTCCAAAGTTGCAATATCAAACGCTGGATTTGGGTAAATCCTCAATACAGATGAAAGATTGTCGTCAAACGAATCAACTCCAGTTGCTAAGGTTAAGCGCAATATATCACTTCCATTTAAATTGAGGGTTGTACCTGCTGTCAGGTTCTCAACTTTTACATTTGAAACTGTATTCGATGCACCAGTTCCTGCAAAAGTGATAAGGTAAGGTTGCGAATTTGCTTTTAGTACACAAAAAATGGCAATTAAGAAAAGTAACTTTTTCATAATATTGATTTTAGTTAATAAAAAAAATATAGAAACTAAAATGTAAATCAGATTATGAAAGGTTTTCATAATGTATATGTGAATATCAAGAATATCTATTCACACCAAATTTTGTCGAGTAATTTCTTAATCAAAGTTACACCAGCAAAAAGCCAAAGTCAATAGCATGCTACCTCCTATACCGGCATTTCTAAATGAAAAATGAGAAGTCAATTTTATTTTCGTCGCTATTGAACACTCAGCAGGCTGAGTCTATTAATTTTGTGTATGATAGTTAATAGTCTTAAATTTATAAATCAATAATATTCCCTTACAATTATGGAAACCGCCAAAATAATATTACAGGCCTGGGAAGAATTCCGGAGCTTATCCCCTGAAGAGAAGAAGTTGCGGAAGGAGCAGCTTGAAAAACGAATGAAGGAGGACCTGGAGGAAGAAGATGAGGAAAATGCAATCCGCCAGCTGGCGGACAAAATGCAAAATGCAAAAATTCAACTATTATTAAATATCTGATTTACATATTGCTGGCCTCCGGTGTTCTTTTTACAGGTTGTGTAAATACCACAGGCACCCTGAACATAAAGGGTAAAGTTATTGACGAGTTCACAAAAGAACAGATTCCCGGAAGAAACATAGTTATCCAGGGACTTGTAAAAAAAGACTCCATTTCAGTACTAGTAGATGCCGGTCAGTTTTCTACCGACAGCTCCGGGTCCTTCTCATATTCATTCAGGAAAATCAAGGATGCCCGTTACTATGATTTCTCACTGGCCGGAGATTCAGACTATGTATTTACAACCAGAACCCTCGGGCTGATGGAACTTGAAAAAAATGCCAGGTTCCTGACTTTCTCCTTAAGCAGACTTGTTGATCTTATTATGATAATAAAAAGGAAAAGCACATCAGCTGTTTGTGATACCCTGTCGCTCTGCTGGGAATCAAATGGCGTTTACAACAGGTTTTTATATCCTTTTAAAATATATAACCAGCGAAAAGGAAACAATATGACAGGACTTACCTCTGATGCAGCTTTAAACTGGATAGGCGGAAGTGTAAATTCAACTGTAAGTACCAGGGTTTTTGCTGACAAAAAGACAAAAATACTCTGGGACCTTCGAAGGAACGGGAAAAAGATGGAATTCATTGACACAATTACATGCAGAAGAGACCAGACTAATATTGTTTATTTCACATACTGAAACTGAAGGCGCAATGGCGCAATGACGTAAGGGCGTAAAGGCGTAAGGGCGTAGGGGCGCAAAAAGAATGAGGGGGAGAGGGGGAGATTGGGTGAGAGGGAGATTGGGGGGGGGAGATTTGGGAGAGGGGGAGATTGCGAAAGCCTATTCTGTTTTTGGAAGTTTAATTAGTACCGAAGCCAGAACAGAAAACATAAGTATTGATATTATCACTCCAAGTGATAAGAGTATGGGGATCTCGATTCCAATGAAGGCCAGAAGCATTTTCACTCCAACAAAGGTCAGAACAAAGGCAAGCCCCACCTTGAGGTATCTGAACAGACCCATTATGCCTGAAAGGGCAAAATACAACGATCGCAGACCCATTATAGCAAATATGTTGGATGTGTAAACTATAAATGGATTTTTGCTTACTGCCAGATATTGCCGGGATGCTGTCGACTGCAAAAATCAGGTCTGACGATTCAATTATGAGAAGAACAAGGAAAAGTGGTGTTGCATAGAGTTTATGGTTCTTCTTTATGAAAAAATTCTTGCCATGATAATCGTCGGTGACAGGCAGAAATCGCTTAAAAAACCTGACAATAGGATTTTTCTCAGGATCAACTTCAGCTTCCTTTTGAAAAAGCATCCTGATCCCGGTAAAAACAAGGAATCCTCCGAAGATTATGACTATCCAGTGGAAACGGTTTATAAGAGCCACTCCGGCAAAGATGAAAATGGCACGCATAACAAGTGCCCCGATTATCCCCCAGAACAATACCCTGTGCTGGTACTCTCCTTTAACGGCAAAATACGAGAAGATGAGAATGAAGACAAAAATATTATCTACACTAAGAGAGTATTCAATGACATATCCAGTCAGATATTCGAGAGCCAGAGTCTTTCCAAACTTGTAATAAACAAGAATGTTGAAAAGGAGCGAAAGTGTTATCCAGACAGCACTCCAGATAAGGGCTTCCTTAACAGGGACCTTATGCGATTTCTTGTGAAATACTCCAAGGTCAAGGGCCAGCATAAAAAAAATGAAGACGTGAAAACCGATCCAAAAATAAATGCTGATCCCCATGTAATTTGAATTAGGCTACAAACTTATTAAAAATAATCATAAATCTTTTTAAATTTGAACCCATACCGGCAAACGACTTTATAATTAACAGAGCATTACTCCCATTCAAATGGACTAATGCAACAATAAAAAAAGACATGAAAAAAATTATGCTTGGCGTATTTTCTCTTATTCTGATCTTTCTTGCAACAATTCCTTCTGCTGCACAGAAAAAGGGTTCTCCGGCCGACAAAATTACCGCAGCGGATCTTGAAAGCTATGTAACTTTCCTGGCATCTCCCCTTCTGAAAGGAAGAGCTAATGGGGAAGAAGGCCTCGACATTGCAGCTGAATTCATCGCCTCACAGGCAAAAGTGATAGGGCTGAAACCAGCTAATGGAAACAGCTATTACCAGCCATATTCTGTCAGTAAAAAATCATTCGATACTGAAAAGACATTCATCAGGGTCGTAAACAGCAATACCGATTCTGTTACAATAAAGGAACCAATCTTTCAGATTGTCCCAACAGGTCCATCGGACCTTGCATTCAGGGGTGAAGTAGTCTTTGCCGGCTATGGCATTAAGGCCGACAAGTACAAGTACAATGACCTGGAAAACATTAAGGCTGAAGGGAAAATACTTCTGATCATGGACAGAGCCCCGATGTCGGAAGATGGGAAAACATGCAAATTTGAAGAACCTGCATGGAGCTCCTCAATGAGTTTCCAGCTTAAACTCACAACTCTGATCCTGACAAAGGCCAAAGCTATCCTCATAGTCTCCGATCCTAAATCAGGCTTCAGCTCTCTGGAAGAGTCCAGTCCGGGAATTTCAGGTTTTCTGAATTCAGCAGTTACCCTGAAAGGACAAAAACAGAGCATTAACCCCATGATGGCCGGATTGCCGAAGATTGCCTTCATTCACCGTTCTGTTGCCGATGCCCTTCTCAAGGGCTCCGGTCATACTCTCGAGGAGCTTCAGAATACTATCGACGCCTCAATGAAACCTAATTCCTTTCTTATCTCCGGCAAACAGTTAAGTGTTACAGAAGTCGTTAAGGAGACTGAAAAGGTACTGAATAATGTTGCCGGATATATTGAAGGCAGGGATCCGATTCTAAAAAATGAAGTTGTGGTCTTCTCCGGTCATTATGACCATGTAGGAGGCTCCGGTGATAAGATCAACAGGGGCGCCGACGATGATGCATCGGGATGTGCTGCTCTTCTTTCGATGGCAGAAGCATTCCAGAGTATGGAGAAAAAGCCTCTCCGCTCAGTTCTTTTCCTCTGGGTTTCGGGTGAAGAGATCGGATTATTTGGTTCAAAGTCATATGTCGACAATCCTCTCTTTCCTCTCGAGAAGACAGTTGTCGATCTTAATATGGATATGATAGGAAGGGTTAAGGAGGCAGCCGACAGCACATCGGATACTCCAATGACAGGTCCAAACTCCGTTTTTGTAATAACCGGTAACCAGAGCAAGGAACTGACTCAGATTGCCAATACTGCTGACAATAACAGCCCAATTGACTTTAATTACAGCCTCAGCGGCAAAGACCATCCCCTGCAGTTATTTTCACGAAGCGACCATTATAATTTTGTTAAGAAAGACATCCCTGTCCTCTTCTTCACAACAGGGATACATACCGACTACCATACTCCGGGTGATGTCGTTGAAAAAATTGACTTTAAGAAGATGGAGCTTATCAGCAGAACAATGTTTGCCATAGGATTGGAGGTTGCAAACCGTAAGACAAGACTTGTTGTTGATAATCCTTATAGTTCCTGGACTAAGGGGAAATAGCCAGACAATCTTCGGCAGGCCGGTGAACGCATCGTGCCTATAGTGTAGTTGGAAATTCCAGCCGGTAAACTCCTATTTCGAAGATGCTTCGAAGAATGACCTTACAGGAACTGAGTATTTCTTGTCTATGTCGGGAATTCCGTTGCCGTTTATGTCTTTCATCGATCCGAAAAACTCCACAAGAGCCAGCCATTCTTTTCCTTCCTGGATGCCGGTTTTTTTCTCATCCATATCGATGACCGCCTTTGTCATATCTTTTACAGGGTTTCCCTGAGCATCCTTAGGCACCACATTAATCAGTCCGAAACTCGATTTCTTTATTATGCCGATGAACTGAAGCATATATGAGTTGGCAGTAACGGAATAAAGGGTTTTGTTCTTTTTTGAAAAGTCAACAACTTTACTGCTCCCGTCAGGATGTACTATCTCTATCTTTTTTATCTTCCTGAGCAAACCCTTCCCCGGATCATATTCAACCCTGATCCCGGAGTAGTAGCAATAGTTATCAGGACTGGACTTGTAGGCAACAAGGAGGATCTCTATGATACTTTTCAACTCCTTGCCTGACACATAGAGCCTCGAGAGAGGATATCCCGGCACATTGTCGTTTCCTGAGCCCAGCGACATCACCCTGAAAAGGTCAGGAGCTGTCTGAATGCCGGGAACAATTTTGTCAAAGAGCATTCCCGCAGCGACCATCGATATATCAGTACCTGTTGCGCTGTGTCCATTTACATAATAATGAATAGCATCAACAACAGCAGGGCCGAGATTGCTGTTGATATAATCTCCTCCATCATTTCCCTCAATAATGAAATCTGATTCAGCCACAGGTTTGTCGTATGACAGGCCAAGCGGACTGAGGATATCTGAAGTTACCTCTCCCTTCCGGGTTTCAATAAAGCTATTTATCTCCTCATCACCCGGCACGGAATCGTCAATCGCAATCAACTCATAACTCTCCAGCCTGAGAGATTTGCCATCATACACGAATGATGCCTTTCCGACATTCTGACCGAATTCGCCAGTTTGCACTATCGGTATTCCATTTACTATAAGCGGCTTATCAAGTCTTGAATGTGAATGGCCTCCTATGATTAGATCCAGGCCCCCTACCTTTCCGGCAAGTTCTGTATCCTCACCGCTCCATTCACCTTTTTTATTTTTTTCAATGCCTGAGTGGGAGATGCAGATAATCACTTCACAACCCTCATTCTGTAGTTCCTTAACCATTTTTTTTGCAAACTTCGTCCGCTTGGCAAAGGTTACAGGAGAGGCATTTGGGGCAACTCTTTCTGCGTCTTCTCCCAATAGAGAGAACAGTCCGAATTTTATTCCATCCTTCGAAATTATAAGTTTTCTTGCTACAAGCTTATCGGTAAACAACTTCTCATAATTATCATCAGCCGGGTCTTTTAAATCGAAAACAGCATTGCCTGCCAGCAACGAGGGGATTTCTCCATTTGTAGAGGAACTTCTTACGATCTCTCCAAGCTTGCCGAGACCGTAATCATACTCATGGTTTCCAAGAGCAACGGCATCATAGCCCATTTTTTTCATAAGTGGAAGCTGAAATCCATTGCCTGGCTCAAGTGGTGTAAATAAGGTACCCATAAGAAAATCACCCGCATCGATAACAAGAGTAGTTCCTGAGCTCTTTGCCTTTACACTTTTTATAACTGAAGCGATCCTTGCAAAACCACCTCTCGTCTTGTCATTATTGATAACAAGCGGAGTATATGCCGATTCGGGAGCAAAGCCTGTCAGCCTGGAATGCAGGTCGTTGGTATGAAGGATTGTGATTGTCTTTTCGGTCTGCCCTGACAGGTTGAATACGAGCATCAATGATAAGAACGATACAGGTAACTTTTTCATTTATTCATGAATTGGATAACCCAAATTTAGTTAATTTAATTTCAAAGTACTTCAGCGACAACGAAAGTGCTCCCTCCTATGAATATCAGATCTGATTCTGATGCATTTTCCTTTGCTGCCAGATAGGCCGATCTGACATCGGGATAACAACTGCCTGTGAGCCCGTACTTTCCAGCCTCTGATTTTAAAACTTCCTCATTAAGTGCACGGGGAACCGACGCCTTAGTAAAATAGTATTTTGCATCGCGTGGAAAAAGAGGAAGTACAGATCCAAGGTCCTTATCATTTACGAATCCAACCACTATATGCCTGTTTGAAACTTCTATCCTGCTTATCTGTTTGAGAACATATTCAAGTCCCTCCCTGTTGTGCCCTGTATCGCATACAATAAAAGGTCTGTTCCCCAGCACCTGCCAGCGACCCATCAATCCGGTGTTTGAAACAACCTTTCTTATCCCTCTTAAAATAACAGGATCTGAGATGTCGATTTTCTCCTTCAGCATTCTGAAAGCCGAGAATACCGCCTGAATGTTTTTAGCCTGGTAATCACCTCCCAGGGGAGTATAACCCTCATAGTTCAGATCCTCTGCTTTATCTCTGATCTCAAATTTCCTCTCTCCTTCCAGATTAAAATTTATATCGGGAAGGCATTCAAAGCGCTCATCAGCAAATGAAACAGCGGACATACAATCCTTTGCCTTAGAAAGAAATATCTCTTTGGTGAGCCTGTCGGATTCGCTTATTACAACCGGGATCAGTTTTTTTATGATCCCTGCTTTTTCAGCTGCCACCTTCCCGATTGTGTCGCCAAGCAGGTCCATGTGATCGTGTCCGATATTGGTTATTACTGATAATACAGGATTAATAATATTTGTCGAATCGAGCCTGCCGCCAAGACCGACTTCAATAACAGCAATGTCAACCTCTTCACTGGCAAAATACTCAAGGGCAAGTGCGACGGTCATCTCAAAGAATGAAGGTTTTAGCGATTCAATTACATCCTTGTTTTCGCTGACAAATCTTATGATTGCGCCTTCAGAAATCATTTCCCCGTTAACCCTGATCCGTTCCCTGAAATCCTTCAGATGAGGCGACGTATACAACCCTGTTTTGTATCCGGCCTCCTGCAAAACAGATGCTATCATATGCGATACAGATCCCTTGCCATTCGTGCCTGCTACATGTATTGTAGTGTATTTCCTGTGGGGATGATCAAAATGTTCATCGAGGAGGAGAGTATTGTGAAGATCGTTTTTATAAGCGGCTTTGCCAATCCGGTGCCAGGCCGGCAACTGACTGTAAAGGAATTCGAGGGTCTCCTGATAAGTCATGTGGATAAAAGGGTTTCGGGTTTCGGGTTTCGTGTTTCGGGTTTCGTGTTTCGTGTTTCGTGTTTCATAGTTTCGCGTTTAGGGTTTTTTAACTCTAAGTACTTAAGGCACTCCAAACTCCAAACTCCAAACTCCAAACTCCAAACTCTAGTCACTTCTTCATGCAAATTAACATACTTTAAACATGGATAACAATTTTATCCCAGATATTCGTTATTTTTGCATTATTGCATAAGCGAGGCTGGCGATAACTCAATATGCTGTTTATAAACACGTTACGATGAAAAAGAAACATAATAAGAAGCTGTTCATTATTGACACGAATGTTCTGCTGCACGATTACAAATGCATTTACAATTTTGAGGAGAATGATGTTATTATACCAATAGTTGTTCTTGAGGAGCTAGACAAATTTAAAAGAGGCAATGACCTCATTAATTTTCATGCCAGGGAATTTACACGGGAACTCGATAAACTTTCGGGAGACATGCTTCTTACAGCAAACATTCCTCTGGGAGAAAACCTGGGGAATATGCATATTGAAACCGGCAGGGATTTTTCAGATAAGGTCAGTCAGTCGTTTCCGGAAAGAACTGCCGATCACCGTATACTTGCAATAGCCGATTGGGTCTGTAACGCCAACAAGGACAAGACCGTGGTTCTCATAACAAAGGATATTAACCTGAGGATGAAAGCCAAATCGCTGGGCATAATTGCCCAGGATTATGAAAATGACAAGGTTGCAGATATTGACGATCTCTACAAAGGAATAAGGATCCTTGACGGAGCCAGTCAGGAACTGATAAGCAAGCTTTATGAACAGCCAGAGGGAGTCAGCGCAAGTGAGTTAAACCTCGATTCAGGCCTTAGGGGACATCAGTTTTTCATAATGAAAAACAATGGATCCAGCGCTCTTGCACACTTCAATCCTGTCTCAAAAATGCTTAACAGGGTCATTAAGCAAACTACATACGGAATCGACCCGCGAAACGCAGAACAGACATTTGCAATTGAAGCCCTTACAAATCCCGAAATACAGCTTGTTTCCTTAACCGGGAAAGCAGGTACGGGAAAAACACTGCTTGCCCTTGCAGCTGCGCTGCAGCAACATAAGAGATATAAACAGATATTTCTTGCGCGACCGATAGTTCCCCTTGCGAACAGGGATCTCGGTTTTCTTCCCGGAGATGTCAAGGAGAAGATGGACCCTTACATGCAACCTCTCTATGACAACCTCACAGTTATTAAACATAAGTTCAGCCACCAGAGCCCCGAATTTCTGCGGATAAATGATATGATGAAGGAGGAGAAACTTGTCATTACTCCGCTTGCCTATATCAGGGGTCGCAGTCTGTCGAGCATTTTTTTCATTGTCGATGAGGCCCAGAACTTAACACCCCACGAGATAAAGACAATTATTACGAGAGCCGGAGAGGGCACAAAAATGGTATTCACAGGCGATATCGAACAAATCGACTCTCCATATCTTGATACAGCTTCCAATGGATTAAGTTACCTGTCGGACAAAATGAAAAATCAGGATATCTTTGCCCATGTCAACCTCGTCAAGGGAGAACGAAGCTTCCTGGCGGAACTGGCGAGTAAGCTTCTATAGACGGAAGTCGGAAGACCGAAGACGGAAGTGGAAGACCGAAGACGGAAGTCGGAAGCTCTACGAATTCCCCCTTTGAAAGGGGCTAGGGGGATGTAGTTAGGAAGAAAGAGGGGGAGATGGGGTGATGGGGAGAGGGGGAGAATTGGAAGGAAATAGATAAAGCACTTAATGTTGAAATTAATAATATGATTATGAAAACAAGAATTATTCAGACGCTGGCATTTGTATTGATTATCATTATTGGTTTGCAATCAGCTGTTTCGGCCCAGCCGAAGGAGAAAAAATCTAAGGCCACAAAGAATCAGAAAGAAGAGGTAATTCAGCTTTTTAATGGCAAAGATCTTAAAAACTGGTCTTTTTATCTCAAAGACCCCAAAGTGGATCCGGCGACAGTATTCACTGTTCAAAATGGTGTAATCAATATTAAAGGTGATCCTTTTGGATATATGAGGACGAATGAAAGCTACTCCGACTATAAGCTTCATGTTGAATGGCGCTACCCTGTTGAGGCCAGCAACAGCGGCGTTTTTGTTCATGGCCAGAAACCCGATACCATCTGGCTTAAATGTGTGGAATGCCAGCTGAAGGCAGGCAGTGCAGGCGATTTCGTATGCATGAACGGAGCCGACATGACTGAGAGAAAGGACAAAGCTGTGCGCTCCGTACCTAAAATGGCTGCTTCATCGGAGAAAGCCATCGGAGAATGGAATACAATGGAAGTTACCTGCAAGGGCAACACAATTGAGGTCATGGTAAACGGAGTACTTCAGAACAAAGGAACCAATGTCAATCTTTCAAGCGGCTCAATCTGCCTGCAAAGTGAGGGAAAGACAATTGAGTTCAAAAATGTTTTCCTGACCAGATTAAAATAACGGAAGTATCTGTTACCCGATTAACACCTTGTTAAGTTTTGTGCTTTAGTGCCTTAGTGGCAAAATAATGATAACCGAAAAGAAAAAAGTTGCTTTCCATACACTTGGCTGTAAACTCAACTTTGCGGAGTCATCAACAATCTCAAGATCGTTCCCTGAGGATCGGTTTGAAAGAGTTGCTGCCAACACAGAAGCTGATATTTACGTTATAAACACCTGTTCAGTAACCGATGCAGCCGACAGAAAGTGCAGACAGGCGATAAAGAAATTCATCTCACTTTCGCCGGGAGCATTTATTGCTGTTGTAGGTTGTTATGCCCAGCTCAGGCCCGACGAAATATCGGCAATACCGGGAGTCGACCTGATACTGGGTACAAAAGAAAAGTTCAGTATAGCTGAATATATTGACAACCTGGATAAAAAAGACAAGCCGGAGATCCACTCCTGCGACCCGGGAGTTCATCAGAACTTCAACGCTTCCTTTTCAATGGGCGACAGAACCCGGTCGTTCCTCAAGATTCAGGATGGTTGCGATTATGGCTGTTCGTATTGTACAATCCCCATGGCAAGGGGCAGCAGCAGGAATCCGGCAATACCTTCTATTATTGAGGAGGCTGAAAGGATTGCTGAAAAAGGAATAAGGGAAGTTGTGCTTACCGGGGTAAATATCGGCGACTTCGGAAAGTCGACTGGCGACTCTTTTATGGAACTTCTGAAAGAGCTTGTAAAAGTGAATGGAATTGAAAGATACCGGATCTCTTCAATTGAGCCCAACCTTCTTACTGATGATATAATTGAACTTGTGGCCTCCGAAAGCAAGATCCTCCCCCATTTCCATATTCCTCTGCAAAGCGGATCAGACAGGATCCTGGGTCTGATGCGCAGGAGATATAAAAGAGATGTCTTCGCTTCAAGAATAGAGCTTATCAGAAAAAGAATACCGCTTGCCGGTATAGGAGCCGATGTTATCGTCGGATTCCCCGGTGAATCGGAATTTGATTTTAACGACACATATAAGTTTCTTGAAGAACTCCCCTTGTCGTACCTGCATGTTTTTTCATTTTCCGAGAGACCTGATACTGTTGCGGAAAAGCTTCCGATGAAAGTCAGGAATGAAGAAAAGGACTCCAGAAGCAAGAGTCTCATCGCTCTTTCCGAAAACAAAAATACCGGATTCATGAAGCTCAACCGTGGAGAGAAATCAGAAGTTCTCTTCGAGAGGACACGCTCAGGAGGATTAATAACAGGCTTCACCTCAAATTATATAAGGGTTGAAACTCCGTGGCAGTCAAGACTGGCCGGAGCTGTTAAAAGAGTGATAATAAAGGATATCGAGCCATCCGGCAGAATGAGTGTAGAACTAATTGACTGAAAAATGACCGATTTAAAGGAGCTGATCACAAATATCGAGAAAGCAGCCAGGGAGACAGGTGAATTCATCAGAAAGGAAGCTGACAACTTCGACATCGGGCTATCTGAGAAAAAGGGCTTAAACAACTTTGTAAGCTATGTTGACAAAAAAGCCGAAGAGATGCTTGTTGAGATCTTGAAGCCTCTCATACCAAAGTCAGGTTTTCTTGCAGAGGAAGGGACATCTTCCGGCGAGGGTGAGAGATATTGCTGGGTAATTGACCCTCTTGACGGCACAACAAACTTCCTTCACGGTGTTCCTCCCTATGCAATCAGCATCGGTCTCCTCGATAACGACATCCCAATTGCCGGCGTCGTATACGTGATACCCTCAGATGAAATGTTTTCAGGATGGAAGGGAGGAGGAGCATGGCTAAACGGGAAGAAGATCAATGTCTCAAAGGCAGCAAAAGTCGCCGACAGCCTGATAGCAACAGGATTTCCATACAGCGATTTCACCCGGATGGGGGCATACATGAATTGCCTGGCCCATCTGTGGAAGTATTCTCATGGCATCAGAAGGCTCGGCTCCGCAGCCACCGACCTTGCATATGTTGCATGCGGCCGGTTCGAGGTGTTTTACGAATACGGACTTCATCCATGGGATATTGCAGCCGGTACAATAATCCTGCGCGAAGCAGGCGGGAAAATAAGCGATTTCTCCGGGAATGAAAATAAACTGTCAGGAGAAGAGATTGTAGCTTCAAATGACGGAGTATATTCCGAAATTCTGGAACTTGTAAGTAAATTTATGAAAAACTAGTCCCCTGCTCTACATGGATTCAATCGGTTACTACTTATTCTACCCTATATACCGACTTATTAACCTCCTTCCGCTCCGGGTGCTCTATTTGCTGTCGGATTTCCTTTTTCTTATCCTCTATTATTTCCCCTCGTACAGGCGGAGTGTAGTAGAAACAAATCTTAGAAATGCCTTTCCTGAGAAATCTGAAAAGGAACGTAAGGACATAGAGAGGAGGTTTTACAAACACCTCGCTGATATGTTTGTTGAGACCTTTAAAGTAATGTCACTAAGCAGGAAAGAGATTGAGAAAAGATTTACTTTTACAGGCACTGAGATAGTAAACAGATTATATGATGAGAAACGGGATATAATAGCTGTACTGGGACACTACAACAACTGGGAGTTTTCGGTCCTCATGGGTGAAAAAATGAAATCAAAAGCATTTGTAATATATAAGCCTCTGAGGAATAAGAACTTCGATCGGCTTATTAACAGGCAGAGAACAAGATTCGGGCTGGGCATTACCCCGATGTCAATGGTGATAAAAGAGATCCTGCGTGCGAGAAAAGACAATATCAATACAATCTCAATGTTCCTTGCTGATCAGTCCCCTCCCAGAAACGAGATTCAGTACTGGACGACTTTTCTTAACCAGGATACTGCTGTCTATACAGGTGCTGAGAAAATAGCCCGGAAATATAATATGGCTGTCGTCTTCTTACATATAAGAAAGATTAAGAGAGGGTATTACAATATGGAAATCGAGGAGCTTATCTACAATCCTGAAGACGTGGCGGAAAACATGATAACCGAGGCACATGTAAGGAGGCTCGAAGAGATTATCCGTGAAAAACCTGAGTACTGGGCCTGGAGCCATCGTAGGTGGAAGCATAAAAAACCGGTTGAAAATGTTTAAGACAGCTATAGTCATTCTGAACTGGAACGGGTTGGAATACCTGAAGATGTTCCTTGGGACTGTTGTCAGTTGTTCCACCGGGCATGATACCTGCATCTGTGTTGCCGATAACGGGTCAACGGATGATTCTGTTAAATGGATAAGGGATAATTTCAGTAATGTAGATCTTATCACACTAAATAAGAATCATGGTTTTGCAGGGGGATATAATCTTGCCCTGGAGCAGATAAAAGCTGAGTATTACCTCTTGCTGAATTCCGATATCGAGGTAACTGAGGGCTGGCTCCGTCCGCTGGTGAAGTTCATGGATGAGAATAAAGATGCTGCTTCCTGCCAGCCAAAGATCAGGTCATTCGGCAGGAGGGATTATTTTGAGCATGCCGGAGCAGCAGGATGCTTTATCGACAAGTATGGTTTTCCCTTCTGCAGGGGCAGGATACTCGATTCGATTGAAAAGGACAATGGACAGTATGATACTGCAATCAACACATTCTGGACAAGCGGGGCATGCATGATAGTACGCGCTGAAGCATGGAAGGTCTGCGGTGGATTTGATGCAGACTTCTTTGCGCACATGGAGGAGATAGATCTTTGCTGGAGATTCAACAAAGCCGGTTACCGCACCTGTTTCATACCTGATTCAACAGTATACCATATCGGAGGCGGATCCTTGCCCTACAATTCGCCATTCAAAGTTTACCTTAACTTCCGTAACAGCCTGTTTCTTCTCTATAAAAACCTTCCCGACAACAGGCTCCGGACTACTCTTTTCTTACGAAAATGCATTGATGGCCTTGCGGCAATGATGTTCCTTTTCAAAGCAAACTTCGGATGTTTCAGGGCAGTACTCAGTGCTCATCTCGATTATTATAAAAGCGCAAAAGATCTGAGGATCAAACGTAAGAAGGTAAAAGAACTCGGGGCAGGTAATTTTTCTCCTCCTGTTTTGAACAAGAGCATCGTTTTTGAGTTTTATGCTAAAGGGAACAAGACTTTTAATTCCCTGAATACCGAATTCTGAATAAAAATGAGGAGATACCAGATGTTAGTTTTTTTTGCAATTGTATTAACAGTTTACTCACTTGTAAATATTTACCTTTTCTATAAGGGCTATAATGCCCTTCCTTCACTCAAGGTTAACAGACTGATTTACGGCTTTGTCTTTTTCCTTCTGGCTGCTGTATTCATTGCAGCAAAATTTCTTGAATCGAGGCACTCATCGGTAATTACTGATGCGCTAAACATTATCGGAGGATTCTGGATGGCATTCATGCTCTACGGATTCATGTTTTTTATTCTTTCAGATATCCTGCTGCTCATTCTGAAAATTACCAGGCTTGTTGATGGCAATGGTGTACCTGAATACCGGAAATGGGTATTTTTTATTACTATTGGCCTCTCCTTCATCTTTATCGCAGGGGGATTCATCAATGCCATTATCCCTGTCACCCGGGAGTATAATATAAAAATAGACAAAAAGGCTGAAGGGATTAAGTCGCTTCGCATAGCGGCAGTTTCTGATATCCACCTTGGAAGCGTTATAAGGAAGAGAAGCATGAGGCTGCTTTCCGGAATGCTCAGGGAAATAAAGCCTGATGTGACTTTCCTGCTTGGCGACATTGTCGATGGAGAAATGGGACCTGTTCTCCGCGACGATCTGCTCCAGTACTTTACACCTCCTGCGGGAAGCAATGGACTCTATGCCATCACTGGCAATCATGAGTTCATAGGCGGAGGTCAGCGGACAATACCCTATATTGAGAGTAAGGGAATCAGGGTACTGAAAGATGAAATGATTACACTGCCTGGAGGGGTACAGGTTATCGGAAGAATTGATAAGGATTCATACAGGTTCTACGGTAAGAATCGACTTCCTTTAAATGAGCTGATGAAATCGGCCGACACTTCAAAACCGGTTATCCTTCTTGATCATCAGCCTTTTCATCTCGGTGAATCAGCAAGTGCCGGTGTTGACCTTCAGTTATCAGGACATACTCATAATGGCCAGATGTGGCCTCTGAACCATATAACTTCAAGGATTTATGAATTAAGCTATGGATATATGAAAAAGGGAAATACTCACTTCATAGTATCCTCCGGTTTTGGTCTGTGGGGTCCGCGTGTGAGATCAGGGAGCCGCTCTGAAGTACTCCTTATCAATATTACTTTTAACTGAGAGCCCTATCGTTAAGCCAGTTATTTACAGAAGTCCATATACCTTTTCGAGCCCCATGCCTCTGGAACCTTTGATGAGGATTGCATAACCTTTCAGTGGATGCTTTATCAGAAAATCTGAAAGCTCTTTGACATCAGCATACATTTTGAAGCCTTTTCCGGCAGCTGCTTTTTTAAAGACTGGTCCCACAAGAAATATTTCATCAAAGCCCAGCTTTTCAACCTGCGCAAGAACCTTTGAATGTTCATCATCGGCTTTTTCCCCAAGCTCTAGCATGTCGCCGAGTATAACAAGTTTTTTCCCGGCTTTTAACTCACTGAATGATTCAACAGACGCATGCATGCTTGTAGGATTTGCATTATAGGAGTCGCATACCAGGGTATTGTTCTTCGTAATATTTAACTGCGACCTGTTGTTGGCCGGTTCATAGCTCTCCACGGCATCGGCGATGTCTTTCATATCAACATCAAAGAAAAGGGCAGTTGCAATGGCCGCTCTAAGATTCTCAAAGTTATACCTGCCGAAAAGGTTGGTTTTAATATCATAGCTCTTATGCTGATATGTTGCTTTAACAACAAGATTCATATCCGAAGACTGCAGTTCCAATGAAAGTTCTATCCCGGTTGGATCGGCAAACGGAACTGCCCTGTTCACAAATTTGAAGATCTTCTCGGCAAGCAAGGGATTCTTTTCATTGTAAAGAGCCACTCCGTTTACTTTACGGAGGTACTCATAAAGTTCCGTCTTGGCTTTTATCACGCCTTCAGCTGAGCCGAACCCTTCTATATGGGCCATCCCTATATTTGTAATTATCCCGTAATCGGGTTTTGCAATAAGGCACAGGGTCCGGATCTCTCCAATATGATTGGCTCCCATTTCAATTATCAGCATCTCAGTGCCGGCTGGAGCAGAAAGAATTGTAAGGGGAACACCAATATGATTATTAAGGTTGCCTTTAGTATAATGAACCTTTTTCTTTTTCGACATTATAACGGCAAGCAGTTCTTTTGTTGTCGTTTTGCCATTTGTACCTGCTATTGCAAGTACAGGTATATTAAGCATTTTCCTGTGAAGAGAGGCCAGTGCCTGAAGCTCATTAAGGCAATCATCAACAAGAATTGTCTTTTCAGTCTCAAAGAGAGGATCATCAATTACAGCCCAGGAAGCGCCTTTGTGAAGTGCTTCTGAAGCAAACTGGTTGCCGTTGTAATTCTCGCCCCACAGGGCAAAGAAAATCTGACCTTTCTGTACAGATCTCGAGTCGGTTACTACTCCGGTACTCTCAATAAAGAGATCATAAAGCTGTTCTGTCTTCATAATAATTAAAAAAATGCCTCATCATGAGATCATAATGAGGCCTGTTTTGTAAAGGAACGTTCTTCTAGAATCCCGATGGACTGCCAACCCTGATCATAGCACATCTGAAGCCTATATCATCGCGGGCCCCTTCCTGATCAAGAAATCTGCGTGTTGAGGGATTGAGCCAGTAAGCCCTGTCTTTCCATGATCCTCCCTTGTATACCCGTGCATTATCATTAATAAGGGTAACATAGTCAGGATTTGTTGAGTTTACATCCTGGGCATACATCCTGAGAGAGCCCTGCATTCCGTCGTCCTCGTTCCAGTTGCCCGTACGAATACCCGAAGAAAGATCTCCATCCTTATAATTCCTGTAATCGCCCTTCTGGTAATTATATCTGTTGGCTACATCCACATCCTTAACAGTGTCGACAAGAAGACGTCCGAGGCGGTCCTTTCCGACAACTGAACCATTTGCATCCCTCTTGACATCAGTAAATACGTTACCTCTGTAAGGGTTAAAGCCATCAACGTCTTCGGAAGTAAGGGGACGATATACATCAAGCACCCATTCATTAACATTTCCGGCCATGCAATAGAGACCATAATCGTTGGGCCAGTAGGATCTTACGTCAACTGTAATACTTCCATTGTCGTTCAAACTTCCTGCTACACCCATAAGGTCGCCCCTTCCGCGGACAAAGTTCGCCATCATCTGTCCTCTGCTCTTGTTTTCATTATTTCTGACAAAATCGCCGTCCCAGGGATAAATTCTCCTTTCGTAGATCACCTCCTCAAAAGTATTCCCGGTAAGCGAATAAGCTGCAAATTCCCATTCAGCCTCAGTTGGCAACCTGTATGCGGGAAGAAGCACTCCATCTTCGAAGTTAGCTCTCCGCTCAGTAACATCAGGATTGGAACTTGGTCTGAGCTGGTTAACGACTCCCTCATAAAGACCTGCAAGATATGCTTCTGTATTGAAATTATTGTCATTTGACTGATCGGGGTTTGGCGACTGATCGCCTTCATCGATAAGGATCTGTTCATTAACCCTGTCGGTTCTCCACAGGCAGTAATCACTTGCTTTGAGCCAGCTGACACCAACAACAGGATAGTCGTTATATGAGGGATGACGGAAATAATATTGAACATAAGGATCGTTAAACCCCATCGGGCTTCTCCATACAAGTGTATCGGGAAGAGCCCTCCGGTAAACATCAGGATAATCCTTATAAACCCTTCTCAGCCAGTACAGGTATTCACGGTAATCAACATTTCTGACCTCAGTCTCATCCATGTAAAATGATGATACAGTAACTGTCCTTGGCCTGTTGTTCCAGTCGAACATAACATCCTGCTGAACCTGACCCATTGTAAAACGGCCGCCTTCGATAAGAACAAGGCCCGGGCCTGTCTGCTGCTCAATTCCCTGGGCTACCTCAAATCCTCCGTTGTCAGGATTATTGTACTCCCAGCCGGTTGTAGATGAAACCCCGGTACCTCCACCTTTTTTGCCACAGGATGATAAAAATAACACACAAATTATTACACCGCTAATAGCCCTGAATCTATACATAACTCCTTTGGTTTTATGGCTTTTAAGAAAATTCAAATATATGATAATTTGATTAAACAATTTTTCAACTCACCAAATATAACTACATTTTAGGATAATTTATTGTACTGATATCATTTCTTTTTTCAATTTTATTCAACCGTAAGGCTAATCCAGTCTGATGTAACAGTGATAATGGCATCGAAGTGTTGCCCGACGAGAGGCTGAAACGATAGTTATAGAATAATGAGAACTGTCCGAAAGTCAACGAAAAACCGGTCTCTAAATTTATATTCCGGTTATTGTCGCCCGTCAATATAGCATTTGCAGCAAAATAGCTGCTCTCGAACAGAGTCCCTGCAGATGCTGAGTAATAGCCATCCTGCACCGCAAGGAACAGAAGCGGCCGAAGCCTGAGGCTCCCCGTACCGTTGAGATTAACAAGACCTGCAAGCTCCAGGTTATACTTCCGTCTGAGTCTGTCGACTGAGGAACCTCCGTCGGAAAGGTCAGGTTCAGCCAGGTGGCTTACTGAAAAAGCACCGAAAAGAGTCCTGTAAATCATAACAAAACCTGCCCCCAGATCAAAAGCAGTTTTGCCGGTTGCGGTCACAATTTCTGAGGATGGGTATACAACTCCTCCCAGAGGGTCAATCTGATCTGGAAAAACAGCTCCTCCAAAGTTAAATCCCCTGTAATATACGGAAGCCGAAAGACCGGCATTAATAAATAGTTCTTTCCCTGCCTGAAGAAAATATGAATATGAGAGACCTCCCCTGACATCATTTACAATCCCGCCCAGGTAATCGTCGGAGATATAAAACCCTGCGCCTCCGTGAAGAAACGGAAAATAAGAATCATATGATGCATAAACAGAATGCAGGTTATAATTGTTACCTGGGTAATGGCTCATGTATGAAAGTCTTAATGTTCCGTCGCCCTCTGCACCCGAATAAGCGGGATTATGCATCAAAACAGTCTGGAAACCCGGTCCGGGATCAGTTTCCTGACCATAAACGGTTAATGAAGATGAAAAAATAAGTAACAATATGATGTATAGACTCCTGATCATCAGTTTACAACCTGCAATATGAACGCAATGGAACCGTTATTAGTATAATATAGCCAAGAATACAAATTAACTTAATAAGTTAGTAAACAAAAAGCACATTCCTATCTTTGTCGTCATAAATGAAATTATTGACCAAAATATTAATTCTGGTTCTGCTCTCAGCAAGCACTAATCTCAGGGCTCAGAAGGCTGGAAGCAGCTATGCCCAGTCTTCAGTGCTTGCAACCGGAATCTGGTTCAGGAGTGCAATAACCGTTGAAGGAGTCTACAGGATCGATTTCTCGAAGCTTAAAGAACTTGGCCTTGCCAATCCGTCGAATCCGAAGATATTTTGCAGTAACGATGGTCAGTTGTCGTATTATAACAGCGACCCTCAGCCGGATGATCTCAAAGAAGTTGCCATTTACACCTCAACCGGAAACGACGGGATCTTCAATGAAGGCGATTACCTGCTTTTCTATGGCCTTGCCCCGGGCAGGTTCAATTTTAACAAGGCAACCAAAGGATATGATTACCGCAAACACAACTATTCGGATACGGCATTCTATTTCATAACCTCCGGCACAAGCCCCGGGAAGAGAATCGGCGAAGCATCACAGACTGCACAGGCTCCAAACTACTATTCAACTGATTCTGATGTTCTGTTCTTATATGAAAAAGATGATGTTAACATAATCAAATCGGGCAGGGACTGGTTCCAGGAAATTGTCACATTGCGGATAAATCCCGGATTTTCAGGTCTCCTGGCCTCCGAAAGCATAAGATACAGGATCAGGGTGGCAGCAAGAGCCTCTGTTCCCACACAATTCAGGATCCTTGAAGGGCAAAACACACTCAAAAGCATACAGGTTCAGCCTGTTAACCTGTTTTCGTCAACCGGTACCTACTTCCAGATAACTGATTCCACAGGTTCCTTCAAAACAGAATCGCAGTCTCCGCAGCTTGATCTTAAATTTTACAATAACGGAGAATCATCGGCTGACGGATATCTCGATTACATAATGCTTAACGGGAGGAAAGCAAATTCATTCAGCGGAACATCCCTCATTCTGCGCGACTCAAGGTCTGCTGCACCTGGAAGAATAACAGGATTTACTGTAAAAAGCCAGAATCCCGATGCAGTAATCTGGGATATCTCGGACATCTATAATCCCGGAATTATTAAGTATGTTAAGACAGATGACAACATAACTTTTAAAAGTGCAACAGATACACTTAAAACATTTTTTATGTTTGTTACCGGCAATGCTCTTATGCCTGTAATAAAACCGCTTGCATTAAAGAACCAGAACCTTCACTCCTCTCCCGCTGCGGACATGGTGATTGTAACCCATCCTTTCTTCCTTAATTATGCTGAAAAACTGGCCGGACTTCACATGAAAAACAGCGGTCTCAGTTCAATTATCGTCACTCCGGGCCAGATCTATAACGAGTTTTCAGGCGGCATTCCTGACATTTCCGCAATCAGGAACTTTATCAGAATGAAATACCTGAAGCAGAAAGATGGCGCCAAACCACTCAGATATCTTCTTCTGTTCGGTGACGGTTCAGTTGAAAACAAAACTACTTCCGGTTCCAACCCGAATTTCATTCCTACCTATCAGTCGGCAAACTCAAATGTTGTAGTATCATCATTTACCTCCGATGATTTTTACGGACTTCTTGAGGATGGAGAGGGAGAGGCAGATGGTACAGAAGATATCGGTATTGGAAGATTACCGGTGTCTGATACCGTTCAGGCAGGGATTATTCTGTCGAAGATAAACCGGTATCTCGACCCTGAGGGCATGGGAGACTGGAAAAATGTGATCTGCATCACAGCGGACGATGAAGACGGGAACATTCACATGACAGATGCTGAAGGACTTTCTGCCCTGCTTCGCGACAGCGTTCCTTCGTTCAATGTAGATAAGATTTATCTTGATGCATTCCGCCAGACCACTTCAGTGAACGGACAATCATACCCTGACGTTAACCAGGCAATAAGCGACAGGATAAATGCAGGCTGCCTTATATTTAATTATGTTGGCCATGGGAATGAAAGCAGTCTCGCCCATGAAAGGGTTATTAAGACTGAAGATATAAACTCATGGAAAAACAACAACAGGCTGCCACTGTTTATTACAGCTACCTGTGAATTCAGCCGTTTTGATGATATCGAGTTGAATATTGCCACCAGGGAGATTTCCCCGAAACCTTCTGCTGGTGAGCTTACGCTTCTTAACAAGGATGGAGGAGCCATTGCGTTGATGTCAACAACAAGGGTTGTCTATTCAGCTCCGAATTATACCCTGAACAGGAATATTCTGGATGCTGCTTTCGACCGTGATGCATCAGGCAATCCTCTAAGGCTCGGAGATATTATCCGGATTGCAAAAAACAGATCGGGCAGCGGACCGAACAAAAGAAATTTCTCACTGCTTGGCGACCCTGCACTGCGATTGGCTTATCCCTGGCATGGTAGAGTCATTACTGATTCAGTCAATAGAGTTCATGTGTCAGGGAGTATCGACAGCCTTAAAGCCCTGTCGCTGATAACAGTATCCGGACATATCGAAAATATAAACGGTACGCTTGCATCGACTTTTAATGGTACTGTTTACCCAATCGTATTTGATAAGCCTGTAGCAATTAAGACTCTGGCGAATGACGGCGGACAGATTATGGAGTTTAAAATGAGAAATAACATCCTCTTCAGCGGTAAAACACGTTCTGTGAATGGCAGATTCAGTTTTACCTTCCTCGTCCCGAGAGATATTAATTATTCTTTCGGTCAGGGCATGATCAGCTACTACTCCAGTGATGAATCGAATGATATGAATGGCAGTTTCAGCAATATTGTCGTTGGCGGATTTTCAAATGCCGGCCAATCCGACACCGAAGGTCCAAATATTCAGTTATTTATGAATGACACACTTTTCAGATATGGAGGAATAACCGATGAGGACCCAAGACTACTTGCAATAATAGAGGATATTGGTGGAATAAATACAACAGGATCAGGCATAGGTCACGATCTGGCCGGCTATATTGACGACGACCCTGCAAAAACAATAATTCTGAATAATTACTTTGAGAATGATTTTGACAGTTACACCAGAGGGAGGATTACGTACGATCTTACAGGATTGAGCCAGGGGAGCCATACCATAACCTTGAAAGCATGGGATAATTATAATAATTCTTCCGAGGAAAAGATACTTTTCGTAGTCGAAAACGGAGAAGAATTCATTCTTAATGATCTCTTAAACTATCCTAATCCCTTCATTGATGAAACCAGTATAACTGCAGGACATAACAGACCTGAAAGCGAGCTTGATATCACAATTAATATCTACAGCCTCAACGGAACAATAATAAAAACAATAAGGACCAAAGTTGAACCTTCAGGTTATTCCCTTCCGCCAATAATATGGGACGGAACCGGAAACGGCGGGTCGAGGGCAGGCAGAGGCGTATATATTTACCGCCTTACAATACGAACCAATACCGGAGAAACGGCAAGCAGCTCCGGACGCCTTGTCATTTTATAAGAGTTACACAATAATTACCGTAAAATTTTGTTATATATTTGCAAAATCGTAGAATTTAGACTGATAAGAATCAATATGAAGAAAAGAATTATCGCAATATTTTTCCTTTTGACATCTGTGACAGGGGGCTACCTTCTTCATGCCCAGGATGAGCTGAACGCGATACAGACAGTAGTGCCTTTCCTGACAATTGCACCCGATTCGAGAGCCGGAGGGATGGGTGATGCCGGAGTAGCAACAACTCCAGATGTGTTCAGCACTCACTGGAATGTTGCAAAACTTGTATTTATCGATGGAAATGGTGGTGTTGGAATGTCGTATGCCCCATGGCTGAGGAATCTCGTCCCGGATATCAATATCGCATATCTTACCGGATACAAAAGAATTGACAGCAAGCAGGTCCTTTCTGCCAGCCTGCTGTACTCCTCGCTTGGAGATGTTCCTTTCACTGATGATTTCGGAAACCTTGAACGCACATTCAAACCAAATGAATTTGCGATAGATGCCGGTTATTCCCGTTTGTTTACAGAGAATCTCTCGGGAGGAATCGCTTTCAGGTTTATCTATTCTAACCTTACAGGCGGCTCATATTCAGGTGGAGTTGCCACGCAACCGGGTATTTCATTCGCTGCTGATATAGCTGGATATTACCAGAAGGATGTTGACATTTTCAACAAGGACGGACAGTTTGCTTTCGGTCTCAATTTTTCGAACATCGGTTCAAAAATGAGCTATTCCGACTCACAGACATCCGATTTCATTCCAATGAACATGAGGCTTGGAACGGCAGGAACAATAATATTTGATGCCTACAACAAGCTTTCACTGACACTTGACATTAATAAGCTTCTTGTACCAACTCCTCCGATTTATGGCAGCAATGGGGAAATAGTTGATGGCAAAGACCCCAATGTATCTGTGCCTGTTGCCATATTCCAGTCGTTTTATGACGCTCCCGGAGGGTTCCAGGAGGAGATGCATGAGATAATGTATGCCACGGGAATTGAATACTGGTATAATGATCAGTTTGCCATAAGGGGTGGATATTTTAATGAGCACGAAACAAAGGGCAACCGTAAATATTTTACAGCCGGAGCGGGTTTCAGACTTAAGGTTTTCACACTTGACTTTTCATACCTGATGCCTCTTGCTAACAACCATCCTCTTGCACGTACCCTCAGATTTTCACTCTCCTTCGACTTCAATGCTATCAGAAATGCCAGCAGAGGCTAAAAATGAATATCAGGATCGGACAGGGCATTGACTTTCACAGGCTGGAAAAAGGGTTGAATTTATGGCTCGGGGGAGTAAATATCCCTTCTGAAAAAGGTTGTGTTGCCCACTCCGACGGGGATGTTCTTTTGCATGCAATCTGCGATGCCCTCCTTGGAGCTGCCGGACTCCGCGACATTGGCTTTCACTTTCCTGACACCGACCCGAAATACAAGAACATCGACAGCAAGCTCCTGCTGAAAGAGACTTGCTTCCTGATACATGAAAAAGGTTTTTCAATAGTAAATATTGACAGCACGGTGTGCCTTGAGAAACCAAAAATATCCCCTCATATTGATAAGATGAAAAAGGCCATATCAGATGTGACAGGGATAATCGCTGATAATATTGGCATTAAGGCAACAACTACCGAGAAGCTTGGATTTACAGGAAGGGAAGAGGGAATTGTTGCAATGGCTGTTGTTCTCATCTCGAAATAATTCCTCCCGAAAAACAGAAAAAAGGATGGAAAAGGTTACTCTTGTGCTTGGGGCCAGCCCCAATCCTGAAAGATTTTCCAACAGGGCTGTATTGCGGCTTCTGAAGAGGGGTATTCCGGTAATTGCCATTGGAAGAAGAGAGGGTAAAATCGGAGCACTTACAATACTTAAGGATTTCCCGGAGAACGATGTAACAGTTCATACAGTTACACTGTACATGAACGCCGTCGCCCAGAAGGAATATTATGAAAGTATATTAGCTCTTAACCCCAGAAGAATTATTTTCAATCCGGGAACATTTAACCCGGAGTTCGCATCCCTTGCAAGAAAAAACTCGATTGAGGTTGTTGACAACTGCATGCTTGAAATGCTGAGCTCGGGAAAATTTTAGGTGCGGGGTATTCCTGGTTTTTGGAATTCGGGTGGCCAGCCGACGTAAGGAGGATGGCCGGGGTGGTTGATTAGGAATAATGTCTAAAACACATAATGTTAATTAGATAACCAATCAACCACCTCCCCCCTTCGCATTCGCTCCGGGGTACTCCTCCTTCAAAAGGAGGAGAGACTTCGCTTAAGAATCACAATTTCTCCAGAGCATCGTCAATCAACTTATCATCAGCTATATTAGGCAGAGTAACCTGCAGACCCGGAGTTCTAGACATCTCCCTTTTGATAGCAAACATCGCCTCGCTGTTACGTGCCCAGCTACGCCTGGCGATCCCGTTACTGACATCCCAGCCAAGCATTAGTTTCAGACTGACGGAGGTCGATTCGGTACCATCGAGAACCATTCCGAATCCACCATTGATCACTTCTCCCCAGCCAACTCCGCCGCCGTTATGCAGCGAAACCCAGGTGGCTCCGCGAAATGAATCACCGATCACATTGTTTACTGCCATATCGGCGGTAAACTTCGATCCGTCGTAGATATTTGAAGTCTCACGAAATGGTGAGTCAGTTCCTGACACATCATGATGATCGCGCCCTATTACTACCGGAGCAGATATTGTACCGGCAGAAACAGCTTTGTTAAAAGCATCAGCAATAGCAATTCTGCCTTCAGCATCTGCGTAAAGAATCCTTGCCTGAGATCCGACTACCATGTTATTTTCCGCTGCCTCCCTTATCCAGTGAATATTATCGGCCAGCTGCTCCCTGATCTCATCAGGTGCACTTTCTGAAATTTTCTCAAGCACCTCTGCTGCAATCCGGTCGGTAACTGCAAGGTCGGCCGGGTCGTTTGAACAGCAGACCCACCTGAATGGTCCGAAGCCATAGTCGAAACAAAGCGGGCCCATGATATCCTGAACATACGACGGATACCTGAAATCCCCGTCGGCCTTCAGTACATCAGCTCCGGCACGGGATGCCTCCAGCAGGAAGGCATTGCCGTAATCAAAAAAATAAGTGCCTTTTGCTGCATGCCTGTTAATTGCCCTGACATGTCTGATAAGTGACGCCTTCACATGTTCCCTGAACAGTTCAGGCTCGTCCGACATCATCCTGTTCGCTGCTTCAAACCCCAATCCTGCAGGATAGTATCCTCCTGCCCACGGATTATGGAGAGAGGTCTGATCCGATCCGATGGAAACAAAAATCCCCTCTTCGGCAAACTTTTCCCACACATCAACTATATTCCCCTCAAAAGCAATAGATACTATCTCTTCCGATGATTTTGCCTGTTTCACCCTCTTTACGAGTTTATCCATATCGGTGCAGACTTCATCAACCCATCCCTGAGAAATTCTCGTATGGATTGCTTTTGGGTTTACTTCGGCTATAACAGAAATCATTCCGGCTATGCTGGCAGCTTTTGGCTGAGCTCCTGACATACCTCCCAGGCCTGATGAGACAAACAAACTGATTCCCTTATCTCCCTCCTTCCGTTTAATTAAACGACTGGCATTCAGTAATGTGATGGTTGTCCCGTGAACAATTCCCTGGGGACCGATATACATATATGATCCGGCAGTCATCTGACCATACTGCGACACCCCCAGGGCATTGAACCTCTCCCAGTGGTCGTGGCTGGAGTAATTAGGAATCACCATGCCATTTGTAACGACAAGACGAGGAGCATTGCTCTGCGAGGGAAAAAGCCCGAGGGGATGACCTGAATAAACAACAAGTGTTTGCTCATCAGTCATTTCCGAAAGATATTTCATTATCAGCCGGTACTGGGCCCAGTTCTGAAAGACGGCACCATTCCCTCCATAAGTGATAAGCTCGTGGGGATGCTGCGCCACTGAAACATCAAGGTTGTTCGATATCATCAGCATGATTGCTGCTGCGCTCCGGCATTTATGCGGGAATTCATCTATATGACGGGCTTTAATCTCATAGTCAGGTCTGAACCGGTACATGTATATTCTGCCATAATCAGCAAGTTCGCGTGCAAATTCACCGGCAAGTGCGGAATGGAATTTCCCGGGAAAATAGCGTAGAGCATTTTTTATTGCCAGCCTCTTTTCGCTTAGTGTGAGTATATCCTTTCTCCTGGGAGCATGATTAAGTCGGGGATCGTATTCCTTGGAATTCGGAAGTTCTGCCGGAATGCCTTCCGCAACCTGTTTTTTAAAGTCAGCAGCATTCATGTTCTTGAAGCCTGGGTTATAATGTAAAGTTAGTAAAAACAAAAACCGGCCTGAGTAAAAGCCGGTTCTTATTTATTATCATCATGTATTATTACAAATGTCCTTCTTTTATGATCTCATCATCAACGAGTATTCTGCCGCAGTATTCACAAACGATTATCTTCTTCCTCGATTTGATGTCGAGCTGTCTCTGAGGCGGGATCTGATTGAAGCAGCCGCCGCATGCATCCCTCTGAACCGGCACAACTGCAAGGCCATTGCGGGCATTTGAGCGGATCCTCTTGTAGGCTGTAAGAAGCCTTTCCTCAATGATTCCCTGAACTTCGCTGAGCTTATTGTATAATCCTTCTTCTTCCTTCTGTGTATCGGAGATGATCTCATCGAGCTCCGATTTCTTATTTTCCAGATCAGACTTACGCTCGGAAAGTGTCAGTTCTGATTCTGCTATAACAAGCTTTTTTTCTTCGATCAGGAAATTGAACTCCTTAATCTTCTTGTTGAATAACTCAATCTCGAGATTCTGATATTCTATTTCTTTAGATAACGAGTCAAATTCCCTGTTATTCCTTACATTTTTCTGCTGCTCTTCATACTTTTTTATCAAAGCCAGAGCATCCGAGATTTCATTATTCTTCTTGGCCACAGATTTATCAAGGGTCACAACCTCTTCCCTGAGATTGTTCAGCCTGGTCTCAAGGCCGGCGATTTCATCCTCGAGGTCCTGTACTTCCAAAGGAAGTTCTCCCCTAAGTGTTTTGATTTTATCTATTTCTGAATCAACCAATTGCAGGCTAAACAATGCTCTTAATCTCTCCTCGACTGAGATTTCGGACTCATGCACTTTTGCTTTTTCCATATTTTACAAATAATTTATCGGATTCCTGTTTGTTCCGGAAAACCGGACTGCAAATTTAGGGAATTTTTTGATAATTAGGTCGTATAAAATTTCTGTTGAGAATTTTTCGCTTTCAAAGTGTCCGGTATCGGCCAGCAGAATTCTGTTTTCCGCCTCAAAAAAGGTATGATATTTAATATCCGCTGTTAAAAAAAGATCTGCCCCGGCTGCGATGGCATCATTGAGCAGTGCTGATCCCGATCCTCCGCAAAGAGCTACTTTACTGACCATTTTGTTCTGAAGTTTTGAGAATCTGATCCCCTTTGCGTCAAAGACTGATGCAACATGTTTCAGGAAACTAATCTCATCCGCTTCCTGCATGAGCTCGCCAATTGCACCAAGACCATACTTTAAGTTATTATTCTCAAGCGGATACAGGTCATAGGCAACTTCCTCATAAGGATGGGCTGCAATCAGGGCCTTAACTACCCTTTCCTTATTATATGTAAACAGGATGGTTTCGAACCGGATCTCATTTTCAAAGTGCAGCTTACCTCTTTCGCCTGCAAAGGGTTCACTTTTATCATTACCTCTGAATGACCCTGTTCCGGTTGCTGTAAACCCGCAGTTGTCATAGTTTCCTATCGACCCGGCTCCGGCATCAAACACAGCTTCACGCACACCGTCGATATGAGTTCCCGGAACGAATGTTACAAGCTTCAGCAGCTTGTTCTGAAGAGGAGAAAGGATCTTAACATTCTTAAGACCAAGCTTCTCTGCCATTTTAATACTTACACCGGAGGAATGAACATCAAGATTTGTATGCGATGAATAAATTGCAATATCATTCTTTATTGCCTTGAAGATTATTCTGTCGGTAAAACTCTTCCCTGTTATTTTCTTAATTCCGCTGAAGATAAGCGGGTGGTGTGAGATGATAAGGTCGCAACCGGTTTCTATCGCCTCATCAATAACATCTCCGGTAACATCAAGAGTTAAGAGTGCTGCCCTGATCTCCTTTTCAGGCAAGCCGACCTGCAAACCTGAATTATCGTAACTCTCCTGGAATGAGAGTGGAATTTCAGAATCAAGGTATGAGACTATATCTCTTAGTATCATTTAAATATTATCGCTTATCTCGAGGAGTATTGACTTTATTTTTACGAGTGATTCGTTAATCTCGTACTTGTAGTCTGTTTCATCCCATTTCTGGCTCATACGCTTTTTGGCACCCGACAGGGTCATCCCTTCATCCCTGACCAGGTGATGAATAATTCGAAGATTCTTTATGTCAGCAGGTGTGAAGAGCCTGTTGCCTTTTTTATTCTTCATCGGTTTAAGGATATCAAACTCATTTTCCCAGAAGCGGAGAGTCGATACCGGCACCTCGAGCATTTCGGAAACTTCCCCTATTGAATAATAGAGTTTTTCTACTTTTCTTTCCTTGTATGGCATAATAATATGGATATGAGAAAAAACAGTAAGCAATTTAAGTCAGCTAATATAAGAAGAGATTAATCGAAGGACTGACCGGTTCGTGAGGCAATTTCTATCATCTTCTCATACTCTTCTGCTGAAAGATCATTGAAATAGTAGTTGACAGGATCGACATTCACGCCGTTAATCTTAATCTCATAGTGGAGGTGCGGCGCAAGCGACATCCCTGTATTTCCAACAAAACCTATAACATCACCTCTTTTTACCTTCTGCCCTTTTCTGACATTTATCCTTTCAAGATGAGCATAGACAGTTGTATATCCAAATCCGTGATCAACAACAATATGGTTACCAAGACCTCTGCGTTCAGAAACAACATCGGCAATTACGCCATCGCCGGTTGAATAAATATCTGTTCCCATCGGTGCGGTGAAATCCATCCCATAATGGAACCTGGAAATCTTATAATATGGGTGTATCCTCAGACCGTATCCTGAAGCAGTGCGTGTAAGGTCTTTATTGGAAATCGGAAGGATCGCAGGTATACACCGGAGCATCTCTTCCTTTTCAGTTGCCAGGACAATAAGGTCGTCAAAGGATTTCAGCTGAACATAAATTTTTCTTCTAATCCTGTCCAGCCGGCTTGCAGTCTCTATTACAAGATCCGAGTTGTTATAGCCTTCAAGTGCCTTGTATCTGTTTACCCCGCCTGAACCACCTTTCCTCCAGGTAGATGCAATTGGTTCCGCCCCGAATATAGTCCTGTAGAGATTATCATCGGTTTCCTGGAGGTTACCGAGGATCTCCTCTACATTTCCCATCTCTCTGTGAATAAGATCATACTGAATAAGGAGTTGTTCAACCTCCCGTTCGAGAGCCTTCTCCCTGGGGGAGTCGAAAAAGGTGGCAAATATCGCCCAGTAAACAAATGCTATAAGCAGCGAACCCGTAAAGAACACCAGTGAACGTAACAAAAGTTGCCTCACTCCGAGCCTTACCTTGTCGAAGCTCAGGGATTCAGGGTTAAACTTGTATTTTGTTCGTGGCATAATACTGCAAAGATAATTATTCCTTAAAAACTATGAAACCGGGACTTTTGCAATGGTAAGAAATAAAATACTGGCAGAGCATGTAAGACAGATTATCTGAATCTGGAGTTAGATTCAAATGCCTGTATCATCTCATTGTATTCCTCAACATCAAGATCGTTGTTGAAGAAATTTATCGGGTTAACATGCTTTCCAAACTTATCAATCTGGTAATGAAGATGAGGTCCCGTTGAGATACCTGTATTTCCGCTCAAGGCTATAAAATCGCCTCTTTTGACATTCATTCCCGGAACCACATTCATTCTGCTAAGGTGACCGTAAGTTGTCTGCAGTCCGTAACCGTGATCAACTACCACACAGTTTCCGAAACCTGAGATCCATCCCGAAGTCATAACTTTTCCGTCACCAGTAGCGTATACTCTTGTTCCGGGAGGACAAGGTATATCCTGGCCCGGATGCATCCTTGAAGTGCCCAGCACAGGATGTACATTGCGCCATCCAAACCGGTCGCCCATTGCATATTTAACATCAATAGGACTTATAACAGGAAGATGATCAAGCTCTCTCCTCCAGTCAGCTGATCTTTCAGCAATAGCTGCAAAGGATTCCTTCTGAACTTCAGCAAGATTCTTTATTTTCTCAATCCTTGACCTGTAATCTATTAGCATGTCAGAATTCTTATATCCTTTAAGATCACTGAAGCGTTCAACGCCGCCATATCCGCCTGTTCTGTATGACTTTGATATACTGTCCATATCCAGAATCGGCCGGAAACTTTTCTCGTCTGCAAGCTGCAGATCCTCGAGTGTTGCAAGGGAGTTGTCAAGCTGCCTTCCCAGCAGTGAATATTCAAGTTTTAGATCCTCAATCTGCTGTGTAAGCTTTCGCTCGCGGGGCGAACCGAATAATGATTCGAATATGACCCCGTAAATAAAAGCAACAACCAGCGATCCGGCGAACCACACAAGACCGTGAAAAAGATGCTCCTTCCAGTGCTTCTTTACACGTTTGTATTGCAGATCCGTTAAGTCCAGGACGTATTTCCGGTTTCGCATCAACAGGGTGCAGATTTCTTAATTTTCTTTTTTGCAACCGACAAATCTAATTTAAATAAATTAATTTTACAAGCCAAAAAATAAGAAAACTAACATAACACAATGATAATTAAAATGAAGGCACAGGAATTACGCGAATTGTTTTTTGAATTCTTCAGGTTGAAAGGTCATAGTATTGTGCCTTCAGCGCCAATGGTTGTTAAAAATGATCCGACTCTGATGTTCACAAATGCGGGCATGAACCAGTTCAAGGACATATTCCTCGGGAACCAGCAGGCAGTAAGCAAGAGAGTTGCCAACTCACAAAAATGCCTGAGAGTTTCGGGAAAGCATAATGACCTCGAGGAGGTAGGCCACGACACCTATCACCACACAATGTTTGAGATGCTTGGGAACTGGTCGTTCGGTGACTATTTCAAAAAAGAATCAATAGAATGGGCCTGGGAACTTCTTGTTAAAAAACTGGGAATACCCGAAGACAGGATTTATGCTACTGTCTTTGAAGGAAGTAAGGAGGATAATGTTCCCCGCGATAATGAAGCCTATTCACATTGGGAAAAATGCTTCACACACCCTGAAGGCAGGATAATTGATGGTTCAAAAAAGGATAACTTCTGGGAAATGGGAGAATCCGGGCCCTGTGGACCGTGTTCCGAGATACATGTGGACATCCGCAGCGATGAGGAGAGAGAAAAGATAGCCGGGAGAGAGCTTGTGAATAAGGGGCATCCGCATGTTATAGAAATCTGGAATCTTGTTTTTATACAGTACAACAGGCGGTCTGATGGTATACTTGACCCCCTTCCCGCACAGCATGTTGATACCGGAATGGGGTTTGAACGTCTATGCATGGTTGTTCAGGGAGTAAAGTCAAATTACGAAACGGACATTTTTCAGTCTATAATAGGTGAATTATCCAAAATCACTGGAAAACCCTATGGAGTTAACGAAAAATGGGATATAGCACTCAGGGTTGTTGCTGACCATCTCAGAGCAGTTGCGTTCTCGATTGCCGACGGGCAGCTCCCCTCCAATAACAAAGCCGGATATGTAATAAGGAGAATACTCCGCCGGGCAGTAAGATACGGATATAACAGTCTTGGAATTGAGGAGCCTTTCATCTATAAGCTGGTGCCTGCGCTTGAACAGAACATGGGTGCTCAGTATCCTGAGCTTAAGTCTGGAATGGAGCATATCGCAAGAATAATTTTTGAGGAGGAGACCGCATTCCTTAAGACACTTGGAAAGGGTCTGAAGATGATCGAAAAAACAGTCTCCGAACTTGTAAAAGAAAATAAAAACACTCTGCCGGGGAAAGTGGCTTTTGAGATGTATGATACTTTTGGCTTCCCTGTCGACCTTACACAACTGATACTTAAGGAAAACAGCATGGAACTCGATCTCAGTGGATTTGAGGAAGAGATGAAGAATCAGAAGGAGCGTTCGCGTGAGGATGCTTCTGTTGAAAGCGCTGACTGGACAGTAGTAAGGGATACTGAAGGTACTGAATTTACAGGTTATGACACGACAAGCGATGAGGTGCAGATCACACGATACAGAAAAGTAAAAGTCAAGGGAAAGGAGAACTGGCACATAGTCCTGAACAGGACTCCTTTTTATGCTGAATCGGGAGGGCAGACAGGCGATACCGGTTACCTCTCAAACAACGGGGAAAGAACTCTTATAACAGATACAATTAAGGAAAACAATATGATAATTCATATTGCCGCAAGCCTGCCTTCAGACCCTTCACAAGATTTTCTTGCCGAAGTAGATACAGAAAAGAGGGAGATGACAGCCAACAACCACACTGCAACTCATCTTATCCATTATGCACTGAGAGAGGTACTGGGCAAACATGTCGAACAAAAAGGTTCACTTGTAACACCTGACCGGCTGAGGTTTGACTTCAGTCATTTCTCAAAGCCCGGAAAGGAAGAGCTGAAAAAGGTAGAAGAGATAGCCAACAGGATGGTGAGAGGAAATTACAGGGGAAAGGTAACGACCGGAGTATCAATGGAAAATGCAAGGGCAATGGGAGCAATGGCGCTTTTTGGTGAGAAATATGGAGATACTGTAAGGGTTGTGGTCTTCGGCGATTCTGTAGAACTCTGCGGGGGAACGCATGTGGAGTCAACCGGAAAAATAGGGATTGTGAAGATTGTGGCAGAAGGTGCCATAGCTGCAGGAGTAAGAAGGATCGAAGCTGTTACAGCATCACGGGCTGAGGAGTATATCAATGAACGACTTGACACCGTTGATGAGATTGCAGCACTTCTGAAAAGCACCGGGAGCATAACCGAAAGTGTCGGCCGCCTGATCGCTGAAAATGCATCTCTTAAAAAAGGAATGGAGAAACTGCAGCTCCAGTCAATAACCTCAATCCTTGAAGAACTTCAGCAAAAAGCTGTTGTTGTCAATAAGGTAAGCATCGTATCAGGCATTGTTGAAACAGACTCTCCTGAACTGCTGAAAAACAGCGCCTATAAAATACGCAACTCTTCTCAGAACACTGTTTTTGTATTTGGATCCGAAACAGGCGGAAAAGCTAACCTGCTGGTACTTGTAAGCGATGATCTTGTAAAGGGCAAAGAGATAAATGCAATCTCTGTGATAAAGGAGATATCGCCCGAGATAAACGGCGGCGGCGGAGGCCAGCCTTTTCTTGCCAGCGCCGGCGGTAAGAATCCGGCCGGACTGGACAAGGCTATTGCCAGAGCTAAGGAATATATAAGGCTGCTTGAGATAAAATAAGGAACAGATTACGCTGCATTCTTAAAAACCTTCAGGCTTTTGGTAAATTATTCTTATTTTTGAGGCTTTCAGGAGAATGATGAGAAAAACAATTCTGCAAAGCCTCTTACTTTTAATGTTATCCGGATCATTCCTTACACTGATCTCCTGCAGTCAGGATGCCTGCCTTGAGGATACCATTCCCCTGTTGAAAGCAACTTTTTACCAGACAGGAAGCGACATTATCAGGGTCCCTGACAGCATTACAGTTTATGGCATCGGTAAGGAGAACAGCAAAATTTATAACAAAGCGACAGGAGTATCTCTGATTGAACTTCCCCTTGACGGTTCATCGGAAGGTTGCGGTTTTGTTATGAAAATAAATAATGTAACAGATACAGTGAGATTCACTTACTCAAATTATCCGCACATCATTTCAAGGGCCTGCGGAATAGTTTTTTTTCATAACCTCTCTTCATATAAGGTTAGCGGAAGCGAGGTTGACACAATAATTTTCAGGAACAGTAATATTACAACCTCAGATGAGGAGAATATCCGCATATTTTTTTAGTCTGCTGCTGTTGCTCTCAGGAAGTGCCGGCAGCATATCAGCCCAGGACACTATCCCTGTCGCGCTTAAGTTAAGACTGGGCTTTGAGGTATCCGGACCGGTAAAATATCTTATAAACAGCGACATTCTTAATGTCGAGGGATTCATAGCTGCAGATCTAAACGAAAAAATAACTGCTTCACTTGCCGGAGGTTATCTCAACTACAAGTATTCCCAGTACAATTATGATTATCTCGTTAATGGATTTTTCTTCCGTGCCGGAGCCGATTTCAATATATTGAAAATAAACAAAACACAGGGAAATTACTATGGAGGCATTGGGTTAAGATACGGTCTCAGCCATTATTCTTATGAGGTACCCTCCTTTTACAGCGAAAACTACTGGGGAAAGGCAGAATCATCGATCCCCCTTCTTAGCGGATGGGGTCACTTCGTTGAGTTTTCTCCCGGAGTAAGGGCCGATTTATTCAGGAATATCGGCATCGGATGGACAATTAACATACGAATGCTCCTTTACAACACATCCCCTGATGATATAAAACCTATTTATCTTCCAGGATTCGGAGATACAGGAAAGATATTCTCGGCCGGAATGAGCTATTTTATTTCCTTTAGTATCCCCTATAAGAGAATCAAAGTGATAACAAAAAAGGAAGTAGTCGAAGAGCCTGAAGTGAATGAAGCAAAGCAGGGAAACAGCTAGTTTTTTCCGTCGGGCCCCTTACTGCTGAAGATGAGAAGTCCGGTGAAGGTCAGTAAGCCATTCAGCAACAGCAATTCAAATCCAAATTTATAGCCGTTAAACAATGCAGCAGAATTGCTGCTGAGAAAATAGCACACCAGCGGTGATACGATAGCTATCAGTGGAGTGATTCTGTCCCTGACAATTCGCTTCGTAAACAGTCCAAATGAATAAAGTCCCAGCAAAGGTCCGTAAGTGTAGCCTGCTATTGTAAAGAGCTTGTCAATAACTGCCCTGTCGTTGAGAGTGCTGAAAATAAGCACACAAACAAAAAAGAGAGTGGCAATCGAAAGGTGCACAATATACCTGATCCTTGTTTTAGCCTTTTCGGTAAGACCTTTGCGTTCATCGAGACCCAGAAAATCGATGCTGACCGAGGTTGTAATTGAAGTAAGAGCCCCGTCAGCACTTGGGAAAGCAGCAGAGATAAGCCCTATAAGAAATACAACGCCAGCCATGGGGCTGAGGAATTTCAGTGCCACCGTAGGAAAGATATCGTCGCTTGATGCAACCTCAACACCCTTGCTCTGAACAAATATCATCAGAAGGGCGCCAAGAAAGAGGAAGAGAAGGTTTACAAAAACGAGGATGCCGCTGAAAGTGAACATGTTTTTTTGCGCCTCGTGTATATTCCTGCAGCTCAGATTTTTCTGCATCATTTCCTGATCAAGACCGGTCATTACAATTGTTATGAACATCCCGCTGAAAAACTGTTTTAAGAAAAATCGCTCATGATGCCAGTCTGTAATGATTATTTTTGAAATATCACTTTCCCTGACCGTATGAAACAGTTTAACGAGTGATAAATCAAGTTCTTTTGAAATAAATACAACCGAGATGACAACTGCAAGCAACATAAAAGTGGTCTGAAGCATATCGGTCCAGATTATTGTCTTGATTCCTCCTTTAAGGGTATAGAGAATAATAAGTATTATGAATACAAGAACGTTTATCCAGAAAGGGATATTCCAGGCATCAAAAACAAAGACCTGTAAAACATTAATAACCAGAAACATCCTCAAAGATGCTCCAAGGGTCCTTGATAATATGAAAAAGGCTGCGCCGGTTTTGTACGACCAGAAACCAAAACGCTGGTTAAGATAGGTATAAATGGAAGTAAGCTTCAGCCTGTAGTATAAAGGCATCAGGACGAGAGCAATTACGGCATACCCGAACAGATACCCGAAGACTACCATCATGTAGCTGAACTGAGTTGCTTTAACCCATCCGGGAACTGACATGAACGTCACCCCCGACAGGGAGGCACCTATCATCCCGTAAGCGACTACAAACCATGGAGATACCTTATTGCCGATAAAAAACGACTGGTTGTCGGCTTTGCGCGAGGTAAACCAGGTCACAATAAAAAGGATAATCGTATAAATAAGGAATATCGAAAGTATCAGCGACGGAGACATATTAACTGTTAATTTGTTTACAAGGATAAGAAAAAGATTGGAAGACAAAAAATCTCTTACGGTACAGACAACACCGGAAATTTGAACTAATTTTGCAGCAAATCCTCATTTATGAGTTTAAACGAATATCCTTCAAAGCTTCTTGAGAGTGCTGTCAATGAGTTTTCCTCGTTGCCGGGTGTCGGCAGAAAAACAGCTTTCAGGCTGGTAATGAACCTGCTGAAAAGAGATGCGGGTGAAGTAAAACGATTCGGAGAGACAATTATCAGGCTGCATGAAGAGATCCGCTACTGCAAGGTCTGCAACAATATTTCAGACACTGAAATATGCAGTATATGCACTGATGAAACAAGAGAAAAAACTCTCACCTGTGTTGTCGAGAGCATACAGGACGTTCTGGCAATTGAGAATACCCGTCAGTTCAAAGGGTTATATCATGTTCTCGGTGGAATAATATCGCCTATCGACGGAATCGGACCCTCAGAACTGAAAATTGACAGCCTTGAGGAAAAGGTGAAGGCAGGAGGAATAAAGGAGGTCATTCTGGCACTCAGCACAACAATGGAAGGAGATACTACGAATTACTATCTTTTTAAAAGACTTAACAAATATAATATTTCGCTTACAACACTGGCCCGCGGGGTGGCTATAGGCGATGAACTTGAATATACCGACGAGATCACGCTCGGGCGGGCCATAAACAACAGAAATCCATACCAGCAATGCTAAAGTCACTAAACCTTTATCTTTCAGCCGCAGGAAAGAGGATGAAGCAATCGGCCATCAGGGAGATCCTCAAACACCTTCAGAAGCCCGGAATGATCTCATTTGCAGGAGGTCTCCCGGCGCCTGAATCCTTTCCTGTGGAAGACCTGAAGGAGGTTGTACTAGAGATCCTTGACGACAGCGGAGCTGATGGATTGCAATACGGGACAACTGAAGGCGACCTGTTGCTCAGGAAACTGCTTGTTGAGAGGCATAACAAGCAGGGATTGAATATCGGGATCGAAAATCTTATAGTAACAACTGGTTCTCAGCAAGCCATTGACCTGATAGGCAAAATATTCCTCGACCCCGATGATTATGTTATTTGCGGTCTGCCCTCCTACCTGGGTGCTCTTAACGCTTTCTCTGTCTACGGAGCAAGGCTTAAAGGGATCACCCTCGACGAAAACGGAATCATAACAGAGGAACTTGAGGAGACGATAATTACTCTCAGGGAACTTGGCCGCAGGATTAAATTTATTTACCTGATACCCGATTTCCAGAATCCTGCAGGCATAACTTTGCCAAACAGCAGAAGGGAGAAAATAATAAAGATAGCTGAAAAGTATAATCTTCTTATAATTGAGGACAGTCCATACAGGGAAGTACGCTTCGAGGGTGAATCCCAGAGGCTGATGAAAGAGCTTGATACGACAGGCAGGGTGCTTACGCTCTGTTCTTTTTCAAAGATCCTGGCACCGGGGTTCAGGGTCGGATGGATGATCGCACATCCTTCCATTATCGATAAAATCGTGCTCGCAAAACAGACTGCCGATATCTGCACATCTACTTTTGTCCAGAAAGTAATTGCGAGATACATGCAAAAAGGGCTGCTTGAAAAGAATCTTGCAAAAACCATAGTCCTTTACCGGGAACGCCGGACCCATATGGTCAATTGTTTCAGAAAATACATGCCGGCAGAGGTAAAATGGACAGAGCCTCAGGGCGGACTATTCCTGTTTGTAACTCTTCCGCCTCAGCTCGATGCCGGTGTGATTTTCGAGAAAGCACTTGAGAAGAACGTTGCCTTCGTTGCCGGATCAACTTTCTATTGTAACGATACAGGCAGGAACACAATGAGAATCAACTTCTCATTTTCAAACACTTCTGAGATTGAAACGGGGGTACAGAGGCTGGCACTTGTCATCAGGGAAGAACTCGAAACAAAATGACATCAGGATGGAGTTGTCGGTTGTTATTGTAAGTTACAATGTAAGGGAATTTCTTGAACAGTACACTTAAGTCAGTATACCGGGCTTCAGCGAATATTGAATGTGAAATAATTGTTGTTGACAATAATTCAGATGATGATTCCTGCCAGATGGTCGAGAAAGGTTTTCCCGGAGTAATCCTTCTTAAAAATCTGACAAACGCAGGTTTCAGTGCAGCAAACAACCAGGCAATACGCATAGCGGGAGGCAGATTCATACTGCTTCTGAATCCTGATACTATTGTTGAGGATGACACATTCACCAAATGCATAAGTTTCATGAATGGCAATCCTGATGCGGGAGCTGTCGGAGTAAGGATGGTTGACGGCAACGGCAACTACCTGCCTGAATCAAAAAGAGCTCTTCCGACTCCATCAGCTGCATTTTTTAAAACGTTCGGTATTGCCCGGCTCTTCCCGCGTTCAAAGCAGTTCAGCAGCTACTATTTTTCACATGTCGATCAAATGACAACTTCTGAAGTAGAAGTCCTGGCCGGAGCCTTTATGTTCATCAGGGCTGAGACACTTAAGAAAACAGGACTGCTTGATGAAGAATATTTCATGTATGGTGAGGATGTCGACCTCAGTATCAGGATAATGAAAGCCGGTTATAAGAATTACTATCTCCCTGAGACAACAATCGTGCATTACAAGGGAATGAGCACACAGCGAAACAGGTATACCGATATTCATCATTTCTACAATGCAATGAGGATATATATCCGGAAACGTTCAGCTGAAGGAGATTACAGTTATATAAAGAACATCCTTATTTCAGGAACATATGTAAGGCAGGCTCTGGCCACTGTGGCCCGCTATGTAAAACTTCTGCTTACCCGATAACTCTCCCATTCTCCCATTCTCCCCCTCTCCCATTCTCCCATTCTCCCATTCTCCCATTCTCCCATTCTCCCCCTCTCCCAATCTCCCCCTCTCCCATTCTTCCCCATCCCCGTGTCGGTCTTCCAAACAATTATAGTTTCTGATTGTTACCTGATTAGCATATATATTTCGTAATTTTATACACACTATCCGATTATTGAGAAACTGACATTTAATCTACAGAATAAACAACAAGGAATTATGGCCAGAATGAATATAGTATTGCCGGCGATGGGAGAAGGAGTTATCGAAGCTACAATAAGCAAGTGGCTCGTCAGTGAAGGTTCAGTAGTAAAGGAGGATGATCCCCTCGTTGAGGTCGCCACCGACAAGGTCGACTCGGAGATTCCTGCTCCTGTTGCGGGAAAACTTGTATCGATAGTGGCAAAGGAGGGGACAGTAACAAAGGTCGGTGAACTGATGGCAATAATCGAGACTGAGAATGTTCAGGCACCGGAGGCTGCCATAAAAGTCGAGAAAGAAGTAGAAAGAATCAGGGAGACAATAGACACTGTCAAAAAGGAAAAGAAAGAAGAGGAGCAATTATCTCACGATCTGAGGAGCAGAACACCCTCCGGGAAATTCATCTCTCCCCTGGTACGAAGCATTGCTGCCAGGGAGGGAATTAATTATTCTGAACTTGACACTACGGATGGCACAGGCATGGATGGCAGGATTACCAAGGATGATATTCTGAAAATAATTGAAAACAGGAATAAAATAGCGGATGCAACAAAGGCAGAAGCTGTTCAGAAAGAGAAAAGGGTGACGGAGACTCCTGTTTCAATGACATCTGGTGATGAAGTAATTCCGATGGACAGGATCAGGAAGCTTATTGCTGATCACATGGTAATGTCAAAAAGGACATCACCTCATGTGACTTCCTTTATCGATGCAGACGTAACAAGAATTGTCAACTGGCGGAATGCCAACAAGGAGAAGTTCATGGCTGCAGAGGGTCAGAAACTTACCCTCACCCCTATCTTTATTGATGCAATAGCCAGGGCTTTGTATGATTTCCCTATGGTAAACATAACTGTTGACGGCACAAACATCATAAAAAAGAAAAATATAAACATCGGAATGGCTACAGCTCTGCCCGACGGGAATCTGATCGTCCCGGTGATAAAGAATGCCAATGAGAAGAATCTCACGGGGCTGGCGAAAGCTGTCAATGACCTGGCTGAGAGGGCAAGGGCTAACAAGCTGAAACCCGACGAAATTACCGGTGGCACCTTTACAATCACCAATTTCGGAAGTTACAGTAATCTGGCGGGGACACCGATTATAAATCAGCCTCAGGCAGCAATTCTCGGAACCGGGGTAGTCAGAAAGACTCCTGCAGTTATTGAGACTCCCGATGGAGATATGATTGCCATAAGGCATATTATGATTCTGTCGCTCAGCTATGACCATCGAGTAATTGACGGAGCTCTGGCAGGAAAATTCATTCAGAGAATCAAGGATTTGCTTGAGAATTACATTCCTGATATAGGGTAACAGACAGGCTTTTACCTATCGATTATAAACCATAATTAATACAAAATTACAAGCTGTTTGAAAAAAAAATGCCACTTTTATTAAAAAGGGTTCAAACAGAAAGTCATTTTTCACAAAATTTCCACTATATTAGTAGCTTTGAGACTGATATTATATAACACTGGCATCCGTCATCGGAAAGTCAGGGGATTGTGTAGTACAAGTTTTAGTTTATGCCTGATTTCTGTATATACCAATTGTTGTTGTGATGAAGAGAACTATTCTGTTTACGTGGCTGCTGGCAGTCTTTATTAATCCTGATCTGTTTTCACAATCAAAGGTGGCAAACAGGACCAGTTTCTATGATGCTGAAAGCTGGGTTGTTTTTGAGGACTATGCTGAGGCTCTCAAGATTTACCAGGATCTGCTTAAGATCTTTCCTGAAAACTACAATTACAGATACAGGATAGGTCAGTGTTATCTTAGCCTTCCCGGTGAAAAGGAGAAGTCAATAAGCTACCTTGAAGAGGCTTCAAAGCATATCAATCCAAAATACAAGGAGAATAATTTCAATGAGACCGGGGCGCCTTATGATGTTCTTTATTATCTGGCCAATGCCTACAGAATAAACAATCAGTTTGACAAAGCCACTGAAACATATAAACTCTTCAAGAAAAACCTTGATACCAACCTATATGACTCAACACTGGTGGATTTTCAGATTCAGACCTGCAAAAATGCACAGGAGCTCATGAAGGTACCGATCTTTATCAAGTTAACAAACCTGGGGAAAAACATAAATGAAGCAAAATCTGAATTCAATCCGGTTATTTCAGAAAATGAGGATTTACTTGTTTTTTCAAGAAAAGAAGCTTTTTACGATGCTATTTTCTACTCCGTTAAAATCAACGGGAGCTGGTCGCCTCCGCTGAATATGAATGAGATCCTGAAGGTCGACAGAGATTATTTTCCCACTTCTCTCTCAAAAGACGGAAAAGAACTTTACCTCTATAGCTCCACAGACTATGACGGGATTATTTACACGACCCGTTTTGACAAAGGGGTATGGTCTCCCCTGGTCAAGCTTAATGATAACATAAATACAAAATACTGGGAGTCTCATGCAACAATTTCCCACGACAATAAAAAGCTCTATTTCACCAGTAACAGGAAAGGTACTTTGGGAGGCCTCGACATCTATGTATCGGTCAGAGAGGCCTCAGGCGACTGGGGACCAGCCACAAACCTTGGTCCTGTCATAAACACCGAGTATAACGAGGAATCACCATTTCTGTCAGACGATGATAAGACTCTGTTCTTCGCTTCCAGGGGACATTTCAATATCGGCGGCTATGATATCTTCAACTCCACACTTCAGACGAATGGACAATGGTCGGCCCCTTTAAACCTGGGCTATCCGATGAACACCCCCGATGATGAAATATTTTTTAACTCCCTTAAGGAGGGTTATGAAGGATACATGGCAAGAGAGAAATCCGGAGGCTTCGGCGCACTCGACCTTTACAGAATTGAGATATTCACTAACAATCATCCAAGGAAATTCATTGTAAAGGGGATGGCAAAATTCTCCGACTTGCTTGCAAACAACAACGACAGGGTGAAAGTCAGCGCAATGAATGTTAAAAATCCCGATCAGACAATAATAGTCTATACCGACCCCACAACCGGAGAATATGAATTTGAGCTTCCACAGGGCAACTATAGGATCACTTATGAAGGCAAGGAGGCCCAGTCCTTTTCAAGGGATATTGAACTTTCGCTCACACAGCAGTCAGATATGCTCCTTCTGCCGGCAACTGTTCTCCTTATGAATGTAAAAGCCGTTGTTCCGGAGGAGGTAAAACCGGCTCCTGTTGAGGAAGCACCACCTGTGGTCATACCAATAATTGCAGCTAAAAAGAAAGAAAAACCACCTGTCGCGGAAACAAAAATTGAACCTGCTCCGGTCGCAGAACCTGCTATTGTCAAACCCGATACAATAACGAAAACAGTAGAACCTGCACCTGTTCCTGTGCCTGCAGGTAAGGAAAAAGGGCGCAGCGTTTGCCTGTTCTGGATTCTGCCGGGAGTTCTTCTTTTCATCTTCTTCATACTGTTCCGCAGAAGAAGAAAAAAGAAAAATGAGGTGGAGGAATAATACTAAGGGGCTGATCAAAGCCCCTTTTTTTTAAAATTAGCATCCGATTGATTATCAATTAACAATATTTTTAATAAATTTGTTTGTCAAAATCCTGGTCTATGATCAAAAGATCTGTCTGTCTGTTTATTACGCTTGCAATTATTAACTCGGTATATGCGCAGGAGGATGCCTCTCTTCAGGAACAGTTTCTTGAAGCTGAATTTTTCTTCATGAATGAAGACTATTCCGATGCCATAGGCAGTTATTTGAAACTTTATGAAAAGCTGCCCGATAACTCTAACCTTGCCTATCGGATTGGAGTATGCTACCTCAATATCCCCGGCAAGAAAAATCTCTCGGTAGCTTACCTCGAAACTGCTTCAAAAAATATTTCAGCAAAAATTAAAGAGGGCACCATAACCCAGAATTCAGCGCCTTATGATGCTTTGTATGAGCTGGCAAGAGCATATCGCATTAATTACATGTTTGACAAGGCTAAAGAAACCTTTGAGAAGTATTCGCTGACTCTTCTTCCTGATGACAGGGAGAACAGGGAATTCATTGCACATGAAATTGACATTTGCAGCAGAGCCAAAGAACTCATAGCTAAACCGGTGGCCTTTACAGAGGAGAATCTGGGCGAGATGATAAACGATGAAAAAACGAATTACAACCCTTTGATTTCCTCCGACGGAAAAACTTTTGCATTCATGTCGGCACTCAAGTTCTACGATGCTGTAATGCTTTCGAAGCTTGAGAAAGGAAAATGGAGCACACCGCTGAACATTACTCCTGAGCTTCAGATCGATGGTGATATTTTTATTTCGTGTCTTTCGTCCGATGGAAAAATGATCTTTCTCTCGAAGGATGATAATTCGAACAGCGATATCTATTCAGGATCTTTCAACGGGAATACCTGGACCAAAGCAGTAAGGCTTAATAAGAATATAAACACAAAATACTGGGAATCGCACGGATTTTTGTCTGAAGACGGACAGAAACTGATCTTTGCTTCTGACCGTCCCGGCGGATTCGGGGGACTCGACCTCTACATTTCACATAAAGTCAAAGGAGACTGGGGACCCGCAGTAAACATGGGTCCTGAAATCAATACCGAGTTTAACGAAGAAAGACCTTTTTTAATAAAAGGGGGGAAATTGCTGTTTTTCTGTTCACAGGGACATGTCAACATGGGAGGGTACGATCTGTTCAGGTCCGAACTTCAGTCAAACAATCTCTGGAGTGAACCTGAAAATCTGGGATACCCGTTAAATACACCTGACGACAATACTTATTTTATGCCGGCAGCTGATGGTAATTCAGGCTACTGTTCAGTACTGAGAGAATCGGGGGGCTACGGTAAAGAGGATATCTACAGGATAATATTTAAATGACTTAAATAGTTTTTGTTTAACAGATGGTTTAGAAATTTTATTATATTTGCTCAGATGGCACCCAATAGAGTAAAAAACATCCCCCTCCTGCTGCAGTTTCTGGCGATCGTGATTCTGCCAATTACTGCCCACTCCCAATCCAAAGCTGAAAAGAAAGAGATCTTCCTTCAGGCTGAATCGTATTTTCTTTTCGAAGAGTATGAGCTGGCAAACCAGCTCTATCTTTTACTTGAGACACCCGAAAATCTCAACATCAAGTATAAAATCGGTACATGTTATCTTAATATCCCGGGAGAAAAGGAGAAGTCGATTGCTTATCTCGAGGAAGCTGTGAAAACCTGTGTATACAACTCAAAAACTGACTCATATAAGGAGCTTAAAGCACCCCTTGATGCCTATTTTTTTCTTGCCAAAGCCTACATGGTCAATAACGATATCGACAAAGGCTTCAATACGCTTGTGCAGTTCAGCAAACTGGCTGAAGAGACAAAGTCAAAGGGAGGAATGAAAAATCTTGGATTTACAGATCAGCAGCTTCAGGCCTGTAAAAATGCTTTGCTTTTCAGAGATAGTCTTGTACTCTTCAGCAAGAAAACTATGGGCAGCAACTTCAGACAGGGTGCCATAAATGATTTTCCGGCTGTCAGCTTCGACGGGAATTCAATTGTCTATACTGAAACCCGCGGAACAGTAAATGCAATTTTCTACTCGCGGAAAGAGAGGGGAAGATGGCAGGCTCCAATTGAAATAACACAGGAACTCAAAGCAGGGGAAGATTGCTCTTCATGCTCCCTTAACAGCGACGGAACCGAGCTGTTTCTTTACAAGACCGATAATTATGATGGTGCCATATATTCATCAAAATATGAAAACGGAATGTGGTCGCCCATCAGTAAACTCAACAAGAACATCAATACAAAGTTTTACGAATCGCACGCCGCTATATCGGCTGATGGTAAAAAGCTGTACTTTACAAGCAACAGGGAACCAGGAGGCTCTGGAAACCTCGATATATATGTATCGGAAAGAGACAAATCGGGAGACTGGGGCCCGGCAATAAACCTTGGCAATAAGATCAATACTGCTTATAATGAGGATACTCCTTTCATAACAAAAAACGATTCCATCCTATTCTTCTGTTCAGAGGGTCATAATTCGATGGGCGGCTTCGACTTGTATAAAAGCCGTATTGACGGATCATCATGGGCAGTTCCTGAAAATCTCGGTTTTCCCCTGAACTCGCCTGACGATGATAAGTTCTTTCAGCCTGTCAATAACGGGGCAAATGCATTCTACTCCTTTACTACCGATTACAAGAGAAAGGATATTTTCTATCTCACAATGGGAGTTGACGATATGAACCAGTTATACGAAATTCATGGCATTTACAGCCTGAACGATACTATCCTGGCCTTCGACGAGAACTATAAGATCAAAATAGTAAACAGGAATTTAAAGGATACCCTTGAAACAAGTTATCCCAACAGAATTACCGGCTATTATAACTTTTCTGTAAAACCCGGAGACTACAGGATTATCTACAGCGGAGTTGGTTACTTTACGGAAACAGTTGACACGTCTGTTGTCGTAAGCGACGAGGTCATTGAAATGAATATCGATATGAAGCTCAGGCGCGATCTTTCAGCCAAAAGGCCGGAACGTAAAGTCTATGAGAAAATTATACTGGCAAATATCCCGAAAGTTGCAGAAATCGACTCAGCAATTCTTATTACAAACATGAGGGTAAATGATGTTGGGGACACCAACATACTGGACTCTGACGTTCTCTACTATACAGTACAGGTAATGGCACTCTACAATCCTGTTGACGTAAGCTACTTTAAGTACATTAATGACATGAAAGTGTTGTATAATGATGCAGACAAATTTTACAGGTACACCACCGGAAATTTTTCTACGCGTGAGGAGGCAGATGCATTAAGGTTAGAACTAATCAGTAAAGGTTATCTCGATGATCTCTTTATCAAAAAAGTCTCCATGAAATGAAAGCTCCGGCCAGAAAGTTAATATTTTTAACTCTTCTGCTTTTTATTGTATTCCCGCTCCTGGCACAGGAACTGACAAAAAAAGAGTTCATAAAAGCTATACAGCAGGCAGATATATCATATTACTATGATGAAGATTATGAGAAGGTTGCTGTTCTTTATGAGAATCTTCTCAAATCATATCCAAACAACTCCAATATTACTGCTAAACTTGGAGTCAGTTATCTTAATATTGACGGCAAACAGGCCGAAGCACTGAGATTACTTAAAATAGCCTCCAAAAACATAGTGAGTGAGGAAAAAGAGTATGTCTCGTATGGCGAAAAAGCCTCTCTTGACACCTACCTTTATCTTGCCCTGGCTTATCATCAGAACGACAGCCTTCAGAAAGCGATAGCCGCCTATACAGTTGCAGTTGCCAGGCTTGAGGGAAATGAAGTGTTCCAGCAGGAGTTCATCGAGAAGCAGATACGCGACTGCAAGCATGCAATTGAAATGAGAAAGAAGCCTCTCACAATAAACAAGAACTATTTTGCACCCTGGCTGAGCGAGTATCCCGGCGCCTGTAATCCGGTTTTGTCGCAAAATGATTCCGTATTCGTATTCACAGTAAGAAATGCAGGCAAGACCCGGATCTTCTGCTCCTATAAAACCACAAGCTGGCAGCCGCCTTCTGACATCACCATGCAACTTGGCGGCCTCGATCGCCTCTACTCCAACTCGATCACAGGAAACGGAAATGAGCTGATACTTTATATTGACGACGGCGGTGACGGCAATCTCTACTCAAGTACAAGAAACGACACAACCTGGACAAAAATAAAAAGCATCAGGACCACCAGATCAATTTACTGGGAATCGCATGGATTCATTACTCCTGATGGCAAAACATTATACTTCACCAGCAACAGGCCGGGAGGAGAAGGAGAACTGGATATATGGGTCACTGAACGCGATGAATTCAACAACTGGAAACCACCGGTAAACTGCGGGAACACAATCAATACTCCATACAACGAAAATACTCCGTTTTATGATGCAGCAACAAACTCTTTGATCTTCAGTTCTGAGGGGCATGTCACAATGGGAGGATACGACGTATTCAGATCTGTTTTCAGATTTGGCAGCTGGACCACTCCAATAGCTATGCCCTATGCATTCAACACTACGATTGACAATTCCTTTTTCATCCTTAACAATAATGCTTCAGGATTTATTACAAGCCTCTACGATCCGGAAACAGGAGCCAGGAACATCTACTCGGTGATTGCTGAAGATCCTGCCGACAAGATAATCATGGCTGTCGGGACTGTAAACCTTCAGGATGGCATGGGTGTCGATCTGAAACAGGCTAAGGTAGAGTTCACCGACCTGAAGAAAAAACTTCCTCCAACGGAGATCCTGTTTACTGACACTTCTTCGTATAAACTTGAAGTCAAGCCCGGCGATTATCAGATCTTTGTCAGCCATAAAGGCTATAAAACCGACACTATTAATCTTAATGTTCCGCTCTACTATCCCGGCTCATATATCGCCCTGAATTCATCACTAATACCGGATAAAGTATTCAGCAAGGATTATCTGTCAATCAAGAATATTCTCTTTGATTTCGACAGCTATACTCTTAATGAAGCTGCCCTTTCGAGCCTTGAATTGATAAAAACTACACTGGTCACCTACCCTGACCTCAAGATAGAGGTTGCGGGTTACACCGATGCCAAGGGGAGCAGTGATTACAATATTAAGCTCGCCGACCAGAGGGCAAGAGAGGTGATCCGTTACTTTACAGATGCAGGAATCGCTTCTTCACGGTTCGTAAAGAAAGCTCTCGGCAATTCCAATTTCGCTGCAGTGAATACCAACCTTGACGGCTCTGATAATCCCGAGGGGAGGAAGTACAACAGGAGAGTTACCTTCGGAATAATTGACCCCCAGACCGGTGTTACACTGAGTCAGGAAACATTTACACCTGACCACCTGAGACAGCCCTACTCAATGAGATACAGCATAGTGCTCATAAAAACAACCAAAAACATTCCTGAATCATATTTTGAGAATCTCAAAATGACAGAACGGTACTTCATGAGAGTTATTGAGATGGATTCTTTGAAACTGCACGTTCTGGGAATATTCTATAATAAAACTGAAGCAAACAAATACCTCGGCTATGTCAGGCAAAATGGATTCAAGGACGCCTATATCGTGACTCAGTATGAGATAAACAGTCTATCAAAATCATTGATTAACCCTGTTTCGGAAACAAGACCTGTAAATGTATCAAGAGGTTATACAATTCAGTTAAAGGCAGCCAGGCGGCCAGTAAACATGAAATCCTTCAGCGATGTTGTCGGAGTGAGGGAAGTATACTCGACAGATGGTTACTACAGGTACCTTTGCGGAGAATTCCGTTCAATGTCGAAGGCAAAGGAGGAACTTGTCACAATCAAGGCTGCAGGATTCCAGGATGCATTCATTCGTGATAACGATGTTGTTGACATACGAAAATAAAGTGTCAGAATTACACTTGCTATGAAATACGAAGAAATAAGGCTCAGAGCCCTCGAACCGGAAGATCTGGAGTTGCTGTATGAATGGGAAAACGACGACAGCAACTGGATAATCAGCAATACAATCTCCCCTTTCTCACGATATACACTAAAAAGATATCTTGAGAATTCTCATAAAAGTATTTATGAAACCGGCCAGCTAAGGCTGATGATAGACCATATTTCTGATAATACAACAATCGGCACAATCGATCTTTTTGATTTCGATCCTTTCCATAAGAGAGCCGGTATAGGCATCCTGATAGCTGAAGAGGATTACAGAAGGAAGGGCTTTGCATCAATGGCTCTGACGTGCCTGTCGTCATATTGCTTCAGGACACTCCACCTTCACCAGATATATTGCAATATCCTGGGCAGCAACAGCGAAAGCATGGAACTCTTCCGCAGGCATGGTTTTATTGAGACCGGAATCAGGAAAGACTGGATAAATGCATCGGATGGCTATTTTGATGAACATATGTTCCAGCTCATCAATGGAGGGACGCAGGTTTGATACCAGCTGCGAGCAAGCCGCATGCAGCAGAGATATCCAGCCCTCTTGATTTCCGCACGGAGGCAGAAATCCCTGAGATAATCAGGCTGTGTTTGAATTGAAGCATCCTCTCCGAAGACGAAGATTCATACAGATCACCCTGTAATTTATGATATGGAAGAAGGTTCACCCTGATACCTGAACCTTTTAAAAGGCTTATAAGTCCGTCAAGGTGAAGGTCAGTGTCGTTCAACCCGCTTATCATAACATAGGCCATTGTTAATCTTCTCCCCTTCTTCACGGGAAAACCTTTCAATACCGGCATGATCTCATCAAGAGGATACTTCTTCCCTGCAGGAATGACCTTTTCTCTTTCTTCTGAAAAAGGAGAATGAAGACTCAGTGTAAGATTGCATTCTGATTGCCTCAGGAAGATTTCGATTCCCGGAGTAATACCCACTGTTGATACTGTCACGTTCCGGCAACCTAATGCAAGACCCCACTCTGCTGTAAGTATCTCGCAGGCTTTTAATACCTCTGCAAGATTATCCATCGGTTCGCCCATACCCATAAACACCACATGGGTCACCTTTCCTGCATCACCAATAGACAGGATCTGATTTATTATCTCCCCTGCACTCAGATTTCCCCTGAAACCGATCTTTGCTGTTGCACAGAAAGTGCATCCCATCCGGCAGCCAGCCTGCGTTGAAACGCAAACAGTAGATCTTTTTCCATCGGGAATGTAAACTGTTTCGAACTCCTTTCCATCATCAGTCCGGAAGAGGTATTTCACAGATTTGTCTGCCGAGATCTCTGATGCAACCGGACTGAAGAATCCGGTAGTGGCATTTGCCATAAGAAACTCTTTCAGTGATTTTCCTGTTTTTGGCAGCTCTGGGATCTCAGTTATCCTCTTCTTATAGATATTTACAGCTAGCGTAACTGCATCTGACAGGTTGTAACCTGATGGGCTTATGAGAGCCAGAATCTCTTCTGCGGTCATTCCCAGCAAATTCCTCCTTATCATACTATGACTTTTTTCTTCAAAATAATCCCGATAAATAATATCTTAGCATTAATAACCCCAAGTCAGTTATTTTACAAATCGCCGGAGTGAAGATATGAAAGAATGGAATTCATTATACATCTATTATATATCAGGCACGGGCAATGCCCGAAAATCATCTGAATGGATTGCTGACGAAGCATCCAAAAGAGGACTGAAGACAGTAGTGCAGCAGATTGACCGGCTTGAAAATATCGTAATGCCAGCCGCAGATGACAAACCTTTAATAGGGTTTGCATTCCCCACGCACGGATTCAATGCTGCGCCAATAATGCTGAAATTCATTGCAGGATTTCCTCGTGGACTCAGCAAGGAGATCTTCCTTGTGAATACACGGGCAGGGATGAAGCTTTCGAAGCTCTTTATGCCGGGTCTGAGCGGCGTTGCATTGATTCTTCCTGCATTCCTCCTTTGGATTAAGGGTTACCGTTGCATTGGATTCAGATCCGTTGACCTGCCCTCTAACTGGATCCCACTGCACCCGGGAATAAAAAAAGTGGTCATCGAGTCTATTTTTGAGCGCTGCGAAAAAATTGTCCGTGGGTTTGCCAGGAAAATACTTGATGGAGAAAAAGTATACAGCGGTCTGCGTTCATTGCCCGTTGATCTGATTCTGAGTCCGATCGCCCTGGGGTATTATATAGGAGGACGATTCTTTCTTTCAAAGACCTTCATTGCGAATTACAACTGCAATAAATGCGGTCAGTGTATAAAAGAGTGTCCGACCTCTTCAATAATAATGGTTGCTGACAGGCCTTACTGGAAACTTTCGTGTGAAAGCTGTATGAGATGCCTTAATAATTGTCCGAAGAGGGCAATAGAGGCTGCGCATGGGATGGCCACCGCATTCTGGATAATTTTTTCTGCAGTAAATGCACAAATGATAATCTACCTGGTAAACACACTTGGCATACAGCCTGATGTATGGTGGTGGAAAGCGGCATCTCAGCTCCTCAGTGTTGCGGGCATGATCGTTATAACAGCCTTCCTTTACAGGATAATGCATTATGCTATGGCAATAAAGCCAGTGAGCTACCTCATCCGGTTTACCTCACTGACTGCATTGCCATTCTGGAAAAGATATACTTTCCTGAAAAACGACAGGAAAAACAAAGCAAAGAATTAGTTATGCTTAGTTCTTAATGCTTTCCTGCATGAGACCCCTGTTCTTTAAAAGGGGCTCAATCTCTGCTTCCCTTCCTCTGAAATTCAGGTACATCTGCATTGCATCCATTGTGCCGTTCTTCTCAAGAATATTCTTGCGGAACGAAGAAGCTACCGACTGATCGAAGATCCCTTTCTCCCTGAAAGCTTCAAAAGCATCATTATCGAGAACGGCAGCCCATATATAGCTATAGTAGCCTGAATCGTATCCACCAGCTATATGGAGGAAATAAGTACTGCGATATCTCGAAACAATCTCAGGTATCAGGCCAATGCTCGTCAGATAGTCTTTCTCAAACGACTGAACCGTGACGAGTGCCGGAGCTTCAAGTGAATGATATTTCATGTCGAGAAGGGAAGCAGCGAGGTATTCGACGGTTTCAAAGCCCTGGTTGAAATATCCGCTGTTCTTAATCTTTTCAACAAGAGCATCCGGGATAACTTCACCAGTAGAATAGTGTTTTGCATACATTTTCAGCACCTCAGGCTCTGTTGCCCAATGTTCCATAATCTGTGAAGGAAGCTCTACAAAGTCCCATGCAATGTTTGTCTGGTTGAAGGTGCTTTTGTTAAAGAGTCCGTCAAGAGCATGACCGAATTCATGATACAAGTGTACTGGCTTCTTCTACACTTATCAGTGCAGGGGAGTCGCCGCCCGGTGGTGTGAAATTAAAGCAAGTGGTGACAACAGGGGTTACAGGTTTTTTGTTTTCGAGGTGGTAACTGCGGTAAGCTCCGCACCAGGCACCCTGCTGCTTGCTATCCCTTGGAAAGAAATCCATATACAGAACTCCGATGTGCGAACCATCGGCTTCTTTAACCTCAAAGGCCTGTGCATCGGGATGAGGAAGAGGAATGTCTTTCAGAGCTGTAAATGTTATTCCGAAGAGTTTATTGGCAACTGTAAATGCTCCATCACGCACGTTATCGAGCTTGAAATAAGGTCTGAGCTCCGCATCATTCAGGTCGTATTTTTCTTTTCTTAACTTTTCTGAATAATTCCACCAGTCTGATGGCTCCAGCTTAAACTTCTTTCCTTCCCTGTCAATTATCTTCTGCATTTCTGCTGCTTCGCTGGCAGCAACGGGGATAGCTCTGGACCACAGATTATCAAGCAGCTTGAATACATTTTCCGGAACTTTAGCCATACGCGGCTCAAGCACTATGTGAGAGTGGGTTTTATAGCCAAGGAGTTTTGCCCTCTGCGCTCTCAGTTTTACGATCTCGGCAAGAACTGTGTTGTTATCATATTCATTGCCATTGTTCCCGCGGTTAGTATAAGCGTTATAAATCTGCCTGCGGAGCTCCCTGTTCTCAGAATACTGCATAAACGGGAAGATACTCGGTCTCTGGGTTGTGAAAGCCCACTTGCCATCCTGACCGGCTGCCTTTGCTGTGGCTGCTGCTGATGCAATCAACGATTCAGGTAATCCGGCGAGGTCATCCTTGCCAACATACAGCTTATAGTTGTTTGTCTCGGCCAGAACATTCTGACTGAATTTTACAGTCAGAACGGAGAGTTTCTCATTCAGTGACTTAAGTGTATCCTGGTCCTGTTTATTAAGATTTGCACCGTTACGGACAAATCCCTTGTAAAGGTTTTCGAGAAGGAATTTCTGCTCAGCATTCAGTTTAAACTTTTCCTGGTTATCATACACCTCTTTCACCCTGGTAAAAAGACCAGGGTTCAGCATCATTTCGTCGCGGTAGCGTGTCAGTACAGGTGAGATCTCCATTTCGATCTTCTGAAGAGAATCGCTTGTAACGGCTGATGCCTGGGCAAAGAAAACAGAGGAAACCTTAGTCAGAAGATCTCCTGATTTGTCGAGGACTTCAATTGTATTTTTAAAATCGGGCTTCTCCTTGCTGCTAAGGAGTTCTTCAAGTTCTGACCGCCCTTCCGACATACCCTTTTCAAAAGCCGGCATATAATGTTTAGCTTTTATCAGGTCGAAGGGAGGAACCCCAAAAGGAGTCTCATATTTATTAAAAAACGGGTTGCTGTCGGCAACAGGTTGCTGTTTGCATGATAAAATGGCAAAAGCCATCAAAATGCAGAACAGGGATAATTTTCCAATGTTTTTCATAGGTAAAAGAATTCTGATTAGTAAAAGTCTTTTTATTGAATTGCAATATAGCTTATTTAACGTTTGAAAAAGTTAAATATCATGATTTACTGCGGCTCTAATATGACGAATTAAGCGAAAATTGCTTATAAGGACACAGGAAGGAAAAATTTACTATTTTTGTCAACCTGTGAAATTCATAGTAAGGAGAGATGGCAGAGTGGTCGAATGCGGCGGTCTCGAAAACCGTTGTTCGCCTTACGGCGGACCGGGGGTTCGAATCCCCCTCTCTCCGCAAAGCCAAAGCAAACCATCCCGACCCCGTCGGGATGGTTTTTTGTTTTCAGCCAATCCGTTCAGAACTTGTTCTGATAAGGAGAGGCTGAAAACAAAAAACCCTTCTCCAGCCGTTGGCTGGAGTAGGGTTTGCTTTGGCTTTGCAGGGTGCCCCCAAAGGGATCGCCGAAGGCAATCCCTGATCAACCACCCCCGCCATCCTCCTGCTGGGCGAAGTCTGTGACTTCGCCCTTTGTAAAATTCAGGCAGCATATCTTCTACAAGAAGCGAAGTTGCAAACTTCGCTTAGCGATAAACACGTATCCTTTTTATTATTCAGGCAGCATACATTCTAATAGAAGCGAAGTTGCAAACTTCGCTTAGCAGAATATTCATCCCCCCGTTCACATAAGTATCCCTGCCAGTGATGCCGATATATATGATGCCATTGTACCGCAGATCATTGCCTTAAATCCAAGCCTTGCAAGATCAGCTTTACGGTTTGGCACAAGTACTCCAATCCCGCCGAGTTGTATTGCTATAGAGCTGAAGTTGGCAAAGCCGCAGAGGGCAAAGCTTGCTATAACCACTGACCGGGCGCTCAGAGCTCCCTGCTGTATCATGGGTGAAAGGTCGGAATATGCTACGAATTCGTTTATTACCATTTTAGTCCCCATCAGCGATCCAACGCTTAGCGACTCAGATACAGGGACCCCCATTATAATTGCAAAGAGGCTGAAGAAAGCTCCTACAACATCCTTCAGACGAAGGTTATCAACTTCAAGTCCCAGCATATCGAGTGAAACGCCTGTCCACGACAGAAAATGGCCAAAATAACCAAGAAGGGCGTCAACGAGTGCTATGAGAGCAATTACTCCTATAAGCATTGCAATAACATTAAGTGAGATTTTCATTCCGTCACTTGCTCCATGAGAAATGGCATCCATTATGTTAGAATGTTCCTTTTTTACTTCAAGTTTAATTTCTCCCTTTGTTTCAGACTCCTCTGTCTCGGGGAAGACAATCTTAGAGATCACCAGGGCACCGGGAGCAGCCATAAGACTGGCAGCCAGAAGATAAGAAGCAGGAACCCCCATTGAGATATAGACTGCCATTACACCTCCGGCAATGCATGCCATACTCCCCGTCATTGAAGCCAGCAATTCTGATTTCGTCATCCCTGAAAGATATGGCCTGATCATTATCTGGGCCTCGACCTGCCCTACAAATGCGCTTGCCACATTCGAAAGAGCTTCACTTCCGCTGACCCTCATAGCCCAGTGCACAAAACGGGCAAGAACAGCTATCACTCTTTGCATCAGTCCGACATGGTAAGCCATTGCGACAAGTACGCATACAAATATAATTGTTGGAAGAAGTATGAAAAGGAATACTCCGCTTTTGACTATTCCTTCGGGAAGAATCTGAGTAACTTTCGTAAGATCGCCGAAGACAAAAAGACCTCCTTCCTTCGAAAAATCAAGCAGCTTGTTGATTGCTTTCCCCAGGAATGCAAAAATGTCCTGGCCTATAGGAACCTTAAGAATGAAAATTGCAAGAACTATCTGGAGGAATAATCCCGTAATTACAAGGCGGTAATTAATTTTCTTCCTGTTGTTTGACCATAAAAATGCAAGTCCGAGAATCACTATGATTCCTATTATGCCTGTAAACCTTCCCATGTATTATCCTGTTAAATGTAAGTCTCAGATCAAACCTACATTTTTTTTCAATACAGAGTCTATGTTTGCAGAAAAAAACTTTTAACGGTAAATACCAACCTGTCCCGCCCGCGGAATGGCCCTGTATACAATTTTAGCATCGTCTCTGGGGATGCGTATCTTAATGTAAGGATGGTACTCAGGAACCTGAAAGCGGACAATACTCTTAAGGTTGCTCATTGTGGTTTGCAACCTGTCGGCGAGATCGAATCTGAAAGCGCTTTTCCTGTCAGTGGCGCTCTCCTCTTCTGACTGGTAAATATATATCCGGGTGCCATTACTCATATTGTAAATATAATTTACCGGCTCAACGAACGCAGTATCAGGTACAACATCGGGCTTATATTCTGAAGTATCTTTGGGAGCTATGGAGATCTTGACCGGGTCCTTTTTGATAGTTGAAACACTGCTCGAGATCATAAAGGGAGACGAATAGAGATATGAAATCACATAGTCACTGCCTTTACGGAGAATTTTACTCATTTTCAGATCTTCGATCTTTGCTGAATGAACCACAACACCGAAAATTTCCAGGTTTGCAGAGCTGTCTGCAAAGTTTATTGTAAGGTAAACCGAATCAGATTCAGCCAGTGCAATCCGCGACTGAAGAAAAGCTTTTTCTTTTAATCTGGCCTGGTAAGCTGAATCAGAAAAGATTTTCTCATCGGCTGCCGACTTCTCCTCCTGTTTAGCTGAATATTCATTCCTTATCTTCTCGAGCGTTCTGCCCGGACCAAGGACAGACATTACAGAATAGTATGCTACAAATGCAACTATCAGAATGGCAAGTGTTATTAATAACCTGCCTGCTCCCGGCTGTTTATCAGTCTTTTCAGTCTCCATTGTCATACATATCAGTAAATAAATACTTTTGAGCCCATATTCAGAGTGCTGAAGACCACTTCGAGATCCTCATCATTCATCCTTACACATCCGTGAGTTACAGGCATACCAAGGAAGCGTTTATAGATAGTCCCATGAATCATATAGCTATCCTCAAGATCCAATGCATAATCTCCCAGTACTCCGGCTTCCCATCTTAACGGGGAACTCTTTGGGGGTATAGGTACTCCTTCTTCAACAAAAGCCCAGTCGGGTTTATGCCAGACCGGATTGGTCCTTTTCCCGCGTATTTCAAACTTTCCTCTCGGCGTTTTGAAGGTCCAGCTTTTTCCTTCAGCGGTCACAAGCTTCTTGTAACTCCCGGTGCTGCACGATCCTTCGCGAACGAGCTTCTTATTCTTATAAAGGAAGAACTTGTTTTCAGTAGTATTTATTACGATATATGTTTGCCCCGGAGAATATGTCTGATACTTACGTGAAAGGCGCTGAATATCCTTTGAAAGCTGATTCATGGCTTTCTTATATGCTGCATCTTTAATAACCTCCTCGTGGGGAGCAGTTTCAGTTTTATGACCTGAAGGGATTTCCTGCATCACAGGCACGAAGAAAACTATGAAAAGAAAAATTGACAGGATGGAAATAAGAGATCCGAATACTATTACAAGAATTCTAACTGCATTAAAAAGTTTCCTGTTTTCCCGGAACTTATCCCATAAAGACTTGACATTGTTTGAACTATCTGTATTGCCAGCAGGATCTTCTGAACCGGGCTGCAATAATTCATTATTTGAGTTTTCATTCTCCATATCAGACTAATTTTCAGTCGAGGTTTTTCAATTCCTTCATTGAACCTACAATTGTCACAGGTGTTCCGACTTTTGCAATTCTATATACGAGGTCTATCTCATCATTTGTAAGAGCAACGCAGCCTTCAGTCCAGTCAATCCCCTTACCTCCATCACCATGTATTTCGATCAAACCTCCTATTTTAGCAGAACGGGGCAATGAACCACGGGCGATTTCGGCATCGAACTTGATTTTATCCTCTTCATTCGGATAATCAAGCAGCAAAGCCTTGTGATACTTTGTTCTTGATCCTTCAAGCTTTTTGGTTACCTTATACATTCCTTCAGGGGTTGCCTTGTCGCCCCTGACTCTTTTGTCGCCAACCCAGTTTTTACCAAGTTCTGCAGTGAATTCATACTTCTTTGAACCACTTAAATATACAAAACACTTTCGTGAATACTTATCGACAATTATAGCATAATCTCGATTTTTCTTTGATTCACTGATTGTTCTGTCGACCCAGTTTTTCCAGGTAGAGTAAGAACGGAAATAATCCTTAAGGCTCGAGGAGGCAGTCTCGAATGACTCTGTTAAAAGGTATTCGGCATCAGTAAGTTTCCTGTTTGCAGAAAGATACTGGCCTTTACTGAAGATAACTTCGGCCTCTTTCAGTAATTGTTTGCCCTTTGAAATCCTGGTACGGATTTCTGATGTCAGAGGGTAAGTTGTAAAGAGATCTGAATTATCAGCAATCAGGTTATTAAGCATCGTTATCTTCTGCCTGATCTTTATTTTCAGGTTTGAGGAGTTGCTCAAAGAGTTTTCCGAAGCCTGATTTGCCTTTGTAACTGATAAATCTGCAAACTGGATTACCTTCTCGTAATCCCTGAAAAAGATAAATCTCTGGTTCTGTCTCTCCCAGTTCAGCATTGCAGAATCGTAGCTCGACTTTGCCTCAGTGTAAAGTTTTCTTGAATATGTCTCTGCTTTGTTTTTAGCTGCTTCGGAAAGAGTAATTCTGGCAAGCTCAATTTTTTCGACGGGAGGATTTGGGGTTAGGCGAATTAAAAGCATAACAGCCAGTGATATAACCAGTATCAAGCCAAAAAAAACCAACAAACCGCTCCAAATCCTTCTCATGTAATCGTGTTACAATTTTAAAAAAAACCCCGGGCGAAACCCGGGGAGTTTATAAATTTTAAGAAAAGCAAAGAAATTACTTCTTGCCTTTAACTTTTGCGATAGCATCATTAAGTTCGGTATTGATACCGGCAGCTCTTTCATTAGCAGCTTTTACTGTGTTAAGAGCATCCATGTAAGCACCATTGTCATACTTACCCTGAGCTTCAACGATAGAAGCTTCGATAGTAGTCATATCAACTTTCATAGCTTCGAGAACTGCTGCTCCTTCTTTTCCTCTTGGAGCTTTTGTCATGAGAGTTTTATTTTCTTCAACAACAGCTTTAACTTCTGTCATTAAAGTTTCAACTTCCTTCTTAACTTCTTCTTTCTTAACAGCAGCGTTGGCAGCAACCTGATTTGCCTGTGTAACAGCGGCAACAAGTTTAGCTTTTGCAGGGCCGAATTTCTTGAAAAGTTTTGATTCCTGAGCAGCAATGTCAGCCATGATAGCTGTCATTGAATCCTGTACTGCTGCGAATTCAGCAGGAACATAAACAGCTGCTTCAGCAGTTTTTGCAGCTTCAATAGCGGCAGTTGCAGCATCAATCTCAGCCTGAGGCTTCTTTCCACAACTTGAAAGTACAGCAACCATAGCAATAGCTGCTAATCCCATAAAAATTTTGTTCTTCATTTTTTTCCTTTTTTAATACTTTGTTTAACAATAATTTTCGATTCTTTTACAAATCGCCTTTTTTTCTAATTACGGTGCGAATATATAAAAAAAAGAGAACATTACAAGAAAAAAATTGAATAATCTGTCAAAATCTTTAACTTTTAGCTATTCAAACCGATTGAATGTCAATCCATAAATAAGCTGATATTAATAATAATGCCAGCCAGGTGCGAATAGTCGGAATGAAAAAGTATTTAGTTTTTACCCTGACTAAAACCCAGCAGATTCAGTCCTTTGCTTATTTCATCGCAAGACATAAACAGATCCCAGAGCAGTCCGCTTCTGTAATTCTCTATCATGACAACTTCAGGTCCCTGATCAATTGCCAGATAATTCTTTGGATACCAATCGTTTTCAATGCTAAACGCATCATAAAAACCATACTCACCGAAAATCTTATCACCAAGATTATAATAGAAGTACCTGATAGCATCGATGGAGTTGCCAGGTGTGTAGGGGATTGAAGATATGGCAGCAGTAGGCGATATTACGCCAAGGTCGCTGTTGTTTCCAGGGCAGTGAGCTGCATAACCGTTAATTGAATAGCTGGCTGTCAATCCCCAGCACGATGAACTGTAGCCGGAAAAATTCTTTGGATTCAGCTTGCACCACTCCAGATTGATAAGTGTGTGATTTTTGTTCTGCTGCCAGTAATCAGCATATTTATCTTTAAGGCTGCGTGGATCGAGGCCAAGATATGAATAGTGCGACCAGAATAGCGGGCCGCCGTACTCTTCTGCTCCGTTATGCTTTAAAGTTAGAGTGTATCCAAACTTAGTACTGTTTGTATTAATTCCTCCGCTTCTGGCCCAGCCTTTATGATATGCACCGGCACCTACCGGGAAAGTCGGTGAAGATGCAGCAAGTATGTAAAGTATCAGGCACTCATTATAACCCCTGACTGCAAAGTTCATATCCCAACCGTAATCCGGAGACCAGTGCCAGTAGATCACATCCTCACCTCCCCTTGTAAACCAGCTCCACTCAACCTCCCGCCAGAGAGTGTCAATATCGGCAGCGAGTTTCCTCTCCGTTTCATTGCCATCAGCAAAATACTGGCGCACAGTTAAAAGTCCCTGCATAAGGTAAGCTGTCTCAACAAGATCGGCGCCATTATCCTTTGGACTAAATGGCTTAACCTTACCTGTCTCCCCATAAATCCAGTGCGGCCAGGCACCGTGGAACCTGTCGGCCCGTTCAAGGTAGTCAACAATTTTTATGAACCTGTTCAATCCTTCCTCCCGTGATATAAATCTCCTTTCAATTCCAGCCAATATAGCCATTGCTCCAAAACCGCTTCCCCCGGAAGTAATCACATTCATATCGTTTTCAGGATAATTGCCATCCATATGGATTCTTTCCCGGGCCAGACCTGAAACAGGTTCTGCACCCTTCCAGAAGTATTGAAATGTATTATATTCGACAATGGTAAGCAGCGAATCATCAGATATAAGCTCCTTTTTTGCTTCTGAATTATCCTTTGGCAGTTGAGCTTTACCGCACTGACAGCAAATCTCTGCTACTGTAATAATAAATACAGCATAAAAAACAGGACTAAAGATTCTCATTGCAGTACATATTAATAGTAACTACAAATATAGATTAAAGTGTGCTGACCCAGAGTTAATGATAAGCGAAGAATTGGGGGATTGCCTTCGGCGATCCCTTTGGGGGCACCCTGCAAAGCAGAATCAAACTTGCTATCCCCGGGGATTACGCCCTTAACTCCTGTCGTCGTTCAGGGCGTGATCCCCGGGTGGGCACCCTGCAAAGCCAAAGCAAACCCACCGCCATCCGCCGGTTGGCGGATGGCGGTGGGTTTTTTGTTTTCAGCCCCTCCTTATCAGAACAAGTTCTGAACGGATTGGCTGAAAACAAAAAACCATCCCGACGGGGTCGGGATGGTTTGCTTTGGCTTTGCGGAGAGAGGGGGATTCGAACCCCCGGTACAGTTACCCATACGGCAGTTTAGCAAACTGCTGGTTTAAGCCACTCACCCATCTCTCCAATACCTTCTGAAATGTACTTCGGCTTTTGCTGAAGCCCGACAAAAGTATAAAAACATGAAGAAAGTGCAAAATTTCTTACCCAATTATTTCAATTCCCCTTCCGATTCAGCAGTACAACATTCTCAACATGATGAGTATGAGGGAACATATCTACAGGCTGAACCCTTGCAACAACATAACCTTCAGACAACAGGAGTATATCCCGTGCCTGTGTGGCCGGATTGCAGCTTATATATACTATTTTCCCCGGCGAGGCCTCTAAAATGGTTTTTATCACATCTTCGTGCATCCCAGCCCTCGGAGGATCTGTGATTATTACATCGGGATGCCCGTTATCTTCAATGAACTGGCGTGTCAGGACCTCCTTTATATCACCTGAAAAGAAACTGGCATTGGAAATCCCGTTCAGCTCCGTATTTATCCTGGCATCAGCTATTGCCTCTTCAATATATTCTATCCCGATAACTTTCCTGACATGCTTTGCAACATAATTTGCTATTGTGCCTGTGCCGGTATACAGGTCATAAACAACTTCATCTCCCTGGAAAGAAGCAAATTCCCCGGCTATCCTGTAAAGCTCTGCCGCCTGCCTCGTGTTTGTCTGGGCAAATGATTTGGGACCTATCCTGTACCTTAGGCCGCCAATCTCCTCAATAATATGGTCATCGCCCTTGTAAAGTACCGGTACCTGGTCGCTTAATGAATCATTTTTCTTTGAATTTATAACATAGAAAAGTGACGTAATCTGCTGAAATTCTGCTGAGAGAAAATCAAGCAGTCCTTCTCTCTTCTCTCTGTCATCCGAATAGAATACCACTATGACCATCACCTCCCCTGCCACGGTATTCCTTATTACAAGGTTTCGCAAAAGGCCCTGTTGTTCCCTGAGATCAAAGAAACTGAGATCATTCTTAAGGGCATATTCCCGCACTGCATTCTTTATTTCATTTGATGGGGCAGGCTGCAGATGGCACTCTTCTATATCGAGCACTTTGTCGAATAGCCCGGGGATATGAAATCCGAGTGCTCCCTCCTTTTCAAGCTTGGCGCCGCTTCTTATCTCCTCTTCAGTAAACCACCGCTTGTCGGAGAATGTATACTCAAGTTTATTCCTGTAAAAGTATTGCTCCTCAGATCCTTTTATAGGATCAATAACAGGATTATCAACCTTCCCTATTCGTATGAGACTATCCCTGACCTGTTTTTCCTTGAAGGCCAGCTGAAGATTATAAGGCAGATGCTGCCATTTACAACCGCCACAGGTACCAAAATGGAGACATCTGGGTGAAATCCTGTCGGCAGAATATTCATGCACTTTTACAACTCTTCCCTCCAGGAACCTTTTTCTCTTTCTTATAACCCTCAGATCAACTACATCACCCGGAACAAGCATCGGAACAAAAACAACCAGGTTATCTATCCTGGCAACCGCATTTCCTTCTGCACCAATATCAGATATCCTTACCTTCTCAAGAAGAGGCAGTTCCTTTTTTCTTCCCACTTAACACAATATTTAATTTTATGAAATCCCTAAAGAATGTATTACCTCTGTTACATCGTCCCCTTGATGCCATTAAGGAAGAAAATGCCCTCAAGCATGCTGGGAATCAGACCATCGCCATGGTCAGCCCCCGGGACAATAATCTTTTTGCAGATCAGGGTTGAGGTTCCGGCCTGAATCATCGCTGCATACATGTTTTCAGTAGAAATGGGATTAACCTGAGTATCGCTCCCTCCATGTACCAATAAGAGGGGCACATTGGTTTTCCACGCTGAGATACTGTTCCGTGTGAGAGCATCCCTTACAGTAGAATATTTTGCCGCTGTAAGATAACCGGAAAGAAAATCGGGAGTAATCAGGCCCGGAATTGATGTTGTCAGCTGGCTGCTGACCTGATCAATACTGAGGTTGCCATTAAACAGCGTACTTACCTTTGATGCATAGGGCGGATTAAAGATATCAGTTACCGGGTTTGTAAACTGGCTATAGGAGGTGTATGCGTTTACGATATATGCAAGGTATGCAGGAACCGGATATGTCGCCTTGCTTGTCATCTGGCCCAGGAGCAAGCCTATATCATACGGACCCGCACCGCAAACAGTGCCCCGGAGATTGAAGTCATTGCCGTAATCAAGCTCAAGACTTTTATGCAGAGCAAGAGTAGCCCAACCACCCTGGGAATAACCTATCAGGTAGAAATCATTATTCAATGTTATACCAGGCAACTCTTCTCCCGGTATCTCTTTTAAAGCAGAGAAATAGTCAACAAGAGAGGTAACGGTAGGCTCCTTTACCAAATATGGATGCACAACCTCCGTTGACTCACCAAAGCCCGGATAATCAGCTATTACAACAATATAACCCATTGAGGCAATGAGTTCAACAAGCTGATAAGTCAATCCTGTTGCAATTTCAGTAGGAGCATTTGAATAAAGGGTGTTTGTACCATTCTGGAACGAAAGCACAGGGTAGCTGCCCGGGTCCTTAGGAACACACATTACACCTGACGCCTCAGTCTGCTTGTCCTTAATTGTTGTCTTATAAACAACCTTATAAATATCAATATCGCTCTTAATAAGAGGCTTTATACCTGCCAGATCAGGTATTGTCAGGGAAGCAAAATCAACCAGACCCTTAAGCTGGCTGCTGGTGTATGAAATAAGCAGATCCTTCGATTCATAATATGTGTAATCCGATCCGTTATCATCCTTGCTGCAGGAGAAAAGAAAAACAAGAAAAAATACTATCAGATATGGCAACTTGTAAAACTTGCGATTGGTTTTCATTATTTCAATGTTTATGATTAGGCATTATTCATGTAACAATTCTATCAACAGATTACAAAGATAAAAGTTCTGACCCGATTAATCATCAACTTTTGCAAGAGCCTCCTTTCAGCTGAAAAAAATATTTGCGTATTACATCAAAATGACAGAAATTAGCTCCTGAAATTTGTCTCGCAACAAATTCTTTCGGTCTGTAAAACTTAATTTTTTTCTTATGAAAAGAGCAAAAATTCTCGTGCTGCTCCTCTCATTGGGATTTATCTCCTATTCACAGAATCTGGTTATAAATCCGGGGTTTGAGTCATGGAGCAAATTAAACAAGCCATCCGGCTGGACACATTCAGAAAACTGCCTGAAGGATTCTGCAACAATCCTGTCGGGGCAATACGCCTGTCAGCACACAGGAGGTACAAGCACTTCTAGCGACCTCGGGCAAACTCTTGCTGTAATTCCCGGCAGAGAGTACAATTTCTCATTCAGTTATAAGACTTCATCCACCACCACAGGAAACGGGGCAAGGATCTGGTGCTACTGGAAGGACGCCTCAGGCACTAGTATCACAGATCCGCTTTCTGATGATATACTGCGTCCTTCGAAATACATTAAGAGCGAGACCTGGAAGAATGCCAGCCTCTCAATAACTGCCCCTCAGGGTGCTTCATCATTCTACCTCGAAGTCAGAACATACCCGAATTCAGTGTCGTACTGGGATGACTTCGTTTTTGAAGAAAAGACCCTAACCGGATTTTATGAGGACAGCAATTCCATTATCAGCATCTACCCTAATCCTGCAACTGACTTTCTTTTCATTAAAAACTGTGAGTCGGTAAGGCAGTATGACATTATAAACGTTTCAGGAGTGATATTGCTCTCATCAAAGATCAATAACGGTAATCAGGCGTCTGTAAATATAGAAGAACTTGACGCAGGCATTTATATATTAAGGCTGCATACAAACGGAAGCATTTTAAACAGGAGGTTCATAAAAAGGGATGACTGATATTCTTTTCATATATTTGCAGTCATTTTATTTCAAATTATGGTTTCTGTTCAGGATGTTTCGGTTACGTTTGGCAGTTTTGATCTTTTAACGAATGTCTCTTTCCTTATTAATGATCAGGACCGTATAGGTCTGGCAGGCAAGAATGGCGCCGGCAAATCTACTCTCCTGAAGATAATTGCAGGACTTCAGAGTCCGTCTTCAGGCACTGTCGATATGTCGAAGGAAGTCACTATTGGCTATCTCCCTCAGCAAATGAGGGTTGATGACAGCACCACTGTAATGAATGAAACTGTTACAGCCTTCTCTGAACTCATTGGCCTGTCGGAAGAAATTGAATATTGCAGTTCTGAAATAGCACGAAGAGAGGATTATGAATCGTCAGAGTATCTCAAACTCTGCGACCATCTTACAGTTGTTGAGGAAAGATACAGGATGCTCGGCGGTTCGAATTATATGGCTGAAGCGGAGCAGACTCTTCTTGGGCTTGGTTTTGAGCGAAAAGACTTCGACAGGGCAACCCGTGAGCTTAGCGGAGGATGGAGAATGAGAATTGAACTTGCCAAGATCCTTCTCCGGAAACCCTCACTCTTCCTTCTTGATGAGCCCACAAACCACCTCGATATCGAATCGATACAATGGCTTGAAACCTTCCTGGCCGGATACCCCGGAGCGGTACTTATGGTTTCGCACGACAAGGCATTTCTCGACAATGTAACCAGAAGGACAATAGAAATATCGCTTGGCAAGATATATGACTATAAGGCATCATGGTCGAAATATCTTGTATTGAGAGCCGAGAGAAGAGAACAACAGATAGCTGCTTTCAGGAACCAGCAGAAGATGATCGAGGATACTGAAAAATTTATTGACAGATTCCGGTCAAAAGCAACAAAAGCAGTCCAGGTTCAGTCAAAAATCAAACAACTCGACAAGGTTGAACGTCTTGAAGTCGATGAGGAAGATAACAGTGCAATAAATCTCAGGTTTCCGCCTGCACCACGTTCAGGAACCGATGTTGTCAAAGCAGATGCCCTCTCTAAAAATTATGGCGCTTTACAGGTGCTTAACAAAGTTGATATTAAGATTTCGAGAGGTGAAAAGGTTGCCTTCGTTGGACGGAATGGTGAGGGTAAGACAACTTTCTCAAGGATAATTATCGGGGAACTCGACCATACCGGCACCCTTAAAATGGGACATAATGTCAAAATCGGGTATTTTGCCCAGAACCAGGATGAGCTTCTGATGAAAACCGAACAGTGCTTCAGACAATAGATGATGCAGCGAAGGGTGATATCAGGACGAAAATAAGGGATATGCTCGGTGCATTTCTTTTCAGGGGAGATGAGGTTGAAAAAAAGGTAAAAGTACTTTCAGGAGGTGAAAGATCGAGGCTGGCTCTTGTTAAACTCCTTCTTGAACCAACAAACCTACTTGTACTTGATGAACCGACAAATCATCTCGACATGCGATCGAAGGATATCCTGAAACAGGCGCTTATAAAGTATGATGGCACGTTAATTGTGGTATCTCACGACAGGGATTTTCTCGACGGCATAGTGAGCAAGGTCTTTGAATTCAGGCACAACAGAATTAAGGAGTATATAGGAGGAATATATGACTTCCTGAGGAAGAAAAAAATAGAGAACCTCAAGGATATTGAGAAAAAAGAGAAAATTATTGCAAGTCAGCCTCAGGCAACTGCCTCCTCAAACAAGCAGAAGTACCTGGAGAAGAAAGAGTATGAGAGAAACCTGAGGAAGCTTAGAAAAAAACTTGAAGACACTGAAAATGAAATAGAAAGGCTTGAGGCAGAAATAAATGCGATAGACAAAGCCTTTATGGAACCCGGAAACAGTACGGAAGCTCATAATCTGGATTATGAGAAATACCGTGAGCTGAAGGAGGAACTGAACAAGGCAATGGTTATCTGGACTGAATTAAGCCAGGATGTTGAGACATTTCTTCAGGAAAACAATTGATGCAATGGATTCACTGAGTTACGAGAAGGAATACAGGGTGCATGTTTATGAGACCGGCCCCGACGGAAAACTAAACAGCTATTCTCTCTTTAACTATCTGCAGGATATAGCATCTGACCATGCTGAAAGACTGGGATTTGGAAGAGAGGATTTGTCGAGGGACAATCGCTTCTGGGTGCTTTCAAGAATATATGCCGTTATGACTGATTGGCCGTCGTGGGGAGAAAAGATAATTGTAAGGACCTGGCCAAACGGTACAGACAAGCTTTTTGCTTTGAGAAACTATGAGGTCAGTTATCCTGACGGACGGAAGATCGCTTCATCCACATCTTCGTGGCTGATACTTGATCTGTCGACAAAAAAGGTTCAGAGACCCGACTCAGTCTTATCTCAATATAACGGCGATATCAAGCAGAACCAATCACCACTAAGATATGCTTCAAAACTAAAACCAGCCGATGCGGAAGGTAATATACTTCAACACGGCAGCATAAAGGTGAGCGACCTTGACATTAATTTACATACAAATAATGTCAGTTATCTCAAATGGGTAATCGACGGATATGATTTAGGTTTTATAATGAAATATGCTCCCCGATCGGTTGAAATAAACTATCTTTCCGAATCTGTTTTCAGCCAGGAAGTATCGATAAGAAGCTCCCTTGAAACTGAAGGCGGAAATGTGTTTAATCACTCAGTTATAAGATCTTATGACAATAAGGAACTCTGCACAATAAGGATTGAATGGGAAGAGACTATTATCAAAAAAGTTAACTAATTCAGTTCATGAAGAAGGTTTTAATACCCGGCTCATTATATATGCTGTCTCTTGCAGTGGTGTCATCACTGTTACTCAATTCCTGCAAACCTGTCCAGCAAACTTATGATTCAAAAGATCTGTCATATATTTACAACCCTGCCAAGAATCCACTGAATCCAAGGTTTAATGTCAGAAACAGGTATGATGATTCCTCCATCCTCTCTCTTAAGTTCTTTGCCAACGACCTTTTCTTTTCAGAGGCTAATCCTGAAGGAATTCCGACTGCAGTTCTTCTCGTCACAGTCAAGTTATTCAATATCAGCCAGGGCAGAACTATAGCAGACACTGCAGTATATAACCTGAATATTGTAAAGGAAAAGGGTAGAATAGAATACCTTTTTAACATACCTCTAAAGGTTGAAAAAGGCATTGACTACATGGCTGAAGTAAAAATACTTGACAGGGTCAGGATGCAGGTGGTACAATCATTTGTTCCCTTTAATACCCTGTCAGAATTTACAAAGTATAACTTTTATGCAAGAGGTCATTTTGAGAAGAATGAATTGTTCAATCCTGTTCTGAGAGTAAATGAGTATGTAAATGTTGTTTATCTTAAACCCCGGATCGACAGTCTCTATATTTCATATTTCAAGCCGGTTAAGGATATCCCTGATCCGCCGTCAATGATGCTTCCCGAGAGTACTCCGGCCTCAACACCTGATCAGCTGGTTGCACTTCCCTACTCCGACACTATACCGATGATGCTGCCAAGGGAGGGGATTTATCATTTTTCTGCCAGAAGGGGGATAAGGGAGGGATTCACACTTTTTAATCTGGGGGCAACGTTCCCGGCGATGACTACTCCCGAGGCAATGATCGAACCTCTTGCCTACCTTGCAACCCAGGATGAGCTTGCAGAACTGAGGGCATCTCAAAAACAAAAAATCGCACTTGATGAGTTCTGGATAAAACGGGCAGGGAATATTGAAAAGGCAAGAGAACTGATAAAGATATACTACTCCAGGGTTCTCTATGCCAATTACTATTTCACTTCATTCAAGGAGGGATGGAGGACTGAAAGAGGAATGATTTATGTTATCTATGGGCCGCCTGATAAGGTTTACAAGACAAACGAGGGTGAAAACTGGGGTTACAGGAAACCTGTCATCGAGTCAGGGTGGGGAGGAAAATATACACTTAAGGAAGATTACCTCTTTTTTACATTTAAGAAGAGGGATAACCGTTTTTCAGACAATGATTTTTACCTGAGCCGCAGTGAGACAATCGTTACTTTCTGGGACCAGGCAATAAAGAGCTGGAGAAATGGAATTGTATACCGTTTGGATAATCCTGAGGATATTTAATAATTTACAAGTTTAACATGCAGAAAGAGAGTGAATGCATTTTCGGATTAAGAGCTGTCATTGAAGCTATCAAGGCAGGAAAACAGATTGACAGGCTGCTTATCCGGCAGGGTCTTCAGGGTTCGTTATATCATGAGTTAATGACAGAAGTCAAAACCCATAATATTGTATACCAGATAGTTCCTGTCGAAAGAATCGAACTTGTTACACGTAAAAATCACCAGGGTGTTCTGGCATGGCTATCGGTAATTGAATATCAATACATCTCCAACCTGCTGCCGATGATTTTCGAAAAGGGTGAAGACCCTCTCATCATTGCCCTCGACGGAGTATCAGATGTAAGGAACTTCGGAGCTATTGTCAGAACAGCAGAATGCCTTGGAGCTCATGCAATTTTAATTCCCGAAAAAGGATCGGCCAGGATAACTGCAGATGCTGTGAAGACATCCGCCGGAGCACTGCACTCTTTCCCTGTATGCAGGGAAAAAAGTATCGTACGGTCGATTGAATATCTCAAAGAATCAGGACTTAAGGTGATAGCTGCAGGAGAGAAATCAGCAAAAAATGCAGGAGAGGTTCCGTTAACAGGCCCTTCGGTTTTGATCCTGGGATCGGAAGATAAAGGAATAAGCCGCGAGTTGCTGTCGATGGCGGATTACCAGGTAAAAATCCCGATGCAGGGTAGCATAGGTTCCCTTAATGTTTCAGTTGCTTCCGGTATACTCCTTTATGAAATAGCAAGGCAGAGGTCTCTTTGAATTATTCTATAATTCCTCTTATCCTCTTATCAAGTTCCTCCTGATCGGCAGTAAATGAAGCCAGGCCGGCAAGTGTCAGAAGAGTATCAGGGGCAATTTTCCCCTCACGGATCTTTGCTTCCCAATGTGCATGAACCGGGATTTTACCATCCGAGGCTATCAGCTTTTTCTCATCCTTACTTAACTGAGGGAACATATCCCCACAGCCTTCTTCATGTGCAATGCATATAAGTTCCTGTCCTGATGCCGGAATTCTGGAGGCAATTCTCTCAGAAAACTTGAGAACCTTTTCATCAACCTGCCAGAATTTTTCAAGAGCTGCATCCCCGGCCGTGTCGAAAATGCTAACCTCGTAGTTCTCATGCAATCGGGATGTAAACTTACCGCTCAGCTCCTTCCTTCCGGTCGCTGCAACCTTTGGCGGCATGGTATAAACATCAGTTCCTGCAAGCAGCTCAAGCTGAGAATGACTTCTAAGGCTGGCAGCAATAAGCTTTGTCTGCCATGGATTCTCTGCCGACAAACCGGTCACCCAGTTCTGGGATGCTATAACAGCCATCTCCCCGGCGCCTGTTCCATCGCCAAGTTTGTTGTTGACCATATAGGCCCCAATCCTGCCAAGGAAAACATTCAGATAGTCGGGACGTGCAACCCTTGTTACAACAACATTTTCCCGTGCGCTGAACTCAAGTGTAAAATTTATCTTTACACCAGAATCTTTCAGAAGCCTTGCTCCGATTAATCCTTCAGCAGTGTAAGGAACCTTGATTATAAACTGCTCAGGGCATATTTCATGAAAACGCCTGCCATAATGAAGGATGGCTTTTATATCGTGTGCTGTATCTGTATGAAGCTCAACGCTCACCAATCCTCCGAATTTATGTGCCAGGCGCAGGCCATGACGGGCATTAAGGATAAAGGCAATCTCTTTTACCCTGTCATCCTGAGGAAGTTCCCTGACAATGGCCTTAGCTTCGGATATGAAAACATCATAGATCCCTTTCTGTATCTCATTATTCAGCAGGGTGTTATTTGTTGTCAGGGCACTCATTTCAGCTGTCCAGTTAGCCTCAGCCTCCTCCATGTCACCTGTATCGAGCCAGAGCTCAGTACCTGTGTTTGTGAGAGCCTCCCAGAAAGGGTCCTTTTTACCAGTTACATGTTTCTCATTAAGGTTTTTCCAAAGAAAATCACTAATTCTGGTATTAATATCAGCCATTTTTATACAGTTTTATTGTTTATTTAAAATTTCCTGACTCATTGATAATGATGCCAGATCATACCCGGATGGTTGCTGAAATACTTTCAGGCCAAACTCATTAAGTACAGCAATCAGATGCTCAAATAATTCCGACTGTACGTTCTCAAAGGGAGTGAACTGGTTAAGTTTTGAAAATGCAAAAACCTCAAGGGGAAGTCCGTTACCTTCAGTTGGCCTGTGCCTTACTATTACAGTCTGGCTCGTGTCAATCATCGGATGATTCCTGAGATAATCCTCAGCATATAACCTGAATATGCCAAGATTTGTGATCCTCCTCGATTGCAGGGAAATATCTCCGTTTTCCAGGACCGCTGCCTGTTTGTCAAGTGAGGCTATATGAGCTCTTAATAAGGGGATCCTGTTGAACTTATCAAGAAGTTCTTTATCAGGAAACCTTATACTCTTCATGTCGATATATATAGCTCTCTTTATCTGTCGCACTCCTGCCTCCTCCATTCCTTTCCAGTTCTGAAACGACTCATTAACAAGAGAATAGGTAGGGACGGTTATTATTGTCTTATCGAAATTCTGGATTTTGACTGTGTAAAGTGTAATATCTGTAACCAGGCCGTCAACCGATCTTCCGGGTATTGTTATCCAATCCCCGACCTTAAGCATGTCATTAGCTGAAAGCTGAATACTCCCGACAAGTCCGAGAAGAGTGTCCTTAAACACAAGGATAAGAACAGCCGCCATAGCACCCAGGCCTGCAAGAAGAGTAAGAATATCCTTTTTAAACAGAACAGAAATTATTACAAGACAAGCGACTATGTAAACAAATATCTTTACAAGCTGAACGTAGCCCTTGATATGCCTGTGCTGTGAAATAGGAAGTGTATTATAAATCTTATGCCAGGCTTCGATGAAAGAAGTAAGCACAACAGTCCCTGCAATTAACATATATATATATGCCAGGTTATGAACCCTGATAAGCCAGACAGGGTAGTCCTTAAGAGCCCACCCTGCCATAAACCATATAACAAGTGCGGGCGCCAGATGAGATAACCTTGTAAATACACGCTGCTCAAGAAATATGTCATCCCAGGTTGAGGTAGTCTTCTTTACAATCCTTGTGACCACATTAAGAATTACTGTTTTTGCAATCAGATTCACCAACCAGCTGATAAACAAAACAATAAAAACGAGCGCCAGAGTGCTGAGCAAACTCGACAGACTGTAACTCAGACCTGCCCTGATAAATATTTCCTTAAACCATATTGAAGGATCGCTGAGCAATGGCATACAGAACAGATTTATTTTTGGCAAAAGTAAGGAAATAATCAATTCTCTTGCGGAATATTTTTAGCTTTACACTTATCAGTTAGAAATACGGAAAATGAAAACACTGTTGTTTATGCTGTTCAGCATATTTTTTCTGCAGGCAAAATCGCAGGAAAGTTTTGACATCTATTTCACAGACAAGACATTAAGATTTGATTTCATGCTTGCAGGATCCAGTCAGAAGACAGTGGTTTATCCAGTCGCATTTAAGGAGGAACCATTCTGGGCCGGATCCGTCAGCAACCTAAAAGATCCTTTCAATTCAGGAAATTTCAGATATGAACTGCTTGACATTGCCTCGGATAAAGTCATATTTTCTAAAGGATTCTGCACCTTGTTCCAGGAATGGCAGACAACTGCCGAAGCTAAGAAAATTGAGAGAAGTTATTATGAAGTGGCCACCATGCCTTTCCCTAAAAACAGTGTAAGATTCGTGCTAAGCATCAGGCAGCGAAACGGCTCATTTTCTAAACTTTATGAGACTGTTATCGACCCTTCAGATTACTTTATAAGGAAGGAAAAACCGGTATCGGCAAATGCGGTTAGAATATATGGCAGCGGCGATCCCCGCAAGTCTGCTGATCTGGCTTTTATTGCAGAAGGATACAAGTCAGATGAGATGGCTAAATTCAGGGATGATGTAAGGAAAATGGCTGATGCACTTTTTGCTGAAGAGCCATTCAAAAATTATAAGGACAGATTCAATATCTGGGCTGTAGAAGCGATTTCTTTGGATTCCGGGACGGATATCCCCGGAAAGAAAATTTATGCTAATACAGCGCTCAACTCAAGCTTCTACACCTTTGATCTTGACCGCTACCTCACTACCCAGGATATCAAGACTGTAAATGATTATGCTGCCGTTGTACCCCACGACCATATCATTGTACTAATTAACAGCCAGGATTATGGCGGCGGCGGGGTATATAATTACTATAGCGGAACCACAGCAGGCCATCAGCTTTCTGCTAAGGTATTTGTCCATGAGTTCGGTCATGGATTTGCCGGCCTTGCAGACGAATATTATTCTTCAGAAGTGGCCTATGAAGAATTCTATCCCCTTAAGGTGGAACCATGGGAGCCAAATATTACAACTCTTGTAAACTTCGACTCAAAGTGGAAGAAGAGCATTGCAAAGGATACTCCGGTTCCAACCCCTTCTGAGGAGAAATACCAGAATGTAACAGGGCTTTTTGAGGGAGGCGGTTATTCAGCTAAAGGGATTTACAGGCCTGAGATGGATTGCAGGATGAAGAGCAACGGGCCGAAGGGTTATTGTACCGTTTGCAGGAAAGCTTTGGAGGATATGATAAAGTTCTATACAGAATAGGAAAATCTTAAGTTAAAGTCAAAGGGGCTGTATTAAAAGTCCAAATCCATTAACCGCAAAGGGGACCGAGCGTTTAGGGGCCAACCTGCAGTGGTGGCTTTTTCGCAAAGATTGCAAAGGGTTAATTTACTTAATGTTAACTTTGCGTTCTTTGCACCTGCTTTGCGTTCTTTGCGGTTAACGGATTTCAGAACAGACTTGGTTATTTGCTCTTCCTGTCGATAATATAGAAAAGGACAAGGCTGAGGCCGCCGAAAAAGAAGATCATTGATGAATAGCTTGTCTCTTCATCGAGCACCGTAGAATTTGCCATTAAAGCACCCACTATGATTCCAAGTGCTATGCCCATTGCAAGCATCCCGATCTTCAGGGTGAATTTACCCCAGCTGACTGTAAATTTCGTAACTTCTTTCCCGGTGTTGAAGAGACTTGCGTCGGCACCCTTCTCAATAAGTGCCATTCTCTCTTTATTGCGGGTTGTGATAAAGACGTACCAGATTCCAAAAACTGTTGCGAATAATGCGATAAATGTAATTGCTGCTTCCATGATTTTAATTATTGGTTAGAAACTCTTTTGCAGCTTTAGACAGATACCTTTGTGTCCCGGTTACATAAAAAACAGATTATTTTTCCTTGATGTTTGTAACCAGTGCCTAACTTTACACGTCAAACAGGCAATGGAGCGAAAAGACGACATATTATATATAGAGCAGGTTCTTTCGGGAAAGATTAATGCCTTCAGCTACATTGTCGACCGGCATAAGAACAAGGCTTACAACCTGGCTTTCAGGATCTGCGGCAATCATGAAGAAGCAGAGGAGATTGCCCAGGATTCATTTATGAAAGTCTACAGAGCGCTGCCGGGCTTTAAAATGAAGAGCAGTTTTGCCACCTGGCTCTACCGGATTGTTTATAATACTGCAATTTCACAGGTACGGGGAAGAAAGATAAAAGTCCTGTCGCTCGAAGATTTTCCTGCCGATGCAACTGATTTTCAATCTGCAGGCATCAGCGAGGAAGAAGCAGACAGGGATTACAGGAATTCTTTGGTTAACTTTGCCCTTCAGAAGATCACTGAAGAAGAAAGAGGTCTGATAAGTCTTTACTATTACGATGAGCTGAGTACCGACGAGATCTCTGAGGTCACTTCGATCAGCAGATCAAACATCAAGGTAAAGCTATTCAGGGCGAGGCAGAAGATGGCGGAGATAATTGAAAAGGTTGAAAAGAAAAAACTTACATATCATGAATGAAAGTAAAAACAGCAATGACCCTGTCAGCAATTTCCTCAATCGGGAAATGATTGAAAAGGCGCCTGAAGGCTTCACTTCCAAAGTGATGACAATGATTCAGGTTGAACCCAGGCCGGCACAGAGAAGTCCTGCTAAAGGAGAAAGATCAGTTGTTCCCTATATATCTGCCGGAGTGATTATCCTGTTAATACTCTCTTCCTTTCTTTTGCCTGGAGGCAATGATCTGATAAAGTTACCATTAACTGATATTATACGGGAACTTGGGCTCACTTTTCCCTCATTTGATTTCTCAAAGCTCAAACTAATCTCATTGCCCGGATGGGTTCCCTATATGATTGCAGGAATCCTTATTTTGTCGGCATTCGACAGGGCCCTTTACGGATTATTTCACAGAAGGGAAAAATAGAACTGCTTGTTTCTCTAAACAGGAAGTGAGTGGACCTGCGAATTAAGGCCTTTCAGATTAAGTGACTTGCTCATGGCATTAAGAAGTTCGGCAGAACCGATCTTAACATCGCACTTGCCTTTGAAATGAACTATCAGTGCACACTGTTCAGCCTGCACTGAATCGTGGCCGCAGACTTCAACAAGCGAACGGATTACATGTTCGAATGTATTAATATCATCATTATAAAGCACGAGTGCATTAGATTCAATTCTGTCACTCAGTTTATCGTTTTTATGTAATGTGCTCTCTTTCATCTTTACTTTTCAAATAATCCCTTTGCAGTCTCGACCGGTATCTCCTTCTGACCCAGAAAGGCTACAACTTTTGCTTCGGGGTAACCATTTCTAACCATCAGACCGGCATATTCCCCTGCGCTGTCAAAGGTAATGAATTTCCCGACAAGGTACGAAGTTTTTCCATCATCATTTGCCCTGATATCCAATCCCCTGCTCCCGGCAAGTTTCCTTACAGCATCTTCCGCATCAGCCTTCAGGGGTTTCGCTGACTTAATAACTTCCACACGGAACAGCAGCTCGGGAGGAATAGTATCTGAGGGGGCAACCGAAACCTGACCCTTAATTCCTGAAAATGGTTTATCACCCCATTCCTTTTCAAGCATTACAGCCCTGTCGGCACTTACCGCTTTGTTTGCAACAAGAGCAATAATGAAAGAATCCTTGAATCCCTTTGCTTTTACGGCAGCAAGTGCCTGCTTCGCATCAGCCATACGGCGAAACATTCCTGCATAGTAATTAGTTTTATCAGTACCTGCAACCCTGAATCCATAAACAGGTGTTATTCCTTTAAAAAATGACGGAGCAACCGGATTTCTGAACACACCCATCTGCATCCTGTAAACCAGACCTTCAGGCACTTCAGGATCAATTACAATCTTTGCTTTTGGATCAGTTACCGGTTTGGGCAGAATCTCAAAAAAGACAAGAGTGCCGGCAGGTGCTGCGGGTGCTTTCGCTGGTGCAGCAATTGCAGCTGTCGATTGTATAACAACAGGTGCCTGGCCGCTATTCTTTTGCTGCGGATTCATGGCAAGCCTCGCCTCCTCATATTTTGCGTCGGCCATTCTCTGGAAAGAAGCAGCCTGGGATTCATTTCCAAGGGAGTTTAATGAGTCAGCCTTTGTCTGGTATTCGAGTGCCTGGGAGAGGATTAGTTCATACTCCGACGACACTGTCTTCTTTGGCGTGACTTTCTTCTCTGCAGGAGCAGGAGGAGGAGGAGGAGGAGGAGAAGCAACCGCTGCAACAGCAACGGTTGGACTTGATTTTGGCTCAAGCGGTTTCGGTTTTTCTGCTACAGGTTCCTTTTTTGCCTCCGATGGAGAAAGTGCGCCTTTATTGTCCATGCATTGCTGAATGTACTGAGGCACACCCTGTTCCCGCGCTGCCTTCTTGCCTGCCTGCTCAATATAAAGGTTATATGCTTCCACTGCATCAAGATAGCTGCCTGCCATCTGTCGTGCCCTTCCAAGGTAAAACCAGGCATCGGAAGATACTGATTTGACTGCCGTAGCTCCCTGAAGAGACTGCTGAATCAGTTCAACAGCCTTTGCGGGTGAGCTGTTCAGTTTAACAAGGCAAACACCTGAGTAGTACTTATAAAGCGGATCCTTTGTATAAATAAGCAGCAGCTCGCTGAATTCTATATAAGCTTTTTCATAATCGCCCTTTGAAAAAGCCTCAAAGGATGATTGGCGGGTTGGTTTCTTCTGACCACTTTGGGCTTTGATAATTCCAGGTGATAAGCCAAAAGCAAAAATCACCAGACAGAGTAACAATATTTTAGAAAATCTCATGCTGCGAGATAATAGTTATTTACTAACAATTGTCCAAATACTTGCATAATACGATTCAAACTTCGTAAATTTACCCATAATAACAAAATAAAAAACCATGATACAAATTATGGAAGGGTCAAATGCTCCTTCATTTGAAGGCATTGATCAGAATGGAAAATTAATAAAATTAAGTGATTTTGCCGGAAAAAAGGTGATCCTCTATTTTTATCCCAAAGACAATACCCCGGGGTGCACTGCAGAAGCCTGCAACCTCAGGGACAATTATACCGATCTTATAAATAAAGGGTTCGTAGTCATCGGTGTAAGTCCCGACAGTGAAAAATCGCATAAGGGTTTTATTTCTAAATACGCCCTTCCATTTCCTCTTATTGCCGACACTTCAAAAAAGATACTTACCGACTATGGTGTCTGGGGTGAAAAGAAGATGTATGGAAAGAGCTATATGGGTGTGATAAGAACAACTTTTATTATTGATGAAAAAGGCATTGTTGAAAAAGTGATCACCAAAGTTGAAACGGGAGATCATACAAATCAGATATATAATTTATACAACGAATAAAAGCAACAAGAAAAATATGGAAAGAAAAGAGATAAACAAAGAAAAGCTGAAGGCGCTTGAAGTCACCCTTGGAAAAATAGAAAAGGATTTTGGCAAGGGCACAATTATGAAACTGGGCGACCATGCGATTGACAATATCCAGTTTATATCAACAGGCTCTATCGGACTTGATGCAGCTCTTGGGATAGGCGGATTGCCCAGGGGAAGAGTTATAGAGATCTATGGTCCGGAAGCATCCGGGAAAACAACTCTTGCAATTCATGCCATTGCCGAAGCTCAGAAAAACGGCGGAATTGCAGCAATCATAGACGCAGAGCATACTTTCGACCGTAACTACGCTGAAAAACTGGGAGTTGATGTTGAAAATCTTCTCATATCACAACCCGATAACGGGGAACAGGCTCTTGAGATTACGGATAACCTGATCAGGTCAGGTGCCCTCGACATAATAGTAATTGACTCTGTTGCAGCACTGACACCAAAGGCAGAAATTGAAGGCGAAATGGGGGACTCTAAAATGGGTCTCCAGGCCAGGTTGATGTCTCAGGCTCTGAGAAAACTGACTGCTAACATCAATAAAACAAATACCTCCTGTGTATTCATAAATCAGTTAAGAGATAAAATAGGTGTGATGTTCGGTAATCCGGAAACAACTACAGGTGGAAATGCACTGAAATTCTATGCTTCTGTCAGACTTGATATACGGAGAACCAGCCAGTTGAAGGATGGGGAGGAGATAATTGGATCACGGACAAGGGTTAAAATTGTGAAGAATAAGCTTGCCCCTCCGTTTAAGAAGGCAGATTTTGATATACTTTATGGGGAAGGAATCTCTCAGCTGGGCGAAATTGTAGATCTTGGAGTCGATTTTGATATTATAAAGAAAAGCGGATCCTGGTTCAGTTACGGAGATACTAAGCTCGGTCAGGGCAGGGATGCCGTAAAACAGATCCTGAAAGACAATCCGGAACTCTATGATGAACTTAAAGTCAAAGTCTCAGAGGCACTCAGGAAATAAATAATATTCTAATGTTCCAATAATAAATATTGCTATGAAAAGATCGCCCGTAGTTGTAATTATATTTACCCTGATTTTAACAGTTTCATGCAAAGAAAAGCCTGAAGCACCAAAGGTACAACCATCCCCGATTGTCAACCAACTGACTGCAGATGAGATTGCCGGCGGAGTGATGACTCCGGAAATAATGTGGAAATTCAGACGCCTCGGAACCTTTGCATTATCACCTGATGGAACAAGTGTACTGTATACACTTACAGACATAGATCTTCCTTCCGAGAACAGGAAAACGAACATTTTCATTCAGAAGGTATCAGGCGGCGATCCTGTTCAGTTAACAACAGATGGAGGCAGTTCACCGCAATGGTTCAATAATGGCAAATCTCTTGCATTTGTAAACAAAGGAATGCTAAGCACTATGAATGCTGACGGAACAGACCAGAAAACAATTTCGGGTCTGGAAAACTTTGAGTCGTTTAATATCTCACCCAAAGACGATAAAATCTACTTTACAAGGAGAGTCAAGCTGGATCAGACAGCTAATGAGAAACATGGTTTCGAAAAAGCCAAAGTCAGGATAATCAATGACCTGATGTATCGTCACTGGAGTTCATGGAGCGACTTCTCATACAGCCATATATTTGTTGCCTCCTTCAACGGAAGCGCTGTAACAGGTGAGAAGGACATAATGAATGGACAGAAGTTTGAATCACCTACTGCCCCATATTTTGATGAGACAGAAATATCCTGGAGCCCTGATGGGAAACTTATTGCATATACCTCGAAAAGACTTAACGGAATCGAAGATGCAAGAAGCACTAACTCAGATATTTTTCTTTATGACCTCAGTTCAGGAAAGGAAATCAATATAAGTGAAGGCAACAGGGGATATGACAAATATCCGGTCTTCTCCCCTGATGGCACAATGATTGCATATCTGAGCATGGAGGAAGACGGTTATGAGGCAGACCTTGACAGAGTTTTTGTTTATGACATTAAGGATGGAAAAAGGAGATGGATCACAAAAAACTGGGACTACGATGCTGAAAGCCTCACCTGGTTCGACAACAGCACTATATGGTTCGGTTCTGCATACCATGGAACAGGGCAGTTATTCAGGGTTAGCTTAAACGACGGAAAAGTTATTAAGGTCACCGAAGGTATTCACGATCTCGGGCCTTTAAACATCAGATCAGGGATTATTGTCTCAGGTATTGTCTCTATGTCGATGGCTCCTGAATTTTCTGTTGTTGATGCTGGTACCGGAGCTGTGAAACAGATCAGCAATATCAACAAAACCATCTATGAGTCTATAAAGATGGGCAGGACAGAAGAACGCTTCATCAAAACAAAAGACAATAAAGATCTGCAGACATGGATAATCTATCCTCCTGATTTTGATCCTGCTAAAAAATACCCTGCCCTGCTGTACTGCAAAGGAGGACCACAGGGTGCTCTTGGACAGAGCTGGTCGTACAGATGGAATTACCAGATGATGGCAGCCAGGGGATACATAGTAATAGCTCCAAACAGGCGCGGAAACTCTGGTTTCGGACAGCCATGGGAAGAACAGATTTCAGGAGACTGGGGAGGTCTGAATATCCAGGACTACCTTGATGCCACTGATGCAATGGCAAAAGAGCCATTTGTTGACAAAAACAGGCTCGGTGCAGTAGGTGCAAGCTATGGCGGCTACTCAGTTTTCTATCTTGCCGGAATGCATGGAGGCAGATTTAAGGCATTCATTTCGCACTGCGGGACATTTAACTTTGTAAGCTGGTATGGTTCAACAGAGGAATTATGGTTCCCTGATAAGGATATTGAAGGTCCTTACTGGAATGGAGCCAGGAGCTATAAATCATCACCTCACCTTATGGTCGACAACTGGGATACTCCCATACTCATAATAACAGGAGCCAACGACTTCAGGATCCCATACACTCAGAGCCTTGAGGCATTTCAGGCAGCTCAGCTGAAGGAAATCCCCAGCAGGCTCCTCTTCTTTGAAGATGAAAGCCATTGGGTTACGAAACCTCAGAATTCCGTTATATGGCAAAGGGAGTTTTTTGAGTGGCTGGACACTTATCTAAAGTAAGGCTGTAAAGGCTGTAAAGGCTGTAAAGGCGGTAGAGGCTGTAAAGGCGGTAAAGGCGGTAAACGCGGTAAAGGCGATAAAGGCGATAAAGGCTAAAGGCAGTAAGAGCGTAAATTTAATAAAGCCTTTAAAGCCTCTATAGCCTTTAAAGCCTTCTTAATAAAGTAATTGCTTAATTATATCCAGTTTTTCGCTCATGGCAAGTTCGCCATCGATCCAATTAATTTTGACGCCTTTTCTTTCCATTCCTCTGAACCAGGTCATCTGGCGTTTTGCAAACTGATGAATTGCAATCTCGAGTTGTCTGACCATATCGTCATATAGCAAATGACCTGTCAGGTACAGTGTAATAAACTTATATTCAAGTCCATAATATATCAGGGTCTCAGTTGGCACGCCCCTTTCAATCAGATCCTCAACTTCCCTGACCATTCCTGCCTCCAGCCTCTGATAAAGTCGTTCGGTAATCCTTCTGCGCCGCAAATCCCTGTCGCTTCTTATCCCGACAACAAGCGATCTCAGTCCGGACGAGTCAGTAATGTTGTTTTTATTTCCGCTGCTGAAGTGCTCTATTTCAATTGCTCTTATCAGTCTTTTTTTTGTATCGAAATCAGTAAGGTTGTGAGGATTCCTGTACGATTGGAAAAGTGTCCTCAGTTCCTCCATGCTTTTTTCATCAAGTTCCTTTCTAAGCTGATTGTCGGGAGCTACTTCAGTGATTGAATAACCTGAAACGATACTGTCGACATACATACCAGATCCGCCGCATACTACAGGAAAAACATTCCTGTGTTTCAGCTTCCCGTAAACATTCATAAAATCGCGGTGGTATTCAAAAAGATTATATTTATAACCAGGATCAACAATATCAATAAGATGAAAAGGGATCTTTCTTCCTCCTGAATAATAATCCCCGTAGTCTTTCCCGGTTCCGATATTCATTCCCCTGTAAACCTGCCGCGAATCAGCACTTATTATCTCTCCGTTCATACAGACCTGCAACAGTCGATGCAAGTGAAGTCTTTCCCGCGGCTGTCGGGCCTGTAATGACAAGCAGATCGTATTTCAGGTTAAAATTCAATTCAGCAGTATTTTGATTTTAGCAGGAAAGGCAATTTACAATAAAATTTGTATAATTTTGACAGCCATCAAAATCTCTGCAATGCAGCCAGAATTTGAAATGCTTTTTCCCTTGATTGAATTATGAAAATACAATCCTCAAATATTGTCATAAAGAACAAAAAGGCTTCTCACGACTACGAGTTCCTTGAGAAGTTCGTTGCGGGGATCAAACTTTGCGGCACTGAAATTAAATCGCTGCGTCTTGGAAAAGCGACGATAGCAGACTCGTATTGCCTTTTCAGCGGTGGAGAGCTGTATATCAGGGGAATGCATATTGCAGAATACTGGTGGGGAAACCTTAATAACCACGATCCGCTTCAGGACAGAAAGCTGCTTCTCAACTCGAGAGAACTTAGAAAAATTGAAAGAAAGATCAAAGAATCGGGACTTACAATAATTGTTACAAAAGTCTTCATCAACGACAGGGGACTGGCAAAGGCTGAGATCGCGATAGCAAAGGGCAAGAAAGAATACGATAAACGCCAGACCCTCAAGCAGAAAGATGCAACAAGAGAGATGGACCGGATGCGGAAAGTCTGAAAAAAAAACAAATAGTATTTTCTCTAAATGAATTGCTGTTTTACTGAACGGCGATTGCCAGTTTCCAAAAATTATTCTGATCACCTGCTGAACGGACTAAAAAGAGTGCAACCTTTTTTGATTTCATCAAGTCTTAATAATGCAGTAAATAATAAGTGATTGTATAGGTAAAAATGATCAGATTATGAACACTGACAGGCACTCAAAAAGAAAAAAATTCTGAGATGCAGGCTGGGTGTTTGTTTTGATAAAAATTTTTATATTTTTAGCATGATTAACTTAGGCGTAGGAAATAGAATCAAAATATTGTTAAATAATACTCTGTCTTTAATGAGAGACCTCATTAAATCTGCAGTTCAGCTACAAATGGTAAATTTATTTATCAAATCAAAAAGTATCGGAAGGAGCGGTTTTTAGAGGTGTACCTGATGTTTTCAGGACATTTTAAAGTAATAGATTATGAATCAAAACAGAATTTGCCCTAAAAACCAAAATATCAAACTATATTCAATCTTATTGAGTATTGCCCTTCTTTTAGTTTCATCTTTTACTGAAGTTAACGCCCAAAAACATTACTCTGTATCGGCAGCCGGTAACAACGCCGCAGGTGCCGGAGGAAAAGTCAGTTACACAATAGGACAGTTATTTTATATTACAAAACCTGCACCTGCAGTTGGATCAGTAGCGGAAGGTATCCAGAACGGACTTGTCTATGCTATACCTACATTAACCGGAGCATCTCAGGCAGCAACAGTATGTGCCGGATCAACAGCAGTAATTAATCTTTCAGGGCTCATTGGAAGCAGTACTTCGACTGTTGCATATTCTATAAACGGGGTTGCACAAACACCAGTAACAGGAATCGTAGCTGACGTATCCGGAAATGCCAGTTTTACTTCTGCTGCACTGGCAGCTTCAAATAATGGACAAACGCTTCAGATAACTGCAATTACTGTTACAAGCGAAAACCCTCATGCTACCGGCGCCTTTACCGTAAATGTCACAATGAGCGTCGATCCGACCTCAGTTGGTGGTACTGTTAATTCTGACGAAACAATTTGTAATGGTTCCACTTCATCAGAAATGTCATTGAGCGGACAGACCGGTACTGTTACAAAATGGCAGTACTCAGTAAGTCCTTTCTCCTCATGGACAGATATTGCAAATACAAATACAACATATACCTCGGGCTCTCTTAGTGCCACAACACAATTCAGAGCCGTTGTCAAAAGCGGAGTTTGCTCAGTAGCAAATTCTAATCCTGCTACAATTACTGTTGATCCGACTACAGTGCCCGGAACCGTATCAGGAGGCACCACTGTTTGCTCAGGAACAAACAGTACATTGCTGACATTGGGAGCTCATACAGGTTCAGTAACAGGATGGGAGTATTCTACCAATGGGACAATATGGAACCCGATTGCCAACCTGGCAGACACATATACTGCAACTGATCTGACAGTAACAACACAATTCAGGGCAATAGTTCAGAACGGAGTCTGCCCTGCACTCAACTCTGCAGCTGCAACAGTTACAGTTGATCCGGTTTCTGTCGGAGGTTCTGTTGCCGGCAGCACTACCGTTTGTACAGGGACCAACAGCACAACGCTCACTCTTTCGGGATATACGGGGACTATTACAAAATGGCAGTACTCAACAAACAACTGGGGTTCATCAACTGATGTTGCAAATACAACTACTACGCTTACTGCAACAAACCTGACAGCTACAACAAAATACCGTGCTGTTATTACATCAGGAGTCTGCTCTTCCGCCAATTCAGCAGATGCAACTATTACTGTCGACCCGGCCTCTGTCGGCGGCTCAATAGCCGGCAGTGCAACAGTATGCTCAGGAACAAACAGCACTACTCTTACTCTTTCGGGTTATACCGGAAGTATTACAAAGTGGCAGTCATCTGTTGACAACTGGGTAACTCCTGTCGACATTGCCAATACCACAACAACGCTTACTGCAACTAACTTAACTGCAACCACAAAATACCGCGCAGTGATCACAAGCGGAGTATGCTCTTCTGCCAACTCAGCAGAGGCTACCGTTACTGTTGATCCTGTTTCCGTTGGTGGGTCCATAGCAGGAAGCGCAACGGTATGTACCGGAACCAACAGTACAACTCTTACGCTTTCAGGATATACAGGTACGATTACAAAGTGGCAGTCATCCGTGGACAACTGGGTAACTCCTGTTGACATTGCTAATACAACAACTACGCTGACTGCAACTAACCTGACTGCAACTACAAAATACCGGGCAGTTGTGAAAAGCGGTGTTTGTTCCTCGGCAAACTCTTCAGATGCTACTGTTACCGTTGATCCTGCTTCTGTAGGAGGTTCTGTTGCCGGCAGCGCTACTGTCTGTACAGGCACCAACAGCACTACCCTTACTTTATCGGGTCATGTCGGTTCTGTAACAAAATGGCAGTCCTCTGAGGATAACTGGAGTACAATTAATGATATAGTCAACACTACAACTACTCTCACCGCCACTGATCTGACTGCTACTACCAAGTACCGGGCAGTTATTACCAGCGGCGTCTGTTCATCCGCCAACTCTTCTGATGCTACTGTTACTGTCAGTCCTCTCTCTGTCGGAGGTACAGTTTCAGGAGGGACAACAGTATGCTCCGGAACCAACAGCACAACCCTTACATTATCGGGTAATGTCGGTTCAGTTACAAAATGGCAGTATTCTACTGATAACTGGGCTACTTCGACTGATGTCGTAAACGTTACCACAACTCTTACGGCAACAAATCTTGTTGCCACCAGGAAATACCGTGCTGTGGTTACAAGCGGGGCTTGCTCTTCAGACAACTCTTCCGATGCCGAAATTATTGTTGATCCTGTTTCCGTTGGCGGGTCCATAGCAGGAAGCACAACTGTCTGTACCGGCACCAACAGCACAACACTGACTCTTTCGGGTTATACCGGATCAATTACAAAATGGCAGTCATCGGTGGACAACTGGGTAACGCCTGTCGACATTGCCAATACAACAACTACTCTTACTGCAACTAACTTAGCTGCAACTACAAAATACCGTGCAGTGATAACAAGCGGTGTCTGCTCTGCTACTAATTCCGCTGAAGCTACTGTTACCGTTGATCCTGCTTCTGTAGGAGGTTCTGTTGCCGGCAGCGCTACTGTCTGTACAGGCACCAACAGCACTACCCTTACTTTGTCGGGTCATGTTGGCAATGTCACAAAATGGCAGTCTTCTGAGGACAACTGGAGTACAATTAATGATATAGTCAACACTACAACTACTCTCACTGCTACCAACTTAACTGCAACAACAAAATACCGTGCAGTGGTTACAAGCGGCGTCTGTTCATCCGCTAACTCTGCAGAGGCTGTTGTTACTGTTGATCCGGCTTCTGTCGGAGGTTCTATTGCCGGCAGCACTACCGTTTGTACAGGGACCAACAGCACAACGCTCACTCTTTCGGGATATACGGGGACTATTACAAAATGGCAGTACTCAACAAACAACTGGGGTTCATCAACTGATGTTGCAAATACAACTACTACGCTTACTGCAACAAACCTGACAGCTACAACAAAATACCGTGCTGTTATTACATCAGGAGTCTGCTCTTCCGCCAATTCAGCAGATGCAACTATTACTGTCGACCCGGCCTCTGTCGGCGGCTCAATAGCCGGCAGTGCAACAGTATGCTCAGGAACAAACAGCACTACTCTTACTCTTTCGGGTTATACCGGAAGTATTACAAAGTGGCAGTCATCTGTTGACAACTGGGTAACTCCTGTCGACATTGCCAATACCACAACAACGCTTACTGCAACCAACTTAACTGCAACCACAAAATACCGCGCAGTGATCACAAGCGGAGTATGCTCTTCTGCCAACTCAGCAGAGGCTACCGTTACTGTTGATCCTGTTTCCGTTGGTGGGTCCATAGCAGGAAGCGCAACGGTATGTACCGGAACCAACAGTACAACTCTTACGCTTTCAGGATATACAGGTACGATTACAAAGTGGCAGTCCTCTGAGGACAACTGGAGTACAATTAATGATATAGTCAACACTACAATTACTCTTACTGCTACCGACTTAACTGCAACAACAAAATACCGTGCTGTTATTACAAGCGGAGTATGTGCCCCCGTTTACTCTGCCGAAGCTTTAATAACTGTGGATCCTGCTTCTGTCGGAGGTTCTGTTGCCGGCAGCGCTACTGTATGCACAGGCACCAACAGCACTACCCTTACTTTATCGGGTCATGTCGGTTCTGTAACAAAATGGCAGTCCTCTGAGGATAACTGGAGTACAATTAATGATATAGTCAACACTACAACCACTCTCACCGCCACTGATCTGACTGCTACTACCAAGTACCGGGCAGTTATTACCAGCGGCGTCTGTTCATCCGCCAACTCTTCTGATGCTACTGTTACTGTCAGTCCTCTCTCTGTCGGAGGAACAGTTTCAGGAGGGACAACAGTATGCTCCGGAACCAACAGCACAACCCTTACATTATCGGGTAATGTCGGTTCAGTTACAAAATGGCAGTATTCTACTGATAACTGGGCTACTTCGACTGATGTCGCAAACGTTACCACAACTCTTACGGCAACAAATCTTGTTGCCACCAGGAAATACCGTGCTGTGGTTACAAGCGGAGCATGCTCCTCTGACAACTCTTCCGATGCCGAAATTATTGTTGATCCTGTTTCCGTTGGCGGGTCCATAGCAGGAAGCACAACTGTCTGTACCGGCACCAACAGCACAACACTGACTCTTTCGGGTTATACCGGATCAATTACAAAGTGGCAGTCATCGGTGGACAACTGGGTAACGCCTGTCGACATTGCCAATACAACAACTACTCTTACTGCAACTAACTTAGCTGCAACTACAAAATACCGTGCAGTGATAACAAGCGGTGTCTGCTCTGCTACTAACTCCGCAGAAGCTACTGTTACCGTTGATCCTGCTTCTGTAGGAGGTTCTGTTGCCGGCAGCGCTACTGTCTGTACAGGCACCAACAGCACTACCCTTACTTTGTCGGGTCATGTTGGCAATGTCACAAAATGGCAGTCTTCTGAGGACAACTGGAGTACAATTAATGATATAGTCAACACTACAACTACTCTCACTGCTACCAACTTAACTGCAACAACAAAATACCGTGCTGTGGTTACAAGCGGCGTCTGCTCATCAGCTAACTCTGCAGAGGCTGTCGTAACTGTTGACCCTGCTTCTGTCGGAGGTTCTATTGCCGGAGGTGCTACAGTCTGTACGGGGACCAACAGCACAACGCTCACTCTTTCGGGATATACGGGTACTATCACAAAATGGCAGTACTCAACAAACAACTGGGGTACTGCAAATGATATTGCAAATACAACTACTACTCTTACTGCTACTGACTTAACTGTATCAACCAGGTACAGGGCTGTGGTTACAAGCGGTGTCTGCTCTGCTGATATCTCTGACGAAGCAATTGTCACTGTTGACCCTGCTTCTGTCGGAGGCTCAATAGCCGGCAGCGCAACCGTCTGTTCAGGAACCAACAGCACTACTCTTACTCTTTCAGGTTATACCGGAAGTATTACAAAGTGGCAGTCATCTGTTGACAACTGGGTAACTCCTGTCGACATTGCCAATACTACAACTACTCTTAATGCTGATAACTTAACTGCAACCACAAAATACCGCGCAGTGATCACAAGCGGCGTCTGCTCTTCAACAAATTCTTCAGATGCTACTGTTACCGTTGATCCTGCTTCTGTAGGAGGTTCTATTGCCGGCAGCACTACCGTTTGTACAGGTACAAACAGCACTACCCTTACTCTGTCGGGTCATGTTGGAAGTATCACAAAATGGCAGTCCTCTGAGGACAACTGGAGTACAATTAATGATATAGTCAACACTACAATTACTCTTACTGCTACCGACTTAACTGCAACAACAAAATACCGTGCTGTTATTACAAGCGGAGTATGTGCCCCCGTTTACTCTGCCGAAGCTTTAATAACTGTGGATCCTGCTTCTGTCGGAGGTTCTGTTGCCGGCAGCGCTACTGTATGCACAGGCACCAACAGCACTACCCTTACTTTATCGGGTCATGTCGGTTCTGTAACAAAATGGCAGTCCTCTGAGGATAACTGGAGTACAATTAATGATATAGTCAATACTACAACTACTCTCACCGCCACTGATCTGACTGCTACTACCAAGTACCGGGCAGTTATTACCAGCGGCGTCTGTTCATCCGCCAACTCTTCTGATGCTACTGTTACTGTCAGTCCTCTCTCTGTCGGAGGTACAGTTTCAGGAGGGACAACAGTATGCTCCGGAACCAACAGCACAACCCTTACATTATCGGGTAATGTCGGTTCAGTTACAAAATGGCAGTGGTCAACCGACAACTGGAGCACTTCAAATGATATTGTAAATACAACTACATCACTTACTGCTACAAACCTTACTGCCACTACAAAATATCGCGCAGTGGTTACAAGCGGAGCATGCTCCTCTGACAACTCTTCCGATGCCGAAATTATTGTTGATCCTGTTTCCGTTGGCGGGTCCATAGCAGGAAGCACAACTGTCTGTACCGGCACCAACAGCACAACACTCACGCTTTCAGGTTATACCGGGTCAATTACAAAATGGCAGTCATCGGAGGACAACTGGGTAACGCCTGTCGACATTGCCAATACAACAACTACTCTTACTGCAACTAACTTAGCTGCAACTACAAAATACCGTGCAGTGATAACAAGCGGTGTCTGCTCTGCTAATAATTCCGCTGAAGCTACTGTTACCGTTGATCCTGCTTCTGTAGGAGGTTCTGTTGCCGGAAGCGCTACTGTCTGTACAGGCACCAACAGCACTACCCTTACTTTGTCGGGTCATGTTGGCAATGTCACAAAATGGCAGTCTTCTGAGGACAACTGGAGTACAATTAATGATATAGTCAACACTACAACTACTCTCACTGCTACCAACTTAACTGCAACAACAAAATACCGTGCTGTGGTTACAAGCGGCGTCTGCTCATCAGCTAACTCTGCAGAGGCTGTCGTAACTGTTGACCCTGCTTCTGTCGGAGGTTCTATTGCCGGAGGTGCTACAGTCTGTACCGGGACCAACAGCACAACGCTCACTCTTTCGGGATATACGGGTACTATCACAAAATGGCAGTACTCAACAAACAACTGGGGTACTGCAAATGATATTGCAAATACAACTACTACTCTTACTGCTATTGACCTAACTGTATCAACCAGGTACAGGGCTGTGGTTACAAGCGGTGTCTGCTCTGCTGATATCTCTGACGAAGCAATTGTCACTGTTGACCCTGCTTCTGTCGGAGGCTCAATAGCCGGCAGCGCAACCGTCTGTTCAGGAACCAACAGCACTACTCTTACTCTTTCAGGTTATACCGGAAGTATTACAAAGTGGCAGTCATCTGTTGACAACTGGGTAACTCCTGTCGACATTGCCAATACTACAACTACTCTTAATGCTGATAACTTAACTGCAACCACAAAATACCGCGCAGTGATCACAAGCGGCGTCTGCTCTTCAACAAATTCTTCAGATGCTACTGTTACCGTTGATCCTGCTTCTGTAGGAGGTTCTATTGCCGGCAGCACTACCGTTTGTACAGGTACAAACAGCACTACCCTTACTCTGTCGGGTCATGTTGGAAGTATCACAAAATGGCAGTCCTCTGAGGACAACTGGAGTACAATTAATGATATAGTCAACACTACAATTACTCTTACTGCTACCGACTTAACTGCAACAACAAAATACCGTGCTGTTATTACAAGCGGAGTATGTGCCCCCGTTTACTCTGCCGAAGCTTTAATAACTGTGGATCCTGCTTCTGTCGGAGGTTCTGTTGCCGGAAGCGCTACTGTCTGTACAGGCACCAACAGCACTACCCTTACTCTGTCGGGTCATGTCGGTTCTGTAACAAAATGGCAGTCCTCTGAGGATAACTGGAGTACAATTAATGATATAGTCAATACTACAACTACTCTCACCGCCACTGATCTGACCGCTACTACCAAGTACCGGGCAGTTATTACCAGCGGCGTCTGTTCATCCGCCAACTCTGCAGAAGCAGCTGTCACCGTTTCTCCTACTCTTGGTGATCCTTCATTCACCACCGGTGCAACAACTGTTTGCCAGGATGCTGCCGACGAGACCTACACTGCAACTGCTACCAATGCAGTTATAACTTACTCAGTGGCTCCTGCAGGTGCAGGATCCATTGATGCCAACACCGGTGTGATGAACTGGAATGCCGGCTTCAGCGGAACTGCTACAATTACTGCCAATGCCGCTGGCTGCAATGGTCCCAAGACTGTCAACCGCGTGGTCACTGTAAATCCTACTGTTGGTGATCCTGCTTTCACTACCGGTGCTACAACCGTTTGCCAGAATGCTGCCGACGAGACTTATACTGCCACTGCTACCGATGCAGTAATAACTTACTCTGTTGCTCCTGTTGGTGCCGGTTCTATCGATGCCAACACAGGCGTGATGGACTGGAACGCAGGATTCAGCGGTGCTGCTACTATAACTGCTTCTGCTGCCGGTTGCAACGGTCCCAAGACTGTCAACCGCGTGGTCACTGTCACTCCTACTGTCGGTGATCCTGCTTTCACTGCCGGTGCTACAACCGTATGCCAGGATGCTGCCGACGAGACTTATACTGCCACTGCCACCGATGCAGTAATAACTTACTCTGTTGCTCCTGTTGGTGCCGGGTCTATCGATGCCAACTCTGGTGTGATGGACTGGAATGCAGGCTTCAGCGGTGCTGCTACAATCACTGCTACTGCTACAGGTTGCAACGGTCCCAAGACTGTGAACCGTGTGGTCACTGTAACTCCTACAGTTGGTGATCCTGCTTTCACTGCCGGTGCTACAACCGTTTGCCAGAATGCTGCCGACGAGACTTATACTGCCACTGCCACCGATGCAGTAATAACTTACTCTGTTGCTCCTGTTGGTGCCGGTTCTATCGATGCCAACTCTGGTGTGATGGACTGGAATGCAGGCTTCAGCGGTGCTGCTACAATCACTGCTACTGCTACAGGTTGCAACGGTCCCAAGACTGTGAACCGTGTGGTCACTGTTACTCCTACAGTTGGTGATCCTGCATTCACTGCCGGTGCTACAACCGTTTGCCAGGATGCTGCCGACGAGACTTATACTGCCACTGCCACCGATGCAGTAATAACTTACTCTGTTGCTCCTGTTGGTGCCGGTTCTATCGATGCCAACACAGGCGTGATGGACTGGAACGCAGGCTTCAGCGGTGCTGCTACTATAACTGCTTCTGCTGCCGGTTGCAACGGTCCCAAGACTGTCAACCGTGTGGTCACTGTTACTCCTACTGTCGGTGATCCTGCTTTCACTGCCGGTGCTACAACCGTTTGCCAGGATGCTGCCGACGAGACTTATACTGCCACTGCTACCGATGCAGTAATAACTTACTCTGTTGCTCCTGTTGGTGCCAGGTACTATCGATGCCAACACAGGCGTGATGGACTGGAACGCAGGATTCAGCGGTGCTGCTACTATCACTGCTACTGCTACAGGTTGCAACGGTCCCAAGACTGTGAACCGTGTGGTCACTGTAACTCCTACTGTTGGTGATCCTGCATTCACTGCCGGTGCTACAACCGTTTGCCAGGATGCTGCCGACGAGACTTATACTGCCACTGCTACCGATGCAGTAATAACTTACTCTGTTGCTCCTGTTGGTGCCGGTTCTATCGATGCCAACTCTGGTGTGATGGACTGGAATGCAGGCTTCAGCGGTGCTGCTACTATAACTGCTTCTGCTGCCGGTTGCAACGGTCCCAAGACTGTGAACCGTGTGGTCACTGTTACTCCTACAGTTGGTGATCCTGCATTCACTGCCGGTGCTACAACCGTTTGCCAGGATGCTGCCGACGAGACTTATACTGCCACTGCTACCGATGCAGTAATAACTTACTCTGTTGCTCCTGTTGGTGCCGGTTCTATCGATGCCAACTCAGGTGTGATGGACTGGAATGCAGGCTTCAGCGGTGCTGCTACTATAACTGCTTCTGCTGCCGGTTGCAACGGTCCCAAGACTGTCAACCGTGTGGTCACTGTTACTCCTACAGTTGGTGATCCTGCATTCACTGCCGGTGCTACAACCGTATGCCAGGATGCTGCCGACGAGACTTATACTGCCACTGCTACCGATGCAGTAATAACTTACTCTGTTGCTCCTGTTGGTGCAGGTACTATCGATGCCAACACAGGCGTGATGGACTGGAACGCAGGCTTCAGCGGTGCTGCTACAATCACTGCTACTGCTACAGGTTGCAACGGTCCCAAGACTGTCAACCGTGTGGTCACTGTTACTCCTACTGTTGGTGATCCTGCATTCACTGCCGGTGCTACAACCGTTTGCCAGGATGCTGCCGACGAGACTTATACTGCCACTGCCACCGATGCAGTAATAACTTACTCTGTTGCTCCTGTTGGTGCAGGTTCTATCGATGCCAACACAGGCGTGATGGACTGGAACGCAGGCTTCAGCGGTGCTGCTACTATAACTGCTTCTGCTGCCGGTTGCAACGGTCCCAAGACTGTGAACCGTGTGGTCACTGTTACTCCTACTGTTGGTGATCCTGCTTTCACTGCCGGTGCTACAACCGTATGCCAGGATGCTGCCGACGAGACTTATACTGCTACTGCTACCGATGCAGTAATAACTTACTCTGTTGCTCCTGTTGGTGCCGGTTCTATCGATGCCAACACTGGTGTGATGGACTGGAATGCAGGATTCAGCGGTGCTGCTACAATCACTGCTACTGCTACAGGTTGCAACGGTCCCAAGACTGTGAACCGTGTGGTCACTGTAACTCCTACTGTTGGTGATCCTGCATTCACTGCCGGTGCTACAACCGTTTGCCAGGATGCTGCCGACGAGACTTATACTGCCACTGCTACCGATGCAGTAATAACTTACTCTGTTGCTCCTGTTGGTGCAGGTTCTATCGATGCCAACACAGGTGTGATGGACTGGAATGCAGGCTTCAGCGGTGCTGCTACTATAACTGCTTCTGCTGCCGGTTGCAACGGTCCCAAGACTGTCAACCGTGTGGTCACTGTTACTCCTACTGTTGGTGATCCTGCTTTCACTGCCGGTGCTACAACCGTTTGCCAGGATGCTGCCGACGAGACTTATACTGCCACTGCTACCGATGCAGTAATAACTTACTCTGTTGCTCCTGTTGGTGCAGGTTCTATCGATGCCAACACAGGCGTGATGGACTGGAACGCAGGCTTCAGCGGTGCTGCTACTATAACTGCTTCTGCTGCCGGTTGCAACGGTCCCAAGACTGTGAACCGTGTGGTCACTGTTACTCCTACTGTCGGTGATCCTGCTTTCACTGCCGGTGCTACAACCGTTTGCCAGGATGCTGCCGACGAGACTTATACTGCTACTGCTACCGATGCAGTAATAACTTACTCTGTTGCTCCTGTTGGTGCCGGTTCTATCGATGCCAACACAGGCGTGATGGACTGGAACGCAGGATTCAGCGGTGCTGCTACTATCACTGCTTCTGCTACCGGTTGCAACGGTCCCAAGACTGTGAACCGTGTGGTCACTGTCACTCCTACTGTTGGTGATCCTGCATTCACTGCCGGTGCTACAACCGTTTGCCAGGATGCTGCCGACGAGACTTATACTGCTACTGCTACCGATGCAGTAATAACTTACTCTGTTGCTCCTGTTGGTGCCGGTTCTATCGATGCCAACTCTGGTGTGATGGACTGGAACGCAGGCTTCAGCGGTGCTGCTACTATAACTGCTTCTGCTGCCGGTTGCAACGGTCCCAAGACTGTGAACCGTGTGGTCACTGTTACTCCTACTGTTGGTGATCCTGCATTCACTGCCGGTGCTACAACCGTTTGCCAGGATGCTGCCGACGAGACTTATACTGCTACTGCTACCGATGCAGTAATAACTTACTCTGTTGCTCCTGTTGGTGCCGGTTCTATCGATGCCAACTCTGGTGTGATGGACTGGAATGCAGGCTTCAGCGGTGCTGCTACTATAACTGCTTCTGCTGCCGGTTGCAACGGTCCTAAGACTGTCAACCGTGTGGTAACTGTAAATGCTCTGCCTAACACTTCAGCTATTACAGGTCCTGCAACTCCTGCTTGCAGTGGAATCGGAATAACATATAGTGTTACATTAACTGCCGGATCTACTTATGCATGGACAGTTCCTGCCGGAGCAACAATAACAGCAGGTGCAGCAGGTCCAAACAACAATGAGATTACAGTTACTTTCGGTGCTGCAAATGGTAATATAACTGTCACCGAGACTAATGCTGCTTCTTGTGTGGGAACTACACAAACATTAGGTGTAACTCTTGCAGGTTGCAGTCTTGTTGCTGACTTCTCAGGTACTCCTTTATCTTTGTGTGAAGGATCAACTGTAACATTCACCGACGCATCTACAGGAACCTCAGGCAGTACAACATATTCCTGGAACTTCGGTGCAGGCGCTTCTCCTGCTACTGCAAATACCGTTGGTCCTCATGTGGTCACATATACTACACCGGGAGTTAAGACTGTAACACTTACTATTACGGAAGGAGCTTCGGATACAGAAACTAAAACAAATTATATATCGGTTACTCCTACAGTTGGTGATCCTGCTTTCACTGCCGGTGCTACAACCGTTTGCCAGGATGCTGCCGACGAGACTTATACTGCCACTGCCACCGATGCAGTAATAACTTACTCTGTTGCTCCTGTTGGTGCCGGTTCTATCGATGCCAACACAGGCGTGATGGACTGGAACGCAGGATTCAGCGGTGCTGCTACAATCACTGCTTCTGCTGCCGGTTGCAACGGTCCCAAGACTGTCAACCGTGTGGTCACTGTTACTCCTACTGTTGGTGATCCTGCTTTCACTGCCGGTGCTACAACCGTTTGCCAGGATGCTGCCGACGAGACTTATACTGCCACTGCTACCGATGCAGTAATAACTTACTCTGTTGCTCCTGTTGGTGCAGGTACTATCGATGCCAACTCTGGTGTGATGGACTGGAATGCAGGCTTCAGCGGTGCTGCTACTATAACTGCTTCTGCTGCCGGTTGCAACGGTCCCAAGACTGTGAACCGTGTGGTCACTGTTACTCCTACTGTTGGTGATCCTGCTTTCACTGCCGGTGCTACAACCGTATGCCAGGATGCTGCCGACGAGACTTATACTGCTACTGCTACCGATGCAGTAATAACTTACTCTGTTGCTCCTGTTGGTGCCGGTTCTATCGATGCCAACACAGGCGTGATGGACTGGAACGCAGGCTTCAGCGGTGCTGCTACTATCACTGCTTCTGCTGCCGGTTGCAACGGTCCCAAGACTGTGAACCGTGTGGTCACTGTCACTCCTACTGTTGGTGATCCTGCTTTCACTGCCGGTGCTACAACCGTTTGCCAGGATGCTGCCGACGAGACTTATACTGCCACTGCTACCGATGCAGTAATAACTTACTCTGTTGCTCCTGTTGGTGCCGGTTCTATCGATGCCAACACAGGCGTGATGGACTGGAACGCAGGATTCAGCGGTGCTGCTACTATAACTGCTTCTGCTGCCGGTTGCAACGGTCCCAAGACTGTGAACCGTGTGGTCACTGTTACTCCTACTGTTGGTGATCCTGCTTTCACTGCCGGTGCTACAACCGTTTGCCAGGATGCTGCCGACGAGACTTATACTGCTACTGCTACCGATGCAGTAATAACTTACTCTGTTGCTCCTGTTGGTGCCGGTTCTATCGATGCCAACTCTGGTGTGATGGACTGGAACGCAGGATTCAGCGGTGCTGCTACAATCACTGCTACTGCTACAGGTTGCAACGGTCCCAAGACTGTGAACCGTGTGGTCACTGTAACTCCTACTGTTGGTGATCCTGCATTCACTGCCGGTGCTACAACCGTTTGCCAGGATGCTGCCGACGAGACTTATACTGCTACTGCTACCGATGCAGTAATAACTTACTCTGTTGCTCCTGTTGGTGCAGGTACTATCGATGCCAACTCTGGTGTGATGGACTGGAATGCAGGCTTCAGCGGTGCTGCTACTATAACTGCTTCTGCTGCCGGTTGCAACGGTCCCAAGACTGTGAACCGTGTGGTCACTGTTACTCCTACTGTCGGTGATCCTGCTTTCACTGCCGGTGCTACAACCGTTTGCCAGGATGCTGCCGACGAGACTTATACTGCTACTGCTACCGATGCAGTAATAACTTACTCTGTTGCTCCTGCTGGTGCAGGTACTATCGATGCCAACACAGGCGTGATGGACTGGAACGCAGGCTTCAGCGGTGCTGCTACTATAACTGCTTCTGCTGCCGGTTGCAACGGTCCCAAGACTGTGAACCGTGTGGTCACTGTTACTCCTACTGTTGGTGATCCTGCATTCACTGCCGGTGCTACAACCGTTTGCCAGGATGCTGCCGACGAGACTTATACTGCCACTGCTACCGATGCAGTAATAACTTACTCTGTTGCTCCTGTTGGTGCCGGTTCTATCGATGCCAACACAGGTGTGATGGACTGGAATGCAGGATTCAGCGGTGCTGCTACTATAACTGCTTCTGCTGCCGGTTGCAACGGTCCTAAGACTGTCAACCGTGTGGTCACTGTAAATGCTCTGCCTAACACTTCAGCTATTACAGGTCCTGCAACTCCTGCTTGCAGTGGAATCGGAATAACATATAGTGTTACATTAACTGCCGGATCTACTTATGCATGGACAGTTCCTGCCGGAGCAACAATAACAGCAGGTGCAGCAGGTCCTGACAACAACCAGATTACAGTTACTTTCGGTTCTACAAACGGTAATATTACTGTCACCGAGACAAATGCTGAATTCTTGTATCGGAAGTACACAAACTTAGGTGTAACTCTTGCAGGTTGCAGCCTTGTTGCTGACTTCTCAGGTGCTCCTTTATCTTTGTGCGAAGGGGCAACTGTGACATTCACCGACGCATCTACAGGAACCTCAGGCAGTACAACATATTCCTGGAACTTCGGTGCAGGCGCTTCTCCTGCTACTGCAAATACTGTAGGTCCTCATGCGGTTACATATACTACACCTGGACTTAAGACTGTAACACTTACTATTACTGAAGGAGCTTCGGATACTGAAACTAAAACAAATTATATATCTGTAACTCCTACTGTTGGTGATCCTGCATTCACTGCCGGTGCTACAACCGTTTGCCAGGATGCTGCCGACGAGACTTATACTGCCACTGCCACCGATGCAGTAATAACTTACTCTGTTGCTCCTGTTGGTGCCGGTTCTATCGATGCCAACACTGGTGTGATGGACTGGAACGCAGGCTTCAGCGGTGCTGCTACAATCACTGCTTCTGCTGCCGGTTGCAACGGTCCCAAGACTGTGAACCGTGTGGTCACTGTTACTCCTACAGTTGGTGATCCTGCTTTCACTGCCGGTGCTACAACCGTTTGCCAGGATGCTGCCGACGAGACTTATACTGCCACTGCTACCGATGCAGTAATAACTTACTCTGTTGCTCCTGTTGGTGCCGGTTCTATCGATGCCAACTCTGGTGTGATGGACTGGAATGCAGGCTTCAGCGGTGCTGCTACTATCACTGCTTCTGCTGCCGGTTGCAACGGTCCCAAGACTGTCAACCGTGTGGTCACTGTTACTCCTACTGTTGGTGATCCTGCTTTCACTGCCGGTGCTACAACCGTATGCCAGGATGCTGCCGACGAGACTTATACTGCCACTGCTACCGATGCAGTAATAACTTACTCTGTTGCTCCTGTTGGTGCAGGTTCTATCGATGCCAACACAGGCGTGATGGACTGGAACGCAGGCTTCAGCGGTGCTGCTACAATCACTGCTACTGCTACAGGTTGCAACGGTCCCAAGACTGTCAACCGTGTGGTCACTGTTACTCCTACTGTTGGTGATCCTGCATTCACTGCCGGTGCTACAACCGTTTGCCAGAATGCTGCCGACGAGACTTATACTGCCACTGCTACCGATGCAGTAATAACTTACTCTGTTGCTCCTGTTGGTGCAGGTACTATCGATGCCAACACAGGCGTGATGGACTGGAACGCAGGATTCAGCGGTGCTGCTACTATAACTGCTTCTGCTGCCGGTTGCAACGGTCCCAAGACTGTGAACCGCGTGGTCACTGTTACTCCTACTGTTGGTGATCCTGCTTTCACTGCCGGTGCTACAACCGTATGCCAGGATGCTGCCGACGAGACTTATACTGCTACTGCTACCGATGCAGTAATAACTTACTCTGTTGCTCCTGTTGGTGCCGGTTCTATCGATGCCAACTCTGGTGTGATGGACTGGAACGCAGGCTTCAGCGGTGCTGCTACTATCACTGCTACTGCTACAGGTTGCAACGGTCCCAAGACTGTGAACCGTGTGGTCACTGTAACTCCTACTGTTGGTGATCCTGCATTCACTGCCGGTGCTACAACCGTTTGCCAGGATGCTGCCGACGAGACTTATACTGCCACTGCTACCGATGCAGTAATAACTTACTCTGTTGCTCCTGTTGGTGCCGGGTCTATCGATGCCAACTCTGGTGTGATGGACTGGAATGCAGGCTTCAGCGGTGCTGCTACTATAACTGCTTCTGCTGCCGGTTGCAACGGTCCCAAGACTGTCAACCGTGTGGTCACTGTTACTCCTACTGTCGGTGATCCTGCTTTCACTGCCGGTGCTACAACCGTTTGCCAGAATGCTGCCGACGAGACTTATACTGCTACTGCTACCGATGCAGTAATAACTTACTCTGTTGCTCCTGCTGGTGCAGGTACTATCGATGCCAACACAGGCGTGATGGACTGGAACGCAGGATTCAGCGGTGCTGCTACTATAACTGCTTCTGCTGCCGGTTGCAACGGTCCCAAGACTGTGAACCGTGTGGTCACTGTTAATGCTCTTCCGAATACATCAGCAATTACAGGACCTGCAACACCAGCATGTTCAGGAATAGGTATTACTTATAGTGTAACATTAACTGCCGGATCAAGCTACGCATGGACTGTCCCTGCCGGAGCTATAATAACAGCAGGTGCCGCAGGTCCTGACAACAACCAGATTACAGTTACTTTCGGTGCTGCAAACGGTAATATTACTGTCACCGAGACAAATGCAAATTCATGTGTCGGAAGTACACAAACTTTAGGTGTAACTCTCGCAGGTTGCGGAATAAATGCTGACTTCTACAGCAAGTGCTCTTACAATATGCGATGGAACAACTACAACATTCACAAATACATCCATAAACACAACAGGAAGCACATCATACAGCTGGAACTTTGGCGCCGGTGCCACTCCTGCTACTGCCAATACCGTAGGACCTCATGTTGTTACCTACAGTACTCCTGGTCTTAAGACTGTAACACTCACAATTACTGATGGTGCATCTGATACTGAAACTAAGACAGATTATATAATTGTCAATCCTCTTACAGGTGCTGTAAACTTTACAGCCGGTGCCATAACTGTTTGTCAGGATGCTGCTGATCAAACTTATACTGCCACTGCTGCCAACAGCACTTCGATAGCATACTCCGTGGCTCCTGGAGCTGCAGGCACTATTGATCCTGTAACCGGAGTTATGAACTGGGATGCTGCTTTCAGCGGTACTGCAACAATTACTGCTACTGCTACAGGCCTCTGTACTACAACTACCGCCGACAGAAGCGTTACTGTAAATGCTTCAACAGGAGCTGTTAACTTCTCTGCAGGTGCTACAACTGTTTGCCAGAATGCAGTTGATGAAACATACACTGCCACTGCTGCCAACAGCACTTCTATAGCTTACTCTGTGGCTCCGGGAACTGCAGGTACCATTGATCCTGTAACAGGGGTGATGAACTGGGATGCTGCTTTCAGCGGTACTGCAACAATTACTGCTACTGCTACAGGTCTCTGTACCACAACTACTGCCGACAGAAGTGTTACTGTTAACCCGTCTACCGGGCCTGTCAGCTTCATTGCCGGAGCTACAACAGTTTGCCAGGATGCTGTTGATGAGACATATACTGCCACTGCTGCCAACAGCACTTCAATAGCTTACTCAGTGTCTCCTGGAACTGCAGGCACTATTGATCCAGTAACCGGAGTGATGAACTGGGATGCTGCATTCAGCGGTACAGCTACTATTACTGCTACTGCTACCGGTCTATGTACGGAACTACTTCTGCAGACAGAAGCGTTACTGTAAATCCTTCAACCGGCGCTGTCAGCTTTACAGCCGGTGCAACAACAGTTTGCCAGGATGCAGCAGATGAAACTTATACTGCAACTGCTGCAAACAGCACTTCGATGGTTTACTCAGTGTCTCCTGTCAGCCGCAGGTACCATCGACGCTGTTACAGGTGTTATGAACTGGGATGCTGCATTCAGCGGAACAGCTACTATTACTGCCTACTGCGACCGGACTTTGCGGCACTACAACATGCTAACAGAGCTAGTCACTGTCAACCCGTCAACCGGTGCTGTCAGCTTCACTGCAGGTGCAACAACCGTTTGCCAGAATGCTGCCAATGAGACTTACACTGCCACTGCTGCAAACAGCATTTCGATGGCTTACTCAGTGGCTCCTCCGGCTGCAGGTACCATTGACGCTGTAACAGGTGTGATGAACTGGGATGCTGCATTCAGCGGAACAGCAACTATTACTGCTACTGCAACAGGTCTATGTACAACTACTACTGCCGACAGAAGTGTTACAGTTAACGCTTCAACTGGCGCTGTAAGCTTCACTGCAGGAGCTACAACAGTTTGCCAGGATGCAGCTGATGAAACATATACAGCCACTGCTGCAAACAGCACTTCGATAGCTTACTCAGTGGCTCCTGGAGCTGCAGGCACTATTGATCCAGTAACCGGAGTTATGAACTGGGATGCTGCATTCAGCGGTACTGCCACTATTACTGCTACTGCTACAGGTCTCTGCGGAACTACTACTGCCAACAGAAGCGTTACTGTCAACCCGTCAACAGGCGCTGTAAACTTCACAGCAGGCGCGATTATTGTCTGCCAGAATGCTGGTAATGAGACTTATACTGCCACTGCTGCAAACAGCATTTCGATAGCTTACTCAGTGTCTCCTGCAGCTGCAGGTACCATTGACGCTGTTACAGGTGTTATGAACTGGGATGCTGCATTCAGCGGAACAGCAACTATTACTGCTACTGCAACAGGTCTATGTACAACTACTACTGCTGACAGAAGTGTTACAGTTAACGCCGTCAACCGGTGCCTGTAAGCTTCACTGCCGGAGCTACAACAGTTTGCCAGAATGCAGTTGATGAGACATATACTGCCACTGCTGCCAACAGCACTTCAATAGCTTACTCAGTGTCTCCTGCAGCCGCAGGTACCATTGACGCTGTTACAGGTGTTATGAACTGGGATGCTGCTTTCAGCGGTACTGCTACAATAACTGCCAATGCTACTGGTCTCTGCGGAACTACTACTGCAAACAGAATCGTTACAGTCAACCCGTCAACGGGCGCCGTCAGCTTCACAGCTGGTGCTACAACAGTTTGCCAGGATGCTGTGGATCAAACTTATACTGCTACTGCAGCAAACAGCACTTCGATCGCTTACTCAGTATCTCCTGCCGGCTGCAGGTACCATTGACGCAGTTACAGGTGTTATGAACTGGGATGCTGCATTCAGCGGAACTGCAACAATATCTGCCTCTGCGACCGGACTTTGCGGCACTACAAATGCTAACAGGATAGTCACAGTCAATCCGTCAACAGGTGCTGTAAACTTCACTGCCGGTGCAACAACAGTTTGCCAGAATGCGGTTGATGAGACATACACTGCCACTGCTGCAAACAGCACTTCGATAGCTTACTCAGTAGCTCCTCCTACCGCGGGTGTCATCAATGCCTCGACAGGTGTTATGAACTGGAACGCTGCCTTCAGTGGAACTGCCACTATAACTGCTACCGCGACAGGGCTCTGTACTACAACCATTGCAAACAGGTTGGTCACAGTTAATCCTTCAACAGGTGTTGTCGGCTTTACAGCAGGTGCAACAACTGTTTGTCAGAATGCTGCTGACGAGACTTATACAGCTACTGCTGCCAACAGCACTTCGATAGCTTACTCGGTGTCTCCTTTAGCTGCGGGTACCATTAATACTGTTACAGGTTTAATGAACTGGGATGCTGCATTCACCGGAACAGCTACTATAACGGCTACCGCAACAGGACTTTGCGGTACCACCATAGCCAGCAGGACGGTTACTGTAATTCCTACTGTAACAATTAATCCGTTTGCCACAGCAGCATCATCACGTTGCCAGGGAGCAGCTACAATAAATTACAATACCACTGCTTCCAACTCAACAGGTATTATCTACTCTCTAGATAATGCAAGTATACTCGCAGGCAATACAATTGTTCCGTCAACCGGGGCTGTAACATACACTGCAATATGGTCAGGCACAACAACAATTACCGCCAGTGCCGCCGGATGCAATGGACCAGCTGTAACGACTCATGTTGTGACAGTGGCTCCTGAAGTAACAATTACTGCCTTTGCGCCTGCGGTTTCTAACCGTTGCCAGGGTGCCGGTACATTTACTTTAACAACAACAGCAAATAACTCGACAGGCATCACCTATTCGATTGATGCTGCGAGCCTTGCAGGGTTAAACACAATAAATTCAGTAACAGGTGAGGTTACTTTTGCTGCTACATGGACCGGAACTACTATAATTACTGCCAGTGCAGCAGGATGTAATGGTCCAAAAACAACCACACATACCGTTTCTATAACTCAAAAACCAGCTGCTACAGCAACAACGGCAAATGTAGCATGTTATGGAGCCAGTACTGGTTCTGTTAACCTTACGGTTACCGGTGGCACACCTGGTTATATATTTACATGGAGTAATGGAGCTATTACTGAAGATCTGAGTAATGTTGCCGCAGGCACATATACTGTAAATATCTCAGACAGCAAAGGCTGCACAGCCAGTGCAACCGCCACAGTTACACAGCCCGCCTCAGGGGTTACCGGTACCATAACTTCCAAAACCAATGCAACCTTTGGAGGCTATGACGGGTCTGTAACTATAGCAGGTGCCGGAGGCGTACCTTCTTATAAGTATAAAATGGGAGCAGGTGCATATCAGACATCAGGAACATTCAGTTCACTCGGAGCCGGGTCATATATAGTGACGGTTCAGGATGCAAATCTTTGTACCTTTAATGTACCGTTTACCATCACCCAGCCGCTGAGCGGACTGAAGGGAACAATTGTTTCCCAGACAAATGTTACCTGCTTCGGCAGCAACACGGGAAGTGTAACAGTAGCCGGACTTGATGGAATTCTGCCCTACCAGTACAAGATCAATTCAGGTTCGTATCAGCCTTCGGCTACCTTCGGTTCGCTGACAGCTGGAAATTACACTGTAACAATCATAGATGCAGTTCTTACTGAAGCTGTTGTCAATGTAACCATAACTCAGCCTGCGACAGGTGTGGGAGGCTCAGTAGTTTCTCAGACAAATGTTCTTTGCTACGGAAGCAAAAACGGCAGCGTAACAGTCAACGGATCGGGCGGCATTGCACCGTATCAATACCGGCTCGGAACCGGAGCATTGCAGTCTTCTGGTACTTTTGCTTCTCTTTCAGCCGGAAGCTATGCAATTACAATTCAGGATGCCATCAACTGCGTCTCTGTTCTTACAGTAAATATCACACAGCCACTTGCTGTCCTTGCCGGAAATATTGCATCTCAGACAAACATTTCCTGCAATGGTGCTGCCAATGGAGTTGTAACTGTATCAGGAACAGGAGGCACACCTCCTTACCAGTACAGTCTTAATGGAGGTACATACCAGTCATCAGGTACCTTCGGTGGCCTTGCGCCGGCAACTGTGACTGTTTCTGTTCGTGATGCTAACCTTTGTTCAACAAATGTACCTGTCACAATAACTGAACCAGGCGTTCTTTCTCTGAGCAGTACAAAGACGGATGCATCGTGCCCGGGAGTTTATGACGGCAGTATTACGCTTACAATCACTGGCGGAACCCAACCTTACAAGGCATTATGGTCAGACGGGGTTACAACAATTAACAGAACAAATATCACAGGAGGCACTTACAGTGTGGCTATTATAGATAAGAATAACTGCGCATCCTCCCTGAGTGTTGAAATAGCCTATAACGGATCCGGAAAGTGCATTGAAGTGCAAGAGATTATCACCCCTAATGGTGATGGTTTCTACGATACCTGGGATATTAAGAATATCAATCTGTTTGGTGATGCTGAGGTTAATGTTTACAACAGGTGGGGAAAACGTGTTTACAGCAGTAAGAACTTCTCAGCAAACCCATGGGATGGAACTTCTGATGGAAAGCTATTGCCAACTGATTCATACCATTACGTAATACATTTTAATAATGGTTCAGAAAGAAAAACCGGTGTGGTGAGCATTATAAGGTAATTATTATTAGATTTCGAAGTAATTATATGAAGATTTCACGACGGATATTGCAAACTGTTATTATCAGCTTCATTTTTGGAGCTGCGGCAGCACAGCAGGTCCCGATTTACAGCCAATATGTGATGAACGGATTTCTGATTAATCCCTCATTTGCCGGACGCGACGGGTTTACTTCAGTCAACCTTACAGTGAGGCAACAATGGGTAGGATTGGCAGGAGCCCCAAGCACCTTTGCCGCGAGTATCCAGACCCGTGTTCTTAAGACAAGTTATATACTTAAATCGTCAACTGTCCGAAAGAAAATCATCAGGCCTACAAAAGGAGGAAGAGTTGGCGCCGGCGGTTATGTATTCAATGACAGAAATGGTATAATGAAGAGGACAGGTTTCCAGGCTTCCTATGCTTACCATATTCCTATGAAACAAGCACTGGATGGATATCCGAGGGATCTTGCCTTTGGACTGGGACTAACCTGTTATCAGTATGCTATTGATACAGAAGGTTTCCTTTACAACTACAATGATCCATATCTGAACTCCTATGACAGGGCAATGTTTATTCCTGACTTCAACTTTGGAGTGAATTTCACCACATCCAAGTTTTTTGTCGGTTTTTCTATGACAAATCTTACAAGAGGAGCCCTTTCAATTGGCAATCAGAACGAGGACAGAACTGAAGAACTTGGCCATTATTTTCTTACCGGAGGGGTGAAGTTCAATCTTAACCGGAATTGGGTCTTTGAACCGGCAGGATTTATTAAGTCTTCCGATATGTTATTAACAGCATTGCAGGCTGATATTTCAGCCCGAATGTATTACAAGGGAGACTACTGGGCAGGGGTATCTTACCGCACCGGTGATGCCGTAATAGCGATGATTGGATTCAGATATGACAAGTTCTTTTTTGCCTATGCAGTTGATTTCACTTTAACCGACATCAGTCAGGAAAGTTTTGGAACCCATGAGGTATCACTTGCTCTGAAATTCGGAAGCAGCGCAAGAAGATTCAGATGGATAAATGTATTTTAGTATGAATAATATGGACCGGATCAGAATTGAACTAGGCAGGTCACTTTTTGCATTTCTGGCGTTTCTGTTCACTGCGGGTCTTTTCCTGACAGCGGGGAGCTTTGAAACGGATGCACAGGTGGTTCATCAGGCGGTATCAACAGCAGGGAGTAATGCTGCTGGTGCCGGAGGATCGGTAAGCTATACAGCCGGCCAGGTCTTTTATATAACAAAACCAGGCGCCCCGGGTAATGTTGCCGAAGGGATACAGAACTGCGTTGTCAATTGCGATCCGGCTTTCAAAGGAGCAACTGTAGTTACGAATGTTCTCTGCTTTGGTGCAAGTACTGGAGTAATTGATCTTACTGTCACCGCCGGATTCGGGCCTTACACATTTTTATGGAGCAACGGTGCTGTAACTGAGGATCTGAATGGTGTGGTTCCCGGAACATATACAGTTAGAATAAGAGATAGCAGGGGTTGCGTTACCTTTTCAGGCGGCACGATTACCCAGCCGGCAGAACTTACAATCGCCACAACACAGGTTAATGAATTATGCTTCGGTGATGCGCTGGGCTCAGCAACAGCTACTCCGGCAGGTGGTGTCGGACCATATACATATTCATGGGATACATCACCTGTACAGACAACACCTACAGCAAGTGCATTAATTGCAGGAGTATACACAGTTACAGTTACAGATGCAAATAGCTGTATTAAAACATCCACTGTTACAATTACCGAACCTCCTCAGCTTTCAATTGCAACCACAAAGACAGATGTTGCTTGTTTTGGAGATGCAACAGGATCCATTACAGCAACACCTTCCGGAGGAACAGCACCTTATAGCTATTCATGGGATACGGCTCCAGTACAAACAACAGCAACTATATCAGGTCTTGTTGCAGGAACTTATATCGTTACTGTAACCGATGCAAACAGCTGTTCAAAAACAGCAACAGTCACAATAACTCAACCCGCCCTGGCGCTGAGTTTATCAACAGCCCAGACAAATGTTGTTTGTTTCGGAGGCTCAACAGGTACTGCAACTGTTACTCCATCAGGAGGAACAGCACCTTACACGTATTCCTGGGATTCAACACCAGTTCAGACAACTGCCGTAGCTACTGGTCTATCTGCAGGAACCTACACAGTAACAGTCACTGATGCAAATAGTTGCACAAACACAATATCTGTTGTAATAACACAGCCGGCAAGCGGTATGTCTGGGACTATCACCTCACAAACCGATGTACTCTGCTTTGGCAATTCAACGGGAAGCGTTACAATCCTCGGTGCCGGAGGGACACCCTCATACGAATACAGTTTAGATGGTGGTGCATACCAGGCACCAGGTACATTTAACGGACTGGCAGCAGGTTCCTATACAGTTACTGTCAGAGATGCCACAATGACATGTACCTTTGATGTTCCTGTAACAATAACAGAACCTGCAGCTGCTCTTGCAATAGGTTCAAGCCAGGTTAACGTATTATGCTCCGGGAACGCAACAGGTACAGCCACTGCCATTCCAGCAGGCGGTACTGCGCCTTATGACTACTCATGGAACACAACACCTGCTCAGACCACGGCAACAGCTACCGGTCTTGCAGCAGGGACATATACTGTTACTGTTACTGATGACAACGGTTGCATTGAGACCACCAGTGTGACAATCACCGAGCCAACTCTTCTGACTCTTGCAACTTCACAGGTGAATGTACTTTGCACAGGCGATGCAACCGGAGCTGCCACTGTAACACCCTCAGGAGGCTCAGGATCATATACATATTCATGGGATTCGACTCCTGTCCAGACAACCTCAACTGCAACCGGTCTGCCAGCCGGCACTTATATTGCTACCGTAACTGACGGCAACGGTTGTGTAAAAACTACCAGTGTCACTATCACACAACCTGCTGCAGCACTCACAGTGTCTACTACTCAGGTTGATGTTTTGTGCTTCGGCAATTCAACTGGGACAGCTACTGCAATTCCATCAGGCGGGACTGCAGGTTATATTTTCTCGTGGGATACAACTCCGGTTCAGAATACTGCAACTGCCACCGGACTTCCTGTCGGAACTTATCTTGTTGCTGTTACCGATGCCAACCTTTGTTCAGCTACAGCAAGCGTGACAATTACCGAGCCTGCTGATCTCACAATTACAACCACACAGGTGAATGTCCTTTGCAATGGAAATTCAACAGGTACGGCAACCGCAAATCCAGCCGGTGGAAACGGAGCATACTCTTACTCCTGGAACACAACTCCTGTTCAGACGACTCAGACTGCCACCGGACTCATTGCAGGAACTTATATAGTGACTGTAACTGATGCCAACTCCTGCACCGAGACAGCCACTGTTACCATTACACAGCCTGCAGATCTTACAGTCGGAACTTCACAGGTCAATGTTCTCTGCTTCGGAAACTCAACTGGTACTGCTACAGCAAATCCTGCCGGAGGGAACGGAGCATACTCCTACTCCTGGAATACCACGCCTGTGCAGACAACTCAGACTGCCACCGGACTTATCGCAGGAACATATATTGTAACTGTAACTGATGCAAACAGCTGTACTGAAACTGCAAGCGTGACAATTACCCAGCCTGCTGCTGCTCTAGCTGTTACCACAACACAGGTTAATGTACTTTGCCATGGAAATGCAACTGGTACAGCCACTGCAAATCCGACAGGAGGTACTGCAACCTATACTTACTCATGGAATACAACTCCTGTCCAGACAACTCAAACTGCAACAGGACTGACAACAGGAACATATACAGTTACAGTGACTGATGCCAACAGCTGTACACAGACTGCAAGCGTGACAATTACACAGCCTGCTGCAGCCCTTGCAATTTCTACTTTTAAGGTAAATGTTAACTGCTTTGGCGACGCAACCGGTTCGGCAACAGCCAGTCCTGTCGGAGGAACCGGAATTTATACTTACTCCTGGAATTCAACTCCTGTCCAAACGACTCAGACTGCCACAGGACTTCCGGCCGGAACGTATACTGTAACTGTGACCGATGCCAACAGTTGTACTGAAACTGGCAGCGCTACCATTACTCAACCTGCAGATCTTACAGTCGGAACTTCACAGGAAAATGTTCTCTGCTTTGGTAACTCAACAGGAACAGCTACTGCAATTCCTGCCGGAGGTGCCGGTTCTTACACTTATTCATGGAACACTGCTCCTGTCCAGACAACACAGACTGCAACAGGACTTCCAATAGGAACATATACTGTAACGGTAACTGACGGAAACAGTTGTACTGAAACCGCCAGTGTAACAATTACGCAGCCTGCAGCTGTACTAACTGTTGCTACTTCCCAGGTCAATGTTCTGTGTTTTGGCAATACAACAGGAACAGCAACTGCTACTCCTGACAGGAGGGACGGCAGGGTATACTTACTGCATGGGATACGACACCGGTACAAACAACGCAGACTGCTACAGGACTTACTGCAGGGACTTATAACGTCACTAGTGACAGACGCAAACCTGTGCACAGAACCTGGAATTGTTACAATTACCCAGCCTGCTGACTCTTACAATTGCTACCTCCCAGGTTAATGTACTCTGCTTTGGAAGTACAACCGGAACAGCAACTGCATACTCCGGCGGGAGGCAACGGAGCCTATACATATTCATGGAACACTACACCTGTGCAGACGACTCAGACAGCCACAGGACTTGCTGCCGGAACATATAATGTATTAGTTACAGATGCAAATCCTGTACAGAAACAGCCAGCGTAACTATTACGCAACCTGCAGATCTGACAATCGTTACCTCACAGGATAATGTTCTCTGCTTTGGTAATTCAACAGGATCTGCTACTGCAACTCCTTCAGGAGGCAACGGAGTCTACTACCTATTCGTGGGACACTACTCCTGTTCAGACTACTCAACAATCTCAGGACTTCCTGTCGGGACCTATAATGTCATCGTGACCGATGCAAATCTCTGTACAGAAACTGCCAGTGTCACAATTACACAGCCTGCAGCTGTACTCACTGTTGCTACCTCCCAGGTCAATGTTCTGTGTTTTGGCAATACAACAGGAACAGCAACCGCTACTCCGGCAGGAGGGACGGGTGCTTATACCTACTGCATGGAATACGACACCGGTACAAACAACGCAGACTGCTACAGGACTTGCTGCGGGGACATATAACGTCATAGTGACAGATGCCAACCTGTGTACTGAACCAGCAATTGTAACCATAAGCCAACCGCTTGCAGCTCTATCCTTAACAACATCTCAGGTGGATGTACTCTGTTTCGGAAACTCAACCGGCTACAGCTACTGCAAATCCTGCCGGTGGAACCGGAGCGTATACCTACTCCTGGAATACAACTCCCGTCCAGACTACACAGACGGCCACCGGACTCATAGCAGGAACCTATATAGTTACAGTAACTGATGCAAACAGCTGTACTCAGACGGCAAGTGTTACTATTACTCAGCCTGCAACAGGAATGTCAGGGTCAATTGTATCTCAGACAAATGTAGCTTGCTTCGGCGATCTTTCAGGCAATGTAGAAATTCTTGGCGCTGGTGGAACAGCTCCTTACGAATATAGTCTTAACGGAGGTGCTTATCAGCTTTCAGGCATATTCAATGGTCTTACAGCTGGTTCATATACTGTAACAGTTAGAGATGCAACCCTTACTTGTACCTTCGATGTTCCCGTTACTATTACTCAGCCTGCTGCAGTTCTTGCGCTTGCAACAACTCAGGTAAACGTTCTCTGTTTTGGAGAACTCACCGGATCAGCAACGGCTATCCCCGGTGATGGGACAGCTCCGTATGCCTACTCATGGAATACGACACCTGTTCAGACTGCAGCAACAGCTACGGGACTTGGTGCAGGATTATATACAGTGACTGTTACAGATGCCAATAGCTGTATTGCGACAGCAAACGTCAATATAGCTCAGCCTGCAGCAGCACTGGCTCTTTCAACATCACAGGTTGATGTACTTTGCAACGGTGATGCATCCGGATCAGCTACAGTAATTCCAACAGGAGGCACAGGTTCATATACTTATTCGTGGGATACAACCCCTGTTCAGACAACTGATGTTATCACCAATCTTACAGCGGGTGTTTATACCGTAATTGTAACCGATGCGAACAGTTGCTCTGAAACAGTTGCGGTTACTATTAGTCAGCCTGCTGCAGCACTGGCAGTTGCAGCAACACATGTTGATGTGTTATGCTTCGGAAATAACACAGGATCAGCCACTGCTACACCTTCAGGAGGAACCGCAGTGTATACATATTCCTGGGATACTACCCCTGTTCAGACAACTCCGACAATATCAGGACTAATTGCAGGAACATATACAGTAACTGTTACAGATGCAAACCTCTGTACAGAAACAGCCACTGTAATTGTAACTCAGCCTGCAGCTGCCCTCACGGTGCCAACATCGCAGGTTGATGTACTCTGTTTCGGAAATTCTACAGGTACTGCTACTGCAAATCCTGCCGGAGGTGCAGGTTCATATACCTATTCCTGGGATACAACCCCTGCCCAGACAACACAAACAGCAACGGGTCTTATTGCAGGAACTTATACAGTAACCGTAACTGATGCAAACCTTTGTACCCAGACTGCAAGCGTAACCATAACACAACCTGCAGCTGCCTTGTCTGTAACAACTTCACAGGTTAATGTTTTATGCTTTGGCAATGCAACAGGTACTGCCACTGCCAGCCCTGCCGGCGGAACCGGAATCTATACCTACTCATGGAATACCACTCCAGTACAGACAACCCAGACTGCTACGGCACTGATTGCTGGAAACTATACGGTTACAGTGACAGATGCAAACAGCTGTTCAGTTACTTCGAGTGTGACAATAACAGAACCAGCTTCTGCGCTTTCAATTCTGACTGCCCAGGTAAATGTTAAATGTTTCGGAGACAACACAGGTACTGCTACAGCAACTCCATCGGGAGGGACAGGTGTTTACTCATACTCATGGGACACAACTCCTGTTCAGACTACCTCCACTGCAATCAATCTGCCATTCGGAGTATATACAGTAACAGTAACCGATGCTAACGGTTGCATTGAAACTGCCACTGTAACAATTACTCAACCTGCAAACCCACTGACAGTTACTACAACACAGGTAAATGCAGGATGTTTTGGCGAGACAACAGGTTCTGCAACTGCTATTCCGGCGGGAGGTACACTTCCATATACATATTCGTGGGATACCACACCTGTTCAGACAACAGCAACAGCTACTGGTCTTGGAACAGGCACATATACAGTCACAATCACAGATGGAGCAGCCTGTGTGACATCTATACCGGTAAATATCAACCAGCCGGCGGCCGCTCTGACTGTAAGCGCTACAAAAACTGATGTTGCCTGTTTCGGTGATGCAACCGGTACTGCGACTGCAGTTCCTTCAGGTGGAACCGGACCATATACCTACTCGTGGAATTCAACACCTGTTCAGACAACAGTAACTGCTACCGGCCTTCCTGTCGGGACTTATACTGTTACTGTTACAGATTTCAACGGCTGTATAGTTACAACAAGTGTAACACTTACACAACCAGCTGCAGCACTTTCAGTTTCCACCACACAGGTCAATGTTCTCTGCTTTGGAAACTCAACAGGTACAGCAACAGCTACTCCTGCAGGTGGAACCGGCGCGTATACATATTCCTGGAATACTACACCAGTACAGACTACTGCAACGGCAGTCACTCTCGGGGCAGGCACATATAATGTTATTGTAACAGATGCCAACAGTTGCACCAGAACAGAAAGTGTGACAATTACCCAGCCACCAACAGGTATGTCAGGTACAATTGCTTCTCAGACGAACGTGCTTTGTTTTGGCAACTCCACAGGAAGTGTAACAGTAACAGGAGCCGGAGGAACTGCGCCATATGAATATAGTATTAACGCAGGCGCATACCAGGCTTCCGGAACATTTGGAACACTTGCTGCCGGTACGTATACTGTAACTGTAAGGGATGCAACACTTTCATGCACGTTTGATGTACCGGTAACAATAACCCAGCCAGCAGCTGCACTTTCTGCAACAACAACAAAGGCCGATGTGGCATGCTTCGGCGGTTTGACAGGAACTGCAACTGCAGTCCCGGCCGGAGGAACCGGACCATACACCTATTCATGGAATACAACCCCTGTCCAGACTGCAATTACAGCCATCGGACTGGGTATCGGAACCTATACAGTAACTGTTACGGATGCAAACAGCTGCACAACAACTGCAAATGCTGCAATTACTCAGCCTGCTGCTGCACTCTCAGCGACCACATCACAGGTAAATGTTTTATGCTTTGGAGAAGCGACAGGCACTGCTACTGCCACACCTGCAGGTGGCACCGGTCCATATACATACTCATGGAACTCAACCCCGGTTCAGACAACTGCTACTGCCACAGGTCTTACTGCCGGAACTTATACGGTAACAATAACAGATTTCAACAGCTGTACAACAACTGCAACTGCAACATTAACACAGCCGGCAGCAGCCCTTGCTCTTACGACTACGCAAATCAATGTTGGATGCTTTGGCGATGCAACTGGTTCAGCAACAGTCAACCCGACAGGAGGAACTGGTGTATATACATACTCATGGGACACTACCCCGGCTCAGACAACTGCGAGTGCTACAGGTCTGTCAACAGGTACATATATAGTTACAGTAACTGATGCCAACAGTTGTATTCAAACAGCCAGTGTAACTATTACCCAGCCGGCAGCGCCGCTTTCAACAACAACATCAAAAGTTGACGTTGCCTGTTTTGGTGGATCCACTGGTACAGCAACAGCGATCCCTGCCGGAGGAACCGGACCTTATACATATTCATGGGACACGACTCCTGTTCAGACCACTGTAACCGCCACAGCTCTTTCCACCGGGACATATAATGTCACAGTTACTGATGCCAGAAGCTGCACAGCTACAGCAAGTGTAACAATCAGCCAGCCAGCTGCTGCGCTTTCCGTCAGTTCCTCTCAGGTTAACGTTCTTTGTTTCGGAAATTCAACCGGTTCAGCAACGGCAATACCTGCCGGAGGCACAGGGCCATATACATACACATGGAGCACAACGCCCGTACAGTCAACTGCAACAGCTACCGGACTTATTGCCGGACCATACACAGTTACAGTTAACGACTCAAAGAGTTGTATAGCAGCAACCACTGTCATTATTACCCAACCCGCAGCATCACTCACTGCAACAACAACCCAGGCCAATGTACTCTGTTTCGGAGGATCTACAGGTTCTGCCACTGTCACACCGGCAGGAGGTACCGGACCATACACCTATTCGTGGAATACCTCTCCTGTACAGATAACAGCAACAGCTTCAGGCCTGTCTGCCGGATCATATACGGTTTCAATCACAGATGCAAACAGCTGTACCACATCTGCCAATGTAACCATAACTCAACCTGCAACAGGGATGTCAGGTACAGTTAGCTCGCAGACAAATGTTCTCTGTTTCGGTGCTTCAACAGGAAGTGTAACTATTGCCGGGGCAGGAGGTACAGCTCCATATGAATACAGTCTGAACGGCGGTTCTTACCAGGTATCAGGCACTTTTACAGGATTGACAGCAGGGTCTCACTCTGTTACAGTCAGGGATGCAACGCTAAGCTGCACTTTCGATGTACCTGTTACTATAACCCAACCGGCAGCGGCAGTTGTTGTCACCACAACCCAGGTAAATGCAGGATGTTTCGGTGCTTCCACAGGATCAGCCACCGCGATACCTGCTGGCGGAGTCGGCCCGTACACCTATTCGTGGAATACAACACCGGTACAAACTTCATCACTTGCGACAGGATTGTCAGCCGGCGTTCTATATACAGTTACTGTTACCGATGCGAACTCTTGCACTGCTACGGCCAACGTGACAATTACACAACCGGCAGCAGCAGTAGGGATTACCACAACACAGGTAAATGTTTCCTGTTTTGGTGATGCAACAGGGTCTTCAACAGCAACTGCTTCAGGAGGTACAGGTCCATACTCATACAGCTGGAACACATCTCCTGTTCAGACAACTGCTACTGCATCAGGTCTTGCAAACGGGTCATATACAATCACTGTAACTGATGTCAACAGTTGTGTTGCAACATCAGTTGTATCAATAACCCAACCTGCATCAGCATTAGCCGGAAGCATTACATCCAAAACTGATGCCTCAACAATCGGAGGATCAGATGGATCTGTAACAGTCGCAGGATCAGGCGGAACTGCTCCTTACCAGTATAAACTGGGTTCAGGCGTATACCAGCCGTCAGGCACATTTAATTCGCTGAACGTTGGCTCCTACAACGTTACAGTTCAGGATGCAAATCTTTGTACCTTCATTGTACCTGTTACAATCAGTAATCCGTTCAGCGACCTCGAAGGAAGCATAACTGCACAGACTAATGTCGCCTGTTTTGGCAGCAGCACTGGCAGTGTAACTGTAACCGGATCCAAGGGTGTCGCACCATACGAGTATAGACTTGATGCAGGAGCATACCAGGCTTCAGGAGTATTCGGATCGTTGCCAGCCGGTATTTATACTGTTACTATAAAGGATGCCACCCTGACAACATTCAATATAAGTGTGACAATAACTGAGCCTGTAGCAGCGCTGGGAGGGTCTGTTGTTTCAAGGACCAATGTGCTATGCTTCGGCGAAAGCACGGGAAGTGTTACTGTCGCAGGACTTTTCGGCACTGCTCCTTACCAGTATAAACTTGGAACAGGAACATATCAGCCAACCGGTACTTTTGGATCGATAACAGCCGGGGCCCACACAATTACAATTCAGGATGCAAACAACTGCACATACGCCATGTCAGTTACTATCTTGCAGCCGGCTGCATCTGTTTCAGGAAACATAACAATACAGAATAATATTTCCTGCTACGGAGCTTCAAATGGAATGGTTACAGTTACCGGTGCCGGAGGTACTTCTCCCTACCAATACAGCCTTAACGGAGGTGTATACCAGGCTTCAGGCACGTTTGCAGGTCTTGCGCCTGCAGCACATACTGTTACAGTAAGAGATGCAAATCTTTGCACCTTCAGTTTACAGGTAACCATAACAGAGCCTTCAGCCCTTTCAATATCGGCAACTGAAGAACCTGCATCTTGTCCGGGTGTATTTGACGGAAGCATCGCACTTACAATAACAGGAGGAACTGAGCCTTACAAGGCAACCTGGTCGGATGGAGTAACTACCATTGACAGGCCGAATGTTCCCGATGGCATATATAGTGTAGTTGTAACAGACAAGAACAGTTGCGCAGCAGCACTTGATGTCACTGTTGGAATTGTTGGTTCTGAAAACTGCCTTGAATTTGCAGAGGTCATCACACCGAATAATGATGGGATACTTGATACATGGCAGATCAAGAATGCTGAGCTCTTCCCGGATGCTGAGATCCAGGTATTCAACAGATGGGGAAAAAGAGTATTCAGCAGTAAAAATGTTGCCGGTAACCCATGGGATGGAACCAGCGAAGGGAAATTACTGCCTACTGATTCGTATCATTACATACTTTATCTTAATGACGGATCGGGTACCAGGTCAGGTATAGTAACTATAATAAGATAAATAATAGTATCTTTAGATAGACTAAGATATGAAGTGCTTAAAAAGGATATATCATACAGCCTTACTCCTGTTAATCTGGGGAACAGCAGCAGCGCAACAGGTACCGATTTACAGTCAGTACGTAATGAACGGCTTCCTTTTAAATCCTTCCTTTGCGGGACGTGACGGATATACATCGGTGAACCTGACAGTGAGGCAGCAATGGGTTGGACTCGAGGGAGCCCCTGCAACATATGCTGCCAGTTTTCAGACCAGGGTTCTGAAAACAAGTTATATCCTCAAATCATCTACAATAAAGAGAAAGATTGTCAGGCCGACAAAAGGAGGAAGGGTTGGAGCAGGGGGATATATATTCAACGACAGAAACGGCCTCATTAAACGAACCGGATTTCAGGCTGCCTATTCTTACCATATCCCCATGAAGCAGGCATATGATGGTTATCCTCGAAGCCTGGCATTCGGGCTTGCCCTTACGGCTTATCAGTATGCTATCGACAATGAAGGCTTTCTCTACAAATACAATGACCCATACCTTAACAGCTACGACTATTCTATGTTCATACCCGATTTCAATTTCGGTGCCAACTATACCACTTCGAAATTTTTTGTGGGCTTTGCAATGACAAACCTCACACGAGGTACTCTTGCACTCGGCAATGGCAACCAGGACAGGAGTCAGGAGCTGGGGCACTATTTTATTACAAGCGGGTTGAAAGTTCCACTAGGCCGTAACTGGTTGCTTGAACCATCAGCATTTCTTAAATCATCCGATCTCTTTCTGACTGCAGTCCAGGCCGATATATCAGCTCGAATATATTACAAACTTGATTATTGGCTTGGCGTATCATATCGGACAGGTGATGCTGTAATAGGGATGTTTGGCTTCAGGTATGACAAGTTCTACTTTGCATATGCTGTAGACTTCACCTTAACAGATATCAGATCACGCAGCTTCGGTACGCACGAATTATCCCTGGCACTGAAATTCGGCGACAGTGCCAGAAGATTCAGGTGGATAAATGCATTTTAATTTTAGAAGTTCGGGCTCAGGAGATACCTCGAATAGAATTTCACAATATAGTCTACAGCTTCATCCGATGTATCAACAACCGTGAAGAGCTCCAGATCTTCGGTTCTGATATTATTCTCCTCCGACAGCATCTGATCCTTGATCCATTCAACAAGCCCGGTCCAGTATTTCTTTCCGACAAGAATAATAGGAAATTTCCCGATTTTCCTGGTCTGAATAAGCGTCATCGCCTCAAAGAGTTCGTCAAATGTTCCGAAACCTCCGGGAAGAACAATAAAACCCTGCGAATATTTCATGAACATTACCTTCCTGACAAAAAAATGATCGAAGGTTATCAGCTTGTCAGGGTCAATATAAGGGTTGGCGTGCTGTTCAAACGGAAGATCAATATTTATACCGACAGATTTACCCTTACCCCTCTCAGCACCTTTATTTCCGGCTTCCATAATCCCGGGTCCGCCTCCTGTAATAACACCATAACCATTCTGTGTCAGCTTAAATGCAATGTCTTCGGCCAGCTTATAGTACCTGTTATCGGGCTGGGTACGGGCAGAACCAAATATTGAGACACAGGGACCAATCCTGGCCAGCTTTTCAAAACCCTCAACAAGTTCGGACAATATTTTAAACACTCGCCATGAATCGGTGGTATGTATCTCATGCCAGGTTTTTTCTTCAAAAGCATCTTTAATAAGATCAGCGGGTCTCTCCATCTTTGAATCTGGTAAAAATTTACTTCCAAATATAACTATTTCTGCTACCTAAAGTTCTGCCTTAAGAAATTTTCCGGTATGGCTTTCCTTACATTCAGCAAGCATTTCGGGAGTACCGGAAAAAAGAATATTTCCACCCTCCTTGCCACCCTCCTTGCCAAGGTCTATAACATAATCAGACATTTTCACAACATCAAGATTGTGTTCAATAACTATAACAGTATTGCCTCTGTCAACAAGTTTATTAAGTACATCAAGAAGCACTCTGACATCCTCAAAATGAAGGCCGGTAGTAGGCTCATCAAGAATATACAGGGTTTTTCCTGTATCCCTTCGTGCAAGTTCTGTTGCGAGTTTTACACGCTGTGCCTCACCTCCGGAAAGTGTTGTTGATTGCTGACCCAGTTTTATATATCCCAGACCTACATCCTGAATCGTTTTTATCTTATGATATATTGACGGGACATTTGAAAAAAAGTCAACTGCCATATTGATAGTCATGTCAAGAACATCGCTTATCGACTGTCCCTTATACTTTACTTCAAGAGTCTCCCTGTTATAACGCTTACCGTTGCACTCTGTACAATGGACATAAACATCAGGAAGAAAATTCATCTCTATTGTCTTCATTCCTGCTCCTTCACACCCCTCGCATCTGCCTCCCTTTACATTGAAAGAGAACCGGCCGGCACCAAAACCTCTTATCTTCGCTTCAGTAGTCTGCTCATACAATTTTCGTATATCAGTGAAGACCCCCGTGTATGTAGCAGGGTTCGATCTGGGTGTCTTTCCAATCGGAGATTGATTGACCTCAATAACCTTGTCAATCTGATCGAGACCTGCTATATTTTCATAGGGTAATGGCGATTTTCCCGAATTATGAATCTTTCTGGCGAGAGCAGGATGAAGTGTTTGATTAATAAGTGATGATTTGCCGCTTCCTGATACTCCGGTAACACAGATAAACAAGCCGAGAGGCAGGACTATATCGACATTATTAAGATTATGACCCGTAGCACCTGTCAGTACAATGAACTTCCCATTGCCCTTCCGTCGGTCCTCCGGCATATCAAACTTCTTCCTGCTGTTAAGATACAATGAGGTTATTGTGTCAAATCTCATAAGTTCTGCAGGTGTCCCATGTGCGACAACAAGCCCGCCGTGACGGCCGGCGCCGGGGCCCATATCTATCACATAATCTGCTGAGAGAATCATCTCCTTATCATGTTCAACAACTATTACGGAATTACCTGCATCCCTTAACTGCTTCAGCGCTGCAATAAGTCGTCTGTTATCCCTCTGATGAAGGCCAATGCTCGGCTCATCAAGGATATAAAGCACATTCACAAGCCTCGAACCTATCTGGGTGGCAAGCCGGATCCTCTGACTTTCTCCTCCCGACAGGGTTCTTGCTCCCCTGTTAATTGAAAGGTACTCGAGACCTACCTCCAGAAGGAAACCAAGCCTGGCTCTGATCTCCTTGAGGATCTCTGAGGCAATCTGCTTCTGCTTCCCTGTCATCTGATCCTCAATACTTTCAAGGAACTGAGATAGTTCGCGTATATCCATTGCAGAAAGCTGGCCGATATTCTTATCAGCAATCCTGAAGAAAAGAGCTTCTCTTTTCAACCGGGTTCCCTGGCATTCCTGACAAACATTATACTGAACATATTGCTCCTTAAGCCTGAGCTCACTCTTCTTCCCGTTGACACTTTCAACATTCCCGATAAAGTTGACAACCCCTTCAAATGTCAGAAAATAGTTTGAAGTCATTCCAAGAGGAGTGTTTGAAAGTTTCAGTACCTCATCTGAGCCGTACAAAACCTTGTTAAGTGCCTCTTCAGGAATATCTTTAACAGGAGTATCGAGTGTGAATCCGTTTTTTTCAGCAATTGCTTCGATCTGCCAGAAAATCCATATATTTCTGTACTTTCCAAGAGGTTCAATTCCCCCTTTTCGGATGCTCAGTTCGCCGTCGGGAATCAGTTTTTTCTCATCAATGCTCGAAACTTCACCAAGGCCATTACAATGAGGGCACGCACCCTGCGGTGAATTGAACGAGAATGTGTGCGGAGCAGGTTCATTGTATGAGATTCCTGTTACGGGGCACATAAGATGACGGCTGAAATAACGCGGTTCATTGGCTTCTGAATCAAGCACCATCATGACACCATCGCCCTGATCGAGCGACATAAGGACTGAATCGTTCAGTCTTTTATCAGTCACCTCTCCCACCCTGAATTTATCAATCACAAGTTCAATAAAATGGGTCTTATACCTGTCGAGTTTCAGGCCTGCTGTCAATTCCTTGATTTCATTGTTTATCCTTACATGGAGATAACCCTTTCGCCTCAATTGTTCGAAAAGCTCCTTATAATGGCCCTTTCGTCCCTTTACAAGTGGTGAAAGCAAGAACACCTTTTTTCCGCTGAACCTGGCTTTTATCAGATCAAGGATCTGATCATCTGTATATTTGACCATCTTCTCCCCCGACGCATATGAGTAGGCGTCAGCTGCCCTGGCATACAATAAACGGAGGAAGTCGTAAATCTCGGTAATTGTTCCAACTGTTGAACGGGGATTCTTATTTGTAGTCTTTTGTTCGATGGCTATAACGGGGCTTAATCCGGTTATCTTGTCCACATCAGGCCTTTCCATCCCGCCAAGGAACTGACGGGCATATGCTGAGAGAGTCTCCATGTAGCGTCTTTGACCCTCAGCATAAATTGTATCGAATGCCAGCGATGATTTTCCGCTTCCGCTCAATCCGGTAATAACAACAAGTCTGTTTCGCGGTATTGTAACATCAATATTCTGAAGGTTGTGTACTCTTGCACCAAGTACCTTGATTTCCTCATTCATTGCGAGACTCCCGGCAAAAATCAGTTTGAAGTTTCACTCTTCTCAATTATGCGCATTCCCTCTGTCGGGATCTTTATCAGATAAACCTTTCCCGGCTTTGGTGTCAGGTAGGGTTTTCTCAGCCATGGGTTAAGAAACTTAATCAATTTATAATTTGTACCGAATTTTTCAGCAAATGCTGAGAAATCAGAAACAGAGGTATCAACCTTTACCTCTTTGTACTGTAATTCGGGATACAAATCCTCTTTCCCAATAACAAATCCAAAGCTTGAAGGATCGCTTATTACAAGCTTGTATGCAACAACCCTGAAGATATACCTTGCCGTTTCTTCTGATAACAGAAGGTCGTAGTAATTCTGTTGCTTCTGGATCTTAATCTGTTCATCAATTCCTGCCCTGCCTCCGTTGTATGAAGCAGCAGCAAGAGTCCAGTTGCCAAATTTCTCATAGGACTTCAGGAGGTATTCGCAGGCAAACCTGGTCGAACGCTCCAAATTGTAACGTTCATCAACCACAGTGTTAATCTCCATTCCCTCTTCCTTCCCGGTCTCAGTCATAATCTGCCAGAAACCTGTAGCACCTGCCGGAGAAACCATGTTGCTGTATTCACTTTCAGCTGCAACCAGATATTTAAAATCGTCAGGTATATTGTATTCTTTAAGAATCTTCTCAATTACAGGGAAGTACCTGTTTGCCCTTTTTATTATAAGAATTGTTGATGAGTGTCTGTATGCACTAATAAGAATCTCCCGTTCAAGACTTTCTCTTGTATCGAAGTTCTTCAGAGGCATCTGCTCTCCTGCGAAGGTCACATTTTCAGGCAGTTTGTACGATTGTATATTATATAAGGTATCAGAATCGACAACATCCTCTCTGCTTCCATCATTGAAACCTTTAAAACCCTGTGCAATTGATAGTATAAGAATTACTGTGCCGGTTATAACAAATGCCGTCAATGCTGATCTCTTTCTTCCGTTTGTCATAATAAATATGGCTTTAAAAAATAACGAGCAAAGGTAATACTTTTAGAGCTTAAAAATACTACAACGAATGTCAAAGTAAAATAAGTGAGTAAACCCGGGTTAAATAAGCTTTCAGAATTTATATGCAACTCCCGAAAAGATACCGAATGAATAGGGATGCATGTTTGAGCCGGCCAATTCTTTAAAAGGATTAAGATAATACCTGAATGTAGGTTCCAGATTCACGGAGAAGCTTTTTGAAAAGCTGTATTCCATACCCATACCGAGTGAACTGCTTATGGAGATCGGGCTCAGTCCTTCGGTTTTTCCGATCTGGAATTTTTCGCCATCCACATTTGCGTATACACTATTGCCCAGAAGCATATTATATGATATACCGCCGATCAGGTTAAGGTCAAATGTCCTGTCGACAAATTTATATCTTAGTATCAAAGGCAGCTCGAGATAACTGAAATTCTGGAGGATTGAATTGTTGATGTACTTCAGATTTGCCTTCTTAGGATCAAAAAGATCACTTGTAAAGTTTGTAATTACTCTCCCTTCAGGTCCTTCAGCCAGCAGGAAAACATCTGCATTGTTTGTATACACTTTCCCGCTTGAAGTCATTACCTCAAAATTACGCGAACCCTTTGTGAAATCATACTGCTGAAAACCTACGAAGGAGTTTATCCCTTCAACCTCCTGGCCAAGAGAAGAATAGTAAACACCCGACTGGATACTGAACCTTTTGCTCAGCTTATATGTAAAAGCTATCCCACCTGTATAAGAACTTACCTGCTGTTCCATTGACTTCAGCTGACTGGTTGATTCATTCTCACCGGGGCCCATCATTCCAATATAAGTAGGTGAAGCGAAAGCGCCGAGAGACCATCTGTTTTCAACCTTTACAGGTGATTGTATATTATATTCCGGGATAGCAAGATCTTCATAAACATAAGTTTCGCCGGTTGAGCTAATTTTTTTCCTGATCCTGAGCCCCTCATTCATCTTAATCTGATTAGTGCCGGTGTCCATTACATCCTGCAGGGCAGCGACCGAACTGGGGTTAATTTCCGGAACTCTTTCGGTTTCAGCTTTGTCAGATTGAACCTCCGGAATACCTTGAGAAACTTTGTTACCAGAGTTGAGAATTTCAGCAGCTGGCAGTTCTCGCTCCTGCGAATTAAAGTAAATGGGAGAACCTGCAGTTATATTAAAAGCAGTTACACTGTTTTCAAGCTCCTCCGAAATATTAAGGCTCATCCTGTAGGCAAAGAAACCAAGTGATAACAAAACAGCGATAAGAGCTGCTGCTCTGGTCAGATAAAACGGATTATGTTTATTTTGCACAAGAGGATGAATGTTCTCCCATACCCCTGCAGGAGGAAGCACCTCAAGATCTTTCAGACCGTTTTTGAAGACAATGTCAATATTTGCTTCCCGTTTATCCATATACAATTTTCTTCTTTAAGCCTGTATATGACCAGACTCTTCTTTGAAGTATACCTCTTGCTCTTGAAAGGTTCGATTTTGATGTTCCCTCAGAGATATTAATCATTCCTGCAATCTCCTTGTGCGAATACCCTTCTATAGCATAAAGGTTGAATACCATCCTGTATTTAGGTGGCAGTTCCATTATAATTGTCAGAAGATCATTTGCCTCCAGACCTGCATAATCCTCATTATCAGGCTCTGCATCCTGCTCAGGAATAAGATCAATATCGTCAACCCTGTAAAGGTTATGTTTGCTGCGGAATTTTTCAAGAGCAGTATTTACAGTTATCCGCCTCATCCAGCCCTCAAAGGAACCTTCATGTTTATAGTTGACAAGATTTTCAAAGATCTTTATAAAACCCTCCTGGAGAATATCACGTGCTTCTTCCTCATTACCGGAATACTGCAAACAGACAGCATATAGTTTAGCTGAATGCCGCCGGTACAGAAGCTCCTGATCTCTTCTGTTCCCTTCAAGGCAACCTTTTATTATTTTTTTTATCTCTGACAAGTTCTTCTACCTGATTGAGAATATAAAAATAAAAAAAATTGTCTCAATTATCACCAATTTCCAAAAGATTGATGTTAAATGTTCCTGTTTGGTTGCGTCACCTTTGGTTAAAGATGAATAACTTCTCCGTAAGCAGCGGCAGCTGCTTCCATAATTGCCTCTGACATAGTCGGATGAGGGTGAACAGCTTTTATTATTTCATGTGCTGTGGTTTCAAGTTTTCGTGCAACAACTATTTCCGCAATCATTTCTGTAACATTTGCTCCAATCATATGTGCACCAAGAAGTTCACCATATTCCGCATCGAATACAAGCTTGACAAAACCATCCTTTGAACCTGAAGCACTGGCCTTACCTGAAGCAGTAAACGGGAACTTGCCTACCTTAATGGTATAACCTGCTTCTTTTGCAGCAGCTTCGGTCAGTCCGCAGGAAGCTATCTCAGGATTAGTATATGTACAACCCGGGATATTAGTATAATCAAGGGGGAGAACTTCGAGACCTGCGATTTTTTCAACGCAAATTATCCCCTCCGCAGAAGCAACATGAGCCAGTGCAGGGCCATGTACAATATCTCCTATGGCAAATATCCCGGGAACAGATGTCCTGTAGAACTCATCGACAACAACTTTTCCCTTTTCACACTTTACTCCTGTCTCCTCAAGTCCGATCCCTTCGGTATTTGGCGTAATTCCAACTGCAGAAAATACAATATCTGTTTCAATAAGCTCCTCGCCTTTAGGCGATTTAACCGTAACCATACACTTGTTGCCTGTTGTATCTACTGATTCCACCGATGAATCGGTCATCACTCTCATTTTCATTTTTTTGAATGACCTCTCAAGCTGTTTTGAAACTTCCTCGTCTTCATTCGGGACTATCCTTGGCAGGAACTCAATAAGAGTAACATTTGTTCCGATGGATTGATAAAAGTTTGCAAACTCGCTGCCTATAGCACCTGATCCAACAACTACCATGGATGAGGGCTGTTCAGCGAGAGTCATCGCCTCGCGGTAGCCTATTATCCTTTTACCATCCTGCTTAAGCGAAGGTAATTCCCTTGAGCGCGCTCCTGTGGCTATCACAATACTTTTGGCTGAGTATGATTTTACTACTCCCTCACTATCAGTCACTTCGACATTATTTCCCTGTATCAGCCTTCCTGATCCCTTTATATGAATGATGTTATTCTTTTTAAAGAGGAATTGAATTCCCTTGCTCATGCCATCAGCTACGCTTCTGCTCCGCGAAATAATTGCAGAGAAATCGGGTTTTATCTCACCTGAAACAGAAATACCATAATCAGACGCGTGTGTGAGATAATCGAAAACCTGGGCGCTCTTCAACAAAGATTTTGTTGGTATGCAGCCCCAGTTAAGGCAGATTCCGCCCAATTCAGCTCTCTCAACAACTGCCACTTTCATTTTTAATTGTGAAGCCCTTATTGCGGCCACATAACCGCCAGGGCCGCTTCCTATAATAATCAGATCGTAATCCATTTAACTATGTCTTTATATTAGAACACTTAAAACAACCTCTTGTTCAACAAGATATCAGCCGCTTCAGGCTAATATCAAATACCTCTCTTAAGTTTTCCTGCCCTGCTAAGCAGATATCTGACTCCCCTGGCAATAACCCATATTATTACGAGTGTAAAGATAATTGTTGCCCCAACAGGAATTCCTGCGAAGAATGAGATAATGTATCCTGCCGTTGTTCCTGCAAATCCTGCCAGTATTGACCAGAGAGCTATTTTGGAGTATGTCCTGGTAAATATCATGGCTATATTAGGAGGTATAGTCAGAAGAGAAAGGACCAGAACCACCCCGGCCATCCTTATATTCAATACTATTGTCAGGGCAATCAGAGAGGTTGTCAGGTACTTGAAAACATAAACGTACGATGAGTAGGTACGGGCGTAAACCTCATCAAAAGAAATATAAATGATAGTCCTGTAGAAGATCCCGAAATATAATATAAGTACCAGCGACATAATACCAAGGGCAATAATATCAGCATTGGTTACAGTAAGGATACTGCCGAAAAGGTAACTCATCAGATTGGGTGAATAGCCTGGGGTGAGATAGATAAAAATAATTCCTATTGCCATTCCGAAGGCCCAGAGGATACCAATTGCAGAATCCTCCCTGATCTTTTGCCGGACCGAAAGATACTCTACTCCGAGAGCCGAAATAATACCAAATACCGCCGCACAGACAACAGGATTGAGCCCTGCAAAATATCCTATGCCGATTCCTCCGAATGATGAATGCGTTATACCTCCGCTGAGGAACACCATTCTTCTTGAGACAATATATGTTCCGGCAAGTCCTGCTGTAATACTTGCAAAAACTGCTCCAAGGAGCGCCTTGACTATAAAGTCATATTGAAAAATACCTGTATCCACTAGTTATGAAATTTCAGCACTGTATGAGGGACGTCACCATGGGTAATAAGTTGAATAGGACAACCATAAGCAAGAAGATCATCATTTGTAATTTCGTGAGAATCGTGATAATGCAGATTCCCGTTTACACAGGCAAACGACTTTATATGCGACGAAATGGTTCCCACATCGTGCGACACCATGAGTATTGCCATCCGTTTATTGAGTTCCTTTAGTTTTTCATAAAAATCACTCTCAAATGAAGAGTCAACAAAATTACCGGGTTCATCAAGCAACAATAATTTTGGATCGCCTATTATAGCCCTTCCCAGAAATACCCTTTGCATCTGTCCGCCTGAAAGTTCATTAAGTGTCGAAGAAACGAGCCCTGACAAACCGAGTTCCCCGATTACCTTTTCAGCTTTGAGCTTGTCGCTCATGGTCATCCTCGAGATTATCCCCTTCCTTATCATAAGTCCTGAAAGAACGATGTCTTTTACTGTAACCGGGTAATTTATGTCACCTGTGGACATCTGCGGAAGGTAACCTATGCTTTTTTCGTCAAGCAGTGCACTGTTGAAAATGAGTTTCCCGCTTGAAGGCTTTAACAAACCAAGTATGATTCTTAACAATGTCGTTTTTCCGCCGCCGTTAGGACCGATTACACCAATAAAGTCATTCTCATTAACAGTGAAATTAACATCCCTCAGAACAACAGTCTCGCCATACGAAGCTGTAAGTGATTTCATTTCAAACAGTATGGCCATAAGATTTTAGTTTTTTACAGTATCTGCCAGACTACGATACAGTTGTTCTATTATTTCAAGTGTAGAGTCATGCCAGTTTTCTGACAAGGGATCTATGATTATTACTTTTGCTCCGATCTCCAGTGCAACGGCATTTGCATTTTTAGCATCATATTCCTTCTGAACAAAAATAGTGTTAAGCCTCTCTCTCCGGGCGAGATCTATAAGCTCCTTCAACCTTGATGGAGGAGGTTCCTTGCCTTCAAACTCCACCGAAACCTCCGCAAGATCATAATCCCTGGCAAGATATCCAAGGTTAGGATGATAGATCATAAATGATCTGCCCCCCATCGCGGAAAAAAGTTCTTCTGCCTTCTTATCCAGATTCAATATTTTAATTACAAGCTTCTTATAATTTGAATCATAGGCTACTTTTTTTTCCGGATTCAGTTCGGATAGAAAATCCTTAAGAGAGGCAGCCATAATCAATGCACACTTCGGAGACACCCAGTAATGAGGATCAGCACTCTCAACATGCTCTCCTTCATGTTGATGATCATGATCCAGAAGATCTATCTTATCCCCAAGAGAAAGCTTCTTCATTGTTTTATTTGTCTCCTGAAAACGATCCATCCATGTCATTTCAAAGCCCAGGTACCCGTTACTTATATAGCCTACAGATCTTCTCAGCTTATTTATCTGTTCAGGGAATGGCTCGTAAATGTGTGGATCTGATCCAGACGGAACCATGACATTCACTTTAAAATCATTCCCGGCAATTGCCTCAACAAAGTACTTGAATGGCCCTATGCTGACAGTAATTACAGATTCATTACCTCGCGAATCTTTTCGCCCGCATGAAATTAGAACTGATAAAAGAAGAAACAGGAGAAACTTTCTCATAGTTAATTAAATTCTGTGCCGGATACAAATTTAACATATAACATTACAACTGTGGCAGGTGTTGCAAATAAAATAATATACACTACTTTTGAAAGTGGTCCATCAAGACACCTCAAAGTCTGAATTAAGAATTTCAAAACTATATTTACATGATCATTATAACACTTTACTGAATTAATAACTGACCCATATCATGAAAAGAATCCAGAAATCACTTGTACTCTTATTTATTGTCTCTGCATCGCAGCTTACCACATATGCACAGAATAAATACAGCGACTACAGGTCTTTAGTCCAGAGAATTGAGCAGCTTGGGAAACAGAATCCTTCTGTATGCTCTGTAAAATCGATAGTAAAAACGGCCGGAGCCAAGGATATTTATGTGATATCCGTTGGAAGGGGCGAGAAGGATGGAAAACCGGCGATTGCAGTTCTGGGTGGAGTTGACGGAACTTATATGGCAGGCAGGGAGATTGCTCTCGGTTTTGCCGAAAAACTTGTTGCAGAATCTGAGACAGCAGAGATAAAAGCATCTTCTTGAAAAAGTCACATTTTATATCTTTCCCGATGTAAGCCCCGATGCATCAGAACAATTTTTCGCAGCAGTAAGGTACGAAAGAGCTGTTAATGCCAGGCCAACCGACGACGATCGAGATTTCAGCTTCGACGAGGATCCCTTTGAAGATCTTAACAAGGATGGGATTTATAACACTTGTCCGTATAACTGATCCCACAGGAACATTTGTTGAGTGCGATGAGGACAAGAGGATAATGGTTCCTGCTGATCTTGCAAAGGGAGAAACAGGAAGATATAAGGTCATCTCTGAAGGACTTGATAATGATGACGATGACAAATTTAATGAAGACGGCAGCGGAGGAGTGATATTCAATAAGAATTTTACCTACAATTATGAGGAGTATGGAGTGAATGCCGGACTGCATGCAATGTCCGAACCAGAGTCAAAAGCAGTAGCCGATTTTCTATACGACCACTTTAATATTTACATGACCCTCGCATTCGGGCCCCAGGATAATCTGGGCCAGCCAATGAAAGCATCCGAAAGGCCGGCTGCATCACGGCAGGTTCGGGAATGGGATCAGGCAGAGGCGCAGGAATGGAAACAGGCGACAGACGGCAGACAGCTATTACCCGTTCCGATGAAGCAATAAACAAGCTTGTCTCAGACAAATACCACGAAATAACAGGCGCTAAAGGTGCACCTCCTGCAAGAACAGTTCCGGGAAACTTCATGGAATGGGCTTATTTTCATTATGGAAGATATAGCTTCAGTACTCCTGCTTGGTGGTTCCCTATTGATAAAGTAAAAAACAATGAAGCGGCTTTTCTTAAATTTGCTGAAAAGAACGGGATAGATGATGTCTTCCTCCCCTGGACTGAAATAAAACATCCCGGCTTCCCAGGGAAGAAAGCCGAGATAGGCGGCATGAAACCATATGTCATGTCGACACCTCCGGCAGACACTCTTTCGCAACTTGTTACTGCAAACTACAAGTTCATAACTTCAGTTGCTGCCCTGCATCCTGAGCTTGAGTATATTGATACAATTGTTGAGAATGCAGGTGAGAATGTATTCAGGGTATCACTGAAGGTTCACAATAAAGGCATATTTGCAACCTGTGCTGAATCGGGTAATAATAACCTCTGGACCAGGATAATGAGGATCTCTCTTGAACCGGCTATCAGGACAAACTATACTGAGCGGACAAAAAGTACAGCGAATAACAAGGCTTGAAGGTGACGGTGTTGCAGAATTCAGCTGGCTAATTAAAGGAAAGGGAAATCTGAAGGTCACAGCCGGAGCTCTGAATACCGGAACAATAAATACAACTTTTGAACTTAAATAGTTACATCTAACAATTGATAATCATGAAAAAGTTAATCATTAACACGATAATCTCCCTGCTTTTCATTCTACTCACAGCACCTGCCAATTCACAGAACGAAGAGTTCTTTTTCAAGGCAGCCGGATCACCTTCAAACCCGGGAGTACAGGCCTCATGGAACAAGTACTATACAAATCAGGGTATTGCCGATCTGTGTTCAAAACTGGCAAAAAAGTATCCCGATCTTGTTACCCTCGAAACTATAGGCAAATCGGTTCAGGGTCGTGATATATACCTTTTAACAATATCTGATAAGAAGAATATGGATCCCGGTCTTAAACCCGGATTCTGGATAGATGGCAACATCCACTCGATTGAGCTTCAGGGAAGCGAAATGGCAATGTATACAGCATGGTACCTGTGCGAGATGTACGATGAAAATGAGTTCATCAGAAATCTTCTTGCAGAAAAAACTTTCTATATCGCCCCTACTATAAATCCTGACGGAAGGGAGTATTTTACTTCTGCAACAGTACCGCCCAGGTCAGGACTTGCGCCAAGGGATAATGACCGCGACGGATTAGTTGACGAGGATGGCCCCGATGATCTTAATGGCGATAAGGAGATAAACCAGATGAGAAGAGCCAGTACCAGGGGTACAATGAAGGCCGATCCAAAGGATCCGCGCAGAATGATCCGTGTAGAACCGGGAGAAAATGGAGAATATGAAATGCTCGGAAGCGAAGGGATTGATAACGACGGTGACGGGCTTATCAACGAGGACGGACCCGGCAGCTATGACGGGAACCGTGACTGGGGTTTTAACTGGGAGCCAAACTTCATACAAAGCGGTGCAGACAAATATCCTTTCACCTTTCCTGAGAATCAGGCTGTAAGGGACTTCGTGCTTAAACATAAAAACATTGCTGCATCACAGTCATTCCATAACTCAGGCGGAATGATCCTTCGGGGACCGTCAATCCAGGGAGGCGGAGCTGAGGCCTATAGCAGGGCCGATGATGAGGCATTGACAGCAATAGGCAAGACTGGCGAAAAGATTATTCCCGGGTATAAGTTGCTTACCATCTACAAGGACCTTTATACAGTATGGGGCGGGGAACTCGACTGGATGCACGGGGGAATGGGTTGTTTCGTCTATTCAAATGAGCTGTGGACGCCGTATCTTATGTTTTACGACTCTGCAAATAATGATCAGTACGAATTCGACAAGCTGTTATCTGTTTGAGGATGCATTCACTCCATGGAAGAAGGCGAATCACCCTGTTTACGGCGAGATTGAGATAGGCGGATTCAAAAAGAACTTCGGAAGATTGCATCCCGGCTTTCTCCTTGAGACAGATGCCCACAGGAATGCTGCATTTTGTATATATAATGCTTACCAGTTGCCTAAGCTGGAAATTACTGATATCAAGGTTAAGAAGCTTGACGGCGGACTTACCGAAGTAACAGCAACCGTTGAGAATACAAGGCTGCTCCCGACGCACTCGGCAAGCAATATTAAATTCAAAATTGATCCCCCTGACTATATCGTGATTGAAGGAGGTAAAGTCATTGCGGGAATGATTGTGGACGATATGCTTCAGAACAGGACAAGGGAACAGGAAAAAAACCCTTCCAGAATGGAAATATCGAATATCCCGGGGAAATCAAGAATAGACGTGAGATGGATTGTAAAAGGGGGAAGCAGGTATACTGTAAAGGTTGAAAGTGTCAAGGGGGGAACTGCCTCATCCCTGTCGGAATAAAAAAAGGGGACAGTCCCTGTTTGAGCTGTCCCCTTTTTAAAGGAATGAAAACTAATATGTCTGAAGAGATATTTTGAAAAAACCTGTTGCCTTGTTTGAAGAGATCTGGAATGTCCAGTCGCCTGCTTTATCCTGATTTTCAGTTTCAGAAATTGTGAAAGATTTCCTCCAGTTCAGATTTCCAAACTCGTCTATAACTATATCGGAATAGCTCTTCCCGTTTGGCATGATGATCTTGATGCGGATGTCTCCGGCCTTGCAGTCGCCATTGATAGCCATCACAACCGTATTTACTGTTTTTTCAACATCAAATGTATACTCCCTTTTGAAGGTATTCTCCTTTACTGACTTGGAAAAATCCCAGGTAGTCCGCTCAGAATCCCCGCCATAGGAGTGTCCGTAAAATCCTTCAACTCCCGGAGTAAAAATAAATGGTTCGCTCATGTCAAACGACCTGGTGCCGGTCCCTCTCCTGTATATCCTTACAGCATCCTCAGGTCTTACTTCTCTTTGAAGATCAATTTGCAGCTCCTTCATCTGCTCATTGAATTCATCGCTTTGCACCTTGATTGCAATCTCTGCTTCTTTTTGTGCTTTTTTTGCTTCATTCATTGCCTTCTTCTGCTCGTCGATTGCTTTGAGGATCTCCTCCTCCTTCTCCTTTTCAGTTTTTGTCTTTTCCTGGGCACTTGCCAGCTGGAATGAAGAACCAGCTGATATCAGGAGAATGATCATTAATAATATTATCCCATGCTTTTTCATGACTGCCAGTATTATGTTTACAATGTAAAATTACAACAGCACAATGTTATTCTTTGTTAACACCGGGTTAACGTCGGGTTAATGTTTGAGGCGATGCACAGAGAATGAATAATTATGAATATTTTTGAGAAAGAAAAGCAAAAGAAAATGAAAAAGAAAAATACTGTCCTGATTTTGGGTATTGCATCCATCATAATCCTGATCTCTGTGCAGGCTTATCTTATATTAAATATCTGGAAACAGAAGAGTGACAGTTTCGGTATCAGGTATACCACCCGCTCAAATGAGGCCTATAATTATATAAGGAGAAATCTGGAAACTGACGGTTTTGATACAGTAAGGATCCTTCTGAACGGATTTTCCGAAAAAGCTTACAACGACTTGCAGACAGCCCGGAATGCAGAGGAATTTGCTTCAAAGAAGAAATACGTTCTTGATTATTTTACAAAGCTTGTGAACACGGAACAGGATCTTTCAGCGCTTCTCTCTTCATATTTCGAAGGCAGGAAGATGGAATCAAAGTTTAACTATAAAATCGTATTAAATAATCTTGAGCTTATCGGCAAAGACACTATTGTTGTTTACAGGAGTGAAGCATTTGCAAGCCGCAGACCACCAGGAGGAGGTGACAGGGGAAGAAGGATGCTCCCCTCAGGTAACACCGGTTCAGAAATCCTTGTTAACTGGTTCTGGCTCGAGGGAAACTATTACCGCATGAACCTTGACTATTTCATTGACTATTCAGATAAACAACAACTGATACTGAAAGAAACTTCAGTATCGCTGGGATTAAGCACTTTCAGTATTTTGCTTGTTGGTATTATGTTCATGGTCACATTCAAGAACCTGAGGGAGGAACAAAGGCTGTCGAACCTGAAGACCGACTTTATAAACAACATGACTCACGAATTAAAAACCCCTCTTTCAACTATAACGGTAGCAGGAAAAACACTTGAAATGCCTTTCATACGGCAAAGCGATGAAAAGATCCTTGAAACAGCAAAATTAATCGGGAAACAGAGTGTTCACCTGAACCAGCTTATAAATATGATCCTCGAAATAAGCATGTGGGAAAGAACCCAGTTCCAGCTTGATAAAAAGACAATTGACATTGAGGAATTCATGCATGATGTTGTGGATAGCTTCAAGTCAGGAGGAGGCAATGGTGCTTCAATAAATCAGAAGTATAATTTCGATGGAGCCAAAATTGATCTCGATGTAGTCTATTTCACAACACTGTTGAACAATCTTTTATCCAACGCGGTAAAATACTCCGATAAAGTGCCGGTAATTGAAATTGAAGGGATCTCCCAGGAGAACGGCATTTCGATAAGTATCTCTGACAATGGCATAGGTATCAGTAAACTCGATCAGAAGCATATTTTTGACAAGTTTTACAGAGCATCTACAGGTAATATACACAAGTTTAAAGGACTTGGACTCGGATTATACTACGTTAAGAAGATAGCTGAAGCACACGGAGGAGATGTATCGGTAAGCAGCAAACCGGGCAAGGGAAGTACTTTCTCCATTACTATTCCAAAATGCTGAAAGCTGTGATATGATTTTATTAGCTTTTAAACCACTCTGGGCCCTGTTTATTTTGTATATTTACTTAACAATTAACAAGATTAATTAAAGATCCGATATATGAAAGTATTGATTGCTGAAGACGACAGGGATTTTGGAAATATTTTAAGCCAGTATGTAACTATCAGCGGTTTTGATGTGACGCTCGGACGCGATGGAAAGGAGGCCTGGGACCTTTTCAATCAGGGAAAGTACGACATCTGCGTTTTTGATGTTATGATGCCCGAAATGGACGGATTCACCCTGGCTGAGAAAGTTAAGGAGGCCAACCCTGCCATGCCGGTTATCTTTCTGACGGCTAAAAGCCTTAAGGAGGACATTGTCAGGGGATTAAAGATTGGAGCCGATGACTATATTACCAAACCATTCGACCCCGAAGTACTTATACTCAGGATTAACAATATCCTTAAAAGGGCTTATTCTTCATCGAACGATGAATTTAAAATATCTGACACTACCCTTAAGTATAATACCCTCGAACTCATCTCGGGAAATACAAAGGAAAAGCTTACACTTAAGGAGGCGCAACTGCTGAAGATGTTTATTATCAACAAGAACAAGATGCTTGCCAGAGAGGATATCCTTACTGAGATCTGGGGCGAGGATGATTATTTTTTAGGAAGAAGCATGGATGTATTTATCAGCAGGCTCCGAAAATATATTTCGGATGATAAGAAAATAGATATCCGCACTGTAAGGGGAACCGGGTTCATACTTGAGGAAGGCGGCAAGGAGGAATAAAAAAACTGCCCGTTTCGGAGCAGCTTTTTTGTTTAATCAAATTGCCAACTGCAAACTGCAGACTGCCAACTATTATTTCCCGCCAAGAACTTCCTTAACCTTATTATAAAGATCATCTCCCGTAACATTCCGGGCAATGATAGTACCTGTTTCATCAAGGAGGAAATTACTCGGTATTGCACTGACTGCATATAATTTCGCAGCAGCACTGTTCCAGTATTGAAGATCGGATACATGAGTCCAGGTAAGCTTGTCATCAGCAATTGCTTTTACCCAGGCATCTTTTTCCTGATCGAGGGACACTCCGAATACATCAAAGCCTTTTTTATTGAACTCATTAAAGACTTTTACAACATTTGGATTCTCCCTGCGGCAAGGTCCGCACCATGCTGCCCAGAAATCAACCAGAAGAAGTTTTGATCCTACCTTTGAGTAGAGAGATACAGGATTTCCATTTACATCGCTTAATGTAAACTCAGGAGCCTTTTGTCCTATCGCTACACTCTTCATCACAGCAACTCTTCCCTTGAGAGTCTCCATCTGAGGCAAAGTTGATATTGTAGTATCCATTGCATTTATCATCGATTCAATTTCATCAGCCTCGAGATAATACACAATGCCCTCGAGAATGGAAGGCGAAACATAGGAATCCGGATTGCTTTTAATAAAATTCTTCTGAAGATCGAGCATCTCTTTGTCAATTGAATCAAAAAGCTTTCTCAGCTCAGCAACCTTTGCTGTATCGCCAGCCTCACCTGCAGCCTGAAATTCGGCATTAGCTTTTGAGTATTTATCGCTTAGTGGCTTGCTTGCGTCAACAAGTGACTGATATTCATCCTGTGATTTTGACCCGGTTATAACTGCCTTATTCAGCGAATCCATACTTCCTGTTAAGGCTATTTCTGAATTCTCGAGATAGAATCTTGTTGCTTTTCTGGTATTCCCGGCAACGAGCAGAACGAGTTCAGGGTATTTAACAGCTCCGCCCTTCATTGTGAAGGATCCGTTTTTTGATAATGCGGAATCTATTGTAACAATTTTCCCCTCTTCTCTTTTCTGAAGGAGAAAGGTTATACTGTCCGACCCTTCGATATTCCCCTTAATGACATAATGAGGCTCTGATGAACAGGCTCCGGCTAACACTACAAGGGCAAACAAATAAACAATATTTTTCATCTTAAATAATTTACAATTTGGGTTACTCGTCAATCTATCTATTTCTTGCGCAAAGATATGAATTATTGTCAATTAAGGGCATCTTTTGAAATATTTGTCAAGCAGGATGCAGGCTGCCTTGTATGAGGTAATTTCTCCGGCAAATAATTGCTTTTCAAGATCAGGACGAAGCTTCACAACGTCCTCCTGGCTATAGAATGAACTATTCAGGCAGTCAATTATAGTATCGTGCATCCTGATAACAGCCTGCTGGCGGCGCTGCTGCTCAAAGAAACCTGTTTCCTTTGTATTCCTGGAATACTCACTTATTATATCCCACAATTCCTTTATACCTCTATTCTCAAGAGCCGAGCAGGTAAGCACTCTGGGCTTCCATCGCGATGGTTTTGAAGGGAAAAGCTGAACGGCATTCTGATATGAGACCATTGCAGCTTCGGCCGGGAATCTGTTTGATCCGTCGGCTTTTGTAATAGCTATCATATCAGCCATCTCCATGATGCCTCTCTTTATACCCTGGAGTTCATCACCAGCTCCTGCAAGCATAAGAAGAAGGAAAAAATCGACCATCGTGTTTACTGCTGTTTCAGATTGCCCCACTCCTACTGTCTCAATAAGTATTGTATCAAATCCGGCAGCTTCGCAAAGGATTATTGTTTCACGTGTCTTTCTGGCAACCCCACCCAGAGTACCTGCCGATGGTGAAGGCCGGATAAAGGCATTGGGATGAACGCTCAGAAATTCCATTCGAGTCTTGTCACCAAGAATACTTCCCCTGGTCTGCTCACTGCTTGGGTCAACTGTCAGTACAGCCAGCTTCCTCCCTTCACTTGTAATAAGCAATCCCAGGGATTCAATGAAGGTACTCTTGCCTGCCCCGGGAACACCCGTAATACCAATTCTGATTGAACGGGCGCTGTGAGGAAGGCATCTTTCGATGATAGACTGAGCCGTTTCGTAATGTTCACCCAATGAACTTTCAACCATTGTAATGGCCTGGCTCAGAATTGTCCTGTTACCTGAAATAATTCCTGAAACATACTCATCAACCGAGTATTTCTTTCGTCTTTTTCGGGAAGCCTTCGCCAATAAGGCCGGGTTGATATTTGGAGGCATGGGGATTCCCTCCTGAACTTTTAAAGCACTATTATGCCCTTCCTTTTCACCCATCCTATTTTGCAGCCGCCGGCTGCTCAACATCGGCATTTAACATCAGAACCACTTCAGAATTCTTGGGATCGTTTGTATATACGTAAATAGCTTTTGTCACTTTCCCTGAATATGAACCCGATGAGAAGGTAGCTTTTATTGAACTCGACTGACCTGCCTTTATGCCAACACCCTGGGCACCCTGTTGCAGTGCAGTACATCCGCAGGTTGCTCTTACATGCCTGATTATAAGATCATTTTTTCCTGCATTTGTAAATTTGAATTCAACCTCATTCTGCGTCGAACCTTTTATTTTACCAAGGTCGTAGGTGGTATTATTAACCTTGAACACAGGTGCATTTTCCATCTCTGCTTTGGAAAGACCTGAAAAATCCTCGACAAGGTTTGCCGATACAACATAATATACATTCTCCTGTGCAACTCCATTGAGTTTCACTTTAACCATATCAGTAACGTTTCCCCAGTTTTGATTCTTTGTTGCATCGTAGGTTCCTTCTATCAGACCCTTTTCTCCCGGTTTAAGCGTTTCGGGGTTTGCTTTCAGCGTAAGATGCGGAGCAGTAACTTCAAACTCTATCTTCACCGGAACCGCTGATGGGTTAACTATCTTCATTACCCTTATCTTTTTCTCAGTCTTCTTTACATTGGTGAATGCCATATGATTGCTCTCGAACCTGACATTCCCGACAAGGAATGTAAATAACTCATCGATGGTCTTTTCACGCGGTGATACTGTTCCCTTTATAGTAAGAACCACAACCTCCGGCTTACCATTGGAATACACAGAGAGCGTCTTGTTAAACTGGCCGGGCCTGTCCTTAGGGTCATAAATGGCTGTCACTTTTCCTTTGGCTCCGGGTGCTATCGGTGCCTTTGTCCACTCCGGTGTAGTACATCCGCAGGATGCAACAACATTTTGCAAAACAAGAGGAGAATTGCCGGTATTTGTAACAATAAAATCAAAGGTCTGACGTCCGGCTTCCTCTTTAAAGGTTCCAAAATCATGTTCGGCTGGTGATACTTGTATAGCTGTCTGAGCATACTGCGACTTCAGTGTTGCTCCGGCAAAAATGAGTGTGATAAACAGAAAAACTTTTTTCATCTTCTTAATTAATTTATACTGTTTAAATAATTGTATCCGATATTCACAAATGCCTAAATTCTCTTCTATGACATCCGTATGTGACTTTTGGTTGCATTGAAGCTACAAAAACCAGGCCGGATTTATTACCTTATTAAGCGCTGCAAAAATAATAAAGTTTGGCCTTTTTACATAGTTTAAAGCAGATTATAATTAGTTTTGCAGATCAGCGAGGCCTGTTTTGGAATAATATTTGTTGATTAACGATTGTCATTTTTATAGAGCTGCTTAAATGAACACCGTCAAAAAGCTGATTTTTATTATAATAGCTTGTTTCTTCTATCAGAATGGAAGCAGCCAGTTTTATAATGGACATCAGATGAATTTCGGGAAAAATAAAGTTCAGTATTACGACTATTACTGGAACTTCTACCGCTTTGACGGGTTTGACTGTTACTTTAATGAAAACGGGGTTGATCTTGCAAAGTATACCGCCGATTTTGTAACTGACAAACTTGCAGAGCTCGAAGATTACTTTGACTATTCCCTTGAAAAACGCCTTATTTTTATAATCCACAACAAGAACGCTGAATTCAAACAATCAAATTTAGGACTCATAACATTCGAGGAGGAATCCTATAACACAGGCGGATACAGCAGGATAATAAAAAACAAGGTCCCTCTCTACTATGAAGGTGACCACATAGCATATCAGAAGCAGATAGCTGCTTCAATTACCCAGGTTATAATTAATGAGGTGCTGTATAATGCTGAAGTAAAGGACAGGGTCTCGACCTCATCTCTTATCGCCCTGCCCGACTGGTACCTGAAGGGTCTGATCAATTATGTCGGTTACGGATGGGATTATGATACGGAAAACAGGGTCAAGGACGGTTTCAAATCAGGAAAATTCAAAAAAATTTATAATCTCGAATATGAAGATGCTGTTGCTGCCGGTCAGTCTTTCTGGAGATTCATCGGCAAGAAATATGGCGATGCCATAATTCCGAATATTATTTATCTGACTAAAATATATAAGAATGCAGATGACGGCTTCCTTTACGTAATGGGCCAGGATCTGAAGGAAACTCTCAAGGAGTGGGAAAAATTCTACACAGATGAATATTCAGCTGACAAAAACAGGCCTGCTGATGACCAGAAAGTTGTGACTGTATCAAAAAAAGACCAGATCTACCAGCAGGTGAAGGTTAGTCCGGGAGGGGACTATATTGCATACGTTACCAACGACTGGGGAAGAAAAAGAGTATGGCTCTTCAATCAGGCAACAGGAAAAAAGAAAATTATATTCAGAATAGAACCACGGTTCGAACAGGTGGTTGATAAAACATATCCTGTTCTGGCATGGCACCCCAGCGGGAAAATCCTCACATTTATCAATGAGGAGAAAGCCGGACTTGTTTTCTATGCTCACAGATTAGATGAAAAATCAACCGAGAAGAGGATCATTCTTTACTTTGACAAGGTTCTTGATTTCGCATATGCACCTGAAGGGAACAAAATTATTGTATCCGCAGTGAAGGACGGGATTACTGATATTTACATTCACACAATAACCTCAGGGACAAATGAGCAGATTACAAGGGATATTGCTGATGACCTTAACCCGTCATACATTAGAAACTCCCCCGGAATGATCTTATTCTCATCGAACCGCTTATCCGACACAATAACGAATACAGCTAACCCTTATGAGAGAGTGGCACCCAACTATGATCTTTTCACCTACGATCTGAATAAAGGAGATAATATTCTCCAAAGACTTTCCGAGGGAAAATATACCGACAGGCTTCAGGGATCAGCGACGGGGAAAAACAGTTTTTCCTATCTCGGCGACCAGAATGGAATATACAACAGGTATATTGCCCGATTTGACAGTGCAATAAGCTACATCGACACAACTACTCACTTCCGTTTCTTTATTAACTCCAAACCTGTTACGGATTACGACCGGAATATACTTAACCAGTCAGTTGAAAATGGTTCAGACAATTTAGGCGAAGTCATATACAGGAACAGAAAATATTCACTGAGAAAGGATCGCCCGTCAGAGCCGGAGCCTTTACCGGAAACCGGACTGGAGAACACTGCATTCAGAAAAGAGAGGACACGGCTTCTGCACAAGGCTGACAGTATTGAACAGCTGAGGCAATGGCTGGTGGCTGAGGACAAAAAGAGAAGGGATACTCTCACAAAGCCGCTCTATGAGTACTACGTAAAGAATGAGCCAATTGATATAAGCCATTATATATTTGAAAAAGAGAAGCAGAATTACTATGATCAGCTCTGGAGAAAAGATTACATGGATATTGACCTTGATACCGGAGATATCAAACTTCCCCAGATGAGGATCTATGAAACCTCGTTTTACAACAACTATGTTGCCAACCAGATTGACTTCAGCTTCCTCAATAATTCATACCAGGTTTACAGCGGAGGGGCTCCCTATTATAACCCCGGAGTAAATATTATGACACGTTTCGGGATAGTAGATCTTTTTGAGAACTACCGGCTCACCGGAGGATTCAGGTTTGCTGCCGATTTCGACAGCAACGAATACCTGCTGAGCGTGGAGAATCTCAAGGGGAAGTATGACAAGCAGCTTATTTTCCACAGGACGGCCTATTATAATTATGACACCACTTTCTTCAAGACTTTTACACATAACGTATACCTTTCCTTTTCAAAACCTCTCAGTCCGGTTTTTGCATTAAAAGGGACACTCACCTACAGGTACGACCAGCATGTTTTTCTTTCTACTGACCTGGCAACCCTTGGTTATGACAATTACAATCAGCACTGGGGCGGACTGAAAGGAGAAGTAATCTTCGATAATACACGGAAGAGGAGCATAAACATATACTATGGAACCCGGTTCAAGATCTTCGGAGAGTATTACAGGGAGCTTACAAGGAACAGGTCGGATATGATGGTTCTGGGCATAGACTTCAGAAAATATACAAGGATTCACCGCGAGCTGATCTGGGCAAACAGGTTTGCCGCCAGCACTTCCTTCGGCCCCACAAAGCTGATCTACTATCTTGGAGGTGTCGACAACTGGATGGGGTACTGGTTTAATAATACGCTTATGTTCGACCCAACAATTCCTGTTACTCCAGGTGTTAATTATGGCTTTCAGTCGATCGCAACAAATATGAGGGGATTTATTCAGAACGTGAGGAATGGTAACAATTTTGCTGTCATTAACAGTGAAATAAGGTGGCCGTTTGTGAGGTATTTTGCCGGGCGTCCGCTGCGTTCCAATTTTCTTAACAGCCTGCAGGTAGTAGGATTCGGAGATGTCGGGACGGCATGGTCAGGCACATCTCCATGGGGTGGAAACAATGGCTATGACAACCAGATAATAACAAGCGGCCCTGTAAAGGTAACCCTCGACTCAAACAGAGAGCCGATAGTTACCGGTTTTGGCTTTGGAGCCAGGGCTCAGCTGCTGGGATATTTTATTCGTGCCGACTGGGCATGGGGAATTGAGAACAGGTACATTCTACCAAATGTGTTTTATCTTTCCTTCAGTCTCGATTTTTAATCTGCCGCTGTAAGTTATTATTGCTTATTAAAATCGGTAAAATCGCAGAACAGGTTATCCGGAAGGAGTTAAAAAAGAAGATATATTTATTCATGATTCTTTTTCATTTTAAAAAATAAAGGTATTTTTGTGTCCTATTTGTAATTAACCAATCAAAAAATAATCAAAATGGCTTACAAAATTAATGATGATTGTACTGCTTGCGGAACATGTATAGATGAGTGTCCTGTTGAAGCAATATCAGAGGGCGATATCTATAAGATTGATCCGGACGTATGCACTGATTGTGGTGCTTGTGCTGATGTTTGCCCTGTTGAGGCAATTCATCCGGAATAATTATCAAATCAAGGAAACAGAAGACCGTACCGAAAAGTGCGGTCTTTTGCTTTCAATGCGGATCATACTTTGCAAGCTCAAGAATTTTTTGAAAATCCGTATCAGACATCAGATCTCCAAGGCTGACATTTTTATTTCTCTCCATATACGATTCAACAATCCTGAAGCCAAGCCAGGCCCCGGCGCGTCCCGGTGATTCACCTGTGAAATAACTTGTAAACGGGGCCTCCCCGACAAGTTTTCTTATTACAAACTGATCTGTACTGAATAACAGGTCGTTCTCGACAACGTAAGTCCACATCTGCTCCTCATTATTATTGCAAAACATCATCTGGGCAGCAGTATATCCATGTATTATCTCATCACTTAACCGGGGCAGCATGCATTTTTCAAAATACCTGAGCTTTCCGGCATGGATCATCTGTGCCAGGGCGTTGTCGGCAGGATAGCCAAGAGCAGCAAAGTCCCAATCAGAGGCTCCCCATCCGTAAATGGCGTCAGGAACAATATTTTCAGGAGTCATCCTTAAAGCAATGTACTTGTATATTTCGAGCCGTTTATAGAATTCACTACCGGCCCCAAGGTACCTTTCCAGACTTATGCCAAGAACTGAATCACCGGTAATTATGCTGTTATTAAACCCTGTTATGCATGTGAATACAGATGGTACAATGCGGTCGGGGAAATAGAAAAGGTAATGTCTGAATGCCTCTTCAAGATCCTTTTCAATAAAGGCGACATCGGGATAAAGCTTCATAACAGCTGTATATGCTTCATTATTCACCCTGTCGGTGCTAAACCGCACCATAAAATCAGCAAATGACTGTTCATTAACATCACCTGTGTTTATTACATTACTGAACAACTGAAGGAATCCCTGATAATTTTTCCTGACAGAAGGTATTTTCTCAGCTATTTCTTCAGGATTGAGACCAAAAAGATCTTTCTCAAGCCTTTTAATTTCGATATTCACATCAATCGAAGAGGTATTTACCTGATAGCGATTTTTTTTGCACGACGATATAAATGGCAATATCAGCAGAGCACTGATGGCGAATACGAATTTCATTTTCATTTTGACCTCTTTTAATGAAATCAAATTTAATCACTTTTTCGATTTTAAGGCATCCTGTGTTTGCGGCACAAAAACTTCATCTAATATTTGCTATTTTTACATTCAATAAGATTGGTGTTAAATTATAATTCCCGAGGGATGAAAATCACCATTGCCCAGCTTAATTATCACATTGGCAACTTTGAGTGGAACAAGGACCTGATATGCAATGCTATCAGGAAAGCAAAGAGTGAAGGCTCCGAACTTGTAATCTTCTCTGAACTGAGTATACCAGGTTACCCGCCGCTTGACCTGCTTGACCGTCAGGATTTCATTGAGAAATGCAATACAGTCGTATATCAGATAGCTGATGAGTGTAAAGGAATCGCAGCCCTTGTCGGCTCTCCTACAATAAACAAGGAGCCTGAAGGCAAAAAACTCCATAATTCTGCGCTTCTGCTCTCCGAGGGGGAAATAATATTCTCTGCAAACAAAGCTCTTCTTCCGACTTACGACATTTTCGATGAGTACAGGTATTTCGAGCCTTCGAAAAAGTTCAGTGTATTTAATTTCAAGGGATTGAAGCTGGCCATTACCATTTGCGAGGATCTATGGGATGAACAGCCTTTCGATAATAAATTTGAAAAGTCGAGGTTGTATACAGTTTCTCCCATGGAAGAGCTTGCAAAACAAAACCCCGATCTCATTATAAATATCTCGGCGTCACCATTTTCCTTTGCAAAAACAGAGTCAAAAGAAGAAATATTCAGGTCGAAGGCAAAAAAGTACGGGATCCCGGTAATAATGGTAAATCAGACCGGTGCCAATACCGAACTTATATTCGACGGAGCTTCTCTTATTATAAATAGCAAAGGGGATATTGTAAGGCGGCTTGAATACTTTGAAGAGGTTACAGAGACATTGTCACTGAGTGATCTTTCAACAGCGGCAGGTTCTGAACAGTTGCCTCCGCCGGATGCCATTCCCCTGATTCACAAAGCTCTGATTACGGGTATAAAAGACTACTTCAGAAAAACAGGTTTTAAAAAAGCTATTCTGGGACTGTCAGGAGGTATTGATTCCGCTGTTTGCCTTTCTCTTGCCAGCGAGGCGCTTGGAAGTGAAAACATGAGGGTTCTGATGATGCCATCGCGCTACTCCTCAGATCATTCGGTACGGGATGCCGTTGAACTTGCCGGCAATCTGAATGTAAGTTATGATATAATTAGTATCGAAAAACCTTTCGTGGCATTCGAGGCTGTTCTTGCCCCTCTTTTCACGGGGAAAGAAAAGGATGTTACTGAGGAAAACATTCAGGCTCGTATAAGGGCAGTGCTTTTGATGGCAGTATCTAATAAAGATGGCTGTATGCTGCTCAACACTTCAAATAAGAGCGAAGCTGCAGTAGGATATGGAACTCTTTACGGCGATATGGCCGGCGGACTTTCAGTGATAGGAGATGTTTATAAAACAGACATATACAGGCTGGCGGAATACATAAACAGGGAAAAAGAAATAATTCCCAGGAATACAATCAGAAAACTGCCTTCTGCAGAACTGCGCCCCGATCAGCTTGACTCCGATTCCCTCCCCGATTACGGCATACTTGATGCCATACTGTACAAGTACATTGAATTGCAAAAACCGGCAGACGAAATTATAAATGAGGGAGCAAACAGCCAGACTGTTCACCGGGTCATCAGGCTGATCAATTCGAATGAATACAAAAGATACCAGGCTCCGCCAGTCCTGAGAATCTCCTCAAAAGCTTTCGGAGACGGGAGGAGAATGCCGTTAGTTGCAAGATATTAGAGAAGATGTTATTTAACATAACTTATCATGCAGTATCCCAACGCTTTTATTGAAGCATGCCTCGAAAGTCAATCTTCGATTTTCAAAGGTATATCTCAAAAAGAAAAAGAGGTAATCACAGAGCATCATATAATCAGTAATTACAATAAGGGTGAATCGATATTCAGGGAGGGTGATAAATCGCGTGGACTCGCATGCATAGCGGCTGGCAAGGCAAAGTTATTCAGGACCGGAGTAGGCGGAAGGGAGCAGATTCTTAAGATGCTAAGGCCAATGGATCTGACAGGTTACAGGAGTCTCTTCGCCGACAATATCTGGTCTGCTTCAGCTGTGGCACTTGAGCAGACAACATTATGCATTCTTGAAAAAGCATCGCTTGTCAGAATACTGAAAAAGAGCTCTGAACTCTCGTTCAGGCTCTGCAAGAATCTGTCTGATGAACTCATATTGGCAAATAACAGGATCGTTTCGCTTACGCAAAAGCATGTCAGAGGCCGGATCGCTGAATCGCTCGTGATTCTTCGCGACACATACGGGTTCGAAAACGATATGAAAACGATAAAAGTTTTATTGTCGAGGGAGGATCTTGCTCATCTATCAAACATGACCACATCGAATGCCATACGTACACTTTCGAATATGGCAACAGAAGGAATAATTGGCATTAAAGGAAAAAGGATCTCAATACTCGACAACAATATTCTTGAACATATATCTGAAATAGGCTGACATCCCCCTATTCCCTGAAAAAGACCCTCTTTACGCGTCCGGGAATTGAGGTAAGTATCTCGTATGGGATTGTCCCGCACTTATCCGCCATCTCCCCGATTGTAATATTATCACCAAAGATCTCTGCCTCATCACCCTCTTTTGCATTCAGACCTGTAACATCGGCCATGCACATATCCATGCAGACATTTCCGATTATCGGCACTCTGGCTCCTCTGATAAAGAGGTTTCCGTTCCTGTTCCCCAATCTTCTGCTTAACCCGTCAGCATACCCAACGGGAAGTATTGCAATATCCCTGCTCTCTTCTGAAACATCTGCACAACCATAGCCGACAGGTTCACCTCCACTGATACTTTTTATCTGCGAGATCCGGGTCTTGAATCTGCCGGCGGGCCTGAGGTTCAGACCTTCGAACTTTCCAATGCCGTATATCCCTATTCCAGGACGCACCATATCAAACTGGTACTGAGGGAATCTCACAATACCTGCTGAATTAAGTATATGCCTGAAAAAATTATATCCTGCGGCTTTGCCTATCTGGTCAGCAGCACTAAGGAAGATCTCAACCTGCCTGTGAGTGAAATTGTCCATTGACGGGTCTTCACTGGCTGCCAGGTGCGAAAAAACCGATCTTATTCTGATGCATTCTGCAGAGCGTATCTTCCCTGCAAAGATCTCCACTTCCCCGGGCATAAATCCAAGACGGTGCATCCCTGTATCAATTTTTATATGAACAGGATAGTCAACAAGACCGTGCTTCGAAGCCACCTCTGTAAACCGTTCAAAAGCCAGAAAGCTGTAAATTTCCGGTTCAAGATTATATTTTATCAGCACCTCCGATGACGCAGGATCAGGATTCATTACCATTATGGGCAGGGTTACCCCTGCATTTCTTAATTCAACCCCTTCATCAGCATAGGCAACTCCCAGGTAACCCACTCTGTGAAATTCAAGCAGCGCAGCTATTTCAGAAGGTCCTGCACCATAGGCAAAAGCTTTTACCATTGCCATTATCCGGGTTCCTGGATTCAGGAATCTCCTGAACTCATTCAGGTTACCGGAGATTGCATCCAGATTAATCTCAAGCTGAGTCTGATGGATCTGCTGTTCAAGCATCATACCTATCTTCTCGAACTCATAAATCCGTGCACCCTTAATAAGAATTACTTCGTCCCTGAAATCTGCACTGTTGAATGAACTTAAAAACTCAGGAGTAGAGTAATAAAATCTTGAATTGCTTCCAAACAAATGCCTGTTCCTTACAAGGGCATCGCCTATTCCAATAAACCTGCCTATAGCTGTTTTTGACATCAGTCCGGCAACCTCACCGTACAGTTCTACCTCATTCCGCCCGCTCTGCACAAAATCTGAAAGGATCAGCGTGGTTTTCCTGTTATTCTGAAGCTTCAGATACTCAATTGCCATTCCAAGTGACCCAGGGTCGGAGTTGTAGTAATCTTCTATTATCTGACAATTATTTATGCCCGACCTCATCTCCATCCGCATGGCGACAGATACAAGGCCGGCAAGGCCCTTTCGTATTATGTCAGAAGGGATGTCAAGCGAAATGCACACTACGGTTACCGTAACAGCATTTTCAACAGAAGCCCGGTCGGTAAAAGGGATTGAATAAACATCAATATTACCATTATGCAGAATTTCAAGCTCTGAATGGCCAGGGGATAAAGATCTTCTCTTAACAAATACAGTTGCTTTTGTATTCTCAAACGACCAGTCAATAATCCTCTTTGATCTGTAATTTTTATCAGCCCTAATCAGCTCAGCTGTTACTGGTTGATCGCTGCAGTAAATTATAGTATTTGCACCGGCAAATAACTTTAGCTTCTCCTCTGCTTTGGCCCTGTTGTCAGTGAAGTTTTCGCTGTGAGCATCCCCGACATTTGTAAGAACACCGATATCGGGCAGAATTATCCGCTGAAGTCTTTCCATCTCTCCGGGACGGGAGATTCCTGCCTCGAATATCCCAAGATCATAACGGCTGTCGAGTTTCCATAATGAAAGAGGAACACCTATCTGGGAGTTATAGCTTTTCGGGCTCCTTACAACGGCTCTCGTTAGGCCGGCAATATCTGAAAGCCATTCTTTTACAACTGTTTTGCCTGCACTGCCGGTAATTGCAATAACAGGAGAAGTGAATGCCTTTCGCCTGAAAGCTGCAAGCGCCTGCAGTGCGGCTATTGTGTCGCCGACTATAATAAAAGCAGCACCTGGAAAAGAATTGACTGATTCAACTAATTTTTCAACAAGAAATACCCTGACACCTGACTGGAAGAGAGTTCTGATAAAATTATGGCCGTCATGATTTTTTCCCGGTATGGCAATAAAAATAATACCGTCAGCATAACTTATCTGCCTGCTGTCTGTTACAATTTCCTTTACCGGAAGATCGGACTGACCCTCAAGTTTGCCATTGGTTATCCTGGCAATATCAGCTGAGAATATTTCCAAGGTCTACTGATTTAGTGCCTTATTAAAACATTTGCGGCAAAGTGGTTCATACAGGTTTTTTTCTCCGAGGAGAACAACCTGTTCCTCCTCTGATTTTCTGAAAGAGTATTGGGCAAGGTTTCCGCATCTCATGCAAATGGCATGCACCTTTGTTACATATTCGGCAACTGCCAGCAAAGCAGGCATGGGACCAAAGGGATTTCCCAGAAAGTCCATGTCGAGCCCTGCTACAAGGACCCTCACACCCGAATCTGCAAGGCTGGTGCAAACCCCGGTTATAGAAGAGTCAAAAAACTGGGCCTCGTCTATACCTACTACATCAACATCGCCAGCCAGCAGAAGAATTGATGAAGGATTGTCGACAGGGGTTGAAACTATTGATTTGTCGTCGTGAGAAACAACCCTGGTTTCAGAATACCTTTTATCGAGCGAGGGCTTGAAAATCTCAACCCTCAAACCTGCAAACTGAGCCCGTCTCAAACGTCTTATGAGCTCCTCAGTCTTCCCTGAAAACATAGATCCGGTAATGACCTCAATTGATCCTCTTTTGCCAGTATCCCTTACCGGGTTTTCAAGAAAGTCCATACTCCGCTCTGATTCTGTTACCTGATGCAAATATTAGCCTTATTCCGCAATCTCCTGCTTAATTATAATTACTTTTGCAAAATAAGGAAAATGGTTTGTTATATTAACATCAAAAAGTATGGATTTCAATGCCACCATCGATTTAATCATAAAAGAACTCGATGAAGCAAGAACAATTATAGATGATCTGAAAAAATATCCCGGGGTTCCGGTCTTACAGGTTGAGCTGGCAAAATCGAAATGTAAAAGTGCCGGCGAAGTTATTGCATTGCTGAAAACCCTTCAGGAGAAAACAGAACCAGTTCAAAAGCAGGAGATAAAACCCGAAACAAAACAGGAAGAACCCAAGATCCAATCAACTGAATCACAGACTGGAATACTGGAAATTGAACCAGAATCCGAAGAAATAATACCTCAGGTCAAATCAGTAACCCCACAGCATGATCCTGTTGAAAAAACAACTTCAAACACAGTTGATGAACTTATCAGAGCGGCAGAAAAGTCAACTGAATCATCAATAATAGCCGACAGGTTCGTTCACCTTGCAGGCAGTATCAATGAGCAGCTGGGCACTCATAAGGATGACGGTCTTTCAGGAATTCATATGGCCAAACATGTTTCGAGTCTGTCAGAAGCAATAGGCATTAACGACAGGTTTCTTTTCATCAGAGAGATTTTCAATGGCAACAGGGAGGCATATAACCAGGCGATAGAAAAACTTGAAAGTGTTGAGAATATTGCTGATGCAAGAGCTGTTTTGATGAGCTATACCGGGAGCAGCTCCGACAATGAGGCTGCAAAACAACTGCTCGATCTTGTAAGACGCAAACTTCCTGCCAATGGCTAAGCTGTTTCTGGTTCCAACCCCGATAGGGAATCTTGGCGATATCACACTCAGGGCCCTTGAGGTACTGAAAAGTGTCGATCTGATCCTGGCAGAAGATACAAGGCAGGCCAGGAAACTGCTTAGCCATTTCGGAATCAATACCCCTCTTCAATCGCATCACATGTTCAACGAGCATAAAAGTGTTGAAGCCGTTGGTGCAAAAATACTATCAGGGCTTACAATTGCCCTCATAACAGATGCAGGAACACCCGGCATTTCAGATCCCGGATTTTTACTTGTCAGAAGTTGTGTTGAAAAAGATATCGATGTTGAAACCCTTCCCGGTGCAACGGCTCTGATACCTGCACTTGTAAACTCCTCACTTCCCTGCGACAGGTTCTGCTTCGAGGGCTTCCTTCCCCCGAAAAAGGGTAGAAACAAGAGGATTTCAGCATTGGAACAGGAGAGCCGTACAATGATATTTTATGAATCGCCATACAGGCTTGTAAAGACACTTGATGAACTGGCAAGCCATTTCGGGCCCGAAAGGGAGGCATCAGTTTCAAGGGAGCTTACAAAAATTTATGAAGAAAATATTCGGGGAACGCTTTCATCCCTCTCGGAGCATTATAAGACAAAACCTCCAAAAGGAGAAATTGTGATTGTTGTTGCAGGAATCAAGTAACTTTTTAACTGCATCGCCGTTATACACAAAACAGAAGTCCTGAATGAACACAATTATCCGGATAGTCATAATCTCATTACTCTCAACATCAGTCTCGTATGCCCAGGTCATAAAGGGCAAAATAACAAACCAGACAGGCGAACCTATCCAGTACTCAACGGTTTATATCCAGGAACTCAGGCAGGGGACCACGGCAAACATAAAAGGAGACTATGAGCTAAGGCTAAAACCAGGTACATATACAATTATTTACCAGAGTATGGGGTTTGAGCCGATAATTGCAAACCTGACAGTCACTGACAAAACTCTTATTAAGAATGTCATCCTTCCAGTTCAGTACTATTCGATTCCCGAAGTCAGGATTACAGCAACAGGTGAAGATCCGGCATATATAATCATGCGAAAGGTAATCGGGATGGCACCTTACTACCTGAACAATATCAGCTATTACAAGGCAGAGGTCTACCTGAAAGGCAATCTCATAATCAACAGGATCCCTAAGATCATACAGAAACAGATGAAAATAGAGGCGAGGGACAAGTCGGGTGAGGTAATCAGCAGTACGACGATGAAAGCCGGCGACGTCTATATGATGGAATCATTCAATGAGATGGAATTCACGGCACCTGATAAGTATAAACAGAAGGTAATCTCATTTAAAAGCACCTTTCCCGACCAGGGAGATAATATTTCTCCTATGGATTTCATTGAAGCAAGCTTCTATCAACCGGTGATTGCTGATATTGCAGTTTCTCCTCTTTCTCCCCAGGCTTTCTCCTACTACAAGTTCAAATACCTGGGTGCCACATCACAGGGAAACTTTACTATCAATAAAATCCAGGTTATACCAAAGAGAAAAAGCCAGCAGGTATTTGAAGGAACCATCTACATTATTGAAGATCTTTGGTGTCTTCAAAGCGTAGATCTTACTAATGAAAACCTTGCCGGCAAGATTACTGTACAGCAGCTTTATATTCCGGTTCAGGACGACATATGGATGTCGGTCAGCCATAAGTTTCAGGCTAACATTTCCATTATGGGATTCAAAGCCGATGCGGGTTACGGAGGTTCGGTAAAATATCTTGATGTAAAACCCAACCTTACGCTTCAGAGGCCAAAGACTATTTCAACCAATTACACAGGAAAACCCTCTGCTGCACCTGTTTTGAAAGACACAGCCGTAACAAAAAACCAGACTCAGATAAATAAGATCCTTGAGAAGGATGAACTATCGAACCGCGATATGGTCAAGCTTGCCAGGCTGATGGAAAAGGAATCAGTAAAAAGCAGTCCGGACAGCAGCAGGAAAAACCTTGAGATAAAGGATAATACTTCAAGGACTGTTGAGAAGGATGCAGCAAGGAAAGACAGCGCCTATTGGGCAGCAATAAGACCCGTTCCATTATCTGATGCTGAGATGAGAAGTATCAGGGTAAGCGACAGTATAAAGGCAGGGTCAACTCTCCGGGAGTCGAAGAGTGATACTGCAAAAACCAGCTCAAAAAAAGAAATGAGCAAGTTTACCAAAACCATCAGGGATATTTCATTTGGGAAAACATGGTATGATTCAACAGGTTTAAGGTTCACATATGGAGGCCTTGTCAACATGAAATACCTCACATTCAATACTGTCGACGGATTCACGTACGGTATGGATTTCAGGATCTCAAAAACATGGAAGAACGGGAACTCCTTCTCTGTTTATCCCGACATTCACTGGGCATTCAGCAGGGAAAAACTGATGTGGAATGTTGGTTCTTCCTTCAGGTTCGACAGGATGAAGCAGCGCCAGATTTATATGAACGCAGGTGTTAAAAGCAATGATTTTGTTTCTGCTGCAGGCGGGATAAACACCCTGCTCAATACTGCCACATCGCTTTTATTCGAGAAAAATTACCTCAAACTATATGAAACCAGATACTTCACAGCTGGTTATACGGGTGAGATAATAAACGGACTAAGAGTGATCTCTGAGTGCCGGATATGAAGACAGAAGGGTTCTTGAGAATACAACTGATTATTCATTTATCAATACATCAGCTGAATACTCAGATAATACCCCTGTTAACAAGTATCTTGAACCTGGAGGGAACCCGATGCATGCAATCCGCGACATGAAGCATGTAGGGTTTATGACAACAGTGACATATACACCCTTTCCAGAGGTACAGGGTACGCAATGGTGTAAAGATGTCTGCGGGTTCAGACTGGCCGACATTCGCCCTTTCGTGGGATCACTCCTTTGATGAGTTCAGTGAACTCACAAGCCCCTGGCGGCAGACCGATAAATTCAGGTTCGAAGTGTCGAGAAGAAGCGATATAGGAGCATTCAGCGAGTTCAGGTGGAGGTTTAAGGCAGGCGGATACCTCGACAACAGCAACGTTTCATTTTATGATTTCTTCCACTTCAACTCCCAGCCAATTCCACTTCTGTTAAATGAATATCCGGATGCCTTCATGATACCGGCATATTATTCAATGAGCACACCGGAGCTCTTCGGAGAAGCCCATGTTAAATACACAACTCCATATCTGCTTCTCAAGCTTTTGCCAGGACTAAGCAACACGCTGATGCGTGAGAATCTCAGTTTCTCATCGATGGCTTCAAAACATAACTCTGTTTACACCGAACTGGGTTACAGCATAAGCGAATTCCTGTTCCTTGGCGAGCTTGGAGTATATGTCGGATTTGACAATCTTCAATACCGGAGCATTGGTGCCAAGGTAGTACTGAAATTCGATTGATTTTTTACATCAGCATCTAAGCGAAGGGTGGTTCATCGTGCAAATCACTCTCCTTATCGAAACCGCCTCCCAGTTTTCTGAGATTATCGTGGTTCATTTTCGACCCCAGGGTTATACTCTGTGCTGCATCCCTGCTATCGAAGCTCCCATCGAGGTCGAACTCGTCAATATCTACAAACTGCGCCCTCTCCTCCCTGAACCTCAGCCTTACATCATCCACAGGGCCGTTACGGTTCTTTGCAAGGATGATTTCAGCAATCCCTTTCGTCGAAGATCCATCTTCAAAGGCAGGGATTCCGAATTTATCCTGGCGATGAATGAAGACAACCATATCAGCGTCCTGTTCAATTGCCCCCGATTCGCGGAGATCTGAGAGCAGCGGTCTTTTCGTTCCGCCCCTCATCTCAACCGACCTGTTCAGCTGCGATAATGCCAGAATGGGTATATTGAGCTCTTTGGCGATGCTCTTAAGCGACCTTGAGATATTACTTACCTCCTGTTCACGGCTTCCTGCATTTTCCGGGCCCGACATAAGCTGAAGGTAGTCGACTATAACAATATCAAGCTTATGCTGAGCCATCAGCCTTCTGCATTTTGCCCTGAGTTCGAAAATAGAAATGGCAGGAGTGTCGTCAATAAATATAGGGGCCTGAACCAGTTTCTTTATCCTCGAATCAAGCTGTTTCCACTCCTCCTCATTCAGACGTCCGTTCTTGAGCTTATCGGATGGTATTTCAGTCTCAGCTACAATTAATCTGTTGACAAGCTGAATAGATGACATCTCACAGGAGAATATTGCAACTCTTTTTCCATGATCTATTGCCATATTCCTGGCCATTGAAAGTGCAAATGCTGTCTTTCCCATTGAAGGACGGGCAGCAATTATCACAAGCTCCGCTTTTTGCCAGCCCGAAGTGAGCCTGTCGAGCTTTGTAAATCCCGATGGCGTACCGACAAGGGCATCTTCCCGCTTCCCTGCTTCTTCAATTTCCCTGATAGCCTCCTTAATAACCACATTAATCGGAGCAACCTCTCTCTTTATATTTCCTTCTGCTATCTGGAAGAGGGCATTTTCAGAATAATCAAGAAGTTCTGTAACATCATAAGTATCGTCGAACGACCTGTTCTGAATCTCTGTTGATACTCTTATCAACTCTCGCTGAATGTATTTCTGTGCAACGATCCTGGCGTGATAATCAACGTTTGCAGCTGATACAACTTTTGCGGTAAGCTGGGTAAGATAGACAGGACCACCAACGCTCTCCAGTTCCTGATGGGCTCTTAATTCCTCAGTGACAGTATAAAGATCCACAGGATACTCCCGGGCAGAAAGATCAGATACCGCTTTGAATATTTTCTGATGAGCCTCTTTGTAAAAACTTTCGGGCCTGAGAATGTCGAGAATTGTAATGACTGCCTCTTTTTCAAGCATAATTGCCCCGAGAACGGCTTCCTCCATATCGAGTGCCTGCGGGGGCACCTTGCCAAAATCAGGAAGAGCAGTGACCGCAGGACGAGGGTTGGTGCGTTGTTTTGCCATTAAACTTATATTATTGAATTACTGATATTTATATTAACATATGAATCAACTATTAACTGTTTTCAAAGGTATGAATACATGCTTCATAACTTAGGGGGCTTTAGCTATTATTACAAACAAAAGTATGTTTAAAACTTGTTGAAAAGCTTAGAGCTGCCGCATTAACAACAAATTCAAAACCATATGGTATTTTTACATCAAATAAGGAGAAAATGATCTTGTTCCCGAAAGCAAAAATCAACCTTGGCCTTTCAATTACAGGAAGACGTTCTGACGGGTATCATAATATTGAGACAATATTCTATCCTGTGAACATCTGCGACGCTCTCGAATTTGTAGAAGTTAAAAACAACGAAACCACTGATCTTCTTACCGTTACAGGCATTGAAACAGGGAGCCTTACCGACGAAAATCTTGTAATGAAAGCATTGAAGCTGTTGCGCTCAAAACATTCATTCTCTCCGCTTAAGGTACATCTTCATAAGGCTATACCAATTGGAGCGGGTCTGGGCGGCGGATCATCCGATGCCAGTTTCATGCTTAAATCGGTGAACAGGCACTTTGGGCTTGATATCACCAATGATGAACTCAGAGCAATGGCTCTCAGTCTCGGGAGTGATTGTCCATTCTTTCTTGACTGTGAGCCCTCTTTTGCAACAGGCAGAGGTGAGATTCTGAAGCCTTTGAACCTGGACCTTGGAAGGTACTTCCTTGTTCTTCTCAACCCCGGAATTGGTATCAATACAAAGGAAGCCTATCAGAACTGCAGTCCTGAGCCTTCCCTCCATAATCTGACAGATATTGAAAAGGTTGATATAAATGAATGGAAAAGCTTTCTTTTCAACGACTTTGAGGACTATGTATTCAGAAAACACCCGCTTATCGGCCAGCTTAAGGAAGGATTATACCTGGCCGGTGCCCTATTCAGTTCCATGTCGGGAAGCGGTTCGAGTGTGTTCGGCATCTTTTCCGAAAAGCCCTCAATCCCTCGAAACTTAGGGAATATCTGATCTGGGAAGGGCCAATGTAACTGTTGGAAACACTCCGGGGAGTGGTCAATCCAATTCTATCAGCAGGGTCCCCTTCGAAACCTTAGCCCCCTTTTTCACAGAGATTGATTTTATTGTTCCATCCATCGGGCACTTGAGCTTATTCTGCATCTTCATGGCATCGAGAATCATCAGGTTATCACCCTTTGATACGACAGCTCCCACCGAAGTCATAATTTCAAGAACAGTCCCCGGAATAAAACTGAGTATTAGTTTCGGATCAGCAGGCATGTATGGCTTCCTGTTTGCAAATTGCTTGCTTATCCTTGTTTTATATAAACTGGTATTGATATTAAGAAGCCCAAGTTTCTCCTTGTTTTCCTTGTTTTCCATATTCTCTGTCTGAATAATATTATTCCATTGCTAAAAAGGAGGAAGCCCGTGTTTCTTCTGAGGCATCGGGACATCTTTATTCTCTGACACTTCAATTGAATGAAGAAGAAACTTTCTTGTTTCAGATGGTTCAATAACTGCATCTACGTATCCTCTTGAAGCTGCAACATAAGGGTTTGCAAACTTAGCCTTATACTCTTCCACCTTCTGCTTTCTCATGCCGTCGGGATCGGCAGCTGAGAGTATCTCTTTTCTGAAGATAATATTTGCAGCGCCTTCAGGACCCATTACTGCAATCTCGGCAGATGGCCATGCAAAAACAAAGTCGGCACGGAGATGGCGTGAGCTCATTGCAATGTATCCTCCTCCGTAAGCTTTGCGGAGAATTACAGTCAGTTTAGGAACAGTTGCTTCGCTGTAGGCATACAGCACCTTGGCACCATGCCTGATTACGCCTGCATGTTCCTGGTCAACACCGGGAAGATAACCGGGCAGGTCAACAAGAGTTATAATCGGAATATTGAAAGCATCGCAGTAACGTATAAACCTTGCTGCCTTATCAGATGAATCGACATCGAGTACACCTGCCATTTCGAGAGGCTGGTTTGCAACAAATCCTGTTGTTCTTCCACCCATGCGGCCAAATCCGATAACAATGTTTTTGGCATAGTTTTCCATGATCTCAAAGAAATCGGAATTATCAACAACAGCTCTAATGACATCCTTCACGTCATATGGAAGTGTGGGGTCTTCGGGGACAATTTTGTTTATATTGTACTCAGCCTTTGGTTCAGCCGGTTCGAACGATCTGGCTTTCTTTCCATTATTCCAGGGGATAAAGGTTATGAGCTTCTTTATCTGGTCAAAACACTCGTCCTCGCTGAGAGCAAAAAAATGAGCATTACCGGTAATCTCGCTGTGCACCCTGGCTCCTCCCAGGTCTTCCATCGAGATCTCCTCACCAAGAACAGTTTTGATTACCTCCGGCCCTGTAATAAACATCTTGGATATGTTATCAACGACAAATACAAAGTCAGTAAGCGCCGGCGAATAGACTGCACCTCCGGCGCATGGTCCAAGTATCACAGAAATCTGCGGGATAACGCCGCTTGAGATAGTATTTCTGAAAAAGATCTCACCATATCCGGCAAGTGAATTGACCCCCTCCTGAATTCTTGCTCCTCCCGAATCATTGATCCCTATCAACGGCATTCTCATCTTAAGCGCATGATCCATAATCTTTGTAATCTTTCGGGAGTGCATGAGCCCCAGAGACCCTCCGGCAACTGTAAAGTCCTGGGCAAATATTGCCACGGGGGCTCCGTAAATGGTACCCGATCCGATAATCACACCATCGGTGGGAAGCGATTTTTTGTCCATGTCAAAATCGCGGGCATCATGCTCAACAAAAAGGTCATACTCGTTGAAGGAATCAGCATCAAGCAGGGCCATTATGCGTTCTCTGGCAGTTCGCTTGCCCATTTCCTTTTGTTTCTTAATTGCCTGTTCGCCTCCTCCAAGATGAAGCTTCTCACGTTTCTCCTGCAATTCAAGTATTTTCTTGTTAAGTGCCATATTGCAATGTATTATTATTCAAAAGTAATCAGAAAACAGCGAAGTGTGTCTCTGTTTTTCGCGTTACAATTTTAATCAAATTGTTCGGTTTTGAAACTATTTCGGGGCCATTTTATAGAGCACGAGACCAATAAAAGAATAGATGATATTCGGGATCCACATGGCCAGCATAGGGGATAAACTGCCCTTCAGTGAGAACTGTGATGCAAACTGAAGGAAAAGTATATAGGAGAAACTGAGGATCAGACCGATACCAATACTCATGCCGATACCTCCCCGGATCTTTTTTGAAGAGAGCGACACTCCTATCAGTGTGAGAATAAAAATGGCAAAAGGATTTGCTATCCGCCTGTGTTTTTCAATAAGAAACAATTTAAGTTCATCCGAACCCTGCATCTTCAGCAGCTCTATATAATCATTAAGTTCGCTGTATGTCATTGTCCCCACAAAGCCGGGATCTCTTGCCAGGTCCTGGGGCCTGAGCATAAGAGCTGTATCAATCTTGGTACCCCGCGAAAAAGTCTCTTCGTCCCCATTGATCTCACGTATGTAATAGTTAAGGGCCGACCATTTCATGACAGCTGTATCAAATACAACAGTAAAGGCAGAAAGTTTCGATTCCAGCCTGCCGCTGTCACTGATCTTTTCTATTGTGAAGTTCTGCCCTCTTTCGCTTATCGGATTGTACGAACCCATATAAACATACACATTCTTGCTTTCCAGCCTGTGTATGTTTTCAATTGTAGTGAGCCTCCTGGCCGAAGAACGGTAATACTGATCCTCAAAGGTCATTCTCTTTATGTTTGCATGAGGAATTACAAAGTTTGTGAGGACAAATGTTAATATCGCAATAAGAAGTGCAGACAGAAAGTAAGGCCACATCATCCTCTTAAAGCTCATTCCGCTGTTGAGAATGGCAATAATTTCGGTATGTATCGCCATTTTTGATGTAAAGAAGATTACAGCGATAAAAACGAACATCGGGGCGAACAATGTACCGAAATATGGGATGAAGTTAAAATAGTAGTCAAAAATAATAGCCTTGACAGGCGCCTGCTTCTCCATGAAATTGTCGATCTTCTCGGCAAAATCAAATACAACAGCTATTGCAAGTATAAGTACAATACTGAAAAAGAAAGTACCCAGAAACTTCCTGATTATATACCGGTCAATCAGCTTTATTTTCAGATTATCTAAAGCCTCTCTGAAAGTTTTTTTACCATCGATTCTTTCCATTTTACAAAGCTGCCATCATTAATTTTCTTCCTGGCCTCTTCAACCAGTCCCAGATAAAATGCCAGGTTATGTATGCTGGCGATCTGTGCTCCAAGGTTTTCATTGGCCATTACAAGGTGCCGCAGATATGCTTTTGAATAGGTGCGGCTGACAAGTGAATTGCCGGTTGGATCTATCGGACTGAAATCGTCAATCCATTTCCTGTTTCTCATATTCATTGTACCTTCCCAGGTAAATATCATACCATTCCGTCCATTGCGTGTAGGCATAACGCAGTCGAACATATCGATTCCCCTGCTTATTGCCTCAAGAAGGTTGACAGGAGTACCTACTCCCATAAGATAACGCGGTTTATCTTCAGGAAGTATCTCATTCACAATCTCAATTGTGCGGTACATCTCCTCAGCAGGCTCGCCTACGGAAAGACCTCCGATGGCATTTCCCTTCAAGCCTGCTGATGCTGTCTTTTCCGCTGACATTCTTCTCAGGTCATCAAAAGTTCCACCCTGGACTATCGGAAAGAGGAACTGCTCACTTCCCCATACAGGCTCGGTTTCGTTGAATCTTACAACGGCTCTGTCGAGCCACCGGTGGGTAAGAGCCACTGATTTACGGACATACTCATAGTCGCAGGGCCATGGAGCGCACTCGTCGAAGGCCATTATTATATCGGCACCAATGATCCTCTGGATGTCTATTGTGTTTTCAGGAGTGAATATATGCCGCGATCCGTCAATATGTGATTTGAATACTGCACCCTCCTCTGTAAGTCTCCTGTTACCTGTAAGGGAGAATACCTGGTAGCCTCCGCTGTCGGTCAGGAGAGGACGGTCCCAGGAGATAAACCGGTGAAGCCCGCCTGCCGCTCTGAGGATATCGGTGCCCGGCCTGAGATATAGGTGATAAGTATTGCCCAGGATTATTTTTGCATTGATATCGTCGGCAAGATCGCGCTGAAGGACACCCTTAACTGTTCCGGCTGTACCTACAGGCATGAAAATCGGTGTCGGAATGTCACCATGAGGCGTTGTTAAAAGCCCTGTCCTTGCCTTTGATTCCTTATCTCTTACCTCTACCCTGAACATAATGGCCACCTTAATTTTTGAAGCACAAAGTTAATTTTTCCATACGGCTTATAAAATTATAGCTAAATATTTTTGAAATGAAGCCGTTTGACCGAATGCCAACAGAACAAAAGCGTGATAATGTACTGATCTTCATGTATTTCGAAAATGATTAACATCGATTCCCGTGATTGTTGAAATATATTTTTTTGACATTCCATTTATCTTATTAATATTGCTTACTGATTTGAATCGTAAATGGCTGAGCACAATACTGTTTTTCTTATTATTATTTTCTCACTATTTGTGTTGGCTGCCGCAATTCAGCTCTTCTACTATTTATTCTTTTACCTTCCTGTATACAGTGCAAAACCTGTAAGTAAGGAAAATAAACCTCCGGTATCCGTAATTATCTGTGCGAGGAATGAAGCTGAAAATCTTTCAGGATTCCTGCCATCGGTACTAGAACAGGATTATCCCGATTATGAGGTTATAGTTGTAAATGATTGTTCTGAGGACGAATCATATGATATACTGGGAGGCTTTCTTGAAAAGTACCCTCATCTAAGGATATCAACAATAACAAAGGATCCCAAGTTCACGCATAACAAACGGTTTGCTCAGTTTATCGGCATTAAAGCCGCAAAGAATGAGGTCCTCGTTTTCACCGATGCTGATTGCCAGCCTGCATCTTCAAAATGGCTCGAAGGAATCGCATCGCACTTCGATGAAAAAACAACTTTTGTGCTTGGATATGGAGGCTACCTCAGGGAAGATGGCGTCCTGAGCAAATACATCAGTTACGATACGATGGTTATTGCAATGCAGTACCTGGGGATGGCTCTTAAGGGGTTTCCATATATGGGAGTTGGACGTAACCTTGCTTACAGACGCTCACTTTTCTTTGACAATAAGGGCTTTGGAAGCCACAATCAACTTATCTCAGGGGATGATGATCTTTTCGTGAATTCACATGCAACAAAGGCCAATACCTGCATCGAATACCGGGCTGAAACCCACACAAGGTCAGTCCCGTCAAAAAATCTTGCAGAATGGATGGCACAGAAAAAGAGACACTTTACAACTGCTCCGTTATACAAGACCCGCGATAAGATTTTCCTGATATCTGAACCAGCTTCCAGGGTCATCTTTTACCTCTCCTTTATTCTGCTGATGTCATTTACATTTCTGTGGCCCTATGTTATTTCAATCTTTGCAATACGGCTGGCTGCAGAAATTGCTATATTTGCACTTGTTCAAAAGCGACTTAATGAAGAGGGGATCGTTGGATGGGCATTGGCTTTTGATGTCATTTCACCATTTGTCAACGCAATTCTTTTCTTTACAAACATCGTGAAAAAACCGGGAAACAACAGATGGAAGTAGTTCACGATCTATCGGAAAAAGCGAAAAACGATCTCTTGCTTGTGGCAGAAGCCAGGAAGGGCAATGAGAAAGCTTTTGCCAGTCTCATGAACCGTTACAGGGATTCGATCTATTACATGCTCCTTAAAATGGTCAACAATGCATCGGATGCTGAAGACCTTACTATTGAAGCTTTCGGAAAGGCATTCAGGAATCTCGATTCATACACCCCGAAATTTGCATTCAGCACCTGGCTTTTTAAGATTGCCACAAACAACTGCGTTGACTTTATCAGGAAGAAGCAGCTGCTTCCTACCCCGCTCGATAACCTTCAGGACGGTATGGAAAGTGCGACAATTAACTTACAATCAGACCTGCCTGATCCAGAAGAGTCGCTGATAATCCACCAGAAGATAACAGCTTTAAAAGATATTGTAAGCCAGTTAAAACCACGGTACAAGACACTGATCGAGCTGCGCTACTTCAAGGAGTATTCCTATGAGGAGATCTCATCGGAGCTCAACCTTCCAATCGGTACTGTAAAAGCACAGCTTTTTCGTGCCAAAACTCTGTTATACAACGTATTAATAAAAACAGGTCACAGGTAGTGCCGGAAACAATCTTTAATTATTTCCCATCCCTGACTGAAGATCAGAGAATGCTGTTTTCGCAGTTGAAAGAGATCTATTCTGAATGGAACAGCAGGATAAATGTGATATCCAGGAAGGATTTCGATAATTTTTACCTGCATCATGTCCTTCATTCGCTGGCGATTGCGAAAGTAATTTCTTTTAAAGAAGGAACAAGGATAATAGATATTGGAACAGGCGGCGGATTCCCGGGAATCCCTCTGGCAATACTTTTTCCAGGTTCGCAATTCACCCTCCTCGACTCCATAGAAAAGAAGATAAAGGTAGTTTCATCTGTTGCTGAGGAGCTGGGACTTAAAAATGTAATCCCTTTGAGGAAGAGAGCTGAAGAAGAAAAAGGAAGATACCATTTTGTTGTCAGCAGGGCTGTTACGGATTTCCCATCCTTCGTCGGTATCGTAAGTAAAAACATCGAAAAGGGCGGTTTCAACGATCTGAAAAATGGCATTATTTATCTTAAAGGAGGCGATCTGACAGAGGAATTGGCCAAATATCTGACGCGTGTAACTGTTTGGAATATAAACGATTTTTTCGCAGAACCCTTTTTCGAAACCAAAAGGGTTGTATATCTGCCTGTTTGATTTTTTTCAAAAAAAATCGTCTGCCGGTTTTTATATTACAAAAATATACTACATTTGCAGTCTCAAATCAGACAGCATTGTCAACAAATATTATTAAAAGATGAAAAGGACATTTCAGCCATCAAGAAGGAAAAGGTCAAATAAGCATGGTTTCAGGGAAAGAATGGCGACTCCCAATGGAAGAAGAGTTCTTGCCGCACGCAGGGCAAAAGGAAGGAAGAAACTTACTGTTTCAAGTGAGCTCCGACTCAAAGCGTAGTTTATTATCTTAAAATATTTACAAAGGGGTCTTTTAAGCCCCTTTTTTGTTTTTACCATAGTGGTAAAATAACTAAATTTATCAGCAGAAAATGAAAGAGCTATGCAATTATATTGAAGATAACGAGCTGAAACAAATTGCAGAGAAGGTTGAAGCGGCTTCCAGAATTACTCCCGAAGAAGGCCTTCTCCTCTACAAAAAAGCTGATCTCGCGCTTCTGGGGGTGCTTGCAGGGATAGTCAGAAGAAGGCATAACGATTCCTACGCTTTTTTTAATCATAATTTCCATATCGAACCCACCAATATCTGCCTTTACAACTGCCGCTTCTGCTCTTACCACAAACCGGAAGGCGATCCCGACAGCTGGGAATACAGCCACGACGAAATGCTTAATATCGTAAAACGCTTCGACGACAGGAGGGTAACCGAAGTGCATATAGTCGGAGGAGTGCATCCTGCTTACGATATTCATTACTGGGGAAGGCTTTTAAAAAGAATCAAGGAACACAGGCCTTCGCTTCACATAAAGGCTTTCTCAGCCATCGAGCTCGACTACATGATCTCAAAGGCAGGAATGACTGTCGATGAAGGGCTGAGTTACCTTAAGGCCAGCGGACTCGATTCGATACCCGGAGGCGGAGCAGAGATCTTCGATGAAGAACTCAGGAAAGAGATATGCGATGAGAAGGCATCGACAGGGCTATGGCTTAAAATTCATGAAACAGCACACCGGCTGGGAATCCCGTCGAATGCCACCATACTCTACGGACATATAGAAACATACGGGCACAGGATAGACCATATGAACAGACTAAGGGATCTTCAGGACAAAACAGGTGGATTCAATGCATTCATACCGCTTAAATACCGTAAGTCGAATAACAGCATGTCGTATCTTGGCGAGGTAAGTGTGATTGAAGATCTCAGGAACTATGCGGTATCCAGGATCTTCCTTGATAACTTTGCACATATAAAGGCCTACTGGCCTATGATCGGCAAGGAGATTGCCCAGCTGTCACTTGCTTTTGGTGTCGATGATATGGATGGCACAATAGACGACACCACAAGGATTTACTCAATGGCAGGTTCTGGGGAAGAGAATCCGGCAATGTCGACTGATGAAATCTGCCGGCTGATAGGCGATGCAGGGTTCATCGCTGTTGAGAGAGATTCGGTTTATAAGCCGGTATCCGGCCCCCCATCCCGACCGGGACCTCTGAAAGCGGGCTAGTTTTTCACCCTTATAATTTTATCACTACCTTTGCGTTATTAGTAATGATCAAACTGTCGATATGAGCCTGAAGAATTTTATCCTGAGCAAAGTTTTTTTAAAAAATCTTGCCTATGCGCTTGTTATTGTAGTCGGATTTGTAATGCTGCTGCTCATCTGGATGAATTTCTACACAAGGCACGGACAGGCCCGTCCAGTACCGAACTTTGTCGGACTTACAATTGAGGAGAGCGCAGGGTTAGCAAAGAAGCACAGGCTCAGATACCAGATAATCGACTCCGTATATACATCCCTTGTACCCGGCGGGTGTATAGCTGAACAAAACCCCAAACCCGGCTTCAAGGTAAAGAAAGGCCGCAATATTGTGCTTATAATAAATGCATTCAGCCCCGAGATGGTTACAGTGCCAAATCTGATCGACCTCCCGATAAAGCAGGCTCAGGCTCTTATCGAGAGCTCCGGACTTATAATGGGTGATCCCACGTTCAAGCCCGACCTCTCAATAAACTTCGTTTTAGAACAGCGTCACAATGGTCTGCCTGTGAAAGAGGGGGAATCGCTTCAGAAGGGATCAGTAATAGATATTGTCCTTGGAAAAGGATTGAGCAATGAACGGACAGCGGTTCCATACCTCATCGGGATGAACCTCAAACCGGCTAAGGACAGGATACTCGAATCTGCTTTAAGTCTGGGTTCGTATGTATATGACAATTCCATCGTCAGCAGCAGCGACACCGCAAAGGCCTTTATCTACAAACAGAACCCCGAATACAGGGATAATTCCACGATCCAGCTTGGTTCTGCCATATATCTCTGGCTGACCGTTGACTCGGCAAAGATGAGAAGCGACTCAACTGCTGTACTTACCGACACAATTCCTGCTGCTGATATGAATATCAGGAAACCATAAGAAAATGTCAAAACGCCTCCTGATATATTTTATAATCCTTTCTCTAATCCCCGTTGCCGTAAAGGGGCAGGAGGTGGTTATTGGTCTTCAGTCAAATAAACAGCTGTCGGGAGAAAAAGATAAAAGTGCGGTCAGGCCGATTGCAAAAGGCGCTGCACTTGAACTTCCGTTCTTTGATGATTTCTCAGGCCATTCCCCATCGACAAACAGCAAATACTGGCTCGACAATTATGTCTTTATAAACAACACCTTCTCTCAGCAGCAGATCACAAAAGGAGTCGCCTCTTTTGATGCTCTCGACAACGCAGGAGTATTGTACGAGAATCTTTCCCCCACGGGATTCATGGCCGATCATCTTACATCAAATCCTATTAACCTTAACTACCTTCCGGCAGATAATATCTGGCTAAGCTTCTATTATGAGCCGGGGGGCTTGTCCGATATGCCCGAAGCGAGAGATAGTCTTACCCTCCAGTTTTTTGCTCCAGGCGAAAATAAATGGTATTCGGTGTGGAGAGCACTTGGCGGTTTATCTACAAAATTCAAACCGGTAATTATTAAAATTGACAAGACACGGTTTCTCAAGAGCGGATTCCAGTTCCGTTTTATAAACTATGCCAGTATTACTTCAAGTCAGAATGATCCTTCAATGATTGGCAATTGCGACATCTGGAACATCGACTACGTGATGCTTGACAAGAACAGGAATGAAGGTGATACAATCAATGCAGATGTAGCCTTCCGGCTGCCTTTGCGATCGCTTCTGAAGAATTACGAAGCCATGCCCTGGAACCAGTTCAACCAGGTGTATCTTCAGGAAATGGGATCATCAATACCGGTGAATTATCGTAATAACGACACAATAACCCGAAATGTAACAAGGTTTTTTGAGATCCGGGATGTTTACAAAAATGAGCTGTCGCACTTCTTCTCGGGAGGAGCTACAAACGTTCCTCCTCAGGCCAATATCAGCTATAACGCCAATCTTGTTTATACATATAACTCATCCAATACGGATTCTGCCCTGTTCCGGGTGACATGTACCCTAAAGACTGATGAGTTCGATGTAAAAGAAAACGACACTCTGGTCTACAATCAGAAATTCGCCAATTATTTTGCCTTCGACGACGGGTCAGCGGAAGCGGGTTATGGGATTAACGGACTTGGATCGAGAAATGCCATGCTTGCCTACAGGTTCAGATCCTATATACAGGATACACTCAGGGCAATACAGATCTGCTTTAACGACAGCTATATGAATGCCAACAAAAGGGCTTTTGATCTTATGGTATGGGGCGATAATAACGGCGTACCCGGTGATGTACTATATACTGTCGAGGAGGTGATGGTAGAGAAGATCGGGGGAGTCAACAGCTTTTATACCTACAGGTTGCCCGACGGAGTTCCTGTGAACAACATCTTTTATATCGGCTGGAGACAGCGTTCAGAAACCTTTCTAAATGCCGGATTTGATTTCAATACACCAAATAAGGGCAGGCAATTCTACTGGCTCAACGGAAACTGGATCCAGTCGCAGGTTGACGGGAGCGTTATGATCCGGCCAATCGTAGGGAAACGGATAAGAACAACTTCAGTAGATGACTTCAGGTTCCCCGATAAAAACCTTATTAAGATCTGGCCGAATCCTGCTTATGATGTGCTTAACATAAGCAGTAATGAGCCGATAATTTCCGAATTGTCATATATTACAATAACCGACCTGAATGGCCGTGAAGTAATGAATGTTCGTTATAGCGAACAGCTGAATATTTCAGCGCTGCCCAGGGGCATTTACATTGTTATTTCAAATATCAATGGAAAGAATGCAGGGTATAACAGGTTGATTATAACGAGGTAATAATCGAGATGGCAGACGACGAAATCGTTGAACAGGAACTGTTTGAACATTACAGGTATACTGTCGATCCGGGACAGACGCTGCTGAGGATAGACAAATATCTCTCCGACCGGATTGAGAACACCTCCAGATCGCGGGTACAGAATGCTGCCAATGCAGGCAACATAGTTGTTAACAATATTCCTGTAAAGCCAAACTACAGGGTTAAGCCGGGTGATCTGATCCAGATCGTGCTGCCCAATCCGCCAAGAGAGATTGAACTTATTCCGGAGAATATCCCCATCAAAATTGTTTATGAAGATGATGATGTGCTTGTTGTAAACAAGGAGCCGGGAATGGTAGTCCATCCTGCCTATGGAAACTACCGGGGAACTCTTATAAATGCACTGATGTGGCATTTCCGCGACCTTCCGCTCTTCAGCTCAGGAGAAAGCAGGCCCGGACTTGTTCACAGGATAGACAAGAACACCTCGGGGATCCTTGTTATTGCAAAAAATGAACTGGCTCTTAACAGACTGTCAAAACAGTTTTTCGACCGGACCACCGACCGGAGGTACCATGCTCTCGTCTGGGGAAATCCAAGTCCTGCAGAAGGAACAATAACCGGCAATGTCGGACGAAATCTCAAGGACAGAAAGATAATGCAGGTCTTCCCCGACGGAAGCGAGGGGAAGCACGCAATAACACATTATAAGGTTCTTGAAGATCTGGGATACATCTCACTTGTGGAATGCAAACTTGAGACAGGACGAACACACCAGATAAGGGTCCATTTCAGTCATATCAGGCATCCTCTGTTTAACGACGAAGAGTATGGAGGCGATCAGATCCTGAAAGGAACCACCTTTACCAAATACCAGCAATTCATAAAGAACTGTTTCAGGATCCTGCCGCGACAGGCACTGCATGCAAAATCTCTTGCATTCGATCATCCTGTTACAGGTAAAAGGCTCTCATTCGACTCTGATTTGCCTGATGATATGGTTCAGGTGATTGATAAATGGAGGAAATATATTTCAGGAAGAGAATCCGAGGTGAATGTTTAAAGATTTATACGGTTTTTGCCTTTGCGCCGTTACGCCATTACGCCGCTGCGCCTTTAGATCACCAGCTGCCACTGGCCCCTCCGCCGCCAAAGCTTCCTCCGCCGAAACCGCCGAAGCCACCGCCTCCGCCGCTGCTGCCTCCACCCGAGAATCCTCCCCAGCTTCCGCCGTGTGAGCCTCTGCCTGAATTCAGGCCTCCAAGAAGCAGCCATAAAGGCAACCCGCCGGTGCTTATATTTCTGCTGTTCGACCCTCCTGATTTTCCTTTCATCAGGGCAATAATAACAACAACTATGATTATGACCGGAACCAGAGGCATCTCGCCACCTGAATTCCGTCCCTTTTTTGCATCGTATTCAGAAGCTGAAAACTCACCTCTGGCAAGCGACATCAGGGTGCTTGTGGCCTTATCGAGACCTCCCAGAAAATTATTATTCCTGAAGGCAGGCAGGATTTCATTGTCAATAATGTCAATACATGTAAGATCAGGGATAGCTCCTTCGAGTCCATAGCCCTGGGCAATAGAAACCTCCCCGCGCGAATCTCCTGTTTTGGGCTTTATAAGGATAAGCAACCCGTTGTCTTTCCCCTGCTGTCCGATACCCCAGCTTTCAGCCAGCCTTTGGGCATAATCGGCTGGAGCATAACCATGAAGTGTTGGAACAACTACAATGGCTATTTGTGTTGATGTGGAATCATTAAAGGCAACAAGTTTCTGTTCCAGGTACCTGATCTCATCGGGTTTTAGCATCCCTGCAAAATCGTTTACAAGTCTCGGAGGAACAGGCCTTTCGGGAAACTCCTGTCCAAAAAGGAGGTTTGATGAAAAGACACAAAGTATTATTATAACAATCAGCAGACTATATTTTCTTCCCATCTTCCTATTCTTCCTTTGGTTTATCAAATGAGATCTCATCTGACAGTTCATTTACATCTTCCCTGTGATAAGCGAAATGAGCCTTCAGCTGCTGCCCTGCAAGGATTATACCTTCGCAAAGTCCCTCGGTAAAGTGCCCTTCCCTGAAGTTTTTTGCAAGAAGAACGCTAATCTCGTCCCAGAACCCCGACGGAACCACGGCATTTATACCTCCATCGCCAAGTATTGCGAACTTCCTGTCATTAACTGCCAGGTAAAACAAGACACCGTTTCGCCGGGCAGTCTTTTGCATTCCCAGCTTAGAGAAAAGCCATGCTGCCCTGTCGAGGACCTCTTCAGTGCAGTTTGTTTCGATATGTACCCTGATCTCGCCGGAAGTAGCTTTTTCAGCTTCCTTTACCGCTTCGAGGATTTGAGTTTGTTGTTCCTTTGTGAAGAAGGCAGATGCATTCATGTTTAAAGAGGTTGATTTCAGAACTTAACCTCAGGTGCTCTATCTGAGCCTTCAGCTGCATCAAAGTATGGTTTGGCCTGAAACCCGAATGAACCTGCCAAGAAGTTATTTGGAAACCTTTTAATAAATGTATTGTAATCCCTGGCAACATCGTTGAATTTCCTGCGCTCAACCGAGATCCTGTTTTCAGTGCCTTCAAGTTCTGTCTGAAGGTCCCTGAAGTTCTGTGTTGCCTTTAGCTCAGGATATTGTTCAACTACTACCATCAGGCGAGAAAGTGCAGATGAGACCTGACCCTGTGCCTGCTGGAACTGCTGCATGTTCTCTGCTGTCATATTAGCGGGATCTATTGTAACAGAAGTGGCTTTTGCCCTGGCTTCAATCACCTGTGTAAGAGTGCTCTGCTCGAAATCGGCAGCACCTTTCACTGTATTTACAAAATTAGGGATAAGGTCAGCCCTGCGCTGATACTGTGTTTCAACATTGCCCCACTGACTGGTTACACTCTCATTCCTTGTCACCATATTATTATATACTTTTGTGCCCCACATTACTATTCCAAGGACAACTATGGCAAGAAAGCCAACAACAACTATTGAGACTAAACAACCTTTTTTCATTTTTATCTTTTTAAAATTTCGACAAAGGTAATACATAACAAGGTTATTCAATAATTGGCATGCGAAATATTTAAAATGATTAATTTTACGCTGAATAATTAACAAATAAATGAAAACAATTGCAATAGCAGCAGGAGGCGACTCCTCAGAGTTCGAGATTTCAGTGAAAAGCGCCACTGAAGTAAGTAAAGCCCTGTCGTCGAAATATATAACCTATATTATTATGATAAGGGGTACCAAATGGTACTGGGAAGATCCAAAGGGAAGGTATCATAATATCGATAAAAATGACTTTAGCCTTATGACCGATGAATACCGGGTCAGGTTTGATGCCGTCTTCATTGCAATACACGGAACACCGGGAGAAAATGGACTCCTCCAGGGATATTTTGACATGCTGTCCATACCATATTCGAGCTGCGGGACTTTCAGCTCAGCACTTACCTTCAACAAGCAGGCTACCAAACTATTTCTTAAGGAGTACCGGATTCCGATGGCAGAAGCAGTCATCATAAGGAGAGATGAGAAACCTGAGATAAAAAGCCTGATTAAACAGATAGGGCTGCCGTGTTTTGTCAAGCCCAATTCCAGCGGTTCGAGCTTCGGAGTAAGCAAAGTTAAGGTTATTGATGAGATGGCACCGGCAATTGAGAGTGCCTTCAAGGAGAGCGAAGAGGTTATGATCGAAGCCTTTATGGATGGAAGAGAGGTAGCCTGCGGAGTTGTTAAGACATGGAACAAGACCATTATACTTCCGGTCACAGAAATAATCAGCAAGAATGAATTTTTCGATTACGAAGCCAAATATACCCCCGGGAGATCCGAGGAGGTCACTCCTGCAAACATGCACGAAGAGCTGACTGATGAGATCCAGAAGCTGAGTTCCATTATCTACGACCTGCTGGGCTGCAAGGGTATAGTCAGGGTTGATTTCATTGTTATTGACGATAAACCGTACTTCCTCGAAATCAATACCGTCCCGGGAATGACAGAAGAGAGCATTGTGCCAAAGCAGGCTGCTGCTGCCAATATCACAGCTGAAGCTTTATACTCGATGGTGATAGAAGATCTGTTTGTATAAGGAAAGGCGCAACGGCGTAACGGCACAACGGCGTAATGGCTTTGCCTCTAAGCCATTACGCCGCTATGCCGTTATTTCCCTTTTGCCATTTTGAGCCCGCTTGTTGTAGTATAGTACTTCGTAATCATCCCCGGCACTTCCCACTCCGGCAGTTTACCTTCCTTCAGATATTCAAGAAACTTTGCGGTTACCTGTGCGAAATGTTCTTCGTGTGTCACCCTGTACTTCTTCGGAATATTTACCCTGAGAGATGTTTTGGTAACTGGTTCGATGCTTAAACTGTCGTATGGCAATGAGCTGAGGGCAGAGCTGAGCTTTGCGCTGAATTCGTTCATAGCCATCCCTTTTACATTCTCGATATAAAGTGTAGGAAGAAATTTCTCCTCTGCTCCCTGTTTGATAACCAGGTCGCAAACAGTGCCATGCATCACAGAATAATGTGTATCACCGCCACCCGGAGGTGCCTGGTATTTCCACTCTACGGAAACTTTGGCAAAGATCCCTTTTAACTGGTATACAATTTCCCCATTGGCAAAAACATTAAGCTTCCCGTCTTTAACATCTTTCGCGAGATAGTCAGGAAAATCATCAAGACCGGTAACACCTTTAAACTCCTCTTTGGAAATGATTGTCGGCCACCTCTTTGCCCCTGCTATAGTAACATCTGACGGACTGAGGATCTGCTCCGGAAAGCATTCCCACTGTACCAGATCGACGAGATGCGTTGTAACATCCACTATTCCTTCGCCCTGCTGCTCAACATCGAAGAACCATGCCGGACGGATAAGAGGCGTTCCGGAAACTATCTTTGAAAAATGGTGAACGCTCACCTTTGTCACCGCGGGATCATCCTTGCTGCCCTTATTAAGAGTCCCGAATACTTCACTGTTCAGTGAGAGGAGCTTCTGAAGAATTGTTGTTACCTCAAATCTTTCTGTCATAATATCGTAAAGCAGCACTCCCTTCTCTTTTGCAGTTGCAAAAGCTGTTTCCAGAACCGGAAAATCTTCGGCAGTGATTATCATCGGCTTATCAGCCAGAACATTCATGCCTGCATTTACAGACTTTGAAATGTATTCTGCCTTTTTCCTGTTGTTTCCTGAAAGAACGACAACATTGCCCGCCCTTTCAGAGATCATTTTTTCAAAGAAATCAGGACCTGTATAGACTATTTCATTCCATGAGGTTGGATTTTCCGTCCTGCTGTTGTAAGAGTTTATACGGTTGAGATGCTGCTGGTAATCAGGGCCTTCCGGAGCATATAAACGAACATCTTTAGATACCTGGTCATACATTATCTTCTGCACAAGGGCAGCATGAAAATGACCCGGATCCACCGTAATCAATTTAACCTCATTTTTAATTGCCATAGTACTATCGGCATTAGCTGCCTGCTGCTTTGATCCGCCGCTTCCGCAGGAACTAAGAATTGCTGCAGACATAATTAATAAATAAAACTTTCTCATTTTTCTTTAAAGTATTTTTTTAATTTCCAATCACGAGTGTTTCTTTACAGCTTTTATGAAAGCTCTGATATTCTCATCCGACACATCAGGCGGCATTCCTCCGCCTGCAGACCAGATTATTCTGCTGTGGTCGCCAACCTCTCCAAAAGCCTTTCTTACTGCCTCATCAACCTGCTCCGGAGTACCTCCTGCCAGAACATCCCTCGGGGGTATATTTCCAAGCAAAACAACATCAGGTCCTGCCAGTTGACGCATCTCGCCCATTGAATGATTAAACGAGAAATTGAATAAGTTAACCCCCATCTCTTGCAGGTGCCCTGCAGTTATCAGTCCCTCAGCATCATTGTGAAGAAATCTCACCTTCACACCGGCACCCTCAAAGATCCTCCTGAAGTATGGCAAAACAAATTCCCTGAATTCATCCTCTCCGACAAATCCTATTATATCGTCAAGAATCAAAACTCCGTCTATTGAAGGGAAGCACTCCTTCTGCCATGCAACCCAGTCGCAGACAAAATCTGTGATTTTTTTCAGAAGCTTATGCGATCCGTCAGGATCCATTGCAAGGGCCAGCATGAACTCAGTTGTTCCCATAAGAAAGCTCGCAATATTAAGAGGGCCTCTGGCCACGGCAAACCTTATCTGATGACCAGATTCGAGTATTGCCTTCTCATTGTTCCGGAGCCTGCTTATCATGAATGGCAGAAGGCCGTCGGTTTTAACATTCGGCTGGGGAAGACGGTCTGCCTCCTCTATTCCTGCCATGATCCTCTCGGCATGCGGAAGACTCCTGTCAAGAAATATCATGCGCGATCCAAAAGCCGATGGTTCTGTGCACATTCCATACTCCGACCAGAAGCCCGGCAGAAACCATACATCAGGAAAAGTATTTGCAGCCCTGAGATTTGCACTCAGCCATTTCTCATCGGATGAATAGTAATCGATGTTTGAGATCCCGTGCCAGCCCGGGATCCATGGACTGTCAATAATGAATCCCACAGGCTGATAGCCAAGCTTCTTTCCATCTATCACCGATACAAGATCATTCCAAAAAGAATTACGCATAAGAATAAGTTTATTAGTTCAATTGATTTTGGTAAAATTATTCTCCGCCGGACGTTGTACTGGTGGTGAAAGTGCCTGTCCTGTACGAATCAATCGGATCGCAGGTACAGACCAGGTTACGGTCGCCGTACCCGTCATCAATACGTCCGACAGTTGGCCAGAATTTGTTCTCAACAACCCATTTCAATGGGAAAGCAGCTTTCTTACGGTCATATTTGTGAGACCATTCATCAGCTGTTAATACTTTAACAGTATGAGGAGCATTATGAAGCACATTATCTTCCCTGTCGGCTTTTCCGGATTTTATCTCCTCTATCTCGTTCCATATCGATTTCATTGCGTCAATGAACTTGTCGAGCTCCTGGAGGGATTCTGACTCTGTAGGCTCAATCATAAGTGTTCCATGTACCGGGAATGATAGTGTAGGGGCATGAAAACCATAATCCATCAGCCGTTTTGCAATATCGGCTTCGGTAATACCAGCTTCAGCCTTGAAGTTACGGCAATCGAGAATCATCTCGTGAGCAACAAATCCGTTTGTACCTGTGTAAAGCGTTTTATACCAGCCCTTCAGTGAAGCTGCAATGTAATTGGCATTAAGGATGGCAACCTTTGTGGCCTGCGTCAGGCCATAGGAACCCATCATCATCACATATGCATGAGAAATTGTAAGCACATGACCGCTTCCAAAAGGCGCGCCGGCTATTGCAGTTGTACCATGACTTCCACCAGTATTCACAACAGGATGTGAGGGCAGAAATTCAGCAAGCTTGTCATTTACAAGTATCGGCCCCATTCCCGGCCCGCCTCCTCCGTGAGGTATAGCGAAGGTCTTGTGAAGGTTGAGGTGACATACGTCAGCTCCTATATGTCCGGGATTCGTCAGCCCAACCTGGGCATTCATGTTTGCTCCATCCATATAGACCAGGCCTCCGTTTGCATGGATTATGGCGGACATCTCTTTTACTGCTGCTTCAAATACTCCATGGGTTGAAGGATAAGTTATCATAAAGCAGGAGAGGTTTGCCTTGTTTTCCTCTGCTTTTCTCCTGAGGTCGTCAACGCTTATATTTCCTTTCTCATCGCATTCCACAACAACAATCTGCATTCCTGCCATCGCAGCGCTTGCAGGATTCGTTCCATGAGCCGATGATGGGATCAGGGCAATATTTCTGTGCCCTTCGCCCCTCGTAATGTGGTATTCCCTAATAACCATCAGGCCGGCATACTCGCCAGCCGCCCCGGAATTGGGCTGGAAGGAGATTGCCGAGAATCCTGTGATCTCCATCAAGGCTTCGCCCAGTTCACTCATCAGCTGATAGTATCCTGCTGCCTGATCCTTCGGAACAAAGGGGTGTACATTACCGAACTCCGGCCAGCTCATTGCAAACAGAGAGGTAGCAGGATTGAGCTTCATAGTGCAGGAGCCTAGTGATATCATGCTGTGTGTAAGGGAAAAGTCCTTTCTCTCAAGCATTTTTATATAGCGCATCATCTCAGTTTCGCTGTGGTACCTGTTGAATGTACCTTCCTGCAGGAAAGAAGAAGTCCTTAGAAACTTGCCCTCGATGCATTGACAATTGCAGAAAGTGTTGATTTTTTTTGAAGATTTCCCGATAGCTTTTGCAAATATTCCGATTATCGAATTCAACTCTTTAAAGGTTGTGATCTCATCGGTACTTATCCGTACATTTTTCTCATCGGGATAAAAGAAATTAATCTCCTCCTCAAGGGCAAGGTCGCGGATGACCGTTGCCGGTATATTGTCCGGAAGGGTTATTGTGATGGTATCAAAGAACATTGAGTTAATCTGCCTGTATCCCAGATCCCTTATCGAACGGTTCAGGGTGCAGGCGCAATCCTGTATATGCTGCGCTATCCTTTTGAGCCCCTCCGGCCCGTGATACTGGGCATACATTCCCGACATTGTGGCAAGAAGAGCCTGGGCAGTGCAAATATTTGAAGTGGCCCTTTCGCGCTTGATATGCTGTTCTCTTGTCTGAAGCGCCATTCTCAGGGCGCTGTTTCCCTGCATGTCAACTGAAACCCCGATTATACGGCCGGGCATACTCCTCTTAAGTTCATCCTTTGTAGCAAAAAATCCGGCATGCGGACCGCCGAAACTCATTGGAAGCCCCATCCTCTGATTTGATCCGACTACTATGTCGGCTCCCCACTCACCCGGAGGAGTGATCAGGACAAGACTCATAAGATCCGCCGCAACTCCCACAAGCATGCCGGCAGCGTGAGCCATGTCGGCAAATGCTTTGTAGTCCCTTATCTGACCCGATGCAGCCGGATACTGAACAAGCGAACCAAAAAATGATTCATCGAAACGTGCTTCGGTATACTTTCCGATGACAAGCTCAATGCCGAGAGGTGCAGACCTTGTAGTGAGAACATCAAGAGTCTGCGAAAAAATGTCATTGTCAACAAAGAATTTGCTGGCTCCTGACTTAACTGCAGCTCTCGACCTGGCATTAAACATCATTATCATTGCCTCAGCTGCTGCGGTTGACTCATCGAGAAGAGAGGCGTTTGCGATCTGCATCCCGGTAAGTTCAATAACCATTGTCTGGAAATTCAGAAGTGCCTCAAGCCTGCCCTGAGAGATCTCAGCCTGGTATGGAGTATAAGATGTGTACCATGAAGGGTTTTCAAGAACATTCCGTACAATCACTGAGAGTGGGGCAACTCCATAGTAACCCTGACCAATAAATGATCTGAACAAGCTGTTTTTCCTGCCGAGAGCCCGGATATGGTTGAGATACTCGAATTCTGTCATTGCCTCCGGCAGTCTGAGCGGATTTTCGAGCATTATTGATGCAGGAACCGTCGATTCAATAAGCTGATCGAGAGAATCCGCCCCTATTGTCTTGAGCATCAATGGCAATTCGTGATCCCGCGGACCATTATGCCTGTAAATAAATTTATCTGATGTCATATATTGATTAATAATTTAAACTGAAAATTTTCAATAGCGTTTTTGTCTTTTAAGAATATAATGTTAAGAAATTCTCTTCAATTTCAGGAAGTCATGCAGGCCTGAAAAATGGATTTGACTTAATCTCTCTCTCAATGGTGGTTTCACTTCCGTGTCCCGCATAAACAACTGTTGTGGGTGGAAGGGTGAACAGCTTATTGTTAATGCTGTTGATAAGTGTCTCATAATTACCTCCAGGAAGGTCAGTCCGGCCGATACTCCCCGCAAAGAGAGCATCCCCGGTGAAAACACATCCGTTCTTTTCGCTGTAAAATGCAATACTACCGGGGGCATGGCCAGGAACATGCAGGGCTGTAAGTTCAGTCGACCCGAATGAGATCAACTGGTTGTCGGTGATGTATTTTGCCGGGACAGGCGGCTCTTCCATAATCAGGCCGAAAAGCAAGGCATGCTGCCTGGCGTTTTTTCTGTTAAGCTCATCGAGCTCACAAGACCATGAACCCAGATTGTATTCCTTAAGAATATTTCTGTTGCCGAAAATATGATCGAGGTGGCAATGTGTATTCAAAGAGAGAACAGGGTTAAGTCCTTTTGCCGCTACGAAACCGGTGAATTCCCTGAATTCATCATCATCGTAACAACCGCAATCAATTATTGCACAATCGCCTGATTTGTCGGCCAGAATAAAAGTATTAACCTGTATTGGTGAAAAAACCAGTTTGAATATTTCCATATTACTTACTTGTCATTTACGGTACCTTTAAGCATAGGCACAAAAACGAAATTACCATGCTCTGTAGTCTCCCAGTCGTCTTCTCCCTTTCGTACCACAAGAGTCATTATCTGCGACATTGAATCGCCAACAGGAACAACCAGCCTCCCTCCTGTCTTTAGCTGCGGAAGCAGTTTAGGAGGGATCTCAGGAGCAGCAGCGGTAATTATTATCCCGTCGAAGGGACCATATTGCGGTTTGCCCTCATAGCCATCTCCAAAGAAGAAATCAGCATTATATCCCAGTGAGGTCAGAGTTCTTTGCGATTTCAGATAGAGGTCTCTGAACCTTTCAATAGTATAAACTTTTGCACCAATCTCACACAGGACTGCTGCCTGATATCCTGAACCGGTACCGACCTCAAGGATTTTGTCGCGCTTTTTCACCTTAAGAAGAGATGTCTGAACAGCCACAGTATACGGCTGCGATATCGTCTGGCCTGAGGTGATCGGAAATGCCTTGTCAGCATAAGCATGTATCAGAAATGCAGGGTCCATGAACAGGTGACGCGGTACCCTGTCGATAGCATTTAAAACATCCTCATCGCTTATTCCTTTTTTACGGAGCTCTTCAACAAGCTTTTTACGCTTTCCCTTTGCTTCAAATGAATCTGTCATCCTGTTCCCCGGAGAAAAAATTAGTTTTGTGCAAATATAAAGATTGTAACAGAGCCGTCATAAGAATTGGCACTCATTTCTTTTTGTATATTTATGGCATGAATTTTTGGAGAAAAGAGCTGCAGCCTGTCGTTAAAACTATAATAGACTATTCTGTTACAACCGTTTGCCTTATTCTTCTGGCTCCGGTTATTGTCACGCTGGCTATTATTATTAAGCTTACGGGTAAAGGACCTGTGATATATTCACAGGACAGGATAGGAAAATCAGGAAAACCGTTCAGGATATATAAATTCAGGTCGATGTACCATGGCACTGAGGAGGGAATACCTCTTCTTTCAGGAAAGGAGGACAGGAGAATAAGCCCCGTCGGCCGCTTCATGCGAAAACACAAATTCGACGAGATCCCTAATTTTTTCAATGTCCTGAAAGGGGAAATGTCGATTGTCGGACCCAGGCCGGAACAAGAATTTTTTATTGAAAAAATCGTGTTAAAGGCTCCTGAATATAAACGACTGCATACAATTAAGCCGGGGATCACCTCCTGGGGACAGGTAAAATATGGCTATGCCACAAATGTGGAAGAGATGATCGAGAGGCTGAAATACGACATTTATTACCTTGAGAACAGGTCGCTCTGGTTTGATCTCAGGATAGCCTTCCATACACTCTGGATTATTATGAAAGGGCAGGGAGTCTGAATAAGAGAGGGGGAGAATGGGAGAATGGGAGAATGGGAGAATGGGAGAGGGGGAGATTGGGAGAGGGGGAGAAAACTTATAAGCGGCCAGCGTCAATTTCCATTATTATTGATTCAATAAGGGCATCCTCTCCAAGAGGGTCATACTCTGCCTTCAGGTTTGTGCCGAAAATTCGCGCGATACTCTGCCAGAATGCTGCTGAGAATTTTCCCCTGTACTCCTTTATCAGTTCATACGAGGTATTCTGAGTTTCCCTGTCAATCAGTTTAATAAGAATTTTTCCCTGGGTCATCGTCATTTGCCGCATATCGTCTTCATACTCACCAAATACATCCTTTTCAACATTTTTAATATAGTTTTTCCTCTCCTTTTCACTTTCAATCATCTTTAATTCTTCATTTACACTTTCAAGCTTCGCCCGAACCATCAATGCGTAAGGATAGACCCTCTTGATATTGTAAATCAGTCTTTCGTGCTGCCTGTATTCGCTTTTCCTGGCAGTCCTGCTCCGCGGTTTCGCAAAAACTGTTACCTCTCTGATCTCCACTTCCGGAAGCGTCTCCCCTCCTCTCTCAACTTTTTGCAGAAGATAAACCTTTCCCGGCACTGAATCTGCTTTATACTTAAGAGTATCCTGCTGTCCGGAAAGGCAGACTGACAGCAGCAAAAACACCAGTATTAAAAAATTCAGCTTCACAGACACTATCTTTCCACAAAGGTATCAAATTATGGGCCAGAAAGAATATTGAGACTCGCCCTGAATTTCATTTTATTGCCATTGAAATTAACTATCGTTTGGAATGATCTCTTAAATGGGTAAATTTGGAAAAATGGTGTAATATGACATTCAAGGTTGAAGATCTTGATGATGAGACAAAATTCAGACAGATTGCAGCTATCTCGTATCACGATGTTATTTCATTCGTTCTGGAGTATCTGAAAAAAAAATCTTCGCTGATAGTGTCATACTGGTGTTTATGCATATTTCTTTTTCTGCTCGCTATCAGGATAAGAATTTATCTGTCCGGAGGCTTTCCACCTGACAAAATCTTCATTCACTCCTTGCTTGGATCTGTTGTATTACCAGTTCTGGCAATTCCGGTACATGAATTTCTTCATATATTACCCTATTGGCTGTCAGGGGCAAGAAGAATCAGAGTTGGCATGGACATGAAGCAGTTTCTTTTCTATGTCACAGCACACAGGTATGTAGCATCCCCTGCACAGTTTAAAATTGTGGCCTATATGCCTTTCATAGTGATCAGTGTAACTTCAGCACTTCTTATCATTCTTCTGCCGGGCTTATGGAAATGGAGCCTTTCACTCTTCCTCTTTGTTCATACTACAATGTGTGCAGGTGATTTTGCCTTGCTTAATTTTTACCACATAAACAGGGATAAAAAAATATATACCTGGGATGATGCGGATCAGAAAATGGCATATTTTTATGAAAAAATTTGAAAATTTGGCAATTTGAAAATTTGAAAATTTGAATTTTAACTTCGATATATGAAAAAGCTGATAATTATTGCATTGGGAGGAATGTTTCTTATGAATGCAGCCTCCGCGCAGAGAAGAATAATCAATCTTCCTGATCTTCCGGGATATGTGACACTGAAATGCGATTTTCACTTGCATTCTGTCTTTTCTGATGGAAATGTATGGCCTACAGTCAGAATTGATGAAGCTCTGAGGGATGGTCTCGACGCAATAGCCATTACTGATCATTTGGAATATACTCCAAAGAAAGATTTCGTTCCTGTCGATCATAATGCAGCATGGAAGATTGGAGAGTCCTATGCAAAAGAAAGGAATTTAATCCTTGTACATGGAACAGAGATAACAAGAAAAATGCCCCCGGGACACTTCAACGCTCTGTTCATCAAGGATGCATCATTGATCGCAAAAGATTCTGTCTGGGATTCCTTTGAAGCTGCGATAAAGCAGGGTGCATTTCTTCAGTGGAACCATCCGGGATGGAAATCGCAGCAGCCCGACGGAATACCACGGATGTATGATATACATCAGCGTCTTCTTAAGAACGGATGGCTGCATGGGATAGAATATTACAATGGTTCAGAATATTACCCTCTTGTTTTCAGCTGGTGCAACCAGCATAAACTCACAATGCTCGGGAATAGTGATGTTCATGGAGTTATTAGTGAATCATATCCTGCACAGTCAACTACACACAGGCCGATGACTCTCGTTCTGGCAAAGGAGAGAAGTCATGATGCCCTGAAAGAGGCAATGTTTGCAGGCCGGACTCTCGTATGGTTTCGCGACAATCTTGCCGGGAAGGAAGAGTTTGCCAGACCATTCGTTAACAAGTGCATATCAGTTGCCAAACCATATTATCAGAATGACAAAAACATCTACTTCGAAGTAACAAATATATCGGATATACCATTCTACCTTGTCAATGGCCCAAAGGATGCTCCGGCATCTGTCACATTGGCGGCCAATTCAGTTACCCGGGTGGTAGTCAGCAGAAAGTTCACCGGCCAGCTTGTTTATGATGTAAGCAATGTCCTTACCGGTGAAAAGGAGGTGTTGACGATAGAACTTAAATATTAGGATTGATGGGGTTGATAGAGGGTTGAAGGGAGTTGAAGGGGGTTGAAGGGGGTTGAAATTCAACCCTCTTAAACCCTTTTCAACCCTTTTCAACCTCTTCTAGAACCTCTCCTTTGCCAGCTTAAGTACATCATCATCCTTTACCACAGGTCTTATCCTGAAAGAGTATTCGTATTTTTTGTCGAGAAGCCTGTACTGTGGATGTATTGGTGCGCCCCATGAATTATCGCCGCCAACTCCCATCTGCCCAAGGTCTACATTCAGATTGACAAAATCGCGGGGTTTGACATCAATTGTATGAGTATTTGCTGTTTTTGCATCCTTCCTGTATTGCGACAGTTTTCCCGGCGATTCAAAATCATCATGGATGTTGTTTAGGGAGGCAAAGCATATAAGGGGATTTCCTGTAACAAGCACACCAGTACCGTTATCATCGGTAAGCGAAAGCCATCTGGTATCTGTTTTATACCCATTCTCCTGCGGACGGGTGTAAGGCACATACTGTTCAGCCACTGAACTCTCGTAAAGGCCTACGTCTGCAGCTGTCTTCCTGTCAGTATAGTTTTCGTGAGGACCTCTTCCGAGCCACAGGAGGTTGGAGAATTCCTCTGGAAGCTGCATCTGCATTCCCATCCTCGGGATCTCCGGGATTCCATCAGAGAGTTTTGAGAACTGGTTCTTAATTACAACGTCGCCCGTTCCATAAACTGTGTATGTCGATGCGTAACCGGCAATCTTAGTGTCCTCTGTATCCAGTATATCATAAGTGAATGTAACCTCAACCTTTCCGAGTTCCGGCTGGTTTATAGCAGCCTTTGTCACCCTTGTCCTTTCCCCGGCCTTTTTCCATACTCCAAGCTTCATGTCCATGTCATAGCCATAGTCATTATCGGTGGGAGGCCTCCAGAAATCAGGTTCAGGTCCCTTCCTGAATATCTCCTTGCCTTTATAATTGTATGATTCCAGTCTTCCGCTGACAAGATTAAAAACAAGCTTCATTTCGTTTCCGGCAACTTCAAGGTTTTTTCCCTCTGTTTTTGTCTGAAGAGCGGCCAATCCGTCGGCCGATGGTGCAACGGCTTTTCCCTCAGCATATTTAAACTGGGCGGCTGCATAGATGTGATCCGCCGGCACAAGGTTCCATTCATCGCTCCTTCTTGCCCTTATATTCAGGAAGTACTCTGAACCGGGAGCAGGTTCGAACTTTTCAACGGGCAGCATTACAGCCAGTTCGGCTTTTGGCTTAAAGTCGGGTAATGGCACCTTTCCTGACTGGACAATTTTGCCATCGGATACCAACTCCCATTCAAGTATGAATTCAGCCAGGTTTGTAAAATCATACTTATTCGCGATTTTGACCAGAGCGCCTTCTTCGCCGTTCAGGCTTACAGGAGTAAAGCCGACGTACTGGTAGACCCTTTTCACCTCCGAAAGTCCCGGCTTCGGCGTCCTGTCAGGCCAGGTCAGACCATTATGGCAGAAATTGCCGTCGCTTGGCATCCCCTCTTCACCATAGTCGCCACCGTATGTCCAGTAGGTCTCTCCATTCTCATCCTTCTCGAGCAATCCCTGGTCAACCCAGTCCCATACGAATCCTCCCTGAAGCTTCGGATACTTTTCAATAACATCCCAGTAATCCTGGAGGTTACCTGTTGAGTTTCCCATAGCATGGGCATATTCGCACAATATCAATGGTCTGTCGTTCTTCTCATCATTTGCATAAGCTTCAATTTCCTCTATTCTGGCATACATCGGACATACAATGTCGGTATGACGCTCCGGGGCGTTTGTCTCCTTTTCAGCCCTCTCATACTGAACCATGCGGGTATTGTCCCTGCCTTTGATCCATTTATATCCGTTCAGCATATTGTGTCCATCACCCGCTTCATTTCCGAGTGACCAGATTATTACAGAAGGGTGGTTTTTATCTCTTTCAACCATCCTTTGCATCCTGTCGAGATGAGCTGCTGCCCATTCCGGCTTATCGGCAAGGGTACGATCCTTGTTATAACCTACGCCATGCGATTCAATATCTGCCTCGTCAACAAGATACAGACCATAAAGGTCACACATCTCGTACCATAATTCCTGCTGAGGGTAATGCGAAGTTCGTACAGCATTGATATTATTGCTCTTCATTACCCGGATATCCTTGAGGATTGTTGCTTCATCAATCACATGCCCGGTTACATCATTGTGCTCGTGCATATTAGTCCCTTTGAGAAGAATTGCCACACCGTTAACAAGAAGCTGGGAATTAACGATCTCCACCTTACGGAATCCTATCTTTGAACTTACACACTCAACTGTCGTTCCATCGGCATTTTTCAGGTTTATAACGAGAGAATATAGTTTTGGCGATTCAGCCGACCATTTTTCTATGTCAGGAAAGCTCTTGCTAAAGCTTACAGATTCTTTGCTTTCTGCGACCGGTACATTTTTTGAATCTGAGAATATCTCTTTGCCTTCATCAAATAATGAAGTCTCAACAGTCATTTCATTTTTGGAACCGCTTAGGTTTTTAAGTTCCACATCCAGACTCAGAAGGCCGTCTTTATACTCATTTATAAGATCGCCTTTGACAAAATAGTCCCGTATGAAAGTCTTCGGGCGGGCATGAAGAAATACGGTCCTTTGTATCCCGCTGAGCCTCCAGAAGTCCTGATCCTCGAGATAACTTCCATCGCTCCATCTGTATACTTCAACTGATATTGAATTTTTCCCGCGTTTGAGATATTTGGTAATATTGAATTCTGCGGGCACCTTACTGTCTTCGCTGTAGCCTACAAGCTGCTCATTTACCCAGACATAGAACGCTGAACTCACTGCACCGAAATGAAGGAAAATCTCTTTCCCTTTCCAGTCGGAAGGAACTTTAAACGTTCTCTTATATGAACCTACCGGGTTCCACTCGTGATGAATATAGGGAGGGTTCATTTTGAAAGGATACCCGATATTCACATAAAGAGGGATATCATAGCCTTTTCTCTGCCAGTTCGACGGCACTTCAATTTCATCCCAGTCGCGGGTATCATAGTCATCCTTAAAGAACCAGAATGGGCGCTGATCGGGAGACTTAACCCAGTTAAACTTCCAGGTGCCGTCAAGAGACTGATAGTCAGGAGAATTAGCTTTTATTGCTTCGAGGGCACTCTGCTCATCACGATAGCTGATTATTGTAGTATGCGGCTCTTCCCTGTTCTGATTGAACATTTCAGGATTCTCCCAGTCGCGCGGCTCTTTTTCGGTGAAAGCAACATCTTCGTATTTGCTGTACCTCTTACAGGCTGATACAGCCAGGGCCAGCATAATTATTAAAAAGGATAATTTCTTCATAAGTCAGGCTAGTTAGAAGATCTAAAGTTAATAAAAAATATTTATAAGAATTAAGATTGATACAGTCCTGGCTGTGCTATTGCCCTGATGCTGATCAATAATATCCCATGATGCTGTTAATCCGTTTCAGATCTTCCGCAGTATTTATGTTTGAAAAGGCATTGAGGTTTTCTTCAGCAGGATCAAAGACCAGGAATTCAACCCTGGTTTGCTTTATGAATTCCCTTACAGCAAAGTCTTTAGTGCCTTCAAGATATTTTTCTACAAGCGGAAGAATAGAACTGTTGTAAATTGAATGGAGGGGTTCGATGTAATTACTTATCCGCGGGATCAGGATATCACAGTCAGTTTCAATGTATCTGGCAGCCATTCTTTCAATTATATTCTTTTCGATTAAGGGCATATCCCCGGCAAAAACAAACAAAGCTTTTGCCGGTGTGGCAGATAATGCCGCATGAATTCCGCCCAGGGGACCAGTCTTTATGAACTTGTCACCTACAATAGTGTGATTTTTAAGAGAGGGAAACTCTTCAGGAGAATTTGTCACAATAATGATCTCCCCGAACAGTGGAGTAATAACATCAAGCATCCTTGAAATTATTGTCTTTCCTCCTATCTCAATATTAGCCTTTGTTATCCCCCCCATTCTTCTGCTGGTACCGCCGGCAAGTATCACTCCTGAGATATCGCGATACATCAGAATAACCCTGTTATGATATTAATAATATCTGTACCCTGTGTCATGTCTTCAAATAATAAGAAAAAATGAATTTTGCTTTGCTTACCGGATTTTTGTATCTTGATGCTTAATATTTATCACATTTTAACATTTTAAAAAAGAACCCAGCCACAAAACTATCAGCAAATTAACATATAAATAACTCCATTATGAACAAAGAAATTACAAATCTTTATGACGATTACAGGAAAGGCCGGACAGACCGCCGGGAGTTCCTTAGAAAGCTTGCAATGGTTGCCGGCAGCTCTGCTGCTGCTGTTGCCTTGCTTCCTGCCCTGGAAGATAATTCAATCAGGGCAGCCTCAGGTCTGCAGGATAACAGTGATCTTGTAACTGAATTTATAAAGTATCCCGGAGAAACCGGCGATATGAGAGCATTCATGGCAATGCCAAAGAAAGGGAAGAAGTTCCCTGCAGTTATCGTGATCCACGAAAACAGGGGATTAGTACCGCATATTCAGGAGGTTACAAGAAGAATGGCAAGAGAGGGTTTTCTTGCCCTGGCACCTGATGCCCTTTCTCCTGTAGGAGGCACACCTGAGGACATCAGCAATGTAGGACAGCTGTTTCAGAAGCTGGTGCCGGAGCAGACCACAAAAAATTTCGTTGCTGCCGTTAAGTACCTTGAGACTAATCCAAAATCGACAGGTAAGGTTGGATGTACAGGATTTTGCTGGGGAGGGGCAATGACCAATCAGGTTGCTGTCAATTCACCCGACCTTGATGCTGCAGTTCCTTACTATGGTTCAGTGCCTAAACCTGAGGATGTCGCCAGAATCAAAGCCCCGGTTATGGCTCACTACGCTGGAAATGATGAAAGAATAAATGCAGGAATACCTGCTTTTGAAGAGGCCCTTAAAAAGAATAACAAGGAGTACCAGATCTTTATGTACGAAGGGGCCGGTCATGCCTTTAACAACGACTCAAATGCCGAACGCTATAACGAACAGGCAGCAAAACTTGCCTGGGGAAGGACAATAGCGTTCTTTAAGGAAAAATTGAAATAAAACCAAAAGAATTTACCACGGTCTCGATCACTATGTAATTCTTCACATTTGATGTAGCTGTTTACATTACGAATTCTCCCCTCCTTTGAAGAGGGGGGCCAGCCGACGTAGAGGATGGCCGGGGTGGTTGATTAGAAATAATAACTAAAATACATAATGTTAATTATTTAACCAATCAACCACCTCCCCCCTTCGCATTCGCTTCGGGGTACTCCTCCTTCAAAAGGAGGAGAGACTTCGCATAAATTAGGAGCATTCCAAATTTATAAAATCTGTTACCGAAATACTGAAGAACTACATTGCTATAGGGACCGTGGTAATTTTTTTATTGCTTCCTGAGCCAGGCCTCCCTTATTGAATCCACGAATGGCTGGCAGTGCTTAAAGAAATGTTTATAGCCGCTGCACAGATAGTTTAATCCCGGCTCACCGTCAGGTGTTGTGATGAATCTGTTCTTCGGACATTCGCCATTACACATGCTCTTCACTTCACACTCCAGGCAATAACGTGGCAGGGTGAGCGATTTGGCTTCTCCGAATGCTTTCTGAAAACTGCTGTCGAGCATCTCTGCCACAGAATGATCCCTGATATTCCCAATAAGATAGTCATTGCTGACATAATGATCGCATGAATAAAAATCGCCGTTATGTTCGACAACCGGCACAACTCCGCAGTTGACCCTGAATATGCAAAGAGAATGATCCTGATTGAATGCCGTCCTTGCTGCCTCTTCAAAGATCTGGATCTTGACTCTTCCTATATCCTTCTCAACCCACTCGTCAAAAACGGCACTCAGGAATAAGCCAAATTCCTTCGATGGAACTGATCTGCTGCTGACACCCTTAGCAGAGAATGGCTCCGGCTCAACCAGGGGGATAAAAGTTATGAACTCAGCCCCGATTTTCCTGAAAAGGTCATAGACAGCTTCAGGGTGTTTTACATTCTCGGCATTTACAACGCAAAGCACTTCCGGGAGGAGGCCATGCTTGCGAAGCAGCTCATAACCTATTATCACCCGCCCGAAAGTCCCCTCATAGTTCTGAGCCTTGCGATGCCAGTTATGCACTTCAGCAGGTCCATCAATACTAATGCCCACAATGAATCCATTTGCAGTAAGGAACCTGGCCCACTCAGCATTTATAAGAGTCCCATTGGTCTGGATGCCATTAAAGATTTCTGAACCCAAAGGCTGATGCTTCTTTTGTAAACAAAGGACTTTCCTGAAAAAATCAATTCCGGCCATAAGCGGCTCACCTCCGTGCCATGAAAAGACTATCTGGCTGTCAGTTGTAGCCTCAATATGCTGAACTATATACTTTTCGAGGATATCATCAGGCATAAGATACTGATCCTTTCCTTTATAGAGACTCTTTTTTCCGAGGTAATAGCAGTAACTGCACCTGAGGTTGCACAAAGGGCCTACAGGCTTTGCAAATATCTGGAATTCACGTGTTGCCTTTGTCATAAATTTCCCACTTGATTAGGTTATCATTCCCAGCCTGGGGCAGATCCATTCTGATACGCCACTCAACCGGAAAGTAGTTATTGAGCCTGTTCCCTATATTGTTTACAAATCCGAGATTAATGCCATTGTAAGTTATTAGATTCCATCCTCTGTTTTGCAGTTTGAGATTCAAATTATTCCTTTTCAGGTATGCGAGTGAAGTATTAAGGTCAGTCTCATGTTCAGGAAAAGCACCTTTTCGTATAAAAACCGAGCTCGCAAGTTCATGTGAAGGCAGATAGTCATTCTTTTTGACAGTAAATATCCTTGTTCCTGCCCTGACCACAGTCAAAGAGTGAAATAGCTGAAGATAATTCTCCATACTGCAGGGCAAGGCTATTACCTCATCGCCTCGCCTCATTAATCGATCAACCTGAAAATGAGACCAGCTTACGGCTGTGTCAATATCAATTTTAGTTGGGATTAACTCCTTCTGTTTATGAATTCTGAAAGTTTTACTCTCACCGCCTTTTAATTTTCGTATAACTGAAAGAAAAAAACCTTCACCTCTTGTTTTGCCGGGATAAAATCCGTAGCCAAAAATGCCGTTGAGTTCAATCTCGGTTATACCTTTATATCCTGAGATATCAAGTCGAACAGTCTCTGCAGCATTTTTACCGATCAACCAGTTAATATTCTTCTCGTTCTCCTCCGGATTGAAAGTGCAGGTGCTGTAAACCATCACCCCTCCATCCCTGAGGGCAGGCCAGACATCCATCACAATTCTCTTCTGGCGTTCTGAACAATGGCTGGCGTTTTGAACCGACCATTCATTTGTTGCCACATCAGTTCTGAACATGCCTTCGCCGGAACAGGGCGCATCAACCACTATAAGATCAAAGAATTCACCTATAGCTGAAAACTGTGCAGGGTCACTCTGTGTGACAAGAAAGTTACTGTTACCCCACTTCGTAAGAGTCTCGCCAAGAATCAGGGCTCTTGATCTGATTACTTCATTTGCGACAAGCAGGCCATCAGCACCGATAAGCTGCGAAAGATGAGTACTCTTTCCGCCGGGGGCGCCGCAAAGATCGAGAACCTTTAAACCGGAGACTGATTTACATACTTGTTTAAATGCCTGTTCAATAAACATACTGGAAGCCTCCTGCGGGTAGTAGCAACCCGAGTGATAGAGCGGATCCAGAGTATATGAAGGCCGGGATGAAAGATAATAACCATTGTCACACCATTCAACCTGCCCGGAATCAGCAGGTCTTCTTTTCCCACTTTGCCGGGTTTGTACGAATGCTCACAGGGGAAGGTTCTTCAAGTGCTTTCAGAAGAGCCTCCTTATCAATATATTTCTGGCTGTCGAGCCGTTTTATAAAATCTTCCGGTAACATTATAAACTAAAATCCGTTAACCGCAAAGGGCGCAAAGATATTCTCCCGGTCTCAAACATTTCTCCCCCTCTCCCTTTCTCCCCCTCTCCCTTTCAATTTCCAATATACTGATACTTACTTTACACCTAAAGGAATCCTGAAAATCGTAATGCTTGCCGGACCAACAGATAATTCTCCTCCGAACGACAGAGACTCAGGACCAGAGATTGTTACGACCGGTTCCCTGCCAGGTTCATTTGTAGACATAACATCCGGAGCAACTACACGCCATATCTCTGCACTTCCGGCAACATCAGCACCTGAAACAGACAGAGGGAACTGAACCGTTTCCCATGTAGGGTTTACAACTGAGAGAGTAAGGGTATCTCCTCCCGCGGTGAGAGTGGCACCTATGTCAAGCGGACGGAGCTCTCCGCCCAGCTCAACCGGGATAATGCCGAACTTCTGGCGGTAGAGTTTCAGGACCTGCCCTGTTGCATCAAATACCGAATGTGTGGTGTTCGTTTTTATGCATCCTATAACATTTACAGTCTGGGCATAGTTAGCCATAAAAATTATGTCGCTGCTCTTTGAAAATTCATTAAGTCCGGCAGCAATCCCCATTGCATCCCTATAAAAATACCTGGTTCCCAGCTCTCCGTAAATATGAGGCCCATACCAGTAATTCCACTCGTCCATGCAGATCCTGATATCTTTTCCATTAAGGGCAGGAATAGTCTTTCGGTATTCCCTGTGCGCAACTGCCTTTTCCCTTATTGCATCCGGGATCTGGTTGACATGTGTCATAATTCCGCCACCATGATAGTCCTGCTTGTAGAAATGTTCGCTTATATAATCCATTTTGTCGGAGCAATTTGCAAGGACCATTTTATCCCAGTCGCCAAGATCGCCGACTGCAATAAGCTTTATCGAAGGATCTACCGACCTCATCCTGTCTGCAAAATCGTTATTTTTTGCCACAAATTGTTCAGTCGACATAAATCCGAGCTGCCAGTTGCCGTACATTTCGTTCCCAATCGACCACCATTTCACACCCCATGGTTCAGGATGGCCGTTAGCAGCACGAAGCTTGCCCATCGGCGTACTTTCATCGCTGTTTGTATATTGCACTTCTGCCATTGCCTCGTCTGAATTGCCCAAACCGGCATTCACAGCTATATATGGCTCTGTATTCAGAAGTTCACAGAATCTCATAAATTCATGAATCCCCACATCGTTTGCCTCAACCCCCTGCCATGCAGGATTTTTTCTGGGGGGCCTCTTATCACGGTCACCAATGCCGTCGCGCCAGTCATAGCCACTGACAAAATTCCCGCCAGGCCATCTGTAAACCGGCGAGTTAAGCTCCTTCAGAAGAGCCATGACATCCGATCTGAAACCCTCTATATTATCCGACGGCATCAGCGACACCGTGCCGATCCAGAGTTTTCCATTACCCACTGGTTCGATTGATAAAACCGCATCATGAACCAGAGATACTGACCGGAAGGAAAACGGATAGGTTGCATACTTGTTTGTAAGGTTACTGATATCCAAAACTTCGCTTTTATCCTCCCATTTAATTGTCACTATCGCCTTTTCAATACCAGATGTTGCCTTAAGGACTATTCGTCCGTTATATTCAAGGTTCTCTTTAAGACCCAGGTTTTCCTGTACGAGAATCGCCTTTTTGCCAGCTTCTGCAGAAAGTACCGGAGTTTGTACTCCCGTAAAAGGCTCTTTTGCGTCCATAGAGAGAAGCTTCGCCTCGCCTGAGACTCTCCACACCGATTCTCTGGTACCGGGAACAAACCAGAACTTCCGGTCTTCGATCATCTCAGCCCATATACCGCCATAGATGCAGCGACCCAGATGCTCAATAAACTGTCCGTAAATATACACAGGCATTGGTTCTGCTTTTGATTCCATATTTACAGAAACTGCAGTAACGATCTTTTCAGACGAGATATACTCTATCTTCATATCGTCGAACCAGGCCCTCCCTTTAGCATTTCTTTCAAGATCAAGCACACAGGCAATTGTTACACAGTCATCATTTCCTGTCTCAAATTCATATGTGACAGGGGTCCAGTCGTTAGTTCCCTGGAAACCACTGGCTTCCACATCAAGTCCATCCATTCTGAAGCCGGCACCTTTGCCTGTTGCAGAAACAAGGTTCTCAGTTTTAATCCACCCGGTAAATCTGTATTTGGAATAAGGTTTCAGAAGAACTTTAGCAGACCATCTTCCTGCTGCAAACCTGTCGGCTTTTACGAACAGACTTTTTGTTCCATGATGTGCAACGTTGTCGTAGAAATGGATAACGTTTCTTGCTCTGGCGTCGAAAGTCCATCCCTGTACAACAGAACCATCGGTGATCTCTGCAGAGGGATTCGGGATTATTCCAAATTCAACTGACTGGTCAGAAGAATTTTTAGTGGTGCACCCATAGAAGAGGATGGATACAAATGAGATGATAAAAAGGATTTTTTTCATGATGTAATTGGTTACCTATTAAAGCAATAAAGACATTGATAATCAGGTTTCAGTTTGAACTTGTCAGTTGGCTCCGATTACATCCCGATAACTATCGGGACGGCGCCAGCAAAGCCGTTGTGTCGTTGCGCCGTTGTGCCATTGCGCCGTTGTGCCGTTACGCCGTTGCACCCTTATTAAATTTCTTCCAGAGATAAAATACAGGAATTCCCAGAAGTACTATTCCCAGTCCCGGGAAGGTATAATTCGGTTTATATATCAGCAGTATTACCATAATTGCAAGGGTAGTGAGAATATATATGGCAGGGATTACAGGATATCCGAATGCCTTGTACGGCCGTGGAATATCGGGTCGCTTCCTTCGCAGAATAAAAATAGCAAGTATGGTTAGCGTGAAGAAGAGAAGTACCGCAAAGATCACATAATCAAGCAGGTCGCTGTAGGTTCCTGACAGGCAGAGCAATATTGACCATATACCCTGTACTATAAGGGCGAATGCAGGAACATTTTTATTGTTGAGTTGCCCTACTTTCTTAAAGAACAGCCCGTCCTTAGCCATTGCATAGTATACCCTTGGTCCGGCAAGTATCATGATATGATTGCAGCCGAAAGTACTGATCATAATAAAGACCGCCATTATCACTGCTGCATATTCGCCGGTTACAACGCTCATTGCAGAAGTAGCAACCCTGTCGTCAGTTGCAAACTGGATTCCCCTTGCCAGAACATCTGCACCATCAGGGGAGCCATGAAGCGGAAGAATTCTTATATACACAAAATTTGCGAGCATGTAAAGAGTCATTACAAGCAGTGATCCAAAGAGCAGGCTAAGCGGAACATTTCTTTTAGGGTTAATAACCTCGCCGGAAATATATGTGATATTATACCAGGCATCCGCAGAAAAAAGTGATCCGACGAGGGCGGTCCCTATTGCAGCCACGAGAGCAAATCCTGCTATGGGGATCACCTGGTTTCCCTCCCCTATCCTGCTTGCCTGCCAGAATGCTTCCTTATTGACTTCAAATGAATTTACTCCCTTTGTCACCAGCAATCCGACGATTATGAACCCGAGTAATGCGATTACCTTGGTGGAGGAGAAAATGTTGAGAACTACCTTGCCCGTTACTATGCCCCTTGTGTTTAACCATGTAAGGAAAACTATGAGCCCGATGGCAATTGCCTGGGTAGTGGTAATTTTAATTACACCCAGATGTATAAGAATATTTGTTTCGGAGATCCAGGGAAAAATGACGCCGCTGAATTTGGCAAAACCAACAGCCACAGCTGCAATTGAACCGCATTGAATTACAAGAAAAGTTGTCCATCCGAACAGGAAGCCAATAAGAGGGTGGTATGATTCCCTAAGATAAACATACTGCCCTCCGACACTAGGCATCATTGCAGCAAGTTCTCCATAGCTCAGGGCACCGATTATTGTTATCAGGGCTGTTATCAGCCACACTGCCATCAGCCATCCGGGCGAGCCGACGCTCCTGGCAATATCAGCGCTTACAATGAAGATCCCTGAGCCTATCATCGCTCCGGCAACCATTGAGACACCATCGAAAAGATTTACCCTCTTTTGAAGCAGATGGCTTTCTTGATCCATAGTCTGTATTTTATGGTAAAAATAATTAATCAAATGAGACTGCCTATTAAATCATTGATAATAGGGAAAAAAATGGTTAAATTTGATATAGTACGGGACTAAAGAAACACTTAAACCAATCAGAACATGAAAACCAGAACATTAAGAATTCTACTGCCATTCATTTTGGCGTCACTATGTATCAACGGATTATCTCAGGCAGGTACCGGCCTGATAAAGGTTCTCGTTTCGACGGATCATAAAGACTGGACATATAAAATTACTGAAGAGGCAAAATTTACTGTTCAGGTATTCAAATACGGAAGCCTGCTTGAAAATGTCGCAGTTGATTATGAGGCAGGACCTGAAATGCTGCCCGACATTAAAAAAGAAGGGGTAGTGTTAAAAACCGGCACATTGGAATTATCAGGAAAAATGAAGGTCCCTGGTTTCTACAGGGTAAGGGTATGGGCAGTTGTCGATGGCAAAAGGTATGAAGGACTTGCCACTGCAGGATTTGAACCTGATAAAATACAGCCTACTGTAAAGGATCCTGCTGATTTCGATTCGTTCTGGACGAATGCCATTGCTGAAGCAAGAAAGATCAATCTCGATCCGAAGCTTACGCTGATGCCGGAAAGATGTACGAGTGAAGCAAATGTTTATCATATAAGCTTTCAGAATGAGATCGTCGGATCGAGGATCTACGGAATACTGGCTGTGCCTAAGAAACCCGGAAAATATCCGGCAATACTAAGGGTTCCGGGTGCAGGAGTGCGTCCATATGCCGGTGATTCAAGGACGGCAGGAATGGGATTCATCACACTCGAAATAGGGATCCACGGAGTGCCTGTAAATCTTGATCCTCAGGTATATCTTGATCTTGGCGCAGGAGCGCTGAATGGCTACAATTCAGTTAAGATGAACGACAGGAATACACATTATTATAAAAGGGTATACCTGGGATGCGTCAAGGCTGTTGATTTTATTTATACACTGCCTGAATTCAATGGGACTGATGTTTCGGTAACCGGGGGCAGCCAGGGAGGAGCACTTACAATTGTGACGGCAGGTCTTGATAAAAGGATTAAGTATATGGCAGCATTGTATCCGGCGTTATGCGATCATACAGGATATCTGAACAAAAGGGCTGGCGGATGGCCTCATTATTTCAGGAACAGCGAACCAAAGCCCGGAGAGGTTGAAACACTTGGTTATTATGATGTCGTGAATTTTGCACGCAGAGTGGCTATACCCGGCTATTATACCTGGGGTTACAATGATATAACCTGTCCTCCTACATCAATGTATTCCGCATATAATGTAATAACAGCTCCAAAGGAACTCACAATCTACCAGGAGACCGGGCACTGGACTTTCCCAGAACAGGTTGAAATACTGAATAACTGGCTTTTGAATAAGCTGAAAAACAAATAAAGAATAGCATAAGAGATCCAAAACTAAACCACCCCGACTTTTTGCCGGGGGGAGGTGGTTGATTAGAAGACTTTCTCCTAGTTTTCCACAGGTACCTCTTTCCCTGTAAGCCTTAACCTGCCTGTCAGCACCTGGGTGAACTGAGGATCGAGATATCCTTTGAAACCCGGTTGTTTTCCTCCCACTGAAATTGTGAAATATCCCGGCTCAATGACCCTTTTATCCTTGCTGTTGATTAATGAGAACTGACGAGGATCCAGATCTATCTCGACATCTTTGCTCTCACCAGGCTTAAGAGAAATCCTCGTGAATCCTTCAAGCTGACGTAAAGGTCGTGGAGTAGAGGCTTTTTCATCAGTAAGGTAGAGCTGAACCACCTCTTCTCCGTACATCTTTCCGGTATTTGTTACTGTCACTTTTACCTTAACCTTTTCTCCTGCAGTAATACTTGCCGGGACTGACAGATCACTATAACTGAAAGTGGTATAACTCAAGCCATATCCAAAAGGATAAAGAGGTTCCTGCGTAAAGAATCTGTATGTCTTGCCTGCCATGTCGTAATTCTCAAAAGCAGGTATCTGTTCAACAGATTTATAGTATGTTACAGGAAGCCTGCCAGCAGGATTATAATCTCCAAAGAGAACATCTGCGACAGCATTGCCGCCCTGCTGACCTCCGTAACCTGCCAGAATAACTGCAGAGGCCTTTTCCTGAGCTCTGTTAACAGATAAAGCTCCGCCATTTGTAAGAACCACAACAACAGGTTTTCCTGTCGCAGTGATTGCCTCAAGAAGCCTTTCCTGAACCGCAGGAAGGTTGAGATTTGTACGGTCTCCCCCGAGAAACCCTTCTGTTTTGATTGGCATCTCTTCGCCTTCGAGCCTTTGTGATAACCCTAGCACCAGTACTACTACATCAGCCTCCTTTGCAGCCTTAACTGCTGCATCAGCCATACCCGGCCGCGGAGGAGCCCATAATAATTTCATGTCAGCATCACCTGCATAGTTTTTATATATAACCTCTATTTTATATTTCTTCCCTGCCTCGAGGCTTGCTGAATACTCCTTATGAAAAGCATGATGCTCATTTCTCTCAGAAATGACTTTTTTCCCGTCAAGGTAGATCTCATAAAATGAGGAACCCCAGCTTCCAAGAGCATAAGTGCCTGATTCAGGCGCAATGAGATAAGTGGTCCATTTTACGCCAAAATCATCATCCGGAAGATCAACGCGGGGTGAAAGATGCTCCCAGTAGAAATTGATCTGATCATCAATCCTTGTAAATGCAGGTTCTCCTTTCATGTCCCTGTTATTGAAGTATTCACCATAAGCCCCCTGTCGCCCGTCAGAAGTCTGAAGATATCTCGACGGGATCACTGTCAGATTGTGAACGCCCTCAGCCAGATCGCTGCCCTCGGCGAATATAACCTTTGTCTGTGGTGTGACTTTTCCTGTGATCCCTTCCAGAATCGTAACAGGATTTTTCGAAATACCATTATAGTTGCCAACCAGGGATTCGAAATTGTCAGCATTAGGTCCAATAACAGCAATAGTTTTAATGTCTTTTTGAAGCGGAAGAATATTTCCCTGGTTTTTCAGAAGCACAATCGATTTCTGTGCTGCATTCCTTGCTATGGTATTATTGTAATCTGAACAGTTAACGAAGTAAGGGATCTGGGCATAGGGAACTATGTTGTCGGGATCGAACATTCCAAGTTTAAACCTTGCAGTGAAAATCCTTCTGACTGCCACATCAATATCAGCTTCTGTAAGCAGCCCTCTTTCGACTGCAGTCATCAGCTGCTTATAATCGACACCGCATTCAAGGTCTGTGCCGGCCTTTACTGCAGCTGCTGCTGATTCAGCAGCATCCTTCGAGAATTTCTGGAATTTCCAGAAATCAGAAACGGCCCAGCAGTCCGACACAATATAACCTTTAAATCCCCATTCATTCCTCAGTATGCCATAGAGGATCGGGTTGGCGCAGCACGGAAAATCCCTGAACATATTATAGGCTCCCATTACTGAATAAACTCCGGCATCCTTAACGAGTGTCCTGAAAGCAGGAAGATAAGTTTCCCTGAGATCAACCTCACTGACCTTTGCATTGAAAGAATGACGCAAGGGCTCAGGTCCGGAATGCACAGCATAGTGTTTGGCAGTTGCAACAACCTTGAGGTATTTCGGATCATCGCCCTGCAGACCTTTTACGAACTGCAAACCCATCCTTCCGGTAAGATATGGGTCCTCGCCATAGGTTTCATGACCTCTTCCCCACCGGGGATCGCGAAAAATGTTAATATTCGGCGACCAGAAGGTGAGTCCCTGATAAATCCCGGTTTTGCCTCTCCGCTGAAACTCATGATATTTGGCCCTCGCCTCATCCGAAATTGCATTTGCCACGTTAAACATGAGGTTTTCATCCCATGAGTTTGCAATAGTGATCGATTGAGGAAAAACAGTCGCATAACCAGCCCTTGCAACACCGTGCAATGCTTCGTTCCACCAGTTATATGAAGGAATACCTAAACGCGGGATGGCAGGAGCAGTATAGAGAAGCTGGTCGGCCTTTTCCTTTAATGTCATCCTCGATACCAGATCATTTACTCTCTCTTCTGTTGGCAGGGAAGGATTCTGAAAAGGGAAAGCCGGCTGCTGACCATTGGTAACGTTTGTTACTGCAAAGAGAAATAGAAACAGGGATACTATTGTTTTCATAATTAAGAATAAGATTACAGTTTCAAAAAAGTAAAGTGTACTAAAATAATAAATTTCCCCGCTCAGCGGTCATTTATCCTGTTTAACAACTCTTCCGGCAATATCCTCAGAGTATTCAGGAGTCGTGATACTGGTCCATCCTCCAGTATGATCACTAATACTGGCAACAGTTTCAGCTCCCGACTTTGTATCAACCCATATAATCTTGTACTTACCAGCAGGTAAATTAATTTCAATCAGAGAACCTTTAGGGCTTGTCTCCTTTCGCGACAGATAGAGGGCAAATGACTTTCCATCTTCAGTTAGTCCGCATAAAGCTGCATCTGCATCTGCGCCAATCTTAACAATAGCAGGGCTCACGGGTTTCATCACTATAAAATTGAGAGCTTTCATAAATTCAGCGAGGATCCTGAACTGGTTCCGGATTGTTTTCCCCCCGCCTCCCGGCTGGCCTTTTTTTATTAAAAAACTTCCATCCTCGTTGTCAGCAGTAAATGAATAATCGAGGTGATTAAATAGCGCACCTCCTGAAAGGATGAAATTCCAGGCTTCCTTGCGGTAGGTTGCATCTTCTGTTCCCTTGAAGCCGGTTTCATTGTCGCCGAGAACCAAATTCAGGTGATAGTTCATAGGAACGGCAACCGGCGGCTGTGCATAGTGAAAATTATAAACCGAAACTCCCTTTCGAGGCTCCTTGAGCAGTTTTTTAAAATTGGCTATATTGTTTGAAATAAGATGTTTATTTGTAAAGTCCTTTTCAGCATCCACAACAATCGCGGTCATATATGCTTCCCACTCCCTGAGAGCGAGAGTATCTCCAAAGTACGGTTCATTACAGATTTCATAATAAAGGTTGTCGAAATCCCTCAGTTCATTAACTATTTTTCTTACCATCTTTTCCTGGACTTCAAGCACCTCCTTATGGCGTAGTGTAAGTACCTCTTTCTGATCGGTCATGGTTCCGATCCCGTTTACATTATTTTGTGAATTCAATGGGGACAATTTCCATTGTACAGTATCATAGAAGTTTGAGAACAGGTCAAGCTCAACAACAATATCTCGTTTGCCTGCTTCACTTATAAAATCCTTAAGACGCAAAAAATAAGATTCATCCCATTTTGTCAGATCAAATTTGTTTCCGCCATTGGCATATCCGGGAACACTGCTCCTGGCCCATGGCGATATGAACCGCCCGTTCGAAGGCGCCATTGTGTTTTTCTCAATTCCAAACGCCCCCTGAGGTTCTACATAGATCCCTGTAAAGGTGCGGGTCACATTCAAACCAGAGGCTGCAAGTTCGTCAAGATAAACCTTATATTCAAAATCAAGGTTCATAACTGCCCCATAGTGCTCTGTTGAGCCAATTAATATTACAGGCTTCCCGCGGAACAGAAAATATCGGGGATTCTGAGGGTGAAGGCCAAGCGGTTTCTTTAATACAGCTGAGGTATTTCCGCCGGGAAGTTCAATTATCCTGATATTACGGAAATGGATCCGGGCCCCTTCAGATTCAAGACAGATATAGCCCTTTCTTTGCGATGAGCCGGTAGATCCCATTGACGAACTTCCCATTTACCGATAGTTTGATAACTCCGTCAACGCATACAACATCATAGGTATTCCATTCACCCCTCCCCTTGCACAAATTCTCAACCGACTTGCTCCGGGTGCCTCTGGGATTATCGGGAATTGTCTTCACTCCCCCCACTCCGAACAATTCTCCGTGGACATAGGCAACAGGAGGCGTTACACCATCTCGCTTATTGAGGTTCACCCAGTCGAGCTCAAGCATCTGTACCTCGACTCCGTCGGGAAGCCGTGTGTCCTCAGGCGGATTTGCATTACTCCAGACGAAGGTACCCCGGAATTACCTCCGGCTTCGGTGTGCATCCATTCTATATGAAGGATGAAATTCTCGTACTGTTTCTCCGATCTCATGACCCCTATCGGCTGACCGGAGCAAACCAGGATATCCTTTTCCACATGCCAGGTGTCGGGAGCGGTATTAACATTTATCCATTTTATTGGTATCTCCTTCTCACTTGTAAGCGACATACTTTTATAAACTGAAAAAGATTTTCCAAAAGAAATGCCGGTTTCCTGGGCTACCATTACGGATGTCAGCCCTAATAACACTATAACAATATAAATCCTGTCTGTAGTTTTCATCGATTTCAAATTTTCGGGAGACATATATGAAGTCAATTTACCCTCACTGACACATCAGGCTTTGAAAAATATCTTTTGAGGGTATACTCCGGCTGCCATTGATCTGGTTTTTGTTTATACACCGATGGATCGTATTCCATCGGCAATATTGTTTTTGATGTCAGAACTGCCGTATCACCTGTTTCAGCCTGCCATTTAATCAGCGAACCCAATAATTCTTTCACTTTCGGCTGATTCTCAGGCTTATATGCCAGATTATTCAACTCAAGGGGATCTTGTTTCAGATTAAAAAGCTGATTATAATCCCGTTGCGGGTATCTTATCAGCTTCCATTCATCGGTCCTTACCGCACGTACTGTATTCCTGTAGACTGTAAACAATGAGTTTCGCACAGCTTCGGCACTACCCTTTATAACAGGAGTGATATCCTTACCATCAACACCATCTGTCTGAGGCAAAACGCACAAGCTTGACAGTGTTGGAAAGAGATCATAAAGATAGACCAGGGCACCTGATACCCTGCCTTCGGGAATCCCGGGTCCGCTGATAATCAGGGGTACTTTCATGCTATGCTCATAAAGGTTCTGCTTGCCAAGCAGTCCATGACTTCCGATCGCAAGTCCGTTATCTGCAGCATACACGATTATCGTATTTTCGAATAGTCCCGCTCTCTTTCAGAGCGTCAATTATATCGCCGATCCGGTTATCCAGATGACTTATAAGTCCATAGTAGTCAGCAATCGAGGCCTGTATGATCTCAGGAGTCCTGGGCCAGGGAGCAAGATGCTCGTCGCGCACGAGCATATCATCAAATATAAAAGGATGGTATTTTTTAAAGTTACCCGGGAGAGGCATCGTCTCATCGGGATACATTCCGACATAATCCTTGCGCGGTGACCGGGGATCGTGTGGCGCCGTGAAGGCAACATAACAGAAAAACGGCTTGTCCCTTTTCCCTTTTGAATAGCCATCAATATACTTAATGGCTGCATCGGCAAACAGATCTGTTGAAAAACCCTTAATGACAGGTTCCGAAAGCTTACCGTCACGACCAAGGGTCCGGCAGGGAACTTTATAGTGATCCGACATACCGCCCAGAAAGACATTCTCGCCTCTTTGAAAAGAGGCCTCGAAACTGGCAGCTCCGTTATGCCATTTTCCCGTTGCAAAGGTTTCGTAACCATTACCCGCGAAATATCGCGGCATGGTGATCTCACCGTCGAGTACATCATAGACATGGAAAAGACTTTTCCCGGTCAGCAGCATCGCCCTGCTGGGGGCGCTTATCGCACCATGATGGCCACCCATCACATAACTGTTGGTGAAGCGTGTGCCTCGTCCTGCAAGCTTATCAATGTTCGGAGTTTTAATATATACATTCCCTGAACAGCCGATAGCATCAGCCCTCTGGTCATCGGCAAGCAGAATAAGCACATTGGGCTTCACGGCCTGGCCAAAGCCGATACCTGACCCTATAACGAAAAGTGCTGAAAGGGAAAATAACTGATGTTTCATTTAATCGTAGATCTATTGTGACACTTTTTCCTGCAAATTCATTCTGAGGAAGGTCAACAGAGACAGTGCTTGTTCCCCTTGCCCTGTCAGATCTTATACTGTATCCGCTTCCGTTCTTATCTAACAGTTTATTCAATGTAAAACTGACGGACCTGAGCTTCCTTGAGGGATCTGAAACCGAAATCTTTGTGATTTTTTCCCCATCGGTATAAATCATGAAAATGCCCGAAGAAGAGGCATTCACTTTTATTCCATCAAATACTTCAATTTCACCGGGTTCATAGAACACCGCCTGACAGATGTTCAGCACGGTATGCCTGACAGCCTGAACATCCTTGTTATTGGCAAGTATCCGGATCCCCCTGTTACCAGCATTGTCGATGAGTTCCTTCTCTGTTACAGACGGCACTACAATATACTGATATTCTGCATCTGCAGGTGTCTCCCATGATCAATCCAGAGTTTGAACACATCTTTGCTTACCTCATCCTTTGGTGAATCAGACTGGTGATTGATTCTATACCAGCTTCCTGTGGCAGTCTTGTTCATAAGGTTTGCAGTAAGTGTATCAGGGAAAATATATGCAGTGTTGTCGTGAAGTATCCAACTTGACACCCCGAAGTTTAAATTCACCCCTTTTAAGTGACACTTTAAGGTTTCCGCTTAGGCCAATAACATTGCCCTTCAGAAGGCACTGATTGAGAGTGGTTACAACAGGCAGGCGTGGAATCTGAAGTTGATACCTGCTCCCAGACAAACATATTCCTTATCGAAAAAGAACCATGCTTTTCTTGCCGAAAGAGGATCATGGGGACTTTTAAAATCAAAAGCTGCAGCACCGAATGTGCCGTCGGTGACTGCTCCGACAAAATCAGTAAGACCTTCTTTCTGAATTTCATTCTCAGAAGGAAGGGAGTCTTTTTGCAGAATTGTTGTTCCGGGAATCTTCTGCCAGTCAAAAACGGGGTAGATATCGTAGTATTCGTCACCTACCCTTGAAATGAAATTCGAACCGTCGGCGTAATGATGATTCTTAAGCCCCTCGCTGTTATAAGGCATCTCCATGTTGTGATTGCGGGAGGAATACATCCTGACTGAGGTGAAATATCCGGGCCGCTGGTGGCTGTAATACTCGGAATCCCAGTAAAATCTGTGATCCTGACAGTTGTGTGGCGGTATCCCCATTCCTGATTTTAATTATTTTTTCAAGATCCTCCTTCCTGTATGAGGAGGAGCTGAGAAGCCTTCCCGGAGTCCGGGCGCTCATAGGTGAAAGGTTACCTTCTCGGGAGATGCTTCTGTTCTCGGCTCCCGGATCAGGATATTTTCCATAAACCATTGTCTGGCAGATGCCATCGAGGTAATAATCAATAAGCTGGTTAAGTGCGCTATCGGGAAACCTGTATTTGGTGCCGGTCACAAGTTCGGCCCATTCCGCAAAGGCATCAGCATAACCCAAACCATACGACAAGGTCGAAGTCACCCTGTCCTCCCGGTGATGGAAGCTGTAATCGTACTGCATTCCCCTGCCTGTCTCAAACTTTATTTCACCGGCAATCACCTTTAATAACTTCATCAAAGAAAGCTTCATCACGTTTGAAAAGTGTTGTTTTTGCCAGGATGCCTGCGATCTTAATGCGGTCGCCGCTGGGTCTTGCACCTGAAGCACTCAGGTTGGCCCTTCCGACTATCGGCAGTAAGTTTTGGCTACCTGCGTCTTTGTCAGATCATTATCCATTATAAGCAGCACCTTAACCAGCTGGTCGGGAGTTCCTATCTGGTTCCACCACCAGTTATCGCAGATAAAATCGTTTTTCAGCCAGAAATCAAGGGAGGAATCGATAGCCTTTCGAAGTCTTGCATCTCCCTTCAGACCTGGAACCTGTCTTTTTATATGCCCTGCTTAAAGCCACAAGATTGTTCAGATGATTTCCATGCTGAAACCCGGTCCGTGAAACATCAGCATAGTTTATGCCGGGCCATGAACCGTCCGGATTAAGGGAATCTATAAGAATCCTCAGTTGGGCCTCATTCACGCTTGGTTTCATCAGCTCATCTGTAACCCGTTTTCTGATAATTTCAAGGTCGGAATCAGCAAAAGCATCAACTGCAGGAATCACTGTAAAAATGATTGCAAAAGCATAGTATTTGATCCTTTTTCTCATGATCACAAAATTTTACCTGCTATTTCCCCCCTGAAGGCAGGTTAGTGAGCCAGAACTTCTCCATTGTCTGCCTCAGGTGATATGTGGTATTTTCTCCTTCACTGATCCCATGCGATCGCATCGGATACGACATCTGGCTGAAGAGTTTGTTGTGTCTTATAAGTTCATTTGTAAGCATCTCGAAACTCTGGTAATGAACATTATCATCACCTGTCCCATGCATTATCAGAAGGTTGCCCTGAAGATTTTTAGCATGTGTTATCGGGGAGCCGTCGCGATAACCTTCAGGATTATTCTGAGGTGTATCCATATACCTCTCCTGGTAGATTGAGTCATAGTTTTTCTGATCTGCCACAAATGCAACTGCAATGCCTGTTCTGTACAGATCGGGATACCTGAACATGCAGTTCAGGGTCATCTGTCCTCCGCCGCTCCAGCCATGGATGCCAATTCTCGAAGCATCGACAAAGGGGTATGTTTCTATTACCTTTCTCACTCCTGCAGCATGATCCTGCGGAGCCACTATCCCGATCTTCCTGTATATCGACTTGCGCCATTCCCTGCCTTTGGGCATCCTGGTGCCGCGCGGATCAATACTCAATATCAGATAGCCCTTCTGAGCCAGGTACTGGTGCCAGAGGTCACCGCCGTCGAATGTATTCTGAACCGTCGATCCGGCAGGCTCACCATAAATGTAAATTATGACAGGATATTTTTTAGAGGGATCAAAACCCTGTGGTTTGATCATCCATCCGTCGAGAACTGCATCGCCGATATCCACCCTGAAGAACTCCTTCGGATTGAGATTCAGGGCAGCGTACCTCTTTGCCGCCGCTTCATTTGAAACCAGGTTCCTGACTTCCTTATGAGCCGGCAGGCTCACTACCGATATCCTGGCAGGTGTAGTAACATTATTGAATGAATGTATCGCCCATTTCGCGTCGGCCGACACCTGGTACGAATGAGTGCCATTCATTCCGGCAGGTGTTACCCGTTCCGCCTCTCCTTTCCCGTTAAGCCGGCTGCGGTACAGGTATTTCTCAGTCGCATTGTCGGGAGAAGCAATGTAATAAACATATCCTCCCTTCGGATCGATGCATGAGATGCTTATCACATCGAAAGCTCCCTTTGTAATAAGGTCTGTCTGTTTTCCATCCCTCGATACCTTATAGAGATGCAGCCAGCCGTCGCGCTCGCTCGTCCAGGTGAAGTACTTCTCATTTTCGAGCCACATTATATTGTCATGTATGTCGAGGAAGGCATCGTCGATGTCGGTAAAAATGTTTGTCAGCAGCATTGATTCAACGCTTCCTGTCCATACCCTGTTCTCATTCTGCCTCCGGTTGAGCTGTTGTATCATCACCTCATCAGAATTCGGTATGAAATCCATTCGCGCAAGGTAATTGTTCCTGGGATCGCCCGGGATATCGAACCACCTTGTGTTTCCTCCTTCTGAACTTATGACCCCTATCCTGACAGCCGAATTCGTGGTGCCGGCTTTCGGGTATGGCAGAGGTATCGGCACTGAGTAAACCGAATCGACATTATTTATCATATAGAATACTCCGGTACCTTTTGTATCGGACTGCCAGTAGGCAATATATTTCCCATCGGGACTCCACCTGAACCCGTCGCGGCAGTCGAGTTCTTCCTCATAAACCCAGTCGAAAGTTCCGTTAATGATATCCCCTCCACCGTCTGTTGTCAGCTGCCTTACCTCACCGGTAGCCAGAACCTCGACGTAGATATTCTGTTTGCTGACATAAGCAACTCGAGAGGCATCGGGAGAGAATTTCGCAAACATAAGAGTTGTGCGCTCAATGTTTTTTCCCAGTTGCTGCAGTTTGCCCGAGGCAAGGTCAAGAACCCAGTAATCGCCGCGGGTATTGTAGCGCCATACCCTGCGGGTGTTTGTAAAGATCAGCAGTTTCGAGTTATCTTCCGACCAGATGTAATCAGACACAATGAGAGGAGTTGTACTGCCTGCAGGGATAAGCTTCTCTGAAGGTATGAGGATGCTCTTTTCTCCTGTAGCTGCATCGTACCTGACAATATCCGAAAGGCCCTTCTCCCTGTTCGCCTCTATTGTCGAATAGCCTTTGCTGTCTTTCATCCACCTTACCTGCCCATAGCCCTGCTGGCCGTATTTTCGGGTTTTGTAAATGTCTTCGAGAGTAAGTTTGTATTTTGAGCCATTGCTGCAAATCATGCGGAAGCTGCAAATGCAATTGCAGCAAGAGCAACATATCTGGAAAATGTAAAGAATCCTCATATATTTTGCTATATCTTGTTTTAATGATATACAAAGCCCCCTTTTGAGTTGGAAACTCGACACTCCCGTCTTTCAGTTTCGTGAATTTCACGTTTTTACCTTTTGTGATAACAGCAGCGACGTTACCTGCGTCAATCCTGCAGGTCTGACCCTCCTTCGACAGCACTTCCACTCCTGTGATCTTTGAGTTTTCCCAGGCGAACGAGAGCTCGAATGCCCCCCTGGCACATACGCCGCTGAACTTCCCCTGCTGCCACTCGCCGGGCAGGGCCGGAAGCAGGTCGATCACTCCCTCATGCGACTGAACAAGCATCTCTGAGACAGCGGCTGTCACACCCATAGTTCCGTCGATCTGCATCGGAGTAAAGCATTTCGCAAACAATTGCGGATATGCCTGTTCTTTAATATATCCTCTGAATATTTTATTTGCCCTGTTACCATCATATAATCTGGCCCATAAAGCCATTTTCCAGGCCCTTGACCAGCCTGCCCCGCCGTCGCCACGCTGTTCAAGGACCTTTTTGCAGGCATCGACAAATTCAGGTGTCCTTTTGGCCGACAGCACATTTCCGGGATATAAACCATACAAGTGTGAGTTGTGCCTATGGTTTGGCTCAAGCTGCCCCAGGTCGTCACACCATTCCTGCAATGAACCGTCTGAACCTACCTGAGGCGGGACAAGCCTTTTCCTGGCAGCAGCAACCCTTGATGCAAACTCTTTATCAACACCCAGAACTCCCGCAGCATCTGAATAGTAGCCAAAAAGATCGTGAAGGATCTGCATATCGATTGATGATCCGTATGTTATTGTTGTAAAATAATACATGCTCGTAACCTCATCGAAAAAGTACTTATAACCGGGACCTTTTGGAGGATTCTCCGGAGAATTGGAGGGACTTGTAACAAGCCATTTCCCATTGGGATGTTCAATAAGAAAATCCATGAAGAACTCAACTGATCCTTTCATCAGGGGGTAGATTTCCCTGAGATATTCTTTGTTCATTGTGTACAGGTAATGCTCGTACAGCTCATTTGTGAGCCAGGCGCCCCCTGTGGTAAAAGTGCCCCATGTGGGACCATCCATTGGTGCTGCAACCCTCCAGATATCAGTGTTCTGGTGGAATACCCAGCCTTTTGCTCCGTAATGTTCCCTGGCAACTTCCGAGCCCTGGTCTGACACTTCCTGGACCAGCCTTTTAAGAGGTTCTGCGCATTCCATGAGGTTTGCCGACTCTGCAGGCCAGTAATTCATCTCAGTGTTAATGTTTGTGGTGTATTTTGAATCCCATGAAGGATTCATATCTTCATTCCAGATCCCCTGAAGGTTAGCTGGCTCTGTCCCTGGACGTGAGGAAGAAATAAGCACATAACGGCCAAAATTATAACAGAGAGCAGCAAGGTTCGGATCAGGATTTTTTTCAAGGCCGGCCATCCGTTCGTTTGTCGGGAGGAATGAATTCGGAGTTACAGGCAAATCGAGCCTGACTCTGTCGAAGAGAGATTTGTAATCACTTACAGCAGCATCCTTTATCTTTTCATACGATTTGCCCCCCAGCCTTAAAAGATAGTCATTCACCCTTTTATTCTGATCAGCACTGACATCCTTGTAATTGACAAAGTTAGTAGCAGCCACAATAAATAAAGTGACGGCATCTGCATTTTTTATACTAAGAGAGGTTCCTTCAAGACTCATTTCACCTCCTTCCGGAAGAGCCTTAAGCTGCACCCTGTATCTCAATTTACCCTCCACACCCATATAGTCAGCCGATTTACCGTTAATCATCAGTCCATCATTCCCGATCCCATCCATTCTGAAATAATCGGTGGCATAATTCGAATGAGCCTGATTTCTTATTCCCCTGAGTTCTGCCCTGAAGCTTATGGATTTCGGTTTATCTGAAGTAATTCTCACAACAATTACCTGGTCGGGAGAAGAAGAGAAGACCTCCCTCCTGAATACAGTATCGCCTGCCTGGTATTCCACATGTGCAAGACCTGTGCTCAGATCAAGCCATCGTTTATAGCCTGAAACCTTCTCTTCATTTTCCATGAACAGGTGGAGATAGCCGGCAGACTGATATTTCTGCTGCTCCACAGGGTATCCCATAAGATAGCGGCCAAAGAGTTTATGAGCTTCGAGAGGTTTCCCTTCAAAAAGATTCTTTTGAATCTCAGGAAGATACTTTGCACCACCCTTTACTACAGTCGAATAAGGTCCGCCTGACCAGATTGTCTCCTCGTTTAGCTGGATTTTCTCTTCACCGTACTTGCCGAACACCATGGCACCCAGCCTTCCGTTCCCGACAGGCAGTGCCTCTTCCCATTCTTTGGCAGGTGCCTTGTACCAGAGTGTAAAGGAGGGATCAAAGCCGGAATCCTGTGAATACGAATTACCAAACAGTGAGAAAAAAATGATGAGAGTCAGGCTATTTTTCATAAATAAGTTTTGCCGCAAATAAATCAAATATAGCACTTCCTACTGTCTTGAATAACCTGGTAGGATTGGAAGACGGAATAATTTTTCCGGAGATTAAGTCACCTATCGGATGAATACTATTTTCATTCAACCATTCGTTTTTAACGGGATCTAACAGATCTCCGCTCTCATGCCTGCCGTCGGGAGTGTCAATAAAAAGCTGGCTGATCTGCCTGAAAAGCTGTTCTGGAAACTCACGGCAGTCCGGTTTATATGATCCTATCCCTACAAATGTTTTTCCGGTGAAAAGATCCTTTTTATCACTGGAAAACAGGATTCCGAGGAATTTGTTGCAGTGATTATCACTTCGGAATTTCGGGCAACCATGTCAGAGTTTTTACAACGAATTATCCTGATTTCAGGATATCTCAATTTAACTTTTCTGAGAACATGCTTAAGATTGACTTTCAACCTGGTCGAAGGCCCTTACCTCGGTAATTTTCCTCACAGCGCAGGCAAAGAGAACCTGATATAGTCCCTGTACACCTGTGCCGATTATCCCGAGCGTGCCTGTGCCGGGAGGTGAGAGGAGTTTAATTCCGGCAGCTGATACTGCTGCTGTCCTCATGGCGGTGATTTTTGTTCCATCCATTACAGCGAGAGGCTCCCCTGTTTTTGAACTGCTGAGTACAACCGTTCCGTATATTGAAGGCTTGCCTGTATCCTTGTTTCCAGGGCAGAAAGATACCAGTTTGGTAGACCAGTATTCATCAGAGATGCATGGCATAAGGAGAAATGTATCATTGCCTCTGTCAAGATGCATTCGTTTTGGTAATACGAAGTCTCCGGCAACAATAGCAAGCAAAGCCTTTTCCATTGCCTCTACCCATTCCGGAACAGTAGCAGCTTTTTCTATTGTATCGCCATCAAAATACTTCATATGGTTCAGTGCTTCGGATTATTAAGTTTAAGCTTTTTCCGGATCGACAAGGCTGTCGGTGTTATAGATAATCCTCCAAGGCCAGTGCAGCAGAGGGATGAAGGAAGAGATTCGCCTACCGACTTCATGGCATCGATAACCTCATTGAGTGGAATAACCTTATCAAATCCGGCCAGACTCATATTGGCTGAAGTCAAAGCATTAACAGCCGCCAGAATATTCTTCCCGAGGCAGGGCACTTCCACCCTGTCGGCTACCGGATCGCAGATCAATCCAAGCATATTCTGCAGGGCCATTGATGAGGCATCGATTGCCTCCCTCGCCGTTCCTCCCATAAGGGTGACCAGTCCCGCGGCAGTCATACCCGAGGCAGCGCCGCACTCAACCTGGCAGCCTCCCTCCTCTGCAGCAAAGGTATACCTGTCAGCAATGAAGACCCCAATCAATCCGGCTGCAAGAAAGGCACGTGAAATTTCTTCATCGCTATATGAGGCACCCTCTGCAAGAGCAAGGATGGTTCCGCCAAGGACACCCGACGAACCTGCCGTAGGAGCTGCAACAATTATTCCCATTGAACTTTTTGCCTCCATCAGGGCGGTAACATAAGCGATAATCCTGTTCACGGGAGTCACTAAAATCCGCTTTTCCTTTTCGGCTTCCAGTATCAGATGGCTCTGGTGACCAAGTATCCGGTCTTTAAAAACAGTACCGCTCAGCCCCTCGCTAACGGAGTTTTTTACAAACGAAACAATCTCACTCATCATTGATACCACTCTGTCTGGCTCCATGCCTGAACGTGCGCTTTCAAATGCAAGAGCCAGGTCTGAAAGGGTCCGGCTGTCATTGTCAGCAATAGCAAGCATTTCATCGACAGAGGTGAATGGAAGAGTCCCGGTGAACCCTCCGATGACGGGCATGACAGGATCGATATGTCTTATCCAGGAGGCATCTCTCAGACTATCAATAAAAACTTTCTCCTTTCCAGAAACCGACTGCCTGGATTTTATATCAATAAGATACTTTTCATTCCCGCTTCTGACAAGATATATCTCTGAATGCCCCTGAAGATCCCTGAGTTTTTCATAAAGCATTTGGATCTCATCACCTGTCGCGGGCTCAAAACAGATCAGTGTTTCAAAAAAGTCACCCTTAAGCGAGACCTCATATCCGTTAATTTCAATGAATTCGATCATCCCTCCGCCGGTTGAAACTGCCACAAAGGAAAAACTCTCGCTGTTTCTGTCTTCGACAAGGATCTTATAGGTATTGGGATGTTTGTGATCAAGGTCAGTAATATTGAATTTTATGTCAAGGCCTCTTTCCCTGGCAAGGTCACTATACCTGATCATATTTCGGTCAAGGATGGATAATCCCAGTAATCCTGAAATCAATCCCATTGTTGTACCCTGGCCCTCATAAGTAGTTGCAAGAGAACCATGCCTGTCGAATTCAACTACAACGCGACCGCCTTCAGGTAAGCAGAATTGCCTGATAATCGATCCTATGCGATGTGAGGCTGCTGTGTGAGAGCTGGAGGGGCCTCTCATAACAGGGCCGATGACATCGTTAAAGATACTTGGCATCATACTATTTCAGACTTGTTAATTGAAGCTCATATCTTCCAGCCGCAAGGACATAACAGCCATTTTTTTCCATATTCAATGTAATAGACTGATTATCAGATGGCAAATAAGCTTTCTTTATTTTATACTTTTCCGGCAGGTATAAACTTGCAGTTGAATTGGGCGGTATTGTGATTTTATAGACAACGTTATCATTTTTCCTTTCCCATTCTGATACAATCTCTCCGAAAGGTGAGGTATGTTTTGCTGAAGATGAATTAAGTCCGCTTACGAACGAGGGCTTAAGAATAATGTTTTTGAAGCCTGGTTTTTCAGGATCGGGTTTGATGCCTCCGAGAGCTTTGAAGAACCAGGCGCTTATCTCACCAAACATTATATGGTTCATCGAAATGTCCGACTTTGCATCTATTGGCCAGTTCTCATAGAGCGTTGTTGCCCCGTTTACCATCCACCATCCCCAAGAGGGGAAGGTCTCCTGCGAAGCAACTTTGTAAGCAACATCTGCATAGCCGTTTTCGCTGAGGGCATTCAGTATGGCCTTGGTGCCAAGCAAACCTACGTCAATATGGTCATTGTCTGCCGCTACCCTGCGCGCCAGATTTCCTGCAACTTTGCTTTTCAGATCTTCAGGCACAACACCCCAGAAAAGAGGAACACTCAGTTCGGTCTGGAGTCCTGTACCATAGAGTCCGCTTTCCATGTTGAGATATTTTGCATTGACTGCATTTCGGATTTTGTCTGCAAGGGATGAGTAGTATTTAAAATCATCCTCCTTCCCAAACAATTTTGCTGCTTTAGAGAGTATAGTTGCATCGACAAAATAGTAGACTGACGAAGTAAGCTCCACAGGTGATTTGGATTTAACAGGAACCCAGTCGCCAAGTCCCCAGGTTGTCAACCCCGACGGACTTATGCTCTCTATATAACCGACATAACGCTTGATATTGTCGTAGCACTCTTCGAGCAACCTTGTATCCCCGTAAAAAAGATAGATATTCCAGGGAATTATCGCAATTGTACTGGTCCAGTCAGGACCATTTGCCCAGTGGTAACCCCAGCCGCTTGTCGGGATTATTGCTGGCAGAACTCCGTTAGGCTGTTGTTCGTCGCGGTGATCGGCAAGCCACTTTTCATAGACCGTTATACCGTCGAAATTATACAACGCTGTCTCAATAGCTATATGTGCATCTCCTGTCCAGCCGTTCTTTTCCCTCTGCGGGCAATCTGTTGGATAACCAAACAGGTTCGACAGGTAGGAGTTATTGGCAGCATACCAGATCTTGTTTATTGTAGGGTTCGATGTGGCTATCTCACCTGCCGGAGGCACATCACTGTGCATGAAATAACCTGTCAGGTTTTCTGCCGTGAGGTTCACAGGTTGGCTGCAGGTAACCTCTACATACTGGAATCCTTTATAACTGAAACGCGGCATAAAGGTCTCCTCGCCTTTTCCTGCAGAAATAAAAATATCTGTCTGAAACGGGTCGGTATCATCCGTTGGCCGGTAATGGACAATTATATTTCCCATGTCAAGCCTTCCGCTGGGATGGATCCTTTCGCCGTGTGCAAGCCTGAAAGTGGTTCCTGCTTCGCTCTTTACCCTGAACTGGCTAACTCCCGAAATATTTCTCCCGAGGTCGAAGACAAAAACCGTATCGTTTATTTTCCGTACGCTTTTCGGCAGGATCTTCTCCACATTCCTTACGGGGTGAAGCTGCTGCGAAACAATATTCATTGAAGGGGCTGCCCTCAGGGTTGCTGCTCTTCCATGTCTTGTCATTGAATCCGGCAATATTCCAACCCGCCTGTTCCAGTCGGGCATCATAGTGTTCAGCAGTATAAATGCTGTTAAATATCACGGGGCTCAGAGATGTTTTCCAGGTATTGTCGCTCTTTATGGTCTCCATGGTGCCATCCTCATAGCTTACCCTTATGTCGATGCAGAATGCAGGCCTGTTCCGCCAGGGTGCACGGTCGAAGAACCAGACTGCAGTAGACTGATGATTATACCACCCATTGCCAAGGAGCACACCTGCAGTATTTCTGCCTTCCTTAAGATTCCGGGTAATATCGTAGGTAACATAGAGGTTGCGACGGTCGAAACGGGTGTACATCGGATCGAGCCGGTGATTGCCTATCTTCTCACCATTGATGTAAAGTTCGTACAAACCTGCAACTGCAATATAAGCCCGTGCACTTTTGACTTTCTTAATTGTCTCAAACTCCTTCCTGAACATAGGAGCCGGTTTTATAGCAACGCCATTGGCATCGCTTATCCATGAGCCCGACCAATTATCCTGACTCATAAGCCCCATCTCAAAAGAGGAAATTGCCGGTTCTCCCGGGATGTCGTTCATATCCCAGACCCGGATACTCCAGAAGTATTTAGTGTAAGGTTTGAGATTTCTGCCCTGGTAAACCGACAGCATCCTGTCAGATTCTATTTTCCCGGAGTCCCACATATCGCCTTCACCAGAGGCCACAGCTGCTGAATCAGTTCCCACAATCAGCCTGTAAGCCTTCTGTACCGCTCCATGCCGGTTATCTGTTATCAGCCACGACAGCCGCGGAGCTGCAGCATCAACACCTATCGGACTCACAAGATATTCACACCTCAGTTTGCCTGCCCTGCAGGTACTGATCTGCTGCTGTGCAAAAGAGCCTGTGAACAAAGCAGCAGTTACAAGCAGCGACAACAAAAACTTCATTTTATTATCTTTAGTTAAACTAGACCTTAGGCAGTTTCCAGGGTTCCCTGTAGTTTGGTACAAGGTAGCTGTTTGCTTCCTCGTCGTTTGTAAACCGGGTACCATCCCAGACAAGTTTCTTGCCAGTCCGGTAAGCTATATTTCCCAGAGCTGAAAACTTTGCAATATGAGCGCCGATCTCTATGTTAACATTTGTTTTCTGATTCCTTGAAGCAATGCAATCGAGATGATTCTTAACATTGTTTTTCAATCCCTCGCCTGTACCTTTCTTCCATGGAACCTCTTCCATCCGCTTCACCTTGTTCACAACTTCCGGTCTTACTTCCCAACCGCCGCGGTCGACAACAAGGGTTCCGTTCTCCCCAACGAAGCCAAGGACCGCATTTCTACCATATCCGCCATCATTAATGCCGATTGCATGATCCCACATCACATTGAATCCGTCGAACTCGTAAATTGTCTGAAGGCTGTCGGGTGTTTCGCAGGCATCGTCGGGATAACCAAATTTCCCGCCTGATGCCATTATCGATTTCGGAGCTGTAACATCCATTCCGAAAAGAGCAAAATCGAGAAGATGAACTCCCCAGTCTGTCATCAGTCCGCCTGCATAATCCCAGAACCACCTGAATGTAAAATGATACCTGTTCCTGTTAAAAGGACGTAACGGGGCAGGCCCGAGCCACATATCATAATCAATTCCTGCAGGGGTAGCCTCATCGGGCAGCACGGGAATAGAGGTGTTCCAGCCCTGGTAGGAATATACCCTTACAAGCCTTATCTTTCCAAGCTTTCCCGACCTCAGGAAATCAACTGCTTCAAGCCAGTGAGGATCGCTTCGCTGCCATTGGCCAACCTGCACGATGCTTTTGTTTTTCTTAGCGGCTTTCACCATCAGATTGCATTCCTCTATTGTTCTGCCAATCGGTTTTTCGCAATAGACGTCCTTGCCTGCTTCGCATGCAGCAACCATCTGAAGGCAGTGCCAATGGTCAGGAGTTCCGACAATTACAAGGTTTATATCCTTATTATCGATCAGCTTACGCCAGTCCTTGTAGAGGTTTGCCGGTTTCTTTCCACTGATTTTTTCAACATCAGCAGCTCTTCGATTTAGAACTTCATCATCAATATCGCATAAAGCAATACATTCAACCTGCGGATGTTTAAGGAATTCACTAAGGTCAGAAAAACCCATTCCGTTGCAGCCTATCAGCCCGACATTGATTCTGTCGGAAGGGGCACAGCCTCCAGAGCACCTGATAATGCCGGAGCAAGACTAATTCCTGCGTTGTAATGGCAGTGTTCTTCAAAAATATACGTCGTGTTGTCATTGAATATGGTATTTATCTTAAATAATTGTTGAATGTTGAGCATCTATAATATCTGTGACTTTTCCTTTATTCTGTCAGATGGGGCGCAGCCGGCCAGTGCGCCTGACAGAGCAGGGGCAAGCCGATTCCTGCGTTGTTATTCCGGTTTTTAAAAATACGGTCATATCATGATGATAAATTATGGTTTCAGAATCACTTTCAATAATCCCTTTTCTTTATTGTGCAATCTGTCAAAATACGATGCACCTTCAGAGAGAGGTGCCACAGCGCTGATCATACTGTCAACATTTATTTTCCCTTTTGAAATAAGATCGAGCACAGCCGGATATTCGCCATTAATGGCACAAGACCCTTTAACATTGATCTCCTGAGTCACCACTTTCTGTAGAGGCAATTCAACAACTGGTGACAAATTGCCAACAAGTACAAGAGTAGCTCCCTTCCTCAGACTTTCAATTGCAGATTTTATCGATGGAGTAATACCAACGGCTTCAAAGGCAACATCTGCTCCCCTTCCGTTAGTCATTTTTCGTATTTCGGCAGGAACATCCTCAGCTGAGGAATTAAATGCCATGCTTGCTCCTGCAGCTTTTGCCATTTCCAGTTTCTCCTGCAGCACATCAACTGCAATAACTGTACATCCGGCCTGCTTCAGCAGCTGGATGATGAATAATCCGATCATCCCTGAGCCGAATACGGCAACAGTATCATTCATTTTTATTCCGGAGAGATTAATCGAATGAAGCGCCACCGCAACCGGTTCAACCATTGCAGCCTGTTCGAAAGATACATTGTCAGGTATACTGTAAAGGATATGAGACGGGATATTTACATATTGAGCAAATGCTCCGTTCCTGCGGAACTCCTTACATGAGACTCCCAACACCATCCGGTTGTCACTCAGGTTATAGTGTCCCTTGCGGGTATACCAGTCATCAAGTTTATAAATTGTAGAATCGAAAGTAACCCTGTCTCCCGCAGACCAGCCGCTTACATTTTTCCCGGTTTCAACAATTACTCCCGAGGCTTCGTGTCCCATTATAACAGGCGGAATTCGCCTGCCGGTGCTTCCATCCATTCCATGTACATCGCTTCCACAAATTCCCACAGCCTTTATCTCTACAAGAACCTCATCATCTAAAGCCTCAGGTCTGGGGACATCTTTATAAACAAACTTATTGTACTCCTCAAGAACAAGTGCTTTCATACTTTTCATTTTATTTAAAAAGCCGGATTCTATTGGAACAAATCGTTCAAATCCGGCTCATAAATATCTGTCAGTTTTTTACTTTACTGCAAACCTGTATATTGTTCTTGATTTGTATGTTTCACCCGGATTAACCAATGTTGTCGGGAAATCAGGATTATTCGGGCTGTCCGGATAATGGCCCGATTCGAGACAGAATCCTGAACGGTGCTCAAATGGCATTCCACCGTGACCAATTTTGGTGCCGTCAAGGAAGTTTCCTGTATATAGCTGCATTCCCGGCTGATCAGTGATTACCTCCAGAATTCTTCCACTGCCAGGTTCATAAACCATAACATCCACTTCTTCCTTATTGTCGAGGATAAAATTATGGTCGTAGCCTTTGCCTAGAACCAGCTGATCGTAGTTATCCATAATTCTCTCGCCTATCATATGAGGCACTGTAAAGTCGAAGGGAGTCCCGCTTACCTGACGGATCTCTCCTGTTGGGATCATAACAGAATCAACAGGAAGGAAGGATGAGGCCTTCAGCACAAGAATATGGTCAGTAATATCACCAATTCCTGCTCCTTTAAGGTTGAAGTATGCATGGTTCGTAACATTAACAACTGTCTTTTTATCAGCCGACCAGGTATAGTCCATTACGATCTCGTTATTGTCAGTCCAGGTATAAACAACCTCAATGTTTACGGTTCCGGGGAAGCCCATCTCCATATCGGGACTAACATATGAGAATTTCACTGCAGGAGACTTGCTCTTCGTCAGAACCTCTGTGTCCCATACAACACTGTGCCATCCCTTCGGGCCTCCATGAAGAGTATTCGGCCCGTTGTTTTTGGGTGTTGTATATTCCACCCCATCAATCGAAAACCTGCCATTGGCAATCCTGTTGGCAAATCTTCCTACAACCGAACCGAACGACATGTCTCCGTTGATAGTCTCATCAAAGGTATCATACCCGAATGTAATATTCTCCTTTCTCCCCATCCTGTCGGGAACTTCAATCCAGGTTATCTTTGCCCCGAAATTGGTTAGCCTTATTACATTACCTGCACTGTTTGTAAGTGTTAACAGGTAAACTTCCTTTCCATCATGTGTACCGAAAACATCTTTTTTAACCATCTCTTTCTTTTTTGACAACTGGCTGCATGAACTAAATATTATAGCCGCCAATGTTAGTGATACAATCAGAACTCTTTTCATCTTTTCTTGTTTTGATTTTGCTAAAATAACAATTTACTCTTTATTAAACCTCTCATTCTCTTTCATTAAAAAAGCTTCAGAATATAAGTGAAACGTGCAGGTTCAGCATATACTATATATTGAGGGAGCGGCCTTGGTCCGCAGCCTGCAGTTCCTACACCGAGTGTCTTATGACTTATGCAAAATACTGTGGCGCTGCTCTCGGGCAGATCAACTCTGTATTCGACCTTCTCCATCTCCTCATCGGTATATGGCAGCATCGAAACCTGCAGCAAAGTGCTGTCGGATTTTGCCATTATGCCATTTCCGGCTGCTGACGCGACCTTTGCCCAGCGGATATCCTCATGATTTCCGCAATCCATAGGTTTCTCATACGGCGTCATCAGTTCCTTTACAGTGCTTGTATAGAGGCCTACATCAAATCCCCTCTTCCTGTCAGCATAGTTCTCCATCGGACCACGTCCGAAATATGAGGCCTGGTCAAGCTTCCTGTCAAGCAGCAGGCGTACTCCCAACCTGGCAAGCACCTGCTTCGGATTTGAAGAGCTGAAATTGTTATCGGATTTTATTGAGCCATCGCCTGTAATAGTGTAAGTAACATCATGACTAACCTTGAAATCATTTTTGCCTTCTCCTGTAAGTTTGACAGAAATTATAATTACCGATGGAGAAACCTGCTCTGCGGCAAGAGATTGTGTTGTCCATTTTATCTCTCTCAGACCAGAGGTCACCCAACTCCTGTCAGCCCACATATCATCATTTTTATGAGGGGCTCTCCACAGATGCAGCCGTGGACCACCATTCTCTTTAAGAAAATTTGAGCCGCCTGCTTCAAGAACTGTAAATGTTCCGGCCGCTTTGTCAAATACTAAAGAAAAGTTCTGACCTTTAACAGTAATCTCCTTATCACCTGGGATCATTGTCAGCGTGGGAAGAGCAAAACCCGATGCTGCAGCTGACATAGATGCGGCAGGGATACTGAACTGTTCGGCAGCCATCTCAAATCCTTTTTTAGCCCATTTCTGATCTTCTGCCAGTGAAAATGAGATTCGCAGGAAATATTCAGAACCGGCTTTTGCATTCTCAATTTTGTAAGGGACAGAAACCACAGCCTCCTTTCCGGCAGGTAAGGCCGGAATCTTAAGTTCCCCCCTGAGATCACCGTGCCATTTTGTGAAAGTGTCCATTGTGCATCTAAACCAGAAAGATCTGCGAACTGGTAGTTATTTTCAATAACAAATTCACCTCTGGAAAGATCCTCGGGTTTGATTTTTATCCACTGGTAGACTTTCTTCATTTCAGGGTAGTGAGGTTTGAGCGAACGGTCCGATGCCACAACTCCTTTATGAATAAAGTACTTGTCATTGGGAAATTCCCCAAAGCCTCCTCCATATGCTATTATAGAACGATTTGGATCACGGTTGTTATAAATACCCTGATCCTGCCATTCCCAAATTGCTCCGCCAAGAACGGTCTCATACTTATCAAAAATATCGTTGTATTCACCAATGGCACCCATTGAATTAAACATCGCATGGGCATATTCGCAAAGGAAAAATGGCTTTTTATATGACGTGTCCTGGGCAATTTTCTCCACATCCGAAGGCTGGGTATACATACGGCTATCAATATCGGCAGGATTATTTTTCCCAATTCCAAATCCTTCATAATGAACAGGCCTGGTCGGGTCTATTGCCTTTATTGTTGCCATTGCAGCCCTGAAGTTAGAACCGCCCCTGCCGTTTTCATTTCCAAGCGACCAGATGATTATTGAAGCATGATTCTTAAAGTTCTCAACATTCGACACATTCCTGTCGATAATGGCTGCTTTCATTGTAGGTTCCTCATCGAAACGCCCCATATAACCATGGCATTCGACATTTGCTTCTGCCACAAGGAACATCCCGTATTCATCGCATAGTTCGTACCAGCGTGGATCGTCAGGATAATGGGAAGTACGAACAAGGTTGCAGTTTCCCTGCTTGATTAGTTCCAGGTCGCGTATCATCTGCTCTTCGGTAACGGCATGTCCTACATCGGGCCAGTTCTCATGGCGGTTGACTCCCTTAAGCTTAACAGGAGTTCCGTTAACAAGAAACAGTCTGCCCTTTATCTCAACTTCCCTGAAACCAGTTCGCGCAGAAAGAAGCTCAACAGTATTTTTCCCTTTTGCAAGGGTTAGGACCACAGTATACAGGTTCGGTGTTTCGGCTGTCCATTTTGCAGGATTTTCAACCTGAAATGAAAGTTTAACCGTACCTTCCTGACCGGGAGCAAGAGTTGGGACAACTCCTGATGCAACAGATGTATTCGAAGGATCCCGACCATTATTATAAAGAGTTGCAGTCAGCTGATATGATTTAGCTGTTTTTGGACCATAGTTCTTAACTTTTGCCAGGACCTCAACTGTCGCATTCCTGTACTGATCATCGAGATCTGTCTTAATTGAAAAATCACGAATATGCTGCTGGGGAGCGCTCCAGATCGTCACATTGCGGAAAATGCCGCTCAGACGCCACATATCCTGATCCTCAAGCCAGGTACCTGACGTAAAACGGTAAACTTCAACCGCCACCATGTTCCTGCCAGGCTTAACATACTTTGTAATATTAAATTCGGCAGGATTCCTGCTGTTTACACTAAAACCTACTTTTTCGCCATTAACCCACAAAAAGAAGCCAGCGTCAACGCCATCAAATGTAAGGAAGATCTGACGGCCGTCCCAGTCTGCAGGAACATCAAAGTCGCGGCGATAACTGCCGACCGGATTTCGTTCTTCATATGCAGTAAATGTTTTTGGAGGCATGCTCATCACCCTGGGAAAATCCTTCTTCAGAATATAACCAAGATTCCGGTAATATGGAGTGCCATAACCAAGAACCTGCCAGTTCGAAGGAACAGGTATTTCTTTCCATGAAGAGACATTATAGTCAGTCTTATAAAAATCGACCGGCCTCATCTGGGGCCAGGCTACCCAGTTGAATTTCCACATCCCGTTCAGGCTTCTGCAGAATGAAGATGCATTCCTGTTGGCAACCAGAGCCTCCTGAAGGTCACCATAAGGCATAAGTATTGCATGTGCCGGTTCCTTGTTTATTCCGAGCAGCTCAGGATTTTCAATCTCGGAGGGTACGGGGGCTGACCCCAGCGAGTCTTTGGGAGAGGTGTACTGGGCAGTTCCCTGGTTGCTGACAGTAAACAGTATTAACATAGCTGTCAGAATTGTTTTGAGGGTTTTCATAATTATTTTTGTTAATAATTGCTATTGTAGGGAAGGGTCGCGACCCTTCCTTACATTATTTTCGTGTTATTTTCTATTTATCCAGACATTGGAACCTTCATCCTTGCTGCCTTGTTCTGGTTTGGCAGTTGAATGAATTTTATTTCTGTTGTTTCGTGCATAATTAGGAATTGCAATCAGAGGCGTTCCGTCATCCCATTTGCCTTTTATAACCATAACTCCGTTCAGCATATCGGCCCTCCATTCGGTCGTAAGCGGACCCTGCCCTATATATTTGTCGATATCAGGCTGATCGGCTTTCTCCACATTGTAGACAAGCGGCCCGTATTTAAGCGCAACCTTGCCCCTGTCGGCGGCTATCCTTTCATCAGCCTTCACTGTCTGGACTTCCATCGGAAGAACAAGTTCAACCTTATCACCATACCTCCATAACCGCTTCAGCTCAGCGTATCCGTTTATTATTTTCGGAGAAATCTTTTTACCATTCACGGTGAGCGATTTAAGTCCTGAGACTGCGGGAACAGGTGTATAAAGTGAACTGGTGGTGCGGTCAGGAATTCTTATGAAAAGAGTGAATTCTTTTGACTGCCTTGGATTCACCGTTATTGATATATTGCCGCTCCATGGATAGTCGGTCTTCTGGACCATCTCCACATCAGTGCCCGCAACCCTTTCAACAACAATCGTACTGCCAATGAACATATTCACATAAATTCCCATGGCACCCTTTAAGTATGTCCATGTAGGAATCATCAGCAGAGTCCGGGGAATGTTGCCCACGCAACAGGGACAGACATGCCATGAATACCTCGACTGAGATGATGCAAGTTCGTTATCGTAATAGAAGTTTTTGCCTTCAAGATCGACGGAACCGAGCAAGGCATTATACATAGTTTCCTCATAAAGATCGGCATACTTTGCATCATTATACGCGATATTCATCTTGTAATTAAAAAAGATTAGTCCGCAGCTCGAACATGCTTCACAATAAGCATTATTACCAAGTGAATAGTCAGCACCAAAGCCCTCTGAAGTTTCACCGCTGCCTATACCTCCGGTAATATAGTATTTCCTGTTGATCAGGTTATCCCAGAGCGACATTACCGCACTCTGATAGTCAATGTCGCCTGTCTCTGCTGCAACATCCGACATGGCGGAATAGCTGTACGAAGCACGAACCGCATGACCCACGGCCTCATATTGCTGCTGAACCGGAACATGACTCTGATCGTATTCACTTCCGCCACCCCGGCAATCAAGCAGGAATTTTCCAAGGGCTGTGTAACTATCTCCTTTGCCTTTGCCTTCCATATCATTTACAAACCTGCCAAACCTTATCAGCGCCTGCTCCATTTCCTGGTGTCCGTCGTACCACACTTTCTTACCCGGACCGATATTGGCCACCCAGCAATCGGCCAGTTTTTTCGCTGCGTTATAAAGACGCAGGTCGGTGCCGTCAGTGAGGGTATAATGATTTATTGCAGATTCGATAAAATAACCCGCAACATATCCTTCATGATTACCTCTTGTTCTGACTTCCCATTTCCCTTTCCACCTTGCGGTATCGCGAAGCGTATACGCAGTGTGAAGGTAGCCGTCAGGCTCCTGGGCAGCGAGGATTACAGGGATCCAGTTTTCAAGAGTCTTCTGCATTTTTTCCTGGGCAGCTATCAGCTCTTTATCGCCCTGAGGATCGATCATAAGTGCTATGCTCATCGATTCAATTGTCTGATGCACCCAGGCATTTGAGAAGACATATCCTTTATGTTTTCCATGTGGTTCGCCCCGGAGAGCTTTGCCTGCCTCGATGAAGTTATCGAGTCCCCCTTCGCCAAGGGTCAGATCTGTCCTGTTTATCTGATCGATACACCATGGGATCCAGTTAACGATCAGAGCTTTTGCCCTGTCGTTCCAGAGCGGGCTGTCGATTTTATACTTTTTTGTGTAAACAACATCAAGCCTTGGTACCTGTGGTGGCTGCTGAACCTTGACAGTGATGGAGGAGGATGAATTCAGATCACCTTCCCATGCAGTCATCGCAAGAGCATATTCACCTGTTTTAGAGAAGAGGGCTGTCGTATTCGCGGAGCCGGCATCTGCAAAAGTTACATCGCCGGGACCTGAAACCTTTGTCCAGGAGATCTTCGTAACAGGGGAGACCGATTTTACAGAACCTGAAAGGTAGCTTTTACCGCCAATCATTACGGAGCGGTCAGATCCAGCGGAAACAACAGGCGGATGTCCCTTTGAATTTTCAGCCTGAAAAACCACCCATTCAAGGATTCCCGGGGCCAGTCTCTCTGATGTTTCAGATTCAATCCTCAGTCTCGAAGTCTCAACTTCATCAAACTTAGTGGAATTGTATCTTCCGCTCTCAATTCCCTGTCCTGAAGGATTGGCAACAGGCACAAAATCCTTCCCGTTCCACCAGGTAATCCTGTACGATGCCGGCAGTTTGAGGCTGTTCTCATAGTTCCACCAGAATAGAGAAACCTCTTTAGTACGCACCGGCTGTTTCCATTCATATTCGATCCACTGGAGAGCCGGGGGCTGCGCCTGCCTGTTCCCACCCTGCCTCATTGGCCCGGTACTGGTCTTAACTATTTCGTCATTAAGGAATACCGGCGCTCCTCCGTACCTTGAGGAAGCTGACGGTGTTGCTACTTTTGCCAGGTTTTTACCTGGAGGCAAAGGCTGAGATCCCTGGCCTGTCATTGATAAAATTGTAACAAATGTTACAAATAATACCAGAATTGTCCGCCTCAAATCTTTATTCATATTTGTAAATTTTAGAATCACAATACTGTTCTTTCCTTTGTGTGACTGTGTGTTTTCATTCTACAATCCATTCATACAGGCCTGCCGAAAAATCCTTGTTCATTTTTACCTTTATTTTTATTGCAGAGGCTTTTACAGGTTTAAATGAAAGAGAATTCCATGCGTCCTTTGTCACCTTGTAGGGCGAGGCTGCTTTCACCGGATGCCAGATATTACCTTCAAGATAGAGGATCTCCCAATCGTCGGGAATACGGCAGCCTCCAAAGGGCCCGTCATCATACCAGTAAACCCTTGTTTTTGAAATTGTTTCAGGCTTTTCAAAATCATACTCAAGCCATTCCCACTTGTCCTTATCAGGCCACCAGTGATAATATGAAACAGAATGGTCATTTGAATTTGAAGGTCCTTGCTGATCGTTTATAGCCTGCAATGCCCTGGTCTCCTTGCTTGCCTTAATAGTGCTCCTGAAAGCGATTGTGGGAGCCGGAAGAGGACGTGCTGCTTCAGCGGTTGTCGGGATCCAGACCATCATCTGTCCCGGTCCCCTGTTATTCCACAAAGCATAAGGTATCAGGGTAACCGGCTCCTCTTCAAGCATAGAAATAGTACCATCAATCATTCTCCTGGTCTGCCTTCCTGATGTCCTGATTACCTGTGCTCCTTCGAGAAGCGAAGGCAGATATTCGGTGGTAAATGATGCATCTTTATTTACAATTAAGTTCAAAACCTGACCGGTATTATTATCGGGCCATTCCGCGCAGAAAATCACCGGCCCTCTCTGAAATGCCATTTTTGCGCTGTCAGCTTTTATTCTGGTGTCGGCGACAACCTTTCGCACAGGCATAGGGAGATCAATAGCTACCAGATCACCCTGCTTCCATTTTCTTGAAATGACAGCATAACCTTCATCAAGGGTAAAAAATGCTGCTTCTCCATTTACAGTTATTTTTACAGGTTCGGGATTCTCACCCACGAATTTATAAAGATCTCCCGGTATGGCGCTGTTTAGCGCCCAGCCCGGAATACGTACTTTCAGGCTGAAGCTCTTCCCTGATTCAGGAGAAATCCCTATTTCAACCTTTCCATCCCACGGGAAGTTTGCTTTCTGCGAAATCTTCACTTTCTCCTTTCCCACCTCAATATCTGCCTCATTTGAGATGTAAAGATTTACATAGAGCTCATTTTCTGTAACAGCATAAATATAACCCGGGATTGCCGGCACAAACCTTGCGACGTTTGATGGACAGCATGCACAGCCGAACCATGCGCTCCTCTGGTGCTGGCCATTCGATTCGAGAGGATTCGGATAGAAGAATCTGTCGGCAGAGAGTGATACTCCTGAGAGCATTGAATTATAGAGAGTTTTTTCAAGGATGTCCATGTACTTTGCTTCTCCATGAAGAAGGAAAAGCCTTTCATTTGTAAAAATATCGCCGATAGAAGCACAAGTTTCACAATAGGCCGACATATTGGGTAAAACATATGGATCGGCAAAGCCCTCATTTCCGCCGCTGGCCCCGATGCCTCCGGTAAGGTACATCTTGGTGTAAACAATATCTTCCCATATTTTTGTAATGGCATTGAGGTAAGCTTCATCCTTCTCGATGGCAGCAATATCCGCCATTCCTGAATACATATAGGTTGCCCTCACTGAATGGCCGACTGCTTCACTCTGATCAATAACCTTCATGTGGGCCTGGTTATACTGTTCACCATTAGGGCCCCTGATATCGAGAAAAAAGCGAGCAAGGTCGAGATATTTTTTATCACCTGTTACCCTGTATAACTTAACAAGTCCCATTTCAATAACCTGGTGACCCGGATAGACAGTAACCTTGCCAGGACCAAAATCCTTTGCAACGAGATCAGCCGATTTTATTGCAATATCAAGGAGAGTTCTTTTTCCTGTAGCCTGGTAATGAGCTGCAGCGGCCTCATACAGGTGTCCGAGGTTATACAATTCATGACTCAGGATGGTATCAAGCTCCCACCTGTTTTTGCTGGCCCACTCATGCAGTCCCTCGCCGCCATGCATTTCTGCTATTGTGCGGTTTGTATAAAGATACCCGTCATCTTCCTGGGCAAGACCAATCTTATAAATCAGGGTATCGAGGTAAGCATCGAGTTTTGGATCGGGAAATGTCTGCAGCGAATAACTCGCCCCTTCCATGATCTTGAAAACATCAGAATCGTCGAACGGGTAAATTGTCTGAAACCTTCCGGTATCAAGGCCGCCTGCTATCTCGAAGTTTTTTACCCTTCCTGTTGATTCGCAGTATCCAAAGGCAATTGGAATTGTTACCTCCGCATTTTTACTGATCCTTGGAGCCCAGAAGTTATCTGTAAGTTTTACAGAGGTAAATGGGACAGGCTGAATGGGATAATCCTGAACAGTTTCAGCACTCCTCCGGCATTGCGTCATAAGAAGAATAAGGACGCTGAGTACAGCAAGAGCCTTTAAGTAGTTTTTCATGACTTATTATTTTGAAAGTTCCAGCACAACAACCGATTTTGATGGCATATTAACAATAAGCACACCATCCTTGTAAGTATAGCCGGTGAAATTGACAGGTTTCACATTTTCAGCAGATTCAAAACTGTTGAATGAATTCATTTCTGCTGAAGTAAGAACCTCTGCAGATACTTTTTTGAATGCCTCTCCGATAAGCGGAGCTGTTACAGTGACAGGCTTATTGGGATTAAGATTGGCAATTGAGATATGCACTTTGCCATCTTTATCTACTGATGCTGATGCAGATATCGAAGGGATCTTTTTTGTGCCGTTCGTATAATCCTCGCATTTCAGGTCAATATTGAGAAGCCGGGCTTCCTGGTGAACCCTGAACATCCTGAAAACATGATATGTCGGAGTGAGTACCATTTTTTCATCTTTTGTGAGTATTACTGACTGAAGAACGTTTACCATCTGCGCAAGATTTGCCACTTTAACCCTGTCAGCATACTTGTTGAAAATGTTCAGATGAATTGCAGCTGTTAAGGCATCTCTCATTGTATTTTGCTGATAAAGGAAACCAGGATTGGTTCCGGGTTCCACCTGAAACCAGTTACCCCATTCATCAACAACGAGTCCCTTTGTTTTTTGCGGATCGTACCTGTCCATAATTGCAGCATGACCTTTGATAATATTGTCCATCTGCAGGTTCATCCTCATAGTTTCGAACCACTCGCGCTCATCGAATTTAGTTGCTGATCCCTTGTATCCCCATCCGTCGACGATAGAATAATAGTGTATCGACAAACCCTGAAACCTTCCTCTCGAGGCTCCATCTTTCATAAGGGTCTCTGTCCAGGCGACATTGAAATCAGAAGGTCCGCATGCTACCCTGTAGAGTCTGTTATCAGCATAGTTGGGGAGAAAGGTCGAGTACTGCCTCATTACGTTCGTATAAAACTCATCTGTCATATTGCCCCCGCAACCCCAGTTCTCGTTACCTATTGCAAAGTATTTTACTTTCCAGGGAGCTTCACGTCCGTTCTCCTTGCGTAGTTTTGTCATCGGGCTGACAGCATCGGAAGTGAGATACTCTACCCATTCCGACATCTCCTGGACAGTTCCTGAGCCAACATTCCCGTTAATATAAGCATCACATCCGAGCAGTTCGGTAAGCCTCATGAATTCGTGAGTTCCAAATGAGTTATCCTCAGTGACACCGCCCCAGTGAATATTAACAATAGAGGCCCTTTTTTCCTTCGGACCAATACCATCTTTCCAGTGATATGTATCTGCAAAACAGCCTCCGGGCCAACGTACGTTGGGAACCTTTATCTCACGAAGGGCGAAGAGCACATCATTTCGTATTCCATCCGTATTGGGGATCTTTGAGTCAGTGCCCACCCAAAGACCTCCATAGATGCATGTACCAAGGTGTTCTGAAAAATGGCCATAGATATCCTTACTTATTACAGGACCGGGATTATTGGCAACAACAACAAGCTGGTTCACCGATACCAGGTTTTCTTTCTGCGCTGTGACAATAATGGATGTCAGAAGAAACAGAAGTACTAAAGTGAGAGTTGATTTTTTCATGATTTGATTCTATATGTAGGTTTTTCAATTTAATCCTCTGTGTTAATTTGTGTTTCCCTTTTCAATGAACGAACCAAGAGCCTTGTATTTTCTGAAGAGCGTTTCATATTTTGCTGCCCTTTCAGGATCTGGGTGGTACTCCTTTTCAAACCCTCTGCCCATTGAATCCTGAGCAGAAGCAATATCCTTATGGACTCCGGCAACAACCGAGGCAGCCATGGCTGAGCCCAGTGCACAGGTCTGATCAGAGCTTGCAACCTTAATTGGCATGTTGAGGACATCAGACACTATCTGCATCACAAAAGGGTTCTTTTTGGCTACACCTCCTATGGCAATCACTCCATCTATCCGGACTCCTTCAGAAATAAAGCGCTCATTTATCATTCTTGATCCAAAAGCGGTCGCCTCAACAAGTGCCCTGAAGATCCTGGGGGCATCTGACCCGAGCGACAGACCGGTAATGGCTCCTTTAAGCTCCTGGTTAGCATCGGGAGTTCGTCGTCCGTTCATCCAGTCGAGTGCAATAATAGCCGTCTCATCAATTGACAAAGATTCCGCCTGTATGCTCAATTCCGATATAATTTTATCTGCAGCCTCATCAGCTATTCTCTTCTTTGAATTTTTATCGAGCCATGCCATTTTTGAGACAATATCAGTCAGAGGCCACATAAGCAACTTGCTGAACCATGCATATATATCTCCGAATGCTGATTGCCCTGCTTCCAGTCCAAGCATCCCGGGAACTATTGAACCATCGACCTGTCCGCAGATACCGGCAACAAGTTTTTCGCCCGATTTTTCAAGCGGGGCAATAATCATGTCGCAGGTCGAAGTACCCATTACCTTGACCAGATGATATGGTTTTATTTCCCCTCCGACTGCTCCAAGATGTGCGTCAAAAGCGCCGGCTCCCACCCTGACTCCTGATGGAAGACCAAGCCGTTTCATCCATTCTTCTGAAACAGTTCCGACTACGGTATCGCAGGTATAAGTCTCGCTGAAGAGTCTTTCCCTCAATCCCTTTAGTTTGGTATCGAGTTTGATAAGGAACTTCTCATCGGGCAAACCGTTGAACTCTGAATGCCACATTGCTTTATGGCCTGCTGCGCATCTGCTTCTCTTTATCTCCAGTGGTTTTGTATTACCGCACAAAAGGGCTGGTATCCAGTCGCAATGTTCAACCCACGACCATGCGCTTGTCCTTACCTTTTCACTGTTGCGGATCACATGAAGAATCTTTGCCCAGAACCACTCCGATGAATAAATTCCTCCCTCATACTTTGTGTAATCAACGCCTCCCCATCGCCTTACAAGGTCATTGATTTCAGACGCTTCCCTCACTGCAGTATGGTCTTTCCACAATACAAACATGGCGTCAGGGTCATCCCTGAACTGATCATGAAGCGAAAGAGGGACTCCTTCCTTGTCGACGGCTACCGGAGTTGATCCCGTAGTATCAACTGAGATTCCCACGATATTTTTAACTATCTCTTTATCAAGGCCTTTAAGTGCTCCTTTTACGGATTGTTCGAGCCCTTCCATATAATCGAGCGGGTGTTGTCTGAATTGGTTTACAGCAGGGTTACAGTATAAGCCCTTTTTCCACCTGGGGTAATCGAAGACAGATGTTCCTACTATCTTACCGTTTGAGGTGTCTGCAACCACCGAGCGTACCGAGTCGGTTCCATAGTCGATCCCTATTACAAATTTTGTTTTCATATTTCAAAGACGAAATGAATATCCTAAGTTGATAATCTCATTATTTTGATTTCTTCGCTTGACCGTAATATGCTCCGGTCCCATGCTTTCTGTTAAAGTGCTTATCGAGAAGTGACCTTGTTACCGGTTCATTTCTTCCAAGAAGAACTGTATTGAAAGCCATTTTAGCTATAGCTTCAAGTGCCACAGCATTATAAACTGCGTTCCCGGCATCAGTCCCCCAGCAAAACGGACCATGGCTGTTGACCAGCACCGATGGCAGTGTCATTGGATCAACCTGACCAATGGTTTCAACAATCAACCTCCCTGTATTTACTTCATAGTCTTCAGCTATCTCCCTGTCGGTCAATAATCTTGTGCAAGGAACTTCACCATAATAATGATCTGCGTGAGTAGTTCCGAAAGGAGGAATAGATCTGCCTGCCTGTGCCCATGAAGTGGCATATTCCGAGTGGGTGTGAACGACACCTCCAATACTGCGGAAGGCCTGATAGAGAATCAGATGTGTCGGCGCATCTGTTGAAGGATTAAGGTTACCGTCAATAACATTTCCGTCGCAATCAAGCACAACCATATCTTCAGGTTTCATCGATTCATAACCGACACCAGAAGGTTTGATAACAATATAACCTGTTGCAGGGTCTCTTCCGCTTACATTTCCCCATGTATGGATAACAAGTCCATTCCTCACCAATTCGATATTGGCCTTAAAAACACTCTCCTTTAATTTTTCAAGCATAACTTTTAACTTTAGGCACTCCAGACTATAGGCACTTTATGCACTTCTTCAGTTAACATCAAGGTTAAAGTAGAACCCGTTATTCCTGTACAACTCATATTTCTCCCTTATGAACCTGTAGTACCACGCACCTTTCCGTGAAGTCTCCTTCTCCTTTTCATCAAGTTTCTCGAGGATATCCATAGAAAGAATTTTCTTCCTGAAATTACGTTTATCTATACTCCTCTGGTAAATAGCTTCATAAAGATCCTGAAGCTGCACGAGAGTGAATTTTTCAGGAAGCAGCTCGAATCCGACAGGCTTAATCTTAACCTGGTTCTGCAGATCTGTCAGGGCTCTTTTTACCATATCACCATGATCAAAAATCAGATCAGGAAGTTTTGAAAGAGTTCTCCAGTGTGCCAGATTAACTGCTGCGAGGTCTTTAACAAGGTCCTTTATCGGAATTAAAGCAAAATATGCAACCGAAATCACCCTGGCTCCAGGATCGCGATCAACTTCTCCATACGTAAATGATTGCTTGAGATAGATTGTATCAAGACCTGTAAGCCGCCGAAGGATCCTGCTTGCAGCTTCATCGAGGCTCTCATCCTTATCGACGAATCCCCCGGAGAGAGACCATTTTCCCTTAGCCGGTTCAAATCCTCTTTTTATAAGAAGAAGCTTGATTTCCTTCTCAATTAAATCATATCCGAAAATAATGCAGTCAACAGCAACAAGATGCTTATCATGCCTGGAATAGAGTTTCGTCCCCTTCATAGAAAGTTTTAATGTAAGTCCAACTATTATTCAGAGCTGCTATGACAGTCCGCCGGAGAGATGATAGTAGAGTTCATTCCATCTAAGCTCCTTTTTAAGTTCTGCCAGGTTGCATTTTTCTCCTATGTATACAAACTCGGTTCCCGTCATCGCGGCAAAATCCTCAAGGTATTCAGCGTTTATTGCTGTGCTGAAGCCTGTATGATGAGCTCCTCCTGCCAGGATCCATGCAGCTGCACCGGTTTTAAGGTCAGGCTGAGGTTTCCAGAGAACACTTGCCACCGGAAGCTTTGGCATATCCGGACATTTAACAACTTCAACATCATTGACAATCATTCTGAACCTGTTTCCAAGATCTATAACAGAAACATTAATTGCATCACCTGTTGCAGTCTTAAACACCAGCCTTGCAGGATCTTCCTTCCCGCCTATGCCAAGCTGATGAACCTCAATGGAAGGTTTTCCCAGAGCAATTGTAGGACAAACCTCCAGCATATGGGCTCCAAGCACACGCATGCCTTTTGGGTCCATGTGATAGGTATAATCCTCCATAAACGAAGTACCACCTTTGAGCCCTTCAGCCATCACCTTCATTGAACGCACAAGCGCTGCCGTTTTCCAGTCACCTTCTGCTCCGAAGCCGTAACCTTTCGCCATAAGCCTCTGTACAGCAAGACCAGGCAGCTGTTTTAGCCCGTGCAGATCTTCGAATGTTGTAGTGAACGCCTTAAAGTTCCCTGCTTTCAGGAAGGCTTCCATTCCAAGCTCTATCCTGGCGGCTTCCTTCAATGAATCAGAGGAAGCCACAGCTTTTGTCATCTTGAATTCAGCACCATACTCATCAAGAAGGTTTTTAACAGCTGATGGAGTGACATTATTGACAGCTTTCACCAGGTCACCAATTCCATATCCATAAACAGAGTAACCCAAATTTATCTGGGCACTTACCTTGTTACCCTCAGTTACAGCCACGTCGCGCATATTATCGCCGAAGCGTGCAACTTTCATTCCGAGCGCATCACTGTAAGCAGAGGCAGCTCTGACCCAGACGGCAATTCTCTTAACTACATCACTATCGAGATAATGGCCGACAACTATCTTTCTGCTGAGCCTCATTCTGGCACCTATAAATCCAAATTCACGGTCACCGTGAGCTGACTGGTTAAGGTTCATGAAGTTCATATCGATGGAATCCCAGGGGATGTCCCTGTTAAGCTGGGTATGCAGGTGCAGAAATGGCTTGTTAAGAACTGACAAGCCCCTTATCCACATCTTTGCAGGTGAAAAGGTATGCATCCAGGTGATAAGACCTATGCAGGCCGGAGAATTATTTGCGCTTGTGCACAGGTCTGTTATTGAATCGGGAGTAGTGAGAACCGGTTTGAAAACCACGCTGACATTTATCTCAGCTGATTTATCAAATGAAGCGGCAATCGCTTTTGAGTCGGCGGCAACCTGCTTTAAGGTTTCAGGACCATAAAGGTGCTGCGATCCTGTTACGAACCATACTTCCATGTTTAATATTTTTCCCATAATGACAATTTAATGTTTTTCAAACAACACAGACATCCTACCAGAAATAGGCATAAAATGCAACAATAGTAACAATTACAAGTCCTGAGAAGAACAGATCCCAGTTATTCCAGCTTGCCCTGGTGAGAGCCTTCTGCTCAGCGGTGGCGGAACCTATATACAATCCCTTTATTGCCAGCTGATCGGCCTTTGGAGTCACCACGCTCGTCACAATCATAATTACAATAACTATAAAAAAGAGAGCTATCTCATAATGAAGCCAGTTTGGAGCCAGGAAAACCTTATAAATCAATCCATCTGGATTTATACCGCCTGCAAAAATCTTAAGTCCGAGACGAGTCATCCCAAGCACAAAACCAGAAATCAGTCCATATAACCCGGCAAGCGGAGTAGTTCGTTTTGATAAAATTCCTAAAAGGAAGACGGCAGCAATACCAGGAGCAAGAAGAGACTGAACATCCTGGAGATAAGCATACAGAACTTTACCCAGTCCCCTCATTACAGGAATCCACAGAATACCTAATACTACAACAACAACAGTGGCTATACGTCCGACCTTTACCAGCTCTTTTTCGGGAGCTTCAGGTTTAAACTTAAGATAAAAATCAACCGTAAAAAGTGTAGCTGATGAGTTAAATAATGAAGCAAGGGAACTCATAAGAGCAGCAAGAATACCTCCAACCACAAGTCCCTTGAATCCTAATGGCAGCAGTTCTTTTACAAGTATTGAGAAGGCAGCATCATTGCTGGTCAGATTGATCATTCCTTTGGCATTAAGAGAATAAGCGATCATTCCCGGGATAAGGAAAATAAATACAGGTGTAAGTTTGAATGCTGCACCAAGAATAGCTCCCCTGCGTGACTCCTGCTGGTTGCGGCCCGAAAGTACTCTCTGGACTATGAACTGGTCGGTACACCAGTACCAGAATCCAATAATTGCTGATCCAAGTATAACGCCTGTCCAGGGGTATTCAGGATCGCTGGCAGACCTCATCAGTTCAGTCATTGTGTTGCCCTGGGCGTTTACAGGAACTGCCCGGCAAATCTCCATCATTTCATTCCAACCTCCGAGCTTGATTAATCCTATCACCAGCACAGCAAGTGAACCGACAAGCAAGATAGGAGTCTGTAAAACAGAGGTCCATAAAATAGCCTTCATTCCGCCCAGGGTGGTATATAGCCCGGTAAGCAGAACCAACCCTACTGCGCTGATCCAGAAGAAATCTATTCCAAACATTGACTCTATGCCAAAAACCTGCTTGAATACAATGCCTCCGGCATATACGGTAACTGCAACCTTAGTGAATACATAACTTACAAGCGATATTATTGAGAGAACGCTTCTTGAACCCTTGTTATATCTCTTTTCAAGAAATTCAGGCATTGTAAAGACACCGCTCCTGGCATAAAATGGCACAAAGAACCATCCGAGTATAAGGATAAGCCAACCATGCATTTCCCAATGCGCCATTGCCATCCCGCTTGAGGCTCCTGCTCCGGCAAGGCCTACGAGATGTTCCGATCCGATATTCGAAGCAAAAATCGATGATCCGATAGCAAGCCAGGTCGCGTCGCGTCCTGCAAGAAAATAGTCAGTAGATGTCTCATCCTTTTGTTTCATTACCCAGATAATGATACCTACCAAACCGAGACAGAAGATCCCGAGTACAATCCAGTCTAATGTTCCCATAAAATTGTTTTTTGTTAATTGTTATAATAAGGTTACCTGAAATACTTAAAACGAAATAATCAATTACCGTAATTAATCAGAAGAAGGTTATAAAAGTGGAAAGAGGCTTTCCTTATTTCAAATGTATGCAAATAAATTTTATAAATGTAAAAAATACACTTAAAATATTTTAAAAAATAATTTCCGCCTATGTAACTATTAATTAAGTGTTTAACTCAATTAACCATGAAGTTGCACAGAGTAAAGCACAGAGTAAAGCTCGGAGTAACACGGCTTTTTACTCCGTGTAACTCCGTGTGAAACTCTGTGGTACTCCGTGGTAAAAAAATGAATCAACCTTGAAGAGGAGATTCTCTGTTCCACTCCCTGAGATTCGATTGTATGAAATCGATAATTCTCTGGTTTTCCTCTTTCCCGTTTCCGGTAACCCTGAACGGCTCCCCGAATTTAAAATGAATTGTTTTCCTGTGATCAAGCGGACCAAGTTCCTTTATATACCTTCCGTTACCCCAAAAATCAGTTTTAAGGGCAAGCGGGACAACTTCCACTCCTGCTTTTTTGGCCAGTTTCACGCCGAGGGAATTAAACTCCTCCGGTTTAAACTCCACGCTTCTTGTGCTTTGCGGAAAAATTACAATTGAGACCCCATTTTTAAGAAGCTCGGCACCACCGTTCATTACTGCATCAAGGTCTTTTCTCGGATCTGTCCTGCCAACAACAACCGGATTTCTTGAACGCATTACATCGCCGAAAAGAGGATGTTTCACAAGACTCTCCTTAACAACAAATGTAACTTCGCGATGAGGAGCTATAATGCAAGGCAGTACCATAGTCTCGAGAGTGCTCATATGGTTGCCGATGAAGAGAACTGGTCCCTGCGGCTTTTTTATGTTCTCCATGCCTGTGATACTGAATCTGCCGCCAGTCTCTTCAATAAACCTGAATATATAAAATGAGGAATCAGCCCATCGTCCCGTGTCGTAAATCTTCCTTTTGGCTTCTTTTCGGGAATACAATACACAATTTGCATACTTCAGGGTAAAATACAGACGGCTGTCGCGACGGAGCCTGTCAGTCAGTGATAGCTGCTCTTTTACTGGTGTAGTGTAGGTGTCCGAAGGTAAAAAGACTTCATTCATTACTGATGATCTTTAAATTAATTCAAAGGTAAAATCTTTTTTTCTTAATATTTTTCGTCTTCTCCGAGTTTAATCATTGCCTCCCTGTACTTTTCCATTAGTTCCTTATTCAGGTCAAGCGGAGGTTTGGCTCCGTCAGGCAGAAAAGACTTGTAGGGATGTAATTTGGAGTATCCGGCAAACTCCTGCTTTATGTCTTCAAGCATTTTAGGCTTTGTAAAGAGGTCGAGAGCAGTGGCAGCCATAACTTTTGCACCTGCATTAAGACCTTTCCATGCTGCCGGTCCGTAGTTACATGTCACCGACGACCAGTGATGGCCGATAGACCCGGGAACCGCGCCCGGAAAATTAAGTGTTGCAGTGGGTGCTATGAGAGTCACTTCACCGACATCTGAGGAGCCGCCGCCAACTTCAACATCTGATGGTTTCTTAAGAGGCTTGACTTCAAGAGGGAGACCCGTTTCCTTTTCTCCAAGTTCTTTCTGAAGCGCTTTGGCAAAAGCATGTTCATCTTCACTCCAGACCGGCATTCCAATAAGGTCGATATTTCTTTGTAAAGCCTCGGCAAGAGCCTTGTTTGAATGGCGCTGATGGATCGCCGTAAGCACTGTTACAGTGTCAAGGTTGGTCCCCGAGGCAAGAGCTGCGCCTCTGGCACAGTCGAGAATTCTCTGGTACATAGCCTCAAGCCTGTCGTCGGTATTTCTTATGTAATACCAGACAGATGCCCTGTCGGGCACCACATTCGGAGCCTCTCCGCCATCAGTAATTACATAATGCAGACGGTGGGTATAAAACAGGTGTTCGCGAAGGAAGTTTGTTGAAATATTCATCAGCTCAACCCCATCGAGGGCACTTCGACCGCTCCATGGCGCTCCGGCGGCATGAGCAGTTTTTCCCTTAAAGGAGAACACCACCGACATCACAGCACTGCCGTTTACACCATAACTTGTCGACAGATCAGATGAAGCATGGTTATCAATAACCGCATCTACATCCCGGAATACACTGTCCCTTACCATGTAGGGCCTGCTGATAACAGTCTCCTCAGCCGGTGATCCGAAGAATTTAATTGTTCCTTTTATATCGTTCTGTTCCATGCTTTTCTTCACAGCTATTGCAGCTGCTATGCCGGCAGTGCCCATCATATTATGTCCGCAACCGTGTCCGGGTGCTCCTTTTACCAGGGGTGATTGCCCTGGATTAAGTGCTTTCTGCGACAGCATTGGCAGTGCATCATACTCTCCAAGTATCCCGATGACGGGCTTGCCGCTGCCCCATGTTGCTACAAAACAGGTGGGCATGCCTGAGACTCCCTTTTCAACAAGGAACCCTTCATCCTCAAGGTTTTTTATAAGAAGAGCAGATGATTTGAATTCCTGCATGCCAAGCTCGGCATATTCCCAGATGGCATCTGAAATAACACCGAAGCGTTTTACGATCAGACTATCACTGAGATATTCCAGCGCGGTTTTTTTTGCCTTGTAGAGATCTGCTTTCCCATAAGCAGGTTCATCAGCTTTCTTCTGTCCTGCAGCCAGACCGGATGAAAAGATAAGAATTGTAAAAATAATCTTTGAAATTCTGAATAAGGATTTAATTCTCATCACATTCATAATTAATTCACGATAAAAGCAAGCCCATTACAAATCTAATATTTAATTTTAAAACAATTTCAAATTTAAAAAGTCATGAAATTAACTGCATCATTTATCCTGTGGCTGTTGCTGCTTAAGCCGGCTGAATCAACAGCTCAGAATGTGGCTGATAAATGTATCCTGAAATCCGAATTTATATATAATACTGAAGATGTTATATTTCCGAGCTGCCATGCATCCACTATTATTGAAAACGGGAACGGGCTGCTGGCTGCCTGGTTTGGAGGTACTGCCGAACGGAATCCAGATGTCGGGATCTGGATCAGCCATTTCAGCGACGGCAGCTGGTCGAAGCCTGTCGAGGTTGCAAACGGGATTAAAGGGGATAAAAGATATCCCACCTGGAATCCGGTCCTTTACAATACAGGAAAGAAGGTTATCCTTTTTTACAAGACAGGACCTTCACCTTCAACCTGGTGGGGAGAAATGATCACTTCAGCCGATGCCGGCAGAAGCTGGTCAGATCCCGTAAAACTGCCTGAGAATATTTACGGTCCGATAAAGAACAAGCCTGTTTTGCTCAAAAACGGAGTCCTGCTGTGTCCCTCCAGTACCGAAGATGACGGATGGCGGGTGCATATGGAATTCACAAGCGACGAAGGTCTTACCTGGGACCGTACACCTGCACTCAACAGCAGGGAAATAAAGGTAATTCAGCCTGCAGTTCTGTTTCATGGAGATGGAAAACTTCAGATGCTTTGCAGAAGCCAGTCTTCTGTGATCCTATCTTCCCTGTCGGACGACAATGGAAAAACATGGAGTGAACTCTCATCAGCAGGATTGCCAAATCCAAATTCAGGGATTGATGCAGTGACTCTGCGCGATGGCAGACACATCCTTGTGTACAACCACACATTAAAAGGGCGGTCTGTATTGAACGTTGCTGTTTCTGACGATGGCAGGGAATGGAAAGCGGCAGCAATTCTTGAAAATGACGCCGCAAAGAGTGAATACTCATATCCGGCTGTAATCCAAACAGCTGACGGACTGATTCATATAACCTACACATGGAACCGGAAGCTGATAAAGCATGTTGTGATTGATCCGGGGAAGATTACTCCAAAATCCTTCAGGAACGGAGAATGGCCCAATTAGAAATCAACACAAACAATTGACCAGTGTATTCAGGCCCGGAATCAGTTGCTATTAACTTCCAAAGAGAGGGAAGACAAGCAGGGCAACAGACAGGCCTGTAAGGATGATCACTGCACCCCATCCGATAAGATTCTGGTGAAGCTTGTTCACATAAACCCCCATAATCTTTTTGTTGTTTATCAGGAGCATCATGCTTATAAGAACCACAGGCAGAAGAATCCCGTTAAGTACCTGTGACCATACTGATATCTGTATCAGTGGAGCGTGCGGGACCAGGATAATCAATGCAGAAACAATGAGAATGCCTGTATAGAGAACATAAAACTCCTTAGCCTCATCCCATTTCTTGTCGATCCCTGCTTCAAATCCGAAAGCTTCAGACACATAAAAGGCAGTTGCAAGCGGAAGTATTGTTGCCGAAAAAACCGAAGCAACAAAGAGACCAAATGCAAAAACATGTGAAGCCAGCCTTCCTGCAAGTGGTTCAAGGGCTGCAGCGGCATCACTGGCTTCATTGATAACTATATGGTTGGGAAAAAGGGTTGAACCGCAGGCAACCATAATAAAAAAGGCCACGACAACAGTAACAACACATCCAACTACAATATCGATCATTGTATATTTATAGTTTTTCATTTTCAGACCCTTTTCAATAACTGAAGCCTGCATATAGAACTGCATCCACGGAGCTATTGTAGTACCCACAAGGGCAATGATCATTGCAAGACTCTGAGTATTCATTTCCACACCAGGACGAATTATCGACGATCCGATTTCGCTCCAGTCAGGCTTGCTCATAAGGGCCGAAATGACATAGGTAAGCAGGGAAAGGCTGAAGATCAAAAAAATACGTTCAGCAATCTGGTAAGTGCCTTTAACTACCAGAAACCAGACCAGGAATGCTACAAGAGGCACAGAAAGATATTTGCTCACTCCAAACATCTCCATGCTTCCTGCAACACCGGCAAATTCAGTTGTTGTGTTTCCAATGTTTGAGACCAGCAAACCGATAAAAATGAAGAAGGTGATCTTCAACCCTGCATTCTCCCTTATCAGATCCGACAGCCCTTTGCCTGTCACAATACCCATCCTGGCATTCATCTCCTGAACAACAACCAGAACTATAAAGGATGGAATAAGCGTCCAGATCAGGCCATATCCGTACAATGCTCCGGCAACCGAATATGTTGTTATGCCGCCGGCATCATTATCAACGCTTCCCGTAATTATACCCGGACCAAGAATGGCGAAGAAAATTGCCATCTGTTTCCAGAATGTTGAATCTCTAAATCTTTTTCTAAGCATTGTTTATATCTGGGTACTCGGTTCTGGGTTCTGGGTTCTGGGTTCTGGGTTACTCGGTTCTGGGTTACTGGGTATCTCCCCCTCCCCTTTTCTCCCCCTCTCCCATTCATTCTTCTATTATCTTTTTCTCGTTCTTCTCTTGTTTATCAGGTCCTCCACCACATCATCCACAACAACCATTCCCTGAAGAATGTTGTTATCGTCAACAACGGGTACTGCAAGAAGATTATATTTTGAAATCAGTTCAGCGATATCATCCACCTTCTGATTATCATACAGGAACATCGGTTCTGATTTCATAATGCTGCTAACTGTTGATTCTGGTTCTGCCACCACAAGATCCCTGAGGTTAAAGGTTCCAATCAGCTCATCATTCGTCTCTGTAACAAACATACTATATAGTTCTGCAGATTCCGGTTTTTTGCTTCGAAGCTCAGATATCACCTCACTTACAGTAATCCCGCTTCTGAAGGAGAGAATATCTGTGGTCATAAGACTTCCGGCTGAATTATCGGGATACTCAAGGAGTTCCCTCACTTCCTCTGAGGATTCGGAATCCATTTCATTTAGAAGGAGCTCTGCCTTCTCCTCTTCCAGTTCATCAAGAATATCAGCTACCTCATCGGCAGGCATCTTTTCCAGCACATCTGCCGCCTTATCAACCGGAAGGTTCTCCACAATGTGGATCTGTGCGTGAGGTTCAAGTTCCTCAAGGACATCTGCAGCTTTCTCCTCATCAAGAGCGGAGAATACCGACATACTTGACTTCTTTCCAAGATCCTCGATTATATCAGCAAGATCAGAGGGGTGAAGGGTATGCAGTTTTGAGTAGCTCTTTGACAGCTTTATATTCAGATTTGAAGAATCAATGGCATGCACATCGTCCCAAAGGATGAATTTGGCAGGAATGCTTACCCTCAGAAGTGCAAGAAATCTCTTAATCGGCAAGGCTATGCCTATCCTTCTCAACAACCCTTCTATCCCTATATCAACAGCTACGGCAAAGGTCCCGGCAGGAAGAGTGGCAAGCCTGACATCATTCACCCTGACAAGTTTTCGTCCGTTAAGGTCAACAATCTGTTTATCGAGGATATTCTCTACAAGAAGAAGTCCGTTTTCAACTTCTTCATTGCCAAGACTTATCAACCCTGAGCATGTTACGCTTACCTGTTCTCTCGCCTTTACAATCCTGAAGCTGCTGAAGGCATAATAACCCGATTCTTTGCGGATCTTAAGCCTCACCCCTGTAATAAGCTGAGAGTTCGGATCGCTCTGACCTGAAGGTGCTGTATTAACAAGAAGGTCTTTAACAACGCCAACGGCCTCCCCTTCAGCATCGAAAGCCTCCTTGCCAATTATTCCGCTTAAATAAAATGTCGTTAGTGAAGTCATAGTCACCTCCTTGCTCTTTCCGGCACAAAAGGAGATGACCGGATATAGTCCGGCTTATCCTTTATGCCAGGATGTTAATTAATCTATCCGCCGGGTCGTCGTCCATTGAACCTGAAAATTGATTTCGGCCATAAAAGTAATTCCCACGGAATTACTTTCCAAATAATATGGGAAAAAGTTTGGAGTTTGGAGTTTGGAGTTTGGAGTTTGGAGTTAGTTAAAATGCTTTTCAAAATAAACTCTAACTCTAGCTCACTCCAAACTCTAGCTCACTCTAAACTCCTTAAATTTGTTTAGCCTCATTAAATAAGAAAAGGTATTATTGCCTTCCTGTCGGTGGGGTAATCAGCAAACTTCTTCTTATACCATTGGTGGGAACTTATTGCACGGGGGAAGAGATTGGCAAACGTAAAGAGAAAGAAAGCCAGTCCGGGTAGCGAGAATGTCATAAGCGCCCATCCGCCCCATTCAATAATCTCACCCAAATAATGTGGTGATGAGACATAATTGAACAGCCAGCCATGAGGAACGATATACTCTGAAGGGCTCTCCATTCTGAAATGCCTGAGTTTTTCATCGGAGATCTTATTTATCACAAATCCGCTAACAAACATCAGGCTTCCTGCAATGAACTGCCAGGATAAAAGCCAATCGGTATTGTATTCCCCAAGATTAAAAATACCAAACCCGTTTACAAAGCCGTTCAGGGAATTGAAGAGGATAGCCATAAGAACAAGAATTACCGGATATGGCTTATCCCTGCCTGATTGTCTTTGCGAATAAATGAATGTCCGGTGCAGGTAATGCATCAGCCAGAATATAAAAAACACAAGCTGAGGAATGCTGTCAGTAGTGGCTGCTATAAAAAGGAGTGTCATCAGCGCTGGTGAAGGGAACTCCATCACCAGCCAGGCCCATTTCGATTTGATGGCCGGCCCCCAGCCGCTCCTGGAAAACTTACCATAGGGTGCTTTTACTATAAAGAGCAGGACAAAAACAACGGCTGCAAAAATAAAAATCAGCAACAGACAAAATCCGAATAACTCATTCATTTATTCAATTTTTACAACTCACACGAATAACTGTCAGATATAACAGCCGGGTGAATTTTCAATCTATTCCTCACCAAAAATGCGATTTTTATTTATCTTAATTTCAGATTTTCTATATTTGAACCTGATTTAATCATTTTATAAAACCTATTGTGGGAATACTAAAAGAAAGATTTTCAACTTACGATGCCCCCCAAAAAGCAATGGATGCCGGCATTTATCCATATTTCAGAGAAATTGAATCAGATCAGGACACCGAAGTTTTGATCAAAGGCAAAAAAGTGCTGATGTTTGGTTCAAACAGCTACCTGGGCCTTACAAACCATCCGAAAGTAAAAGAAGCTGCCAAAGCTGCCATCGACAAATACGGCACCGGATGTGCCGGATCGCGGTTCCTTAACGGAACGCTTGATATACATATAGAACTTGAGGAGCGTCTTGCAAGGCTTGTTGGAAAAGATGGCGCTCTGTGCTACTCTACTGGATTTCAGGTCAACCTGGGCGTTGTATCGCTTATTGCAGGAAGACATGATTACCTGCTTCTCGATGAACTCGATCATGCTTCAATAATTGAAGGCAGCAGGCTCTCATTCTCCAAAATCCTCAAATTCGCGCACAACGATATGAATGCCCTTGAGTGCAAACTAAAAATGTGCGACAAGGAAAAAATAAAGCTGATAGTTGTAGACGGGATCTTTTCAATGGAAGGTGATATAATAAAGTTGCCGGAGGTAGTGGAACTTGCCGAAAAGTATGGTGCCGCCGTAATGGTTGATGATGCACATTCGCTTGGAGTAATAGGCAAAAACGGTTCAGGTACAGCATCACATTTCGGACTTACTGACAAGGTGGACCTGATAATGGGTACATTTTCGAAATCATTTGCATCACTTGGCGGCTTCATTGCAGCCGACAAGGAGGTGATAAATTTTATAAAGCATAATTCGAGGTCACTGATTTTCAGTGCCAGCATGACTCCATCGTCTGCTGCAGCTGTGCTTGCTTCAATTGAAATAATGGAAAGTGAACCGGAGAGAATTAAACACCTCTGGGAGATCACTGCTTATGCCCTGAATGGTTTTAAATCAGCCGGTTTTGATACAGGAAAATCAGAAACCCCAATCATTCCTCTGTTTATAAGAGATGATATAAAAGCACTTCAACTTACACGCATGCTTCTCGAAGATGGAGTCTTTGTCAATCCTGTTGTCTCCCCTGCTGTTCCCAAAGAAGACTGCCTGATAAGGTATTCACTGATGGCAACACATACAAAGGAGCAGGTTGAAACTTCAATTGAAAAAATAACAAAGGCAGCAAAAGTGCTGGGGATATTGGGTTAAAGCCCCTGAAAATGAAAAAAGTCATCCTTATTACGGGTATCTCTTCTGGTTTTGGAAAAGAGACAGCAAGACTTCTCTCTGAAAAAGGACATATTGTTTACGGGACTGTAAGAAAAGAGTCCGCTTCATCAGGAAGTGTCCGCAATCTGATAATGGATCTCACCGACATCAATTCAATTAAGGCCGCTGTAGCAGCTGTTGTAAGAAATGAAGGAAGGATAGATGTGCTCATCAATAATGCCGGTATGCATACAGGCGGACCTGTCGAAACATCGCCCGCTGAAAACATTAAACTTCAGATGGATACGAATTTTCTTGGCACTGTGCATCTGACCAGGGAGGTGTTGCCGCCAATGAGAAAACAGGGAGGAGGAACCATAATCACTATAAGTTCAATCGGAGGACTAATGGGTCTGCCATTCCAGGGATTCTACTCAGCCGCCAAATTCGCAATCGAAGGCTTCAGTGAAGCTCTGCGCATGGAAGTCAGTAAGTACAATATTAAAGTCGTATTGGTAAACCCGGGGGACTTTCATACAAGCAATTCAGCCAACAGACGATCTTTTCTTGCACCAACAGGCGCTTATGATTCTTATAATGTCCAATTTGAAAAGACCCTGGCAGTTATAGAAAAGGATGAAGCCAACGGATGGAAGCCGGAGGTACTTGCTGAAAAAATTGTTAAGATAGTTAATTGCGGTAACCCGCGGCAGCGATATATTATTGCCTCTTTTGAACAGAAATTTGCAGTAGCACTGAAGTATATCCTTCCCGGGAAACTCTTCCGGATAATCCTGCAGGATCACTATAAGATCAGATAGTCTTGCGGTCCTGCGGTCCTGCGGTCTTGCGGTCATCACCCTGTAAAAATAGAATCCAATGGCAAAATCAACAGAAAAAAAAGAAAATAACTCAATGCGAAACAATGTCGAGACAGTCCTCAGGCTTGGCCTCCTCTTTTTACTTCTCTACTGGTGTTACGGGGTTATAAAACCATTCATCGATATTATAATCTGGGCAGTAATATTTGCCGTTGCACTCTTTCCTTTTTTTAACTGGCTTCAGTTTAAACTCAGAGGCAGAAAAAAGCTGTCACTGATTATTATACTTCTTCTGACTTTCACTGCCATTATTATACCCGGCCTGCTTTTCGCAAATTCTTTGTTCGAGGGGGTAACCTATCTGAAAACCCAGTACGAGACCTCAGGCAAAATTGTTCCAATGGCTCCTGAAGGGATCTCCTCATGGCCGCTTGTCGGACCATTTCTTTATGAAAAGTGGAACTGGTTATCTCAGAATTTAGGCGAAGCCCTTAAAGAGTATGCCCCTCAGATAAAACAGGTTATGGTTGGACTGATCAGCTCCGCCGCATCAGCCGGGCTTGCTTTTTTCAAATTCATAATCTCAATATTGGTCTCCGCTCTTCTTCTCTTAAATGCACAAAAGGCGGAAGAACTTGTTAATGATGTGTTTGAGAAGATAATCGGGGAAAAAGGAAAGGAATTTGCCCTGATGACAGGAATGACAATCCGGACGGTCATGAGGGGAATACTCGGCATTGCATTTATTCAGTCATTTCTTTTCGGGATCGGAATGGTTGTTGCAGGTGTGCCTGCAGCAGGTCTGTGGTTCATTCTTTCACTTATCTTCGGGATCATTCAGATAGGCATATTCCCGGTATCTGTTCCGGTTATTATTTATGTCGTTGCGACTTCCAGTGCGGGAACAGCGATTCCTTTCCTGATTTGGAGCCTTCTCGTTTCGATGGTTGATAATGCACTGAGACCTGTTATGCTGGGACGAGGATCAGGCCTTCCAATGGCTGTAATCTTTGTTGGGGCAATAGGAGGGCTTTTACAGTCGGGAATTTCCGGGCTTTTCACAGGCACTGTTGTTTTTGCTGTAGGCTATAAACTTTTCCAGTTCTGGATAGATGAAAAAAAGACTGTCATACCCTGATCAGAACCATAAAAATTTCACATATTTATATATGTAAATATATTGATATCCCAGTCTGTTTTTATACTTTTGCAAATTATTTTAAGTATAAATAACATAGTATATGGCAAGTGAAAGGAAAGGTTTTAATCTCAGAAGCTTTACAAGTTTCTCGCTGGTGATATCCACAATAATAATGTCCTGGTCGGGTTTTATTCTTTATATAGCACCGCCCGGGAGAATTGCCAACTGGGGTACCTGGAAGCTAATGCTTTTCACCAAATCTGAATGGCAGGCTTTGCATACTATATTTTCATACCTCTTCTTCATACTTGTCATTGTTCATCTCTTTTTCGTTAACTGGAGAGCATTTCTGACCTATTTTAAAAGCAAAATCAAGGCAGGGCTTAATAAAAAATGGGAACTTGCGACTGCAATTATTATATCAACCGTGTTCTTCATCGGAACCCTCCGAAACTGGACACCTTTTGAACCTGTCATGGCATTTGGAGAGAAGGTGAAGGGCAGCTGGGAAGGCGATTTCCAATCGCCTCCGGTACTCCATATGGAAATATATACTCTTGAAAAACTTTCTGCAGAATTTGACAGTATTGCTCCTTCTGAAATGCTAAAAACTCTCCGGGAAAATAATATCAAAGTCGACGGGATTGACAAGACTCTCAAAGAAATCGCCTCGGATAATAATACAACTCCCTCAGCAATATACGATATCCTCTCACTAAAATATAAGAAGCACCCTGGTCCATCAGCCGGGGAGGTTCCGCAGGGCTTTGGCAAATACACCTTAAAATCAACCGCCGACAAGTCAGGGATAGAACTTAATGTACTGCTTGACAATCTGAAGAAGAGAGGAATTGAGGCTGACGGAGAAACATCTCTCAGAACTATAGCCGATAAGTTGGGAACCTCCCCAAAAGATGTTTATGACATGCTTGTTCAGAAGTAATTTCCGGAAAGACAAACGACTCTCGACCCACGGCTCACGGAAGAATACTAAAAGTGATTTTTTTACTGTGAGTCGTGGATCGTGAATTGTGAGTCGTGAGTCGTGCATCGTGAATCGTGAGTCGTGAGTTGTACCTCGTGCGTAGCGTGTCAGCCAAATAATATATAATGACTATTGTCAAAAAATATCAGCTAATTATTGATAATTTTGGATCATAAAAAATATCTATGTCAGAGCTCGAAAAATACTTTAATCAGTTTCGGAAAAACATCATTGGCATTGATGCTGAAATTGATACTCCTTATGGCATCAAAAAACTCATCTATGCTGACTGGATAGCGAGCGGAAGGCTATATTCACCAATAGAAAAAAGGATTATTGAAGATATAGGTCCGATGGTTGGCAATACTCATTCTGAATCTACTGCCACAGGAAAGGCTATGACTGATGCTTACCATTTTGCGCAGGGGATTGTAAAAGAGCATGTCAATGCCAGCGATGATGATATTCTGATTTTCACGGGCACCGGTATGACATCGGCAATTGTAAAGCTCCAGAGGATATTGGTATTAAAGTTCCGGAGCAGGCCAAAAACTATTGTGCAATCTCCATGTCTAATAACATGAATTGCAGTGAGATGCAGAGATGAAAACAGGCCTGTCGTCTTTCTGACGCATACAGAACATCACTCAAATCATACCTCCTGGCTCGAGACCCTGGCAGATGTTGTGGTTCTTGAACCTTCCGAAGACCTTACTGTAAATCCGGATTCACTCAGAAGGGAGATAATAAAATATAAGGATCGTCCCCTGCTTATTGGATCCTTTTCAGCATGCTCGAACGTTACAGGTTATATGCCTCCTTATTATGAACTGGCCAGGATTATGCATGAGAACAATGGCTATTGCTTCGTAGATTTTGCTGCTTCTGCTCCATACTTGGATATAGATATGCATCCGGAGGATAAATTGAAACAACTCGATGCAATCTTTTTTTCACCGCACAAGTTCCTCGGTGGACCGGGAAGCCCCGGAGTTCTTATTTTCAATAAAGAGCTTTATAAGAATGAAATTCCCGACATGCCCGGTGGTGGTACGGTTAAATGGACCAACAGGTGGGGAGGGTACAGCTATATATCAGATATTGAAGTCAAGGAAGACGGAGGAACACCAGGGTTCCTTCAGGGGATTAAAGCCGCTCTTGCAATCATTCTTAAAGAAAAGATGGGAACTGAAAAAATCCATCAAAGGGAGCAGGAGCTTATAGAATTGGCATTCAATGAATTGAGTAAAATAAAAAACCTTCATATTCTTGCCGGAAATATTAAGGACAGACTTGGTGTTTTTTCATTCTATGTTGATAATGTACATCACAACCTTTTTACCACCTTGCTTAACGACAGGTTTGGGATCCAGGTAAGAGGAGGCTGCTCCTGCGCCGGAACTTATGGACATTTCCTGCTTGACGTGGATATTAAACTATCAAAAGAGATAACAGATAAGATAGATGCCGGTGACCTTTCAATGAAACCGGGCTGGATACGGTTATCGCTTCATCCTACGATGACAGATAATGAACTGCTGTTTATTACAGACGCCATCAGGCAAACAAGTGAAGAAGCGGGGGAATGGCAGAAAGATTATATCTACAATAGTCATAATAATGAATTCAGCCATTTTGAAATTCCAGAAAATGGTCTTCTTGATTGCAAAACCTGGTTTAGATTCTGATTTATTCTTGTTTTCTGATTCCTGTTTAGGACAGTCTGTACAAAGATTACTATGTATTAGTAATTCTGATCTCTGAAGTCATTTCCATAGCCTTCCTATATGATACGCTCACTCCGCAGTATCGCTCCTCTGAAAGCTCGACTGCTTTTTTCAGCTTATCCATAGGAAGATCTTTGCCTGTGAATTCATAAATTACGTGCAGCCTGTGAAAATGTTTGGGGTGTTCCTCCGTAAGGTCTCCCTCGACAATAACGTTGAAGCTTTCAACCTCAAGCCGCATCTTCTGAAGTATTGAGATCACATCCATACCGGTACATCCTCCAAGGGCGGCAAGCATAAGTGGTTTTGGCCTGGGCCCCCTGTTCTCTCCTCCTACCGCCTCACCGGCATCAAGTACAATCTTATGTCCTGTGACCTCTGCCTCGAAAGCCATGTTGCTGAGCCATTTTGTAGTTACAACTTCTTTCCCCATTTGTTTCTGGATTAATAATACTAAATTTAAGAATATTTCACCTAATACTGCCTTCCGTCTGTATATAGTTTTCATCAAGTACTTGACAAAATGGATAATATTGCCTAACTTGAGATATCAAAAAATTTCATGAATATTAAATGGTCAGGCATAAACTAATACTTGTTAAAAATGGAAAATGACATCAAATAAGGTCAGTAAATGCCCGGTAACCGGAGCAACCGGCAAACATAGTGTTGGCGCCAGCGGTACAAAAAACCGCGACTGGTGGCCAAATCAGTTAAAATTGAATATTCTTCGACAGCACTCTCCTTTTTCTAACCCCATGGGTGAAGATTTTAACTATGCTAAAGAATTTAAGAGCCTGGACCTTGAAGCTATTAAAAAAGACCTTCACAAGCTGATGACCGATTCCCAGGATTGGTGGCCTGCCGATTTTGGCCATTACGGACCCTTATTTATCCGTATGGCCTGGCACAGTGCAGGCACATACCGCACCGGTGACGGTCGTGGAGGTGCCGGAAGCGGACAGCAACGCTTTGCCCCGCTTAACAGCTGGCCCGATAATGTCAACCTCGACAAGGCACGAAGACTGCTCTGGCCGGTCAAACAAAAGTATGGCCGGAAAATATCATGGGCTGACCTGATGATCCTTGCCGGTAATGTAGCCCTGGAATCAATGGGATTCAAAACCTTTGGATTTGCCGGCGGACGTGAAGATGTATGGGAACCTGAGGAAGATGTTTTCTGGGGTTCCGAAACCAAATGGCTGGAAGATGACAAACGCTACAGACTCCGGAGAACGTGATCTTGACAATCCTCTTGCAGCCGTGCAAATGGGCTTAATCTATGTAAATCCCGAAGGACCGAACGGGAATCCCGATCCGGTTGCAGCAGCCAAAGATATTCGCGAAACATTTGCCCGTATGGCCATGAATGATGAAGAAACGGTGGCGCTTATTGCCGGTGGGCATACCTTTGGCAAAACCCACGGAGCCGGTGATGCAGCACTTGTCGGACCCGAACCTGAAGCTGCCGGCATTGAAGAGCAGGGCCTGGGCTGGAAAAGCAGGTTTGGCTCAGGAAAAGGAGGCGACACAATCACCAGCGGACTGGAAGTAACCTGGACACAGACTCCCGCCAAATGGAGTTATTACTTCTTCGAAAACCTGTTTAAATACGAATGGGAACTTACAAAAAGCCCGGCCGGTGCCCATCAGTGGGTAGCAAAAAATGCCGATGATGTTATGCCTGATGCCCACGACACATCTAAAAAGCATCACCCAACAATGCTTACTACAGACCTTTCCTTGCGTTTCGATCCGGTTTATGAGAAAATTTCAAGACGTTTCTATGAACATCCTCTTGAATTTGCCGATGCCTTTGCCCGTGCATGGTTTAAGCTGACTCACCGGGATATGGGACCACGGGCACGCTACTTAGGTCCTGAAGTGCCTAAAGAAGAACTGATCTGGCAGGATCCGATACCTGCTGTTGATCATACGTTGATTGATGAGAAAGATATTGCAGCATTAAAAGCTAAAGTATTAAATTCCGGGCTATCCGTATCTCAGCTGGTATCTGCTGCATGGGCTTCTGCCTCTACTTTCCGGGGTTCCGACAAACGTGGTGGCGCCAATGGTGCACGTATTCGTCTTGCTCCGCAAAAGGACTGGGTTGTTAACAATCCTGCTCCAGCTGTCGAAAGTATTAAAAACACTTGAAAGTATCCAGAAAGAATTCAATAGTGCTCAAAAAAACGGTAAAAAAGTTTCCCTTGCCGACCTTATTGTACTGGCAGGTTGTGCCGGTGTTGAAAAAGCTGCAAAAGACGCCGGTTCATGTAGTAAATGTTCCTTTCACTCCGGGTCGTATGGATGCATCGCAGGAGCAAACCGATGTGGAATCATTCGCAGTGCTTGAACCGGCAGCTGATGGATTCCGCAACTATTTAAAAACAAAATATCACTATCTCAACTGAAGAGTTGTTGGTTGATAAAGCTCAATTGCTGACACTTACTGCTCCTGAAATGACAGTTCTTGTCGGAGGTATGCGTGTTTTGAACACAAACTTTGATAACTCAAAACATGGTGTTTTCACAAAACGTCCTGAAGTCCTTACAAACGATTTCTTTGTAAACCTGCTCGACATGAGTACTGCCTGGATGCCAGCATCTGAGGATCAAAGAAACATTTGATGGACGTGATCGCAAAACAGGTGAACTAAAATGGACAGGAACCCGGGCAGATCTCATCTTTGGTTCAAACTCAGAACTCAGGGCGCTTGCTGAAGTGTATGGAAGTTCAGATGCACAGGAAAAATTTGTAAAGGATTTTGTAGCTGCATGGGACAAAGTAATGAACCTGGATCGGTTTGATTATAAAGTCTGTAGCCAAAAATTCTTTTTAATTAAAATAAACAAATATAAAATCTATGGGACAAAAAGGAAGATCTATCGTAAAAATGGATGTTGATGAACTTATCAACTTACTGAACAAAGCTTTATCGGATGAATGGCTTGCTTACTACCAGTACTGGATAGGTGCAAAAGTGGTAAAAGGACCGATGAAGGATGCCGTCATTGCAGAGCTGACACTGCATGCCACGGAAGAACTGGGCCATGCTGAATTACTGGCTTCAAGGATAATCCAGCTTGGAGGAACACCTGTCCTGTCGCCCGAAGAATGGACCAGACTGACAAACTGCGGATATGATGCGCCTGACGACCATTATGTTGAGGTTATACTTGATCAGAACATTAAGGGTGAGCAGTGTGCAATAAAGGTATATGTACTATCATGGAAGAGAATCAAGTTATTTCGATGCTGCGAATTTAAAATAAAGGCGGTAACTTAAAATTTACCGCCTTTATTTTTCCTCAGCTTAGCCTCCTATTCTATAGCCTGAGAACGTTTAAGCTCTATAATGGCCGATGCATAATCGTAAAGTATCTGATAATACCGGATCTTCATTTCATTATAAGTTCTCTGTGCTTCCAATACATCAATCAGGCTTGTTTCACCTCTCTTGTAAAGATAGGTCCGGCCTTCGAGTATCTTTTCAGCGTTCTCAATCAGATCGCTGCTGTAGTTTTCAATCTGCTAATCCATTGCTGTATAAACATTGAAAGCCCGATAACCGCAACCATTGTTGCAGCAATCGGGGCAATTAACTTTTTCGGGGCAGCTTGTATGGATGCGAGTGAGTTATCATTATCCCCCTGACCAGATGAGTATGGTAAAACATCATTACGCTGCCTGAATAGCTTACAAACAGCAGCAGCAGCAGTAATCCTGAAAGGAGTGATATACTTCTACTTAAGCCCCTCATTTATTTGCAGATGCATAATTATAATTTTTTTGGAAATTCCTCCTTCTTATTGTATAACAGTTTCTGGTAATAATTGTTTATTTTTACATATACAACAGTTATTGCTCATATGATTTTGTAAAGGTCATGGTCTGTTGATTTTCTTCACTCAGACCCCCTGAATATTTAACTAATCCAACGAATATGAAAAGTCTTGGCTCATTGATCTTCATCCTTCTGCTGATCACGTCATGCAATCAGCAACAAACACAGAATTCGGGGTCCGTTCAGGATCCAGCCGCCAGCGAAACAGCATCTCCCGCAAGAGATGGAGTATTCATTCATATCACCGAGTGTTATGATGATCCTCACCGTGTCCTTATGCCTTTAAAAATGGCAACAATGATGTCGGACGACAAGGATGTGCTTGTATATATGGACATCCATGCTGTTATGCTTCTGGTTAAAGGGGCAAAGGATATTCAGTTTGCGGATTTTGAATCGGCACATACCTACATCAAGCAATTGATTGATAAAGGAGTCGGGGTATATGCATGTCCTACATGCCTGAAAATTGCCGGATTCAAACCTGAAGACCTGATGGAGGGAGTTCAGGCAGCTCAGAAAGACAAATTCTTTAATTTCACAAAAGGCAGGATTATAACGCTCGATTATTAAATATCTGCCATGAACAATGCATAGATTCGGGTGTTATTGTAATTGAAACAATAACACCCGAACCAATACCCATCATTTAATGAACGAATTTGATTTAAAAGCTGCTGAATGGGATAATAATCCTATGCACTGGGATCGCTCTGAAGCAATCGCAAATGAAATAATGAAAATCATCCCCCTGAATAAGGAGATGACTGCAATGGAGTATGGTGCAGGCACAGGCATTACAAGCTTTCTTCTTAAGGATCACCTCAAAGAAATTACCCTGATGGACAATTCATCCGAAATGATCAGGATAATGTCTGAAAAAATCGCAGACAAGAAGGTTAAGAATCTTAAGTCACTTTTCTTTGATCTGGAACATACTGAATATCTAGACGGAAAATTTGATCTTATATTCACTCAGATGGTTCTTCATCATGTTAATGATGTGGAATCAATCATGGCTCGTTTTGGCAGATTATTAAATATGGGAGGTTACCTGGCAATAGCAGATCTTGTTAAGGAGGATGGTTCTTTCCATGGTGAGGGCTTCGTGGGTCACAGGGGGTTCAGTATTGACAAGCTTTCGGCTACACTGTCGAAAATAACGGTTTTACCAGTATTTCAGACAGAATCTGTTTCACAATCGATCGTAAAATATCTGATACCGAGTCAAAAAAATTCGATGTATTCCTGCTTGTAGCAAATCTGAACAAATCAAACTAACGGCGGAAGTCACAAATTCTATTAATCAATTTATTTTTGTATCGAATTAATTAAACGCCTCCATCGTTTTTAATTTCAAATTCAACGAAAAGATGAATTATATTTGGATAATGAACGTACGTTCATTATCTTTGTCTGTGCTTTTATATAGGCAGGGATTTAAATATAAATTACTCTCCCAAAATCATGTCAAGGCCACTAAAATGCAGAAGGATCTGTGACCCTCCGAAAATGAAGGGTTTCAAGCCCTATGGGATAAGAGCTTGCGGGAACGATCCGGTAACACTCAAGATGGAAGAGTACGAAAGTATAAGGCTTGTCAATTATGAAAACCTTCCACAGGAAGTTGCGGCGATCCAGATGAATGTTTCCCGGCCGACTTTTACGCGGATCTACAACAATGCCCTGAAACAAATTGCTATTTCTTTTGTTGAAGGAAAAGCAATTGAGATTGAGGGGGGAAATTATAAGCTCGATAAAGAATGGTACCGTTGCAGGAAATGTTACAAGCTCATCGAAGGGATTGAAAACCATTCCAAATGCGGGAATTGTTCACTCTTCGGGGAGAGTGAACTCGTAAACCTTAACCAGTCATTCAATAATGCCAATAATATAAAACCAGTAAACTAATTCTTAATAAATGGAAATAATATTTGAAGGAGGGAAAGTGGTTACCGCCCTGTATAACGGACAAAGGATCAGGACAGACCAGCCCCTTGACAACGGGGGTGAGGGCCGCGCGCCATCGCCATTTGATTTGTATCTGGCTTCAATCGGAACCTGTGCAGGAATTTATGTCAAATCATTTTGTGAAAAAAGGGGCATTTCAACTGACGATATTAAGATTTTTCAGAGAATCAAATTCGATATCGTAACTGACCTTCCTGAAAATATCACAATAGAGATCCAGCTTCCGGACAGCTTTCCTGAGAAGTACAGGGAGTCAGTTATAAATGCTGCAGGTCTTTGCAAGGTAAAAAAATCAATAGCTCATCCTCCTCATTTTGAAATAAAAACAACTAAAATATAAAAATATGAAAATTGCAGTACCAGTAACATCTGATAACCAGATTGACGGACATTTCGGCCATTGTGAATCATATAGTGTATTCACAATAACCGAAAAAAAGGAAATAGCTGAAAAAATGAGGGTCCAGTCACCACAGGGATGCGGCTGCAAATCGGATATAGCTTCAGTGCTTGCAGCTGACGGAGTAACAGTAATGCTTGCAGGCGGCATCGGAGGAGGTGCAATCAACGTGCTTAACAGCAGCGGAATTGAAGTAATCCGGGGATGCTCAGGCGATGCAACCGAAGTTGTAAAACTGTATCTGTCTGGACTTGTAGAAGACAGCGGCAGCAGCTGCCATCAACATGAGGCACATCATGGACAGGGTCACGACCACGAACATGGTCATCAGTGCAGCCATAACTAAAAGGCTGTAAAGGCTGTAAAGGCTGTAGAGGCTATAGAGGCTGTAGAGGCTGTAGAGGCTGTAAAGGCTGTAGAGGCTGTGGAGGCATTAACGCTTTTAAAGCCTTTAAAGCCTCTATAGCCTTTTTAATTTATTCTTTTTTCCTTGTGCTGACTCCAAGCATGCTCCAGATCGGACAAAAATTGATCAGGGATGTCACTACTAATACAGCAGATAAGATTAATAAAATTATAGCCAGAGTACCTGAAATCACTTTGGCAAAATAGAGTACGACCACAACAACCGCAATCAGAATCCTGATTACTTTGTCAATTGTTCCAATGTTCTTTTTCATAATGATATCTTATTATTTTTTAGTCTGTAAAATATTAATCCAGTTCCTTTGCAATAGCCATAGCTGCTATTGTACCATCTGCAACAGCCGTAGTTATCTGCCTGTATTTCTTGCTTATCACATCTCCGACTGCATAGATCCCGGGGACGCTTGTAAGCATGTCCTCATCAGTTTTAATATAGCCCCACTGGTCAAGAACAAGTTTGTCTCTGAACAGATCTATATTTGGTTTCCATCCAATGAAGATAAATACTCCGTCACTAACAATCTTAATCCGTTCTTTGTTTTTGAGATTCTCAATTTCAGTGACTATTTTATCCCCGTCGCGGGTGAATGACCGTGGTTCATGCTCAAAAAGGATGTTTATTTTGGGATTGTTGAATGCCTTATCCTGTGCCTGTTTATTAGCAGTAAGCTTGGCAAACTGATGCACTATGGTGAGTTTGCTGGCAAACCGGGAAATATATTCTGACTCTTCCACTGCTGAGTTGCCTCCCCCGATAACGACAACTTCTTTGCCATCCATATATTTTGCATCGCAGGTAGCGCAATATGAGATCCCTTTGCCTTTCAGTTCCTTTTCTCCGGGTGCCCCTGTCAGATTTGGAGAAGTCCCGGTGGCTATTACTATCTTCTTCGCCCTTACAGTTTCATATTCATCTATTACAACCTCTTTCTTGTCAAGGTCAACCCTGGTAATATCTACTGCTACTTTGTAAACAGTGCCGCACATTTTTGTCTGTTCACTCATATTATGCGAAAGCATGTACCCGGCCTGCGGTTCAATAAACCCGGGATAGTTTGATACTTCATGAGTTGTTGACACATGCCCCCCGGGGAGGGAAGGATCGATAAGTACAGTATTTACTTTAGCCTGGCACAGATAAAGCCCTGCAGTAAGTCCGCCCGGTCCTGCACCAAGTATAATAACGTCGAATTCCGACACTGTAGGCTTAATGAGCGCTTTGATTTCTTTCACCCTGCCGGTAGGAAGCATGCTGTCGAGCGCCTTAATAATATCAGCCCGCTTAATGCCGCCTGAAAGCCTTCCGGCAACCTCCTGTCCTCCATCAAAAAAAAGCAGGGTCGGAGATGATTTAACTTCAAGCTTTTGTGCCAGTTCGCGGTTCTGCTGGCGAAATATCTTAATGAATTTTATATCCTTACCATATAATTTTGAGAGATCCTCAAATTTCGATGCAAGAGCTTCGCAGGGAGGGCATTCGCTTGAATAAAAATCAAGCACTACTTTACCGCCGTTTAGAACTTCCTTTTCAAATTCTGTGGAATTAATCTCTTTCATTGTTTTTGAATTAATGTTGTTGCGATGAGTTATTTTCTATATATGCTGAAAAACCAAGTTCGAGCAACTCCTTTACCGGCCTGCAATCGGGAGAACATATTTTCCCGGTCGTGTTTTTTGCCACAGACCCGCATCCTCCGCCGCAGGCGAGCTGTACTGAACAGTCTTTGCATTCAGGGATAGATGTTACATCTCGGGTTTCCCACTGTCTGATCAGATCGCTCTTAAGCTCAGCTACCGGCCAGTACCTGCCGAGGGCTTCTTCAGACTTTCCGACTGTAGCCGTACAGGAATAAATTTGTCCTGTGTGATCAAAAGCCCATTCAGTTTTGCAGGCGGGACAAGAATCAAAAAGAGGATCGGGCAATTCACCGTTTTCCGACAGGAACTTCGCAACTGAATAAGCGGGTTTATAGAATTCAAGTATATGGGGATGCATTTTTACAAGCTCATATATTGACTCGTAGAGTGATACCCTGTCGAACAGTTTATCAGGAGCCGACTGGCAATGATGAAGCTCATAATTTCGTCCTATCTGAGTCTTGAAATGAGGGCTTTTCGTCCATCCTTTACCAATGGCAAACCTTGCAAGATCAGGAAGGTTATTTATATTCTCTTTGTCTATTACCATCCTGAGATTTACCTCAATGCCTTTCGCAAGAGCCGCATCAATACCCCTTACAATCCTGTCAAAGGTCCCCTCTCCTCCTTTAAGGAAGCGCCTGCTGTCATGAACAGTCTCTGTTCCATCGAGAGTTACCTGGATTTCACGGATTTTGCCTCTGCTGAGAAGATCCGAGTAATCTTCAAGACTGTAACCGTTGGTAACAAAACTCAACTCAAGTGACGACTCATTGGCCTTGTCAATAATTCTTGCAATCAGTTCCCTTTGCTTAGGATTATTTAACAGAGGTTCTCCTCCGAATATTGTAATATACTTTTTCCGTCCTGCGAACTCTCTGATAACGTAACTGAAAAAAGAATCAATAATCTCAGCAGTGAGTCCTGCATTTGGATTTGTGTACTGGTCCTGATAGCAGTAGGTGCAGGCAAAATTGCAGCTGTAATTTGTAACGAAGAAAATCTGGATCTCGTCACTCTCGCGGGAGTCGATGAAATCCAGATATTTTTCACGGTAAAGCCTGTTCTCCTCCTCTTCAGTTGCGAGGTAACCCTTGAGAGCAAGCTCGATGGCAAATTCCCCGCCAACAGTCAGGGCGCCATTTTTTAATGATTCAATTCTTCTTGCCTCAGCTCCTGTAAGGATATCGGCATTACCGCTGAGAAGGTTTACAATAAAATGGTTCTCAGAATCCTTTATCTTCGAAAGAATATTGAATCTAGAATATTTCATTTAACTAATCGTGGCAGCCGGCTACGCTTTTTGAAGTTTTCGCACAGCACTGTGCTACTTTCGAACTTGTCCTTTTTTCTTTTTTCCTGATTACACTTTTCATAGATCAATTTATTTAATTAAAAGAATATCATTTACTGCTTTAAGCAGATCCTCCCTTGATAAAAGACCCATTGACGACCTGGGCATTCCTTCGGCAGGTATGAAAAGAAGTGTTGGCAATCCTGTTATCCCCAGGTTCTGTGCCAGAAGCTTCTCCTTTTCCGTATCAACCTTGTATACAATGATTTTTCCTTCATACTCCTTAGCTATGCTTTCAACCAGAGGAGAAAGCTGGCGGCAGGGGGCACACCAGTCAGCATAGAAATCGATTATTACAGGCTTTGTGCCTTCAAACTTAAACTCCTGGCTCTTGTCATAATCAAATATCAGTTTCTTGAAACTGTCATTAGTAAGCATTGTAATATTAGAGCTCGCCTCTTTGGTTTGAGCATTAGCCTCTTTATTTCCTCCATTGCAGCCTGCAATTATTAAGGAAAACATCACTACCGGAATTAAAAATTGTTTCTTCATTGTTATGATAAATATAAACTTTTTTATTTTTCTTTCAGTCATTGCAATTGCATTTTCCTGTTGGCTTCAGTCCTGTAACAGTCCAACTGGCAACCATCACTTTTCCTTTTTCGTAAGGCACGGACTCTTCGATTACTGCAATTGATTTAAAACCTGCTTTATAGAGTTGGTCAAGGTATTCTGTACGGGTCACGGAACCTGCCCAGCATTCAGATACGGCTACAGGGTCGTTCCTGTACTCTGAAGGAACCGGCGATGTTGAATAAATATCACTTACTACAAACCGGCCTCCCTTTTTCAGAATTCTGAAGACCTCATTCCAGACCCCTTGTTTATCAGTTGCATGATTAATAGTACAGTTTGAAATAACAAGGTCGGCAAGATTACTGTCAAGATCTATTTTCTCAAGAGGTGACTGAAGAAAGCGTACGTTTTTAAGGCCGAGACGGTCAGCAGTATCGGAGGCTTTTCGTATCATTCCATCCGAAATATCCACTCCGTAAACAAATCCTGAAGGGCCAACCTTTTCTGCAAGCCTCATGACATCAGTACCTCTTCCGCTTCCAAGGTCAACACAGACCTCTCCTTCGGCAGGCTCTGAATGGTTTATGGCGCCTCCGCATGACAGGCAGCAATCTGACTCTGCAAGTTCACTGTACCTCTTATTTATCTCGATGTATTCCATTTCATCTTATTGACGCTGCAAAGATAAGGACAATTATCTTAAATCGCAATAGTATCACTTAAATCTTTTTAATATCACTTATAAAAATATATCTTTGCACTGCAAATCTCAACGAAATGGGTTCAATATTTAAGAAAGAACTTGGACAGGAACGGCTTGACGAACTTTTTCATAGTGATGAAAAATGCTATGAATTCCTTGGAGAGCTGAAATGGGGAGAGGGATTCACTTGCCGTAAGTGCGGAAATACAAACAGTTGTCCTGGCAAAACCCCTCATTCAAAAAGGTGCACAAAATGCAAAACTGAAGAATCAGCTGCTGCCGGCACCATATTTCATAATTGCAAATTCCCTATCCACAAGGCTTTCTATATTGCGTGGAATGTATGTAAGGGACAAGAAGAGATCTCGTCGTATGAGTTTGCACGAAGGCTTGCCCTGAGGCAAATGACCTGCTGGAATTTCAAAACCAAAATTGAACAGGCTCTTCAGAAGATGGATTCTCTGACAGAAACTGAGAAATCGTCAATCGAAAAGATTCTTTTGTGATTTTTCTCTGCTTCTGTTTTTAGTTTTTCTTAATATAATCTTCAATACTTATATTTACCATACGTGCAGTTTTCCCGCATACGGCTTTCCTATAAATTTCTTCATCTGCATTCACAAGTGAGCCTAGTCGACGTACATATTTTGATGGGTCGAATCAGTCCAAATTTCGTGACCAACACATCAAAGGCCTTATGTCCGTAAAGCTTACATATTTCGTTGACTCTTGCGATGGTAATACCGATTTAATCTGTTATGAGGTAAACACTTAGTTCGTCGTTTACTCATGGCAGGGTAACTCACTCCTGTAATAGTCGAAGTAATTGAGCCATCCTCGAAGTCATTTGAGTTTAATCCCTTCAGCAATGACTTCTCGAGCAGCGTAATGTCCATGTGTCATCAGGAAAACTTTTACCTTGTCACGCACACGCTGTTCCGACTTCTTACTTGGTACGAGATTCCAGTATCTGGGAGTTATTGCCCTTTGATCTGTTTAGGTCGTAACGTATCGTGAACCCAAGAAAGCTGAAAACGCTCTGTTCTTGCATCAATCTCTGCGGGTCTTACTCTGGTTGAGGCTTAACCCCATGCGACTGCAGCAGACTGTTTGAGATTTTCAATTAATTCTTTCGGTAACGTCTTTCCCATCAACACAAAGTCATCTGCATATCGAACTATCCTGGATTCCGATGCATACTAAACAGACTTTGAGCATGACTTACTATTCTGTCCAATAAGTGTAAATAAATGTTGGCAAGCAGAGGCGATATAACACCACCCTGAGGTGTTCCCTGTGTCGATTGTCCTTTCCCACTCTTGTACTGTCCATCTTCGTAAATCGATGCTTTCAGCCATTTGTTTATTAGCTTTAGCATTCGTGGATCGGCTATACGTTGCTTCAGTGCTACCTGAAGTTTATCATGAGGAATCGTATCAAAGTACTTACTCAAGTCAGCATCATACACCTCTGTTTTTCCAGCTTTCAAATGCTCCTTAATCGCAGTCATCGCATCTGATGCACTTACGTTCGGCCTGAAGCCGTATGAACTCTCCTCAAAGTCTGCTTCAAAAATCGGCTCAAGTATCATTTTACATACTGTCTGTGCTATCCTGTCTCTAACAGTGGGAATGCCTAGTGGACGTTCTCCACCGTTCGGCTTTGGGGATCATCACTCGTTTGACAGCCTGGGGTTGGTAGGTTTGCTTGCGCAAGTTCCTCGCCAAGTTCATTGAGATATTGTATCTACTCCATATTTTTCTACATCTTCTATCGTCATTCGATCAACTCCTGGGGCGCCACCATTCGCTTTACCCGCCGCCATGACTCACGTAGAAAATATGGAATAAACATCTTATCATACAGTACATAAAATACATACTCTCGCTCTTGTTTGGCTTTCTGATATAGTTTCTCCTGCAAGATTGACACCCTTTCTGCATCTGGAATTTCACTGCGCCGTCTTTTAAACAACTCACCTTGTTCTTCTGCTCCAACTTTTTCCTGACCCATAACTATCAATTTTGTTTGGTCTTTATGCTTTGAAACTTATTTATAGTAATGCCCCTTCGCTCTTCCCGCTTTTACCTTTTCGGGTATCATCACTACTATGGGCATATCCGACTCCCTCGACTAACGGTGGACTGTATCGCATCGGTAGGGTCTCCCACGTTCATGCGCTACCTTCATCTTGAACGCAACATCATTTTACTCCGGGTATCTGCCGGTGTTGTCCGTTGCCGTTGCTTCCACCCGACATGTGCAGGTTTCATCATACTCCGGGAGATTGACCAATACCAGTAGGTGTAACGAAGCCTTACTGATGCAGCTTACAGTACTCGTAATTCCTGAGCTTCGCAATGTCCGTTTCTCGAGCAACAGTGTCAGAAGTACTTCAACCCGAACGGCAAATTTGATCGCAAGGTTCTTTCATCCATGTAGGTATTTATTTATATTTACGCACGCCTCGTGGCGCACCAGAGTTACACAGAGTTAAGCACTGAGTTACACAGAGTTATACAGAACTGAAGCTGTGTTACTCTGTGAACAACTCTGTGCGACTCTGTGGTTTAAAGCATTAGCTGATCACTTTAACAATATCAAAGGTCTCATCCGAAGCCTCCTTCATGATCTTTGCAATGTTAGCCGGCAGCGATTCGGACATCTCCCCTGCATTAATCAGAGATACATAGGTTTTTCCATCCTCCTTCTCATAAACCGAGATCCGGCATGGCATCATAACAGAGATGATCCTTTCATCATTCAGCTCAAGCATCTGGCCGGAGTACTTTGGTTTGCAGATCTCGATTACTTTGACAGGTCTTACGGTTTTCCCTGATTTGGCAAGAGAGAGCTGCAGATCGTGAACTGCAGGAACTTTCCATTCACGCTGTTCTGACTCAGCAGTTAGTTTCTCAACAGTTGCATCAAAGCCATACCTGCTGGGTTTCTCAACAACAAGATTAGTCTTTTCCATAATACTGATTTTATACAAGATAAGTGTTGATCAATTGTTCGAGCAGCTCCTGTTTTCCGCTTTTAACAGCAGGCTCCCCAATTTCCTTTGCAAGATCACTAAGGTTTTCGAGTGTGAATTTACCTTTCTCAAAATCCTTGCCTTTCCCTTTGTCGAATGATTCATACCTTTTCTTTTTCATCTTAAGGTAATCACTATCATTCAATATTCTGTCAGCAATAAGCAGTGCCCGTGCGAATGTATCCATTCCGCTGATATGTGCAATGAAAATGTCCTCAACATCTGTTGAGTTTCTCCTTATTTTCGCATCGAAGTTGATACCTCCTGTAGTAAAACCGCCTGCCTGCAGGATCACCATCATTGCTTCCGTTATCTCATATACATTTGTCGGAAACTCATCGGTATCCCAGCCATTCTGGTAATCGCCCTTGTTGGCATCGATACTCCCCAGCAATCCTGCATCTGCAGCTACCTGGAGGTCGTGAGCAAAAGCGTGGCCGGCAAGAGTTGCATGGTTCACCTCTACATTAAGCTTGAAGTCGCCATCGAGCCCGTACTGCCTGAGAAATCCGACAACAGTGGCTGCATCATAGTCATATTGATGCTTAGATGGTTCCATAGGTTTAGGTTCAATAAGGAAGGTACCTTTGAACCCGATTTTTCTTCCATAGTCGCGGGCCATTGCAAGCATCATTCCCATGTGGTCAAGTTCGCGCTTCATGTCGGTGTTATGAAGGCTCATATAACCTTCCCTGCCGCCCCAGAAGACATAGTTCTCACCTCCAAGTGCGACTGTGGCAGCAATAGCATTCTTAAGCTGCACGGCTGCATTGGCAACTACATCAAAATCGGGATTTGTAGCAGCGCCGTTCATATAACGCGGATTTGAGAAGAGGTTTGCTGTTCCCCATAAAAGTTTAACGCCGGTATCATCCTGCATGTTTTTAATAACAGGGACTATCTTATCAAGTCTTTTTTCAATTTCAAAAACCGAACCGTCGCCTACAACATCAGTATCATGAAAACAATAATAAGCGGCACCAATCTTTGTAATGAACTCGAATGCAGCATCGAGTCTTTGCTTTGTCTTATCGTCATTTTTTGCATCCTTCCATGGATAGAATCTGGTTGCATTGCCAAACGGATCGGAACCATCGCCGCAGAATGAGTGCCAGTAGGCAATTGCAAAACGAAGATGATCCTTCATTTTCTTTCCGCCAACTTTCTCCTCAGCATTATACCACTTGAAAGCAAGGGGATTTTTTGATTTTTTGCCTTCATATTCAATCTTCCCGATACCGGGATAAACTTCATTTTTTCCTTTGTAAATCATAATATATGCTTTTTATATTAAACATTCTTATAAATCCAGTAACCGCAAAGGTCGCAATCCCGATATATCGGGATTACGCAAAGATCGCAAAGCAAAACAAATATTATATCGAATGAAGCAATAATTTCCACTTTTCATAAGCTTCTTCGTATGCTGTTGTTTTTGAACTGTCAGGTTCGGTAACTCCTACGGCTGAAAGACCGCTGAAGGCATCTTTTTCTGACTTATAGTATCCGCACCCGATGCCTGCACCCCTGGCAGCACCTATTGAACCATCTGTATTATAAAGGTGTATCGTGGTTTTAGTAACTGACGACAAAGCCTCACGGAATACTTTGCTGAGGAACATATTAGCCTGACCGGCCCTTATAAGAGCAGGGTCTATGCCGGTCTCCTTCATTATTTCCAAACCATACCGGAAAGAGAAGGCAATTCCCTCCTGAGCTGCCCTGAAAAGGTGACCGTTGCCATGAGTATTGAAGTTTAAACCTTCAATACTTGCACCAGGGGCTTTATTTCCAAGCATCCTCTCAGCACCATTTCCGAAAGGCAGTATACAGAGTCCGTCAGATCCGGGTCTGATCTTCTCAGCCATTTCATTCATCTGGTCATATGAAAGGCCTGTGCCTGCACTTCGTCTCAGCCATGAGTTGAGGATGCCTGTTCCGTTTATGCATAAAAGGACTCCAAGCCTTGTGACTTTCTCACTGTGGTTTACATGTAAAAAGGTATTTACCCTTGAAAGAGGATCATACTTCTTTCTGTCAGTGACTCCGTACATCACACCTGAGGTTCCGGCAGTAGCAGCAACTTCGCCCGGATTCAATACATTAAGGGATAGGGCATTATTTGGCTGGTCGCCTGCCCTGTACGATACAGGAATCCCTTCAGGTAAATCAAGCTCTGCGGCAACAGACCCAAGGAGTTGTCCGCTTATTGAGAATGAAGAGGCAGCCTCAGGAATAAGTTCTGAACTGAACCCATAGTATTTCATCAGTTCGCCGGAAACTTTATTCTCAGAAATATCCCAGAATATTCCTTCTGAAAGACCTGTATATGAAGTACTCAATTGACCAGTAAGCTTCAGTGCCACCCAGTCGCCCGGCAGCATTATTTTGTAAATTTTATCGAAGAGCTCAGGTTCATTCTCTTTTACCCAGGCAAGTTTTGAGGCAGTAAAATTGCCGGGGGAATTAAGAAGATGTGACAGACAGAATTCACTGCCGAGCTCAGAAAATGCTTTTTCGCCATATTCCACAGCCCTGCTGTCGCACCAGATAATTGAAGGTCGCAACACCCTAAGATCCTTGTCAACTGTTACAAGGCCATGCATCTGATAGGAAATCCCTATTGCTCCAATATCATTTCTTCTGCTCCCCAGTTGCCTGGTGCAGTCACAAATTGAATTTTTAAGGTTTTGCCACCATGTTTCCGGTTCCTGTTCAGCCCAGCCGGGCTTCAAGGCGATAATTTTCATTTCATCCGGAGGATAAAAAGCCGTGACAAGGCATTTTCCCGATTCGCCATCAATAACCGAAGCCTTCACTGAAGAGCTTCCCAAGTCTATTCCGAGTAATAACATAATTTTTAGTCTATTTCTTTAATATAGTATCTTCTCACACTTAAATATCAAGTGACTAGAGTGCCTAGAGTACTTAGAGTTATCAGAATTGAAATAACTCTAGCTCACTCCAAACTCTAGCTCACTCCAAACTTCTTTCACCAGTTAAACATCGTCCCGTCAGCCTTCCGGTTCACCGGCAGCCTGGCCATCACGTATGGAAATTTCACCGCTGCCTTTTCATCGATATCAACACCAAGTCCCGGAGAATCATCAATTGTCATGAATCCTTTATCAAATTTATAATTAATCCTGAATACTTCATTAACTGTTTCCTGGTGGGGCATATATTCAAGAATGCCAAAATTATTTATAGCTGTATTGAAATGCAGGGAGGCTGCAAGGTTTACTGGTGACAGGTCAGTGGCGCCATGAAAACCTGTATTGATATGATAGAACGAAGCCATTGCTGCGACTTTCAGAAGGTGAGTAATACCCCCGCCATGCACAAGAGGCATTCTAATATAATCGATGAGCTGCTCAGAAAAAAGCGTGGTGTAATCGTAAACAGAATTGAAGACCTCCCCTATTGCAATCGGAGTGGTTGAATGCTTTCTGATAAGCCTGAGTCCCTCCTGAAGTTCGCCTGCTACGGGATCTTCGAGCCAGAAGAGATGGAATGGCTCAAGTTCCTTTGCAAGCCTGGCTGCTTCTATGGGAGTGCACCTGTGATGCACATCATGAAGCAGATGTATGTCATTTCCATATGTATGTCTTACCTTTTCAAATAACGAGGGTATGAAATTGAGATACTTTGAGGCATCCCAGAATTCTTCATGCGGCAAGCCTTTTCCTGCAGGTTCGTAAGGTTTGCTCCCCTTCGCCACACCGTAGGTATGTTCAATTCCGGGGACACCCGACTGAACCCTTACAGCTTTAAATCCCTTTTCTGTCTCAGATCCGATTCTGTCGATGGTCTCACTGGCATCTTTGCCATTTGCATGACAATATACAAGTATCCTGTCCCTGCTTTTACCTCCTATAAGATTGTAAACCGGGGTATTCAGCATTTTTCCTTTTAGATCCCACAGGGCCATGTCGATTGCTGAAACTGCAGTCATCGATACCGCTCCCCTTCTCCAATAGACACCTCTGTAGAAATAATGCCAGATATCCTCAATATTGGAAGGATCTCTGCCAATGAGTGAAGGGATACAGTAGTTTTCGAGGTAGGTGGCAACTGCTTTTTCCATTCCGTTAAGAGTGGCGTCTCCCAGCCCGTAAACACCCTCATCGGTAAAGATTTTAAGAGTGACAAAATTCCTACCCGGGGAGCACACAATTACTTTAGCATCTGTAATCTTCATATTAAATAATAGTATCTGATTAACCAACATATTTTCGTTTAACATATTCTCCCCCTCTCCCATTCTCCCCCTCTCCGCTCCCGCTCCTTTCTCAGAACCCGATCGAATTTCCTCCATCCACTGGCAAAACAACACCGGTGATAAATGATGAGGATGAGGACACAAGGAACAGGGCAGCATCTGCCACCTCTGATGGCTTCCCCAGTCTTCCCATGGGAGTCCTGGAAAGAACCTTCTGTTTTCTCTCAGGATCTCTGTCGAGTGCCAGCGAAGACATATTTGTTTTAATAAATCCCGGAGCAATGCAATTAACCCTTATCCCGTATATAGCCAGCTCCACTGCCATGGCCCTGGTCATACCTTCAATTGCAGACTTGGAGGCCGTATAGGCAACAACTTTCGGAATACCGTACTGTGAGGCCATAGAGCTTATGTTCAGCACAACACCATTGCAATGCACCTTCATTACATCAGTAACTTCGCGGGTAAGGCTGAACATTGCCGTCTGGTTTGTAAGTATCACTTTCTGGTACTCCTCGTCAGTAACATCCGAAAGCGGCTTCTTCAGATGAACACCGGCATTGTTGACGAGAATATCAATTCTTCCATAACTTTCAAACACTCCTTTAACCATTGAAGGAATGTCGGACAGCTTTGTCAGGTCGCATGAGATGTAATCCGACAATTCTCCAAGAGTTTCGCAGGCGAGTTTCATCTTGGTCTGGTCCCTTCCGACCAGAACAACCCTGATATCGTTCTGTACAAATTTTTTCGCAATCGCAAAACCAATGCCTGAGGCACCACCGGTTATAAGCGCAACCTTTTTCATCTTATCGGATATTATTTAAAACCTGTTTTTTACTTTATAAACCCCGGCTTATTCCCGGGATATCAGTGTATATATGTTTTTTATAAAAATCAAGTTCTTTCGCAGGTGGCACGATACTTTGAGGGAAGGGCCTGCGTGAGAATGTCTGGAAATAAAGGAGACATCCATCCTTCCATATTAGTGCATCTCTCTCCTGCATTATAAGAAGCTTATCGACAGCTTCAAACCTTTCGCGGTCGACTATGCCGGACAGACTTTCCCACTCTTTGCAAAGCCATCCGACACGCTTCACACCGTCATCATACTTAAAGCATAGCTCATCCCAGAGTATGTTGCCTGATTTCATTATATAAGTCCAGGGCAGATGATGAAACCAGAGCAGCAGGTTTTCGGGACAGGTCTCCGGGTTGCTGTAAAGATCCCTGACTTCCGGGAAATACTGGTTCACCGCATTGCTTCCTGCAGAAGTCCTGTTAAATCCTATTCCATTACTATCCGCTCTGTGATAATACACTGATGTCCAGTCCCTTCTCCCTGTGCTGACCCATGGACCCGGGCCATAATGGTGCCCGGCATACATGATATGGTGGAGCCCGAGAGGAGTCATACAATTAACTGCTATTTCCCTAGATTCCATCATAAGATCTGTTATCTTATCCACAGCCTCTTTCCTGTTTGTGAAAGTCATCCTTGCCCACTCCTCAGCGATTGTCTCAGAGGATTCCAAGGGATCCCAGGCAAGCCGGCCGTAGGCATACCAGTTTGCCTGCCCGAATGGATGACCTGTCCAGTTAGTTACAGATCCAATGTTTGCAACACCGGCGATAGCAGTCAGAGTCTGACCAGTTTTTGATCCATCCGCAATATTTGCAACAAGTGAGCCCTTTCCCTTTGAATAAGTATCAGAACGGAGGCATTCTTCAAAAAGCGGGGCCAGGTAAACAAGATGAACCGAAGCCCCAAGATATTCCTGAGTAATCTGGAATTCAGGCATTACCGGCGTTTTAACCATGGCCCCAAAAAGCGGATGGAAAGGTTCCCTGGGTTGAAAATCGACAGGGCCGTTCTTTGCCTGAACAATAACGTTGGGAAGAAATTTTCCATCAAGAGGCATAAACTCATTATATGCTTGTTTTGCCCTGTCATCAGGAACATTGTTATCATAGACAAATGCTCTCCACATAACAACTCCTCCATAAGGGGCAAGAGCTTCAGCAAGCATGTTGGCACCATCGGCATGTGTACGGTTATAATTCTGAGGACCCGGCTGTCCTTCAGAATTTGCTTTCACGAGAAATCCTCCGAAATCGGGAATATAAGTGTAAATCTCTCTCGTTTTTTCTCTCCACCACTCCCTTACCTGGGGATCAAGCGGATCTGCAGTTTTTAGTTTCCCAATCTCCACCGGCGCACTGAATCTCGCTGTCAGATACAATTTAATTCCATATGGTCTGAAAACATTCGCAAGTGCGGCTGCTTTTGTCAGGTAATCCTTTGTAAGAATCAATGCATTGGCGTTGACATTTGTAATAACTGTCCCATTAATGCCAATTGAAGCATTTGCCCTGGCGTAATCGGTATATCTTCCGGCAAGGCTGTCTGGAAGAGAACTCCAGTTCCATAACGATTGTCCGGCATATCCGCGTTCAACACTTCTGTTCAGATTGTCCCAATGGTTAAGAAGCCGCAACTTGATTTTAGGTGAGCTCTCAACAGAAAGAGATGAAATATCCTGTTGTGTCTGCAGTAATCTTAAAAAGCGAAAGACACCATAAAGTACACCGGCATCGCTGTTTCCTGCAATCACAATTATTTTGTTCTTCCTGTGTGTAGTACTTATAATCAGATAACCATCCTCCTGTAACTTCACTAAACGATCCTTTAGATTAAGTGAAGCAATAATATCTGAATTCCTGTCTGTCCCGGCAATAACAATACCGGATTTAGTCACAGCCCCTATAGAGGATATCGGCTTTCCAAGCAATCCTCGCAGTCCTGTTTTAAGTTCATCGCCTGCAGCTTTCAGCACAGGCGACTCTCCCTCAATTATAAATGAAGAGATTGATTTTCTGTACTTTTCAAGAATGGTATTATCTGAGATAACATCATACCTGAGCCACAGCCTGTAACCATCCTCTGCAAAAGTAAATGTACTTAACATAAGAAACAGAGTGGCGATGAGAAGCCGGTATGAGTTTTTCATACTTGATTTGGATTTAGTATGGAATTCTTCGGTCCTCCTCTTGATGATGATTCCCTGATCCGAAGGCTGTGTTTCAGCACTATCGTACGCAGAGTATCAGAGTGAGGTTTCTTAAGCATTTCTATCAGCGAACTGGCAGCTATCTCACCAATATTCATGGCCGGATACTCAATGGAGCTAAGGTTAGGTTTAACAATCCGGCAAGCAGGTTCATTGTTGAACCCTACAACAGCAATATCACCGGGGATATTCAGTCCTGATTTCTGGAGTTCAATAAGAGCTGCCACTGCTGTTGTATCGTTTGCCGCAAATATTCCATCAGGAGGATTATCCATTGCAGCAATTTTTGAGGCCAGTTCTCTTCCTGCGTTTTCGCTCAGATCGGTTACAAACACGAGATCCTGATCAAAATCAATACTATTATCTGCAAGAGCCTTTTTATATCCGCTGTATCTGTCTGCATAAACATTCCTCGAAAGATTTCCTGTGATATGAACAATCTTCCTGCATCCTTCTGCTATCAGGTGTGATACAGCTTCATAACCTGCTTTAAAATTATCTATTATAACACTCACACATTCGGTACTGTCAAGCACACGGTCAAAAAAGACCACCGGAATGTTTTTATCAAGCAACAATTTAAAGTGATCTGTATTTTTAGTGTCAGATGCCAGTGAAACAAGTAATCCGTCTACCCTGGAATTATAGAGTGTGGAGACACTTGCGATCTCCTTATTCATAGACTCCTGCGACTGACTGATTATAAGACCGTAACCATAATGGTTTGTGATTTTCTCAATGCCCGCAATCACTGTTGCCATAAAATAGCTGTCGAGTCTGGGAACAACAACTCCGATTGTGTTTGTATGCTTTTGACGCAGGTTGCTTGCAAATTTATTGTGCCGGTATCCCATCTCATGAGCAGCAGCTTTAATACGCTCAACTGTCTCTTTCCGCAGGAGCGGATTACTTTTGAGGCCCCGGCTTACAGTGGAAGGTGACAAATCGAGAGCTTTTGCAACATCATAAATTGTCACTTCACCGCTGCCTTTCATTTTCCTGAGGATTTTATACAAAAATATGATAAAACAAGATATAGTGCAACAACAACTCAAATTTTCTGCAATCGATTGCAATTAATGTGGAATTATTATATTTTTGATAAATATTGGTATTTTTAGCCTGATTGATTTAAAACTTCTAATAAGACGGAAGACCGAAGACCGAAGACCGAAGCTCTTCAAATTCCCCCTATAGCGGGCAGTGGGAGGTTATGAAGAAGACGGAAGACGGAAGACCGAAGATAGCATCATGAAAATTAATCAAAGAAATTACAGAACCTTGGGCCTGGCATTTATTATTCTCCTGGCAGCCTCTGTTTCCCTTTCCACCGGGTATGAAGAAAATTCTCCGGCTGATGCCAGGCAGGCAACCGACAATAAAGCCTTTGTTTCCACAGTAAAAGGTGAAAAGAATCTTGTAATATACGAAAACGGAGCAGCAGCGCCTCTACTGATAAGTTCACAGGATTGGCCGGGTGTTATACGGGCTTTCAGGGATCTTCAATCTGATATCGGAAAGATTACATCAGTTACACCTGAACTACTGACTGACAAAAAAATCAGAGCAGGCGATATGATAATTGCCGGAACTATCGGGAAAAGTCCCATTATCGACAAGCTCATCAAAAAGGGAAAGATTGATGTAACCGGGGTCTCAGGCCAATGGGAAGCATTTGTAATTCAGGTTGTTAAAAGGCCTCTCCCGGGAGTGAAGAGAGGGCTTGTAATTGCAGGGAGCGACAAACGCGGAACCATCTACGGGATCTATGAAATATCAAAACAGATTGGGGTCTCACCCTGGTACTGGTGGTCTGATGTACCTGTAAAGAAAAAAGAAGCAGTTTACGCAGAGAATGTGAGGCATGTTTATGGATCTCCATCAGTGAAGTACAGAGGAATATTTCTGAATGATGAGGCCCCTGACCTTACAAACTGGATCAGGGAGAAATATGGATCAGTTGCTCCCGGCAATAATCCTCCGATTCCCGGCGGGGTGGCCAATTACGGCAAAGAATTCTACACAAGACTGTTTGAGCTTATTCTTCGGCTCAAGGGTAACTATCTCTGGCCTGCAATGTGGAACAATGCATTCAATGAGGATGATCCCGACAATCCACGCCTGGCCGATGAGTATGGAATTGTGATGGGCAACTCCCACCAGGAACCCATGCTTCGCGCACAGAAGGAGTGGGATCGCCGCTACATAAAGAAAATCGGCACATGGAATTATGCAAAACACCCTGAGATTCTTCAGGAATTCTGGAGAGAGGGTATAAAGAGGAATAAAAATTATGAAAGCATAGTTACAATAGGCCTCAGAGGTGCGAACGACACAGAAATGGCTCCCGGAGGGCCTGCAGCCAATATGGCTATGCTGGAAGAGATAGTTGAGGTGCAAAGAAAGATCCTTTCTGAAGAGGTCAATCGCGACATAACAAAAATTCCTCAGCTGTGGTGCCTCTACAAAGAGGTGCAGGATTATTACAAAGCAGGGATGAGAGTGCCTGATGACGTTACACTGCTATGGGCTGAGGACAACTGGGGCAACGTACGCCGGCTTCCTGATGAGGAAGAGAGAAAGAGAAGCGGAGGAGCCGGCATCTATTACCATTTCGACTATCATGGCGGACCAAGAAGCTATCAGTGGCTGAATACAAGCCCTATTGCAAAAATATGGGACCAGATGTCGCTGGCAAAACAATATGGCGCCGACAGGATCTGGATAGTAAACGTTGGGCATTTCAAAGGATATGAATTTCCAATGGAATACTTTCTCGATCTTGCCTGGAATACTGAACTGCATACCGGGGAGAATATAAATGAATACACAAGAAAATGGGCAGCCAGAGAATTTGGAGATACTTACAGTAAGGAGATAGCAGGATTGATTTCGAAATATACAAGGTACAATGGCAGAAGAAAACCTGAACTTCTCTCTCCTTCCACCTACAGCCTGATATCTTATCTTGAAGCGGAAAAGGTTACAGAGGATTATAAGTCTCTTGCAATGCAAGCTGAGGAAATTTCAGGAAAACTCCCTGCTGAGATGCACGATGCTTTTTACCAGCTTGTATTATTTCCAATAAAGGCATGTGCCATAGTAAATGAGCTCTACCTTGCTGCAGGCAAAAATGGACTTTACGCAAAACAGCGCAGATCAACAACAAATGACCTGGCAAAGAAGACCAGAGAACTGTTTACAGCAGACACTGCTCTGATGGGATATTATAACCGCGATTTTGCAGGAGGAAAATGGAGCCATTTCATGGACCAGTCGCATCTTGGCTATACCAGCTGGGTCGATCCTCCGGTAAATAGCCTCAGAGCAATAAAGCTTCAGGAGATCGAGCTGCCCGATGCGCCTATAATGGCTGTGACAATTGAAGGATCAGAAGATGTATGGCCCGGCGGGGAAATCGAGCCGCTTCTGCCTGCTTTCGATGTTTTCAATAAACAAAGTCATTATATTGAGATCTACAATGCCGGGAAACGGAAATTTGAGTTCACCTCCACTGCAAGTGATCCCTGGATAATCCTGAAACGATCAAAAGGCCCATTCGGCCTTGATGAGCGGGTATGGATCAGCATCGACTGGGATAAGGCTCCGTCGGGGACCGCAAAGGGATCAGTAACTATATCAGGAACCGGAAGCGAAGTCAGTGTTATTGTTGAAGCTTCCAAACCCTCTCAGCCGGCTCCTGAATCGCTGAATGGGTTTGTGGAAGGGAATGGTTATGTTTCGATTGAGGCAGAACACTACACTGCGAAGAGCGAGGCAGGAACCGGCAGCTGGACAAGGATAGAGGATTACGGACATACACTTTCAGCAATGAGGGCATATTCTGCAGCAAATGCACCTCCGGCAACACCCGGAAAAGATGCTCCCTGTCTGGAATACCGGATGTACCTTTTCACTACCGGGAAAATTGATGTGACAGCACTTTTTTCACCCACACTCAACTTCATGCCCGGCAGAGGCCTGAACTATGCAATATCATTCGATGATGAGACACCCGTGATTGTTGAACTTCTGCCACCGGGGTATAGTGCCCAGAACAGAAACACCGACTGGGAAAGATCGGTAAGCGACAACATCAGGGCAAGCAAAACTTATCATTCAATAAAGAATCCCGGTTACCATACTCTAAAGATCTGGATGGTTGATCCGGGAGTTGCTACTGCAAAAAATCATTGTAAATACCGGAGGATTAAAACCAAGTTATCTTGGTCCTCCTGAGAGTTTTTTAAACAAACTTTAACTGTTTTTAATAATCAGCCGTGCAACAATTATCATATCTTTAAAAAATATTTCAATATAAAACACGATGAAAAGAAGGAAATTTATTACTAGTACAGCATCTGCGGCTGCAGGAGCGATCATTCTTCCAACAATTATTCCCTCATCGGTCATTGGCAAGAATCCTCCCAGCGATAAAATCAATATCGGCCAGATAGGATTTGGCAGGATCGCCAGCAGCCATGACCTGACTGAAACATTACCTTACGATGTTGCCCGTGTAGTTGCTGTAGCTGATTGGGATTCGAACAGGGTTCTAAAAGGAAAACAGTATATTGAAAATTTTTATACAAAGAAAACTGGAAGTCCGGGTTATGTGGATGTAAAAACCTATGATGATTATCACGAAATAATTGCCGATAAAAGCATTGATGCAGTAATCATTTCCACTCCCGATCACTGGCATTCACAACCTGCAATTGAAGCTGCTCTGGCAGGGAAAGACATATATGTGCAGAAACCAACATCCCTTACTATTAAAGAGGGACAGCTGCTCAGAGATGTGGTGCTCCGTAAAAAAGTTATTCTCCAGGTAGGAACCCAGCAGCGTGCTATGCCTCAGTTCAGAATTGCGGCAGAGCTTGTCAGAAACGGGAGGATTGGCAAATTGCATACTGTTAAGATAGGACTCCCGGGCGATCCTCCGGGCCCGGCAACAACAGAAATGCCGGTGCCGAAAAATCTCAATTACAAGGCCTGGCTTGGATCAACTCCTGAAGTATACTATACTGAAACAAGGGTGCATCCGCAAAACAGTCTTTCCGATCGTCCCGGATGGCTCAGGTGCGAACAGTTTGGAGCTGGGATGATCACAGGATGGGGTCAGCACCACTTTGATTCAGCGGCATGGGGTATGGATACTGAATTTACAGGACCAATTTCAATAGAGGCTGTAGCTGAATTCCCGAAATCAGGAATGTGGGATGTACATGGCGATTTCATGGCAAAAGCGGAATATGAGAATGGAATTACCATGTATACCAGCGGAGGCTATCCGAATGGTATAAGATATGAAGGGACAGAAGGCTGGATTTTTGTTACAAGAGGAAACTATACTGCATCTGCAAGTGATCCGGTAGTTGCCGGAAGGAACTCTAAAGCGCTCGACGCCAGCGATCCTAAAATCCTTACATCAGTGATTAAAGATAACGAGATTCATCTCTATAAAATCGATAACCAGCATGGAAACTGGCTTGACTGCATCAAATCGAGAAAAGAGCCCATATCTCCTGTTGAAATTGGTCATCGCACCTGTTCAATTTGTCTTATAACACATACTGCAATGAAACTTGGAAGGAAACTGCCATGGGACCCAAAGACCGAAAAATTCGGGAATGACGCAGAAGCCAATAAGACTCTCTCACGTGCGCAAAGGGCACCTTATGGAACAGATTATATTAAAATGTAAAATCACTTCACAGGAATGAAAAAACTGCTTTTCATCGTTCTGCTTGTTGCAGGAATAATGGTGGTAATACCTCTCTCAGCTGCGAAAATAACAGCGGTTAAGGTCGGTTCAAAGATTAGTGTAACCATCGACAACAAGTTTTTTACAAGCTATATCTTCTCTGCTGATGAGAAATATCCATTTTTCTATCCTGTAAACGGCCCTGTCTCCGGCGGATCAGTAACTTCGATGCGAAACGCTGAATATCCTCACCACTCATCTCTCTTCTTTGGCTGCGACCTTGTGAACGGAGGCAACTGGTGGCAGGAAGGGCTCGAACGCGGAAGGATAATCTCTGTCAATGCAGAAATAGTGAAACAGGGAGGCGATTCTGTCGTTATCACTGATGAATGCATCTGGAGCCGGCCAGGTGCTGTATCACCAATAAAAGATACAAGGAAAATAATAATAACATCCCCTTCTGCAGGTCTCAGCCAGATCGATGTATCTATAACCATGGAAATGCTTACAGATGTAACAATCAAAAAAACAAACCACTCACTTTTCAGCGCGAGGATGGCAGCAGATCTGTCCGTAAAAAACGGAGGCACAATGATCAACGCCGAAGGCCTGAAAAGTGAAAAGGACACCTTCGGTAAGAACTCACCATGGATCGACTTCTATGGCAAAAGAGGAGATACTGTTGAGGGACTTGCAATTCTTCAGCATCCTTCCAATCCATGGTATCCTTCCCCATGGTTTACCCGCGATTATGGTTTCATGTCGCCCACTCCGATGTACTGGCCAAAAAATGATACGGACACATTCATGAAGAAAGGAACCATCCTTACAATGCGTTACCGTGTCCTGGTTCATGCCGGCGATCACAACCAGGCCAAAATTGCGGAGGCCTTCGAAAAATATAAAAACGAAAAATAACGATGCTGGCGAGAAGATCGCTGACCCGGTCCTATTTCGCTTTCTGGATCACAGAGATTATTTTAGGCGGCAGCCCTGCAACCTTTAGTGTAATCTCGGCCTTCCGCTCTGATGAACCGGTATTCTCAAGGGCAGTGAATATCACCTGCCTGAATCCGTCTCCCGAATCTGCATTTGCTGTGAGCCAGGATTGAGAACACTTTAGTAACCAGGGTGTATTGGAAGTGATAATAACCGGAGTAGAAGCACCCCCTGAAGCAGCGATTGCAATATTCTCCTGCGAAACGCTCAGAACGGGAGCCCCTGCAGCCTGTGTTACTGTAACTGTTTCTGCAGGCAGGCCTGGAGAGGTTAGTTTAAGAGTTGCAGTGCGCTCCTGTACACGCTGGTTTGCTGATGCAGTGAGTATTATCGACTTGTCGTTTATGCCTGATTCGTCGCTTACAGTCAGCCACTGAGCACCAGAAGACAGATTCCATGCTGTATTGGAGCTGATCTCAAATGTCGATTCACTGCCTGCTTTTTCACCCATCTTAATCTCCTTCTGTGATATAGTGATGACCGGCTTCGAAGAGGCCTGGTTTACTGCCACCTGCTGGCTCCTTTCCTCTGCTGTAATCGTAACAATAGCCGAACGGGCCTCTTTTTTATTTGGCTTTAGCTTTAACATCAGGGTATCATAGCCTGAAGCAGTTTTCTTATCCGGCTTAAGCCATCGTTTTGAGGATTTTACCTTCCACTCCCTGTTCGAAGAAACGGTAAAATATGCCGAAAGGTCTTTTTCTGCCTCAACTGTGATAGAGGCAACAGATGCTGTCAGAACAGGAATATCAAAGTGCCGTGAAGCAAACTGAAAGAATGCAGGCCACTCAGGAGCATCGGTATGGCCGCCGTTATGGTACCTGAAAGCAAGGTTCCCGTCAATATAAGCCTTATCAATTACTGGCCTGGTGTCATTCATCACAACACCTTCCTCACCAAGAAGCTTATAAACAGGAGTTGCATACTTTGTTGTAAGATATTGTCCGTATGGATCGCACCAGGAGCTGTTTGTTCCTCCATTAAACAACAAGGGACGGGGGGCGCATAAGGCCAGCAGTGAATGGGCATCAACAGGGCAGTCTTCTATCTTTCGCGGCAGGTACTGTCCTTCTGTTTTCTCTCCTGCCCACTTAAAAAAAGCGCCTGCCATCCAGTGGTATTCATTTGCCCCTGTTGAGTGTTCGAGATCCTGACCCCAGTGCCTCCGGTTCATCTTTGTTCCAAGACTTCCTCCATCGCTTGGAAATCCTATAGCAACCCTCGGTTCATAGGCCATTGTAACAAGAGTTGCCTTTCCATAGCGTGAGTGACCTGTAAGGCCTATAATTCCGGCGTTAACACTCTTGTCTGTTTCAAAATAATCAATAAGCCTGCTCACACCCCAGCTCCATGCCGCAAGGGTACCCCAATCAGTCGGTTTTCTCCAGTTTCCCTTGTTGACCAAACCGATCAGATAGCTTGTAAGTCCGGTTCCGTTATCAGGTTGAAGAGCAGTGAGATTAAAGATGCATATACCCCATCCTGAAGGATTTGATCTCTCCCAATAGGTCTCGATAGCATTCCCGAATCCGCCAAAGAAGATTATTACAGGCACCTGGCCGGCAGCTCCGGCAGGGATCCTTAATGTAGCTGATATTACCGGCCTGTTCCGGACTTGCGGATAACGTGAGATATCAATTGTACCGGTTATCTCTCTCTGCATCCAGGCCGAACTTCCTTTGCCTCCTGAAGTGTTAACCACCGACCATGATACCTTTGGAAGAATACTGTCGGGGGGAATAAAACCATAAAGCTGCTCCTTTACATCTTTAAGGATTTCAGGTCTGCGGAGCTGCCACCATTCATCGGGTGTTTTAATAATTCTCCCATCATTCATCCGAAGAAGGTTTATCGGGGTGTAGGCTCCCAGCTTAGCGGAATCTGGTCCGGGAAAAAAACCCGAGGAGTTGTCTGAATAATTATTCCAGAGTCCAAAGGCAGATCTTGTGATAGTGTATTTTTTTTCGTTTGTCCAGTTGCCTTCAGGATTGTTTTTGTCGGACGGGAATGCTCCGGCTGGCCGGTTTGGATCCTGCTGCCTTGGGGGTAAAACCGGAAGTTTTATTCCAAGCTGCCAGAGCATCTGATCGCGGTCGAGCTGACTTGCAACATCCTGCGGAGGAAAATCCGGAAAAGGCTTTTGAGCAGATACTGCCATAGCTGAAGCAAAAATGAGCACCAGGATACATAATTTCGAAAAAGCAGCTGGTCTGTAATTATTTTTCATTATTCATGGATATAACAGACAATTTATTCTTAACCAAGGAGTTACACGGAGTAAGAACACGGAGTTACACGAAGCAATAATTTTCAAATTTTCAAATTCCCAAATTTTCAAATTCTTTCCCCTTTCGTTTCCTTCATTCTCCTGTAAATACAATCATGCATATCGCACATCTTGCATGTATAGGGATTCAATCTGACATCTTTCCCTATCCCGATAATCCCGCTGACCGATTTCACCGGATCCATAAGGGCTGATTCGGTAAGTCTTATGCCGCAGTAGTTATAAGGAATCAGTTTAAACAGTTTATGCTGCTCGGCAACGCTCCATCCACAGTATCCGGGACTATACCTGTTTGTGATCTTCCTGTTTTCAGCTGTTACCATATTACTGAGTTCCATCTGCATAAGATCAGCAGCTGCCTCAACAATCTCGCTCCCGACAACATCATAAACATAGCCCCTGAGAAGATCACGATCCTTCATGGCCTGCCTGCTTCTGATGCCAATCTCCTCTCCTGCTGTACATAGAAAAAGGGCTGCAGAGTCAGATTTCTTTATCTGACCATAAACTATGCCTTTAACCTGGAAACCGGTATCATTTATAATAACAGCCCTGTTTTCATAATCAAAGAGCAGATCATTGAAGATCAGGAACTGGGCCCTGATATTGCAAATCTCCTCAGCTTCGTCCAGGATCTCCTTAATCAGTCCGGTAACAAGGCCGCTGTCGTCCCCCTCTTTGTATCCCATAAAATTCTCAATCTCAGAAACGCTGAGGTTAAGATCTTTGAAATCAAATCTGAATGTTGCGCCTTTCAAACAAGACCTCCTTCCTTAACAAGCCTCTCAACTATCGATTCCCATCCTAATGTCATTATATGGATTCCATTTACACCCTGTTTGCCCTTTACTTTATCGATGATCTCCAATGCAATCTGCACACCTTCTTCAGGGGCGGATTCTCCTGCTCTCTCCATCCTGGTTCTAATACTTTCCGGCAGATACACTCCGGGTACTTTGGCATGAAGGTATTGCACCACTTTATAGCTTTTAAGCGGAGCAATCCCTATAAGAATATAGACCTTTCTGAGAATGTCCCTCTTATCAAGCTCTTCAAGCCAGCGGTCGAGCCTGTCGGGTTCAAAAATAAGGTTTGTCTGAAAGAACTGAGCCCCTGCATTAACCTTCTTCTGGTCCTTAATTGCCTGCAGTGCAGGCTCTGAAGCAAACGGAGATGTGGCTGCACCAAGAAACAGACGGGGCGGATTCTTCATTTTTCTGCCGTCAAGATAGATTCCCTCATCCCTCATCCTCCTTAAGATCCATAGCATCTGCACAGAATCAAGATCAACAAAGTTTAGATTCCCTGCCGGCGACGGACCTGTTTTGGGATTGTCGCCGGTGAGACAAAGAATATTCCTGATCCCCATCGAATTAGCACCGACAATTGCTGACTGCAGGCCGGCCCTTGTGGTGTCGCGCGATGCTATCTGGTAAACCGGCTCAGCATTCAGTTTTACGGCAACATTGCAGCAGGCAACCGAAGACATTTTAGGCCTGGCCGATGATGAGTCGGTGAAGTTTATGGCAGTGACAAAGCGTTTGACAGAATCAATGTCAGCAGCAAGCTTTTCTGTAGAAGCGCTGACAGGCGGCGTCACCTCTGTTGCCACAACAAACTCTCCTGCTTTCAGCTTCTTCTGAAGATCCGAAACAGGTTCACCGGAAACAGGCTGATGGTATTCTGAGTCGCCGTTCCACCACTCCGGCTGCCTTATTTTCCTGAACACGCTATCCCAAACCTTGTCCTTTTCCTCAGTGTTGCCTGAAATGAGCGAGCCAATAAACCTTCGGCTTCCGCTCTTCCTTATCTCCCTCAGGACCTCACCCCAGGTCTCTGTTCCTGTTTTTTCCCAGTCGAGCGGAGGAAGAACCTCGAGCAGTTTTGACTCGCGACCCTTGCTGACTGCTCTTGAATAGATGGCATACCAGATACACTTCCTTGTTTCATCAACATAGCAGTTCCGTTCAGGAGTAACGCCACCGCAGGGGCCGTTCCTCAATCCTTTCGGGCATTCCATAGGACAGATAAATGCAGTTTCCTGTAAAAGGCAGTTCCCGCACATCCGGCAACCGAAAAGAGGTCCCTTAACAGCCAGCTCAACCTTTGCAAGCAGGCGTCTTCCCGGAGTTTCTTTCCTGAAAGGATAAAAAGCTGGTTGCCATCTGCGGGCAGGTTTCAATCCGAACATCTGAACAAATATCTGAAATGATGAGAAGTATTATTGCAACTGACGGCTCTGGAAATAATCGACAAATCGTACTGCAAAATCATCACGGCCCAGAATGAGGTCTGTAGCCCTTATCATAGGTGTAATTTTCTCGGGGTTTGCGATCGGGCAGGTGAGTCCGTTACGGATAGCAAGGGCCATGAATGCAGAATTAAGAGTTTCCCTTCCCGGCAATCCGAATGAAATATTGCTGGCTCCCAGGGTTATGTTATGGCCCAGTTTCTGATTCAGAAGCCTGATAGTTTCAAGAGTAACAAGACATGCCTGGGGATCAGCGCTGACAGCCATTGCGAGCGGATCTATCACCACATCTTCTGGCTTAATGCCTATCCTGACAGCCCTTTCAATTATTTTTGCTGCAACAGACAGGCGCTTTTCAGGATTGTTTGTTATTCCATCTTCATCCATGCATAATCCGATAACAGCTGCGCCATATTCCCTTGCAACAGGTAGAAGAGCGCTCATTGAGACCTCTTCACCGTTTACCGAGTTAATCAGGCATTTGCCATGTGCGGCTTTAAGCGCAGCTTCAATGGCTTTGGGATTCGGAGAATCGAGGCATAAAGGGATATCAAAATTATCCTGCAGGACCCTTACTGTTTCGGGAAGCAGTTTAACATCGTCAACTCCGGGAAAACCGACGTTTACATCAAGCACATCAGCTCCTGCTTTAATCTGGCTTTCAGCCAGTTCAAGAAGATATTCAAAGTTTCCTTCCTGGAGAGTCGATACAAGCTTTTTGCGTCTGGTCGGATTGATACACTCTCCAATTATGATGACGGGACCAAAAGTATCAATTATAACTTCGCTTGTTTTGCCTCGAAGAATCGTTTGCATTCTTTCCGTTATGATACAAGTTTCTTCAGATAATTCACAGCTCCCTGCGGGTCGGGTGAATAAAAATCAGCCCCTATTTTATCGCAATACTCCTGTGTTACCGGAGCGCCTCCAATTAATATCTTTGAGCCTGCATGCTTCTCTTTTATGGCAGCAACTATTTTTTTCATGTTTTCCATTGTAGTTGTAAGCAGGGCAGACAATCCAATAACTGCACCGGGATTTTCATCGAGCGCTTTCAGGAATTTCTCAGTCCCGACATCCACTCCAAGGTCAATAACTTCCCATCCTCCTCCTTCTATCATCATTGCAACAAGATTTTTTCCAATATCATGAAGGTCGCCTGAAACGGTTCCAACAATGAATTTCCCTTTTCTCTTTGTTTCACCCGACTGAAAGAATGGCTTCAGATGTGACATTGCGCTGTTCATTGCCTTTGCCGCCATGAGCATCTGCGGTACATAGATCTCTTTCCTGCTGAACTTGTCACCAACCCTTGCCATTGCAGGGATAAGAGCATTCTCGAGTATCTCATCAGGCTTTATCCCGGCATCAAGTGCCTGTTTTGCAAGCTCATCAGCTCCATCCTGATCTTTCATATTCGGAGGATATGGCGATGCCTTGTTTATCTTGCCGAACTCAACACATTGAGCTATTTTTTCAAGAATCTCATTCATAATTCAGGAGTATTAGATTAAAGATAATCAGGAGATAATTTATAAGCTCTTTCCCGCTCTGATTCAAAATTATATAATAATTTCAATCGTGCAACTGATTCCAATAAAAAATTGGTTATCTTTTCATCACGAAATAACTATTTTCAGGATTATGACACCTTATTTACTCACCTACTTATTCCATTCATAATGAAGCGCTTCATTACATCTCTTATTATGGTTGCAGCAGTGACCATTTGTGCAGCCCAGGATTCTTCCACAGGAATCTTCAAAACAGCAGCCGATATCGGAAATCCTAAAAAACCAGGGTCATCGGTATATAATAAGAACGAACAGAGCTATACTCTCAGGGGAGCCGGGTACAATATCTGGTTCAAGAGGGATGAATTTCATTATCTCTTCAATACAATTGAGGGTGATTTCATAATGACTGCCAATTTCAGGTTTGCGGGAAAAGGGGCCAATGCACACAGAAAGACAGGCTGGATGATCAGGGGCACTGAAAAGGAGGATGCCTCGCATATCACTGCCACTCTTCACGGCGACGGGCTGACTGTTCTGCAGTGGAGGGTAAGTGATGGCGCAGATATGAGAGATCCTCAGGATGAAATATTTGCTCCTGATTCGGCTTATAATGTAATCCAGATCGAGAGATCGGGCAAAACTATTACTATGAGGGCAGCGAAAACTGGCAAGCCTTTTGATATTATAGGATCTCACGAAATGGAAAACCTGTCAGGCAAGGTGCTGGCCGGCTTATTTATCTGCTCTCACGATCCTGAGATAGTGGAAGAGGTGAAAGTCTGGAATGTCAGGATAGATAAACCTGTTCCGGACAACTACAGTGCCGCCGCTTCAGGTCCTGTTGGATGCCGCATGGAGACACTAAATGTATTTGATGGAAAAAGAAAGGTAATCTGGGAGAAACAGGGAAGGTTTGAAGCCCCCAACTGGATGCCGGATGGAAAGAAACTTCTCTTCAATATGGATGGATTGATGTACAAGATCCCTGTGGAAGGTGGAGAAATTGAGAAGTTGAATACAGGTTCAGTTATAAGAAATAACAATGATCATGGCATCTCTTTCGATGGAAAACTGCTGGCAGTAAGCAGCAGTATTACCGGTGGTGGCTCAGCTGTATATGTATTGCCCCTGGAAGGTGGTGAACCCAAACTGATTACCGAAAAAACACCATCCTATTGGCATGGTTGGGCGCCTAATAACAAGGAGGTTGTTTATGTGGCAATGCGCGACGGGAAGAAGGTTTATAACATCTACAAGAACTCCATCAAAGGAGGGAAGGAGGTAGCACTCACTGATATCAAAGATGGCGAGCATGTGGATGGTTGTGAATATTCTCCCGACGGAAAATATATCTATTTCAACGGCAATTATTCTGACAAAATGCAGCTCTGGAGGATGAAGCCTGATGGATCAGCCGTGGAACAGCTTACGTTCGATCAGTACAACAACTGGTTTCCTCATATTTCACCTGACGGAAAGTGGATAGCATTTATATCATTCCCTCCCGATATAGAACCCAACAGCCATCCGTCGTATAAGCGGTGCATGCTCAGACTAATGCCTGTTACCGGGGGAGAACCCAAAGTGATTGCCTATCTCTATGGAGGCCAGGGAACAATCAATGTTCCTTCATGGTCACCCGACAGTAAACAGATTGCTTTTGTAAGCAACTCCGGGATAAAATAAAGATAGTCTCAGCTGGCCTGAATCTTGACGAGCCTGTCACACAGATCCTTTAGCCCCTCAGGAGTATCACCACCAGGCTGTTCTATCGTTGTCCAGCCATTATAGCCAATAGCATCGAGCGACTTCATGACCTTTTGCCAGTTTACATCACCTTCCAGGAGTTTTACTTCAAATCCTGCCCACTTGCCCTGTGTATCAGCTAACTTCCTGCTAAACTCTTTAATATGAACCTTTGCTATCCGCTTGTTCAGAATTTTAATCCATTGTTCAGGCCACCCATAAGCAAGAATATTTCCACAGTCGAAGTACCAACCAAGGTAAGGGCTTTTGAACTGATCAACATAGGAGGCTGCTTCCATCGGACTGATGAGGAAATTATTCCAGACATTCTCAATTGCAATCTTCACCTTCAGGTTAATTGCTGCCGGAATAACTTTTTTAATCTCCTCAACCGACCTTGTCCAGCAATCATCATAAGTTACAGTTTCGCTGACCCTTCCTGGAACAAGCAGAACAGTATCTGCACCATAGGCTGCAGCATCCTCAAGAGATAATTTCAATGCTGCCACTCCCTGTTCACGTATGGCAGGATCGGGATCGGAAAGAGGAAACTTCCAGTGCAAAGCACCACAGACACTTGGGATCGGAAGACCTGTTGCATCGCGGGCTTTCAGAACTTCAGTCCTGTCCAGGTGACTCATTACCTCAACACCGTCGAATCCTGCATCTTTTGCAGCCTGGAATTTTTCCATTATTGTCTTCCCAGAACCAATGCTTCCCCACATTATCCCTCTTTTGAGGCTTCTTTCAGCAGGGTTCAGAAGGTCTGATATCCCGGATATGGAATTAACTGAAACCATAGCTGAAGCCATCATGGTGTTCCTGGCGAATTCTCGTCTGTTCATAATATGATGTATTAATGTCTTGCAGTCTTGCGGTCTTGCGGTCTTGCGGTCAGGCTTTCGGTTCCGCCCCAATTACAGGAATCACCTCGGGAATACCGGGAACAGGGCCGAAATCATAGGTTTTCGGACCGAGGTACAGATCTGAATTCATCACCTCCTCCCATGTAACATCTTTACCGGTATAAGCCGACATCCTGCCCATGATAGTTATAAGAGTTGAGTTTATCTGTGCCTCCGAATCATTGACAATATTTCCTGTCCTTATACCCGTGACCAGATTAATATGTTCCTGAACATAGGGATCTGTTACTTTCCAGGTCTGGTCTTCTGCACCTTCTTCGGGAGTAGGGTATTTCCAGATCTCCTCTCCCTTAAGGTTGTAAATGCTGCCTTTGGCATTTGCAAATCCTTTAGTACCTGTAATGAGCTGTTTTGTAAGATTGCTGCAACCTGTTATCTGTCGGGCAGCGCAATGAGTATGCATTCCGTTGTCGTAAAGATATTCAATACTGAAAAAATCATACTGGTCGCCGGTTACCCTTCTCTGACGACCTCCCCATCCTATTGCCTTAACAGGATTTTTTCCGAGATACCAGTTCATTACATCCACCTCATGAATAAACTGTTCAACAATATGATCGCCCGACAGCCAGCAGAAATTTGCCCAGTTACGCAGCATATATTCCATATCAGACATCCCGGGCTGTCTTTTTATTACCCACAGTGAGCCACCATTACGGATAATATGCGCACTTACAATTTCACCTATCTCTCCATTTGCAACCCTCCTCCATGTTTCCATAAAATCCTTCTGAACCCTTCGGATTGTTCCGCTTACCATGCATAATCCCTGCTGTTTTGCCCTTTCTGCTGAAACCAGCACTGAACGGGCACCCACCGGGTCAACTGCAATGGGCTTTTCCATGAAAATATGTTTCCCGGCCTTTACAGCAGCGTCAACATGCAATGGCCTGAAGTGTGGTGGCGTGCATAAAAGCACTATGTCAATTCCTGAATCAATAACCTTCTGATAGTTGTCAAATCCGAGGAAGCACTTTTCATCGGCGATTTCTACGTTTTTCTGTGCCTTCAGCTCTGCCCGGCACTTGTCAAGACGGTCCTGAAACACATCACCCAGTGCTACTATTTCGAGGTTCGGTCCCGCATCGAGAAAGTTGACTGCAGCACCTGTCCCTCTTCCGCCGCATCCGATAAGCCCGGCTTTTAATACCTTTCCGTCGGGTGCCCGGGTCAGGAGTTTAAAAGGTTCTATCAGTTCCTTTTTAACATTATCCCCTGCACAGGAAGTCAATAACTGCGCTGCTCCAATAGATCCGACTGCAGCAAGTGCGGTGTTCGATATAAACTTCCTGCGGCTTAACTCTTCTCTCGTTTCCATATTGATAAGGATTAATAACTGAATATTCTAAAAGGACAAACCGGATGACACATAAAATTATGAAAAGAGTTTGATTTGAGGACATTTATTAAAAAAATTGTTAATTTACATCATAGAAAATTTACCTGATCAGAATGCGTTCACGGATCTATGCGATTTTAACTATTCCTGTTTTTGGTATCCTCTATGTTTATACCGGAATCGGCGTTTTCATTATTCTTATACTGGCATGGTTAAACCTGCGGAAGCCGATCAGGATCCTGCAACAGTTATGGGCAAAATCAGTCTTCAGGATTATGGGCTTGCGATTCCGAATCGAAGGTCTCCCGAACCTTGACAGGAAGAAGAAATACATTCTGGTTGCCAACCACGCATCTCTTTTTGATATTGTGGCAATAATGTCATTTTACCCTGAAGTCTCATGGTTCGGACATGAAAGGCTGCTGAAAGTACCCCTCTTCAACAAAATCCTGAAAATGACTGATTATGTGCCTTTCAGGGATCCCACATACAAGAATACAAAACAGATGCTTCAGCAACTTATGCAGAGATCCAACACCCAGTCTGTTGCAATTTTTCCTGAAGGTACCAGGACTCTTAACGGAAAGATAAATGTGTTCTATAAGGGTTTTATTTATCTTTTCAGAACGTCGCAGATATCAATTCTGCCTGTGACATTAAATGGATTTTACAAACTAAAACCTAAAAACAGGGCTTATATTGATTTCGGGTCGAAACTTAGTGTTGTGATCCATAAACCAATAAATAAGGAGGAACTCGAAAACCTTAGTGACAATGAGATAATTGAAACGGTGAAAGGAGTTATTGTTTCAGCATATAAGTAAAGGCGTAACGGCGCAGCGGCGTAACGGCGCAGCGGCGCAAAAACTTCGGTCTTCCTTCGCCAGCCGAAGCCTTGGCGAAGGCTGGGGTCTTCGGACTTCTAACACACTGATAAAACTATATTAAAAATGGATAAACAAAACAAATGGGTCTTCATAGTTAATCCTGTTGCAGGCAACGGGTTTGGGAAGACTATTGTATCTGAGCTGAAAGAACAGGCTGCTAAACACAAAATCGACCCCGAGATAGTATTTACAGAAAGAAGCGGCCATGCCAGCTTACTTGCAGAGGATTATCTTAAAAATGGGTTCACCCATATCATTGGGGTGGGGGGCGACGGAACGATGAATGAGATAGCAAAAACCCTTGCTGACAGGCACGATGTAATAACGGGACTTATTCCTGCCGGCACAGGAAATGATTTCATCCAGATTCTCGGGTTTCATAACCGGTTTGATGAAAAAGAATGGGATGCATTTTTCTCTGCAAGGGTGAAAGCAATTGATGCAGGAATGTGCAACGGGATGATTTTCCTGAACGGGATGGGGCTCGGATTCGATGCGCAGGTTGCCGCGGAGAACTACACCAGTCCAGGTGAAGTTAAAAAGGGAGGCAAGCATAAATATATCTGGCACATAGTAAAAACACTGCTCTTCTTCAGGGAAAAAAGGATGAAGGTAATTACAGGAGAAGATAGCCATGAAACAGATTGTTTTATAAATACAATTGCAATCGGAAGAAGATTTGCAGGAGGATTTTTTCTTACTCCCAGGGCTGTTGCAGACGATGGATTGCTCGATGTTTGCATGATCAAAAAACTGAATCTTGCGGAACGGTTCAGTATTCTCCTTATGGTCCCAAAGGGAACTCATATTACCGACAAGAGGATCAATTATTACCAGACACCAGGGTTAACAATCGAATTCACCGAAAAGGTACCTTTCCATGTAGATGGTGAATTGTATTTCTCAAAAAGATTTGATGTTTCCATCAGGCCTCATGCCCTCAAAATGATTTATAACCCCGATGGAAACCACTTCTTCAAAAAATAACAGCAGTCAGGGTTATATTGCATTTTTTGACCTTGACAGGACTATATTAAGCGTTATAAGCGGCAGAGCCATAGCGACGATGGCGTTCAGAAAGGGTTTGATAAAGAATTACTCTCTTCTCCAGGCTCTTTCTCTTTCTGCCCTTTACAAACTCAGGCTTAAGGATCCGCTTGCAGCAATTGACCAGATGACGAGGTGGACAAGAGGGATGGATGAAAAAACATTCACTGAGCTCTGCAGTGACGCACTGGATGAACTTCTTATTCCTTCAGTCTATCCTGATGCACGAAAGGAAATACTTATACATAAGGCAAATAATGCCCGGGTTGTAATACTCTCCTCAGCACTGACCCCTATTTGCAGGGGGATGGCAAAAAACCTTGGTATGGATGATTTCATAGGTACTGAAATGGCAATAAAGGATAAGAGCCTGACAGGAGAAACTGAAGGTGCATTATGCTATGGCGACGAAAAGGCCATACGGCTCAGGGAGTATTGTGAAATAAATAACGCAGCTCCCTCAGCAGCATGGTATTATGGAGATTCTTATTCAGACCTCCGGGTTCTGAATGCTGTCGGAAATCCGGTATGCATAAATCCCGACAAGCGGCTCAGGGAAACCGCCCGGCTGAAAGGGTGGAAAATCCTGAACTGGAGGAACTAATAAACCTCAAGAGCCTGCCAGCCTGGCATAACCGGGAATTTAGCATGAGGCTCTGCCTGGTACCAGAAGCATGTGGATGAGATATCCGACTGCTGTTTAAGGTATCTGCCCCCCTTGTGCCAGCCAAGATCCTGGATAGTGATCTTCAGGTCTTTATCAAAGCGCACAGGATCCATTATGTGCCACCTGTAAAGCCCGAATCGCTGCATCACATTATAATGCCCGTCGCCCTTTATCACCTGGTGCAGACCGGCATACGGTGTACAGAACTCGGTATAATTAGTCTCTGCAACACCAGCCTCATTCTTTTTGCTAGTATCAAAATCATATGATCCGCAGAAATAATCCTCAGTTCCTGTTCCGCAGATTGTCGGGTATCTGGTATCTCCGTCAAGGAAGAATTTTATTTCGCCTTCACCCCACCATCCGTTGTTGTGAACACCCCATGCCATGTAAACTCCGACATAATGGCCTTTTCCCTTGATGCCATCGACTATTGTAAAATCTGATGTGGCATTTGGATTTGAACGGCGGAACTGGGCATGAAAATAACCTGCATCGGCAGGAACTTCAGTGAGAGTATAATCAACCTGGTAGTAAAGGGTCATCTGATCAGAATCATTGATATTTTCCATTGTTATCCGGCACTTTTTCCTGAAAGGCATTGACCAGTAACAGTTGAAGGCACTTCCGGGATTAACACAAATGGCAAGTGATGTCAGTTGTGAAAAGCTTCCCCAGCCCATGCCAAAGAAGTCGCCTACAGGGCACTCCACTGAAGGTTCAGTTTCGTCATCCCAGTAAATCCTGAGTATCGAAAACCGCCAGTTGCCTGTCGGTGTCATCCAGATATGCTGAATTGCTCCGGGACCATCTATCTCTGCCATTGTGAAAGTCTCCCCGGGTTTTATTCTGACATAAGGATTGACTTTCCATCCCTGACCCAGGTCGCGGGCAGCATTGAATGCGTTTGCAGAGTTGGGAACATCTTTATTGGCAGGATCAGCCATGCCCCCTTTCCCCTTTTCACCTTTGAAATTCTCGGGGCTTATCGATCGTGTTTTGGCATCAGATAGGCGGTTAAGGTTGCCCATATTCATCTCAAGACCATTGAATTTATTCTGGGCTGAAAGAATAAAAGGAATAAAAAGAAGAATCACAACCAGTGTTGAAAGCTTTTTCATATGCTTAGGTTTTAATTTGAATTTTATTTTATATAAAGTTAAAGAATATCGATTTGTTTTTACCTCTCTTTTAGCTAAATTTGATATCCATACATCTGATTTATACACTTGGAACAGAATATAAATATTGAATATCATGAAGAAACTGACTATGATTACAATGGCAGTTGCCCTTATCACATCATGCAACGGACCAATGAAAAATAAAATTGAATACCCTGTCACAAAAAAGGGAGATGTGGTTGATGATTATTTCGGCAAAAAAGTGGCTGATCCTTACCGCTGGCTCGAAGATGATATGTCAGCAGAGACTGCCGCCTGGGTTTCTGAACAGAACAAGATAACAAACAGCTACCTGGCAAGCATCCCCTACAGGGAAGAGATAAAAACCCGGCTCGAAAAGATGTGGAACTTTGAGAAGTTCACCGCTCCTTTTAATGAGGGAGAATATACATATTACTACAGAAACGACGGGCTCCAGAATCAATATGTCGTATACAGGCAAAAGGGGAACGCGGAACCTGAAATATTCCTCGACCCAAACAAATTTTCTGCCGATGGCACTACATCTCTTGATGTTATGGAATTTTCAGAAGATGGCAGCAAAGTTGCCTATTCAATCTCGGAAGGGGGATCTGACTGGAGGAAAGTCATCGTGATGGATGCAATTTCAAAACAGGTCATCGGAGATACTCTTGCAAACATAAAATTCAGCGGCCTCTCGTGGAACGGAAACAAAGGATTTTACTATTCTTCTTATGACAAGCCAGAAGGAAGCCAGCTTACAGCTATGACAGATCAGCATAAACTATACTATCACAAGCTTGGCACTAGCCAGAAAGATGATCAGGTAATATTTGGCACAGAAGTAAAAAGAAGGTATGTCGGCGGGTATGTTACAGAGGATAACAAGTACCTTGTTGTAATGGCATCGGTTTCAACAACCGGCAATGAGCTTTATATACAGGATCTTACAAAACCAGGAAGCAACCTTATAAATATTGTAAACAACTTCGATAGTGATCACATTATTATTGATAATGAGGGAACAAAACTGTTCATTGTTACAAACTATAAGGCCCCGAACAAAAGAGTAGTTTCAGTTGATGCAGCAGATCCCGGCATTGAAAACTGGAAAGATTTTATTCCCGAAACAGATAATGTCCTTGATGTTGCGACCGGTTCAGGATTCTTCTTTGCACATTATATGAAAGATGCAATTTCACAGGTCAGACAATTTGATAAAACTGGTGCACTGGTAAGGGATGTTGAACTCCCGGGTGTTGGAACAGCATCAGGATTCTCGTCAAAGAAGACAGACAAAAAGGTATACTTCTCTTTTACAAATTATATTACACCATCGACAATCTTCGGGCTTGACCCCGCTACAGGCAAGAGTGAAATTTACAAAAAACCTGTTGTCGCATTCAATGGAGGAGATTATGAGTCTGTACAGGAATTCTACAATTCAAAGGACGGAACGCTTATTCCCATAATAATTACATACAAAAAGGGGACACAGCTTAATGGTATTAATCCAACTATCCTTTATGGATATGGAGGATTTAATATATCAGAGACACCTGCATTCAGCATAACTAATGCTCTCTGGCTCGAAATGGGTGGAATTTATGCTGTTCCCAACATTAGGGGAGGCGGAGAATATGGCGAAAAATGGCACCTTGCCGGAACAAAAATGAATAAACAGAATGTCTTCGATGATTTCATTTCAGCTGCAGAATACCTGATAGGGAAAAAGTACACCTCACCTGATCATCTGGCAATACGGGGAGGTTCAAACGGAGGCCTTCTCGTTGGAGCAGTAATGACACAGAGACCTGACCTCATGAAGGTAGCACTTCCCGCAGTAGGAGTCCTTGATATGCTCCGCTACCATACATTCACTGCCGGAGCAGGATGGGCATATGACTATGGCACTTCGGCAGACAGCAGGGAGATGTTCGAATATATTTATAAATACTCCCCGGTACATAATGTCAGGGAGAACGTGAAATATCCCGCAACACTTATTACAACCGGCGATCATGACGACAGGGTGGTGCCTGCCCACTCTTTCAAATTTGCAACAGAATTGCAGGAAAAACAAACCGGGAACAACCCTGTTCTGATAAGGATCGAGACAAAAGCAGGTCACGGAGCAGGAACGCCTGTAAGCAAGACCATCGAACAATACGCTGACATTTTCGGATTTACCCTTTTCAATATGGGCGTTGAAAAACTATGAGTGGCAGGATTATTACTTACCCTTTAGTAACTTCTCGGCCTTGTGCCAGTCGTCAGAAGCTGTTCCATGCTCTCCGCTATGCATCCTCTGATCATAAAGTTCCTGAGCTTTCATCCTGATTTCTTCCTCACTTGGTTCGTTCTTTGTGACGGGTGACTTTTTGGTCCTGGTCGTTTTTACAGTTGCAGTACTCTTTTTAGCTGTGCTGGTTGATTTGGCTTTGGTAGTTTTCATAGCACCCAGTATTACCTTTAATTAACAATAAATTCGTTCAGCAAAGTTACACCAAAAATATATACTTCAAAAATTAAGGTCCCTTTTGTTGCTAAGGTGGCATATAATTTGCTTTGTTTAACTTTAGTAGTATTATCAAAGTGTTTCACTGCAAAAAACAAGTTATGAAAATCCGGATCTCCAGAGGAAATATTCTCCTCATGACAGGCATCGTATTGCTTGCAAGCTCAGCATGTAACCGCTACCAGTATCTATTCATCGAAAGCACCCTGCCGCAGAATGATCTCAACGAATATGTTGTTGAAAATGATACAGTCTCCATACGTTACAACTATTCCGAAGCTAATCTCAGGATCTCAATGTCGGTATATAATAAACTGATGAAGCCGCTATATATCGATTATCTGAGGTCGGCAATCATAGTAAATAACGAACAGCTTAACGGACCTGTCTATGACGAAAACCAGCCCGGATTCATTGCTCCTCTCTCATTGGTCAGACTAAAAACTATACCATTAAGATTCAGCCCTTTCGATCCTGGAAGCCCGGAAGAATCAAAACAGGGTAGCATTGAGTCAGGAAAAGGAACAAGACTGTCGTATGATAAGAAAACAACACCTTTTCATTTCCGTAACATTCTGGCTATAACCGAAAATGAGGACTATTCTGCTGCTACCTTCTACGACTACTCATTCTGGATTTCTGACATAATAGAATCGGGAACAAAGCCATCATCTGTTGCCAACAGAAAAGCTGACCAGTCGTACCTTAACAAAAATGCCAGGAGTAATTTCTGGCTTGCATATACCGGGGTTATTCTTGTTACAGCTTTAATACCTCTGATGATACTCGCCGCCGCAGGTTAATAAAATCCCCGCTAAATATAACCAAGCTTTGCAGCAATAAGTGTAAGCAGAAATGAGAGGGTGAAGCTGACAACAGGCGATATTACCCACATTCTGAAAAATTTATTTACCTCAGTCTTTCTGAAGATATTCCTGAATCCCAGTTTTGCCACACCAATGCCAAGTATTGCTGCCACATTAAGCTGTACAAGGGATGATGGTATCCCTTTGATAACTGAAGCAAGTAAAAGTAACGTTGCAGAAACAAAAGCTATTATAACAGCTTCTATCCGGCCAAAAAGAACAATCTCCTTACCTGTATTCTGAACAATCTTGTGACCAAATATTGAACTCCCGATACCGAAACTCGGGGCTACCACCAGGGTGGAAAGTATCATTATAAGAATGAATTTGCTGTCGGCTGTCACACCAAGCTCATTCATTGTCATTGAGGCCACAGGACCAGACGCATTTGCAACATTATTGGCTCCTATCGAGTAAGCAACGTAGAGAGATGTAATTACAATCAGGGTAAGGAGTATAGGACTGTTATTCACTTTTTTTGAGATGGTAAAACCCCTGCGGCGCAAAGGTTTATATATATACTTTCCGGCAAGAAAACATATGAAAAACGATATAACAGGAAGTATGAACCAGGCAGGTATGATCTCTATAAAAAGTTTGTTTGAACTAAAGCTGCCAAAGTAGATTGCAGGCGCAGCTATTGCAAAGACAGTAGCCTGACTTGTTGACTGCGGGATTCCTGCAAGGTTCGCTATAAGTAAAGATATGGCGACAGAAAGCAGAATAATTGTAACCAATACTTCATTCATCAGGGAAGGATCAATAAGTTCCTTTCCAATAGTTGTTGCTGTAGCCTTGCCGGCTGTTATTGCGCCAATGAAAACCATTATCCCAAAAAGGCCGGGAATTAGTGAGCGCCTGATGGCATTTACGCCATAAGCAACCGAAAAAGCAGGACCTGTACCGCTTCCTCCCATGTTTATCGCAAGGAACAAGGCCACTATAAAAGGGATCAAAAGATGGCTTATCATTGGTGACATGGAGTACAAATTATTTACTCAATCGCACATGCGATGAACATTTTGTAAAATTAAACAATGCTAAAAACTAAATACTAAGTAAAATAGCTTAATCTTAATGTGCATATAGAGTCATTATAGTTTCCTGAAAATTGGTATCTTTAGAGAAGATTATTTATCCAGCAAGACAACCGGCAGGTAATAAAATGAAAAAGCTGATCTTCATAGTTTTTGTTGGTATGATCTGTTCCTGCAGCTCATTTAAGGAATCCTCGACCAGTCCCCAGGAAGAGGAGATCATCATAATCAGAAAATATGTCGGGGTTTTTCTTGAATATCGCCACACCGGCCCCGATAACTTTGCGGGAAAAAACATCATCTGGATAAAGACCACAATGGACAGCACGTACGGTAAATTTTCGGCGTATGGTAAAATGTGCTCCTTCAAGCCCGGGGACAGGTTGTTCCTCACAAGAAATTACTATTCTCCCGGAAGCATAAGCGGCTACTGGATATACATGATTGAAAACGACTCCACATTTTCATACAGGGTAACGGATTATCAATATGATAAAAGGGTCTTTATCAAAACGATGTTCGAATAGAATCTCAAATTTCAGGTCTGCTGACAGCTATGGAAAAAATGATTGTCTTGATAAAAAAGATACTATTCGGGGCACTTTTTGTAGTTGTACTTCCTTTACTTCTCTTTCTATGGGCTGATCTTACAGGTCCCCTTATTAATCTCCCATTGCCGGGTAATGATATCACCGGTTATCTTCTCCTCGCCGCAGGCATTTCCCTGATTGTTTCCGGGACGATGCATCTCTGGATTTTCGGACATGGATTGCCGATGAATGCTTTCCCTCCCTCCGAATTTGTCAAAAAGGGCATCTATGCTTTAACACCGCATCCGATTTATTCCGGCGCTGTTTTTATTGGTTTTGGTGTGTCTATAATAGCCCGGTCTTCGTCAGGTTTCTGGCTGATAAGTCCTCTTTTCACTCTTATGATCATTGCCTATGTAGTCGGATTTGAAAATGAGAGAACAAAAATTATCTTCGGAAACCAGGAATACAAGACATTTCTGTCATTACCTGATCCAATAAATATCTCACCGTCAGGAGGCGAACGGGTATCCGCTTATCTTCTTGCATTTCTGCCATGGTCGGCAGTTTATGAAGTGTTCATTTTTGCAGGTGTGCCACACGATGCAATTGTGACTAACCTGCCTTTCGAACACAAATTGCCGGTATTGGAATTCTCGGAACTGTTTTATTCTTTCACTTACATTTTTGTTCTGCTGATACCCTTGATTATAAAGACAAAAAATACACTCAGGCGTTTTATTATAGATATCTGGGTTGCTTCGATTGTAGTAGGTCTTATTTATTTTGTCTTTCCATTTATTGTTGACCAGAGAGAGTTTATCCCAGCCACCTTCCTGGGTCGTCTGATTATTTCGGGACGCAATTTCGATGCGGTTACCGCAGCCCTGCCGTCATTCCACGTGATCTGGGCATTCGTTGCAGCCTGGTATTTCACTGAAAGCTTCAGAAATTATAAATGGCTATGGTATACAATAGCATTCCTGATCTCTGCCAGTTGTGTTACAACAGGAAACCATTCGATACCCGATGTAATCGCTGGTTTTATGATCTTTATTGCAATTCTGTACAGGGATGAGACCTGGTATCAGATAAGGCGGTTTTCCGAGAGGCTTGCCAACAGCTGGAAAGAATGGAGATGGGGACCTTTCAGGCTTATCAATCATGGCCTTTACGGAGGCGCAGCAGGGTTTACCGGAACGATTGTTGCAGGTTTTTTCCTTGGGCAGCCGTTCTCATTTGCAGTTCCTGCAATAATGGTATTTGTGATAATCGGAGCCGGTCTGTGGGCCCAGCTGATAGAAGGTTCCCCCAAACTGCTCAGGCCTTACGGCTATTACGGGGGACTGACCGGTGGAGTTTTCGGATGCATACTTTTTTCTATCATCTTCCCGATCGGTCTTTTTGAGCTGCTTGGCGCATTTGCCATGGCAGCTCCATGGATTCAGGCTATTGGACGGCTGCGCTGTCTTGTTCAGGGTTGCTGTCACGGGAGACCATCGGATGAAAGCATCGGGATCAGGTTCACACATCCGCTTTCGCGGGTAAACAAAATATCAGGTCTGAATGGTGTTGCCCTGCATCCTACCCAACTTTACTCTATTTGCTGCAATATCATTTCCGGCCTTGTCCTTGCAAGGCTATACACAATCGGGATGCCGGCGGTATTCATCACCGGGATATACTTCATATTAAACGGACTGGGGAGATTTGTTGAGGAATCATTCAGGGGAGAGGCACAAACGCCTTACTGGAAAGGGATGAGAATATACCAGTGGGTAGCTCTTGTGAATATAATAGCCGGAGCAGTTTTTACAGCATTACCTGATGCCGGCAAACTCACTTTCGAGCCAAATTATGTATCTTTCTTTTATGCTGTGGCTATAGGAATACTTGTCACTTTTGCATCGGGTGTCGACTTTCCTGAATCAAACCGCAGGTTTGCCCGCCTGACAAGCAACTGACAGGAAGCAAACTACTTTGACAACTTAAGCCTCAGGCTGTTGCTCACAACACTTACGCTGCTCATAGCCATTGCAAGTCCTGCTATCATTGGATTGAGCAGGAACCCATTGAACGGGAAGAGAACGCCTGCAGCAAGAGGGATCCCAATGACATTATAAACAAAGGCCCAGAAAAGATTCTGTCTTATTGTCTTAACAGTATTCCTGCTTAAGCGGATAGCAACAGGGATCACAGAAAGATCGCTGCTTATTATTGTCATCCTGGCTGCATCGATTGCAATATCTGAACCTTTCCCCATTGCAATGCTTACGTCTGCAGTGGCAAGTGCCTGGCTGTCGTTTATACCGTCACCAACCATGCCGGTCACCTTTCCCTCACCCTGTAGCGACTTAATGAAATCAGCCTTATCTGAGGGGAGCATACCTGCCCTGTATTCTGTTATCCCTGCCGCACGGGCAACTGCTGCTGCGGTCTTTTCATTGTCTCCTGTAATCATGTAAACTGAGATTCCGAGCTGCTTAAGCTGCTGAACCGCCTGTGCAGAATTCTTCTTTATAGCATCCGAAACAGAAATAATTGCCACAACTTCTCTGGCATTTCCAAAATAGATAACGCTCCTGGCTTCATCCTCCCATTCAAGTGAGAGTTTTTCCAGTCTTTTATCAATAGCAATACCGTTCTCAGTCATCAGTCTTACCCCGCCGGCATAATAACGTGTCCCATCACTTACGCCTGAGATTCCCTTCCCGGTAATACTCTGTATATCGCTCAGGTTCAAAGGAGAGGAATCTTTCCTCAAATGATTTGTAATTGCATCTGCCAACGGGTGTTCGGATGCTTTCTCGAGGTTGAAAAGAATGCTTCGATCTTTGCCGGCATCAGCTCCGGGCAGCCACTCTATCTTTTCCACTGAAGGTTTTCCTTCAGTAATGGTGCCGGTTTTGTCGAGGACAAGGGCATTCATTTTATATGCAAGTTCAAGGGCTTCAGCATCCCTGATGAGAATGTTGTTCTCTGCTCCCTTTCCGATGCCAACCATAATTGCAGTCGGTGTTGCCAGACCCAGTGCACATGGGCAGGCTATTACAAGAACTGTCACCATCGACAACACACCCTGGATAAAACCGTTATCACCGCCAAAAACTGACCACACAATAAGCGTTACCAAAGAGATTATGACAACTGACGGGACAAAAATAAGGGCAATTTTATCAACAAGTTTCTGTACCGGGGCTTTGCTTCCCTGAGCTTCCTGAACCATCCTGATGATACTGCTAAGGAGAGTATCTCCTCCTACCTTTTCGGCCCTGAACTGCAGGCTCCCTTTCTGGTTAATTGTACCGGCAAAAACAGGAGAACCGGCTTCTTTTAAAACAGCAACCGGCTCACCGGTAATCAGGCTTTCATCAACATAACTGCTTCCTTCAGTTATGATGCCGTCAACAGGGATCTTTTCACCTGGCCTTATCAGTATTATATTCCCTGGCTTTACTGTTGCTATGAGGAACTCTTTTACAGAGCCGTCAGCTGCCACTTTAATAACTGTTTTAGGTTGCAGGCCTATAAGTTTTTTTATTGCTGAGGAGGTATTGGCTTTGGCTCCTTCTTCAAGCAACTTGCCTAGTAATACAAGCGCAATTACGACACCTGCCGCCTCGAAATAAACATGTGCATGAAGCCCGCGGGAATGCCAGAATTCAGGATAAAGAGTATTAAAGACACTAAAAATATACGCAATGCCGGTACTAAGCGCAACAAGAGTGTCCATGTTGGCGCTTTTGTGCATCAGTTGCTTCCATCCGTTTATGAAAAAGCTCCGTCCCGACCAGAACACAATAGGTGTTGCCAGTGCCCATGTAATATAGTTTGCAAACGGGATATTCATGAAGAACATGCTGATCGTCACAAGAGGCACTGCGAGGATAAGAGAAAAAAGTGTCCTTTGTCTCAGCGATCTGGCCCTCTTCTGCTCAAGAGTCTCGAGTTCCTCCTTTGCCTTGTCGGAGTCGTCGATAATAAGGTCATAACCAATTGAAATTATTGATTCCTTAAGGTTTTCGGGAGTCACAACAGATTGTTCAAATTCAACTGTTGCAATCTGCGAGGCCAGGTTAACAGAGGCTTTAACGACACCTGCCTGCTTATTGAGGTTTAACTCAACATTACTGGCACATGACGCACACGACAAACCTGTCACCGGGTATTGCTTCTTTATAATCTTTCTGTTATCATTTTTTGCCATGCTTCAATCAAGCTCCGTTATTTCTTTCAATCCAGTATCTTCATCATTTATTCTGAGTTATCCTCTTATATCATAACAACTCATTTCATTGAAAGTTACGGGAACAGGTGCAAAGTTAAGCTTATCGCTTAAAATTTCTTCATTCCATCTTCACATAAAAGACTATCTTTGTTATGGTTGCATTAACTATACCTTACAGCGATAAAATGGAGCTTGGGATACTGAAAGACATTGTTATAGTCTTTGCCTTATCGACCCTTGTGAATCTGATTTTCACAAGGATGAAGATTCCCACCATTGTCGGATACCTCCTTACAGGAGTCATTGCCGGCCCCCATCTGCTTTCTCTGGTCGGGGGGACAAACGATATTGAGCTGATGGCTGAGATAGGGGTGGTTTTCCTTCTCTTCACAATCGGAATGGAGTTCTCGCTCAAGCATCTGCTCAGGATAAGAAGGATCGCATTTATAGGAGGGCTTGTTCAGGTATTTGTTACTGCAGGAGCATTTCTTATAGCTTCACGTCTTTATGGCATGAGTTTTCAGGGAGCTCTTTTCATGGGTTTCCTGGCTGCATTGAGCAGTTCAGCTCTTGTCCTGAAACTTCTGCAGGAACGCTCTGAGCTCACATCCAATTATGGCCGCACGGTTTTGGGGATACTCATCTTCCAGGATCTGTTGTTAGTCCCTCTCCTGCTTTTCACTGAACTGCTTACCAACGATTCACTGAATATCCCTAAAGGAGATAGTAATTCTGAGTTTCAAGGTTGTCATTATTATCGGACTGGTATATGCCGGGAATAAGTGGTTGTTGCCGAAGCTGCTTCATCAGATAGCCATGTCGAAGAACCAGGAGCTTTTCATGATGAGCATTTTCCTGATTTGCTTTGCGATTGCATTATTGACTGCAAAGCTTGGAATGTCGCTGGCTTTCGGGGCCTTCCTTGCAGGCCTTATGATCTCTGAATCGGAATACAGTCACAATGTCTTTGGCAATCTTTTGCCGATAAAGGATGTCTTTACAAGTTTCTTCTTTATTTCTATCGGAATGCTGCTCGATATTTCTTTTGTTTCCGAGAACTTCCAGCTTGTAATAGTAAGTGTGCTCCTTGTTATTATCCTTAAATTCCTGATAGGTGCCGGTACCGGTTTCATGCTTGGCCATACTCTCCAGGGAACAGTACTGATAGGACTGGCCCTTGAGCCAGGTTGGGGAATTTTCCTTTGTACTTGCCAAAATCGGATTCAGCAGTTCTATTCTGTCGGGATTCTACTACCACCTGTTCCTGGCCGTAGCCGTAATAACAATGGCTCTGACTCCTCTCCTTTTCTACCTTTCAAAGCCTATTGTGCGTTCAGTATTGAGATTACCTCTGCCGAAATACCTGGTAGACGGATTGTTTCCGCTTAAGGAGATTAGTATACCTGATTTTAAGAACCACCTTGTAATTATCGGAAAGGATGCAAGTGCCATGAAACTTTCAGAGATGGCGGCATTTAACGGCTATCCGCATATCTCAATTATTTTTGATCCATCGCTTGCCAGGGAAAAAATAAACAACGGGGACCTTGTGGTGTACGGCGATGCGGTGAATGAACCGATACTAAGAAAAGCTCATGTCGATACTGCCGATATTGTTGTGATCTCCGTGGGAAGCCTGGTTCCATCGATGGCGATAATTGAAAAGATAAGGACTATCAATAAAGATGTTTATATAATAGCAAGAGCTCCTTTTCTGAAAAACCTGGAACAATTATACAAGACTGGTGCCGATGAGGTGCTGCCTGAAAAATTTGAGATCGCCATAGACCTCTTAAGCAGGGTTCTTGTAAAGCGAATGATTGTTCAGCAGGAGGTCGGCAGCATAATAAGCAATATAAGAAAGAACCACCTCGGAGAATATGATAAAAACGAAATTTAAAAACGGAACTATGAATACCCGCTTCACTGGCATTAACAGAGCATTTAACAGCCTTATCATTCTTGCAGTTCTGCTCCTTGCTGCTCCGGTTATTTCCAAGGCACAGTTCACCGGGATAAATGATTCAATTTCAAAATACAGAAAAGGGAAACTTATTATAAAGGCTAAGAAGGGAGATAATGTGTCTGTTGAACAGCTTAGCCATGAGTTCTGGTTCGGATGTGCCATAACCAACAGCATTGTGTCAGGAAAGATGGCGGAAAATGATCTCAGGCAATATAAGGAAAAGTTCCTTGAGAATTTCAATTCAGCAGTCACTGAGAATGCCGTAAAGTGGCTGGATATGGAGCGTAAAAAGGGCGAAATAAACTATGCAAATGTCGATGGTATTTTAAAATGGACAGATGAGAACAAAATCCCTCTGCGAGGCCACAACCTTTTCTGGGGCATTCCCCAGTTTGTACAGCCGTGGGTGAAGCAGCTGAATGATGAAGAACTGAAAATGACTTTGCAGAACAGGGCTGAGACAATTACATCGCGCTATAAAGGCAGATTTGTTGAGTACGACCTTAACAACGAAATGGTACATGGCAACTATTACCAGGAGCGGCTCGGACCAGGAATAACAAAGCTGATGGCGGAATGGGCTCATAACGGAGACCCCGACGCCAAACTTTATCTGAACGACTATGACATACTTACCGGGGTTAAGCTTCCTGAGTACATGGCGCAGATCCGCGAACTTATCAAACAGGGTGTCCCAATAGCCGGCATAGGTGTTCAGGGCCATCTTCACAGCGACACCTTCGACCGGAAGGAACTAAGGAGATCACTTGACTCCCTTGCAATCTTCAACCTTCCGATACGTATAACAGAGTTCAATATGCCGGGACAGCGCTCAAAATATTATACCGACAGGATTCTTGAGATGACGCCAGAACAGGAAGAACTCAAAGCAAATGAACTTACCGATTATTACAGAATCTGCTTTTCCCACCCTGCAGTTGAGGGGATTCTTATGTGGGGATTCTGGGCCGGAGCCAACTGGATACCTGTTTCGTCGCTCTACAGGCGCGACTGGTCACCAACACCTGCAGCTGAAGCTTATAAAAAGCTAATATTCAACGAATGGTGGACGAAAGTCTCAGGTGTGGCAGGAAAAAAAGGAATCTATGAAACCACCGGGTTTTACGGCCGTTACAGGATAACTGTTAATGGTGTTGCCAAAGAAGTTGACCTCACTGTTAACAAAGGTACTGCAGAGGCAGATTTCACAAAGCTCAAATAACCCTGCTCTGCTTTCTATTTCAGTAATTGCATTATCTCCTCGAGTTTCGGTGACAGGATAATTTCAGTCCTGCGGTTAGTAGCTCTTCCTTCTGCAGTATCATTGCCTGCTTTAGGGAAATACTCACCTTTGCCTGATGCTGTCATGCGTGTAGGCACAATCTTATAATCTGTGGCAAGTATCCTTACTATAGAAGTAGCCCTGGCTACACTCAGGTCCCAGTTATCCTTGTAAACTGAAGTTTTAATAGGGACATTATCAGTGTGTCCTTCAACAAGTATGTCGATATCGGTATTTTTATCAAGCACGCCTCCAAGAAGTTTCAGTGCTTCCTTCCCCTTCTGTTCTACAGCTGAACTGCCTGATTTGAAGAGGAGCTTATCAGACATTGAAACATATACTTTGCCGTTCTTTATCTCAACTGATAACTCGTCAGAATTAAATCCCAGCAGAGCAGATCTCAGTATTGTGTTAAGTCTGCTTGTTATAGAATCCTGCCGTGCAATTACTTTTCTCATCTCGTCTATCGACTTCTCACGCTCGCTAAGAAGCGCCTCCTTTGCATCGAGTTCATCGGATTTTGCCTTTAATGCCTTTGTCAGCTTATCTGTCTGCGACAGGTTCTGGTCCATAAGGTTTTTATATTGTCCTTCGAGGTCATTGTGTTTGACTGTCAGCTCATTGTTCTGTTCTGTAAGAGTGTTATGCTTTGCCGTGAGATCTGAAAGGTCATTTTTAAGTCCTGTGTTTTCCTCAACCTTCTTTGCCAGGTCGGTACAAAGGGTATCACGTTCGGCAACGACTGCCTTCATGTTTTTACTCCATGTAAAAGGCACCTTTTCAGGTTTTGTCTCACCGCATCTGTAAACAGGAGCGCAGGAGTTGAATAAAAATGCCAATATTATGGTTACCAGGGCAAAAGAATTTTTTTTCATGTTATTGTTATTTGGGTCTGCTTTTATGAGAATCTCAGAACAAAATTCTCACAAATTTATTAAAAATTTACCAGCCTGGAATTAATTCCTGATTTCTTTATCGGGCTGTTGGTGATAATGATTGTTCAGCTGTTTCCAGCCTGATCCTTTCACCCGAAGAAAGTCCCCGGTAAAACTTGCCTTGTTTAATGAGCAGCATCTCACTGGGCACTTCATCCTGAACACCTGTATCTATTCCCAGTACTTTACTTCCAAAAAGCGTATTAATCACATCACATTGGGTGTGGCCAACCACTATATGCTTCATTGAATAGAAAGTCAGTATAGAGTCCATCTTCATCTCACAGAATACCGAATTATCAAAATATCCCCTGTACCAGATCGGCCCGTTTTCATTATTTAAAAACTTCAGATCTTCATTTTGATTTATAGTTTTGGTATCCTTCCCCAGAATCTTTTCAGAATAAATGCGGTTAGTAATTTCAAGATTAAGATTTCGCCGAACCATATCAATTGAGATCCCTCCATGAACAAACAGGATATCGTTTATTGAAATCATTACTGGTTTCGTACGCAACCAACGGCCCAGAACTGACTCACCGGAGTATAAATCAGAATAGCTGGTAAACATAAGTTTTTCAACTTCATAATATTTATTGCTGGTGTATCTCACCTCATTACTGAGAACCATAAATTCATGGTTTCCAAGCAGTAGATGAACCATACCTCCGGCCTTGGCAGCCTGTTTTTCCAATCCAAAGAGATGCCAGAGTGCTTCAGTAACCATATCCCCTCTGTCGAATACATCACCAAGAACGACCAAATGTCCAGTGCCGAAACTCCAGTTCAGGTTTTTGTCAATAATCCCCATTCCCTTTAACAGGCCGATATAAAAGCCAAATTCTCCATGAATGTCGCTGATGATGCTGATGCTATCGACACCTTTGTAAACCTGGTTATGCTCATTCCTCAAGAGATAGGTATCGGTAAGATCTTTGTAATCAAATAGAAGGTTGAATTTTTTCTTTACTTCAGGAAAGTCTTCAGGATTTGCATTGCTCCTTTTGAATTTGCCTTTTTCGATCCACTTGACTTTAAAATCATCTTTCACCTTAAAAATATAAGGGCCATCATTTAAGGAAGCTTGTTTAAAACCCTGTGCAGAGCTTACATCAAAAGATGCCAGCCAGGCTAATAAGATGGTTATCACATAACTAAACTTCCTCATGTTAAATAATCCAATTCTTTAAAGTATGCCAAAATAATTATTAATTAACTACAATCTTTAAATAATGATATATATATATAAATTTAACCTGATTAATTCATAAAATATTTTGGCAAGTAAAAACCAACCCGGACCAATGGCGAAAAAAAATATTGCAGGCAGGGCATCTTTTCTGGTTGTAAAGTTCCTCCTCTTTTTAACAAGAATACTGCCGGTAAGGATGATCTATGGGTTTAGCTCGTTTGTTGTATTTGCAGGATCGAGACTCAGATGGAAAAGGAAACGGATAGCTCTTGACAATATAAAGATCGTGTTCCCTGCCAAAACAGACAAGGAAAGAAAATCAATCTTCAGGGAATCGCTCAGAAACATGATGAAGAATTATTTCGAAATTGCATTTGTTATCAACGGGAGATATGCGGCAAAGGAAATCACTCAAATGGCGGGTGCCAGCGGGCTCGAATATCTTGATGAACTCAAGGCACGGCGTCAGGGGGCCTTGTTGTACAGCGGGCATTTTGGAAATTTCGGCCTGCTGATTGCGTGGCTGGCAATTAAAGGATATCCGCTTGCTGCCATCTATAAAGAGGCTGCAAATTTCCCGGATGATTTCTTTGAAAAAGTATGGAGGAAATTGAATGTCACGCCTCTGAAATACAAATCTGATGCTGCCCTTACAGTATCGATAATAAGAGCCCTGAAGGAGGGAAAATTCGTATTCATACAGAACGATCAGTCGCATCCCCACGGAATATATATCAATTTTTTCAATAAATCCGTGCCATCACCTGCCGGACCCGCCCTCCTGGCGAAAAGAGCAGGAGTACCTTTAATCCCGGCATATATATGCCGCGACAGGAACAACCATCATAATATAACAATTCTCCCTGAAATCAGGCTTCTCGAAGAAGGTGATCACGAAAAATTCATGGTTGTCAATACCCAATTGTTAATAGACTGGATTGCTGAGATATTATTAAAATACCCAACAGAATGGTTATGGTTGCATAACCGATGGAAAAGAGCCAGAATTGATTAAGCACGCATTTACTCTCCCGATTTGCAATCAGGGCATATGAGAGTATTTTCAGTCGTTGTTCCCGCAGCAAACTCCTTTCCGCATTTTTCACATTTTACCTGATGTCTGGCTTCCATTTGCTGCCTGGTCACAATAGCTGCATTAAATTCCAGTGCCTGCTGATCGCGGGTAAGAGCATATTTGTCTCTCCTTTTGTTTGCGGCAACAAAATCTTCCTCTTTAGGTAACTGTATTGATAATTCATCTTTCATCCTGCAAAGATACAAAAAAACTCTGAGTCAGAGGAGATTATTTGATTATCAGATTCAGTTTTTCCCAGATATCATCCAAAAATAAGAACGGAACATCTACGCTCGTAGGTTCTTCGCCCATACGGATCATGACCAGATCCATTGAAGGTATTATGCTCACATATTGCCCGTTCTTCCCTATGCCGGAATACATGTCCACAGGGCCGGCAGGAGAAAGACTCCCGGGAAATACAACCTGAGACTCAGGAATCATGAATGACTCCTTCCCGTTCAGCCAAAACAGGTACCCATAGCTTTTGTTCAGGCTTTGCGATACGGAGATCATTTCATTAAAATAAGCACTGTTTTCCATTATCGGTTCTGATTCCCATTTACCCGTGTTTAGCATCAGCAGGCCAAATCTGGCCATCGATCTGGCTGTACTGTAATATACATGATCATTGTTTGTCCAGAGCCAGAATCCGTCCATACCTATCTTGTCGCGAAGGACAGAATTAAAATAAAGGTCAAATTCCATTTTTGTCCCTGCTTTAACAACCTTCTCAAGAAGGGTATAAGGGCCGTTGTGATATGCCCATCGCGAGCCTGCATCACTCTTGTAAATAAGGTCTTTTGGCAGAAAACTATGATTGTCGGGTACACCATCATCAAGACCTGTTGTCATTGTCAGCTGATTCTTAACGGTAATTTTTGATTCCTGCTGAGATGTTAGGGATGTCCAGCCGGTACCAAGATAATCGGAGGATTTGTCGGTAATCTTCAGAAACCCGTCTTCCTGTGCTTTCCCGACAGTAAATGATGTGAGGGTTTTCCCTGCTGAAGCCCAATACCAGTTTGTGGTTTTAATGAAGGCTGCGGTACCGGCAAAATTATTGCCAAAATATTCCTCAAAAACAATCCTGCCATTTTTAAGAAGTATGAATGCCCGTGTTTTGTTATTCTCTAAAAGCTCCAGCAATGCTGGAATTTCTGAGGTATTCCAGCCTAAAGATGCCGGTGAAGTTGTTTCCCAGGTTTCAGAATTATTGGGAGGAAAGTACATTTCAATATCAACCGGCGGTGGATCTTCACTGCAGGAAGTGAAAAAAAGCAATATCAAAGTTGAGAAGAATAATCTTTTCATTTAAACAGATATTTTATTAATCGATCTCATATTCTTCAGATATTAATTCAATAATTTCAGAAGCAATCGCTTTTTGATCTTCCAGTGAGTTTATTAATCGTCCCTTTATAAGGTTTTTTATATGTGAAACCCTATTGGCAAATTCTGTAAGCTGCATATCATCGTTTGTCATAAGATCTGCACCATCGACAATTAACCGGACACCACTGGCATTGATACTTTCACTAAAATATTTCTGATCAAAAATCAGATACGATTTTTCTCTTGCCTGCATCCTCATTGTTTGTGCGCCTCCATCTATCCCTTCCAAAAGACCTAGCTTATCCCAATACCCGACAATTGCATCTGCTACTTTTTTATTTGTAATTAAACGCATCCCTCCGTTTTTTAATTGCGCTGACGTACGGTCTGTCAAATTAATCGTAAATCCTCTTAAAGCCAAAAGGTTTAATTCGTACAATTTTTTAATATCTCCTTTTGTCTTCGTTCTACCTTTAGCAAAAAGATTTACCAGTGAATCGCTAGTAGAATAAATGTCCTGAAGATCAGCAATATTCTTCTGCAAAATTGCAGTGTCTTTAATCATATCCTCTCTGAATGACAAAGCAAAATCTCTTCCCTGTTCCCTTTCTATTTTGTGCTCCAGAAAGTACTGTGCCAAAAACCCGCAGAACACCGCAAGAAACAGCATTAAAAACTCCCATAAATATGATTTCCAATTCCGCATTTCCTTATTGTGAGAAGAGAGAGGCATTTCATTTTTCTCCTTGGATTGGTTTTCGTATCCGGGCTTCTTTCGATGCTCTCCGCGATCTCCGCCTTTAACCTTGTTTTCTGCCATTTTACTTCATACTTAGTTACTCAAATAATCTGCATTTTAGATAGAATTGAATGTGATTAATCTCTCAACCAGGATTAAAATCAGTACAATAATTCTCAACAGCCTATTAAATAACCAAAAAAAAGATAATCTGTTCAACCAGATTCTGAGAAATGAGGTAAAACTTACTGACAGATTTCCCGTATACCTCGATTTTCATAGCCTGAGACTTAATTAATAAAGGATTTGACGACTTTGAAGAATTTTACTTACTTGCTTAAGGCAGCAGTTGACATTTATAATATCGATACTATGAATATAGAAAGAATTGAACTCAGGCATATCAAAATGGAACTGGTCAGTCCCTTTGTAACATCAATGGGGACAGAGTATGACGAAGAGCACATTATTGTCCGCGTCGATTGCAACGGATTACCGGATTGGGGAGAGAGTGTTGCGGAAGGTACTCCTTTCTATTCTTATGAGACAGTTCAGACTGCCTGGCATATTCTGCGCGATTTTTTGATCACATCTATCCTGGGCAAGGATCTTGCGGGGGTTGATGAGGCTATTGCCCTTAATGATCGTGTCAGGGGCCACATGATGGCAAAGGCAGGACTCGAGGCAGCCCTGTGGGATGCTTTTGCCAAAGAAAAGGGAATATCACTCTCCAGGATGCTGGGAGGAGTAAGAGACAGGATAGATGTCGGGGTAAGTATCGGCATACAGCCATCAATTAATGAACTGATTAAAAAAGTTGAAGGCTACCTGGACGACGGTTACAAACGGATAAAGATAAAAATTGCTCCCGGTAATGACATAATGTTCGTATCTGCGCTCAGGAAAGAATTTCCTGAGCTTATGCTGCAGGTAGATGCCAATTCAGCTTATACACTCGATGATATAGATCTTTTTAAAAAGATGGATGATTTCAACCTCGTCCTTATTGAACAACCCCTTGGATACGAAGATATCTTTGATCATTCAAAACTTCAGCGCGAGCTAAAAACCCCAGTTTGTCTCGATGAGAGCATTCATTCACTCGATGATACAAGGGCAGCCGTCGAACTCGGCAGTTGCAGGATAATAAATATCAAACCGGGCCGCGTAGGAGGATTCACTGAATCAAAAAAAATTCATGATTACTGTACTTCCATGAACATACCTGTCTGGCATGGAGGGATGCTCGAATCGGGAATAGGACGAGCCGGAAATGTTGCCCTGGCATCACTTTCGAACTTTACTCTCCCCGGTGATATGTCGGCAAGTAAGCGTTACTATAAAGAAGACATTGTCGTTCCGGAATTTGTCGTTAAACAGATGGAACAATGGATGTTTCGGTTAAGCCCGGTATCGGTGTTGAAGTAAATATGAAAATGCTTGATAAAGTAACAGTAAGGAAAGAGATCTTTAAACTCTGATTCCTTCCTTGTCAAATAACAATTTACTAAGTGATCAGTCTGTCAGGCCTTATTTATTATCTCCAGAACCATCCTGGTAACACTTCTGAAATCTATCTTTCCCGTACTCATCATAGGCAGATCCTTAATAACAATAAACTGCCTTGGAAGGGCTATTGTAGGTAAATCATTCATCATTTTCCTGAGTATCTCGGTTTTATGAACCTCTTCTGATACTGATGCCACAATATATGATCCTTTCTTTCATCCGGCACCTCAACCACACAACACGATACCCCTTTCGGCACATATTTCTCAAGAATGTTCTCCACCTTGACAAGAGAGACCATCTCGCCGCCAATTTTGGCAAAACGCTTAAACCTGCCGGCATGCCACAGATACCCGTCTTCATCGAAAAATCCACATCCACGGTGATGCTGAAGCGGTAGTTGCCGGGTTGGAGGCTGAGCGTGCGCGTCCAGCGCACGGAGAAGTCGTCACTGTTGACGACGCCTGGCGCGGGTGAGTTGGTGCCCCAGGCGAAATCCACATTAGGATCGGTGCGCACGAGGGCTGGCGTTCCTGCAAGGTTGGCGTTGTTGAAGTACTCGCCCTTCCAGCCATCGACGCGGTGGCGGATTGTCGACGCGGGCGTAGACGACCTGGATGCGAGCGTCGTCGAGGGCATCGAAATACTCCACTTTGAGGCTGGTGCGGCCGGACAGGCGCAGGTCGCCCGACTGGAAGGTGGCTGCCGGTCCAGTGCGCCATTGGTCGATCACGAGTCGATTGTTGACGTAGAGGCGGACGCCGTCATCTACCGTGGTACTGAAGCGGTAGACGGCGTTCGGCAGGTCGATGGTGCGTGTCCAGCGCACGGAGAAGTTATCGGCGTTGACGACACCCGGCTGCGGTGAACCGCGACCCCAGTTGAAATCGATCGACGGGTCATTGCGCACCAGCACTGGATCGCCCAGGAGATCGCGATTGTTGAAATACTCGCCGCGCCAATCGGTGGCGACGGGTGGTGGTTGGCTGACCGGCGACCAGGAAAACTGGATAAGCGCCGCGCCCACGTTGTCGTAGTATTCGACGCGCAGCAAATGGTGGCCGGCACGCAGGTTGCGGTCAACGACAAAGGTTTTGGCAGTATGGTCGTACCAACCATCGATGACCAGTTCGTCGTCGATCGAGAGGCGCGAACCGTCGTCACTGGTCAAGGTGAAGCGATAGATGCCGTCGTAGGGAAAGTAGATGTACGCGCGTCCAGCGCGCCGAGAAGTGATCCGCACCGATGCCGGGGGCCGGCGAACCGTTGCCCCAATTGTAGTTGATGTCGGTTTCGCTCCTGGTCAAGTGCGGGTGTGCCGGAAAGCGTCATGTTGTTCCAGTATGCGGCTTGCCAGACTGGATCGGAGACGGCAGGGCGTACGACATCATCCTGGGCATGCGGACGCCACGGGAATGAGTCCTGCTGCTCAGGACAATCAGAAATGCGGCCATCCAGCGCACCCACAGCGCGTGTTCGTGGCGGTGAACTGCTATATGTGCATAGACAACCTCAGCAAGTAACGGATCGAATACTTCCCACGAATCCCTGTCACACTCTCTGACGCACATTGGCGTGTGCGGGTTCCCGTCGTGCACCGGACTTGGCCACGATACGGTTTGCCAACCACTGCCACTTACAGTAGAGTATCCGGACCGTCTATTTGCCATTCACCCTGCACACGTCATACCTGGTCGAGCGCTATGACTGCCTACTCACCCACAATCTTTCGTTATGATCGATGGCCTGCGCCCGGATGCCATCACAACGGCTGATTGTCCTACCCTACAAGGGTTGCGCACGCGTGGCGCATGGACCTTTGCGGCGCGTTCTGTGATGCCCAGCATTACATTGCCGTGCCACATGTCGATTTTCCACAGCGTGCCGCCCACGCGACATGGCGTGACGACCAACAGCTGGCAGCCGATGGCGCGGCCGTTGCCCGGGCCTGATCGACCAGGCCAAGCAACATGGCAAGCGCTGCTCGGCGATCCATAATTGGGAGCCGTTGCGCGACGTCAGCCGGCCGGAGATGCTGGAGTATTCCTGGTATCGCAACAGTTCCACCACGCATGAGGGCGATGATGAGGTCACGGATGTCGCGATCGAGCACATTACGCGTGACAAACCGGACTTTGCGTTTGTCTACTTGGGCACTGTGGACACGGCCGGTCACTACTATGGCTGGATGAGTGAAGGGTATTTGCGGCAAGCCGAACGCGATGACCGCAACCTTGGGCGTTTGCTGGCTGCACTGCCGGAGAGCGCACACGTGTTGGTGCATGCCGACCACGGTGGCCACGACCGCAGTCATGGCGAGAACATTGACGAGGACATGACCATCCCGTGGCTGTTGCTTGGCCCGCGTGTCCGGCCAGGCCACGAGATCCAGCGTCCGGTGTCGTTGCTAGACTCGGCGCCGACGCTGGCGCGGCTGCTGGACATTCCTGTACATCGGGATTGGGAAGGCCACTGTGTGGAAGAGGCGCTGCTGCTAGAAGCCTATGCACGCAGTTCCAGGTCGGTTGTGTTTAGCGCCAATGCCGATCTGTACCTCATTATGCACGGCGAGTAGCTTACCCGTGTTTCCGTCGTAGGTCCAGGACGAATAATGGAGCGGCCCGCGTTCTTCGATCAGCACGACGCCACGGCTGCGCGTGTAGCTCGTCTCGACGCCGGTGACAGGGTCGCGGTCGAGGAGCGGCTTGCGCACATTGGCGGTGAGCGCCGGGGCCGGCAGCCACAACGCATTTGACAACTGGTAGATACCGGTGACGCGTGTCGACTGGCCCTGGTTGAGCCCGCCCAGGTAGAGCGCGGCGTCGTAGCGTGTCCACAGTGTCTGGGCAGAGGTGATGTCCACGGTTGAGGTTGCGTCAAAACTGACCGCTTGGCGATCCAGCAATGTCAAGCGCATACACGCCCTGGTACTCGTAGGTCTGGCCTTGCTTGACCCAGGTGGGTGCTCGTTTGCCCTGCCACGGCAATTTGATCGTGCGGCGGTTGACCAGGTACGCCTCGGACGATGTTCGGCGTACGTCGTGGTCGGTGCCGATCGTATTGCGATAGTAGATCAGAAGGCCGGTCGCCTCTTCAAACATCCAGACGGTGACGGCATCGTCTGAGTGGTATTCAAAGCGCACGGCCTGATATGTCTTGCCCTGCGACGGTGTCCGGCATGTGCACGACCGCCAGTTCGTCGTTGGCCACTTTTTCGGCGTCGACCAGTACGGCCGGGTTTAGCCACCAGTCCCCTACGCCTGGTATGAAACTGGCGCCAAAGACACCGGATGGGGTCACCTTGCCGTTGCCGCCGTCCAGGTAATAACTGGTGGAAACGACGACATTCTTGGCGTCCTTGGCCACCACGTCGTTCTGGAGATAGCCGGCGCCAGCGCCGCCATCTTCATCGGGTACTTGCGCGATCGTGGCACTTTGTACGTAGTAGGTGACGCGCAGGCCTTCTTTGAGCCAGGTGGGGGCAGGCAGGTCTTTAGCTCGGGAAAGAGTTGGGGAAACGGGTTGAGTTGGTCACCGCCAAACGTCTGCGCAGGCGGCGCGGCGTGCAGGGTGGCCGGCAGACCGGCGGCTCATGACGATAGCCAGGATGACGACGAGCCGCGGCTGATGACGGAGCAGCGGCGCGGTGAACACTTCGGCTGCTCAACATGGGTTGCCTCCGCTCGAGAATTGCAACGAACAAGCCACACTGTAGCATCAACGCCGGATCGACTCGATTGTACGCCTGTCACCTGTTGGTTGCGATCGCGCTGCGTTGTGGCCGCCAGACACATCAGCGGCGGAAAGGCGTACGCATTGCCTTTCCGCCGCTGATACAGTCGTGGGCGATATGCGTGAAGTTCGGTCGTCTAGAGCAGTTCTGCCTCGGCGAGGCCCACCACGTATTCAAAGATGTCCAGGCCTTCGTCCACCTCGTTGCGGCTGATGATCAACGGCGGGATGATGCGCATCGAGTTGCTGCCGCAGCCCATGAGCAACAGGCCGTGCTCGAAGGCCAGTTCCACGATGCGGTTGCGCAGGCGCGCATCGGGTGTCTTGGCGATCCTTGTCCTGCACAAACTCGACGCCGATCATCAGGCCCTTGCCGCGCACGTCGCCCATGCTCGGGTGGCGAGTCTGCATTTCGGCCAGCCGCTGCAGCATGTAGTCGCCCTGGATGGCGGCGTTCTGCATGCCGCCGTTTTCCAGAACATCGATGGTGGCCAGTGCGGCAACGCAGGCCAGCGGGTTGCCGCCGTAGGTGTTGCCGTGGGCGCTGGTCGGCCAGGTGCTGACGCTCTTGCGCGCGATGATGCCGCCCAACGGCACGCCGCTGGCGATGCCCTTGGCCGTGCAGACGATGTCCGGCTCCACACCCCAGTGCTCGATGGCCCACCAGCGTCCCGTGCGTCCCATGCCGGCCTGCACTTCGTCTACGATCAGCAGAATGCCGTGGCGGTCGCACAACTCGCGCAGCAGCGGGAAAAAGCTGGCCGGCGGCACGACGTAGCCGCCTTCGCCCTGGATCGGCTCGATCAGGATGGCGGCCACGTCTTCCGGCGCGACCAGGCTCTTGAAGACTGTCTTCTCCAGGTAGTTGACGACGGTCTCGCCGTAGTCTTCGTCGCCAGGCTGCATGGCCAGGGTCGGGCGATAGCTATAGGGGTAGGGAATATGCGTCACACCCTGAACCGGCATGAAACCGCGGCGCTGCACCGTCTTGCTGGCGGTGAAGCCAGCGCGCCAAGCGTGCGGCCGTGAAAGCCGCCCATGAAGCCGATAAACTGTGGACGGCCCGTGTGATAGCGTGCCAGCTTGATGGCGGCTTCGATCGCTTCGGTGCCCGAGTTGCCCAGGAAACGTGACGCATCCTCCTCAAAGGGCGCAATCTCGTTCAGCTTTTCGCTCAGGCGGATCCAGCTCTCGTGATAGTAGTCAGACGAAATGTGGATGAATTTCTCTGCCTGCTCCTGAATGGCGCGTACCACGTGTGGGTGGCTGTGGCCGGTGGAGTTGACGGCAATGCCGGACACGAAGTCCAGGAAGCGGTTGCCGTCGACATCGAAGACTTCACTGCCACGGCCGTGGGCCATGACAAAATCGGCAACACGGCCATAGGCGTGGGACACCACACGTTGGTCGCGGCCAGCAGATCGCGCGCCTTGGGGCCGGGTACATTCAGGCGGGTAATGGTCTTGGTCAACATGATTTCCTCCTTCTTTCTGTTCTTCGTTGCTTCAGCGCTGGACGCGTCGTATTTCCGGGCTAGCGGCCGATCACCCGGGCCAGTAGCCGAGTTGGCGCGAGATCTGGCGCGCCGCCATCTGGACAAGCGCGGTGACGGCCGGATACGCGTTCGGCGTCAGGCGCAGGCTCGACCCGCCAACGCTGATGGCCGCCACGACCTGCCGTTCGCGGTCGTAGACCGGAGCGGCAATCGCCACAAACCCTGGCTCGAGTTCCTCGACGGTCAGGGCGTAGCCTTGTTGGCGGATTTGCTCAAACTGGCTACGCAACCGTAGCGGGGTCGACGACGGTCTGTTCGGTCAGACGCGCCAGCGGCAACCGCAAATCAGGTTCGCCTGTGTTGCCGGCCGAATAGGCGAGCAGAAGCTTGCCGGTGGCCGTGGCGTGCGCCGGCAGTCGGCTGCCCGACGTCCTGCGACATGCCCATCGGATGGCGGCTCGAGACCTCGTCGACGATCAGCACATGGGCGCCGATCAGCACTTCCAGCGTGGCAGCCTCGTCACACTCCTGCGCCAGCGACTCCAGCACGGGCCGGCTCACGGCACGCAGCGGATTGGAGCGCATGGCACATCCGCCCATCGCCACCAGTTCCACGCCCAGGCGATAGCCGCCGGACAACGGGTTGCGCATGATCAGCCCTTCGGCTTCGAGCGCGGCCAGCAGGCGAAAGGCGGTTGTCTTGTTCAAGCCGGTGGCCTGCGCCAGTTCGCGCAGACCCCATTCGGGCTGTGCGTCGCTGAATGTCTTGAGCAATGCAATCGCACGCGCCACGGCCTGGGTGCCGGGATAGGATTCGATGGCGTGGGTTTCAACGTCCAGAGTTTGCAGCATAGTCACATAATGAAGAATAATATTTCACATTATGAAATAGTGTAT
>CAVXUP010000007.1:0-90883 GCA_963765005.1 uncultured Bacteroidales bacterium
GCTTGTAAGGGTGATTTACAAAACTGAAATCACACCAAATCAGATCTCGCTGACTGCCATTGTAATGGGAATCCTGGCAGGATATTTCTATTCGCTGGGGCAGCCAGTCTATTTTACTGTGGGGGCTCTCTTTTTTCTTGCGTTTAACATTCTCGACTGCAGCGATGGCCAGCTTGCCCGACTTAAGAAAAACGGCACACCTGTCGGCCGGATAATTGACGGGATTTCTGATTATATAGCTACCGTTGCTGTCTACCTGGGGATACTTTTTGGCTTTTCTCTCAGTAGCGATAATCATTTTTACTGGGTTATTATGCTCGCTCTGGCAGGAATCAGCAATATTATTCATGGAATCTTTGTCGATTTCTACAGAACGAGGTTTATTGACTATTTAAGGGGCAAAAGCACTTTTGACAATGATATTGAAGAGTTTGAAAAAGAGTACGAATCAATTAAGCATCAGAAAAGTAAAATCCTTGAGCGGATTGTCCTGCTTATATATTTCAGATATTCAACAGTGCAGCGGTTTCTTGTAGCAAGGAAGAAAAGGACCAGGTCATTCATAACAACTCCTGAGGAATACTTCAGGAAGAACAGGTATATAATACGGCTCTGGCTCCTCATAGGGCCGACCGCACAGGTATCAACAATTATTGTCTGCTCACTTTTTAACCGGTTTGATATTTTCATCTGGATTGTTGTTGGAGCATTCAACAGCCTGGCCTTGATTTTGTGGATTTCTCAGAAGATTATTGACAGTACCTTTAAAAAAGAATCTTAGATGAAAGCAGTTATCCTGGCAGCCGGAATTGCATCGCGCCTTCGGCCTCTTACAAATAATACTCCAAAATGCCTTCTTAAGGTCGGGTCGAAGAGCATCCTTGAGCTTACAATCGAAAACCTGATTGCTAACGGGATAAGCGATATTGTAATTGTTACCGGGTACCTCGACAGCATGATCGTGGATTTTATGAATGAGAAGTTCCCGTATCTGAAAATAACATACTGCCACAACGAACTCTATGCTTCAACAAACAATATCTATTCATTATGGCTGGCTTATGAATCCTTAGCCGGCGATGATATGCTTCTGATGGACAGCGACATAGTTTTTGACAAAGAGATAATTGCAAAGCTGCTCACTTCCGGTTTCAAAAACTGCCTGGCCCTTAAGAAACACAATGTCTCAGAAGAGGAGATAAAGGTTAAGGCTGATAATCACGGAAGAATCCTTGAAATCAGCAAGGAGGTGAAGCCCGAAGAAGCCGAAGGCGAATCTATCGGCATCGAGATTTTCAGCGGGAATCTTCTTACTGAACTCTTCAGCGCAATAAAACATAAGGTTGTTAATGAAAAGAAGGTGAATATTTTTTATGAAGCCGCATTTCAGGAGCTTATTGACAATAATCATGATATCTTTATTGTTGATGTAACTGAACATTTTTGTATGGAAATCGACACAGCTGCGGATCTGCAGCTGGCCGGGGAATTAATGGATAAACAGTGAAAATAATTCAGGATCTTTATGTCTGAAAGCCTGATAACAATTTCGATAGCCGGTTTAATTGCAGGATTCATCTTTTCGATGCCTATTGCCGGGCCTATAAGTATTCTCGTTGTCTCCAACTCCCTCAAAGGAAAGCTGCGGTACTGCAACCTTCTTACAATAGGCGCTTCATTTGCCGATCTTGTTTATGTATTCATTGCTGTTTACGGCATCACAAGTTTTTATGCTGAGTATAAGCCTGCCATTCCATATATAATGCTTGGCGGATCAGCCTTTATCCTTTACATGAGTTACAGGATCTTTACTGCTAAACTTGACCTTGAGCATATCGACGAAAAGGTGCATGTTTCTGACAGGATCAAAAACAGAGGCAGCGGAGGTTTTTATACCGGGCTCCTCGTGAACCTGCTTAATCCGACGCTCTTCTTCGGCTGGCTGACAACATCATTCATTATAATATCAATAGTATCTTCCCTGGGATTCAATACAGGCGGACTTGACAGGATGATCGACAACAGCATTACCGAGATAAACAGCATTTCCGGGAATGTTGTGGAAAAGCCTGATCTGCCTGCATATCTTAAATTCGATACGCTACAGATGCTTAAGAAGGAGGTGAAAGTTGCTGAGCCGGTACAGAAACTCCCGGGAAATTCCAATTTTATTGTCAGCGTTGGCTTTGCCGCCTCTCTCTCCATCGGAAGTATTCTATGGTTTGTCCTGCTCAGCCAGTTTATTTACAGATGCCGGAAAAGGATAAGTATTAAAGTTATGAACCTTACAATTAACTCTCTTGGAGTAGCACTTGCAATTTTCGGGGCTTTTATTTTCTACAAAGCCATTACAATGATTTTCTGATGCCTGAAATAATAAAAGGCTGCACAAGATGCAAGCTCGCACTATCCTGAATTTTGCGGTATCTTCACCGGGTGTTTTCCGGTACTGTAATTGATACAGAAATGTATTACTTCTTAAATGATGGATATAATTGATCCATAGATTGCTATGCCTGCGAGCCCGATCAGGCTCAGCCATTTGGCAATCACTGAGAACAGCCTGTTAAATACAACGCCTGTAATTCCACCGGCCACTATACCTGCAAGAGCTAACCAGGTCCCTCCGATTTCATTGCCAATCAACCCAAAACCTATGGCAGGAAAAAGGAATCCGGCGATTCCGACACATATTTTTGCTCCGGCATCTTCCGGGGTTTCAAATTCATAAGTATCAGAATTGAGCTTATTGAAGCCTTCATTTCCCATGATCTGAAAGTATTAAGTTACTACCAGATATATGACCATAAGAATTCTGAAAAGGTTGCAGCATTTTTTATCTTCTGGTCACCACCTCGCCGCCCGGGTGACCACTGATCTTGTTGTTTTTCAGCACAACAGGCAGACTGTTTTCTGTAAGCAGAACTGCAGCAAGCTGTTTGCTATTGCCAGTATTGCGGATTGTATTGCCCTCAAGGACAACCCCTTCTGCTTTGCTGTTTACAGATAAACCATAAGCTTCTTCCTTCATCCCGTTATTCTCAATTATGTTGTTTCTGAAAATACTCCTGTGAGGAGCATTCAGATCTGTCTCCCCGCGAAGATGGATCCCGTCGCTGCCATTAGCATAAATGTGGTTATCAGCAAACAGCATGTCAGTATCCTTGTGCCCAGTGCTTATTCCGTTCACATTGTTATTATGAAGGATATTGTTCCTGACAATGCCGTTCCTAACCCTCCAGCAGACAAATAGTCCTGATCCGTCATTATTATGGCTGTTGTTCCCCTCGATAAGGGTAAAAGGGGACCCTGTTCCCGGGTGCAGGCCGTTGTTTGCACATCCTGACACCTCACAATTTCTGACTGTTACGTATTCGGTTGTCTGCCAGCTTATACCATCGCAGTTGAAGTTCTTTACAAATACATTCTCAACAAGAGCTTTATGAACCCTGTGAAGGTATACTCCACCGGCACGGCAGCCATCGATCATGTCATTTGTTTCCCTGCTTCCATCCACTGTCAGATCGGCTATCGTTACATTCCTGGCGCCGATGGCCTCAATTACCGAAGATGCATTTGAGATCGTTCCTCCCCTGTCAGAGCGGTAGTCGCGAAGGAGGTAATCATCAATATGAATGATATTGCCTTCTATTGCGGTTATTCTGGCAGTTGTAAGGTCCCATCCCGAACGCTGGTCATCGTCGTAGATTGCGACACCCATTCCCTGTCTGAATCCTGAAGCGTCCTTAACTTTTATCTGAAGTTCTCCATAATCAGCATCGAAGGCAAAGGTGGAGCTGAATCCTTTGCATTTCTTAAGTACGGTTTTGGGTCCCGATCCAACCAGCGAAATATTATCATAAAGTCTTACCGGAGCGATTATTTCATAGATCCCTGGTGTAAGCATTACTCTTCCTCCATTGCCTTCCTTCTGAAGTGCGTTGATAGCTGTCTGGATTGCCTCTGATGAAAAACCGCTTATGTCTGCATCCGACCCGCCGACAGTGATCTGTTTTTCAGAATTCAACGGCCATACGACTGATATCGTTGCTGTGTCGGGACTTAAAGAGTTTTCCTTCATATCGCCTGTTACCGAAGTCCCTGAAGGGTCTTTGGGCACATTGTTACAGCCTGTAAGCATAATTATAAGAATTAGAGATGAAGAGAACAATCGAAGCAGCCTCACCCTTTCAATCAGCCCCTTCTGATGTTCTTCGTCGGTCGATTTCGGGTCCTTCATCTCCCGGAACATCTTGCAGGGCAGTTCTTCGCAAGCTCCGCAGTCTTTTAATCCTTTGATGTTTACGGAGCAGTTATAGAGTGGACAAACCTTTTCGGGCATCATCTCCTTTGCCCAGAAAGTGGAACCCTTAACATTTATACATCCTGTGCAGGTAGTGTTATAATATTCACACTCATCGCATTTTAATCCGCAGGCAGATAGTACCATAGCTTATCGTTTTATGCAATTTAAGAATATTTTTGCACTAATGAAGATATGAATATTTTCTGTACACAGCACCTGCACCCGTCACCATAAAAAGCATTATCTTCACTATTTAAAACACAATTTCATCATTATCCTGGAGTTGGCAATGAAAGCAGTAACAGTAAAGGAACTAAGCCAGGAATTGCAGGCCAGATCACCGAAGGAGCTTCGGGATCTTTGTCTACGGCTGGCGCGATTTAAAAAGGAGAACAAGGAGTTAATGACCTACATCCTCTTTGAATCGTCTGATGAGGCTAAGTATGTTGAAAGTGTTAAAAAAGAGATTGACCGGAAATTCGTGGAGGTTAACAGGAAGAGCTATTACTTTATCAAGAAAGGACTGCGCAGGATTTTGTCAGATACTAGAAAATATATCAGGTATTCACCCCATAAAAAGACAGAGGTTGATTTACTTATATATTATTGCCGGAAGCTTAGAAAATTCAGTCCGCCAATAAAGAAAAACAAAGCATTGATAAGCCTTTATGACAGGCTGTTAGAGACAATTACTGAAAAGATTTCTCTCTTGCATGAGGATCTTCGATATGACTATGAACCGGAGCTGGAGGCTTTGAAAGACTAAACACAGAGGGCTCAGGGCTCAGGGCACAGGGCTCAAAACACCTGCCCCGCACCCTGCACCCCGCACCCCGCACCCCGCAACAAATATTTGGTGAATTCTTCCGCTATTTGTATTTTGTACTCTGCAGGAAATACCTAACTATTACAATGGAAACAGCGTTATTTATAATTATCGGACTTCTGGCAGGCGCACTTGGCGGATGGCTGGCTGCCCAGTCGAAATATTCTCAGAAAGTGCAGGATTACATTGCCCGTCTGGCATCAGCCGAAGCCAGTCTGCAGGCTGCAAACCAGAAACAATCCGAAAAAGATGCGGATTCTGAAAAATTAAAGGTTGAGATCACCGATCTCAGGAACAAACTAAGCGAGAGCACTGAAAAACTGGCTGACGGGCGAGCCCTGAATGAATCGCTCAAAGAGAAGCTTGAGACCCAGAAGAAAGACCTGGAAGAGCTTGGAAAAAAATTCAATACCGAGTTTGAAAACATTGCCAACCGGATCCTCGAAACGAAAAGCGAAAAATTTACCGAGCTCAACAGGAAAAATATGGGCGCAATACTTGAACCACTCGGAAAGAACATTGATGAATTCAAAAAGACAGTTAACGAAACATACGATAAGGAATCGAAAGAGAGGTTCTCACTTGGAGAAAAGGTAAAAGAACTGGCCCTGCTCAACCAGCTTATCAGCGAGGAGGCAAAGAACCTGACAAGGGCGCTTAAGAGTCAGTCAAAGACACAGGGACGATGGGGTGAAATGATACTTGAATCGATACTCGAGAGATCGGGACTCAGGAAGGATGAAGAGTATTTTATGGAGCATCAGCTTCTCGATGAGCAGGGCAAGCCGCTTCGTTCCGATTCTGAGGGTAAGAAAATGCGTCCTGATGTTGTAATAAAATACCCTGATAACCGAAGCGTAATAATCGACTCGAAGGTATCGCTCAATGCCTTTACACGATACATGGATGCCACTGATCCGGAGGATCAGAAAAAGGAGCTTGCCGATCATGTTGAGGCGGTGAAGGGGCATATTATCGCACTCAGCGAAAGAGGCTATGATGATTACGACAAGGCTCTCGATTTTGTCATGATGTTCATTCCAAGCGAACCGGCATATATAGCTGCCCTTCAGGGTGATACTAATCTGTGGAACTATGCCTACGACAGAAGGATTCTGCTTTTGAATCCCACCAACCTGATAACTTCGCTGAAGCTTATTGTTGACCTCTGGAAGCGCGAGTACCAGAACCGCAATGCACAGCAGATCGCTGAAAGGGGTGCCAAGCTGTATGATAAGTTTGTCGGTTTCGTTGAAAACCTCCAGGAGATCGACAAACACCTCGATAAGGCAAAAACAGCCTATTCGGAATCATATAAACAGCTCACCACAGGAAATGACAATCTTGTTCTCCAGGCAGAAAAGCTTAAAAAGCTTGGTGTAAAGAACAAGAAAGGAGCTGCCTGGAGATATTGTAATATCAGCTCAGGTAACGAACTGCCGGAATAGATAAGGATCACCTATGGCATATACAAAAGCAATCGTCCGGCGACCGGGCAGGAATTTCTCTGAAGGGATAACCACATCAGCTCTCGGGAAACCCGATTTTGAAAAAGCTCTTGAACAGCATGCAGCCTATTGCAGTGCTCTTGAAAGTTGTGGTCTGGAACTCATTACACTGGACGCTGATGAACGCTTTCCCGACGGATGTTTTGTTGAGGATACGGCAATAGTGACAAATGAAGCAGCGGTAATTACAAGGCCTGGAGCTGCGAGCCGCCTTGGAGAGGAGGCAGAGATTTCGAATATATTAAGTGAATTCAGGCGGATTGAAAGAATTGAGCTTCCCGGCACTCTTGATGGCGGGGATATTCTGAGGGTTGATAATCATTTTTATATAGGGATCTCTGAAAGAACAAACAGGGAAGGTGCAAAACAGCTTTCTGCGATCCTTAACCGGTACGGATATACTGCCTCATCAGTTCCGGTTGAGGCAGGTCTTCATCTGAAATCGGGAATTGCATATCTTGGTTATGGCAATTTCATCTCGGTAGAAGGGTTTTCTGGAATCGGTGCAGGCTCAAATGTTATAATACCTGCAAGTGAAGATGGTTATTCAGCCAACTGTCTGCGGGTGAATGACTTTCTTCTGATTCCAAAAGGCTTTCCGTCGTCAAAAATGAAAATCCTTGAGCTGGGCTACGCCATCATCGAGCTTGAGATGTCGGAATTCAGGAAAATGGACGGAGGTCTCACATGCCTGTCGTTGCTATTGTGATCTGACCGGTCGACTAAAAATCGCGAAAACCGAAAACCGAAACCCAAATCATTTTTCTCAGTCATCACTTTTTAGTTGCTATATTTGATAAAGTAAAAAGTGTTTATTATGCGACATCTGCTGTTATTTATCCTGTTTACATCTGTTACCTTTTCAGAGCAACTCTCAGCCAGGATTCTTAACGACTCTGTGCCGGCAGGAAAAAACTTTAGCAAAGCTGTTTTTCGTCTTTGGTATCCGGATGAGTACAAGACAGTTGCCGGGATTATTGTTCTTGTTCCCGGCTCAAATGGTGATGGCAGAAACCAGGTCACAGATTCTTTATGGCAGGGTCTGGCAAGGAAGCATGGTTTCGCTTTGCTTGGATGCTGGTTTACAGATTTCCGTCACGATGATATGATGATAGAGAGCTATGCCAATGCAGCTGGCGGGAGTGGGCAGGCTTTACTGGACGTTATTGCAGGTTTCTCTTCAAAATCAGGAATTGCTGAAATGACAGGAGCTCCGCTCATTCTCTGGGGGCACTCGGCCGGAGGACAGTTCAATTATGAATTTGCCTGCTGGAAGCCTGACAGGGTGATTGCTTTTATAGTCAATAAGGGCGGATTCTATTACACCGCCCTTGCTTCGAAAGAGACCAGGAATGTGCCAGGACTCTTTTTTACAGGAGAGAAGGATCTGGATGCCAGAAAAGATATTATTAAAGGCATTTTCTCTATGAACAGGAGGGCAGGAGCATTCTGGGCATTTGCGGAGGAACCTGCTGCTGGACATGAAGTCGGTTGGACAAAAAAGATGGCTGCTGTTTTTATCGATGAGATAATTCCAGTCAGGCTGCCCCGGAAAACTAATGGTGCCAGTGTTTCCCAATTACTTCTCCCATTAACTGAAACATCTGGATATATCGGTGATTTCAAATCGCGCATCATGATTGCTCCTTCTGAAGCCCGCAGTGTCGACTACCCCGTATCCTGGCTGCCAGGTCCGAAGTCGGCTGCAGCATGGCTTGCATTTATCAAAAAGATACCATTTTGATAAAGAAAAAATCTGCTAAGGCACTATTAAGCATGCATGGAGCTTTGTTACTCCGTGAACTGGGGACTTGCGCGTTGGGCTCCGTGACAAACTCCGTGAAGGAGGCTTTGTGCACCGGGCTCCGTGGTTAAAAAAAACAAGCAGCAACCATCTGTAAGGATATTTCTGAAATTCATAAAAAATGAAAATTTGTAAGGAGAAGTTTGCTTTTATATTTAACATCTCCCGTTTCCGCTTGTTAGTTTGTAATGGAGCATATTATCCTCTACGACGGTGGTTGCGGATTCTGCAGCAGAATAGTCAGGTTTATCAGGAGCCATGACAAAAGGGGTCTTTTTGAGCTTGTCTCCCTGCAGTCCGAAAAGGGAATGACGATTGCGTCTGGTGCCGTTTTTCCTGGTAATGATAAGGATACAGTCGTTTATCTCAGGAATGGCAGGTATTATTACCGATCGAGGGCTGCCCTTGAGGTACTTAAGGATATGGGACGACTCTGGAGGATTCTCTACATTTTCATTGTTGTCCCTCGCTTCATAAGCGATGCTGTATACAGGTTTATTGCCAGCAACAGGCATTCTTTGTCACGGCAAACCTCTTGCGTGCGACCGTGAGGTTAAGAGCTTTGGTTTTTCTGTTTTTATTGGAGTAAAATTGAACAAAACTTCAGAAAGTTATGTTTAATGACTCACAGAAAGCTAGTGGCACTATAAAAGCAAGCAGTATGAGAATAGAAAAGTCAGTCGAAGTCAGGCGCAATGCCAGTGATGTTTTTGATTATCTTAGATTTACAAAGAATCAGGATAACTTCAGTGTATGGAACATGGCTGACCCATCGATGAAGAAGGAATATTCAGGCAATGATGGGAGTGTGGGCTTTGTATATAAGTGGGACAGTACCAATAAAAATGTCGGGGCAGGAGAGCAGGAGACAACTGCAATAACAGATGGAAAACGAGTTGATTTTGCGATAAGGTTTTTCCGTCCCATGCAAAACACCGGTACATCGTCATTTGATATTTCCGAAACCGGCAAAGGAAGCTGCCGTGTTGAGTGGGTTTTTGATAGTCCATCGAAGTTTCCGATGTTACTCTTTTCTCTTCTTTTCAAAAAGATGCTAGGGAAGGACCTTGAAAAGGGGCTTGCCAATCTGAAGGCACTGCTCGAAAAGTAAGACGGAAGCCTGCAACCTGCAACTTGCAACTTGCAACAAAATATTCCATATTTCCCTTTGCCAAACCAATCTGCATTGCTAAATTTGGTATGCACTGCACCACTGGCGACAATTCCCTTGTTGAGCAACGCAAAAGATGAGGTAAACAGAATGTTTTAGCTGGTAGGTTTCTTGTGACTGACCGGGCGGAGCCATCGAAAAGGTGATTTAAATTAATACTGACATATATGAAAACATCATTATCAATTCTGTTTTGTACTCTGAGTCTTAACCTGTTCAGCCAGAGGGCACAGGAGATTGAAGTAAAATCGGAGGTTAATGAAGTGACCGTATATCTTTCCGGGGCACAGGTTACAAGATCAAAAACAGTCGATATTCCAGCCGGTAGTTCAACTCTTAAGTTTACAAACCTGTCTCCTTTCATCGATTCAAAAAGTATAAGTGTAAATGCAAAAGGCGATTTCAAAGTATTATCCGTCAACCTTCAGCAGAATTTCTTAACACAGCAAACAAAATCAAAGGAGTATGAAGAGTTGTCAAAGAATAAAATGGACATTGAAAAGAAGATAAAAACGGAAAGCGCTTATCTTGATGTATTAACTGAGGAAGTGGAATTCCTGAAAGTCAACAGCAGAATAGGCGGTGCGAATACCGGGACCAGTTTATCGGCTCTGAAAGAAGCAAATGCCTATTTTGTCGATAAAATAACTGCCATAAGATTAAAGCAGAATGATCGCCAGACTACTATAGATCAGTTATCCAAAGACCTTGAAAGGATTCAAAGCCAGCTTGCCTCACTGACAAATAAGAAGGAACTCCCGTCTGGCGAGATAATTGTCAGTATTGAATCGGGGAATCCATCAAAAGCCGCTTTTGAAGTCAGATACTTTGTTGCAAATGCAGGATGGACACCATCTTACGACATAAAGGTTAAGAGTATCGAGCTACCGGCTGATCTGACCTATAAGGCAAATGTACACCAGTTCACAAATGAAGACTGGAAGAATATAAAGCTGAAGCTTTCCTCATCCGACCCCAATACATCAAATACATATAAGGAACTTCAAACCTATTTCTTAAACTATAACTCAAGACCTCCATCATATAAAAACGATTTTTCCCGCGTATCCGGGCGTATTTATGACAGTAATACAAATGAACCTTTGCCGGGCGCTTCGATAATGATAAAGGGGACCTCTATTGGTACTATCGCAGATGCTAATGGCGCCTATTCTCTTTCCATACCCCGGAACGGAGGACTGCTTCTGGCTTCTTATATCGGTTATAAAACTGTTGAAGCGCAAATTACAAGTCAACAAATTGATATCCGGATGGAAGAAGACGCAGTAGCTTTGCAGGAGGTTATGGTTATCGGGTATGGTGCAGCTGAAGGGGCTTTGCAGGGACGCGTTTCAGGTATCAGTACTTCAAAAGACAAAGCGGCCAGATCACCTGAACAGGCTAAGCAAAGCAGTACCATTGTTGAGACAGAGCAAGTGTCAAATCAGACCAGTGTGGAATTTGAGATCAAAACACCTTATACAATTCCATCAGATGGAAAGAACCTTACAATCGACATCGATAATTTTACCTTACCTGCTGATTATCAGTATTTCTGTACGCCCAGGATCGACAAAAATGCCTACCTGCTGGCCAGGATAGTTGACTGGGAAAAGTATAACCTCCTTGAAGGCGAGGCAAATGTCTTCTTCGAAGATACATATACGGGAAAAACACTTCTCGATGTCAGATATATGTCTGATACCCTGACAATATCACTGGGCAAAGACAAAGGTGTGAGCATAAGACGAGAAATACAAAAGCAATTTACTTCAAGGCAATTCCTTGGCAATAAGAAGGAGGAAACAAAAACCTGGTTGATAAGCGTTAAGAATAATAAGCAGCAAGGCATAAAGATTTCCCTGTCTGATCAGATTCCTGTATCCACGCTTGAAGAGATTGAGGTTACCCCTGTCAATATTTCAAATGGCAAGCTTGACGTTGAATCCGGGATAGTAAAATGGGAATTTGACTTGAAGCCGACAGAGAAGAAGGATATTGATCTGAAATATTCAGTACGCTATCCAAAATTCAGGACGCTGATAATAGAATAGAAATTTAAGATGACAGCTGGCTTGCGGCTTGCGGGACAGAACCTGTATGTCACCGTCACAGTGAACCAGGTTGCTCATCCTGATATATCATTCCGGACAATGATAAAACTGACGCAGATCCTGTTAAAGAAGTAATAATACATAACCGGTGTTATTTAGACTAAATAGCTCTGCATGAGCTGAGTCAGGCAAAAAGTACAGGTTTGTATTAAAATAAATGTAAAAAATACTTTACAATATGTAAATAATATATATCTTTGTGTCGATATTAGTTAACATATAGTATGATTTAATAGACACAAGGAGGTGTATTATGGGACATCAGGAGAAACAATCAATCGTATCCATTCTCGGCTCACTGCTGGTGATTGGATTCTACTCGGTGTATGTTTACAAAAACTACATTCAGGCCGACCTGGAGTTGCTAAACGACTTCCAGTTCTGGGGGAAATCCTTCATTTATCTGATTCCTATTTCAATTGTTGTGCAAATTGTGATCAACATAGTGTTTGCCATTGCAAACGTGATAATCACAAAGGAGGAGATCCCCGGCTTTACAGATGAGCGCGATAAGCTGATTGAGCTTAAGTCCATCCGGATTTCGCACTGGATTTTCATTATAGGGTTTATGTTGGCAATGGGTTCACTGGCAGTAGGAATGAAACCTTATGCTATGTTTCTCACCCTTATCTCATCAGGTTTTTTGGCCAGCCTGGCAGCGGAGGTTGCAAAAATTATCTATTACAGAAAGGGGGCTTGATATGGATGAGGAAAAGGTTTTAATCAGCAATAGTATCCGCAAGCTCCGCTTTTTTGCAGATGAGATGACCCAGCAGAAGCTGGCCGATAAGACCGGCGTTACGCGCCAGACCATTGTCGCTATCGAGAATGGGAAATACTTCCCGTCGCTGGAGCTCGCCTTCCGTATTGCACACATCTTCAATGTTCAATTGTCCGAAGTATTTACATATTATCCGGATAATGATACAGTGCTTAATAAATTGAAAGCCAAAAAATGATAAAAAGCTCAATAGCTCATAAAAAATACAATACGGCCATCGTATTCAACAAAGATATGATCGCACCCTGCGGAATGAACTGCGGATCGTGCCTTGCATATATGCGAAATAAAGACCATTGTCCGGGCTGCAGGGTAAGGGACGAAACGAAACCTGCCTCATGCAGGCAATGCATCATAATAAACTGCGAGCTGTTGAAAGCAACAGAATCGGGGTTCTGTTATGAATGTCCGAAGTTTCCATGTCCGAGATTGAAAAGACTCGATAAACGATATAGGAGCAGTTACAATACAAGCTTCTTCGATAATCTGGCATTTATTAAGGAGAAGGGAATTGATGATTTTCTTGCCTTCGAAACCGGGAGAAGAACCTGTAAGCAATGCGGATCAACACTCTGCGTCCACAGACCGGGTTGCTTTGAATGCAGTTAAAAAATATTTTAAATGAAAAAGACCTATAGAAAAGCTGTTCTGCAAGCCCTGGAACGCACAAGGATCATTAAAAATGAAATACTGACAGAGGAAGATATTCAGCACTTACCTGCCATTGTCCAAAAGTATCTTCATTACACTGGCTGCATGGGTAAAGAAAAAATTTTGAATTTCAGGGCAGAATTTCGCGGGGGGATAAGATCAAAATCAAACGAAGATTTTATGCCTCTTAAATCGGTACAATATAATTTCACTGACATACCTACCCGGCTTTTTTATATTGTCGCAAGAAAAAAAGGGATTCCTGCGAAAGGGATCCACCTTTATATAGATCAGACAGCAATCATGCTGATAAAAATTCTGGGACTGTTCACTGTGGTTAATGCCAAAGGAAAGGAGATGAACCAGGGAGAAACTGTAACATTATTTAATGATATGTGTTTTATGGCACCGGCTTCGCTGATTAACCGGAATATAGAATGGAAAGAGATCGACGATATAACAGCAGATGCTAAGTTCACCAATGGTAACATAACCATAAGTGCAACCTTATTTTTCAATAAAGAGGGCGAGCTTGTAAACTTTCTCAGCAATGACAGATTTGAAACTACAGACGGTAAGACCTACAATAACTATCCCTGGCTTACTCCTGTGACAAGTTATATGAATATAAATGGTTACCGTCTTCCTTCAGGTGCGAAACTAATATATAAACATCCTGATGAAGATCTGTGCTATGGTGAGTTCAGCTTATTTAGCATAGAATACAACTGCAGGGAATATAAATAACTAAATTTGAAAATTTGAGAATTTGAAGATTTGAAAGATTTGTCCTGCAGCTATTTAAGCCGTGCACCACACACACAGGTAAACCCGAAACCCGAAACATCCTATGAAACTTGACTGGAAAAAAGCAGATAAACAATACTATCTGCCAAAAACAAAGCCCGAAATGGTGAAGGTTCCACCTTTCAGATTCTTCTCAATAGATGGACAAGGAGATCCCAATGATAAAGCATTTCAGGAGAATATTGCGGTACTTTATTCTCTTTCATACGCTGTTAAAATGTCACCGAAAATCAACTTTGCACCGAAGGATTACTTTGAATATACAGTCTATCCGCTCGAAGGAATCTGGGATTTAACTGAGGAGGCAAAGAAATCAAATTCAATGATTCTTGATAAATCCAAGTTAGTCTTCAACTTAATGATCAGGCAACCCGATTTTGTAACTCCTGACTTTGCTTTGGAAGCAATTGAAATGACCAAAAAGAAAAAGTATCATCCCCTTCTTGAAAATGTAAAATTTGAAATAATCGAAGACAACAGCTGTATCCAGATGATGCATATTGGAAGCTACGACAGTGAACCGGCAAGTTTTAAACATATGGAGGACTTCTGCCTGCAAAATGGATATAAACGCGAATCGAAACAGCATCGCGAGATCTACCTCTCCGACTTTCGTAAAGTATCACCTGACAAGCTAAAGACTGTGCTGCGATTCAAAATTTTATAATTTAATTGACTTGAACGCAAATGTTCAGCTTTCTCCCATTGAGGATGATCATACTTTCAGCCTGTCGAGGGAGAAAATGTCTCAGACAATCTCCGACTGGGTTAATGGAAAGCATGAGAAGTGAATTTATCCATAATAAAATTCGGAGTTCCTGAGCTTATTTCTCTGTCAGCTTTATTCAAAGTGTTAGGGTTAATCGTAATAATCTGTTGCAGTTATATTCTCATCAAAAAAAATTAAACGCTATGGAAAGCCTTTCAAATCTCACGAATGGTAAGCAACTACTGTTGTTTGCACACAAAGATTTGAATGCAAGTCTTTTCATGAGTGCAGGGGGGCTGAAGATTCTGTAATGGTTGCAAATGTGAAAAAAATGGCTGCTCAGCTGGAGTCGAGGAATTATACCGGGTTTAAGCTGGAAACACATATTTTCCCTGATGAGAACCACCAGACTTGTGTCCCCGTCGCACTAATGAGAGCATTTATGGTTCTGTATAAGAAATAGTACAGGGCTCCACCCTTTGCTCCTGACTTCGCACCCAGCAAACCGATGCGGTGAAAAATCACACTAATCACCGCATATTATGCGGATAATAATTTTAAATTGCGGATATTAATCAGTATATTTACCGCAAATATTGCGGAGAATGAAAATTTATATATACCAGCATTCTGATTGGCCGAAGTTTAAATGGGACAGCAACACCATTTTGTTACTTCTTTCGAATGTAAGACACTTGCAGGGGAAGTTGGTGGGGAAAATGGAAACTCTGGGATTTAAGCTGAGGAATGAGGCTGTATTGGAAACTTTAACCACTGAAGTAATAAAAACATCAGAAATTGAAGGTCAGATCCTGGACCTTGATCAGGTTAGATCATCAATAGCACGAAAATTAGGCATAGAAGCTTCAGGCCTTGTACCTTCTGACAGAGATGTTGATGGAGTAGTGGAGATGACGTTAGACGCAACTCAGGACTATAAGGAGAAATTAACAAACCTCAGGCTTTTTTGCTGGCATTCAGCGTTGTTTCCATCAGGACGAAGTGGTATGTACAAAATTATTGCCGGTAAGTGGAGAGATGATTCCACCGGGCCTATGCAGGTCGTGTCAGGAGCTTTGGGAAAGGAGAAGGTACATTTTGAAGCTCCGCCTGCCAAGGAAATCAGAAAAGAAATGGAATCATTTTTGTCATGGTTTAATGAAGGACCTGACCAGGACTTAGTATTAAAATCTGCAATAGCTCATCTCTGGTTTATTACAATACATCCCTTTGAAGATGGTAACGGCAGAATTGTCCGCGCCTTGTCCGAAATGCTGCTTACCAGGTCAGACGAAACACCGCAACGGTTTTATAGCATGTCTTCGCAGATAAGAGCCGAAAGAAAAGACTATTACAGCATTCTTGAAAAAACTCAAAAAGGAACTCTTGATATAACTGAATGGCTTGTCTGGTATTTAAAATGCCTGGCAAATGCCCTTAATTCCTCTGATACAATTCTTTCGAAAGTTCTTTTTAAACACAAGTTCTGGACAAAATACTCTGCTGAAACACTAAATAGCAGGCAAATCATGCTGATAAACAAATTACTGGACAACTTTACAGGTCAGTTGACAACTTCAAAGTGGGCAAAAATTGCGAAATGTTCTCAGGATACTGCACTAAGGGATATTCAGGATCTTCTGAATAAAAACATCCTTCAAAAAAATCAATCTGGCGGACGAAGCACAAGCTATTATCTTTATACCGGAAATATTTAACAGTCCACACCTTTTAGCCTGCGTATTCGCCAGCTGGCAGAGAAGCAGGCCCGCATCTCGCACCCTGCAACTTGACCTTTCACCTTTCACCCTGTATCATTACTCCCTGAACGAATTTAAATACCATGACAGAACCATCTGCAATAACAAGCGAAATCTTATCACTGCTCGAAGTCTGGGAACCACGACTAAAATCACTGCCCGAAGAAACCTTAACGCAATTCCGCAATAGTCAGAACCGGACTGTTAAACAGATCCTTGGACATCTGATCGACTCAACCTCAAATAATATCCATCGGGTTGTTCATCTTCAATATCAGCAAAGTCCTCTGATTTTTCCTAACTATGCCACATTCGGTAACAATGACCGATGGATAGCGATACAGGATTATCAAAGTGAGGATTGGGAAACCATGGTTTGCCTGTGGAAGTACTCATTACTGCATTTCTGTCATGTTGTAACAAAAGTAGATCCATCCAGGTTGGAAAACGTGTGGATTTCAGATCCCGGCAAAACAATTACACTGAGAGAAATGATCATTGATTTTCCACGACATTTGAAACTTCATCTCACTGAGATTAATGATCTCATTAACAATAGCTGAAATGAAAATACTGACTTTTCTTACTATCCTGATCCTGTCATGTTCTGCCTTCTCCCAGTCTGAGGATCCCTCAATGGTGCTGATCCCCGCCGGGGAATTCACAATGGGTAAGAACTCACCAGGAACGACCGACTGGCAGCCTGAACACAAGGTAATGGTTGACGCATTTTATATCGACAAATACGAGGTAACCAACAGGCAGTACCACGAGTTCTGCACTAAGTCAGGCTATCCTCTGCCCGAATTCTGGGGATCGCCGCAATTCAAATGCAGCCTCGACTATCCCGATCATCCTGTTGTAGGAGTAAGTTACACCGATGCTGTCCGCTATGCCCAATGGGCCGGCAAGCGACTACCAACTGAGGCGGAATGGGAATATGCAGCCAGGGGAGGCTTAACAGGCGCAAATTATCCCTGGGGTAACAATATTGACTCGACTCTGACAAACTATGGTAAAAAGTATAAGACAACTCTTAAGGCAGGATCTTTTATGCCGAATGGTTACGGACTTTTCGATATGGGAGGCAATGTATGGGAATGGACAACCGACTTTTACGCAGATGACTATTATGCCACTTCTCCGCAGCAGAATCCACAGGGTCCAAAATCAGGCAGGTTTAAGGTTATCCGGGGCGGCAGCTGGCATTCGGGAGCCATGTGCATCCAGACTTATTACCGTAACGGACTGTCACCATCCTGGATCGACTTTGCCGTTGGATTCCGGTGCGTGAAAAGTGCCAGGTAAGGCGCATTCCTAAAATAATCATATCTTAAGGAAAAGGTTTTTAAATGATCATTTGTACAATTCCAAATACGAGTTAGTCTTAATGTTTTGAACCCAATGCTTGTGTCTTTTTAGAAGCATTCTTCTTTTTATTATCTTTGTAAAAAATCAAACCAAATCATGTTAACAAAGGACAAAGTAAAAAAGACCATTGATAAGTTACCAGACAACTTCACTGTTGACCAGTTAGTTGAAGAGTTGGTGATTCTAAACAGGATTGATGAAGGGCTCAATGACATTGATGAGGGGAGAGTCTTTACAACTGATCAGGTTAAGGAAGAACTTGGAACATGGTTAAAATAATCTGGACTTAGAGGTCACTGACTGATTTAAAATCTATTGCTGAGTATATTTCAAAAGACTCATTTAAATACGCATCACTTAAAATCGAGAGGATAATAAACAGCACAAAATATATTGAAGAAAATCCCAGAATTGGAAGAATGGTTCCTGAAACCAGGAGAATTGATAAAATAAGGGAGATAATTTTAGGTAGCTACCGGATAATTTACAAGATTTCAAGTATTCAGACCGTTCATATTCTGACAGTTCATCATAGCTCTAGAAGACTAAGGCAAACCTCCCTAAGAAAGTTAAAATAATGCACTAAGGCTAACATGGGCGGCCTGCCCGACTGATGTCAGTCAGGCGGGGTTCTTTGCATGAAGTCGGGTTCAAAAAATGCGCTGATTTACTGCAGGGCCGTTAGCATTAATATTCAGCACTTACCTATCAATTCTGAACTGGATAGAGAATGAATAAAATTTACTTCAGTGAGATTCAACGCTTCAGGGAAATTGCTTTTTTTGCCCTGATCTGGATCCTTCAGATTTTGTTTTTTGTGTTGTTGACAAAACAATTGATCTTTCATAAACCTGTTGGAATCAATCCATCGAGTGATTTAGCACTTATAATTATAAATCTTCTGTTTCTTGCGATAAATCTGCTCCTTATTTCCATAAAGCTTAAAACTGAAATTTCTGAGACCGGAATCTCGGTGAGATTTGCTCCTTTCCGTTTGAAAGAAAGGATTATATCATGGTCCGAGATAAAAGAAATCAGAATTGTTAAGTATGACGGTATCAAAGAATATTATGGTTATGGCTTAAGGTATTCACGAAAAAAAGGCTGGTGTTATACAATCTCCGGAAACGTCGGCATTAAACTCTATCTTAATAATGGGAAGAACATATTAATCGGAACTCATAAAGGAAACGATCTGTTTCACGCTTTAAATGAATTAGCACAGAAGGATTTGATAACAAGAGATATTAACTAATAGCTGATTCAAAGTTAGGAACATACTTTGTACCTTTGATTATTAATAGATCATTTAAACGAGTAATACATTTTAAATCACTATGCGAAGTCTATCATTGACACTTATGTCACTTTTATTGACAGTTGCCATTGCAGCACAAACTCAGGGTACCGCTTACGAATCCAAAGCTCTTTCAAGCAGTATTTTAAAGATGGATCGCAAATTCTCGATCTATTTGCCTGCAGGCTATGAACTCTCTGACCGTTTTTATCCTGTTTTATATCTTCTGCATCCCGCTGGTCCTGCCAATACAATCCCAAACAATCAGTCGTGGTTATACTATGGAGAACTGAAACAATATTTAGATAAAGCCATAGCAGCCGGTGACATTGCGCCTATGATTGTTGTTACTCCGGATGCAAACTTTGGATCAAAAAGAATTAGTTACTTTAATGATCCTGAGGGAGATTTCAATTTCGAAGATTTCTTTTTTAAAGAATTCATTCCATTCATTGAAAAAAATTATCGTTGCCGCACAGAAAAAGGAAGCAGAGCTATTGCCGGGGCATCAATGGGTGGACAAGCTGCTATTCAGTATGCCTTGCATCAGCCTGACTTATTTTCGGTAACATGCGCATTAAGCGCCGCTGTGAGAAAGTACGAATCCGAATATTTTAAAAACAGATTCCCAAATGTTAGTGAAACATCACTAACAGAATGGTATATGCAATATGATGCTATCAGTTATTTTGAAAACCTTCCCGTAAATACAGAAAGCAAAACAAAATGGTATATCGTATGTGGTGACGATGACCGGTTATCAGCGAACAATTCATTGTTGCATATTGCAATGAAATCAAAGGGCATACCTCACGAATTCAGAATCCACAATGGAGCACATGACTGGTCATACTGGCGTAAAGTCTTACCTGAATTTATGACGTATATATCTGATTCTTTCCGAAAATAACAACGACTCAATATGCAGATGGATCGGTCCGTTGTGAACCCGAATTGCATATCCGTTGATTCATTGATAACAACCCCGGTATTATTAATTTGTTTTACCTTTCTTATAAATATTTGATGCCATGAAAAAATCATTAATCATCCTTTTTGCATTTATTGCTCTTCCATTGTGGTCACAGACAAAAGAAGACACTCTGGCAATTAAGAAAGCTGCTCTCGATTATGTTGAGGGCTGGGCTACCGGCGATGTAGTCCGCATCCAGTCGGGAGTGTCTCCTGAACTGTCGAAACGGCGGGTATCCGCTGCCGGCGAACTGGTCGTTGTTCAGGATATGAGCCGCTCGCTGCTCTGCGCATCGGCCATGGGAAATAAACCAAACGTCCGCATGCCCGACCTCACTCCCGGGAAACCTCTTGTCCAGGAGGTGAAGATCCTCGACATCGACGGCACCAACGCCAGCGCCAAGACCTGGAATGCCAAATACGGGTTCTTCGACTACGCACACCTGTCAAAGGCAGGAGGGAAATGGCAGATCGTCAATGTGCTGTGGGATATGACGGGGAAGAAGTAGAGAGGGGGAGAATGGGAGAGGGGGAGAAGAGGAGAATGGTAGAGGACGGGTCAAATCCTTCTTCGCTAAAGCTTTGGAGGCGAGGGGTGCGGATTTCCGAACTTTTTAAGCCGGTGATTGTTAATCTGTAATTAAAATGCAATTCAAAAAATATATAGTGATGGACCTTACCAGAAAAAAGTGCGTGCCCTGCGAAGGCGGTGTTCCTGCATTGGAGCCCGGCGAGGTGGCTGAATACAGAAAAGAGATTGATCCTGCCTGGCATCTGGCTGGCGATAAAAAGATTAGCAGGGAGTTCCTCTTTGTAAATTTCAAGCATACAATGGATTTTGTGAATAAGGTAGCAGCCCTTGCAGAGGAGGAAGGTCACCATCCCGTTATGCATGTCCACTATGCAATGGTTGTGATCGAGTTATGGACACATGCCATCGACGGGCTCTCGGAAAATGATTTTATTCTGGCTGCCAAGATCGACAGACTCTGAAAGTATGCAGTGCCCCGTGCCCTCTCAGACCCCTATGTCCCAGCGGCGGAAATAGAGTCCCTGGCGGACAATGGGGAGGGTTTTTATCTCTATCTCCTCCATCTGAGCCATGCTGAGTGGTGAAAAGCCTGAGGCAATCTGCACGTTCTCCTCGATCTGTGCCACACTGTCAACGCCAATGATGGATGTGCTCACCGGAAGGCTCATGTTATATGTAAGGGCTTCTTTTATTGATATGGTTCCCGGTTTTGACGTTCGCAGGCGGGCATCTGTCTGTTGTTCCAGAGGCGGAGGTGTCCAGCTCGACAGCATGCGGCTGCGGGTGGTGACTTTCATCCCGATGATGGCAATTCCCTGACGCTGTGCTTCGGGCAGAAGGTAGTTCTTAAAACTGAGGTAATGAATGTCGGCTGCATTGACAGCAAGTAAAATTGAATCGAAGGGATAACGTTTTATAGCTTCCAGCAGAACCAGCGGTTCAAAGTGACCTGTTATTCCAAGATACCTTACAAGGCCTTCGGCTTTGGCTTTCTCCATAGCCTTGATGGCTCCGTTGGCAGCGAAGATCTGGTCCACCTGATTCTGCTGCTGAACGTTATGCAGCTGCCAGGTGTCGAGGTGGTCGGTCTGAAGGTTTTTAAGGCTCTCTTCCAGCAGGCGCATTGACCCGTCATAGGTCCGGTCGTGGGTCTTGGTGGAAAGCCACACTTCATTGCGGCGGGTTTTCATCACCCTCCCTATGTTCAGCTGGCTGACGCCCTGCCCGTACGAAGCAGCAGTGTCGATATAATTTATGCCCAGGTCAATTGCCCTGTTAATGATCTTCTCCGATTCTTCTTCCCTGCCCTTGATTTCGAGTGTAGCCTGTCCGCCGAGGCTCAGGATTCCTACTTTATAACCCGTTTTCCCCAGCGAGTGCGTGGGCATGGCATTATATGTTACCGGGTTGAAGGGATTTGCATCGTTCTTCTTTGCCGGGAATGACTTGCCGGTTTCGTCCGCGGCAAAAGTCGTTCCAACTGTCATCGTTGCTGCAGCAGCAAGGCCGGAGCCCAGAAAAGTCCTGCGGTTGATTTGCTTCTTTCCCATGATTCAGTTATTTATTGTTAAATACTATGTTCTGCTCATTAAAAACACATTGTGTTTAATACTTACATTTCCGGATAAAATTCAATTTACTAAAAGCACCTTACCGGCCGACATATTTGCAAGATATGTATCAACAGCCAGCTGTCCTTCTGAAAGCGGAAAGGTTTTGTGAATTTTAATTGTCAGTCCGGTCTGCATCAGCTGACTTACTTTCCGCAGATTCATGATATTCCTGATCATTCCATTCTTTTTTGCCTGGTTTGCAAGATAGAACCCCTCGATTATCAGATTTTTCCCCAGGAGGACGCGGGGATCAAATTCGGGATGTTCATCACCTGAAAGATTTCCATAGACTATTACCTTGCTGCCATAGGGCAGGGCTGAGATCAGGCTGCTGAACTGCGGGCCGCAGACAGAATCAAAAAGGACAGTAGCCTTGAGATCCGCCGACAATGCACCAAGCTGTTCTGTGAATTGAGGATCAGAACTCACCAGCACATGCTTCGATCCCTGTCTTTTCAGTGAGTCTGCCTGTTCCTGCTGCCTCACAATGTTTACAACAGGAATATGCTTCCTGACTCCCAGCATTTCAATCATCCTGCCAAGCGAACTGGCTCCGGCATTGTTTATTAATGCCTGGTGTCCTTCCTTTTTGACAATATCAAAAAAAGCAAGAGCTGTAAGCGGATTGACAAGCGACATTGAACCCTGTTCATCTGAAACCTTTGCACTCAGGGGAAAGCATTTTGCAGCAGAGGTGACAACGTACTCTGCCCATGTGCCGCTTGTCGGATAAACAGCTGAGCATGTCACCCTTCTCCCCAACCATAGCCGGGGCAGTAATCCGCTACCGGCTTTAACAACAATGCCGCTTCCCTCCAGACCCGGGATAAAAGTATTTAGATCATATTCTGTGTGCGCATTTTTTACCCTCGCAATATCCGACGGATTAACAGGTGCTGCCACAATTTTTACAAGCACTTCGCCTTTTGACGGCAGAGGAATATCAACATCCTTTACTATAAGCGGACCACCCTGTTTCTCCAGAAAAAGTGCCTTCATTAAGGAGTATTAAAGCGCTGCTGCCAGTATGCTTGCATCGAAAGTTGTCTTCACAGTGAACGTCATTGGTCCGCTGGCACTTCCCGATACAGTAAGAGTGATCTTCTTGTCACTGGTCAGTTTGGCAGCAACCTGGTCGAGCTTCCCTGTCGCAATAACCGGAGTAAATGAACTATTTGCCATAGTAATGTTGGTCTGGGTGAAAATATTCCCCACACCTGCAACATCAAGAGCAACTGAATTAATTGTCTGGCCGGCGGTCAATCCGGTTACAGTTATTACCAGGCCATTCAGCGTTATATTTTCGATTTTTGAAAGATATGGCTCAATGTCAGCATTGCTCGAAAGTGAGAGATCCTGTGTCTTTGTGAAGGATATGGCAGCAACTGCAAGCGCCTGATCGGCCGACCCCTTACCAGGTGCAGTGACGACAACGGGGATATCAGCTTTCAGGTCGGTTTCGATTGTAACCTCAGTGGCATCCTTAAGAAGATCGCACCCTCCGAATACAAGGGTTAAAAGGGAAAGAAACACCAGCTTCGTTTTCATAATGATCAGTTTTTAAGGTTAATATTCAAGAACACGAAGGTTCTATGTCACAAATTTAAACAAACATTATGTAGAAATTGTTCGCCGTTTGCATATTTATGTTTTAAGCAAGGAATTCACAATAATATCGTTTATAAATGAGATATTAGTACTGCTGAATCTGAGTGCCGGTAAAATGGAGAAATATCTGAAAAAGCTGATTGAGGAGGGTGAGAATCAAAAGCTCGACTTCAAGTATTGTGTTTCTGACAGCAGGAAGATAGCCAGGACATTAACTGCTTTTGCAAACAGCGACGGGGGAAGATTGCTTATCGGAGTACGCGATAACGGGAGCATTGCAGGCATCAGATCTGATGAAGAGCTTTACATGGTCGATACTGCTGTGGAATTATTTTGCAGGCCTGAAATTGTTTTTACTACAAAACAGCATGTCACCGAAGGTAAAACGATTCTCGAGGTAGAGGTTCAGAGGGGTGATCAGCGACCCTACCGGAGCAAAGATGAAGACGGCAGATGGATACCCTATTTCAGGCACAACGATCAGAACCTTATTGCAAACAGAGTGCTGCTTCAGGTATGGAGAAAAAAAGAGAAAAGAACCGGTGTCCTGGTGAAATTCAGCAAGGCCGAAGTCACTCTTCTCGACTACCTGAAAGCAAACGGTTCGATAACATTGCCGCGATTTAAAAAAACAGCAAGGATCCCTGCCTACAAGGCTGAGGCAATACTGGCAAACCTTATAATTTTCAGAGTGATAAAAATGATTCCTTCAGAAAAGGGCTTTACCTATGAGCTCAACCCCGAACCCATCCGCCAGCCGGCGGACCCAGTACCCGGCACCTAGTACCCTGCACCCCCATACCCCGCACCCCGCACCTCGCACCCCGCACCTCGCACCCTCGCACCCCGCACCCCGCACCTTCGCACCCCGCACCCCGCACCCCCATACCTCGCACCCCGCACCCCGCACCTTCTGGTGCCCCCTCATTTCTTCTTACCGAATAGTCTCTGAAAGAAAGATTTTTTCTTCTGCGTGCCGCCCTGGTACCCTCCTTATCGAATGTTTTTTTATCCTTTTTGAAAAAATCAACGAAATCGTCTACCATGGTATTGTCCCTGTAATCGGGGCAATCCAGTTCCGCTGCCAGTTCCGGAGATAGTTCCGGAAAGGGAGAGATAAGTTGTCCTGTCAGCACCCGGTTGAGCTGTAACTGTTTCAAAGTAAGTGCTGCCAGCGGCAAGGCCAGCGCACTCCCCGATCCATTTGAACCATTGTTGAAATGAACAGCCGGATATGATGCGCCAACTCTGGTTACAATAACAAGTGAAGGATTAAAGGCTGCAAACCAGGCATCAGCATAATCCTGTGAAGTGCCCGTTTTTCCGGCCAGCGGGAGTGTAACCCCATAAACCGATCTGACCGATGCCCCTGTCCCCTCGCTTACTGCCTTCTGCAGAATGGCACTGATAAGCCGGCTGGTTCTTTCACTTATCACTCTTTCTTCTGCACTCACAGGTTCTTTTTCCCATATTATCTTGCCGTCAGGCGTTCTGACAGACTCAATTCTATATGGTCTGATTTTAATTCCCCCGTTCGCAAAAGCGCTGTAGGCTATTGCTGTCTCCTCTATTGTTGCTTCAGCTGTGCCCATTGCAAGGGAAGGTTCATTTTTCAGAGGGAAGGTGAAGCCCAGCATTCTCCACAGCGAATCGAGTCTGGTGAAACCAATTTTTAAAAAGAGGTTGAGTGTCGGGATGTTCATAGAGTGGACAAGCGCTCCTGAAAATGAGAATTTTCCACCATAGGTGTTATCAAAATTACCAGGACTATACTCCTCGTACCCTTTTATCTGAACCGAATCATTGTCAAGATAATTGCAGGGACTGATGCCATCTTCAAGAGCTGTTGCATAAAGAATCGGTTTAAAGGTTGAAGCCAGCTGCCTTCTGGCCAGTATCTGATCGTATGGATGAGTTTTGAAATCAATTCCTCCAACCCAGGCTCTGACGGCGCCTGTAACAGGATCAACAGCAAGTAATCCTGCATGCAGCAGGGTTTGCTCTGAAGCAGAACCGTACTGTTCATCAAGCCTTTTCTGCATTACCGACAGATGGTCCTTAAAAGATTTGACGCCATAGCCCTGAAGGGTAAGGTTCAATGTTGTGCCAATTACAAGGCCGTCTACTTCAATATTCCACTCTTTGCCGGTTTCTGAAGCGATATTCTGCAGTATTTGCTTTGCATCGTTTTTCACCTGGTACAGGAAATAGTCAGCAGGACCTCTTGACTCAATGTTTGAATAATCCTGTTTCAACGGGAGTCTGGACAGAGAATCAGTTTCAGCTTGCTTGAGGTAACCGTATTTCTCCATCTGGCTGAGAACCACATTTCTTCTTTTAAGGGCATTTTCGGGATAGAGGCGGGGATTGTAAAAATTGTTGGCCTTAAGTATGCCAATCAATACTGCCGATTCTTCAATTTTAAGAGCTTCGACTTTTTTATTGAAATAGCGGCCTGCTGCTGACTCAATCCCATATACATTTTCACCGAATGATACTGTGTTCAGATAAAGGGTGAGAATCTCCTGCTTTGTGAATACTTTTTCGAGGCGACGGGCCAGTATTGCCTCCCTTGTCTTGTTAATAATGATGGCAAAAGGTCCGGTATTTGTTCTGCCAAACATGTTTTTCGCCAGCTGCTGTGTTATTGTGCTCCCCCCTCCTGAACTGCGTTTGCTGAAAAGTATTGTCTTAAAGAAAACCCTGAGCAGGCTCCTGGAATCAATTCCCTTATGTTCAAAGAAACGGACGTCTTCTGTGGCAATCAATGCATTTATCAGCTGAGGCGGAAGCTGGCCATAAGCAATATTTGTGCGGTTTTCAGAGAAGATCTTTCCGATCAGTTCACCTTCCTGCGACAAGACTACAGAGGCAGTTGCATTCTTAAAGTTCAGCAGCTCTTTTTTCCCGGGCAGCCGGCCGAAGGCTCCGGAATATGCGGCTCCCATAAAAATAAGAGGAACTGCAAGCGCCAGTATAATTATCGCAACTATTATTTTCAGTGGCCTTTTCATCGCCTGAGCCTGAATGCCTGGACTCCTGTTTTGGTAATTGTCACAGGTTTGATAAGTCCGTCATCATCAAATTCCATCAGATCGATGCAGACCTCTCTTGCGTTACGGTCAGTCTGGCCGGGAGGACGCCTGTGATAAACAATAAAGTACTTTTCAGTGCCGGGAGGGTGAATCACTGAATGATGGCCTGCACCTGTAGCAACTGACGGATCCTGTTTCAGGATCTTCCCTATTCTTTTGAATGGGCCGAAGGGAGAGTCGGCAATTGCATATGCCACACTGTAGTCTGGTCCTGTCCAGCCGCCTTCCGACCACATGAAATAGTATTTCCCGTTGCGGATGAACATGAACGGCCCTTCCACATAACCTTCGGGAGTGATCTCACGAAAGAGGGTGCCGTCGGGTGAGCGTTCAATGCCGGAAAAGTCATCTTTAAGCTTCACAATATTGCAATGCCTCCATCCGCCGTAGATAAGGTAATATTTTCCATCGGCATCCCTGAAAGCAAACTGGTCGATCGGTTGTGCACCGTTATGAAATTTATCGATAAGCGGTTTGCCAAGCAGATCACTGTAAGGGCCTGATGGGTTCTGCGCTACTGCAACTCCGATACCTCCCGGTTCATTATCCGACTGAATGTCGTTGGCCCCGAAGAAAAGATAATACTTGTCATCCTTCTCTATAACCGATGGAGCCCACATTGCTCTCCATGCCCACTTGATGGCGGCTGTGTCTAAAACCCGTTCATGCTTTTTCCATGTAACAAGGTCGGAGGATGAAAAGGCATCGAGATAAACCTGTTTGTTGTATGGAGCGGAATATGTAGGATAAATCCAGAACTCTTTGCCGAATATCGCCCCTTCGGGATCGGCATACCATCCGTTAAACACGGGATTACCGGAGTAATGGATTGTCCTGCTGCAACCCAGAGTCAGAATGGCCAGGATAATGAAAAGCTGCTTCATCCTGTAAATTTAGTTTAAATAGTTCAAAAATCAGTACCTTTGCCGATCGCCTGATAGCTGATCAGCAGATTGAATAGTGAGAATGGTCAGATTAGAACCAGGCAACATTAATTACTTATGACATTTGATGAATTAAAGCTTGAGGGCAAGCTTATTGAAGCCATATCATACATGGGCTTTGAGAATGCTACGCCAGTACAGGAACAGGTTATCCCGGTTATTCTTGAGAACAGGGACCTTATTGCCTGTGCGCAGACAGGAACCGGCAAGACCGGTGCGTTTGTACTGCCTATCCTTAATAAGCTTGTCGGCAAGAAAGATACACATATCGACACCCTGATAATAGTACCGACACGTGAGCTGGCGATACAGATAGAACAACAGATTGAAGGATTTTCATATTTTATCAATGCCCAGGCGAAAGCAGTATACGGCGGCGGTGACGGCAGCGGCTGGGATTCGGAGGTACTGGCCTTCAGGAACGGTGCCGATATAATTATTGCAACTCCGGGCAGACTCCTTTCTCATCTTAAAATGGGAAATATCAAATTCAACAGGCTGAAACATCTTATACTCGATGAGGCAGACAGGATGCTTGATATGGGATTTATTGATGACATTCAGACTATTATCTCAAATCTCCCGGTTCATCACCAGACCCTGATGTTCAGCGCCACAATGGCTCCGGGCATCCGCCAGCTGGCAAGGAAGATTCTTCACGACCCGGTTGAGATCTCATTGTCAATGTCAAAACCTGCAGAAGGTGTCGACCAGAAAGTCTATCTGGTTCACGATGAGCAGAAGGATAAACTGATCAGTCAGATTCTGGGTGAAAGAAGAGATTTTGAGAGCATACTTATTTTTACCTCAACAAAAAGCAAGATAACCGAAATAGTAAGAGCTTTGGGCAGGAACGGCTTTCGTGCCACGGGTATCTCATCAAATCTTGAGCAGGACAGGAGGGAGGAGGTCCTCAGGGATTTCAGGTCAAGGATGATACGCATTCTTGTGGCAACCGATGTGCTGAGCCGGGGGATAGATGTAAAAGAGATAAACATGGTTATCAATTATGATGTGCCTCACGATGCAGAGGATTATGTCCACCGGGTAGGGAGAACAGCACGTGTGAATGCAACCGGAGAAGCGATCACACTTGTGACACCAAGGGAGATACAGAAGCTTTTAAAGATAGAGGCGCTGATTAAATCGGTAATTCCAAAGATTCTGCCTCCGGAAAATTTAGGCCCGGTACCGTCGTGGGAAGATGGTGAACTTACGATGAACAGGAAGAGGAAGTTCTACGGGAGAGACAGGTCGCGTAAGGGAGGAAGAAGGTAGGAAACGGCGCAAGGGAAGAAAGAATGGGAGAGGGGGAGAATGGGAGAGGGGGAGAAGGTCCTAAGTAACTGTATTAAATATTTTTAACTTTTTGTAACTGCCCGGATCTGTATTTTTTACCTATTTTTCCCGTTGAAACCAACTACCATAATCAATATTTACTATGAAAAAAGAAACAAAAAAAGGACTAAACCGTCGGGATTTTCTGGGATTGTCCGCAGTAGGACTTACCGGACTGACAATTCTTCCAAGTTATGTTATTGATGGAGTGCGTGTTGCGCCAAGCGACCGTGTCTTGATGGGCACTATAGGACTGGGACGCCAGGCTCTTTCCGATTTCAGGGGATTTTCAGGTGCGAAGGGACTTCAGGTTGTTGCCTGCTGCGATGTTGACTCAATAAAGCAGCAGCGTTACAGGAAGACTGTTGAGGAGTGGCAGAAAGCAAAAGGCCTCGCACCCCGCTGTGATACCTATGAGCAGTACGAGCAGATGCTTGAGCGCAAGGACATCGATGTCATTGAGGTAGTTTCTCCCGACCACTGGCATGCCCTTATGACGATTCATGCCTGCCAGGCAGGTAAGGATGTATATGTTCAGAAACCTCTTTCATATACTATACAGGAGGCTCTTGTAATGACAAGGGTTGCAAATGATAACAAGAGAGTGGTACAGGTTGGAAGCCAGCAGAGGTCAAGCAAGGAGTTCCAGAAGGCTATCGAACTGGTTCAGAAGGGTGCAATCGGCCATATAGAGAAAATCTATGCAAAAGTAGGTGATCCTCCAAAACCGCTTGATCTTCCCGCTCAGCCGATACCTGCAAACCTGAACTGGAATCTTTGGTTAGGTCCGCTCAATGATGAAAAGATTGTTTATAATTCAGATCTTGCCCCTCAGATTACACTCGATCCTGTACAGAACGAGACACTCTGGGGTGCATGGCGCTGGTACCTCGAAACAGGAAACGGCTATACTGCCGACTGGGGAGCTCATATGTTCGACATTGCACAGGCTGCAATAGGAATGGATGGATCAGCCCCGTGTGAGGCTATTCCGAAAGGATATAAGGGTCAGGAATTCATGACCTTCAAATATCAGACAGGAGTTGTGATGACAGAGCAACCATATCTTGAGGATAACCCTGGTGCGCAGGGCATAAAATTCATTGGCACAAAAGGCTGGATAGAGGTGGCACGCGGATATATAGCCTGCTCAGATCCTTCACTTATTCCGGCTGAGATAGCAGGAACACGTCCGCAGCCAAGGACCCCGGGCCAGCAGAGACCAGCAGGACAGGCACGCCCGGCTAATGCACAGGGAGGCCAGGCCGGTGCCCAGGGACGTCCGGCTCCAACGCAGGCAGGACTTCAGTTTGAGATTAGCTCACCTCACATGCAAAACTTTATTGATTGCGTGCGCGATCGTAAGAAGCCTATTGCATCAATCGAAGTAGGCGCCAGTACCGCAATCGCCTGCTGCATCGGTAATATTGCCCATGAGCTGAAGAGACCTGTAAAATGGAATCCTGCTACTTTCACCTTTGTTGATGACAAAGAGGCTGAAAACCACAGGCTGATGAATTACGAGTACCGCAGACCGTATAAACTGTAATAGGCGCAACGGCGCAACGGCGTAACGGCGTAATGGCATTACGGCGCAGAGGCGTATAAGAAAGAAGGGGAGAATGGGAGAATGGGAAATGAGAATCCCATTCCAACATTCTCCCTCTTCTTATTTTATCAATTCTTATTGAACGCAAGCAACTAATCACACATGTTATGAGTCATGATATAAACATCCTGAAAATGAGAAAAATAATGATTCTTTCAATTGTTGCATTTTTATTCGTAAACTGCAATAAGAATGATTCCGATGGGTTTAACAATAACGGACAGGTTACTGTTAAGGGAACTATCTCGGCAAAGGGTGCAAAAAAACTCTCTGGAACCAAAGGTAGTCTGCCCCTGTCAATTGCCGATGCTAAAAAAGTGATGGTGTTCAGCGGAAGTAAGTATACTCTATCCAACATTGTCGACAGCTCCTTCACTGTCACTGCAGATGCCGGTTCAGCAAATGCCCTTGTTTTTCTGGATGCTCAGAATAAATTTATTGGTGTGCTATGTACCGAGGGGCTGAATGTTCTGCCTCTCATCGGTCTTGATGATGGGGACAAAACGATAATCGATCTGCAGATCGCTGACAATGCCGGGCGACAGCATAATCCCCATGCATAATCCCTTTGGTGATGAAATAAATATCACTGCTGATGAGCTTGAAAGCCTCCGTGCTGTCGGTTCCTACTACGAGTCGCTTGCGAAAAACATTGACGGAGATAATAACGGTGAACCGGATATCCTTACAAACACGCAGGTATCCCTTACTTTTCATTTCAATCTGTATATAGGGAAAATGGGACTTGATAACACTCCTCCTGATAAAGTGAATGAACAGAATCTGTATATTAATTATGGTATTGAATTTGCCGGAGGAAAAGCACTCGGCCAGGTAGGCAACAATTCTACACTTACAGGACCGGAGGGAGACCCATCATCAGATATTAAGCTTTGGGGTTTCAGAAACACAGCCAGTGATAGGGAGGCATTCCTGATTTCATTTAACAGACAGGGAATACCTCAACCTGGCAATCCGATGGGAAATAACTTTCTTCCATTTAAAAAAGGAATCTATACTTTCACTCCTTACTCCGGTACAAGCTATAAACTTAACTTTTCAAGTATTAATGCAAAGGATAACCTGATAATAGTCAGTCCTACTCTCAAGACTGACGGGAATGGGAAAATAGTTTCGATACTCTTTGATTATTCATTTCCCGACCATTCGCCTGTTAAACCCGAAAATCTTATTTCAGATTTCATGCTGCAATTCATTAATACAAGTGACCAGCAGATAGGGTATGTAAGACCTGTAGCTGATCATGGTTTCTATAAATATACCTTCCCTGTGCCAATAGACCTGGCGACTTTCAAGGGGATGGATATTTTCTATTACGACCTGCTTGGTAATTATTATAACAATAACTGGAAGAAGTAATAAAAGGTTAATGGGCTCAACGGCACAGCGGCATAACGGCATAACGGCATAACGGCATAATTCCTCCTACTACGCCGGTTGGCGGATTCGGAGGACGATGGGCGTAAGGGCTGAAAAGGGAGAATCCGCTTACGGAAAGCTTAGACGGACGAGGGGGTGAGTTGATAAACAATTACCCTCTCTCCTTGTTTTATCTTCATGAGTTCAAATGAAATTAAGACTATCATACCATCAGGTGGGAATACAGAACCAATGCCGGTATTCTTTGTCGGTCATGGCAGCCCTATGAATGCAATAGAGGAGAATGAATTTTCACTTTCATGGAAGGAAATTGGCACATCAGTACCAAAGCCTAAAGCTATTCTCTGCATTTCAGCACACTGGGAAACAAAAGGCACTTTTGTCACTGCAATGAAGAATGCCGAGAACTATCCATGACTTTGGCGGTTTTCCGCGTGAGCTTTATGAAGTTCAGTATCCTGCCCCCGGAGACCCTGTGATCGCTTCAGACCTTAAAAAAACAATTACCGGATCAGAGGTGAATCTCGACGAGAAATGGGGCCTCGACCATGGTGCCTGGAGCGTTTTAAAACATATATACCCCGGAGCTGATGTTCCTGTACTTGAGATGAGCCTCGATTTCTACAAATCACCCAAGATTCCACTATGAACTTGGAAGGGAACTCAGTTTCCTGAGGCGGAAAGGGGTAATGATTATCGGCAGCGGAAATATTGTCCATAATCTGGGATTGGTAGCCTGGGATCATGCCGACGATCCCGGATACGCTTATGACTGGGCTATTCAGGCAAATGATACATTTAAAAGGCTGATAATTACAGGGAACCATGCTGATCTGACAGCATACAGCCAACTTGGGCGCGAGGTTCAGCTGGCAATTCCCAGTCCCGAACATTATCTTCCGATGCTGTATGTCCTGGCACTCAAGGAGGAAAAAGAGGATGTGACCTTCTTCAACGACAAGGCAGTTATGGGCTCGCTCACAATGACCTCCTTCAGGATAGGGTAGAAGAGAAGGATGGGGAGATGGGGATAGGGGAGTGTGCTTTTATAAAAGCTAAGCGAAGTTTGCAACTTCGCTTTGAACAAGAAATTTAGTTTAAAACGACATTCTGTATCCGGCGAAGTTGCAAACTTCGCCGAGCGTTGGCAATTTGACCGCACGACCGCACGACCGCATGACAATTAGTAATAAAAGACTATTTTTACGGCCTTAATAACCCGTAATATGTACCGCTTTTTCTTTCGTTTTGCCGTCACTTCCCTGACCATCCTTACTGCTACGCTTCTGACAACTGCCATCAGCGATTACATGGTCAGTTATAAAAATCACTATAAGCCTTTTACATTCACTTTACTGGGAATGGCAATAATAGTAGTGGTATTCTATCCTCTTTTTATTAAACTTGAAGACTGGGTGAAGAGTATTTCGAAAGGTGCTATACGGACCGGAAAGTCTATGGCAGGCCGGAACCTGGGGCTGGCATTCACCTTTCTCGCATGGTTGCTTGTACTCTTCTATTTCTATGCAAAAGCATGGTATCATCTCGATTTTGTGAAGATTTTGTTCAGCGGGAGCATCAGAGGGTATTTTTAGGTACCAGAATTCCATATATTTGATACAGTCTTAAAGTATCCGCATATGTCAAATCTGTTTAGAACCATAGCCATTACCGTATTAATAGTTTTGCCGGGATCTTCCATTTGCCAGCAGTCAAAGAGTTCCGGGCCATTTGCCCCTGATGATCCATACATGCAGGATTACAGCATAAAGTACTTTTTTGAGAAGGAAACCGCGATCCCGCTCAGGATTGTATCAGACCGCAACGGCTATATCCAGATCCTCTCTTCATCCGGGTTGCAAAGACTCAGGGGAGGAGAACTCCTGTTTCCAGGGACAGTCGTTACAGACCGTCAGGACCGTCAGACAAGCGACAAGAAGATCTCAGGTATTTCTGTTTATGATGAGCAGCTGGTATATCTCGACGACAAAGCTGTATTCAGCAATGCCTGGGCCGGGAAACTTTATCTGGAACATGGCATGCCGGATGCAAGGTACTTTGCCGGAGGAAAGGACTTTTCCTTCCTTGTATCAGACGGCTCAAAGCTTGTATATATAAAAGATTCAAGGCGAGTGTGGAATGGCTCTGTAAGGTCAGACAGCATCAGGGATATTAAGTTTGACAAAGCTTCCGGACAGTTCTGGATCCTCGGGAAGAATAACCTGAGCTCCTTCTCGGCAGCCGGAATGGAACTGAAACAGGTTATAAAGAATAGGAGGTTGACATGCTTTGAGCTTGCCGGGGGAAAGATATATGCCGGCACAAAGGACGGATATTTTGTCATTGACATTGAATCGGGAAAGGAGGAGGGAGCGCTCAATTCATCATTGCCATCGACTGAGCTGACAGCAATAAGGGAGGTGAATGGAAAACTGTGGTTCGGATCAACACGGGGAGCCTTCATGATGAAGGGTGATGGAGGTTTCAGCTATTATGCATCCCAACGCTGGCTCCCGTCGGATAATGTAGTGGATATTTCCCGGGGTCCCGACAGCTCAGTGCTGATACTTACAGATAAGGGTGTGGCAAAGGTATGTTTCATGGAAATGACCCTGGCTCAAAAAGCAGACTTCTTCGGGAGGCAGGTCAGGGAGCGCCATATCCGCACAGGATTCAATGCAACAGTATCGGACATGATCAACGGAGATGTGACAACCGGAAGCATGGAAGATTCAGATAATGATGGTCTGTGGACATCAATGTATCTTGCGGGGGAAGCATTCAGATATGCTGTAACCGGTTCAGATGAGGCCCTTCAGAATGTCAGTGAATCGCTTGATGCAATGGAAAGACTCTATACAATCAATTCACTGCAGGGTTTTCCTTCACGGTCGTTTGAGAGGAGAGGTTATAAGTACGCGGACAAGGCCTGGCGCAGGGCAGCTGATCCTGAGTGGGACTGGAAATCCACAACAAGCAGCGATGAAGCGATCGGACATATTTTTGCATACGGAGTAATAGCAGAACTGAATGACAGACCGGAACTAAGGGAAAAAGCAATACTCCTGATCGACACGCTCATGTCGCATATAGTGAGGAATAATTTCTATCTGATAGACTGGGACGGGGAGCCAACAAGATGGGGCCGGTGGAATCCGGAATATGTAAATGCCCGTCCTGTTATGGTTGGCGACCGCAAGCTTAATTCATCAAATATTATTGGAATGCTTCAGACAGCATACCATTTTACAGGCAAGGAAAAATACAAAAAGGCTGCATACTATCTGATGAATGAACATGGGTATCTTGAAAACCTGATGCGTCCGATCAGCTCAATAGGGAAGGCTCCTGCAGATGCAGATGAAATGAGCAGGGAGCTCTCCGATGGCTGGAACCACTCAGATGATGAGATGTACTACTGCGGATACTGGGGCTTGTACCGTTATGCTTTCAATGATTCTCTGAAAGCCCTGTATAAGACGGCAATTATCGATCACTGGCAGGCAGAACGGCCCGAGAAGGAGGGTCTCTGGAATATTCTGACGGCTCTCACGGGAGCAGATGATATCGATCTTGAAGAAGCATTATGGTACCTGCGGGAGTACCCTCTCGACCTCACAGACTGGAGTGTAAGCAACAGCCAGAGAAAGGATATTAAGCTTATTGCTCCTGGTTTCCGGAACCAGACCACCTCCGAAGTGCTTCCTCCTGACGAACTGAGGATCAGCAGGCACAACAGCAACCGCTTCGACCTCGACGGAAAGGGGGGAGGGAAGTCGGAATACAGCGCCGGAGATATCTGGCTGCTGCCATACTGGGCAGGAAGGTATTTCGGGGTCATCGGCAATCCGGCCCGATAACTATCGGGACCGCGCCAGCTAGGCGAGAGCACAGACTTCGGTCTTCGGTCTTCGGTCTTCCGACTTATTTCACCCCAGCAATTGCTTCACAATCGCTGAGATCTCCTTGCCATCAGCCTTGCCTGCAAGCTCTTTTGTTGCAACGCCCATAACCTTTCCCATTTCGGCTGGCGATTTGACGCCAAGCTTTTCGATGATCCCTTTAATAATTGCAGTAAGTTCTTCGCCGCTCATCTTTGCAGGCAGGTACTTCTCGAGCACAGCTGCCTCAGTCTCTTCCTTTTCATACAGGTCGGGCCTTTTCTGCTCTCTGTAGATGGCAGCGGATTCCCTCCTCTGCTTGACAAGCTTCTGGATGATCTTCAGTTCTTCCTCAGGGGAGAGCACTGAATCAGCGCCCTTTTCAGACCTCGCAAGTACAAAGGCTGTCTTGGCAGCCCTGATTGCCTCAAGTGATGCCTTGTCCTTCGTTTTCATCGCAGTTATCAGATCAGCTGCTATTTTCTCAGTTAGTGACATGGGATTAATTTATAAATTATTTCGTCTGAATTTGTTTTCATGATTTAAAGATACAAAATGTTCAGCAGTTTGCCTGATAATCCTCTGCACCACAAGTCCATGCTCAATTCCCGGGATAAACGGCTCATCCTTTTTGCCGGTCAGGAATACATAATGTGCGTGGACCATCGGGCGCAGCCAGCCGCCGGGTACATGGGCTGAAGGGAAGCTTGTCACAGGCCGGTAGCTGCTGCCTGTAACCTGCCTGTTCCACAAACCTGTCGACTCGAGGTAATATTCAAAATAATCTGCAGTAACCGACGAGTATCTTAAAGCACCTTTTTCTGCAAACAGTTCAAATGAAAGCTGGTCGCCGGTACCGGCACTTACACGACTGGCTGCCAGAGTGCCTGCGGCTCCGGTTGATCTGTCCCTGAGAAAGATCTGGCTGTACAGATCAGACTCAGGGCTGACATCCTCAAAACTACCTGCCTGCAGAGCGCTTGTTACATTGAGATCATTACCAAGAAAAGCCACAGCAAGACTTATTGCATGAGATCCAAGATCGGCCATTGCCCCTCCGTCGGGGGCTGCAGTCAGACGGTTCTGGCGTCTGTCGCGGTAATCTTTTCTCAGGTAATCGCCGTGGTAATACCTGAAATCGAAATGGATAGGTTTTCCAAGCGCACCTGATTGCCATAATATCAGAGCTTCTCGGACAGCTGATGAGAAGAGATACTGAAAGCCCACCTGTATCATTATTCCGGGATGGTGCTTCAAAAGCACGGGGATATCTGCTTCCTCCTCTGGTGAAGAGCAGACTGGCTTCTCAAGGTAGATCCTTTTAACTGAATGCATTCCTATTGCAGCCTTCAGGTGTTCATAATGAACCTTGTTGGGTCCGAGAATATATACGGAGTTAATATTTTTATCAGAAAGGAGCTCCTCAGAAGTGCAGGCTCTGTTAAATCCGAAATTTCCGGCGAAAGACTTGCGGCTTACCTCCCCCGATGAACATACAGCTTCGAGCTGAACCTCAGGAGAGTCGTTGTAATAGAAACGCAGCGAACTTAGTGCGTATGCATGGGAGCGGGCTATTCCGCCTGCACCTATAAATCCTGCAATGACTCTTTCATTCTTCATTTTTCCCGCCTTTAGACTAATCCAAATCCAAATATAGTTTAAATGGTTTAAAGCTGGCGGGGTTGTTTTTCTCAGGACAAAAGATTATTAAGAATTATTTTTCATGTTAATTCATGTTAATTTTTACCGGAAAGGCATACCTGCAGATTATTTTTGATACTTTCGCACTCTGAAAAAATTACTGCAAGAAAAGGGATGAAAAGAACGATCATAATAACCGGGATAGTAATTATAGCAGCTTTTATCTTTCTGTTTGTTTTCAATAAACTGACCACTAAAAGCCTTAGTGAAGCTCAGTTTACTGAGGTTCTGTCGGGAGAATTCGAGCTTGCATTAACATCGGCAGGTGAAATTGTTCCTGAAAGGTCGCTTGATATCAAGGGCCCCGAATTCAGAGGTGATATGGACATCAGAAGGGTTATGATAAAGATTCAGGATATTGTTCCTGAGGGTACAGAAGTCTCTGAAGGAGATTTCGTCGCCACACTCGACAGAACAGAGGTGAACAACGCGCTTAAGGACGAGCAGGATCGTCTTAAGCAATTTCAGACTAACCTCGAGATGAAGCTTCTCGATTCGGCAGTTCAGCTGAATTCACTGAGAGACGAAATAAAGAATCAGAGGTTCATTGTTGAGGAGGCTGTAATTACTCTCAGGAATTCAAAATATGAATCACCTACAGTTATCCGCCAGGCAGAGATTAATCTCGATAAAGCACAGCGTACGCTGGAGCAGCGTCAGCGAAGCTATACCCGGAGACTGGCCCAGTTATCCACTGACATTTACAATCAGAAATACTGGAACTCCAGGATCTCCAAAAGAGTTATGGCTCTGGAAGAGGTTCTTGCAGGGTTCACTGTTAAAGCTCCCGGGCCGGGGATGGTAATTTACAAGAAGGAATGGAACGGATCGAAGAGGAAAGCAGGCTCCATAATAAATCCGATGGACAGGGTTGTTGCAACGCTGCCAGATCTTTCGTCGTTGCTCTCTAAGACTTACGTCAGCGAGATTGAGGTGAGCAAGGTCAGGCCCGGTCAAAAGGTAAACATATCTATCGATGCATTTCCGGAAAAGCGTTTTACAGGTACTGTATCATTTGTTGCCGCCATTGGTGAGAAACTTCCCAACAGTACAGACAAGGTGTTTGAGGTTCAGATTAAAATTGATGGTTCCGATCCTCAGTTAAGGCCTTCGATGACAACTGGCAACAAGATAATAATAAAGACAGTACCGGATGCTGTATTCATCCCTTCCGAATGTGTTCACGCCGGTACCGACAGTCTGCCTTTTGTCTATACAAAGAGCGGACGCAAGCAGATCGTAATACTTGGTGAAGCGAATGAAAAGCATATCATTATCGAAAAAGGCCTGAAACCAGGGACCATGCTTTATCTTGACAATCCGGATGAGCCAGGGAAGTTCAGACTCATTGGCGAAGAGCTCATTCCGGAGCTGAAAGAAATAGAGAGGCAGAAAAAGATTCAGAACAGGACTTACGGAACAAAAGTACAGGGTACCCTCTAAAGTAGTACCACCTGTTTTATACCGATAGAATTTTCGCAAGTTCAACCAGGCTCCTGTTTACATCTTTATTCTGCTTTACAGCTCTTCTGAACGGAACAAGGGTTATCTCACCGTTCATTATCCCTACCATAACGCTTTTCTGATCATCGATAAGTGCTTCTACAGCGGCATGTCCGAGACGGCTGGCATTTACCCTGTCGATAGCCGATGGCGATCCTCCGCGCTGCAGGTGGCCGAGAACCGAAACCCTTATATCAGAATCGGGAAATTCACTCTTAACCTTTTCTGCCATTGCGAATGCTCCTCCGCCCTCATCTCCTTCAGCAACAATAATTATGTTGCTTGTTTTTTTGCGGGTATTTCCTTCCTCTATCAACTTCCTGATATCCCTGTTTTCACCTTTGAGTTCAGGGATCACAATTGCTTCCGCGCCAGTTGCAATACCGCTGTAAAGAGCAATAAAGCCTGCCTCTGCACCCATCACCTCTACAAAGAACATCCTGTCATGTGCGCTTGCTGTATCCCTGATCTTATCTACAGCCTCCACAACTGTATTAAGAGCAGTATCGTATCCTATTGTATAGTCAGTTCCGAAAATGTCGTTATCTATTGTACCAGGTATTCCAACAAACGGAATATCAAATTCCTCGTTGAATAGCCTGGCCCCGGTAAAGGAGCCGTCTCCGCCAATCACAACAACTCCGTCGATCTGTGCTTCCTTAAGGTTATTATAAGCTTTCTGCCTGCCTTCGGGTGTCCTGAATGCTTCACATCTTGCTGTCTTGAGAATTGTTCCTCCTCTCTGAATAATATTACTCACACTGTATGACTGCATAGGCTGGAAACTTGCGTCAATCATTCCCTGGTATCCCCTGTGGATGCCCACTACTTCCAGCCCGTTGAAAATTGCTGTTCTCGTTACTCCTCTTATCGCTGCATTCATACCCGGAGAATCGCCCCCGGATGTCAGCACGCCAACTCTTTTAATCTTTCCCATAAATAATATTGTAATTTAAGGGCACAAAGATAATACAAAAAAAATGTCATTCAAAAGGCTGGGCCCTCTTCATGTGTTAAGGCTGATATTGAATCGCCGATCTTTTCGATGAGCCATTTCGGAGTTGATGTTGCCCCGCAGATGCCTGCTGACTTTTTGCCTGTAAACCATCCTTTCTCAAGTTCTTCGGGAGAGGTTACAAAATGGGTTTCATTATTGATGCTTTTGCATATGGCATAGAGCATCTTCCCGTTTGAGCTCTCCTGTCCGCTGACAAAAATAATGACATCGTGCTTTGCAGCAAAGGCCATCAGGTGCGGTTCCCTGTTCGATACCTGACCGCAGATCGACCTGTTCACTTCTAGGTTCTTATCCGGTTCCGGAAAACCGGCATTCTTAATATTCTCAAGCAGGGCGGAGGCAATTTTATTATATTCAGGTACGCTCATCGTCGTTTGCGAAAACAGGCTTACCGGCCTTTCAGGATCTACAAGGGACAAGTCTTCAAGGCGTGATATCAGGATCCCTTCGTTATTTATCTGGCCCAGCAGGCCTACAACTTCTGCATGACCCTTCTTCCCGAAGATTACAACCTGCCCGTTTATCTCTTTCATCCTGAGCCAGGCAACTTTAATTCTCGACTGGAGTTTTCTGACAATCGGACACGTTGCTTCTATAATAGCTATATTGTTCTTTTCAGCAATCAAATAAGTCTCAGGTGGTTCCCCGTGTGCTCTTATAAGAACCCTGCAATCTGACAGTGTGCGGAACTCATCGTGGTTTATCGATGTAAGCCCCAGAGCTGATAGTCGTTCAACCTCCATGTCGTTATGTACAATCGGGCCAAGAGAGTAGACCTTTTCACCTTCGAGAAGTGCTTTTTCTGCAATTTCAACTGCATTCTGAACACCAAAGCAAAACCCCGACTCTTTATCTGTCTCAATAAACATTTTCTCTCTTTTCGATAATTTCTTTTACCCAAACCATCTGCTCTGCTACACTCATTCTCCCGTTATCAAGAATTACTGCATCATCTGCTCTTCTAAGAGGGCTTATATCACGGTTCTCATCAGCTATATCGCGGGCTATAATGTCCCTCTTTATCTCTTCAAAGTCAACTTTCATGCCTTTTGCCACCAGCTCATCAAATCTTCTTCGAGCCCTTATATCGGCAGTTGCGGTCATGAAGATCTTGATTTCGGCATCAGGAAATACCACAGTTCCTATATCGCGGCCATCCATTACAATGCCCTTCTGACTGCCGATATTCCGCTGCAGTTCAACCAGTCTTTCCCTGACCTGCGGTATCTGGCTTACCCTGCTCACCCTGGCCGTCACTTCAATGCTCCTTATTTCAGCTTCAACATTCTCAGAGTTTAGAAAGGTTTCGGATTCATTTATGTCAGGATTATAAACAAAATCGATATTAATAAGGCTCAGTTCTGAAACGATCTGCCTGGTGTCAATGCCATCCTTCGAAACCAGGTTTCTTCTGATGCAATAAAGAGTAACTGCACGGTACATGGCTCCGCTGTCGATGTAAATGTAATTCAGCATTTTTGCAATTGATTTTGCAAAGGTGCTCTTCCCGCATGAGGAGTACCCATCTATCGCAATAATAAGTTTTCTCTCCATTAAGCTTAGTTCTGCTGCTTTTTATAAATTTTATCATGCCTGACAATTATTGAGACATGATTCGAGGCTCCTGCCAGATGGTAAGTTGCCCTTCCGAATGAGAGATCGAGCCACGTAGTTTTTATCCCGAAACCCCATGAAAAACCAACCGCCGATCCTTTCGCGTCAACCTTCAGCTCACTCCTTCGCTGATAGTTATAACCAGCGCTGAAGTATACGTTTTTATGAGGGATCAGCTCCGCTCCAAGTACAGTATGTCGCAGCACGTTCTCAAAAAAATCGGATGAATTCGTATCACTTCCGGTGTCAGCTGATGTGCTGTATTCATAAGTCAGGTCAAACTTTTCGAGATGCCTCAGTGTGAGCGAAAAGCGCAATGGAGCATGTGCCAGTCTCTGCGACAGTCCTGCCTGGATCTCAAACGGGAGATTCTGTCGCGGCTCACCGGCATATGAAGTTATCTGGATCCCGGCGTTTTTGATAACAAAACCGGCGGAAAACAGATTGCTTTTGTTATGATAGGCTGCTCCAAAATCAAAGGCTATTCCAAATGAGGTATAGCTCTCAAGATGCGACAAAACAGGTTTGACATTTATTCCTACCGAGAACAGTGAATCGATACTCCTCGACCAGGTACCCAGAAATGCATATTCCGAAGCCCCGAAATCGCCTGTAATAGTGCCAGAGGCATCGCTTTCTGTAAATGTGCCATAGTTCAGATATGTAAGTCCTGCTGCAAAAGTCCCTTTTGTTTTAAAAGAGGGCGAGTACATTGCCATTCCGTAATTTATCCCGGCAATGTAGTTTGCATAGTTAAGGGCCATTGATTTCTGCATTCCCTGAGTGAGAAGAGCAGGATTGTGGTAGGCCAGGTTCAGGTCGATCTTGCTGAGCGAAACATTTGACCCTCCAAGTGACGAGACGAGCCCTGAGTGAGTAAGATTCAGAAATTCATAGACATTATCCCCTCCGGTTTGCGAGAATGAAGCTGACATTGATGTAAGCAAAAGGACAATATTTATTGTTTTTTTAAGCATACTATACCGTAGCGGTACAAAGATAGCATGATTTATTAAATCTTACCCCGGCTATGCAGTTTTGCCGGTGAGAGCGAGAGCCTCATCAAGCTTCCTTTTTCTGCCATTCATCTGCGACATGAAAAGACCAGCTACCACTACCGCCATTCCCGCCAGGTTCTGTACTGTAAGCTTTTCACCAAGCAGTAAAAATGAGAAAAGCGCTGTAAATATGGGGATACTGTTTGAAAAGACATTTGTCCTTGTTATTCCCATATGACTGGCAGAGTATGCGAACAGGACAAATGCCGCGCTTGAGGCAAAAACAGCAAGCTGTATTACCGGCTTAAACATCGCGAATGTGAAAGGGATATTGACGAAATCCTTCAAGTCGAGTAAAACAAAGAGAGGAAGGAAAAGTACTGCCCCGATAATGTTCTGTACATTAACGATATATACCGGGCTATAGTTACCCACAAGACGGCTTAGAGTAAGATTATAACCTACTGCAGTAAAAACTGCAAAGAGGATTAGCAGAAGGCCTGTAACATTAAAGGAAAGAGAGCCGTCTCTGTTAAGTATGAATATCAGGACTCCGATAAATGAAACAAGTATTCCGGCATAGTTGATTCCCTTTAGTCTCTCCTTGAATATCAGACGGGCTGCAATAGCAGCAAATACGGGTATTGTTGAGATCAGAACTGAGCAGAAAGTAGCCGAAACATATGTCAGCCCGTAACTCTCGCCAAGGAAATAGAAGAATGGTTCGAAAAGTGCAAGCATCAGGAAGAGTTTCCTGTCCTTCTTCCTGATTTTCATAAAGCCCCTGGTAACAAAAAGAAAAAGCGAAAGAAGTATTGTGGCAAAGAGGAGCCTTATAAAAACAATGGTGATCGGATCGAAGGTCTTGTTGGCCATCTTGAACCATATGAATGAAAATGACCAGAAGATCATTGCCAGCACTACTGATCCATATGATTTAAGATTCTGATTCAATATCTGGGTAGTTAGGTTTATACGTTTTCAGGGCGCTGCGAATTTATATTTTTTCTCGCAGATCTCGCAGAGTGGCGCAGATATTATTGCCTTTGTTCGACTATTGTGGCTTTCAACCTTTATTTTGGCTGTTAAATATCAGTTATTTAATCAGATATGATTTTTAAATGTTTCGAACATGATAAATATGTCAGGTCACATACATTTGGAGGTGTACCATAAATTATTATATTTGCCGCCTTGAAGGTTGCGATGCACAGTTCAGAATAAATTAACATCTTAATAATAAGTTAACTATCTAATATAAGCGTAAATGAAAATCCTGGTTTGTATCAGTAATGTTCCCGACACAACGACAAAGATAAAATTTGCCGAAGGATCTGCTTCAATTGACACTGCAGGCATACAGTGGGTAATAAATCCATGGGACGAATTATCGCTTACCCGTGCCCTCGAGCTCAGGGACGACCAGTCAAGCGGAGTAAAATCAGTAACAGTTCTGCATGTGGGTCCTGCTTCATCTGAACCTACAATCCGGAAAGCTCTTGCCATCGGAGCCGATGATGCCATCCGTGTAAATGCGGATAGCCGCGACGCGTGGTATGTAGCTTCGCAGATCGCTGAGGTTGTGAAAAAAGAGCAGTTCGATGTTGTAATGTGCGGCATTGAATCGAGCGACTTTAATGGCAGTGCAGTTGGCGGTATGGTATCGGAATTTCTTGGAATCCCCTCAGTTTCGGCTGTCTCCGGAATTAAACCGGAGAACGGACAGCTTCTTCTTACAAGGGAGATTGATGGAGGTAAAGAGCTTGTTGCAGTACCTGCGCCTTTCGTTGCAATTGTTCAGAAAGGCATAGCCAAAGAACCGCGTATTGCGGCCATGAGAGGCATTATGATGGCCCGAACCAAACCTGTGAAGGTTGTTGAGCCGCTGAATACCGATAGTCTTACCGAAGTCGTTGTATTTGAGAAACCGGCTCCGCGTGCAGCCTGTAAGTTCATCGATGCAGAAAATCCTGCTCAGCTTGTGGATCTCCTGCAGAACGAGGCAAAAGTCATCTGATCTTGTAATAATAAAAGTAAACAGCAATAATATGTCAGTATTAGTATATACCGAAAACTGGGACGGAAAATTCAAGAAACTCTCTTTTGAACTCGTGTCCTACGCAGCAGGAGTGGCAAAGATGGCCAATACATCAGTAACTGCTGTCTCTATTGGGAAAGTAGAAGATTCAGAACTTAAGAAACTGGGCAACTACGGTGCCGGTAAAATAATAAGCGTGACAAACGATCAGCTAACTGCACTCGACAGCCAGGCTTATGCAGCTGCAGTTACGGAGGTGGCGGCAAAGGAGAATTCGAAAATCATAATTATTGCCAATAACAATACGGGCAAGGCAGTTGCCCCGAGGTTATCAGTCCGGCTTAAGGCTGGCGTGGGATCGGGTGTGAGCAAACTTCCGCTGAGTCTCAATCCTTTTACCGTTTATAAGAGAACATACTCTGGCAATGCATATGCCCATGTCGTTATAAAATCTGATGTCAAAATCATTACACTTGCACAGAATTCATTCGACCTTGTTGAAACATCCAATAATGCTGTCGTTGAAAACATTAATGTTGCAATTGATGGCACCATTCTGAAAACTGCTGTGAGAGATGTTCAGAAGCAGTCGGGTAAAATACTGCTTACCGATGCAGATATCGTTGTTTCCGGCGGCAGGGGCATGAAATCGCCCGATAACTGGGCTCCGATTGTTGAGCTGGCCGGATTACTTGGCGGCGCTACTGCGTGCTCACGTCCTGTGTCGGACGAAGGATGGAGGCCTCACGATGAGCATACTGGTCAGACCGGTAAGATAATTGCTCCGAACCTTTATATCGCTGTCGGCATTTCAGGTGCTACCCAGCATCTTGCAGGCATCAGCTCGTCGAAATTTATAGTGGCCATCAATACCGATAAGGATGCTCCTATCTTTGAAGCTGCCCAGTATGGTATTGTGGGTGATGCAATGAAAGTGCTGCCCAAACTTGTGGCTGCAGTAAAAGAGATTAAAAAATAGAAGTTATCACGCAAAGGCGCTAAGATCGCAAAGATGACAAAACAGGTAATATTTGCAATAGCATTATTGATAACAATAGGTGTATTCTCATACACAGTCAACAGACTTGTCAGTTTCTTTAAACTGACCAGGCCCGCCTTTCCGGTAAGGGACTTCGGGAAAAGGACAAGAATAATGCTGTCCGTGGCCCTGGGGCAGACAAAAATATTCCGAAGACCTGTGATAGGGTTTTTCCATGCAATGGTTTTCTGGGGATTCTGCGTTATCCTGATTGGGAGTATTGAAATGGTTATTGACGGGCTTTCAGGAACAGAAAAGGTCCTTAAAATACTAGGCCCCGTCTATGATTTTATAATCGCTTCAGGTGATCTTTTTGCACTCATTGTTGCAATCTCAATTGTAATTTTCCTTTCACGCAGGATCTTTTTTCATATTAAGCGATTCGAAGGGATCGAGATGAAAAAGATTTCACACATAGATGCCAATATTGCGCTTTCCTTCATACTTTTCCTGATGGTCTCACTCATGACAATGAATGTTGGCTATCTTGGCGGTCAGAAGATTACCGGGGGAGCTGTTGACGGAGTATATCCTGTAGCCGGCTTGCTTTTACCATTGTTTTCAGGGTTCGATGCAGAAGGATTCAAAATATTGTATGAAGCATCATGGTGGTCGCACATCCTCCTGATCTTCATTTTCGCAAATTATCTTCCCTATTCAAAGCATTTCCATGTTTTCATGTCGGTTCCGAATGTATTCTTTTCGAGGCTCGATCCGCTTGGAAAACTTCCGAATATGGACAGTATTACACGGGAAGTCAAGCTTATGATGAACCCCGAAACAGCATACAGTGCAGCTCCTGCTGATGCGGTGCCGGAGAGATTCGGAGTCAGGGATTCTGAAGATGCTTCCTGGAAAAACTATTTCGATTCACTCGCCTGCACGCAATGCGGCCGATGCACATCAGTGTGCCCGGCCAACATAACCGGAAAGAAACTTTCTCCGCGCAAGATAATGATGGATCTGAGGGCCAGGATGAGTGAGAAAGGCCCTCTGATGGTTAAGAACGGAAGGGATTTCAGCGACAACCGTTCGCTTCTGCGTGATTATATTTCGGAGGAGGAGCTCTGGGCCTGCACCACATGCAATGCCTGCGCAAAAGAGTGTCCGATCAACATCAACCATCCGACATTTATTGTAGATATGCGAAGGTACCTTGTAATGGAGGAGGCTTCAGCTCCGGGTGAGCTTAAAGCTGTTTTCAACAATATAGAGAACAACGGCGCTCCCTGGCAGTACTCTGCTGAAGACAGGCTCAACTGGGCTAAGGACCTTGAGATCAGGGTGAATTAATAAATTTGTTATTAATGGAAACTATTAAAATAGAAGTACCTGTAATGGCTGACCTCTTTGCAAGAGGGGAGAAGCCTGAATACCTGTTCTGGGTAGGTTGCGCAGGGGCATTCGACGACAGATACAAAAAGGTGGTAAGGGCATTTGCAAAAATACTTGCCCATCTGAATATAAGCTATGCGGTTCTTGGAAAAGAGGAGACCTGCACCGGCGATCCTGCCCGTCGTGCCGGAAATGAGATGCTCTATCAGATGCAGGCTCTGCAGGTTATTGAGATCTTCAAAATGTATGAGGTAACAAAGATCATAACAATTTGTCCTCACTGTTTTAATATTTTTAAGAATGAATACCCCGATCTGGGAGGAAACTATGAAGTCATCTCTTATCTCCAGTTCCTTAATGGCAAAATTGAAGAGGGGAAACTGAAAATTGACAGGGAATCGCTTAAAAATGTTTCAGTGACATATCACGACCCATGTTATCTTGGCAGGGCAAATGACATTTATGATGAGCCGAGGATGATACTTGGCAGGCTTACCGGTTCTGTTAAGGAGATGAAGCGAAGCAGGAGCTTTGCGCTGTGCTGCGGTGCCGGCGGCGCTCAGATGTTCAAGGAGGCTGAAAAAGGTGACAAGGAGGTTTTCATGGAAAGAACAGAAGATGCTCTTGAAACTGATGCAAAGGTAATTGCAACAGCATGCCCCTTCTGTATGACTATGCTTACCGACGGTCTGAAATACAAGAACAGGGAAGAGGATGTGAAAAACCTCGACATAGCTGAACTTATTGCACAATCACTCGATCTGTAAAACAATCCAAATAATTATCTGACCAATGGAAACAAGTAAAATCTTGAAAAGCGGTGAATTCCTTGTAAGCGAAGTTGATGCAAAAGACATTTTCATTCCTGAGGAGTTTAATGAAGAACAGAGAATGATAGCCCAGTCGTGCAGCGATTTTCTGGAAGCTGAGGTTTATCCTAATCTCGAGCAGGTGGAGAAGAGCGACAGGGAACTGATGAAGAGCATTCTCAAGAAGTCAGGTGAGCTTGGATTGATGGGAGTTTCAATACCTGAAGAGTTCGGGGGATTCGGACAATCGTTCGTTACGCAGATGCTTGTGGCTGAAACAACAGGTGCCGGGTACTCATTTTCTGTTGCCTATATGGCACATTGCGGAATAGGCACTCTTCCCATAATGTACTACGGTAACAAAGACCAGAGGGAGCGATATGTTACGAAACTGGCAACAGGCGAGTTTCTTGGTGCATATTGCCTCACCGAACCTGGAGCCGGCAGCGACGCCAACTCAGGAAAATCAAATGCTAAACTAAGCGAGGATGGTAAACATTATATCCTGAATGGTCAGAAGATGTGGATCACAAACGCCGGCTTTGCAGACACACTTGTTGTTTTCGCAAAGATCGACTCCGACAGGGTTCTGAGCGCTTTCATCGTTGAGAGCAAATACCCGGGTGTTGTGATCGGCCCCGATGAACATAAGATGGGGATCAAGGGCTCATCAACAGCGCAGATTTACTTCAACGATGTGAAGGTACCCGTTGAAAACCTTCTCGGAAAAAGAGGAGAAGGCTTCAGGATCGCACTGAGCATCCTTCATATGGGCCGCCTGAAACTGGGAGCTAATGTTATCGGAGCAGCGAAAAAAGCAATTACAGATTCTGTTAAGTATGCAAACGAAAGAAAGCAGTTTGGCGTATTGATTTCCACATTCGGAGCTCTCAAGCACAAGATGGCCGAGCAGGTTATCAGGCTGTTCGCTTCAGAGTCAGCAGTATACAGGGCAAGCAACGACGTTGATTCGCTTATGAAGCAGCTTACTGTCGACTGTGGCGACTATGGCAGGGCTTCAATTGAAGCAATAAGCCATTATGCTGTTGAGGCAGCAATACTGAAAGTTGTAGGATCGGAAATGCTCGATTTTGTGGCCGATGAGGCTGTCCAGATCCATGGCGGAATGGGTTATTCTGCAGAAATGGCTGTTGAAAGAGGTTACCGCGATTCAAGGATAAACAGGATTTTTGAGGGTACAAACGAGATTAACAGGCTTCTTGTTGTAGATACAGCTATGAAGCGTGCAATGAAGGGTGAATTTGATCTTTTCGGAGAAGCTGAAAAACTCTGGGCAGGTCTTGATAAGATAACTGATGGAAAAACAAATTCCGAGGACTACTTTGCTGAGAAGAAAAGGTATATCAAGAATTTCAAGAAGGCCATACTTATATGTATTCACGGGGCTGTAAAACGTTTTGAAAAGGGACTTATAAACGAACAGGAGGTTCTCAACAATATTGCAGAGATGATGATGGAAACCTACGTCACCGAATCATTGGCGCTCAGGGTTGAAAAGCTGGGAATGATGAAAGGAGATATTTCCCTGTATAAGGATATGCTTGACGTGAATATCAATGAAGCTGCAAATACAGTAAGGAAGTCGGCGTCAGATGCTATCAGCACATTCTGTACCTCCGATTCATGTTCTTCTCTCGAAAAGGCTGTTGAAACACTCACTAAGGTTGGATGTGTTAATGTAAAGGATGCCAGAAGAAGGATTGCTGACAAGCTTATTGATGATAATTCATACAAGTTCTAGCAGCTTTGTTTTATTGAAGAAAGAACTCTTAAAACAGTTGGTATGAGAAGTCTCCGGATTTCAGTATTGTTGTTTTTAACGATTGTTTTTATTGCCTGTTCTGTTGTTCCCATTACCGGACGTAAGCAGCTGAGCATTCTCCCCGAATCGCAGATGATTGAGATGGGCTTTGCTGCATACCAGGATTTCATGAAGGAGAACCCCCCTTCTCCCGACAGGCAGAACGGTCAGCTTGTCAGGGAGGTAGGCTCAAATATCTCAAATGCTGTTGATTTCTTTTTCGCGGCAAACAATCTGGGCCAAAGGCTGGATGGATACAAGTGGGATTTCTCTCTTGTCCAAAACACTGTACCCAATGCTTTCTGTCTGCCGGGAGGAAAGGTTGTCATTTACAGTGGCATACTTCCTTTTACTTCCGACAGGAACGGACTGGCAGTTGTGATGAGCCACGAGATAGCCCATGCTGTTGCCCGTCATGGCAATGAAAGGATGAGCCAGCAGCTTTTATTGCAATTCGGGGCAGTGGCTCTGAATGAAGCAATGCAGAAAGAAACCTGAAGAGACAAGGGATTTGTATAATCTCGCATATGGTGTAAGCTCTCAGCTTGGTGTACTCGCTTATTCAAGGGAACATGAATATGAGGCCGACAAACTGGGGCTCATATTCATGGCGCTTGCCGGGTATGATCCTCAGGCTGCAGTCGGATTCTGGGAAAGGATGAGCTCAATTGGCGGAAGCAAACCGCCTGAATTTCTCAGCACTCATCCTTCCGATGCCAACAGGATAAAGAAGATTAAGGAATCTATGCCGGAGGCACTTCAGTATTATAAGCGCTAAACAACGGGGAATCCTGGCATCAGTGGGCGCCGCTGGATGCCATTGTTGCCACCATGACCGAAGCCGCAACTGCTGACTGTACTTCCCTGATAGCCTGGTTGATCTCTGCACTTATAATATCGCCTTTCAGCAGTTCAAGGTTTCTTTTCCTCATGCCTCTTGCTTCCCCGCGTTCCCGTGCCAGCAACTTGTACGATCGGGATGCCTCTATGAGACCAAGGAGCATCATCTCTCTCTTTTCAGGCTGCTTTCCATGAATCAATATTTCCCTCATTTTCTCGACGATTCCATATCTTATGCCTGTATCTGTAAGCCAGTATCGTTTATAAGGAAAGATCCCAAGGAATTTTTTGTATTCTATCGTCAGTATCTTTTCCTGCTGCAGGGTTAGAGCCAGGTTGTTTATGATAAACCGCGATTTGTTTGTCAGCCTGTTTACCCAGTAGGAGATCCTTTTTTGTCGCGATGAGGCAGTAATCCGGTCTCCGATCATGTTATGAACAGCATCGGAATTCGTTCTGAAAGAAGGGATAATTCTTTTATTGCTTATGCTTAGCTCCCCATTGTCGAGATAGTCCATAAGCAGCGAGCCTGTGAGAGTATACCTGAAATGAATACTGTCAATTGAGACCCTTCCTTTTTCAGGATTCAGTGCAAGGATGAAAAACTGTCTGGCGAATGAAAATTCCATTTTACTATGTTTTAATGCAGATAGTATTTGATATCAAATTTAAACAAAAAATATTTATCATCACAAAAAGTGATTTAGATCAATATCTGATATGATAAACAGCAGCGGCTCTTTGTTATTTTAATACGAATTAACTTCACCTGATCGATATAATCAGATATATTTGTGAATTAATTAACAATAATATTAATTATGAACCGGAAAGTAAAAAGGATAAGACAAATAATGGCTGCATTTGTATTTGTTGCAGCAGGAGCAGGCTTATTGTCGTGCGATAAATATCAGTTTTTGCCTCCTGAAATCGATGAGGAATATATTTATTCATTTGCAACTGATATTCAGCCTATATTCAATGCAAACTGCGTCAGTTGCCATACCGCTAACAAGGCACCCGATCTGAGGGAAGGCAAATCATACAATGCCCTTACAAAAGGAGCTTATATTACACCTCCCGGAGAGACAAGCGAGCTGTATACAGTAATGATAGGGTCTGACCATGCTGCCCGATCTTCAGATGCTGATAAATTGAAAGTCCTCTACTGGATCGACCAGGGAGCAAATAATAACTAGAAAAATTAATAAACCTGATAAAACAAATTGATATGAAAAAGATTTTTATCATTCTGACTCTCACCTTATTTATTTCCCCCCTGTTTGCCCAGGATGCTGATTCAACCAAATCTGAACCTGTCCGTTTTACTTTCGGCACATCAACCCTTGTTGACAACCAGACAATTGCCTCACCTTATAAGGGTGGTCTGGAACTTCAGATACAGCACCGTTTCAGCCTGATCGAGGATATTTCCAACCTGTTTGGCATTTATGGTTCCGCAAATACAAGAATGGGTCTGAGTTATGGGATCAGCGACAGACTTATGATCGGCCTCGGAACAACCAAAGATTACAAACTCCAGGACATTCAATGGAAATATGCAATCCTTCGTCAGACCGAGGATAACAGCATGCCGGTTTCCCTTTCATATTATGGCAATATGGTTATTGACGCCCGCAGTGATGAGAATTTCGGACCGGAAGCATCCTTTAAGGAGATCCACAGGCTTTCATACTTTACCCAGCTTATACTTGCACGTAAATTCAGCGAAAAAATTTCTGCGCAGATAGCTCCTTCGGTTGCCTATTTCAACTCAGTTCCGATATATTCCGACAGCACAGGATACAAGAACCTTAACTTCGGAATTCATGCCGGAGCAAGGGCTAACTTGTTTGGGAACCATTCGCTTCTCCTCGAGTATGACCAGTTGTTGACCAAGCAGGATCTTGATGAACAGCCAAAGCCGAATCTTTCGCTGGGATGGGAGATAAGCTCTGCAACACATTGCTTCCAGGTTTTTGCTGCAAACTATTCAAACATTATAAATCAGTATAATCTTTTGTACAACCAGAATGACTTTGCAGACCTGGAGTTTCTCTTTGGTTTTAATATAACTGTCAGGTTCTAATAACATAATCATTCAGGAATGAAATTTTGTAAGTTCAGGTACTTAGTCCTGGCCGCACTTGTTATTACTCTGATCCCAAACTCAGTTTCCGGAGCGATAAGTTTTTTTCAAAGTGATACTCTGAAACAGGATACTGCTGCCTATGTCTCTCCGTTTGCGGAGGATAATGATAAATGTTTCAAATGTCACGGACAGGCTAAATATGTATATACCAATGAAGCGTTGGGCAAGGAGATAAAAGCTCTGATGTGTTCAGAGAGGATTGTAAACAGGAAAGATTATTACAGATCAAATCATAAAAGCTTCGGTTGCACAGACTGTCATTCTACTGAATACTTTAATTTCCCTCATTCCGGCGAATTGCGGATGGAGCAAAAATTAGCCTGTCTCGACTGCCATGGAGGGGATGAGAATTATGCACAATATCATTTTGAGGAAGTCGATGCTGAATATCAGCAGAGTGCTCACTTTAAGCTTGAGGAGGATGGATTCTCCTGCTGGAAATGCCACGATCCGCATTCGTACCGCATAACTGTAAGAAAAAAGGAGAATCTGAAAGAGACTATAGCATACGACAATGCAATCTGCCTGAGTTGCCATTCAAACTATAGCCAGTATCAGCTCCTAAGCGATAAGGAGGAGATCAACCTTATCGAGAAACACGACTGGTTGCCTAATCAGGCTGCCCATATTGCAAATGTCAGGTGCATCGAGTGCCATACAAAAATTAATAATGATATTCCGGTTGCGCATATGATCAAGCCTAAGGAAGAAGCAGTAAAGCTCTGCAATGAATGTCATTCGCAGAATTCTCTTCTTATGGCATCACTCTATAAGTTTGAATCGAAGGAGCAAAGACGCGACGGATTTTTCAACGGCATTATCCTGAATGAATCATACGTAATCGGTGCCAACAGAAATGAATATCTGAACTTGTTGAGTCTGGTTATTTTCCTGGGAGTGCTTGGTGTTATCGGCATCCATGTTTATTTCAGGATCAGAAAAAATAATAATACTTATTAAAGAAGTAAAATAATGTATCTTTACCCTAAATGGCTCAGGCTGTGGCATGTTATTAATGCTGTATTGTTTCTGATTCTTATTGTGACAGGTGTCAGCATGCAGTATACAGATAAGGAAAATGCTGCATATGTGGTTGGATTTGCGAAGGCTGTAAAATGGCATAATTTTGCAGCTATAATTTTGACAATAAACTATATCTTTTTTGTTGCAGGGAATCTTGTTACAAATAATGGTCAATATTACAGGATAGGAAAGAAGAATTTCATCTCAGATCTTGTCAAGCAGCTAAAGTATTATTCATTAGGTATGTTCAAGGGTAAAAAGCATCCATTCCCTGTAACTGAAAAGAGAAAATTCAATCCTTTGCAGAAAGTGACTTATGTACTGGCAATGTATGTAGCTGTACCTTTGCTTATTATTTCCGGAATCGGACTGCTCTTTCCGGAAATTACAATACCCAGTTTTCTTGGAGCCAGCGGACTTGTTCTGACCGATATTCTTCATATAACTATGGGTTTCTTTCTTTCTATTTTCATGGTTATACACATCTATACCTGTACACTTGGCTCTACACCGACCTCTCTTTTCAGGGGTATGATCACCGGATATCACCGGTCTGACGAACATTAATAGTTTTTGAACCAGTAAACTGATTGTGATGGAGGATAACGAATCGGGAAAATCTTCAAGACGTAACTTTCTGAGAAATGTCGGAGTCGGTGTCGGTACAATATCTGTAGCCGGATTAGCCGGGGCAACATTACTGAAAGGTACTGAGGCTAAGGCCAAATCGGGGGAGATGGTGAAGCTTCTTTCTCCGGATGGCACTCTGGTCGAGGTTGACAAGGATGACATCAAGCCGGCGAAGGAGATCCTTGCTGAACTGAAAGATGAGGCAAGGAAAGGCCTTTCGGACAGGAAATTCGGCATGGTTATAGACCTCGCCCGATGCAAGAATGCAAGAAAATGTGTTGATGCATGCCAGGAGGGGCATTTGCTGCCGAAGGACCACGAATGGATAAAGCTCTACCTTCTGCAGGACGATACCACAACTTCGAAATACTGGTTCCCCAGACCTTGCTTTCATTGCGATAAGCCAATGTGTGTAAGCGTTTGCCCTGTAGGCGCAACATATAAACGTACGGATGGCATTGTACTTGTTGATAATCAGCGATGTATTGGCTGTAAGTTCTGCATGACAGGCTGTCCCTATTCTGCAAGGGTCTTTAACTGGAAGGATCCTGAAGTAAAAGTGCCCGAAGGACACGTTTATGATCCGGAGACAAATATCCCGGCTGTTGAAGGAACTGTCGGAAAGTGCGTATTCTGTGCTGACAAACTGAGGAAAAATGAATTGCCCCGTTGTGTCTCCGCCTGTCCTATGGGTGTTATTTATTTTGGTGATTTGCTTGAAGATACAATAACAAACGGCAATGAAACGGTTAGGTTCAGCAAAATCATGATGGACAGGGCCGGTTACAGATACAGGGAAGAGCTTGGTACTCTTCCGAGTGTTTATTATTTGCCTCCCAATCAAAGAATGTTCCCTGTTGAAAGCGGGTTGGAGGATATGGATGAATCAATTAAGGACAGATATAAGAATGTTGGTCCCCGTTAGCATCATCAATAAAATCTGAAAGAAAATGGATGCAGATAGAAAACTGATCAGCGATCTTACTCCTGAGATCGAAAAGACAAGTATAAAATGGTATATAACCTTTGCTGTCTTCTTTGCAATTTTCGCAGTCGGAATATATGCTCTTTACAAACAGATTGATGAGGGACATATAGTTACAGGCATGCGCGATAATGTGGTATGGGGCTTTTATATAGTGAACTTTATTTTCTTCATGGGATTAAGCTATTCTGGAGCTCTTATCTCCGGAGTTCTTCATCTTTTTCATACCGGATGGAGGAAGCCGATTATAAGGCTGGCGGAATTAATTACAATAATTTCGCTTATTATTGGTCCTTTCTTTATTTTCTTCTGTATTGGCCGCCTCGACCGCTTATACTTCCTTTTCACAACTCCGAGGTTGCAGTCGCCGATCACCTGGGACGTTATAGCGATAATGACCGACCTCGTCGGCTGCTTTGTATACCTTTACCTTTCTTTCATTGAAGACTTCGCTATACTTCGCGATTATCCTCACCTTCAGGTAGCTCCATGGAAGAAGAAGCTTTACAAAGTCCTCTCATTGGGATTTACAGGTACTGAGCAACAAAGGAAGATTCTGTCCAATGCCAGGACTGTCATGGCAGCTATGGTTATCGCAATTGCAATTATAGTCTATTCCGTTCTGGCATGGATTTTCGGCGTTACGCTTCAGCCCGGATGGCATTCAACTATTTTCGGCCCCTATTTTGTTATTGCTGCTGTCTTTTCAGGCACAGGTCTGCTGATAATTCTGATGTGGATTTTCAGAAAGATCTATCATCTTGAAGAGTATATCACAAAACGCCATTTTGTAAATGTCGGGGTACTTCTGACAGTTATTGCTGCCTTTTACGGATATTTTACTTTCAGCGACTACCTTACAAAATGGTACGGATCGATAAAGATGGATTCAATCCTTATTGATAAGCTCTTTTCAGATTATTACACTCTGTTCATCTTTGCGAATTACATCGGGATCCTTCTCCCATGTATAATAATTGCTTTTCCAAAATTCAGGACCATCCCCAATATTACCATTGCGGCTGTTATTGCTATTACTGCGCTCTGGGTAAACCGGTATATCATTGTAATTCCTACCCTTGAGACTCCCTTCCTTCCAATTCAGGACACCCGGGCCGACTGGATCACTTATTCTCCAACCTGGGTGGAATGGTCCCTGACCCTTGCAGGAGTATCGGTATTTGCGATGCTTTTCATGCTTGTTTCGAAAATTGCTCCTATCATTTCAATTTCAGAAATGCAGGAAAAAGATAAGAATGAAATAATGAAATAGTCGGTAAAACGATGATTATTATGAAGAAAAGACATATACAAATCATTCTGCTCTTATCATTTCTGACAGTTATTTCTGTTCCTTCTATTTCACAGGAGGCTGAAATGATAAGCCCTTATGTAACACTGCAGTATTTCAAAAACACTGCTGGCCAGAGGGTTTTACAAACAACACTTACATATTCAAAGAACCGGATGGAATTGCCTCTGGCGGGTATGGAAGTCTCATTTTATACAGGGGCAGGTAACTCAGAATTACTGTCTGCAATAACTACCAACGAAAAGGGAATAGCCAGGCTGGAGCTGGGCAATGATCTGAAAATTGCTGAAGGAAGTGATGGGAAGTGGGCATTCAGTTCAGAATTCAAGGGTAATGACACAATTGAAGCCGCTGCATCTGAACTCGCAATCAGGGATGTAATCCTCGAGATGAATCTCACCGAGATCGATAGTATTAAAACTATTGCAGTAAACGCTTTTGTTACAGAGAAAGGTGATAAAAAACCAGTGCCTGAAGAGCTTGTGAAAATTTATGTGCCGACAATGTTTGCTCCCCTTCTTATCGGAGAGATTACTCTCGACGAGTCAGGATCCGGCACAATCGAGTTTCCGGGTGATCTTCCCGGCGATTCTATCGGAAATCTGACTATCATTTCCAGGTTTGAGGAGAATGAGAATTTTGGAAATGTTGAAAAGCTGACTTCAATGAAATGGGGTACTCCAAAAGCATCTCCCGGATCTACCACTCACAGGGCCCTGTGGACAAAGACTGCCCCGAAATGGATGATATACACTCTATCAGTTTTGCTTGCGGGTGTATGGGGCCATTACCTCTTTGCAATCATCAGTCTCATAAGGATTAAGATCAATGCCCGGCGTGAAGCAGAGAAGACATACAGGATCTGAAAGATCTTTTGCACGATAATTGCATGTTACTAATTATATAACTAACCCCGGGCTTCAGCCCGAGGGTATTAACTAAAAAACAGAATGTTATGAAAACTATTAAACTCTTTTTTGTCAGCGCTGCAGTCCTTATGATGAGTGCAACTCTAGTTGCGCAGCCTAAGCCATGGGTGGTTCCTGCTAATTTCAAAACTATGAAGAATCCTGTTGCAAAGGATGAAGCCAGCTCTAAGGCAGGTAAAACCCTTTACGATAAGAACTGTGCATCCTGCCACGGCAAAATTGGTCTTGGCGACGGAGTTAAGGCAAGGGCTCTGAAAACTTTCCCTGGTGATTTTTCCAAAGCTGAATATCAGGATCAGACCGATGGAGAACATTTCTATAAAACAAAAACAGGTAGAAGTGAGATGCCTAAGTATGAAGGTAAACTGTCAGATACTGATATCTGGAACATGGTAAATTACATGAGGACATTCAAGAAGTAGCAATACTTGCATTTTTTGAGAGGCTGTTCCTAGGAGTGGGACAGCCTTTTTTCTTACGCGAATTAACGAAATGTCAGCCCTAGGGGCTTCAATATTCCTGGGTTATGCATTCTGCTACCGAAATGCCAGCCCTACGGGCTTAACGAAGATTGCCATCGTTTACTTTAGCCATCCAGTTGCCCGTTTGATAGAACTCGATCCTTCTTTAGGAATAAAAGACTCTTGGTAAACGTGCGTGGGCAAGCCGGAAAAGGTGCGAACCTCAGCCTGTTTGGTGGCGGGTAAAGGCCTGTGTAGCAGGCGGACAAACAGGCTGAGGTTGTCTTTTCCGGACTCCTTTTCTTTGGTTACTTTCTTTTGGAGGAGCAAAAGAAAGTAACATTAAGAACTAATAACTGTTTAAAGTAAAAAGGGTGCCCTCATGGACAGCCTCTTAAATATGTTGACATGCTTGTTACTAGTAACCAGCAGCTGTCATAGCTTCGATTGAGTTCTGGAGGAGAGCTTTGGTATACTTGAAGTTGTGAATTCCAAGGCTGTAGTCCCTGAGGCAGAACTGGAAGTTGATCATCGATCCCATTACAACATTCTTCAGTGATGGGAATACCGGCAATGTAAGGTTAAGATCCTTTGCAGACTGTGCCCAGCTGCCTGCAGGTGCAGGGTTTCTCCATGCGCCGGCTGGGTTAGTTGATGGATCATAAATGTTGAGGTATCCGTCGAAGTTGCCTGTTGTAAGACCAGCCCAAAGGTTGGTTTCAGCACTGGCATCACTGTGGAGGATGTCTTTTGAAGCTGCATCCTGACCTACCTTGTTGATTTTTGTCGCAAGTGAGTTCAGAAGCGTCTTGATCTCATTCCTTGGGTTTGTCCAGAAAGTTGATGATGATGCGCTGACACCTGTGTGGCATCCTGTAGCATTACAGCCATTGAAGTTGCCTTTTGCTGTGAATGTGTGTCCTCCTGCTCTTCCTGTTACTGCAGCCATGTGGCAGTCACCGCATGATGCTCCGGCTGTGTGCGCAGTGTTTGCATAAGCTACAGAACCTGTAAACTGAACACCGCCCTGACCTGCATATACCGCTCCAACAGTACCATAATGAACATGGGTTCTGTATGAAGGGATAACCTTATTCGGAGCTGCATTACCTACTGCTGCATCATAGAAGACAGTTGCAGGACTTGATGCCAGAGTGGCATAGTCAACAACATCTCCGTTTGAGAGAGAACTGCTTGTGGTGAGCGGGCGAGGCTGGTGGCATTTGATGCAAAGGTTGCTCGAGCCGCCATCCTGTGTAAGGTTGATCTCCTTGGCGCCTTTCCACATTGTCATTTTAACTGCACCATTCCATGTAAGAGGTTTGTAGTCGGTACCTTCATAAGTCTTATGCAGACTTGAGTGGCAGGTAAAACAGTTAATTTCACCAAGGGTGTTTCCCGCTGGTACAACATAGTCATTTGCATACTTGTTTGTTGTTGTATTCAAAGTAAATGTTGCAGGGGTGTTGTTCTTGCTTACGTACTGATAAGCTGCCGATGTATGGCATGGAGTACAAGAGGTGCTGCCTGCCTCTTCAAAAGCAGCTTCACCGTAGGCATGCTTTGAGAATTCGAATTCCACTGCCTTCGCATCGACAGATGTCGGATTGTGGCATTCTTTACAGGTTTCGTTTGCATCAACGCCCGGAAGACCATTGGTTCCGTTTGCTCCGTCAGCTCCTGCAGGACCCATCGGGCCTTCACAGGATGTCAGAAACAGCCCTAGAGCCACTGAAAATGTTAGAAATTTGATCAGGTTTTTCATATTAGTTTATTTAATTAGAATTTCACACTGCAAGCTATGAAAAACCTCTGTTATCTATTTCACAGAAGTTATGCTATTTGCGATCCATAAAGTTGATAGATATTTAAAGAGTTTATGATATATGTCAATTAAGAGACTGATATTTGTTAACTTTGTCATTAATTCTTTTTAATATCATATTTTTGAACCCCTTAAAAACGGAAAAATGGCAGGCCTTAATCTTATTAACAGTTGTGAAAGCTGCACGCACGGGTGGAAGAGTTTCAGGCACCTCGGGCGTGATGAGCTGCAAATGATAAACGAAAACAGGTACGAAGCCACATTCAAACCTGGCGAGATAATGCTGAAGCAGGGATCCCCGACTTCAAATGCACTCTTCATGTCAACCGGAATGGCAAAGACGTATATTGAAGGACTGAACGGAAAAAACTTCATCCTTGGCATTGGCCTGCCGGGAACTCTGATTGCCGGACCAGGAGTATATGTAAACTCCCGGCATACATATTCTGTATCTGCAATAACTACTGTACACTCATGCTTTATAAGCTTTGATATTTTCAAGCAGCTTGTCCGGTCGAACAGTGCATTTGCAGAGAGCTTCATTGAGGATATAAGCGAAAAGTCCCTGAGGTCGCATACCCGTATGGTAAATCTGGTCCAGAAAAGAATGTCGGGAAGGTTGGCTGAAATTTTGCTTTACTTTGCTGATGAAGTTTTTAAAAGTGATGAATATGAAATGATAATGTCGCGGCAGGAACTTGGCGAGATGACAAGCATGGCAAAAGAGTGTGTTGTCAGGCTTCTTAAGGATTTTGAGGAATCGGGGATAATCAATTCCGACTCATCCCGTGTTAAGATCCTCGACAGGGAAAAACTGTTGCAGATCTCGGAAAAAGGATGATTAAGACAGAAGACGGAAGACGGGAGACGGAAGTCGGAAGAGATGAAAAGAAAGGGAGAAAGGGAGAGTGGGAGAAATTTCAATATCGGACTTCGGACTTCGGTCTTCGGTCTTCCGTCTTCGGTCTTTTAAATACAGTAACAAACAACCAATACTAAATATGAAGCACCTTAAACTACTCTTCTCTCCCATTCTGATGGGAATCTCTTTGTTCTTTTCGCGGCGGCCATGGCAGTTGCAACATTTGTTGAAAATGATTTTGGTTCACCCGTAGCATACAGCATGATCTACAATACAATATGGTTCGAGCTGATATTGCTGTTACTGGTTGTTAACCTGATCGGGCAGATGATTATCTTTAAACTCTACAGGAAGGCAAAACTGCCCGGATTCCTGTTTCATCTCTCCTTTGTTGTAATGATTATCGGAGCAGCAATAACAAGGTATACGGGATGGGAGGGAACCATTCATATCCGCGAGGGGGAAGAACAGAATACATGCTTCTCAGCTGAAAAGTACATAGGCTATTCAATTAAGGATAACAGCGGAAAGGTTCTCGAAAGCAGTTTTGAAAAATATAACATGACCTCTGTTTCGGCCGATGAATACGGTAAGAGAATCGAAATTAACAATAAAAAATATGAACTTACACTTGCCCGTATAATACCTAATGCAACTGAAGCGCATGCAGGAACAGACGGCATGAAGGCTATGGCAGTAAATCCCGCTCAAATGCAGACAGGCCAGAATGCCTTCATCTTTAATCTTGCAAGCGGGTCGGAATCGCAGACAATCTACTTATGGGACAAGGAGAGCGAGAGGGTTGCTTCAGGCACTATTGTCGCCGAAGGGATGAATCTGGAGCTGACATACGGATCAAAGATCACCACCCTTCCTTTCTCATTAAGACTAAAGGATTTTATTCTCGACAGGTACCCGGGTTCAATGAGCCCTTCGGGGTACAAAAGCGATGTTGTACTCGTGGATAAGGCTGAAAACGTTGAAAAGCCTTTCATGATCTTCATGAATAACATACTCAAATATAAAGGTTACCGTTTCTATCAGTCGTCATACGACCAGGATGAAAAAGGCACGATTCTCTCGGTAAGTCACGATCGCGCAGGAATGTTCGTAACATATGCCGGTTACGGGCTGCTTTTCCTGTTTATTGTTCTGTCGCTGCTCAATCCCAATTCAATTTTCAGGACCGTTGCAGCCGGATTCTGGCAGTCGGGCATAAGAAAGGGTGCGGCAGTAATAATAGCATTACTTGTCTTATCCGGATTTACAACAGCCAGCGCGCAGATGTTCGTTCCCGACAAGGCCGTTTCGGAGGAATTCGGGAAAGTACTGGTTCAGGACCAGAAGGGAAGGACAAAGCCGCTCTTTACGCTCAGCAACGATATACTCCGGAAAGTGACTCACGAGAACAGTTTCCAGGGCATGACATCGATGCAGGTTTACCTTGGCTTTTATCTCGATTTCAATAACTGGAAGGATGTCCCCATGATAAGGGTTACAGGGAAGGAGCTTCAGAATAAACTGGGATTGAAGGGTAACATGGCAAGGTTTTCAGATTTTGTCTCGCTGGGTGACGAAGGCGGGTCATATAAGATTTCGGATCTTGTCAATGCTGCATATTCAAAGGACCCGGGTGCCAGATCGAAGATGGACAAGGAACTGATGAAAGTAGATGAGAGGGTCAATATACTGTACTTGCTTTACTCCGGCGATTTTCTCAGGCTCTTTCCCCTCAGGGACAGCACAAGCAACTGGGGCTCGCCGCGTGAGGCTCTTCAGAAAGCTCAGGGAAAGGAGGATTCTACATACATTGCCGGACTTACAACCATTATGTCGGAAGCCCTGCAGGCTAATGACCTGACCTCAATAAAGAAAGTGGAACAATCACTGGGAGAGTATCAGAAACGCTTTGCTGGGTATGAGCTGCCGGGCGAAAGAAAGACCTCGACGGAACTCCTTTATTACAAGATGAGCATCTTCGAGAGACTTTTCCCCTATTACGGTGCAGTCGGTTTTGCAATGCTTGCGGCATTGATAATTATGGTGATAAGGGGCAGGCAGGGGAGATCGATGTTTGTCAGGGTCACCGGCTGGCTTCTTTTTGCCGGATTCCTGTTCCATACGCTGGGGCTGGGCATGAGATGGTATATTTCGGGCCACTCGCCCATGAGCAACGGTTATGAATCGCTTATCTTCATATCGTGGGTCACCCTTCTGGCAGGGTTCATTTTCAGCAGGAAATCGTTTTTTGCCCTTGCGGCCACAGGAGTGCTCGGATCGATGACACTGCTTGTTGCACATCTCAGTTTCATGGATCCCGAGATCACCAACCTGGTGCCGGTGCTTAAATCATACTGGCTCACCCTTCACGTTTCTGTTATAATAAGCAGCTATGGCTTCCTGGGACTGGGAGCAATCCTCAGCCTGATAATAATGGTGCTTCTGACCTTATCGAATCCTGGCAACAAGGACAGAATATCAGATACCATCGATGAGCTTACTGTTATCAACTATAAATCACTCACTCTTGGTCTTTATTTCCTTACGATCGGCACCTTCCTTGGAGCCGTGTGGGCAAATGAGTCGTGGGGCAGATACTGGGGATGGGATCCGAAAGAGACCTGGTCGCTTATAACAATAATAATATACAGCATTGTAATACACAGCAGGATCATCCCCGGCATGAAGGATATTTTCACCTTCAACCTCATTTCTCTGTTTGCATTTTCGTCGGTACTGATGACCTATTTCGGGGTTAACTATTACCTGTCGGGCATGCATTCGTATGCAGCAGGAGATCCTGTTCCGGTGCCGACCTTCGTTTATGTGGCCGTTATTGGTCTGACGGCAGTTGTATGGCTGGCATATGTGAAATATAACCGGTTATGTAAAAACGCCATGCCTGGCGTTTCTACCCGTCGGCAATAATATACGTAAAAACGCAATGTAGCGACGCACGGCCGTGCGTCGCTACAGCCGTGCGTCTCTACATCTACGGCCGTGCGTCGCTACATTATATCGTAAACAAAAATTTTGTCGGCATGTCTTATATACAATCTGCCGCCGCATACAACAGGGTGAGCCCAGTACATGCCTTCGCCGCCTTTCGGAGCTTTGAATTCCCCCTTCAGATCATATTTTTCATGTGTAGCTGATACCAGCCTTACCTCACCGGTTCTTTCTTCAAGACAGTATAGCATGCCATCGGCAAACGTGACTGATCCCTTCCCATCGGTGTTCCACATCTGTTTGCCTGTAAGCAGATCGAGACAGAACCATCCGCGCGAATTGCTGCCCGAACCATACAGGTAACCATTATGCAATATAACTCCGCCATGGTGGTTATCCATGAGTTTTGTTTCCCACACCGTCTCAGGGGTAATTTTGCCTGCTGATGCCTTAAGCCTGACGAGCATGCTGCCTTTCCCGTAACCGCTCGACATAAATACAAGGTCGTTGCTTATTACCACATCCGAAATATTCAAGCCTCTCTGGTTCTCAAAATCCACTTTCCAGAGCAGCTTCCCGGTTTTGCTGTCGATGCCATAATAGCAGTTGGAACTTGATGCTATAATCTGGCGGTAGCCCCCGAAATCCATTAACCTCATCGAGGTATAGCCTTCAGTGCCGGGGATCTCGTTGTTTGCCCAGATGAGAGCTCCTGTGTTTTTGTTCAGGCACACCTGGAAGCCTTTCTTGCCGGCAGGTCTGACATAAAGATTATCGCCGTCTGTCAGTATCGATTCAGAGTAACCATATTCCGGCATGGGAGCCTCAAAATCTTTCATGAGATCTTTACTCCACAACTCTTTTCCTGTTTTGGCATCAAAAACTGCAAGCCTTCCTGTTTCACCAAGGTGGTAGACTTTATTGTTATTGAAGGTCGGGGTGCTCCTTGATCCTGTATATGATGATGCATACGATGCCGTGGTAGTCCATGATTTACCGTTCGGGTTTTTCCACAGCAGCTTTCCATTCAGATCGTAGGCATAAATAAATGTCTGATTGTCCGATTGACCGGCGGTGTAAATAACTCCGTTTGCCACAGCCAGTGAGCTGTAGCCGCTGCCGAGCCCGTTAATTGTCATGATAAGCTTCGGACCTCCGGCCGGCCACTCCTTCAGCAACCCCGTCTCAGCAGATTTATTTGTCCGGTCAGTCCCGTGAAAATTTGGCCACTCTCCGGTGTTTTGGGCTGAAAGGCTGAAAGTTGAGACCATAAAAAGAAGGCAGCAAAGAAGAGACATAAAACCCGGGGCTTTTTCTTTAGTGCCAGTATAAAACAGCTTATTAACAGCTTTTTGAGAGTTTGTCAGCTTAGGATTATCCATGTTATTAGTTTTTACTTGTTAATAATATCCAATGCAATACAAATGTTTTGATAAAAGGATTTATGCAATATATTAAAAAAACTTTGAGAATCAGTTCGTCACCCCGCACCTACTGGCCTCCGACTTCGCCGGACGTAGTCCGAAGCCTTGGCGGAGGAGGCCCGCACCTCATATGCTTTTTTTTCTTTATCTTCATAGCACAATCCCTCAGTCAGTTCTGACTGACGGGGCGAAGACTATTTTTGGTGACAGGTAACTGGTAACTGGTAACAGGTAACTGGTAATTGGTAATTGGTAATTGGTAATTAGGGACGGGGAGACTATGAGAAATATAGTTTCATAAACTGTGATTTTTCAGATTCTGATCTGTTTCTGTTGGATGTGAACTTTTCCGGGATTACAAACACGATTGAATATCGAGATCGATTAATAATTATTTTTATGAAAACACAACGAACATTTATTTGTGCCTGTATCCTTGCTTTTGGATTCAGCGGGCTTTTAAGCGGGCAAAACTTTTCCGGCAATCAGAAAGCAGAAATAGAAAGGCAGGTTGATAATATTTTTCTCAGTATGGTTAAGGCAGCTGAAAATGTTGATTACGATAAAATAAGCAATGGTGTCGATGACAGGCATAACGCTGGTTTCATTGTAAACAATTCATACTTTGAAAAGTACTCGGCAATGATTGACATTCTAAAGGCGAACCTGCGCAGCGGGACGAAACAGTCGATTACTATAAGGAATAAGAAAATTACAGCCTTATCGGAGAAAATTGCCCTGCTTACAGCCTCGGGAACTGCAAGTGTTGAACTGGAGACTGGTCAATCGTTTAGCGTGAATTTCCTCTGGTCTTTGGTATATGAGAAAATCAATAACGAATGGAAAGTAATCCAGTCGCACCAGTCACAGGCAAATTAAAAACCGAATAATTATAATGGGATTCTACCAGCTTCACAAAACACAAAAAATTCCCGCAAGTCTTGATCTTGTCTGGGATTTTGTTTCCCGGCCGGCAAACCTAAAAAAAATAACACCTGCCTATATGAGTTTTGATATCAATTCAGTATTCCTGCCGGAGAAGATGTATCCGGGAATGATTATCTCCTATAAGGTAAAGCCGTTGCTAGGTATAGGACTTACTTGGGTAACCGAGATTACCCACGTAAAAGAGAAGGAGTATTTCGTCGATGAGCAGCGTATCGGGCCCTACGCTATGTGGCACCATGAGCATAAGCTGGAAACGATTGATGGTGGCGTACTTATGACCGATATAGTCTCATATCAGCCTCCTTTATTCTTTCTCGGTGACTTAGCCAACACTCTTTTCATAAAGAAGCAACTCCGGGAGATTTTCGACTACCGTGTAAAAGCAATCGAAAAGGAGTTCGGTATTCTGAAATAGAACTTTCCGGTATAATCAGAACATACATGATATCCCGGTAAATAATCTAAGTTATGACAGATAAAACTAACGTAACAAAAAATGCTGTAGCCAGAGTACTTGATACACATTGGTCTGCAGTACAAGCTAAAAATGCTGATGCTGTTATAGATTTGGTAACAGATGATTTTCTTTCATGCGGATCCGATCCGAATGAATTCTGGAATAAGGGAGAGATGTACAATAATATCAGACAGATGTTTGCCAATCCTGAATTGAAGATAGAAATCACAGTAGATAAACGTGTATTGCGAATTGCCGGGGATTGTAACTGCAGCTCTTGCCTTTGAGCAGATGTATTTGAAACCTTATAGTCAGAAGATCCCGGTCCGGACGGTTTACCATCTTGTAAAAGTCAATGATACCTGGCTGATAGATTTTACCAGTACTGCTTTTACCCCCAGTAATGGCGATGAAGACGAACTCAGTAAGGCACTGGAGTAAAATTGATAGGTCATGCGTAGGCACCCGCACCTTGCACCCTGCACCCTGCAACTTGCACCTTGTACACCACACCCCGTACCCCGCACCCCGCACCCCGATAAGTACTTCCCTGTAGTGTATTTATTGGAAATGTCGTGTAAATGTCGTGTTTTTGTAGTTGGAAAGTTACCTGGATCAGCCTGACATTTGAATAAAAAATAAAATGGAAACCGGAAAACTTATAAAAGAATTAAGGATTAAAAAGGGCATGACCCAGGAAGAGCTGGCTGACAAAACAGAAGTAAGTGCCAGGACAATACAACGAATTGAGAATGGAGAAGTAGATCCACGGGCTTATACACTTCAGATGATTGCCAAAGCTCTTGATGTTGATTATAATATGTTTGTAGGGAATGAGCCCGATGATGAACATGAAATTCAGCAGGTTAATGCCGGCAACTGGTTAGGACTATTACATCTGAGCGGGATTATTCCTCTTGTCTTTCCTACTGTCTTAATCTGGAATCACAAAAAGGATAAGATAAAAGGCATGTCAGAACAGTATAGTTATGTTATTGGTTTTCAATTGAAAGTCTGGGTAGCAATTCTTGCCGGATCATGGATTTACTGGAAGGCGGATCAGCCGATACCATTAATTATGGTCTTTCTCGGGAATGCTTTGTTTGCAATATTCAGAACAATACAAGTTGTTTCAGGTCAATCATATAAGGATATGTCAGTTTTTAAATCCGGAAGTAAAAGCGATAAACCCAGATAGAAAAAGGGTCATTGTAGAAACGCCAAGCATGGCGTTTTTACGATGTGTTATGATGATACATACATATGGTTGTAGAAGCGCGATGCACTACGTTTTTGCCACAATATAAATACTGTGTTATGTACCATCCAAATATTAATAATTATAATATCCGCAGTAAACCAGGTCCGTTCATTCGTGAATTCATTGTAGTCAAACCCGGTTTTATTTATTTGATTTACCTTTATTATAAATTTTACAAGCCATGAAAAAATCAATGATCATCCTTTTTACCTTAATGTGGTGTGGCGTATGTCGGTGAAGAAGTAGGTGCAGGGTGGGGTTAGCTGCTTAGTCGAGCGATAATAGTTGAAAAGGGTTGAAAAGGGTTGAAGAGGGTTTAAAAGAGGACAATTTGTAAATTTGAAAATTGGGTTGATTCGGATGCTCTGCGATTATGCTGCAAAGCGGAATAATGACATTTAGTAAGTATGAGCTATTTCATTAAAGAATTATTTTACCGCTTGCTGATCGATCCTCTGCTGGCCAGTGTAAGGATATCAGTGCTTGACAGCATTGATCCGTCATCGCTTGTTATAGATATTGCCTGCGGCACAGGCACGTTGGCAATAGAGATCGGTAGAAAGGTGAAACATGTTGTGGCTATTGATCTCGACAGCGGGATGATAGAGTATGCCGGCTCGAGAGCCAGAAGAAAGAACCTGGATAATATACGTTTCGAAAGCCGTGATGCCTCCGACCTCTCCATTTACAGAGATAAGGAATTCGATGTTGCCGTAACCTCGATGTCAGTCCACCAGTTCGAAGCGGAGCTTGCAGTAAGGATATTATCAGAGATGAGAAGGATCGCATCAACTGTAATAATAATCGATTATTGCCATCCTCTGCCTGCTAATCCTGCCGGTCAGATTGCCAGACAATCGAGAAAATGGCCGGGGGTGATCATTACCGGAATTTCAGTAAGTATATTGATTCAGGTGGACTGAAATATTTCACCGAAAGAGCAGGCATTAAAATATCATCTGAGGAGCGAAGGGGCTTTGGTGTGTTTGTGGTAGCCCGGTGGAGCTTCTATCGTATGGCGAAAGTGTTAAGGTTATCAAGCCCGAAATCCTGGCATCCGAAATCAGAGATGCATATGGAAACGCTTTAAAACAGTATTGAATGGAAAGTGCTGAAGAGATTGTTGCGAAGCTTAATTACATGCTTGACACAGAGGAATTTAATAATGAGCAGTTTAAAATGCTGTTTAAACAACTTATGCAGTTATGTAATCCTGAACTCAATATCCTCGATTTCTCCTTCTACAATAAAGACCGTTTAAAGGTATTATACAAAGAGAAGATCAGGCTAATAAAGAATCAGGAATTCGAAAAAGCTGCCATTGTCAGGGAAATGGAAAAGGAGTGTCAGTCATATATCGATACAAGAATTGAAGACAAAATAGTGAAGTCAGCCATTGTCTATGATGATGGATCTTTGTTCTATTTATGTACAGGAAGAGCGAAACAAGACAAGAAGGTTTTGCTTTATTTGACGGAACAAGACGATTCACAAAGTGAATATTGAGCGATGTAATCTACCTGAATTTTCCAGATATTTAATTTCCTTAAAATAATAAATATGCAAACTGGTAAAGAGTTCTTTATTAAAACTTATTCGGATATGCTTTGCGGAATAGCGCCTCAGATAAAATCAATTCCTGACTATCAGAAATTATTTGGGCCCCATATTCCTGGAGTGGGAGATTATTATTGGAATGAAGAACCTAAGATTAAAATAGCTTTTGTTGGAAAGGATGTTGGTGTTGGGAAAGTAATTGGAAATACGTTGGAGGATATAGATTCATATACAAGGTTTTCTTCAGAATTAATGAATGAAGGTGACATATTGAACTGGAATCTGAATTATGGACAGTATGCTAGGTCAATAATTTATTTATTATCTGTAATCTATAATGTTTCTGAGAAAGAGCTTTTGGAAGGCAGAAGAAATGACTTGTTGGCAAGTTTTGTTTGGGCTCAGAGAAACTCTGTATGGAATTATGAGTCGTCAAGAAAAGCAAATTCAAATCTGAATAGTGAGGTCTGGGACAAACTAAATGATGCTTGCAAACCATTTGATAGCCTGGATCTGCTTATTGCCGCTACAGATCCTGATATTATCTTTTTAACTTGCTGGAATATCGATAGCTATCTTAAAGCCAATTCCTTTAGAGTTTTAAAAGAAAAGTATCATTTAAGATTATTAAAAATTGAAAACTTAAACAAGTTTATTATACACACATGTCATCAGACACACTGGAAGAATGATTATGAAATTGATCCATTCTATTCCAGATTGGGTGAAATTGTTGAGATCTTAAAAAACGATATAGAAATACAGAAGTTCTTAAAATAACTTTCAGAATGTAGATATTCCGGTGCGCTGCACCATTTCATCATTTATTATTTCAAAATGCTACAAATATTGCGCAGCTCTGCTGCTTGTCCTCGTTCAGGCCAGGTATGTCAGGCAGAAGTTTTATTCAGTTTTATCAGTGTTTTCATCAGGAGTCGGGTCATTCTTGGCCGAAAAGAAATCATCAAGATCATCCACATCATCCAGGTCATCAAATTCAAAATATGATTCTTGTTCAGTCGTTAAAGCTGGCTCTTTTTCAAGGAGCTCTTTCAATTCACTGTCATTTCTGGTGCTCTCAGGCAGCCATCTCAGAATATCACGGTTTGATTTCGCAGCTTCCACAACAAACAGGATATCCGATTGAAGCTCAGGGGCGGCGTATTTTATAATCCATCCGTATGTTTTTTTAATTACATCAAGCATGAATTCGCGTTCTGACCTTAGCTCCACAGGTACCTGGTCAAATATATGTGGGTAATACTCAACTGCATCAAGCAGGAATTCCTTATCTGACATTAGTTTTTCAGGAATCAGATGCATTATCCCGCCGGGATCGCAGGCTCCGCGACGTGTACTGATCTGGCGGATAGCTGCAAGATAAATATCAGGTTCATCCTTCAGGCTTTCATCTGCAAATTCTACAAGTTCACCATGATACCTTATTGCGGAAAGAACTACCTCTTTGTCCTGCCTGTAAATTAAAGGGGCATTTTTAAGCATATACAAACTATTCCTTACGGCCGTCTCCCAGAACTCTTTTGTTTTTTTCAGGTCTTCCGAAATGCAGTCAATAATAAATGGCATGTCCTTTTCGTGTGTATATTCAAGACATCTGCTGATTATTCTCATGTCGGATGCCGGGGCAATATGTTTTAATACACGGGGATATGATGATACGAGATAACCTATAACTTCATTCAGGTCTGTTATTATTTTACTGTTCCCGAAGGGTAAAAAATCCTCATCTTCTTCCGATGACTGATCCTGCTTCTGATAATCATTAAAGCAACTTATCGCCTCAGAAATAAAAGCACTGTCTGATAACAAACTCTTTGCTGCTTCCCGCAATACGCGCCATTCTTTCCTTACCAGACCAAGAACCAGTTTCCTGTCGGCTTTCAGTTCATCTGATGCATATTCTAAATTAAATACACTATCTTTTAATGCTTCCTCCATCAGCTCCCTGTCTGAAACCGGTGCTATATTCCTGATAATATGGGAATCAGACTTTATACAGAGCTTAACTATCTCAATATCTGTTTTCAATTTATCATTCAGATAAGCATATAATCTCTGGTTTTCATTCTCCGATGTGATCAGTTTTAGTACAAACTCCTTGTTACTCTGAAGCCGTTCTGACAAAAATGTAAAGGCATACAGGGCTGAGTTCACTGCAGCAAAAGCCAGTTCTTCATTATCCTGATAATACTTCTGAAGGAAGTGATACGAATTGCTGTTATTTTCAAGCTCAAGTATGACTTCTTCATTTGTCAGGATTTTTGATGGATCATATAGAAGTTCATTGTAGGAACCCGCAGGTAACATTTCAGGTATAAGGTCCCTGCCGCTTATATCAGGAAAATCAGATGGAGAATCAAATGGGTCGAAGGTATCGGAATATACAAAGGATTCACCATTGTATTGCATTGTCTCCCAGAAAACTGATTTGGACGTTCTCAGAAGAACCCTGCCGTCAGTTCCTAAGTCCAGATCGTGGCACCGTTCCGATAAACACCTTCCATTTGCATCATATAATTCATATATCTGAGAGTTGTAAAGCTCCATGACAATTAATCCACCCCTGTCAAAGGAAACGGTGCAAACTCGGGTGAATAATTCGGGAAATGCTTTATAGTCGTTTTGCGAAACTGTATCAGGATTGTATTCTTTTTTAAAGTAAAAGATCTCTTCCGGCAGCAGGTGATGCTCCTCAAGGATCCTTCTGATCTCCGGTAACGCAATTGCATTAAGATCCCATCCGGATACATCATCACCAATTCCCGGCAATTCACTCTTAAAACGTTCTCTCAGGGTTTGCGACAATCCGAAACTGTCTGTTAGTATCCTGTATAGATAGGCTCTTAACTCGAAAGCTGACGGCTCTTTTCTTGCAAGTTTAAAATCAATCATCATTATCAGTTTTTACAAATATCTGGTTATTACCGGCAATCCCAAAGATCTGTTTAAAGATAGGCATTTGGTTTAGTGGTTAATAAAATCATTCCAGTACAAAATTAGGTGCAGTCAGTGCAGCCAATATGCGTGCGAGGTTTTATTTTGATTTTTTTTGTACTTTTAAGTGATTCGGGATTTTCTGCTACTTTTATCCGATTCCAGGTGGTTTTTGTTCATTAAAGCAGATGCAGACACAGACAGGGTTATCGATTAATACTAAACTATTATGAAAAAAACTGATCTCAGCAAAAATAACGGCGTCACATTGGGCTGGATGATACAACTTTATAACGAAGCGTTTGAAAGATGGGCAGGCTATGTTACCACAGCTCAACTTGCTACGGATCCGGATGAGGGAGACAGTCTTTATCTCGATTTCAGGGATCTTAACGGCAGTGAATATTGCACGCATATCTTTTCGGATGAATATGTACTGGTTTACACCTTCTCAATAATTGACAAGGAGGAATATAGGGAACACTTATGCACCATAAAATACAGTGACCTCCTATCATATCTCGACAGTCTGCCAAAAACAGCCCTTGGAGTTTTTAAAGGGAAAGCCATACCATTCAATAAATTGCCGGCGAAAGTTTCCGGCAGGATCAGGGACAACTGATAGGAATTGATCCCATGAAAAAGTTATTAAATTTACGCTTAACCATTGATCTTGTTCAAGGCCATAACTAAAATTACATTTAAAACAATTCAAACGTATTATGATTTACGAAAAATTAGAAAAGGAATACGTAGAAATCTATTTTCGATACAGAGGCGATGCAAATGCCTTAATCCTTGCAGAAGAGGACTTAATGAACCTCGTTTCTAAAATCGACCCTGATGTTGATGATAAATCCGGCATCTTACACTCAATTCGGGAGGACTATCATGAAATGTATTTGGAATATCTGAAACTTGAGGAGGAAGCAAAGGAATCTGAAAACACTTATGTGCCGGACGATAACGAGGAAGCCAACAGAATCGGACAGCTTGAAGCTATCAGATACTGCAAGGGAAACTCAAGTGTTGAATGGCTCAAAAAAAATGGCTTCTATGATGCTGCCGGAAATCTTATGAGTGATGAGGACATAGCTGAAATGATTAACTATGGTTACATCAGACCTGAACAAAAAGATATCTCATTTATTGAATTACCAGATGATGATGATTAAGGACTAATTCCATCCTGAACAGATCATTTCTGCGGATTCCTTGCCCTCATAGCCAGGCTGCCTGATCTCCACCGGGGAAATGGTTATTCCGTGAGATGACTGAAGTATCTGGAAAGGGAAAAACGACCTTAAAGGAACTTCAGCACATCTCCCCACTTCAGCAGTCCTTTCGAATACTCCCTCTGAAGAATCTTCTCCAGCTTTTTCTTTGTCGATATTTCTCTTCCCACTGCGGATCCTGCCGGTTTTGGTCTCGACCGCAATCGCTTCTCCGGCTTTTGTTTAGCCATTTCCTCCCTGATACGGGATGGAATGCGTGGCATCCTTTCCGTTATTACCTGGAAACCAAAAGGAATATTCGATTCAAATGTCTCATCTGACAGGTCCCATTGTGTAAGGGATTTACCTGACAATGCGGCGAGTTTCTCCAGAAGCTGGTCAAGCTCAGGATTCTCCACCTGTTTCCTTACCTTGTGCAGCACGCCTATTATCTTGAGAATGAGGGCTGAGTTTTCGAAATTAACGTTATTTATTGAGTAATAGGGATCATCATAATAGTATAGTCCCTTGTACTGTTTAATAGGCGCATTGTATCCCAGCGTGTCGCCCCTCATGACCCTTATGTCTTCACGGACCGTTCTTTCCGAAAGTGTCTCTCCCCTCCCCGTGTGAAAAGAAAGAGCATTCGAGCATCGCTCAATCAGCTGATGTATAGAGTATCTTCTCTTTCCTCCGTAAAGGCAATCATTGATTGTCTTGTAGCGGACCATTGCATTTAGATTTGCCGGCATATTGAATATTTTTTTGGATGCAGATACACTGCAATGCAGTGACCTAACTTTGCATCGTAATATAAAAATATATAATGTATGCTAATAAGACAAATCATTCAGTTAGGTTTATTGCTTATACGTATTGGAAAGCTCTGATATTATACCTTTTCCACTTATATGCAAAAAAGGGGTATTCGTCAAATAGGCACAAAAAATTCAGATATCAGGCATGTAAAACGTAACAAAAAAAAATAAAAACCGTATATGTATATGATGTGAGTCTTAAACAAAATCCGGGAATATATATGAAAGCATTACTGAAATTGATTTTTCTGGGACTTGTGGCAGGTGCCGCATGGAAGTATCTCGATGAGAACAATATCAGCGTTTCAGCGAAGCTGTCGGAGGCAAAGGAGTGGGTTATAGGACAAATCGATGAGATTAAGGCAGCTTCGGAAACAGCCCCTGCCGTCACGGAAAACTCAAGTCCTGAACCTGCATGGTCCCCGTCGGAATCACGAGTCCGCAGGCAGCATGGTTCCATCAGGGGAATATTCCGGGAGTTACAGCGAATCAGGCAGCAGAACAACCATCAGGAATCAAATCCAGGTTAACATGGATGTGAAGCAGGAAGGAGATGATTCCTATCAATACCCCTCAAATGGCAGCAGTACCCGAAGCAGGTTCTCATCCCTGACCGGCGATGAAGCTGCGAACATTGAATGGATAAAGAATGCCACAAGCGAATATTCGCCTGAATCGTGGATGCTCCTGATGCTTTATGATGAACTTCCTCAGGTTGGAGAGGCGCCTCTTGTTGGCGGGCAGACATCCGTCTCGCAAAAGCCTGCAGACGCCTTCTTCTATCTTGAAGGTACAAGCCGCTATGAGCTGCTTCAGACAATGTCGACAAATGTGCACGAGATAGCGCATGGCTACTTTCGCCAGAGCCTGTATCCCTATATTGTAAAGAACAATCTTAAAATGGACTATAAATGCGCCCAGATGATTCTGCGGCTCTCTCCCTCCAAATCGTTTTACATCGATTTCAGGGAGGAGTACCTGTTCCCTTCATCCGAACTGGCAAGAGTCATCCCGTCAAACCTGAGGTCTTCACGCTACGACACATATATCGAAGGCGAGAGTTCAACGCAAACAGAAGGTGTCATCGGACTCCTGAATGAATTGAATGCCTATTACCTCGGGTCAAAATTCAGTTACGAGATGCTGCAAGCCTACAGGGAGGCTGAAGAGTCAGATGCCAGGGGAGTGCTGACATGGGTTGCCCAGACCCAGAGTGAAATGTCGGCTTTTTATGAGTTCGATTTTTTCATAAAGGAGTATCTTCTTTATATGAAAGGCAATCATCCTTCAGAGTACAATCAGCTGAAATCGTATGCTCCCTTTGCTGAGGCATATGGTGAGATTAGGACAGCCTATGACGAGCTTATAGGCGACTACCTGAAACGTGTCCGTTCTGAGGTTGACCGTATCAATTCGGATGGAATAGCAGAGGCGAGCCTTAAGGATGAAAACCTTTGGATAACCGACAAGTCAACCGGAAGGAGCAAGGGAACACCTTTTTTGTCAGATGATGTTCAAACCCTTGTCCCGGTACTTGAGAGCGACAGATACAATGAAGTTCTGTCCGATTTTCTCCGGTGAGGCATTAGTTGATACAGATAGTTGATTGATATTTTTTGCAAACTAATAAAGACATTATTTATGAAGAACCTCTATATAGCCAGAACAAGCAAGACCCCCGAAATGATTTTCAACACCAACGGGAAACTCCTCATATGGGGTCGTGCTCTGGAAGTATACGATGGTTCCTCTACCATTGACTACTTCGAGCCGTTAATCAGAAGGATGGATGACTATTGTTCAAATCCTTCAGGCCGCACTGGACATCTCAATTGGTATAGAGTTCATGATTAAATATGCACGAAGACGCCTGCAGGAAATCCTGCAGAAAGCAATTTCCATGAGTAAGTTGAATTGCCAGGTAACAGTCAGCTGGTATTATGAAAAGGATGATGATGATTCCAGGGAAACCGGAGAGTGGTTTTCGAAGGTACTTGGCTGGCAATTCAATCTCCTCGAAACCGAAGACATCTATTCCCGTTTTCTAACGCTTGCCCAAAGCAGTTATTAGATCCCGATCCGATCAATTTTGATTAGGCCCTTCCTGCAGAGGCTGAGAGTCCACGTTTGTGTATCTCTCTCCGGCAGGTTATGGCTTCACGGATCTGTAACATTTAAAAGACGAAATATGAAAGAAAACGAAAGTAAGAGAACAAAAATGGACATGGCTAAACTGAATAGCCTGGGCATAAAATGGGCTTCCGTTGAAATAAACGGGAAGGAAGTATTTGTCGAACGCGGGCGCGAAAGCGAAGATTTTATACCCTATTACAGGTGGAACAGCATCGTTCCACTTAGGAAAACATCGAAAGTCTATCTAAATAATAGCAAAAGACAGGCAACGAATAAGGAATTGAATGCCTGGCTGAGAGAGGATAATCCGGAGCATTATAGATTCAGCCTGAATTTCAAACGAACAACGGGAGAATATGGCAATCCTTTCCGGTTTACTGTTAATAGCAGGTTTTACGACAGGTATACTCAGGTGCTGGTACTCGACCGCACCAGGAAATTCTGGATATTTGCAAGTCACGACGACTGGATGTACAAGGGATTCATTCTGCATGCCGCGATGCCTGCTCAGGGCCTCTCAGCTGAGGGAGCCTTCACTTACCTTATGGCAGTGTATCATCTCAATAGGTATGAAGACATACTTTACGATGAAACCCAGTCACACAGGTCGTTCGAAGGTGATATAGTTAATTGTCATTCCGTTAACGAGTTACCATCGGATATTCAGCAAGAGGCAAGAAAAAATGCAGTCGAAGCCTATGACAGGATGGGCAGGCAGGGTCTTCTTAACAATGATTACCTCACTCCGGTTCCGGAGCCGGAGAACGGGAGCAGCGGGATTGAGTTAATAGTAAAAGAAGATTCATGGGCAACCAGCGAAGAGCTCAGGAATATGTATGCAGAAGGAAAACTGCATATAGCTTGTGTGGCGGATTTGTCCAACCCCGTGCTGGCATCAGGCATGTTCGGGAACCTGGATGAAGAGGCTATTGCAACTAAGGTTAAACAGGTAAATATTAATTCCGGAACAAGATTCTTATTTCTGCGTGGCAAAGTGACAATCATGCCGTTAAGCGAATGCAGCTATACCAGCAACTTTAGCGGGAGGGGGCAGGCAGACTGGTTGAGGATAGTATTTAAATACAACAACCATTTTATCAAGTCCGATACGATTTATTTTAACCTCCGGCCCGACTGGTCTGATTCCGATACCGATTATGCCAATGCCAGGAATTTTGTCTATCTAATTAAGGAAGTGGATATTCTTCAACGAAATCAATGACATATTCGTAAAAAGGATTATAATCCACCATCCAAAATTCTTCTGCAGGGTTTATGGTGAGCCGGAAGACTATGAGCAGGCTGATTGATGTGGAATTCAAAGGCTTTCTGTGATTTGTTCTATAACTTAGTAGTGAAAGTGTAACAAGAAGAGGGGTTTCAACGTATAATAATTATGGTTGATGAGCGATATTCAAAAAAAACTAAAACAATTGCCTTGGACTAATTATGTCACTTGTGGCTATTGTATTATACATAAGAAATAAAAGAGTCGGATAATTTATTATTATTGAATAAATTTCAGAATAAATATCGTATTGATACGGCGCGTGCAGGCTGGCGGGATTATTCCGCCAGCGGCACATATTTCATTACAATATGCACAGACGGCCATGGCCATCTGTTTGGTAAAATCCGGAACGGTGAAATGATTTTATCTGAAATAGGGCTGATTGTAAATCAGGAATGGGTTAGATCGTTCGAAATACGTGACGAATTATTCTGCGATTCATTTGTAATAATGCCAAACCATATACATGCCATATTGCGTATCGAAATTAATGAATCAATTGACGGGAACGTAGAGACGCACGGCCGTGCGTCTCTACAAAACGGGCATTCGTTTCAACACGGCCGTGCGTTTCAACACGGCTGTGCGTTTCATCACAGCCATGCGTATGTACAACACGGCATCGCATACCGGCCCCCGAAATCAATATCATCATTTATTGCCGGGTTTAAATCGGTGGTAACAAAACGGATCAATGAATACAGGAAAACACCACGGTCGCATGTATGGCAAACCCGGTTTTATGATCATATAATACGTGATTCATGTGAATTTAACCGGATTAATAAATATATCCTGGATAATCCGCAGAATTGGAAACATGCTGATTTTCACAATAAATTCTCCTAATTTTATTGGATGAAGAAAATAAAGGTTTTCATCAGCAGTGTACAAAGTGAATTTGCAGAAGAAAGGCAACTGTTGTTTGATTATCTTACAACTGATGCTCTTTTAGGCAGATTTTTTGAGCCCTTTGTTTTTGAAAATCTGCCCGCAGTCAACCATTCGGCTTCGGCTGTCTTCCAAGGGAGGTGGAAAACTGCGACATTTATCTGGGGATCTTTGGAAAACAGTACGGGTATGAGGATTTTGAAGGCATTTCCCCAACTGAACGTGAATTTGATCATGCAGGTCTTCATCATAAAACCAGGTTGATTTTCCTCAGCAATCACAATGTTAATGAAAGGCATCCTAAAGAAGTATGCACTTATTAAAAAGGCTGAACAAATTGTTGTTAGAAGACAATTTTCATCATGTTTCCGATCTGAAATCCGCCAGTTTATGCATCTTTAATAAGATACCTTGAAGAAAAAGAATATATAAGAACCGGACCATTTGATGCGACTATGAATTTATCTGCATCAATTGACGATCTGGATACTGATAAAATAAAAGAGTTTGTCCATATTGCAAAGGCAAAAAGAGGGTTCCCTCTATCGGCAGAAGCGACTCCTGAAATCATACTCACTCACCTTAATTTGCTGGATAATAATCGTATAAGCAATGCTGGCAATTCTTCTTTTCGGCAAAAAACCTCAGCGATTTTTTATAAGTTCTGAAATAAGATGTGCTCACTTCCACGGAAATGAGATAGTAAACCTATACCCTGCCTACCAGGTCTATAAGGGAGATGTGTTCCAGCTTGTAAATCAGGCTGTAGATTTTGTTTTGTCTAAGATTGATGTATCGGTCGGTACCCGTGCTTTAAGTACGCAGGCTCCTGTACATTACGAACTTCCCGCCGCAGCTGTTTCTGAAGCCATAGTCAATGCTGTTGCCCACCGCGATTATACAAGCAATGCGAGCATTCAGGTTATGCTTTTTAAAGACAGACTCGAGATATGGAATCCGGGAAGTCTGCCTTTTGGTCTGGATACCGCAAAACTCACGGCTTCCTCATACTTCAATACCTGCAAATCCATTACTTGCAGGTCCAATGTATCTGTCAGGTTACATTGAAAGACTTGGTACCGGTACAGGAGATATTATTCGTCTGTGCAAAGAGGAAGGGTTAAAAGAGCCTGATTTTATTCAGGAAGAGATTTTCCGGACTAATCATCTGGAGAAAGAATGAAGTAGAGTTCGATGAAGTTACCGGACAAGCTACCCGACAAGTTACCGGACAAGTTAGCGGACAAGTTAGCGGAGAAGTTAGTGGAGAAGTTAGTGGAGAAGTTATTAGAATAGTAATGGTTCTGGAAAATAAGATAAAAAGAAATGAAACTGCAATCACTAAATTTAAAGAGTGATGAATATTTCAGAGTTAACTATATAATCCCGGCGCTGGAATACTGGTTATATTGAAATGACCTTCCCCGAAAGTCCAAACCATCCGAACCAGCATTACTGGCTGACAAAAAAGGGTATTGAGCTGAAAAAGAAACTTAAAAAATCAAAGAGACATTAAACACTAAACAAACACTTAATGATTGAAATATCATATAAAACAGAAGGGCTAGCAAGAGCAATGGCTTTTTAAAGGTCACTTTCAGACACAGTTGTTTAATAAACAAGCTTGTTGGTCTGCACATGACTAAAAAATAAGTAGTTTCCTTTGATAAAAAAATCACACCAAATGCGATACCTCACTAAATCCCGTTTCAAACTTGCACTTGAGTGCCCTGCTAAACTGTATTATACAGGGAAGGCTGAATATCCAGATAAAAAGCAGGAGGATGACTTCCTCGAAGCACTTGCTGAAGGTGGATTTCAGGTAGGTGAACTGACAAAGCTCTATTTTCCTGACGGAATTGAGATATCAGAGAAAGGTTATGATGTGCCTCTTGAAAAAACACTCCAGCTTCTTCAAAGAGAAAATGTTGTAATATTTGAGGCAGCTTTTAAGTATCAGAACCTCTTTATAAGGGCTGATATCATCGCTAAAGAATGGAAAACACATCGACCTGATTGAAGTAAAATCAAAATCCTTTCAGGGAGATGATACCGATAAAATGCTTAGTGCTGGCGGCGGAATTCTTGCCGGATGGAAGCCATATCTTTATGATGTTGCGTTTCAGAAGCATGTAATTAAGAGCGCTTTCCCTGGATTTACAGTAAAGGCTCACCTTATGCTTGCCGACAAGAATAAAAAAGCTACTGTGGATGGTCTCAATCAGAAATTCTTTATCACCCGGGACGATAATGGCAGGGTGCATGTCGAAAGGCAAGGGGACATTACACTGACTGCACTTGGCGATCCCATCCTTACAAAGTTTGATGTTAACGATATTGCTGATGGTATCATTTCAGGGAGGTTCGGTGAGCTTGAGGAGGGTGTGGATTTTGCAACTGCTGTAAAGCATTATGCAGACCAGTACAACAATAATGTGCTAATTGATAAATTGGTGGGATCACAATGTGCAAAATGTGAATTTGATTGCCCGGTGAATGAAGAAGAGGGGGGAAATATTCCGGATTCCGTGAATGCTGGAAGAGGGAACTGGGATGGAATAATGATCAGTTTGCTGAACCTCATATATTTGAGTTATGGAATTTCCGGAGAAAACAAAATCTGATTGATGATAAAATATATCATATAAAGGACATTACTAAAAACCACATTGGCGACTTTAAACCTTCGAAAGATGGTAAAATGACTACCAATGAAAGGCAGTGGCTGCAGGTTGAAATGACAAGGGAGCACACAAAAGAACCCTTCTTAGACTTTGATAGTATGAGACAGGAAATGTCAGATTGGAAATATCCCCTTCATTTCATTGACTTTGAGACAAACAGGGTAGCCATACCGTTTTACCGCAACAGAAGGCCTTATGAGGGTATTGCCTTCCAGTTCAGTCATCATGCGGTCGACAGGGACGGACTTGTAAAACATTCCGGGGAGTTCATTAACGTGGAACCCGGCTTTTTCCCAAATTTTGAGTTTGTTCGTGCTTTGAAAAAAGAGCTTGAAAACGACAACGGGACCATCTTCAGATATGCAGATCATGAAAATTCATTCCTTGTTGAGATCTGGAGGCATCTCAGTGAGGAGACCGATGCCTCAGTGCCTGATCGTCATGAACTGATGGATTTTATTAAGACCATCACTCATGCAGGCAAGGATAATACGGAACAATGGACAGGGGACAGGGATATGGTTGACATGCTGAAGCTCGTGAAGAATTATTTCTATCATATCTGCAATGAAGGGTTCGAATTCAATCAAGGTCGTCCTTCCTGCGGTTCTTGAGACAAGCTCCTTTATAAGGCAGAAGTATTCACAGTCTGTATATGGAGTCGAAGGGGGGATTGAAAGCAGGAACTTTAAAAACCAGGTCTGGTACAAGGTTGATGATTCAGGGAAAGTAGCAAATCCATACAAATTGCTTGCCCCGGTATTTAAAGATATGAACCCCGAAGAGACTGAAGATTTCTCAGTTGATGAGACTATTGCAAGCGGCGGTGCCGCCATGACCGCCTATGCCAGGATGCAGTTCACCAGGATGGGCGATGCTGAGCGAAAGCTTGCTAAAGAAGCCCTTCTGCGCTATTGCGAACTTGATACCTTGGCAATGGTTATGATATATGAATACTGGAAGGATCAGGTAACCGGATAACTAAAACAAAAATATCAGCATTGTAAGACAAATTTATTAAATATGATAGGTGGTATCCAACGGTTTCCTCCAATGAATTTTGGTTTTTACAAGTGAAAGGGCACTTTTGTTCAAATTAGAAGTATATTGGTATTTAAAGATATTTTTATCGCAAAAATGAGATGCTAAATTATTACTATAAAGATTCAATTGCAGTCTTTCAGCAAAAAAGTATTGAAAAAATCATTGGGGAAATAATACTCTCAAATCAATTCGATTCGACTATAAATCAGAATAAATCGTGGGAACAGCAGATATTAATTCTTAAAACTGCATTAGAAGGGTTAAAGGGAACTATATTCTTTGAATTTTCCATTCCACGAATGGGTAAAAGAGTTGATTGTCTGGTAATTATTGAAAATGTTGTATTTGTAATTGAGTTCAAGATCGGCGAAAAAGATTATTTATACTCAAATGTTGACCAGGTATGGGACTATGCACTTGATTTGAAGAATTTTCATAAGCCAAGTCACGATGCTCTTTTAGTACCAATTCTAATTGCCTCAGAGGCAAGAACATCATTTATCGAAATTATCACAACTTCTCACAATGATAAATTAGTTATCCCCATAAAATCAAATAAAAGTGATTTACGATTTGTAATTCTAAATTCGTTGTTGTTCTTTTCTGACAAGTCTACTATTGAAGGAGATGATTTTGCAAAAGGGGAGTTATTCACCAACGCCAACGATTCTTGAAGCGGCAGTTGCTCTATTTATGAAAATCATTCTGTGGAGAATCATTACACAAGAAGAAATGATGCAGATGTCAGTCAAGTCTGGGTTTACTTTACAAATATCTATCTCACAGATAATTGATTATGCTAGTTGAAAAGTCAAGAAATTATTTGTTTTGCTTACAGGTATTCCAGGTGCCGAGGTGAAACCCGTTGTTAGATTAAAAGTAGCCACTACACATTAGAAAAAGAAAAGGAACGGCGAGTGTGTTTCTATCGGGAAATGCTCCCTTAGTATCAGTTCTTCAGGAAGCTTTGACAAGGGGATAAAGTTACGTAATGAAGGCTTTAGGAAATAAAATATCCAAAGGGTGACTCAAGAGAAGGAGTTAAGGCATTTATTCAGAACTATTCACCATTATGGTGATTGTCATATTTGGTAGATCCTAATCCTCCTTATGATCATGTTGCTATATTTGATGAAGCTCAACGTCCCATGAACAAAGAACAGAGCGGTGAATGTTTTGAAACGCACAAAAATCAACCGGATTTTAGATTATTCAGAGCCAGAGTCTACTAATTTCTTGTTTGGATAGGCATAAAGACTGGGCTGTTGTTGTTTTCCTTAGTTGGTGGGGGGCAAGAAATAAATACAGGTGAGGCCGGCATATTCTCAATGGCTTAATGCAGTATATGATTCATTTCCTCATTGGGAAATTGCAATCTCACCAAATCTTACTGATAGCAAAATGCAGCTGCATCTGATACCAATTTCGGGAAATTGGGAAGCAAATGTGTTATCAAATTTAACCCAAGTCTTCATCTCGCAGTATCAATGCGTTCATATAGAGCGGAAAATGTTTCTTTGTTTGTGAAGCAAATTTTAGATAAGAAAGTCGACGAAGCTGTTAAAACACTTTCACATATTTCCAAGGATTATCCAATTGTTTTAACAAGAAATTTAGAAAAAGCAAAAGAATGGTTGAAGGAGAAAGCAAGAGGCACAGAAAGATATGGCATCGAGTTTCTTCTCAAGCGCAAAGATTAAAGCCATTTGCTATCGATGTAAAATCACCAATGGATCCGATTCATTGGTTTTTAGATGATAAAGATGATATACGTTCATCATATTATTTGGAAGATGTTGCAACTGAATTTCACGTTCAAGGGTTGGAATTAGATTGGGCTTGTATTACATGGGATGGAGATTTACGATATTCTGAAAGTGGATGGAATACTTTTTCTTTTTCAGGTACTAAATGGAAAAACATAATCAAAGAGGATCGGAAAAATACTTAGTAAATGCTTATAGAGTTCTTTTAACAAGAGCTCGTCAAGGAATGGTCATTGTAGTTCCAAACGGGGAAAGATTAGATCCTACACGTAGTCCAGATTATTATGATCCAACTTTTAATTATCTGCGACATATAGGAATTCAAGTTATATGAGTCACATTAATCACTTTATAATTGATTTCGAGAATTAGGAGATGAGGTTTATTAAAAGTCTTTTTGAAAAGGAATTTGTCAAAAGGATGGAGGGAATAAATCTGAATATTCATCCGGCAAAAAACAGGAAAGATTTCATTATTTCAAATGATGAAGCATCAAAAGCTCTTCTTGTAAGGAGAATTCATCCCTGTGATGATAAAAAACAGAATTACCTGAGGCATCCCAATCCGGCTTATAATGCTGAAGCGGTACTGTTATTCCGGTTTAAGACAGATGGTTTTGTATATCCTCATGACTATTTTTGTTTTATCTGGGGAAATCCTGTATCAGGGAGAACCGATTCCTTAATTTTCAAATCAGCTGACTTAAATGCTTTTCTTGCGGTAATTTCATTAAAGCCAACAAGGTCAGGTTACTACAGATTACTTTTATGGATTTTTCCGGGAAATTTTGTTTTTGCGGCAAATGATCTTTCAGGAGAAGGAGAGTGGTATTTGCTCGGAGGCCTGGGCAGAGGGAATGATCCCGATCGTTGCATGGGAAAAGACACTGAAAGGGATTTATCGAAGTATCTTAACCGCTGGGATCAGTTTTAATGAATATCTTTAACAAAACATATCTGTATCAGTATGGCTCATCCGAAGGAACTCGGTTATAACTACAGGGTTGGATATACAATAGGTTTTAATGATGGACTGACGGGCACAAAAAACAAGTATGAGCTTCCTCAATCTGTATGGAAACCGGCAGAGGAGCTCGATTTCCATAATAAGGAAGGTTTACTCGAAGAACAGTCGTTTGCCAGTATGCTTGATGATTTCAGAGTGAAGCCCCTGCACTTTAAGATCGGTTACAACTGGGGCCATCTGCATGGCACAGAGGAAAGGAAAACACTTAATGGTAAAATACCTGAAGAAAAATTTGAAAGATCGATGAAGTGTTTTGCCAATATATTGAAAATAAGAGATCTTCAGATCAGGAAGGAATATTATCTGCATGGAATTACTTTTGCTGAGCCTGAAAAAGAGAAAACAGGAAGGATAAACTTCATCCACCTGTTTGTTGATATTCCAGCAACAGTGATGCCCGACAGGTCGGCTCTGGAGGAAATAAAAACACTGATTGGCGAAAAGAAGGTCCAGCAGGCTGTTGATGCTGCAGCGAATTATTTCGGAGCACATAGAGATCTGGAGGCATACAGCTCGGCTTTGTCGATAAAATCACGCTTGATGGATATCCGTGAAGAATCCAGACGGAAAAAACTTTCACATGGAAATTATCTTATTGATATGCAGGCTGTGGAGGAGACTCTGTTGGTTTTGATCGATTCAAAACTGGAGTTATAGAATCTTCATCAACTGGTCGAATTCATATTGCATATGTATTGATTCAAGATTGTAGCTGCCCGGTATCCATATCTCTTCAGCAATAAAAATATCTTCATAATCCGCCAGGCTGGCTCCGGCTATCGTCTCATCAAAGACATAAAACCCTTTCTCACCTTTATTTACCAGGCCGTTTTTCCAGAGCCAGGCAAGATAGATAATGCTCTCTTCATCTTTCCCCAGGTCCAGAATTTTCACCGAGTAAAGTGAATTGAAATGTTTTAACAGGGTCGCGCGCTTTTCTTCAGCCAGACCTTTAATAAACTCATCTTTTTTCATAGATCAGGAATAAAGGAAATAATTTCTTTGATATTTTCCCTCATGTCTTCAACTTCAATTCAGGTTAAATGGATGATTTACCAGCTCCGACCACCACTCACCATATTCTTTCCAGTCAGGGTCCCCGCTCTCGTAATACCAGTCAATTGTAAGGCCCGGGAGCTTGTCCCTTGATGCGGATAACTTCCTGAACATTTTCAATAACCGGGCCCTGCCTTCACCACTCATATACTCGATAAGCAGGGAGACTTCAAGCGGCATTTCAGGCGACTTAATATATTCATCTATCCTTTTCTCAATAGGGGAAAAATGAATTTCCGCATCATTTCTTTCAGGGGAACTTTCAAGAATGATTCTTCCCGCTATGATTAACCTGTAACTTTCTGTAAAAGTATTTCAGGACCTTTAGTTGTACCCTTTATATGTAGTTTTTCCATATAATTTTTGTCGGATGGTTATAATTTTATTAGCCAAATTTCACGATAGCATTATATGAGCTGTTGATCACCTCCGTCATTTTCCCGAAGTTGAGGGTATCAATTGTATCTGAGAGCTTGTGATAATTTGGATTTCTCATGAATGAAGTGTCATTTATCATCAATGCCTTATATCCGAATTTCCAGTAATTCCTGTGGTCTGAACGATCCACATATTCATTATCGGCAGGCAGATTTATTGCCTGTACATCAATCGAAGATTTTTCTGCCATTAATTCATGGAACCTGTTATTAAAGGCTTCATGATCATCGATACCAACAATCATAATAAAATTGCCTTTATCGGGATATATTTCAGCCAGCTCAGGGTAAGGGAAATGCTGCGACCGAGGCTTGTCAGAAAAGTAGCCGATCATTTCATAGCATATCATTCCGATAACCTCAGTTTTATTCTCAAACAACGATTTTGCATGGATGTAACTTCCCATCTCCCTGGTTCTGAAGAAGGGAGACTCCTCGAGGCTGTAGGCTACAAACTCAATTCCATAATCAATGTCAGGTTCATTCGCGGAAACCATACGGGCTGTCTCGAGTAAACCTGCAACAGCACTTGCATTATCATCAGCCCCCGGCTGGTTGCCGTCTACATCATAATGTGCTCCTATAATAAGTTTCCGTGGTTTCGAACAATTATACGAGGCAATAATGTTCTTATATACATTCCCCTCCGCTATCCATTTCTGTTCCTCAACCTCCAGACCTGTCTTCGAAAATTCATTTATAAGGTAGTCACATACTTTTTCCAATGACCCAATGTTTAAATAGTTCCTGTAGGGCCTGAGTTCTGTAAGGAATTTTACATCGTTATAAATTCTTTCTTGATCTGCTTTTATCATATTATTCAATTATAGATTGGTAATGGCTTTAATTACAAATGCAGAGAAGGCAAATGTCAGTTATGAAAGAACTTTTCATCAGCAATCGCTGATGATACTCCCGGGTCATTATGCAGGCCATAGTCGAGTCTCAGTTCAACTATTTCGTCAATCATTACCCCAAATTCATCCTGACTCGAAGCCCTGCTCCAGAAATGGCCATCGTTATATACAGGGAATTTCCCGCTTACTGCAATCTCATTGCCCTTTTCATCCTTCTCCCTGTTTATGCTTCCGATGAAGGTCCTTTTCCAGTCCTTTTTGCCGCAACGGGCCATGAATAGCTCGGTTATCTGAAACCTTTCCGGTTTCTTCTTCTCTGAAGGGTCTTTCTTTTCTGGTCCCATATGTAATGATTTAATTGGTTTCTGTTTCTAATGGCTCAAAGCCATCTTTTTAGCTATTCATCTTCTTACTACTTTCTGCCTACTACTTACTTCCATATACCTGACAAAGTAAAGCAACCAGGTTGCAGTCTATCTGCATTCTGAGAGTGGACAGAAAAAAATGAAGTACTCTATATTCCGATACGGATTTGAATTATTTTTGTTGCAAAAGGAGGAAAATTGTCAGAATTAATTGACGAATTGTCTCTTTTCCCGGATGAATAAAATTAATCAATAGTGCAAACAAACTTTCATTGATCTTTCATAATTCTGACAAGCCGGTTGCTGTTAGCCCCAGAGGAAAATGCCGGAGAACAGGGAAATCCTTTTTTCAGGAGCTTTTATTTTCGTAGCTTAAGCCAATCCGGCTTTTTCCATTAATGAGTCGTATATCCCCCTTATCCAGTCGTGATAATCCTGACCAATGCTTTCATGATATGTTTGTGAAGGTTCGATAAGACGGGCGAGGATAAGGGAATGAACATAATTTGTATAGTCTTCAGACGCTCTATTCCCGGGCACATAGTTCTCAATACCTATCCAGAACTTAAACAGAAAGGCTACGACAGAGGGCCCTCTTTCGCTGAAAACGCAAGTCTGTTCGAGGTATTTCACCAACTCATTTCCTGAAACCGGTTCGAGCAGATCGTTTTCCCAAAAGGCAATTATTGCCGGCTTCAGATCGACATAGAACTTATCCATTTCCTGGATATTTCGCACATTGATCGACTCTGTTATGAGCTGAATTATCAGTTCTTTATTTTTGTCATAATAGCTTGATGTTGCCAGCCGTTCTTCATCAAAAAAAGGGTCATCAAAATCTTCCATGTTTTCGATATAGTGATTCGTAAGTTAGTCAATTTAATAATTTTTGTATTCCTGTAAACTATGTGTTGTTCTTTAATGAAATGGTCCGGTTAGCATCGTAGATTCGTACAGCCGTACCACCTTACTAATGTTTTTTACCAGAAGAGATTAACTATTCTCATTATTTCAAAAGGATCAGCGGATGATCTCATTCCTTCAGGCATATCGGTATAGAAATAATTACCGCTATTGAGTCTCTTCGTTTAGCCGTGATCTTAGATCTTCGTTGAACCTTACAGTATGGTATTCATTGCCGTTTCGGGCAATGTATTTTTCATCACTTCTTATCAGGAATAACTCCTTGGTTCTTAGTCGACCGTTAAGGTACATTTTTAGCGTCTCAGCATTTATCTTGCATAATATTCTGGAGCCATCATTTCTAAAAACTCCTTCGACATAAAGGTTATGCTGGTCAGGTTCTTCATCTGCTTTTTCTACTATTCTGAGGATAGGGCCTTCCGAATTCAGGAGGTCTTTGATTCCGTTGATTTCTGTAAACATTTTTTTCGTTTTTCTAATTTCGATGCTTCTATCAAGGTTTTAATACATGATTATAATTCTTAACCATACTAATAATCAACTATGAAAAATTTGATGCAAAGAAAGCGGTCCTTTTATTTCAATCGATTTTCCAAGTGACAGTGCCAGTGACCTGGCTTTCTCCTCTGCGAGAGGTTTAAACTCATACCTGGCAACTATATAAGGACTGTCGCACTGAGCAAGCTTCGGGTAATGGCTTAAGGACGGTCGAGGGTTATGATGACCGGCATCTGCTTTGATCTTTTTTGAGATATTGCCATGAAGCAGATCCTTCACAAACTGACCCAGACTGCCCTTATATGTGCGTTTGTTTTTATCATATTCATCAGCATCTTCAAGTATCAGAAGGGGCCTCGCATGATCCATGTAATCGAGATGCTCCATGTCAAATCCGGGAGCATCCCATTTACTCAGGTAGAGGAAGCGTCTCCTCAGTACTCTTGACAGGTAATGCAAGTATGTTGACTGTCCGTTTCCGGGTTCTCCGGCAAGAAGGATAAGTCCGCTTGCTTCATCCGGCCCCAGATGTGCAGTAATCTTTTCCTCAAATTCTTTAATATCATCATTATAATGAACTGAAGGATCAATGAACTTGTCGCTGAGGCTTAGGATTTTCGTGCCATTAAACTGTGATTCATCAATATAATAAACACAGTTCCTATATTCCTCCTTCTGAAAGCGCGATTCAATTATGCCAAACAGTTCCTGCATATTTTTTTCAGGAACTGATCCGGAATAAAAGACATGGAAATAGTCTTCATTGGCATAGAAGAGAAGGTTCTTACTCAACCAGGCGTACCATCTGAAGATCTTTTTATTCTCCTGTAAAAGCAATAAACGATATCTGGTAAAAATATTTCTTCTTGGAACCTTCAGTTCTCTGATCCAGTTAAGTATTGCAAGGTTATTGCATTGAGAGTATGTTCTGGTATTAAAGGGTTCATCATTTATGCTGCTGAAGAGGGCAGGAATATCGTTTTCAATAATAAACGGGTACCGGACCTCCGCATTGACCGGCTAGGATCAAATTCATGTATCAACGGGAATGTCTAAAGTATCATTCATTATCATGACTGCCTTTTTCTATTGTTTCTTAAACCCTCCGACTGACTTTGGAACATAATCGAATCCATGACTTACATGTCCATAGATTTCTGCCAGCGACATAGGTCCGGTCACCGGGATCTTTAGTCCGAGGCCGGAGACAAGCTTATTTGCTTTTTCCTTTTCAAGTTCCTTGAATTCATAAAGTGCTATTAGTCTCCCTTTTCGCAGGAGAGCAGGATCAATGCGCGAAAGATCTGTGTTGAAGGTGCATATAATCTGTAACT
>CAVXUP010000008.1:0-600209 GCA_963765005.1 uncultured Bacteroidales bacterium
CATTTATCAAAACACAGAACCAAAGAAAACTCTAATGTCTTAATTAACAAAGTAATTTGTTATAATATGGTTTAAACGCAAGATAAATCAGGGTGTTGTTAATGAATACTATATTGAATTTCTAAAACAATGAATAGCAATAGATAAAATGAATAGCAATCCAGTTAACAAAATTTTAATTTTTTGGTTAATATTAGAGTTACAATACTAAAAATAGGTATGTTATGATAACAAAAATATATGATTTTAAAAACCTGAAAGGAGACCTTTCCGGAGGACTAGTTGCCGGGATAGTAGCTTTACCTTTGGCACTGGCATTTGGTGTACAATCCGGCATGGGAGCCATTGCAGGACTTTATGGAGCAATAGCAGTTGGTATTTTAGCCGCAGCTTTTGGTGGTACCGAAACTCAGGCCAGTGGCCCTACTGGTCCAATGACAGTAGTTTCAGCCACATTTATTGCAATTGCAATTAGTATAACTGGAAGTCTTGAAAATGCGATGGGCATAATAGTGGCTACTTTTATACTCGGAGGTCTGTTTCAAATATTTTTTGGATTAATAAATATTGGCAGTTACATTAGGTATTTCCCATATCCGGTAATCTCTGGATTTATGAGTGGCGTAGGGCTTATTATTATTTTATTACAAATATATCCGTTCGCAGGGATATCATCACCATCATCCACTTTTGATGTTGTAAAAGACATCTCGCGTTTGTTTTCAGAATTTAATTTAGCTGCAATAGGGATTGGAGGGATAACAGTATTAATTTTCTATTTATTTCCAAAAATTAACAAGTCCATTCCCAGCACCCTTGTTGCGCTTATAACAGCATCTCTTGTTGCTTACTTTTTTAAATTAGATGTTCCACTAATTGGTGAGATACCTTCGGGATTACCATCCTTAAGAATAGATGGGCTTTTCAATATTGATACTAAAGCTTATGTAATAATTTTAGAATATGCACTCATATTAGCAGTATTGGGATCAATTGATTCGTTGCTTACATCTGTCATTGCAGACAATATTACAAAAACTAAACACAACAGTAATCGTGAATTAATTGGCCAGGGAATCGGTAATGCAGTGTCTGGTTTGATTGGTGGAATACCAGGAGCAGGTGCTACTAAGGGAACAGTTGTGAATATCAATTCTGGTGGAAAAACGCGCCTTTCCGGAGTAATTCATGGCTTGTTTCTACTGGTTGTGCTTCTTGGAGCAGGAAAGTTAGCTGCCTTTATTCCTATACCGGTTTTAGCTGGAATCCTTATTCCAGTTGGCTTCAATATTATTGACGTAAAGGGATTAAAACACTTATTACATGTTCCCAGAGCTGATGCAATTGTTTTGATTATTGTTTTGCTAATTACAACTTTTGGTAGCCTTATTTATGCAGTTGCTATTGGAGTGATTTTAGCTTCGGTGCTCTTTATGAAACGTTCAGGTGATATAGCCGAAAAAGGCACTTCGGGTTCTACCCTCGCTGATTTAAAAGAAGAGCAACCATGGGATGATGAAAAACAGTTGTTCGAAGAATTCAAAGACAGCATATATGTTAAGCACCTTTACGGGCCTTTGTTTTTTGGCTTTACTTCCCATTTTATGAAGCTCTTTAAAAATATGGATGACAAAATAAAAATCCTTGATTATTCGAATGGACCGTGTTCCTTACATCGATCAAACAGGTTTGTATGCTTTGGAAGAAACTCTGTTTGATTTAAATAAAAAGGGATTGCAAGTAATTATTATCGGATTACAAAGTCAACCTGAAGATATGCTTAGAGTCAATAGATATAATTCCAAATCTAATTCCGCAAAAACAGCTCCTCGACAATATGGAAAATGGTTTTTTGTGGTTAAAGAAAGAACTTACCAAAGACAGGGCTTAACTTTAGTTTTAAAACAGACATTTAGTTATAATAATTTAAAATGAAATATTATGGAAGCTAATAAGAATGAATTAAACAAGGAACAAAAAAACCCTGACAAAATAGTGAAAACAATTATTAGTGCTGAGGAGAGGGCTAAATTAACACCTGATCAGATCTTACAGGATTTTCTGGATGGTAATGAGCGGTTTAGAAACAATAATCTAACTCATCGAGATCACTCAGAGCAAATACGTAAATCTGCCTTTGGTCAATATCCTAAAGCGGTAGTGGTTAGCTGTCTGGATAGCCGTGTACCTGTTGAAGATGTTTTTGATCAAGGAATTGGAGATATTTTTGTTGGTCGTATTGCTGGCAATTTTGTGAACGAAGACTTATTAGGCAGTTTGGAGTTTGCTTGTAAAGTTGCAGGAGCAAAATTAATTATAATAATGGGGCATCAACATTGCGGGGCAGTAATTGGTGCTATAGACGATGTTAAATTAGGAAACCTGACTACAACCCTTTCAAAGATAAAACCTGCTATAAAAATGAGCCAAGACTACAAGGGTAATATGACTTCCAAGAATGAAGAATTTGTAAAGCTTGTATCTGAAAATAACGTAAGACACGCAATTTCAACTATCAGAACAAAAAGCCCAATCTTAAAAGAAATGGAAGAAAACGGAGAGATAAGAATAGTAGGCCTCTTCTATACTTTAACGAAAGGAGAACTTCTTTTTGTTGACTAAAAACGACATCCAACATCGTATATAAAACATTTGGCGGATAGTGCTAATTTCAAGGGTGTTACATCTATTTGGCTTTGTAGCGACTTGTCATGAAAGTGCTTCTCAATGCCAAACGTTTCATATACGTAGCCGTTAGCTGTAAACGAGACGATGCATCGAGATACATGGCACATATTTTGATGCAATCAAATCACATTCTCAAACAAATGAAAAAAACAATATTCATAGTTTTTGCCATACTTGGTTTGACAAGTTGTGAAAAGACACCTAAATATGACTACCAAGTGGTTGAATCAGACATCGTAGTCAAAATGAGAGAAGATTTGGGTAATCCTATACGATCTTTTGAACTTGGATTGCATACGGATAAAGCTTATCCGTGTATAAACTATTATCTTATAACTAATTCTGAAACCAAAACAGATAAAATAACAGTTGAGGTTCTTGGAGTTTACACCCCTACTATCTGTTTAACTGCAATAGGTCCTGCTAGTTCAACAATTCCGATAACAAATATCCAGAATAAGTCATATGATATTGAATTTAAAATTGGTACCAACATCTCGACCGGCAAGCTAATTTGCACCTCCAATGAATTCAAGCTTCAGATGAAAGATCTATTACAAATTAAAATAGAAGGACCAGTACTTAAGAGGATTCCAGTAAATACAATTTGGGGTACTGTGGGTTATCATAACTCTTCATCAGTAGACAAAGTAAATAACTTCATAAACAGCATTAAAGCAGCTGGAGCAACAGAGGTCAATCTTGAGGATGGGAATTATAACTTTTTCGAGATTGAGAATAGTAAAATTAAAGAACCAACAAATTCAGGTTATTGGTTTACAAAAACATTTGTTTATAAATTTACTGGCGACAAAAATCTTGTAAGATCTGTTGTTAAAGATTATAGTAAGAACTTTGGAGACCTAATGTCTCTTTCTGTCTATGGGGACATGGGAGAAGAATTTTTTGGTTGGATCTTAAAGAACGAGTAATCCCCAGCCAGACATAATACATTAATTATAAATTAAATGTCTACAGCTAACACGGACAATAAGGGTAAGTTGTTCAGCCTCCTCCGCCAGGCTTCGGCGTGAGCTCAGCCCTCTTTATTGCCGGGCCGTTAGCGGTCATTCTCGTTACCGGTTTGGCATTCAGTTTTATCCACCAGATAAACATACAAATAATTTGACCGTTGGTCTATATGTACAGTGACAACCATCTCATAAGAAAATAAAAAGATTTGAATATCTATTCTTTTTAATATTTTTTGATATTTATGATATTTATATTGTTTATCAATAAATATTTATTATCTTTGAGCCATAATTTTAAACTTAAATATTATGACAAAAAGAAACAATCTCGTATTTATAGGCCTGCAAATAGTTAGCTGGATCATATTTGTTGGCTTGTGCATTGAAGCCGGAGCCATGATAGTCAATTTTGTTTTCAGTCTCTTCAAGCCTGAATTTGTCCATAACCTTTATCAGAAGCTGGACTTAAGCCAAATGTATAATACTAACATATGGGTTTATTTCGGTATGTACGGTTTTATCCTGACAATCTCGATTTTAAAGGCATATCTGTTCTATGTAGTAATCATGCTTTTACACAAAATTGATTTGTTAAAACCATTCAACAGCCATGTTGCCGACCAGATTAAAAAAATCAGTTACATCACTCTGGAAATAGGGATCTTAAGTCTTATAGCCCGTGAAATATCACAAAGTATGGTGCATTACGGATTAGAAACCGACAAGTTGAATCAATTCTGGGAAGACGGCAGTGCATTTTTATTAATGGCGGCTGTAATTTATGTTATAGCTACTATTTTTTCGAGAGGAGTTGAAATCCAGAATGAAAACGATTTAACTGTATAAGCCATGCCAATCATAGTAAACTTAGATGTAATGATGGCGCGACGAAAGATGTCGCTTAATGAGCTGTCGGGAAAAGTTGATTTAACCCTGTCGAATCTTTCAATTTTAAAAACCGGAAAAGCAAAAGCAATCAGGTTTACCACCCTTGAAGCTATTTGTAATGCATTAGACTGTCAGCCAGGTGATATTCTGGAATACAGAGAAAATGATAATAAAACAACGATCCGCTAACACTGCCAATAAAGGTAAGTTGTTCAGCCTCCTCCGGCAACCGGCGGACTACAAGGCTGTTTATTCGCTTCGCTCATGAGCTCACTTCGTCCGGTTCTTAACACCCGGCCCCCTTTATTGCCGGGCCGCAAGCTTTAATTGAGCGAATTTATTAGCTAACGGTAAAATGAAATGAACAGTTTATAAAGTTATAGTTTTACTTTACCATTAATTGCTGATATTTAATCACAAATTGATTAATACAAAGTAATACACAGTTCAGATATGAATGACATTATTCAAATTCTTGCGAGAGTATTTTTATTGTTCATACTTCTTTTTCTTGTAACAAGGGTATTTAAAAAAGCTGATGAGAAAGTAATTTTATCCCCTGCAAAAGCTTTTTATTCTAAAGGGAATTCCCCTGATTCAACAAGAATGGAAATAATTGAGCAACTAAAAAAATTTCAAAATGGTTATTCTAAACGTGATCCTGGAAACATTGACACGTTTATGCAATCGCTTTACTCAAAAGAAAACATTCTGATTCTTGGCACAATGCCAAATGAAATTTACCCGGGTTATGAAAAAGCAACCCAATTGGTAAAAACGGACTGGGAATCCTGGGGTAATTGCAAATTTGAAATTGACAGTGCTAACATTTCATCTTTAGATAATACAGCATGGTTCTCAACTAAAGGTTATGTCGAATTTGACTTGTCCAGTCTGCTTGTAATTCCTCTGCGTTTAACAGGAATTATGGTAAAAGAGGACCAGGAGTGGAAGTTTCAACATCAGCAATTTCAGTTTGATATTGATTTCTCTTTTAGCTTAATCGCGACTTTGATAATTTCAGTTTGGATTCTCGTCAGCATAATTACTCTTTCTATTAAAACGGTCAAACTGGTTAGAAAAAAAAACTAAAGCAAATTATGGAACATAAAGCAATCTCAATCCGACCCTTCATTGGAGCTAAAAACTTTGAACAGTCAAGGAATTTTTATCTTGACCTGGGATTTAAAGAAAGTATTTTGTTTAAGAATATGTCTTATTTCATGACAGATGGTGTAGGTTTTTATTTACAGGATGCTTATGTTAAAGATTGGGTGGATAATTCAATGATTTTTCTTGAAGTTGAAGATGTTGGTCGCTATTGGCAAGAACTTTGGGCCTTAGACCTGACTTCAAAGTATAAAAGTGTAAAGCTAACTCCAATTCGTGAATATGATTGGGGCAGAGAATGTTATATGCACGACCCCTCAGGAATACTCTGGCATATCGGCGAGTTTAATAATAAAAGCAACTAATTGATTTATTAAGGATTAGCCGACACGGTTTTCATACATCCTGAAAGATAAAACAAACCCTACATTAATATTATAATTATGATAACACCTATTTCTGAATGTCTGTATTGTCAAAACAATGAAACATTGCATCGTTTAATGATTAAAATCTGTGATTTAGAAGTTTCTCAATTGTTTTTATTCAAAGAACAATCATATTTGGGTCGATGCAACGTAGTATATAATAACCATGCCATTGAGTTTCATGAATTGAGCAACGAACAGCGTAATGCATTTATGCACGATGTGGCAACTGTAGGAAAAGCTATAGCAGCAGCATTTAACCCAACTAAAATCAACTATGGTGCATATGCTGATACCATATCTCACTTACACATGCATGTTGTTCCAAAATATAAAGATGGATATGGATTTGGAGGAGTTTTCGAAATGAACCCACAAAAAGTTGCTCTTTCTGATGCAGAATATGCTGTTATGATAGAAAAAATTACACTGGCTCTTAAAATGGTCTAATCCCATTGTGGATATTAAAATTTAAAACTCTGCACGCTTTTTGCATTCGGGATGAGACCCAATGGTCATTCGGACGATAAAGGTAAGTTGTTCAGCCTCCTCCGCCTTCCAGACAGCTCCCCACAGTAATCGGGACGGGAACCGTATCAGTATCAACACATATCACCTGGCCGTTGGTTGCAACCTGAAAAATGTACGAAACATTTATTTAACTCAGTTGTTTAATTTCAAGATACATTTTAATTTATGTTTAAAATGAGAAAATCAATATTCTTCATGCATTCATCGCCTGATGGTTTTGTGTCAGGTCTTAATGGAGAATAGATGCAACATTATCGCATAAATAATCAATAAAGGAAAACTGAGAATATTGATTACAACTGAAATCACTAATAAGAATTAATATGGCCAATAACACTGTAAACCTACATCGAGTTTTTACAGCTCCGGTAGAAAAAGTATTTAAGGCATTCGTAAATGCTGATGCTATGGCATCCTGGTTACCACCTTATGGCTTTGTTTGTAAAGTACACAGCTTAGATGCAAAAGTTGGGGGTTCATATAAAATGTCGTTTACCAATTTTTCTACAGACAACAGTCATTCATTCGGAGGCAAATATCTGGAAATAATACCCAATGAATTATTAAAATATTCAGACCAGTTTGACGACCCGAATTTGCCGGGACAAATGATTACAACTATCCGTCTGAAGTCAGTTTTATGCGGAACAGAACTTTTCGTAACCCAGGAAGGCATACCTGATTCAATTCCAATTGAAATGTGCTATTTAGGCTGGCAAGAATCTATAGACAAATTGAAACGCCTGGTAGAACCCAATATTCCGGACTCCTAACTAAGCAAAACTGACAGGATAACATACGAATTCCTGAAAAACGGAAAAGCAAAATTAGAAGGGATCACGCCTCTTTAACCTTCAACCACAACTTCAAATCCGCCGTAGGTAAAGCGCTGCATATCGAATGGCATCGAGAAATCCTTAGCATCTTTATACATTTCATTCATTTCTTCCATTACCTTTTTGTTCACCTCATCGCGATGCTTTTTTGATTTAAATACAATAAAAGAAAACCAGACATTTTCACCAGGTTTGGAATTTGCCAGTTTTGTAAATTCAAGAGGTTTTCCGCCACCGGAATCCTTGGTAACTAAATCATCACCCTTACATTCAAAGTATGAAAGCGCTCCGTGCTTCATCCAGGAATTTCTTCCTTCTTCTGCCATTTTCGTGTACTCGGCGACCTTACTATCAGGGACTACTAAAATAAATCCATCTACATATTTTGCCATATCATTATCCTCCTTTATTTTACTTAACATTTGAGCAATGATTTTGTTCTTCTGACAATTTGTATCTGACTTCAATTTTTACCAATTTTACTAACAACAAAAAATAACTATAAGAATCCCATGAAAATCCTCGTGCTATTTGGTGCCCTTATATTTTTACTTTCTTCGTGCCATAAAGAAAGGACAGATAAAATCCCAAAGAAGGACTGGTTGCATATTACACGTTTTCAAATGGCAAGGCTTATGATTTAAGTGGAAATGATAACAATGGAATTATTCAAGGCGCGCTTTCTGTCCGTGACAGATATTTTATGCCAAACGAATCATTCCAATTTAATGATATAGATGATTACATAAAAGTTGACAATCCAAACTTCCTGGGCAATGAAAAAGGAACCTTTCTGGCATGGGTAGAATTTGACGACATTGACCATACACAATATGTAGGAAGTGTAGGCGATATAAATTCTATTGAGAACTACATAAGTCTGCTCCGATTGGATCCAGGATCTCATACCTTGGGTGTCTATCAACGGGAAGTTGATTCTGCAAACTGGGTAAATGGCTCTACAGTAATATCTCAGGATATTTACTACCATGTTGCATTGGTTTCAGATGGACACAGCTGGTCAATCTATGTAGATGGCAAAAAAGAATCTTTAACAATTGTAAAAGGAAGCAATAATGGCAACTGGTTTAAAGACCTTTCTGGCATTGATAACTTTGTAATCGGCAACTGTCTGATTATGAAACCCTATATTGTACCATATCTGACTGGCAATATTGATGAAGTCTTGCTTTATAACCGACCTTTAACGGAAGGTGAAATCAAATATATTTACAATCTTGAAAGATAAAACAGGCTATAATGCGGATTATTATTAATCAATATGAAAAGACTAACATTCTTATCACTTGTAGTGCTGCTATCAGCGGCAAGCAATTATGTTTCAGGCCAGGATTTGATACTCAATAAACTTAAGTATTTCGAGACGCAGGGCGTCAATGTCCTTGTGTACAATAATCTTTTTACCGGAGGTTTTAACGATGAGAAGACCGCCGGTATAGAATTGATTCACCATGGCGTCAGAACAGCACAAGGCGGAGCTGTGAGACTTTCCAACACTCCGGAGCAGTGGGATCTTGTTCCTGAAATACCAACCCGAAAGGTAGACAGTGTGTCGAAAACTATTGAGTCTGTGTTAAGGTATGAAGATTACGATTTTGATTCACGAGTGGTTGTCACTGCCAGGGGTAAAGGTGTTGAGATATCTGTTTATCTCGATAAACCTGTTCCCGCAGCACTTGAAGGGAGTGCCGGGTTTAATCTTGAGTTTCTGCCCTCGCAATACTGGGGAAAGACCTATTTGATGGATGGGCGTTACAATCGATTTCCGCGTTATGTTGTAGGGAACACCATTACGAAGCCTAACAGTGAAAAACTTAAGCAATTCAAGGGGTATGTGACTTCCGACGACAGGGGGACAGGCAGATTTATCGATCCGCTTCCTCTCGAAACCGGCCGTAGCATTCTTATTGCACCCGATGACCCCGAACGTTTGGTAAAAATCACCTCGACTGATGCCGATCTTATGCTTTTCGACGGCCGTATACTGGCACAAAACGGCTGGTTTGTAGTTCGCAGTTTACTTCCGGCGGGAAAAACAGGCAAGGTCCTGACCTGGACAGTTGAACCAAATGCCATTAAGGGTTGGATAAGAGAGCCAAATATCGGTTTCTCTCAGGTGGGTTACCTCCCTTCGCAACAAAAAGTCTCTGTCATTGAACTTGACAAGAAAGACAAACCTCTTGCAAAAGCATCGATATATAAAGTAGGCGACGACGGCAAATGCTGCCAAAGTATTCAGCGGCAATATCGTTTCCTGGGGTGACTATTACAAATATCACTATGTAAAATTCGATTTTTCTTCAGTTAACACCCCCGGTATATATTATATTCAGTATGGCGACTTTAAAACAAATAACTTTTTAATAGAAAATAACGTTTACAATAAGATTACCGATGCCACCAGCGATATATGGATCCCGATACATATGAATCATATGTTCGTAAACGAGGCTTACAGGGTGTGGCACGGCGAGCCTTTTAAGGATGGTTATCTCCAGGCTCCGGCACCCACCGATCATTTCGACATGCACAGGCAGGGACCAACGACCGATACCAAATATAAAGGTCTGGAATTGATCCCCGGATTAAACACAGGCGGTTTCTTCGACGCCGGAGATTTTGATATCGAGACAGGAGCGAATATTGGCGTGGTGCAGAACTTTGTTCAGACATGGGAATCTTTCAAACCATTACGCGATCAGACTTTTGTTGATCAGAAGCAACGTTATGTTGATCTTCATCGTCCGGACGGGACTCCAGACGTGTTACAGTTTATCGAGCATGGAACAATGAACCTCGTAGCTCAGGCAGAGATTATCGGCCACATGGCACAAACTCTTTCTAACTCTGTTCTCGATAATTACCATCACCTTGGTGACGCCGCCGCAATAACAGACGGCCTTCCTTATAATCCGAACCTTGGCCCTTACGAAGTAGCCGCTGACGGCCGCTCGAGCGGAGTTAAGGATGGTATGTGGGCATTTACGAGCCGTAATGCCGGCCTCGATCTCAGGGCAGCAACGATGTTTGCTGCAGCAAGCCGGGCGTTGAAGGGATATAACGACGATCTTTCGGCAAGAGCCCTGGAACAGTCAAAAAGGCTTTTAAAAGAAGCTACGGAATTACTCGCGAAACAGCCGCAGGGTCGTGGCGGAATGGGTGGCGGATCAGCAGATATGGGCACCAATCTTCAACTCTACATCTCAACCGGGGAGAAACAATATATCGATAAATTTCAGGAACTTTTATGGCCAGCACTTGACCGTAATGTCAGTGTCAGCATATTGACGGCATTAAATGCCATACCACACATGGACGCATCCTTCAAAGAAAAGCTCCGTCCATATGTTGTAAAGTACAAAGAATATATCGACGGACTTGAAAAGGATAATCCCTACGGAGTACCAATCGGCCTCGGTAACTGGGCAGGAAGCGGAGACGTGGTGAGCTTTGGTACCACCATTTGCTTTGCCAGCAAATATTTCCCTGATATTGTCGACGCCAGCCATGCTTTCAAGACCACCAACTGGCTATTTGGCTGCCACCCGTATCACAATTATTCATTAGTTGCAACGGTGGGTGCTGCTCGTCCCAAAGCAGTCTTTTATGGTAATAACAGGGCTGATTTCTCATTTATTCCGGGCAATGTTGCGCCGGGGATATTATTCAGAAAACCCGACCACTTTGAAAACTACGATGACTGGCCATTTCTGTGGGGACAAAACGAGGGCACGATTGGAGGAAATACCAGCTATTTAATTTTTGGATCAGCTTTTAAGAATTTATTAAAATAATCAGACAATATGCAAACAATACTTGGATCCGGCGGGGCTATTGGAATACCATTAGCCAGAGAATTAAAAGGATATACTGATCAGATTCGACTGGTCAGCAGAAACCCCAAAAAAATAAACGAGACAGATGAGCTTTTCCCTATTGATCTGAATGATCTAAGCCAGATTGACAAAGCAGTTGCCGGAAGTGAAGTAGTTTATGTTGTTATTGGCTTCGAATACAAGTTAAGTGTTTGGCAAAAAACCTGGCCACCATTTCTGAAATCAGTAATTAATGCATGTAAAACGCATAATGCCAAACTTGTTTTTTTTGATAATGTTTATATGTATTCAAAATCTGCAATACCGCACATGACTGAAACCTCACCTATTCAAGCTCCAAGTAAAAAAGGAGAAGTAAGAAAGGAACTGCATGAGATGATAATGAATGAAGTGGAAAAGAATGCTCTGACTGCACTTATTGCCAGATCGGCTGATTTTTATGGACCTGAAAATAAAAGCAGTGCTCTTAATATGATGGTTGTTGATAATCTCATGAAAGGGAAAAAAGCACAGGCTTTTGGTGATCCCGATAAAATTCACACATACACATTTACCCCGGATGCTGCCAGGGCAACTGCAATACTTGGAAACACGAATGATGCATATAACCAGGTATGGCATGTTCCGACAAGCAAAGAAAAATTATCAAATCTAAACTGGATTCAGCTGATTGCAAACGAGCTGAAAGTAGAAGCTAAAATTCAAACTGTGCCTTTATGGATGATCCGGATCCTGGGATTGTTTATTCCGATAATGAAAGAGTTTCCTGAAATGCTTTACCAATATGAGCAGGATTATTTTTTCGACAGCACTAAATTTGAGAAACGATTTGGCATTGTAGCAACGCAACCTAAAGATGGAATCAGAATTCTCATTGAAAATCTAAGACACAAAATGCCAGCCGCTGACTAGCTATATGGTGATTGGCTCTCCATGTTGAAGTGTTGCTAGACTATACTGAACTTAGGGTCTGATAATTGTATATGTCGTGTAAATGTCGTGTTCCTGTAGTTGGAAGACCTACAGGATTAACAATATAAAAGTGCAGACCAGAGACCACTTAAAAAAACGGGGCGAAACCGAAAAGCCTTATGAGTAGGGAAAAATATTTAATTCTGATATTATGTTTAAAAAAATGATTCTCAGCGCAGCAATTTGTTTTGTCCTGGTTTTCTTAATGGAACAAAATAGTTCTGCACAAGCAAAATCAAAAGACACTAAAGAACAAACACAAGTTGCTCAAAAAAACGAACAAATGTTTTTAGAAAATGAAAGCAAATACAATTTTGCCGAAACAGTTGAAAAATTGACAGCTGAAATTGAGAAAAAAGCCTGGAAGGTTTCAGCAGTTCATGATTTGCAAGAAACACTAAAAAAGAATGGTACAGAAGTTTTGCCAATAAAAGTTTTTGCCTTATGTAATCCAAAACATTCAAGTAAAATTTTATCGAAAGACGATGAAAGAATTGTATCGTCTTTAATGCCTTGCAGAGTAAGCGTTTATGAAAAAAGCAATGGCAAATCCTACATTTCACGAATGAATACAGGCGTTTTGGCTAAATCAATTGGCGGAATTGTAGAAGAAGTAATGATCGATTCTTCAAAAGAGGTAGAAGAAATTTTGAGTACTCTTATAATAACTAATTAAGTTCTGCCAGGGGACCGTACCTGGTCACTTTCTTTTAAACCGGTAATTTACCCGGTGTAAAGTCATTTTTTTACAAAGGAATTACCCGGGTTCGGTGTTCCCAGGATTGCTGTATCCGGGATCTAAAAATGTGAATAATGTAAATCCTTTCAGTAATTGTGTAACATCTTACTTTTTTATTGCAATTAATTTTATGAAATTCATTCAACATGCACCTAAACTGAGTGGAAAGTGAAAATCATTTTGTAAAAAGAAGCGGATGGCTGAGAGCCTCCGTACTGGGGGCCAATGATGGCATTCTTTCCACCACCAGCCTCACTATCGGAGTTGCAGCCGCAAGTCTTTCACGCGACCCAATCATACTGGCAACCCTGGCAGGCCTGGTTGCGGGAGCATTGTCAATGGCGGCAGGGGAATATGTTTCTGTAAGTTCGCAGCTGGATGTTGAAACCGAAGATTTAAACAGAGAAAAGAATGAACTTGCCAGCTCACCGGATAATGAATTAAACGAATTAGCTGCAATATATGAAGCCAGAGGGCTTAAAAGCGAACTGGCAATGGAAGCAGCAAAACAACTTACTGCTCATAATGCTCTGGAAGCTCACGCAAGAGATGAATTGGGTATTAATGAAATTTCCAGGGCAAAGCCCCTGCAAGCTGCCTTTGCATCTGCAATTTCGTTCATAGCCGGAGGAATATTTCCTCTGTTAATAGCTATTTTTGCACCCCTGAAACAGATGATATTTTTCCAATATGGGTTCTCAATCCTTTTCCTTGCTCTGTCAGGAACCCTTGCAGCAAAAGTCGGAGGATCTTCAATCGGCAAATCTGTATTGAGAATCTGTATCTGGGGGACGATTGCAATGGCAATGTCAGCATTGATAGGGTATTTATTTGGAGTCAGCATGAATTAGGCAAAGAGCCTGTTTTCACACGGCTTTCTTCGAAATTCTGATAAATAGCTTAAGAAACTCATTCAAAACCAGGGGAGTAAATCCCAGGGCAAAAATAATTCCCCATGCCCTGATATCAGGCATCTGCAAATGAAATGCACTTCTTATTGCCGGTATCCCGACCACAACAAGTTGAAGGGCCAGACCTGTCAGAATTGCTCCCACAAGGTATTTATTAGAAAAGATCCCGATCGAGAAAATGGATTTGCGCTCATTCCTGAAAGCCAGTGAATAAACCAGCTGACCAACCACCAGCACCATGAAAGCCATGGTCCTGGCATATTCAATTATATTTTGTGGCACCTGCTTATTAAAAGGTGAGTATCCATGCTCATAATACCCAAAAAAGTAAGCGGAGATGGTCAATGCTCCGATTAAAAATCCCCCGAGCAAAGCACGCATACCGGCGCCGTTTGCAAAGAAACTCTCTTTTGCAGGACGTGGCTTTTCTTTCATTACATCCGGGTTTCCCGGATCCATACCCAGGGCTATGGCAGGAAGGGAATCGGTGATAAGGTTTATCCACAATAGTTGCGTGGCAATCAGAGGGACTTTCCAGCCCAGGATCAGTGCCACGAATATGGTAATCACCTCGCCAAGATTACAGGTGATCAGAAAAATTACGGACTTTTTAATGTTATTGTAAATATTTCTTCCCTGCTCGATTGCGGTAACAATTGTTGAAAAATTATCATCAGTGAGAATCATGTCGGAGGCACCTTTTGCAACGTCAGTTCCTGTAATGCCCATCGCAACTCCTATATCGGCAGTATTTAATGATGGCGCATCGTTTACACCGTCGCCCGTCATGGAAACAACGTTGCCCCGGGATTTCAGGGCACGCACAATTCTTACTTTATGTTCGGGGGAGACACGTGCAAAAACATAATAATTATAAATCCTTTCAGAGAATTCCAGTTCAGTAAGTTCATCGATTTCCAAGCCGGTAATAGTCTGCTCTATTTTTTCTGCAATTCCAAGCTGAAAAGCAATGGCGAAGGCGGTATTCTTATGATCCCCGGTTATCATTAGCGTTTTGACCCCGGCTCTTTTTGCTTTTTCAATGGAGTCCTTAACTTCCGCCCTGGGAGGATCGATCATTCCTACCAGGCCAACAAGAATCAGGTCTTTTTCCATTTCAGACGGGTCAATCGTTCCCTTTACCTGCTTATAAGCTGCTCCGAGTGTGCGCAGAGCCTGATCAGACATAGTAACAGCTGCATCAAGGTATCTCTTTTTGTGAGCCACGGTTAATGGAATAGTTTTTCCTCCCTCTGAAACCTGAGTGCAGATTTCAATCAGGCTCCCGATGGCGCCTTTCGCATATACCATAAACAGCCCGTTTTCTTCAACCAGTGTTGACATTAACTTGCGGTCAGAATCAAATGCTGATTCATCAATACGCCTGCTGCTGTATTGCAATGTTTTACGGTCAATCCCCAGCTTGTCGCCCATAACGAGTAAGGCGATTTCGGTTGGATCTCCGGTCCCTTTCCCATTATCATAGCTTGCATCCGAGCAAAGGATCATGACTTTTGCCAGAAATTTTAATTCTTCTGAAGTCGTAGATTCCATTCCGACGTTCAAGAAACCTTCATTGGTGAAGCAGCTTGTAACCGTCATTTTATTTTGTGTTAAGGTGCCTGTCTTGTCGGAGCAGATAATATTCAGTGAACCCAGGGTTTCAACAGCAGACAGTTTTTTAATGATTGTATTTTTTTTCGACAGGTTGGTTACGCCAATAGCCAGCACGACTGCCACGATTGCAGCTAATCCCTCGGGTATGGCGGCTACGGCGAGTGAAACCGACATCAGGAACATTTCAGACAAATCCCTTCCCTGAAACATTGCAATGATGAAAATCAATACACAGATTACAATTGCAATGATCCCTAAGATTTTTCCAAGTTTATCCAGACGGATTTCCAATGGGGTTCTCGACTTGACCTCAGTATTAATGATAGAAGCTATCTTACCAATTTCGGTATTCATGCCAGTTCCCACTACCACCCCGAATCCCCTCCCGCTGGTAATGATTGTCGACATAAAACCTAAGTTTAACCGGTCTCCCAGGGGGGTTTTCAGATCAGTTTGAATAAGGGAAGCGTCTTTTTCTGAGGGAACTGATTCGCCTGTTAAAGAGGATTCATCTACCTGAAGATTAATTGATTCAACAAGGCGAATATCTGCAGAAATGATTCTTCCGGTATCAAGGATAAGAATGTCCCCGGGAACAATTTCTTCAGAATCAATCTCCTTTACTACTCCGTTTCTGCGAACGAGTGCTTTGGGGAATGTTAGTTTCTGAAGGGCTTCAATCGCTTTCCCGGCTTTGACTTCCTGAACAACACCCAGGAAAGCATTAATATTTATAACCAATAAAATTATAGCTGCATCAACGTACTCCCCCATAAAAATGGTTATAACCACTGCTCCCAGCAGGATATAAATCAGCCAGTTTTTCAGCTGTGCAATAAACATCAGGAGTATGCTTTTCTTTTTTTCAGCCAGTAACTTATTCACACCATATTTCTCCAATCTGGTTGAGGCTTCTTCGTCAGAAAGGCCATTAGCCTGATCAACGCTTAATTCTTTTAAAACTGCATCTGCTGATTTGGAAAACCACATGTTTTGTTTCAGATTGGATTATTAAAATGCAATTTAGGCTCCCGCTGGGAAAAAGCGTTATATAATAATTGCAAAGACTTGCATATTTCATTGACATTTTGCACCATGGTGGATGTCGCCAGGCGTCAACCTTGCTTCATTACCGGACACTAAGTGCATTTAGGTTGTGATAGTAAGATTCTGAACAAATAATATGAACAGAGAATATTTATTCTGAAGTAAATACGACTCTGTATGTTTTGACAACGCCTTTATAATCAAATCGCACAAAAGCCGTTCCGGTTTTCGAGTCAGCCTGAGTAATTGCAACTTTTACATCACGATCGCTCGCTGATGCCGATACGGCCGGTATTCCGGTTATGTTTGACGGAAGCTTATAAGCAGTCTCATATAGATCAAGACCGGTAATACCATTGGCATTTGTGGACCTGACCGGAGTTGCGGGCAGCTCCAGGGCCTCTCCGTTGACCCTGATACTTACTGTTGGCACAGCCGGACGAGTTATTTGCTTTTTCTTTGAACTGAACCCCAATCCGGCTAAGTCGCAAAGACCGCCCGGGTCAGGACTTTCGGCCACAAGGAAAATTGCATGCTTTTTGTCGAGCTTGTCAACAAACGCTGAAACGTCAATAGTGAATTTTGTTGTTTCCTGTGCAGAATTTGCCGGCACTTTTATTTCACCGATTTTTTTACCCTTCCAGGTATCATTGTCCCATGGTCCGTCTAACCAGACGCTGACCTTGAATGCGTTTTTTGTCTTAGGAACAAGGAACAGATTAAATGCTGTTTTATTCCCGGGTTTGGTCCCTTTGAAGGCCTTCAAACCTTTCTTGTCCTTGTCGAGCCCTCCGAAGCCAAAATACTTGTATCCTATAATGTGACCGTTCTCCACATTTGTTATGGGCATGTTATTATCCCAGATATCCCACGAATCCTGCTGGCTGTTGAGGCTTGAAAGATAGCAGGCGTACCCCGCGGAATAATATTGATAAGGATCGAGTCCGTAGATGTGGAAGCCTTCCGAAGTTACTTCAGCGCCTGTATATTCTTTGCCCTGACTATCCTTTGCAGTCCAGGTATTATCCTCCGAATAGGGGTTATAGCCTCTGATGGTAACTTTCCCGCCTTCTGCCACCGGCTTTTCATCCCATTTAATCGTGACCGGAGCTACCATCGCCTGGCGTGCATTTCCGAATCCCCTTGGCGCCCTGTGATAGAACACATACCACTGGTCGTTGATCAGCTCAATGCTGCCATGAGTATTATGTCCCGAATATCTCGTCTGCAGTGTGGATCCGTCCTGACCCGGCACCACCGCACGTGAATCTACAAGAACGCCGCCGCTTTTCCACGGACCCAGCGGAGAGTCACCAAAGGCGTAACGTAACGCCGAGTTGGTACTGCTAAGTCCATATTCAGGTCCTGAGTATCCGCTGTAAACCCAAACATATTTATTACCAACCTTACGAATGGACGCGGCTTCAAAAAAGTTGAACGAACCAAGATCCTGATCAGGATAGACACTGGGATAGACTGTCCCTTCGGGGTCTCTGATGACACCGTATCTGGAGCTGGCTGGAATAAAATAGCCAATGGCCTGGGTTCCCGGTTTGAGCGAATACATTGTTTTCTGATCCAGCTGACCCGCTGACGACCTTTGGAATCCCCAGAAACCGTATGCTCTGAAACCTGTCTCAAAATCAGGGTCTTTCAGGATTAGTAACGTATTCAATAAATACTGACGGATCGAATCCCATGGTACTTCCGGGTACAGTACCCATTCCGTCGGCAGTCATGTTGACTGGGGTAAAGGGACCATCCGGACGGCTTCCTTTGGCCACCATCGCTTCTCTGTTCCGGCCACGGCTGTGCGGGTAGAGGTAGTATTCCTTAGTGCCGTCTTTTCTTTTTACCTCGACGAGGTCAGGAGCATACATAACATCCCACTGTCCGCTGATCGGGTATGTAAATATTGGTCCTTCATCACGCCAGTCGGACAAGTCCTCCACAGGTGCCGACCAGGCCCTTATGTCCGGTCCGCAATAACTCTTAAATCTGACATCGTGCGATCCGATAATATAGATGCGGTATTTTCCCGGTTTGTCGGGATCCTCAAAAACACGCGGCTCTCCGTCGGGCAAATGCTCCCATAGCGGCAGATACGAATTGCCAGATGTACGGTATGTGGGTTTGGCAGACCGCGGGTTGTTTTTCGCTTGATTATTGTCTCCTCTCGATTCTTTTACAGATAACACAAGCGTAAACACCAATAATAAAACTATTTGCGACCTTTTCAAAACAGATTTAACTTTCCTCATTTTAATTTTTTTTACACCGCTTTTCGAATTTGTTTTTAGGAGAACCATGTATTCCTTTAGCGAAATTAATTGAATTGTTGAATTGTCGAAACAATATTTTTCACGTATATTTAAATACATGAATAGGAAGTACTTTAAATGACCAGACTGATCAACTTTTATAAAAGAATTACAACTTATAATGCAGCTTATTCGTAGTTTAAAATAATAAATTTAAGCAGGAGGCAAACCAATGAAATTATTTAAAGCAGGTACTTCATCAAAAAAAATCCTGGTTATCATGGGATTCCTTGCAGGTATAGCAATATTACATTTTGCCTGCAATAAAACCGAAGATTATCCCAGAAAACCAGAGCGACTTGGATCCGGCAAAGTAAAGTGGGCAGAAACACTGACTCCGGACGGTTGGACTATTGTAACAAATGAAGGCGGGGTTACCCTCGGATATTCAAAGAGTTCCGGGCTTCAGCTTATCCAGGCCGACAAATATGCCTTCAAAGATCTTAACAGGAACAACCTTCTGGATCAATTTGAAGACTGGCGCGTTGACTTTAAAATAAGAGCCTCAGGCATGGTGAATGAGATCCCTGTTGATCAGATGATGGGCATGAAAATGAACCCATTCGGTATCGGGAGTGTCAATGCTGAATCATTGGATACTGTCATTAAAAACAGATTGGAAACAGGCTACAGACAACTACGGGCACCCGGAGCGAATACAACCGGAAAGGTTAAGGCTTCATGGAACAATATGGTACAGGAGTACATAGAATCGCTCGACAGTATAGTCTGTATTCCTGCGGTCTGGATTGCCGATCCAAGATCAGGAGACGTATCCGACTGGCCAAGCAACCTTGCAATAGCTGCAACTTTTGATCCTGAGGTCGGAGCCGAATACGGAAGACTAATGTCAGAAGAATGGAGGGCAATGGGAATATCGATGCAGGTCGCAACACAGATGGACCTGGCTACAGAACCGCGCTGGAAGAGGATCTCCGGTACCTTCGGCGAAGACCCCGCCCTGTCGGTGGATATGGCCAGAGCAGTAATTAACGCATGGCAATCTACTTATGACACAGCCGGAAATGATCTGGGCTGGGGCGAACACAGTGTGAACAACCAGATGAAGCACTGGCCCGGAGATGGTGCTGCTGAAGGCGGACGTGAGTCGCATACCCGTGATGGGGCATACAACGTATTCCCGGGCGGTCAGTTTTTTACACATCTCCTGCCATTTGTTGCGTGTATGGATTTACCGGGCAAGACTGAAACTGTAACCGCTGCCATGACAAACTTCTCTGTAGGTATTGAAAAGGATGGTTCGCCTGTTGGTAAGGAGCGCGTTGCATCAAGCTACAGCAAATATAAAATAAACACCATTTTAAGAGAGAAGTACGGCTGGGATGGCTATATCCTGACAGACTTTGGGATCATTACCGGCAAGAATTTCGGCGTGGAAGATCTGACTCCGGCTGAATGCATGTTAGCGATCCTTGAAGCCGGATGCGATGCCTTCGGCGGTGAAGGCAGGTCGGGCAAGAAGGACATAGATCTGGCCATGGAGGCCTATAAGCTCGGAGTTAAAAAGCTGGGTGAGGAAGCAATGAACGAGCTTATGAGACACTCGACTGAAAGAATCCTGAGAACCCACTTTAACATTGGGATTGTTGACAATCCATACCTGAGCATTGAGAAAGCCGAAACAGTTCCAAACAATGCCGAACATAACGCCCGCGGTTACCAGGCGATGCTCAGATCAGTCGTGATGCTGAAGAATACCGGCGGCATTATTCAACAGTCACCGGAAGGAGCAGGAAAAAAGACAGTGTATATCCCCAGGGTATATTCTGCAGCAACTACAGGTCGGCAAGCAAGTGCAGCAACTGCCAATCCTGCATTTAATCCCGAAGTGGCCGGAGAGTACTTTAATGTCGTAACTGATGCTCTGGCCGGGAAACTTACAGGCCCGAAGGATGCCGAGGGCAATCCCACGATATCGCCAAAAGACATCATACGTGCTTCAGCATCAGAAATAGCCAGATGCGACTTCGCCCTTGTCAGAATAAGCAGTCCTCAAAATGGGAATCCGACCTACATGGGATTCGGAGGCATTGCCACTGACGGCAGTAAATATACATATCTGCCTATTTCACTGCAATATCGACCCTACACAGCAAATTCAGAATCAGTGCGAAAGGAGTCTATCGGTGGAGATATGATTGAGGTGACAGAGAAATCGCCTGAAGGTTATGGCGATATGAAGTCGCTTGTAAAGGAGAATCGGTCATATTTTGGAAAGACTGCTGTCATCAGGAATGAAAGTGATCTGGATCTCGTATTGAATGCCGCATCTGCGGCCAAAAAGGTCATTGTTGCCCTGAACGTGTCAAGTCCGATGGTATTCAAGGAATTTGAAAGCAAGGTCGATGCAATCCTTGTGGGATTCGGAGGCGACAGGTCAGCCTATCTGCCCGACAAAGCATTCCTTGAGATTATTGCCGGTAAGGCAGAGCCGTCCGGGTTACTGCCACTTCAGATGCCTGCGAATATGGAAACTGTAGAGGCTCAATTCGAGGATGTGCCGAGAGATATGAAATGTCATGTTGACAGCGACGGCAATACTTATGACTTTGCCTTCGGCCTGAACTGGTCGGGCGTGATCAAAGACATGCGCACTGCAAAGTATAATGTTGCTCCGATTGTCGGCGAAGTAAAATGAACCTGGACAGGCTCTGATAAGGTACAAAGAATTTAAGCCTATGGAAAAATCAGACAATCCCAAAGCAGCTGATAAAAAAAACCTCCCAATACAAATCAGCAATCTGAAAAAGAAGTTTAAAGACTATTTTTTTGATTTTTTTATGCTCTTTCTGGCGGTCACTTTAGGCTTCTTTGTCAATAATCTGAGTGAAACCCGTTCTGACAGGCAAAGGGAAAAGCAATATATGATAAGTCTTGTAAATGATTTAATAGCCGATACAACTCAAATCGGGGAAATTCATTCAAGTATCAAAAATCAAATAACCGGAATTGATTCCTTGCTTCGGGTTTTTGAAAACCCGGGTAAAAGGGATTTCATAAGCAATTTCTACTATTTCGCAGTAAAATATTTAAATTCAGCAACTTTCTTTTCCGGCTCCGACAGAACAATCAGTCAGTTAAAATCCTCAGGAGGATTAAGGCTCATTCAGAAAATTACGGTATCTGACAGTATAGTGAATTATTACAGTTCAGTAGAAAATGTCAAATATAACACCGAGTTCTGCCTTAAAGAATTCAATAAGATATTGGATTATGAGAAGGAAATGATGGATTTCAAATATCTGAGAGTCTATAAAATAGATTCACTTCCTCAAATAAAGGATTTAGAATTGCTGGTAAATGAACCGGTTAAAATTAGCCAGTTTTATAATCAGGTGATATCCTATCTCAGCTCATTAATTAACTATAATATTCTCATTAAAGATTTAAAACTTGAAGCTGAGTCCTTAATGAATTTAGTCAAGGAAAGTTATAATCTTAAAGATGCTTCCTGAAAATATGAGCACACCTAATCACCGGAATAATCTGCGGGTATCGTGTGGAGGAAATCCAGGATCCGCTAACTCAGAAGGTCCGGTATCTCGATAAACTGGTTGATGAATTAGCGAAAGGGAGGAAGATGGAGAGGATTTTACGTGGCTCGCAGGATGCCGAAAAACCTTAGGGCCGTTGAGCCGACTAAATGCTATGAATACTAATCTCATCAGTTTAAGAGCACAAAATCTCACAAAGACTTTCAATGGTTTTGTTGCCGTAGAGAACCTTTCTGTTGAAATTGGGTTTGGAGAGATATTTGGATTACTTGGACCAAACGGAGCGGGAAAAACAACCTCTATCAGGATGATTACCGGTCTGTTAAAACCTGATTCAGGAAAAGTTGATTTCAATGTAAAAACCAACAACAAAAATAACGACATACTAAAAGTAGGGCTATGCCCGCAGGAACTGGTGTTATGGAATAATCTGACATGCCTCGAACAACTTGTTTTTATTGCTGAAATGTATAACGTTCCTGCCCCGGTTGCACGAGGGCGTGCGAAAATGCTTCTTGAGAAGATCGGCCTTTCTGAAAAAAGTAAAAAACTTGTCAAAACTCTTTCGGGGGGAATGCAGCGAAGAATGAATCTGATAATGGCTCTGATGCATGATCCGGAGATTCTGATACTTGATGAGCCTGAAGCAGGACTTGATCCACAGAGTCGCGTGATGGTCAGGGATTTCATATACTCATTATCGAAAACCAAAACAGTGATTTTCACGACTCATAATATGGATGAGGCAGACCGCATTTGCGATCGGATTGCGATTATGGATCATGGCAAAATACTGATTTCAGATTCGCCTGAGAACCTTAAACGTAACATCGGGAAAAGAGATAAACTTGAAATCCACTTTTCAGGCCAGGCTATTCAGCTTAATGATATATCTAACCTTGCTGATGAAGTTGAATTAAAAGAATCCTCAGTAATATTTAAATCGAAAGCAATAATTGACAGGATCCCATATATACTCGAATCATTGAAAAACAATGGCATTACAATTACCGGTATGCATTTGAGTGAGAATACTCTTGAAGATGTATTTATTGCACTAACCGGACGAAAACTAAGAGAATAAGCTATGAGGATAATTGCAATAATAAAGAAAGCCCTTATAATGCAATTCCGCGATTTTTGGGCATTACTACTCACAATCTTATCAGCACCATTTTTTATCCTGATATACTACCTAATGACTGGTGGCAGCTCAACTACTTACTCAGTGAATCTCTTTTATGCCGACACATGCAAATCACAATTAATTAAGAATCAACTTATAAGCGAGCTAAAGGCAGTTAAGTATGCAAATGGGGAAGCAGCATTAAATGTTGTTGAGACAGAAGATACTGTAAGCGTTAAGAATCTGCTTAAAAACCGGAAAGCTGATCTTCTTATTACAATCCCCCTGGGATTTGCAGATAGTTTAGTAACAGGCAAGGTTCCCGAATTCGTTATTACCGGTGAGGCAAGCAATCCAAAATACTCTATTGGGACAATCTTTACAATAACTGCTGTTGAGGCCCTTGTAGAAAAGGTTACAGGAAACAAACCATTATATACTTTCCGGGAGAGATTCATGGGCAATTCCATGACAAAATCGGAATTTGATATTTATGCTCCGGGAATATTTATTTTTTCAATAATAATGCTTATACTTTCTGCATCCCTCTCATTAATCAGAGATATTGAAGACAAGACAATGATTAGACTGAAACTCTCTAAAATGACGGTCTTCGACTATCTTCTGGGCAATTCTCTGGTTCAGTGGGTAATTGGCGTCATATCTTTCGGACTGACGATGTGGCTGGCAATCCTTCTTGGATTCAACAGTCAGGGTTCAACCATTCTGATTTTAGTAGTTTGCTCATTAACAATTCTTTCAATAATAGCTATCTGTCTTATCCTTGTTTCATTCTGCAGAAATGCAACGATGGTCATGATTGTTGGCAATTTCCCGCTTTTTATTCTTATGTTTTTTACCGGGGCTATGATACCACTTCCCCGGAATGAAATATTTACTGGTTTTGCGTTAAACGACATACTTCCGCCCACACATGCTGTAATAGCGCTGAATAAAATATTTACTTTTGGGGCAGGCCTGCAAGAGATCCGTTATGAATTACTTATGCTTGGAATGCTGACGGTTTTATACTATTCAATCGGGGTCTGGCTTTTTAGAAGGAACCATATGTTAAAAGCATGACCTGATTCTGGACCAGATACATTAATACACTAAAAAATAATACCTTATGGAAGACTTTTGCAATCCAAAATCTACTGGCAAAAAATACATTCCAAAACAAATCAGCAATCTGAAAAAGTAGCTTAAAGACTTTATGAGTCTTGTCATAAGAACATGGACAATATTCAAGCTCTCAACAAACCAAATACATATAAGGAAATGAAGAACACGCCAACTTTCGCGGAAAAGGTTAAAAAATCTGCAGCGCTGACATTTTTAAGGCTCCCGATTCCGATCATCAGACTATTAATAGGGAAGCCGATCCTGATAGATGGTCAGACTATGGATCCGCTTGTGCAGTTTATGGTGAAATTTTTTGTCGACCATAAAGATGGCGACTTGCATGCAACAGAAGAGTTACGCAGAGAATTCGACATCCAGGGCAATTGGTTTTCACATAATCCGGAACCTTCCATTTCCATTACAGGATGGACCGTAAATGGGCCAAATGGTAATATTCCTTGCGACATATATCGTCCCGCGAAACTGGCGGTAAAGGATGCTCCTGCCCTGGTATATTATCATGGCGGCGGATACGTGTCTGGTTCATTGGTATCGCACAGGAATCTCTGCCGGCAATTGGCCTTTGAAGTAAACTGTGCGATTGTGGCGGTAGATTACAGATTGGCACCCGAAAATAAATTTCCAATAGGGATAAATGATTGCCTGGCTGCATATGATGCTGTTGTCCGACAAGCCAGGGAACTGGGTTTTGATCCAGGACGTATCTCTGTAGGAGGTGATAGTGCAGGAGGCAATGCTTCTGCCGTTATTGCTCAGCAAAGGAAGTTGTCAGCCTTTCCACCAAAATTTCAAGCGCTATGGGTACCATGGTTAGACATGAGTAAACAAACCCGATCATATGAACTAATGGGCGAAGGCTTCTTTCTGGAAAAGAAACAAATGGAATGGTACACCGCACATTATTTGCGTTCTGAAGAAGACGGGTTAAATCCATTGGCTTCTCCATTGCTGGGAAATGTGGAAGGTGTATGTCCTGCTGCCGTATTTTCAGCCGGATTCGACCCGCTTCGGGATGAAGGCAAAGACTATGTTGAAAAATTAAAAGCAGCAGGTGTGCCTACCCATTACAGACTCTATGAAAGCGTGGTTCATCCCTTTGTTAATGTTGCAGGAAAGATACCAATTGCCCGAAAAGCATTTGATGAAGCAATCACAATTCTTAAAGAAAATATTTAAAGTCATAAATTACTGCCTGGCAGGTGGTATCTGATGTATTTCCGGAGATTTTTCACATATTAATACCTTGGTAAATAATTTGAAATATGAGTACACATGACCAGCGTATCGCAAAAATGAATTTCACTTCGGGATATCCACAATCATGAAAACGGAGATCATATCTTTTAACCTGGGAGTCACAACCTGTCATCTTCTAATCGGCAAAGATATCGTTATGATAGATGCCGGGATGCCGGGAAAACTGAAGCTCTTTAAAAAAATCCTTTCGGAACACAAGATCGATCCTTCGCGCATTAAACTGATTGTACTTACTCACTCCCATTTCGACCATTGCGGCACTGCGAAGGAGATAAGGGAACTCACCGGCGCAAAAATTGCACTTCATGAAAGTGAAAGGGAATGCGTTGAAAGCACTAAAGTATTAATACCTAGAGGAGTCAATCTCAAAGGGAAAATTACACTGCCCTTAGTCTTTACATTCAAAATTCCATTCCCGAAGTTCAGTCCGGACATTATTCTCGGTTATGATCCGTATCCGCTTTCCGAATATGGAATAGACGGCAGGATTATTCATACACCCGGACACACAGTCGGTTCGATGAGTGTACTGCTTGACACGGGAGAAGCTTTTGTCGGATGCATGGCCCATGACGGATTCCCATTCAGATTCAGTCCCGGATTGCCGATCTATGCCCAGGATATTGAAGCAATTAAAGCAAACTGGAGAATACTTATCGACAAAGGGATAACTCATGTCTATCCCGGGCATGGCAGGGCATTCCCTGTTTCTGTAATGAAAAAAATACTTAGCTATCCCGGTTGAAACCAGTTAAAATCTCAATCACTTGCGCCATTTGACTAATAATTCTGCGATGCGACAGAGAATCACGGAGAAGTAACTAAAACGAAAACAATTATATTTAATTTCAATTCTATGAGCAGGGGATTTGTTAAAGAAGAAGAAAATTGATAATTATTAAATGAATATTACTTTTATAACAAACGATCAACTATACAAACAAGTTATTGAGCCCATAGCATCGGCCTCCTCCTTCGTTTGGATAGGTACTGCTGATATAAAGGATTTGCATGTTCATCACAAAAACAGAGTCGAATCCTTCCTAAGCGTACTTGACAGCCTGTTGAATAGAAAAGTAGCCATACGTCTTTTACATGCAAAAGAACCCGGACCCATTTTTAGAAAAAGCTTTGACAAGTATCCCTTGTTATGGAAAAATATGGAAAGGCAATTATGCCCTAGGGTACATTTCAAACACATCATAATTGATGGTAAATTTGCTTATTCCGGTTCAGCAAATTTAACAGGTGCCGGCCTGGGGATTAAAAGCCCGAATACCCGTAACTTTGAATCAGGCTTTATCACAACAGATCCGGAAATTGTGAAGGCAATCATGAAACAATTTGACGAAGTCTGGATGGGAAAGTACTGCAAAGAATGCAAAAGAAAAGACTATTGCCACGATCCGATAATCTGACCCTGAAAAACCTTAGTTAACCGTATCTTAATGTACCAGGCCTATATTACTTTTAATTATTTATGCCATGGAAACAGCAAAAACACATGACAACTTCCCGGTCTGGATTGTATTGCTGTCCAGCCTGTTTTCATTCTTAATCTACCTTTCAGGTTTTGTCATTACTTTCAGCTTAAATGCGATTGCTGCTTGTCTGTATCTGGTATACATACTGGTTCTTGAGTTCAGATTACTTGGCTCCCATTGTGTCAACTGCTACTATTGGGGCAAGACCTGCGGTTTTGGCAAAGGCAGGCTGAGTTCTTTGTTCTTTAAGAGAGGGGATCCATCAAAATTTTGTGAAAAAAGCTTGCGCTGGCAGGATATGATTCCTGACTTATTAGTTTTCCTTATTCCACTCCTGATAGCAATTGCTTTAATGATAATCCGATTCAATCTCATCATTCTGTTTGCAACAATCGTACTAATTGCTCTGACAACAGCCGGAAATGGCTTTATTCGCGGCAACCTGACGTGCAAATATTGCAGGCAGAGAGAAATCGGGTGCCCGGCAGAACAGTTATTCCGTAAAAAATAAATTGTCCTCTCCGTTGCGCGGACAAAAGAAAAAAAATGATTAAATATCCAAATCTATGAGCAGAGGATTTGTTAAAGAAGACGATCAGGAAGAAGTTCCAATGGTACCTCGAAGGGCATATTTACCGGAAGGAGTGACAAACTTTGTAACCCCAAATGGGTATGAATCAACTATTGGCTGAGAAACAGATGCTGACCGATGAAAAAAACAATCTGAATAATGCCAATGAGAATGAGAAACGAATTGCATTAAACTATATTAATGCAAAATTACAACTATTGAATAACAGAATTGCTGAAGCCAAAATAGTTAATCCAAATGAGCAACCTCAAAATGAAATAAGATTCGGTGCAATTATAACTCTCAAAACAGAAGCATCTGAAAATATTCAGACTTTTCAAATTGTCGGCGTTGATGAAGCAGATATTTCCAAAGGGAAAGTCTCCTTTATATCACCTATTGCCAGGGTATTAATAAATAAAAAAACCGGAGACATAGTTAGTTTAAAACAGGCCGGAAAAGATATTGTTTTTGAAATTAGTAAGCATATCCTATAACCAATCAGTTAAAGAGAATTAAAAGACCGGTTGCATCAGGATTGATAGTTATGAAAATTTTGAAAACTCACTATATGAAAAGATTATCTGGATTCTTTTTCCTCGTTTTAGTTGTGCTTATCCTATCCTGTGATAAAAAAGAAACATCTCCTTTTGGACTTAATTGCGAAAACCTTAAAAATGGAATCATTACCTCCGATGAGGACCTTATTGGTACAGAAATATCAAAACTGATTCAGGATTTAGTTCCAAAGCCGACTACAGATGACAGTATCGGGCACATTGCAAATTTTGAACTGCTATTTGAGAGACTAAGACCCTGTGGCGAAACAAGCGCACAGATTGTCTGTTATGGATGTGGTGAAATAAATCCGCAAATTACAGAATTGGTAATCATGACCTACTCAGGTAATCAGCAATACGTTCAGGTAATTGACATTATTTGCCAGAGAGACAGTGTTCTTGCTTACAGAGGCATACATGATGATAACAGTAAATGAAACAACACCTAGCACTCATGCCACGACCTTGTCAATTAGGCTTCATGCAGTATAATCCCAAAAAAAAGTGATACCCAAATGCCTGCTTCTTATAGATTTCAAAATATTCCACGGTCGAGAATTGCAACATTTGACATTTTTGCAATTGGACTAAGGAAGCATCATATTGTGGCTATGCTCGAATTCGATGTTACTGAAAGCAGGTCCAGACTCAGGAACCTGAGAAAAAATGGAGCTACTGTTTCATTTAATGCATGGCTAATAAAAGTTATTGGAATGGTCTTGCATAAACATTCTGAAGCGGCAGCATATCTTTATAACAAAAAGAAACTCATTATCTTCAATGACATCAATATCTCTTTAATTGTAGAAAAGAAAATCGGTGATGCTAAAGTTCCGATACCAATGGTCATCGAAAAGACAAACGAAAAATCAGCACTCGAAATAACTAAAGAGATTGAAATAGCCAAAAACCAGGGCCTTACAACTCATGACATCGTACTCAAAAAACAATCAACCTCATATGAAAGATTGTACTACCAGCTTCCAGGATTTCTGAGAAGACTTTTTGGAGAATCTTGCTGCTAAATCCCAAAGCAGCATTCAGGACTATGGGTAACGTGGCGGTTACATCAGTTGGGATGATGGGTAAAATTAACGGGTGGTTTATTCACAAATCAGTTCATCCTGTTTCTTTTGGAGTAGGGTCTGTCATTAAGAAACCTGTTGTTTTTGAAAATGAGGTAAAAATCAGGGAAATCCTGAACATGACTATCCTGGTTGACCATGACGTTGTTGATGGAGCCCCGATGGTAAGGTTTCTTGACGATTTGACAGACTATGTAGAGAATGGAAAGGAAATAGACAACGTTTTCGTATAAAACGGATTCACTGTATGCAGTGAACAATTTCAGGCCAAAATCCTTTATAATAGAAAACCAAAACTATGGCAGAATTAAAAACAAAACTAAACACTGCGGACGTTAGTGAATTTATCAACTCGTTTGCCGATACGGATCAAAAGCGTAAGGACAGTTTTGAGTTACTGAAACTGATGCAGGATTATACAGGATTTGAACCAAAAATGTGGGGGGCTTCCATTATAGGATTTGGCAGCTATCATTACAAATCGGAGAGAAGCAGCCAGGAAGGCGACTGGCCATTGGTTGGATTTTCGCCCCGAAAGGCAGCTATCTCGCTTTATGTATACACTGCACTCAAAGAGCATGAATATCTCCTTGAGGGCTTGGGAAAGTTTAAAATGGGTAAAGCCTGCATCTACATTAAAAAATTATCTGATATCGACCAGGAGTCACTCAAAAAAATAATGAAGGCAACAATTGATTATTTACAATCGAGGTATGGGAAATAATGCAAAGCCATGCAGATCCTTTCTCCTTGCCCGCAGATCGATCGTGACAAGCAATAACCAGATAAAAATTTAGAATTTTAGTTAAAGGATATTTCTTAAATTGACTGAAAATTTCAAATAATGAAAAACGCGATTGTCAAATTCACCGTTCTGATAGTGCTGGCTATTACTTATGCCTGTTCATCTGGCGTTAAAACACCTCCTAAGGAAGTGAAACCAGTTGAAAGTGATTATTATGTGGCGGCATATATCTGGCCGTCGTGCCATAACGATTCATTAGCCCTGAAGAAGCTGTGGCCTGAAGGCACCGGCGAATGGGAAGTGATCAAAAAGGGCAATCCCCGTTTCGAAGGACATTACCAGCCCCGTCAGCCGCTCTGGGGCTACGAACTGGACAATGATCCGAAAGTCGTGGAGAAATGGATTGATGCGGCCACTGACCACGGTGTAAATGTCTTCGTCTACGACTGGTACTGGTACGAAGGAGGCCCTTTCCTCGAAAGCGCCCTGAATGATGGCTTCCTGAAAGCAAAGAACAACGAAAAAATGCAATTTTATGTAATGTGGGCAAACCACGATGTAAAATACAATTACTGGAACTATCACCTTTACAAGGACAACACCGATATCCTGTGGAACGCCAAAGTGGACTGGGAAAACTATAAAATAATCGTTGACAGGATAATCAACCAGTATTTCAAGAGACCAAACTATTTTAAGGTAAATGGCGAACCCTTATTTTCGATCTTCAGCGTGCCAAAACTGCTTGAAAGCTTTGGAGGCAGTGCGGAAGAAGCACGCAAAGCTCTTGATTACTTCCGCGAGGAAGTGAAAAAGGCAGGATTCCCCGGCTTGCATATCCAGTGGAACCAGGGCGGCGGCTCTGTTATGTCGGAAGCGGCAGCCGGCCAGTTTGTCAACAATGTGAAGACTATGGGTTTCAACAGTGTTGCAATGTACAATATGGGCGGCCGCGTTGAAGATTATATTTCTTACGGAACCAATTCCGTAAAGATCCGGGAACAAATGGACGCCATCCTCGATGTACCGGTCTTTCCCTGCGTGTCGATCGGATGGGACGATACCCCGCGTTTCCCCGGGAAAGGGATTCAGGATGTAGTTCATTACAACAACACTCCACAAAGTTTTGCAACGCTTCTCTCCAAAGCAAAAAAATATGCCGACAGTCATCCCGAACAGCCAAAACTGATTACAATCAACGCATGGAACGAATGGGTGGAAGGCAGTTACCTGCTGCCCGACATGCTCAATGGCTTCGGCTATCTGGAAGCAGTGAAGGAGGTTATCTTGACGATAAATACGACAGGTATTAAAAACAGAAAAGCATGCCAACAGGTAAATCCATAAAAGAACTGTCACCAGAACAACGTGATGAACTTATCAGAATCCTGAAAGCCCGTTTTGAGAAAAACACAATCCGTCATACAGGTCTTGATTGGGTTGAAGTAATGGCAAAGCTTAACTCACCATTAAACCGGGAAAAACTAAGGTCAGTCGCTGAAATGGAAAGAACCGGCGGTGAGCCTGATGTTGTTGGTTTTGATAAAAAGACCGGTGAATATATTTTTTACGATTGTTCAGCTGAGAGTCCGGCAGGCCGCAGAAGTCTCTGCTACGACAGTGAAGCGCTGGAATCGAGAAAAGAGAATAAGCCAAAAGACAGCGCTCTGGGTATGGCTGCCGCAATGGGTATTGATCTTTTAACTGAGGAACAATACCGCGAATTGCAGAAGCTTGGGAATTTCGACACAAAAACCTCGAGTTGGGTGAAAACACCTCCGGAGATCAGAATACCTGGCGGCGCAATCTTTTGCGATCGCCGGTACAACCAGGTCTTCGTGTATCACAATGGTGCAGAATCATACTATGCTGCCAGGGGGTTTCGCGGCTCGCTAAGGGTCTGATCAAATAGAGAGAGGTTTATTCAGATAGCCTGCTTTTGCTATCAGGAGTGCTTACTGTTGATACAATGAAACCCATAACAACAGTTCCAATGACTCCGATTATCACGACAATCACTTTTATTGCAAAGGGATTGATAAGGAAAATGCACGAGAGAGCTATCATAAGCCACATGATGCCGATTGAAATCAGCTTGGCCCTCCTTGTCATTCCTTTCTTCGTATGAAGATCTGAAATATAAGCACCGATGAATTTATTAGCTGTCAGTTTCTGATACAGTTTATCTGAACTTTTAATATACAAGCCGGCAGTAAGCAAAAAAAAGGGTGTTGAGGGCAAGCCCGGGACAACAATGCCGATTATTCCTATAGTCAGCGAGAGCGTACCCAGGACAATAAGCAATATTTTAATCAGATTCATTTTCTGTTTTTTGGCTATTATGATTATGAAAATGATTTGCAGTGAGATCTTCAATCCTGAAATCAAGTATTGCTCTAAACAAATTTCTGGCAATTTAATCATTTTAGCGTCAGGATAACCGATGGCTGAAAATAAACAGAGACACAGGCGGATTGTCAGGTAAAATCTGCTTAAAATATAAGCCAGCAACAAAACACGATACAGGATTATACCCTATATTTGATATTGAATGATTCACATTTTAAAATTTCACGAAATAAAGAGCAGATAATGCAACTGGAAGACTTAGGCTATAATAATTCACTTGAGAAATTCAGAACAGACAATAACCTGTGCGAATTTGAGATTGGAAGGGTTATTGCTGAACATAAGGAAAGATATACTGTAAAAACAAATCTGGGTGAATTTGAAGCAGAGATTACAGGCAATTTAAGGTTTACTGCAAAAAGCCGGGAGGATTTTCCTGCTGTAGGTGACTGGGTGGCACTCACAACGTATGAATCCGATTTTGCAATTATTCATAAAATCCTGCCCAGGTTTTCAATAATCAAACGGCAGGCAGTAGGGCAATTTGGGGAGGTCCAGATAATCGCGGCAAATATAGATTACGCTTTTCTGGTTCAGGCTGTCGACAGGGATTTCAATATAAACAGGCTTGAAAGATACCTTACAATTTGCAATTCATCGGCAGTTGCCCCTATAATCCTGATCACCAAGACTGATTTAATAGATCAGGATCAGCTTTCTGAGATTCTGGAGTCAATAAAGGTCAGGATAAAAGACGTGCCTGTTATTGCAATAAGCAACGAGTCACACGAGGGGTACGAAACAATAAGGGCAACAATCGAAAAAGGGAAAACTTATTGTTTACTGGGTTCTTCAGGTGTCGGGAAATCCACCTTGCTGAATAATCTTTCAGGCCTCTCTTTGATGAAAACAGACACTATCAGCAATAGTACAAACAAAGGCCGACATGTTACAAGCCACAGGGAATTGATCATTCTTGAAAATGGAGGTATAATTGTTGACAATCCGGGTATGAAAGAAGTTGGAATTGTTGATAAGTCTGGTGGATTGGAAGCTACTTTTGACGTGATTATCACCATTTCCCGGTCATGTAAATTCAAAGATTGCACTCACACCAGCGAAACCGGATGTTCTGTTCTTGAGGCTGTTGAAAATGGAGAAATAGACAGGGCTTCCTACGAGAATTATCTTAAAATGGAAAGAGAGAAAGCCCATTTTGAATCGACAGTTGCGGAGAGAAAAAGGAAAGAGAAGATTTTTGGGAAAATAATCAAGGATTATAATAAGAAAAACATAAAACAAAGATAGAATCAGGCACAACTCCTTGAATAAAAAATATTGGAATGCAGACAAGACTATCCATTTTTATAACATTCTTATTGCTCTGTTTATCTTGCAATACGGTTTCTGAAAAAGAGTCGACTTCTTTTCTCAGGATATCCGAAAACAGAAGATATCTGACTACTGAAAACGGCAAACCATTTTTCTGGCTGGGCGATACAGGATGGCTGCTCTTTACAAAACTTACACGCGAAGAGGCAGAAAAATACTTTGAAGACAGGCGTCAGAAGGGATTCAATGTGATACAGATTATGGTGCTGCATAATGTAAGTAAGGCAGTAAATGTTTACGGAGATTCTGCACTTGTAAACCAGAATATTGATCAGCCATTAACAACATCCGGAAATTCGTCTGATAACCCTGAACAATATGATTACTGGGACCATGTTGATTACCTTATAAACCTGGCCGGGGAAAAAGGTTTATATATGGCCCTTGTGCCTGTGTGGGGCTCCAACATCAGGAGCGGCAGGATAAGCAGTGAAAAAGCAGGAAAATATGCAGCCTGGCTTGCAGCAAGGTATAAGGACAAGTCAAATGTCATCTGGCTGAACGGCGGCGATATTAAAGGCAGTGATTCAACAGCCATATGGAAAACTATAGGTCTACTATACGACAAGTAAGTCCGGATCAGCTCATTACCTTTCATCCCTTCGGCCGGACACAATCATCAGAATGGTTCCATAACGAAACATGGCTCGATTTCAATATGTTTCAATCGGGCCACCGCAGGTACGATCAGGATACTTCAGGACTGGCTTACGGGGAAGATAACTGGAAATATGCTGTTGATGATTATGGTAAAACGCCGATTAAAGCCAACTCTCGATGGAGAACCTTCATATGAAGGCATTCCACAGGGTCTTCACGATCCGGCTCAGCCATACTGGACCGACTCAGATATCCGGCGTTACGCTTACTGGTCGGTATTTGCAGGTGGTTGCGGTTTTACCTATGGTCACAATGCCATAATGCAATTTCATAAGGAAGGCGATAAGGAATCCTCATACGGTGTTAAAGAAACCTGGGACACTGCTTTGAACGCTCCGGGAGCATCTCAGATGAGATATCTGAAAGAGCTTATGCTTTCCCGGTCATATTTTGACAGGATCCCGGCGCAGGATCTTATTTCAGGCAGCCAGGGGGAAAAGTATGATTATCTTGCTGCGACGAGAGGCAAAGATTATGCTTTTATTTACACCTGCAACGGCAGTGTTTTGAATATTGACCTTGGAAAAACCAATCTTCCGGGAATTAAAGCCTCATGGTATAATCCCAGGGATGGGAAATTTAATGATATCGGCGAGTTTAAAGCTGAAGGAATTAAAACTTTTGATCCGCCCGGAGACAGATCCCCAGGTAATGACTGGGTACTTGTACTGGATCGCAATTAAACAATAGGAAGACGGAAGACCGAAGACCGAAGACCGAAGTATTTTTAGACGTTTATGAATTAGTCAGGCTATCCAATAAAATAAAAATGAAAAAATATTTATCTATCTGTTTTCTCCTGTTTTTCGCGACAACTTCCTGGTCACAGAAAAGTCAGAAAAACGTATCCTCTTCAGGCAAAACAGTTAAAGAGCACATTCGCCTTCCAGAACCAATCGACCCTCAGATAGTACAGGATCAGGATGACATGACGTGGAATGATTATCATCCAATCCCGGGCAAAAACTGGGCAGACCCTTCACTTGTTCCGGAACGTAAATTCAGGATGGCACTTGTTGCAGTTGACTTCCCCGATCAGCCTTTCGTAATAACTCTTCCGAAGAATTCAGATCTTTTCGGCAACCCGCAGATTGATCCTGTTAAAAGAGAGAGATGTCGCGAAATTCTATTCCGCGTTCTGGCTCACGCCATCGGCGGTTAATCACGGACAAACAATCAATGGCTACTGGATGGAACAGTCACGCGGTAAGTTTGGCATTACAGTGCTCGACGCATTCGGCCCCTACCGTATGCCAAAAAATCTCTGGGAATACGGTCTTAATGAGCATAACCAGAATAATTCAACCCCTGACGGAACAAAAGCTTCATCAAGGATGGAACCCGATGTTGATGCACTGTGGAAAGAAGCAGAAGGAGATCTTAAAAAGCAATATGATGCAATACTGAGGATCTATGCCGGTTATGACGAAACAGGAGTATGGCAGGAATTTGGCGAGATGAAATTCTTATCCAAGAGAAAATATTCCTGTTCGAATGGGGTAATCCCTGATACTTCAAAGCCACGATGGATCCCAACAAGGTATGTTCCGTGGACATCTTGGAAAGCCGGACAGATGCAGTGGGGACTCTCTTCGATACGACAGGGTGAAAACTCCGGAACAATAACTCATGAGTTGGGACACTTCGCATTCAGGACCGGGGACAACAATAACAATCCGTATATTCAGCCATACAGGAGGGTCGGTTCCGGACCCTGGGATATGATGGACAGGGGATCGTTCAACGGCCCCGGGGGTCCGCATATGCGCTGGGTTGTGCCTGCTACTATGGGTGCAGCGATGCCGGCAGGACTGATGCTCAGAAACAGAATTGCAAATGGCTTTCTGACCCGGAACCAGGTATTGACAATAAGCCGTGACAGTCTGGCTAAAACCGGATCAGTTGTAGCAACCATTACTGCGAGGGCTGTAGAGCCTGCGGAAGATGAATATGCCGGGATAATTGTCAGGCTTGACGGCGCTGAACCACACGACAGGACTCCTGCAGATGATCCTGCTGTAAACCCTCTTTCTCCGGGAATCCCAAATTATGATTTCTATTCACTTGAAACAGTGCAGAGAATCGGCTATGATTCTTTTTGCCCCGACAACGGAGTGCTTCTTGCAAAAAACAAGGATAAGGAGAGCCGGAACGGAGGACCGAACGGGTTTAACTGCTTTAACTGGGTCATAGATGCACATCCGGAAGACATAAACATTGTCGACTATAAAAAGCCGGATGGAAGCCTGGTAATGAGAACCGTCGCCGACTACAGGCAGTTAAATGACGCCTTGTTCCATGCAGGCAATAACTCAGGCAGTCAGTTTGAATATACTGATGTTCCGAACAGGCTGCAATTTTATATTATCAACCTTAAAAAGAATCCTGAAGGTATAATTTCCTACAAGATCGGGATAAGATCCCTTGATGGAGCTGGTCCGCAAAAGCGTGATGTAAGAATTACTCCTCCTTCATCTGCAAAAATGAAGGATCCCGAGGAATATTTTGTTTATACAGTAACAAATAGCGGTGAAACTTTGAAAACAAATCCTTTAAATAATATCGACATTTACCGCTTGTCTGTTTCTATTGAAGGTGACGGCTGGAATGCTCAATTGTCAAACAGTTTGACCTCCATCATGCCGGGAGCCTCAGAAAAAATTCCGGTATATATTTCACACGACAAAACTTGCACCGGCACAGCAAAAGTGACATTCACGGCACGATCAGAAAACGATTCCACAATATCTGCTTCATCCTCATTTCTTATCAAAAAGTGAATAAATTCCGCATTCAAAAAATTGATTCTATAAGTTTTTCTGCACTTCTTCTTATATCAAAATTCACTGAAAGTATTTTCTTCCGCTCTGAAATCATCTCTTCAGTAAACGGAATATTCATTAATGAATGAATTTTAGTTATGATTTCAGAGTCAGAATCTGCTATATGGCACAAGTTACTAAGCAAAGCGTTTTCTCCGATAACAGAATTTACAATACAATGCCTGCCTGCGTAAAGTGCCATTAAAAACTTAATCTTAAATCCGTTTGATGATATTAGCGGGCAGAAGATTAATCTGTGCATTTTTAATAAGTTCTGTCATCTGATCATTATCCGGATCAGAAATCAGCGAAATATTTGGATAACCGGCTACCTTCAGCTTAATATATTCTGGAGGATCTTTTCCTGCAATAACACATTTATAAGGAATTCTGGAAAAAACATCAGAGATTAATGAGTCTGAAATCAGCGCATTCTCATTTACTGATAAATCCCCGTGATAGATTACGTACTCTCCTGTTCCTGTTAAATTTACCGGTTCACCAAAAGGGTGAAAAGGAGCTATGTAAACGGAGTTCTGATATTTACTTTTGAAATAAACCTGATCATTGAATGATAAAGGGAAGATATGATCTGCGGCTTTCAATATTTTTTCGAACTTTCTCAGCCTGGCTGATTCCATAAGGAAATAGAACCTTTTCAGAGGATTCCGTTCATTATCTGAAAGTGACATATAATAATCGTGTTCTATATTATGAAGCCGCACAGTTTTTTTCCTGTCTGATAATAGCTTATGTTTAAGATAATAAGCCGTATGCAGTCCATCGAAAAGTATAGGATAATCATTGATGAGCAGATTTGCCAATAATTGCTCAGACCGGCGGCTTGATACAATATACGGAACGGATGATAATTGATTTATCAGGCCTGGTTTCCTTGGGTAGAAGTTTATTGTTTCACATATTGATTCAAGCTCTTCAGGATATTTACGGCCGTATTCAAAACAATGCAAATGGATTCGGATGCCAAGATCGTGCAGCGATCTGATCCGGTAATAGGTATCAATCATTCCACCATAATCTGGCGGAAAAGGGATGTTCAAAGTGATAATATTGAGATTAAAATTCATTGCGATTTCAAGTTCCGGCTGATATAATTACACTAAATTTATAGATAATTAATATAATGAATTCTGTAAAAATAGAAATAACTAAGCTGGTAAAGCAAATAAGCTAACCTTGAAATTGAAAACATTTATTTTAAATGTCTTATGAAGGGCACACTAATTATTACAATTCTTCTATATGGCACGTTGCTTTACGGCCAGTCTGATTCGCTTGAAAAAGCAATATTGTTTGATAAACTCAAATCGAAAGAAATAAGGCAGGACGTTTTTGCAGAGACCCTGACGAAGTGGAAAGAGGTAATGCAGGAAATAGGTGGCTATCCGGATATACCACTGGACCAGAACAAACAGGCACATTATAACTTCCTATATGAATTTCCTGCCATGTTAAAAGATAAGCTTTTTGCAAGGACCCTTGAGTGGCTCGCAATAAACTATGGACTGGTTCCTGCATACATGTATTCAAATCTGGAAGACGGGAAAATAATTTTCAGGAACAATGTTAACCTGGTTACCGGCAATGCCTGTACTTACACATCAGTTATTACGATAAGAAATGAGAAAATCCTGATGGAAATTATCAACATAGGGTATCAGTCGTTTTACGAAGGCCATTATTCAAATGATACATGGGTGCCCGAAAAAACGATTGATTTCGGGATTAACCAGGTTTATCCGATAATCCTGAAAAAACCTGCATCGTGGTACTCGAATATAAGCATCCTTAGGGCTACAAACGCGTTTTTCAAGACTGAAAAGGTAAATCTCCTTGATTACATATCAACTTATGACAATACTTACGGGTTCTGACGTGACCTTCACTTAACTGATCGCAGATGAGTATTGTAAATCAGAAAGACATTAATCGTCTTCTTAAAACTGACAGGTTATTTGAATCAATCCATGAAAGGTTTGGTCCTCCCCCGGACTGGACAAGACCCCGGGGATTCATTTCATTATCAAGGATAATACTTGAGCAGAACGTTAGCCTGGCTTCTGCATATGCACATTTTCTCAAACTCGAGGGTTATCTTTCTGAATTTACACCTGCCAGTATTCTCCGGCTTTCCGATGAGGAGATGAGATATTGTCATATCAGCCGTCAGAAAGCAACATATCTCCGGGCACTGTCGACTGCAATTACTGCCAAGTCCATTGAACTTGAAACACTGCCGGGACTGAATGAACCGGAAGTAAGAAAGAAGCTTACTGCAATCAAAGGCATTGGTGACTGGACAGCTGATATTTATTTGATGTTTTGCCTTCAGTCGCGAGACATTTTCCCGATAGGAGATATCGCAATTGTAAATACTGTTAAGGAATTGACTGATGCCAGAACCAAAGAAGAGATTGTTTCGCTTGCCGGAAAATGGAAACCACTCCGGTCTCTGGGAACCTATTTTTTGTGGCACTATTACTTAAGCAAAAGAAAAAAATAATTGAAGTGCCAATTATGCATTGCCGGTTTATTCTTAACTTTATAACAACCATGAAATTGGCATACAAATATTTAATAGTATCAGTACTTACAGGAATTCTGATCCTTTCAAATTCCTGTACTGAGGAATTTCTCACGAGAGAACCTCCCGGAGTTGTGGCAGGCTCTGTACTCCTGACCCCTGACGGCATTGAAGCACTTCTTGTCGGGACTTACGGGGCTATAAGGGGGACGAGCCGCTTCGGAGGCGCCATGGGAACCGACTGGACCTACGGCAGCATCGCCTCCGATGATTGTTATGCCGGGACCAGCGCTGGAAGCTCATCTGACTATATTCATCTTGAGAGGTATGATCTTATGCCTGACAGCCCTTACCTGAGAGAAAGATGGCGCGACTGCTACAACGGTATAGCCAGGGCAAATGCAACGCTTGAGAATCTTTCCGAAATCAGGAAAAAGGGAGCTGTCATCCCTGAGGCCAGAGCATTACAGATAGAGGCAGAAGCAAGGTTCCTGAGAGCCTGGTTTCATTTTCAGGCAAACAAAATTTTTGAAAGAATCCCTTACATTAAGACCCCTGCCGAGTTAAGCCCCTTGCTCCCCGAGGAGGTGCCAAACACCGATCCGGCATGGGATGGAATCGAAGAGGACCTGACTTTCGCCATCGATAATCTGCCAGTCACCAACCGGCCCGGGGAACCAGGCAGAGCTGATAAATATGCTGCAGAAGCAGTTAAGGCTCATGTTCACATGTTTCAGAAAGAGTTCAGCAAGGCAAAGGCGCTGCTTGATGACATTATTCTCAACGGAGGGTTTGAACTTGCTGACAATTTCTACGACAATTACGACATGACTCATGAGAATAATGTCGAGTCGATTTTCGAAATCCAGGCATCAACAACTTCCACATCGAATTCATCTCTTGGGCTCTCCGGTTGTGTCTTCCACCAGAAGGGTCCTGCGAGTTGCGGAGGATGGGGATTTTTTCAGCCATCACAATGTCTGTTCGAAGCATTCCAGGTAACTCCCGGCGGATTACCGGTTATAGAGATTGAAAACCGCGAGCCGCTTACGAATGACATGGGTATAGGAAGTACCGGAACCTTTATACCTACTTCTCATCTTCTCGATCCACGTGTTGACTGGACAATAGCACGACGCGGGATTGATTTTCTGGGCTGGGGCATTCATCCGGGAAATTCATGGATAAGGGAACAAGATTACGGAGGGCCTTATATGACCAAAAAATTCATGCACTTCAAATCCGAGCAAAGTCTTAATTTATCAGGATCAGGTTTTGATAACGGCAAGAATTACAGGATCTATCGCCTTGCAAATATTCTGCTATGGCGAGCTGAGATTGCTGTTGAAGAAAATGATTACGAGCTTGCCAGGACACTTGTGAACAGGGTCAGGGAAAGGGCAAAAAACAGCAAGCCAGTAATGGGTCTTTGCACCAGCTATTCAAATCTTGAGAACAATCCAGCAGTAGATTATACAAAGCCTGCAGCGAACTATAAAGTTGAGCCCTATGCACCGGGGCATCCTGCATTTACATCGCAGAGTGAGGCGCGAAAAGCCGTGAGAATGGAGATCAGGCTGGAATTTGCAACTGAAGGGAATCGCTTTTTCGATCTGCGTCGCTGGGGTATTGACAATGAGGTCATTAACGACTATATCGCACGCGATTCAAAATTCAGGAAATACCTGAAAGGCGCTGTCTATGATCCTGAAAAAAATGACTACTGGCCGTTGCCGATCGACCAGGTAAAGTTTCAGAAAGATGTACTGGTACAGGATTCCTCCTATATGCAGAAAATTTAGACGCACGACGCAGGGCACACGACAAACGACGCACGACACAGGGCATACGATGCAGGAATAACGACACAGGGCGAGCAACGTGGATCGTGTGTCGTGAGCCGTGCATCCTGCGAAAAAACAAATTACGAATCGGATATATGAAACCTATATATTTTTCAGATCAGTCAGCCTTCAGAAAGTGGCTCGAGAAAAACCATAAAAAAGAAAAGGAACTTATTGTAGGCTTTTACAAGAAGGAGAGCGGCAAGCTTAACATGACATGGTCACAGTCTGTCGATCAGGCTCTTTGTTTTGGATGGATCGACGGGATCAGAAGATCGATAGATAAGGACAGCTACTGTATACGCTTTACTCCACGAAGGACTACAAGTGTATGGAGTAAGGTAAACATAAACAAGGTTGAAGAGCTGACAAAGAAGGGCTTAATGCAACCTGCAGGGCTTGAAATATACAAACTCAGGAAAGAAGAAAAGTCAGGGATCTTCAGTTACGAAAGCGAGGCTAAACAACTTGAAAAGGATTTTGAAAACAGGTTCAAGGCATGTAAAAGTGCCTGGGAGTTTTTTACACATCAAGCCCCTTCTTATCAAAAAATGATTATTCACTGGATACTCGCTGCCAAGCAGGAAGCAACAAAGGCAAGACGACTCGAAAAGGTTATTGCTGAAAGCGAAAAGCAGAAGCGGATATTCTGAGCGAAATGACTGCTATCCTGATAAATTGGTCAGGCACACGACACACGACGCACGACATACGGCACGCGACACACGGCAAAAGGCTTATGCGTTATTATCTCCTGACTTGTCCAGGAAAGACAGCCAGGCTCTCGTGACCTCCAGCATCGACAGCCTGGATGCCAAAGAAGTAGTTGTCCTTTGAATACGGAATGGTAATTTCATTCCCCGTGACAAATATCTTCCTTTCCCACAGAGGCTGATATGTTTCCCTCATAAGTATGTAATAACCTGCAGGCTTGACGCCTTTCGCAGGGGATTCCCACTTCAAAGTTGTCTTGTTTGTAAGTCCTGCGGTAACGATCCCGCAGTTCACCGGCTCACAGGGAGCCAGTGCAAGCGAAGCAATTGTAGAAAGGTTGATGCCGGCATTCTTTCTTACATATTCATAGTCGACAGATTCCGGGAGGTCTCCAAGCTGGACCCCGTTTACAATTTCCGGAATCTTATGAGTCCGGTCGTAGTTCTCGTTGTATTCGCAGATCCTGACTGCGGTGAAGCCCTCCTGGCAGAAAGGCGAATGGTCGCCGCCACGGCCAAACCTGTCATTCCTGAAGACAAGAGTTACATTGAGCTGATCAACATATTTCTCCCCGGTTTCCTTTATATAACGTGCAAGCTGCCTTGCTTTGCTGTCATTCTCCCCGGAAGAAAATTTCCTTAATGTAGCCATCTGTTCCGTTTCGTATGCCGGAACTCCTTCGCTGAAAACCCTTACCCTCATGTTATCATTAAGCAGCGTCTCGCTCGAACCGCTGTTTCCTATCATATCGTTGTTGAGCATTGCGATAATATTCCATTTCTCCTCCTTTGCCTTTGCGGCCATATGTTTTGCTCCATAAAGACCATGCTCCTCGCCCGAAACTGCCATAAATACTATAGTAGCAGAGAATTTCTGAGGCGACATTATCCTTATCATCTCCAGGATTGCCGCGATACCCGATCCGTCGTCGTTTGCGCCGGGGGCATAGCTTGTGCTGTCGTTGTCGAGGGCGGCCCTTGAATCGAGGTGGGCACTGATCAGGATCTTCCTGTCATCGGAAGGGTCAGTACCCTTAAGTGTGGCAACTACATTCTTCAGTTTCACCGGCTTGCTAATTCTCTGTCCGGGTCCGCCGACTGAGTATTCTTCAAATTTAACTTCAAGCCTTCCTCCGGAAGAGGGAATGCTTTTCTCCATCTCCGATTTTATCCAGTTCCAGGAAGCTCCGATCCCTTTTGCAGGATCAGTCTGAACACTCAGGTTGTGACGTGTATGAAAGCTCACAAGTTTCCGGACATGCTGTTCTATCCTTTCAGCTGAGATCTCATCAACCATCTTTTTTATCTCCGGATCGCGGTTTATTATTGTCTGTCCTCCAGCCGCATTTATCAGTGCCGAGAATATCAAAATAGAAAGTGACTTTTTCATGAGCAAACTGCTTCGACTTCTTTTATGCTTTTTGGAATTGCCTTGCCGAGGACCTTGTGACCCTTTTCGGTAATGAGGACATCATCCTCGAGCCGGATGCCGCCGATTGACATATACTTATCGAGTTTGCTGTAATTGATGAAGTCTTTGTATTTGCCTTCCGATTTCCATCTTTCGATGAGTTCAGGGATGAAATAGCATCCCGGTTCAATAGTAAGGACATGTCCGGGTTTGTAGGGAAGTGCAAAACGGAGGTAAGCAGTTCCAAACTGGTCGCTCCTCTTAACCTCTTCGTTGTATCCGATATAATTTTCTCCAAGACTTTCCATATCGTGAACATCGAGGCCCATCATGTGTCCAAGGCCATGAGGCATGAAAAGAGTGTGTGCACCTGCTGCCACTGCCTCATCGATATCTCCTTTCATCAGTCCCAGAGCTTTCATCTCCTCAGCAATTATTCTGCAAGCCATGAAATGCGTATCGCGGTTCGACATCCCTGGTTTCATTGCTTTTATACATTCGGTATTTGCTTTATAGACAATCTCGTAAATCTCTTTCTGCTGGGTGCTGAATTTTCCGCCGACAGGAGTGGTACGGGTAATGTCGCTGGCATAATGCAGATTTGTTTCAGCGCCTGCATCGGTTACCAGCATTTTACCCTTCTTTAAAACATTTCCATGGGCATGATTATGCAGTGTCTGACCGTTTATGCTGAGAATTATAGGAAAGGAAGTTCCGCCGCCTTTTGAAAGGGCTATACCCTCAAGAGTGCCAAAGATTTCCTGTTCCCTGATCCCGGGTTTGCACATTTTCATGGCGGTGACATGCATCTCATATGCAATATCCACAGCATTTTCTATCTCGTCAATTTCTATCTTTTCCTTTATCGACCTCAATGAGATCACCGCCTTAATAAGCTCAACAGAAGCAAGGGTCTTCATCTGGCAAGGGTTTTCCTTGAGAAGTGAGCCCAGGGTCATTTTCGATTCTCCCCGGTATGGCGGAAGAAAATGGATCTTTCTTTTCTTCGACAAGGCATCCTTAATCACTTCTTCGAGCTTCGAAAGCGGAGCTGAATCCGTGACGGCACATTTGAGAGCCAGCTCCTTTACTGTCGGTTGCGGTCCCATCCATATTATGTCATCTATATCGTAGTCGTTCCCAAAGACAATGTCTTTTCCGGAATCGAAATCCATCAAAGCCACAAAATCCGGATGGTCAAGTCCGAAAAAATAGAGGAAATCACTATCCTGACGGAAGTGATATGTGTTTGCAGGGTAATTCATAGGGGCTTCTACATTCCCGATGAATAATGCAAGACCGGATTTCATTAGTGAGTGCAGCTTTGCACGTCGTCCTTTATATACCTCCGCTTTAAACATAACAGTCGTTTTAAGTTATTGCTGATTAAAGCCTCTAAGTTAACACCCGTAAAAGTCAGAAGCAACGAAATCGCAGAAAAATAAAACTGTTATTGGCAGAATTTCTGCGCTTCAGGATTATCAAAATTAAATCCTTTTTTAAAAATTCTGTAAAATTCTATGATTCAGGCTAAAAAAATGCGAATAGGATTTGTTATTAACAAATTATTATTATATTCGCAATGGTTTCAACATCTTATTAACAACCTGATCCCGTCATGCCGTACAGAAGATTGCCCAACACCGACACAGCCCGAATCAGGGCCATTAAGAATGCAATAGATAAGGGAAAGGAGCTTCCTCCTCATAAACTGGCATTCTCATCAAAAACACTTGTAAGGCTCCAGAGAATACTTCCGATGTTCGAAAACAACATTATAGTTTACCGGCAATCTCTTTTGTCGCAGAGCAAGAAATCGAAGGACTACAATGAAATTTCAAAGAAGGCAAGGATCTATCTGACTCATTTCATTAAGGTGATGAATATGGCGATCCACCGAGGTGAACTTCCTGCTGAAACAAGGGCATTTTACGGACTGGCAACAAACGATGCCACTGTTCCGGCGCTCTATACAGAGAATGAGTTGCTGAGCTGGGGAAAAAGAATTATCGACGGTGAGGAGTTCAGGATAAGAAAAGGCGGCAGTCCGATAACCAATCCGACAATTGCAGTTGTCAAGATAAGATTTGAGCATTTCATCGATTCATGGACATATTATAATACTTTGGCAAAAAGGACATTCGATCTCACTGAAAAGAATAATACCCTGAGGAAGGAGGCTGATGAATCAATCCTGCAGCTCTGGAATGAGGTCGAGAATTTTCACAGCAGCCTCACCGAGGATGAAAGGAAGAAGCAGTGCGAGGAGTATGGCGTCGTATATTTCTACAGGAGGAACGAACTTGAAAAGGCAGGAGTCTCTGAGGTTCAGAGCCAGCTGTGGTCCTGATCACTTCGCTGACAAATCACCGTTTCCCCGAGTTGACTGATTAAATGCTGTCCCACGCGACCGTATAAGGGCAAGAATAACAAGAGATACTGCAACCGGCAGTATCAATCCAAAAAGATCTTTACCCGTCAGTGCCCCTGAGTCCTGGTTGTATCCTTCCCAGCCATACAGATAAGCACCTGCAGTAGGAACAGCATTATTGACAAAATGGGCAATAATGGGAAGCCAGAGCGATCCGCTCCACAGATACAGGTATCCGAATGCAAGTCCCAGAATTAATCGCGGAAGGAATCCATAGAACTGGAAATGAACAAAACTGAAAAAGAAAGCAGTTATCCATACAGCAAGCCAGCCCTTTCTTAAGGCAGCTGAAAGGATCCTCTGCAGCACTCCCCTGAAAATAAGTTCCTCTCCCAACGCCGGAAGGATTGCAATAACAAGAAGATTCAATGCCATCATACCGGCAGAATCCTGCTTCATCAGAATGTCGAAGATCCGGCTTATGCTATCCTCCTTCTCGTTAATCCATGTGTCGACCCCCGAAAGCCACTGCGGCAGATTCATTTCCGAATTAAGACGACCTGTAAAAGATGTTATAGGAAATAGGGTAAAGGCCAGAATAACTACAAGGATGACGTCGGCTGCAGAAGGCAGGCTTAAGTCGTTATTGATTCCCGTCAAGGACGGCTTCATGAGATAGCGTATTATAATGCCGGGAATTATGAAGAGCGATACCTGCTGAACTATTAAAAGGTAGCGCAGCAATGCTATCTCATTTTTGCCTGGCGAAGGACTAAACCCATCAGGGAACTGAATATCTACGTCATAAATCGCAATACCTGCGACAGAAAGGGCTGTCATAAGAGCCATTCCGGCAACCGAAACAATAAGGAATGAAATACCAAGCTGAACAATTGGTGACCGCTCACTAAAGGATAGATAGCCCTTGTTATCGCCCATTTTACTATTTTTGCACTCAAAGTTATCAATTACCTGATTAAAATATACACTATTGACAATAGGCAGCATTAATCTCCCGGCTTTCCCTCTTTTTCTGGCACCCATGGAAGACATCACAGATCCATCATTCAGGATGGTATGCAAGGCCAACGGGGCTGATTTCATGTATACAGAATTCATCTCTTCCGACGGACTTATCAGGGACGGGGAGAAGAGTGTAAAAAAGCTCGACATTTATGACAGGGAAAGACCAATAGGCATACAGCTTTACGGACATCTTATTGATGCCATGGTTGAGTCTGCACTTATTGCAGAGGAGGCAGGTCCTGAACTTATAGATATAAATTTCGGCTGTCCGGTAAGGAAAATTGCAAACCGCGGTGCCGGAGCCGGGATGCTCAGGAACATCCCGCTGATGATTGAGATGACTCAGGCTATAGTAAGAGCGGTGAAGCTTCCTGTAACAGTAAAAACAAGGCTCGGCTGGGATGATGACAGTAAAATAATTGTCGAGGTGGCTGAACGGCTTCAGGATACAGGCATCAAGGCGTTGACAATCCATGGCAGGACACGTGCTCAGCTATACAAAGGTTCAGCCGACTGGACACTCATTGGTGAAGTGAAGAATAATCCCAGGATGAAAATCCCGATTATAGGGAATGGCGACATCGACGGGCCCCTGAAAGCAAAGGAGATGTTCGACAGGTATGGAGTTGACGGGATAATGATTGGCCGGGCTACAGTGGGAAGGCCATGGATATTCAAAGAGATCAGGCACTATCTCGATAGTGGTGAGTTACTCCCCGAGCCGTCGGTAAGCGAGAAAGCCGACCTTGCAATCTTTCACCTCGACAGATCGCTCGAATACAAGGAGGGTAAAAGGGCCATTTATGAAATGCGCCGGCACCTGTCGAATTATTTCAAGGGTCTTCCGCATTTCAGGGAGACACGGCTGAAACTGCTGACTGCACCGGAGGCGGAGGATATTAAGATCATCATTGAAGAGATCAGGCAGAAATGGGGCGATTTCAGAACTGATGACAAATCATCAATCTATAACCTGTAGGGAAGCTATTCTTTGATTCTCTCAAACAGCACTGAAAATTTTCCCCATTTGAATATTCTGGCAAGCAGCAGAACAAAAATCATTCCTGTAACAAGCAGTGCGGCGAACTCAGTCCAGGGATAGATTGAATGCTGCTCAAACAGTGCCTGGGTTTGAAGAGCTGAGGCTTTGTTGGTTACCATAATGCAGAGGAAAATATTATTTGCAGTATGAGCTCCCATGGCTGCTTCAATACCGTCGTCGAGTATTGTTATAATTCCAAAAATCAGTCCGAAAAGAATATATTGCGGCATCATTGTGAAAAAACCAAATTCCTTTACCTCCGGATTAAATGCATGCATCAGGCCAAAGAGCAGAGATGTCATCAACAAGGGAAACCACCTGTAAGTCACGAGTACTGAGAAACCCTGCATCAGATAACCCCTGAACAGGATCTCCTCAAATGCCGCCTGAAAAGGAATGAATAATATGGAAATTACTGAAAGAATTATAAGTGAGGCTGTTGCATTATTAAGGCTGAAGTTAGCGGGATCGAACTTCATATAAACAAAGAAATAGATGGCGCCTAAAACAAGCCAGATAAGTCCCGAGATAAAAAACCTGTTCCATCTGATCCTGCCGGTCCCGTTTATTGTGGTTTTTATTGTCCTGTAATTAAGAGGCTTTACAAGAAATAAGAATGCCGCAAGCCCTGCTATAAAAGGAAAGAGCAATATCATAAGCAGCATATTCATATTGAGACCGAGGACGCTATAGTCATTCGGATTTGCAGCAAGCTGGGCAAAAATCCCGGGATTTGACGCTGATTTGGCAAAAAGTGCAACTATCAATGGAAGGGCTCCTATGGTATTTGAAGCAAGAAGGACTGCCACTATCATTACAACATATCTCCAGAGGCTGTTTTTGCCTGAAAAGGCCGATTCAAGATGGTTCATAATTATTTGCTTATTCAGAATTCGGAAACGGAGCGCTTGGGATGATCGATTGAATAATGCAGGCCTATGCTCTCCTGCCTGTCGCGGGCCATTTTTATTATAACATATCCAATATTAATGAGGTTTCTTAACTCGCAGATTTTCTTTGAAATAAGAGAACGTTTAAAGAGGCTCTCATTTTCTTTGTATATGATTTCGAGCCTGATAAGTGCCCTTTCGAGCCTGAGGTCAGACCTTACAATGCCGACATAATTGCTCATTATCATCTGAACTTCCCTGAAGTTTTGGGTAACAAGCACCATCTCCTCAAGGTGGGTGGTTCCCTTGTAGTCCCAGTCGGGGATCTTCTCCTCGTATTTCATCTCCCTGAGTCGTTCACCGGCATGAATAGCTGCCCTGTGAGCATAAACTGCAGCCTCAATAAGCGAGTTTGAAGCCAGCCTGTTGGCCCCGTGCAAACCAGTTGAAGAGGCTTCACCCAGGGCATAAAGACGGTAAATATTGCTCTGTCCGTCCATGTCAACCTTTATCCCGCCGCATGAATAATGGGCGGCAGGAACAACCGGGATAAGATCTTTTGTTATATCGATGCCACGGGCCATGCAGTGTTCATACACATTCGGGAAATGGTCAATTAGTCCGCTGGAATCAAGGTGGGTGCAATCGAGCCAGACATGGTCATCACCCCAGATCTTCATCTCGTTGTCGATTGCCCTTGCAACAATATCGCGCGGAGCAAGCGATCCACGGCTGTCGTACCTGTTCATGAATTTTTCGCCGGCTATGTTCATCAGCTGGGCTCCATAGCCCCGCAAAGCTTCGGTAATAAGAAATGAAGGCCGGGTTTTGGGATCGTAGAGGGAGGTGGGATGAAACTGCACGAACTCCATATTTTCTATTGTCCCCTTGGCCCTGTAAACCATTGCCACTCCATCGCCTGTCGCAATCTCAGGGTTTGTGGTTGTCATATAAACATTACCCATGCCCCCTGTGGCTATGACTGTAATCCTCGAAAGGAAGGTGATGACCTTCTGGTTCATAAGATCGGCAACATAGGCCCCGAAGCACTTTATATCGGGGTTATTCTTTTTCAGTACCTCTCCAAGGTGGTGCTGGGTAAGGATCTCTATTGCAAAATGATTCTCGAATATTTCAATATTGGGATCTTTCCGTACCTGCTCCACAAGGCTCTTCTGGATAGCCTCTCCTGTCTTGTCCTTGTGATGAAGGATTCGGTGCTCGGTGTGCCCGCCCTCCTTTGCAAGATCGTAGGTACCATCTTCTTTCCTGTCGAACGAGACTCCCAGCTCAATAAGGTCCTTAATCCTTTCAGGAGCCTCCTCAACAACCATTCTTACAACCTCTTCATTGCAGAAACCATCTCCCGCAATAAGAGTGTCCTTAATATGCTTTTCAAAATTATCAGGTTCACTGAATACTGCTGCAATGCCGCCCTGAGCGTACTTAGTGTTGGAATCGCCGATACCTGCCTTGGTAACAACTGCCACCTTTCCGAACTTGGAAGCCTTAAGTGCAAATGAGAGACCGGCGATGCCGGAACCAATAACAAGAAAATCTGTTCTCTTTTTCATAAGTGCGAACAAAACAAAGGGTAAATATACGAATAGTAAGGAGTTTGGAGTGACTAGAGTGAGCTAAAGTTTGGAGTTGGTGAGCCGGCAGGGTGATACCTCATTCCTGAAACCTTGTAAAACAGAAGTTTTTGAATTACTTTTGCCTTCCGTTAAAGTAACACAAAACAATTATGGCTCAGGAAGATGTTTTCAGGAAACTGGTTGCACACTGTAAGGAATACGGGTATGTTTTTCCCTCAAGTGAGATCTATGACGGCTTAAGCGCAGTGTATGATTATGGTCAATATGGTGTTGAACTCAAAAACAATATAAAGAAATACTGGTGGGACAGCATGGTCCTTCTCAATGACAATATTGTAGGACTCGACTCGGCAATATTCATGCATCCCACTATCTGGAAGGCATCAGGACATGTCGATGCATTCAATGATCCGCTTATTGACAACAAGGACTCAAAAAAGAGATACCGCGCCGATGTTCTTATCGAAGAGCACCTTGCAAAGATCGAGGACAAGATCACCAAGGAGGTTGAAAAGGCAAGGGAGCGATTCGGTGAGGCTTTTGATGAGAAGAAATTCAGGGAAACAAACCCGAGGGTTGTCGCTAACCAGGCAAAGATTGATGAAATTTCTTCAAGGTTTGCGAAGGCTCTTAACGAAACCGACCTTCCTGAGATCAAGCAGATAATTATAGATAATGAAATTGTCTGTCCGATTTCCGGAACCCGTAACTGGACCGATGTCAGGCAATTCAACCTGATGTTCTCAACAGAGATGGGATCGACCTCGGAAGGCGCAAGCAAAATTTATCTTCGTCCCGAGACAGCCCAGGGGATCTTTGTCAATTTTCTTAATGTCCAGAAGACCGGGAGGATGAAGCTTCCGTTCGGAATTGCCCAGATCGGGAAAGCCTTCAGAAACGAGATTGTTGCCAGGCAGTTTATCTTCAGGATGCGGGAGTTTGAGCAGATGGAGATGCAGTTCTTTGTTCAGCCGGGAACAGAACTCGGTTGGTTTGCCAGATGGAAGGAAATAAGGATGAAGTGGCATCAGGCTCTCGGCTTCGGCAGCGAAAACTATCGTTTCCACGACCATGTGAAACTTGCTCACTATGCCAACGCAGCGACAGATATCGAATTCCGTTTCCCGTTCGGGTTCAAGGAGGTTGAAGGGATACATTCGAGAACCGATTATGATCTGAAACAACATCAGGAGTACAGCGGAAAGAAGATGCAATATTTCGATCCCGAAAAAGGAGAATCATATGTGCCATTTGTAATTGAAACATCTATCGGCGTTGACAGGATGTTCCTTCAGGTGATTTCCGCAGCATATTGCGAAGAGGAGCTTAAGAAGGAGGACGGAACAACCGACACAAGGGTTGTTCTCCGGCTTCCATCCTTCCTTGCACCGGTAAAGCTTGCTGTAATGCCTCTTGTCAAGAAGGACGGTCTTCCCGAGATCGCCGAAAAGATTGTGCATGACCTGAAGTTTGACTTTAACTGCCAGTACGACGACAAGGATTCTATAGGCAGGCGATACAGGAGACAGGATGCCATCGGAACACCATATTGCATTACTATAGATCATCAGACTATCGAAGACAACAGCGTCACTATCAGATATCGCGACTCGATGGAACAGGAGCGCGTAAGTATTGAGAAACTTCAGTCGATCATAAAAGAAAAAGTCTCTATTCAAAGCTTGCTTAAAAAGCTGTAGAGGCTGTAGAGGCTGTAAAGGCTGTAGAGGGAAGAAGTGGTAAATTAAAATCAGTGAGAATGGCCCATCCATGGAAAGATCTGATTGTGTGGCAAAAAGCTCATAAATTTGTACTTGAAATTTACAAGTTAACAGATAGTTTTCCTGAAAAAGAAAGATTTGGATTGATTCAGCAAATCAGAAAATCGTCTGCCTCAACTGCAGCAAATATTGTTGAAGGAAAATCAAAAAATACTGATAAGGAATTTTTAGCTTTCCTTTATAATTCACGAGGTTCACTGGAAGAAACACGCTATCATTTACTTCTTTCAAAAGACTTAGGTTATATCAAAGAAAATGATTATGATTCATTGGAACAACTTGCAACAGAAGTCAGTTTCCTTCTAAATAAACTTATCTCATCCATAACAAGATGACCTCCTCAAAGCATCATAATAACTCTTCTCAAAAACAATCAGTCCCAGCCGATCCTATATCTTCCGGACCCTCCTCCGCTTCTACAGCCTCTACCGCCTTTACCGCCTCTACAGCTATTCCTTCCTCCAAGGTCCTGATAGTCACGTACTATTGGCCACCAAGCGGCGGAGCGGGAGTTCAGCGTTGGCTCAAGTTCTCGAAATACCTTCCTGAATTCGGATGGGAGCCTGTAATTCTCACAATAGATCCCGATTTTGCAGCTTATCCTGTAACTGACAGTTCCCTTGCTTCAGATGTGCCGGAAAACCTCAGAGTATTTAAGACAAGGGCAACTGATTATTTCAGCATCTATAAAAAGGACAGGTCAAAAATCCCCTCGGCCGGTTTCGCAAATAGTGTAAATAATACACTTACAGGGAAAATTATGAGATTCATCAGGGGGAATTTCTTTATTCCCGACCCGAGAAAAGGGTGGAACAGCTTTGCTTTCAAAAAAGCCTGTGAACTGATCTCTTCTGAAGGCATCAAACATGTAATCACTACAAGTCCCCCTCACTCCACTCAGCTCATTGGCCTCAGGCTAAAGAAAAAGTTTCCGGGAATAAAATGGATTACAGATCTGCGCGATCCCTGGACAGACATCTACTATTATGAGCAGTTCTACCCTACCCTGCTGTCGAAATTCATTGATTCGCGTCTTGAAAAAAAAGTGCTTAAAAATGCCGACACAATAATCACAGTGGGAGAAACTCTGAAAAAGCACTTCGCAGCAAAAGAGCCTGAAGCTGAGAGGAAGACCACTGTGATTCACAATGGTTTTGATGAAGAAGATTTCAAAGAAATAAAGGCAGCCGCCCCTTCGCGATTCACCCTGACTTACGTCGGAACTCTCTCTGATATCTACCCGGTGGAAGGACTGCTGGAAGCATTAAAAAAACTACAGTCTGAAGGAATTGATTTTATTCTGCGTTTTGTCGGGACAGTATCACCGAATTCGATGGCACTGATAAAGTCATCGCTTCCGGAAAAAAATATTGAATTTATCCCATATGCAAAACACAATGAAGCCATCCGTCATATGGCGAACTCGTCTATTCTTTTGTTAATAATACCTTCGCATAAAAGCAATAAAAGCATAATAACAGGGAAACTGTTTGAGTACCTGGGTTCAGGGAGACCGGTCCTTTGCATAGGGCCTTCCGACGGTGATGCCGCACACATAATTGAACTGTCAGCCGGGGGAAGAACAGTTGATTATTATAATTCCAAAGCTGCCGGTTCTTATATACGAGAGATAATGAATAAAAGCTATTCTGTTCAGAATTCAGGAAAAATCAGATTCTCTAGGAGGAATATAACAGGTCAGCTGGCGGAGGTGATCCGGTAGCAAGACAAATTTTCGAAAAAGTTTTCAAAGATGAACATCGGAGTTGTTGTTGACAATGAGCTTAATGATGACAAAAGGGTTCTCAGGGAGATCTCGATCCTGAAGGACAACGGATTTAAAATCTTTGTCCTGTGCTTTGGCTTCGACGGCAAAGCGTACCCCGAAATTGAAGGAGTAAATGTTACGAGGATCAGAATCAGCAGAAAGCATAAGAACACTCTCTTCTTTTTCCAGAACACAATTGCGCTTTATGCGGCTCTCTGGAGCTCTGAAATAAGAAAATTCATTGAACTGAACAGAATTGATCTGATTCATGCTCATGACCTTTATATGTCGGAAGCTGCCTATACAGGAATTAAAAAAAGCAAAAAAAGCATACCACTAATCCTTGACCTTCATGAGAATTATCCCTTTGCTGTCCGGACCTATAACTGGACCAAAGGGTTTTTAAGAAGCCTGATTTCGCGTCCTAAAAAATGGAGCTCGCTCGAGGCCCGGTACCTCAGCTGCCCCGACAGGATAATTGTGCTAAGCCGGGAATTCGGCGAAGATCTTCGTACACGATATGATTTTCTGACCCCTGAAAAAATATGGCCGTTCCCCAATGTTCCCGATCTTGAACATATGGAGAGTTTCCCTGTCGACAGCTCGCTGGTGAAATTTAAAAAGAAGGCTCCGGTTTTGTTTTACTTCGGGGTTATTGCCGAACGCAGAGGGATTTTTGAGGCTCTTGATGCTTTCAGTCAGGTAATTGCCGGAGGTCATAAGGCACAGTTCCTTGCAATCGGGCCGATTGACAAAAAAGACCGGGAAAGATTTGAAAGCTATCTTAGCATTCCTTCTCTTAAAGAATTGATAATCTACATACCGTGGATAAACCTGTCGGAACTTCCTTCATACCTCGATGCCAGCGATATCTGCCTTGCCCCCTTTCACAAAAACCCACAGCATGAGTCAGGCGTAGCAAATAAGATTTACGACTATATGCTGGGAAGCAGACCCATAATTGCATCAGACTGCAGGCCGCAAAAAAACCTTATTGAAAGACATCAGTGCGGCATTGTTTACAATAACCTGTCTGAATTTCACGATTCTCTTGTTAAGCTGCTTGATGATGAATCGCTCAGACGAAAAATGGGAGAGAACGGGTACAGGGCTGTCATAAGTCACTATAATACAAAAATTGTGAAGGATGACCTTTTATCTTGTTACAAAGGGTTAACCGGTGAATAAAAAAAGCAGTTAATGAAGATCTTAATCCTCACTCACTCCTATCCCGACTCCGTTCAGAAATGGCGGGGAATTTTCATAAGGGAACAGGCAGAAGCTCTGAGCAGCATTCACGAAGTGACAGTTGTCTATTTCAGGGTTGACTATTCAGTGTTTGCTCCTTTCTCCGGTTACAGCTTTGTGAAGAAAGAAAGAGGCAGGCTGACTGAATTTGAGGTAACAACAACAAGGTCGCTTCCGGTGATAACCCAGCTCAAATACTTAAAGGATACCTGCCGTTTCGTTGAAAAAGAGATCCTTAAAACTTCAAAGCCGGATATAATTCACTCGCATCTCTCCTACCCGGCAGGAATTCTTGGGGTTATAATTGGCAGGAGAAAAAAAATTCCATCGGTTCTTACTGAACATACCTGGATCAAAAAGTATTTCAGAAGCTTAATACATAAAAGATGTGTTCTTCATGCCCTGAAAAACTCTGATATTGTTATTGCAGTGAGTGAGGCTTTGAAGGAGGATATTCTCAGCTATGGGGGAAAAAATGCAGAAGTAGTGCCAAATGTGATTGATACTGACAAATTTCCCCTTTCCGGAAAGGGAGGTGGAAAGACCCTGAATCTTGGAATACTTGGCGGGATGAGCAACTACAGGAAGGGGCTTGACATTTTGCTGCAGGCAGTTGCGCTGGTTCAAAACCCGGATGTTATTGTTCACATCGGAGGTGACGGAACTCTGCTTACAACATTCAGAAAGCTGGCCGCTGAACTGGGAATAGAAAAAAAATGCATCTTCTACGGTGAGATTTTGCAGACCGACCTTGTGAAATTTTATTCAAAACTTGATCTATTTGTCCTGGCAAGCCGTGATGAGACCTTTGGGGTCGTTGTTGTGGAAGCAATGGCATCAGGGCTTCCGGTTATCGCGACAAGATGCGGCGGACCGGAGGAGATCATTACAAAGGAGACCGGGCTTCTTGTTGAAAAGGAAAATCCGGCTGAATTAGCTAAGGCAATAGATTATATCTCGGAAACCATCGGGACTTATGACCACAACTCAATAAGAAAATATGCTGTTGAAAAGTATGGACAGAAAGCCTTTGTTGAGAAGATGACAAGGCATTATGGAGAAATTTTCTTCAGTTGTCAGATTTAATTATTCTGACTGCTAATAATTAACGAGTGCTCTGCTCCTTTGAAGGAGGAGTACCCCAAGAATACTCATCCAATTTTCTGATAAATCTAGGTTCCTCTTCAGCTGAAGATTGCTATTCTTTGAAATCTTCTCAGCGTGTCCAAAAGGTGGACTTTGTTGCGATTAAATGCTTTTCAGCAGAGCAAAATAGTTTGTCCCGTAGATTTTGCCGGCAAGGGTTTTATTTGAAAGTTTGACTAAGTCTTCCAGCGAATAGAAGACTGTCCAGAAGATCCTCAGCGGAAGTGGTTTGGCTTTTACTCTTTTTGACCTGTTCCGTTTATATGCTTCATACACTTTTTTGTCAAAAAAGGCTATAGAAGTAAAGCTGTTTACAATCTCAAACCCGGCCTCCTTCACAAGATTCTCCGCCATGGCCCTGTCGTAGCACCGGAGATGGCCCGAAGGATCTGATTCTCCGTACTGCCGGTTTCTTGTATTAAATGACTTTTCAAGCGGAAGGTTCAGTACCACATGGGAAGAGATCCCTTTTACGGATCTCATGAAAGCCAGATCGTCGGGGATATGCTCAACAATATCAGAAAGGACAACAAGCGAAAATTTCGCTCCTGCTGTTTTGTCTTCCTTAACGAATTCTTCCACTGTTCCCCTGAAGAAATGGCACTCAGGCCACATTGTCGAGGCCGTTTTAATATTTTCAGTTGAAATATCCACCCCGGTCCTGTTGCTTATCTTCAGAGTGCCGGCAATTCTGTTAAGCAGTACGCCGAATGCGCACCCAACCTCAAGGATCTCACTGAAAACCAACCCTTCGGGTATCACCCTCACAAGCTCCTGCACTTTCCATCCGACAGCGGCATCGTAATACTCGCGGCTCGCAGGATCATTGCGGAATGCTATATAATCCGGCTGATTATCGTAGAATTTTTCAAAATCCATGCTAGGGTTTCCTTTTTAAAATATATACAAGGGCTCTTCCTTTTTTCGGGCCCGACATGAAGGGATAGAATAGCAGGAGTATTGAATTCCGCAGAAGCGAAAAAAGAGAAAATCCTGACAGATGTATGAGCGGCAAGGTTCCGGCGTGACCTTTTTTCAAGACAGTGAGGCCCAGCTTATCGAACATGTTCTCGAGCTGAATAAATGAAAGGGGGGTTATATGGCCATGTACAAAATCAGGTTTTTCGAAGGCTAAAAGCGATCCCCTCATAAAGAAACGGAGCCTTGAGGCAAAATTCGAGATATTGGGAGTGCTGAGAACTATGATCCCTTCTTCTTTAATAAGCGACATGCAGTCGCTTACATATTTCCAGGGATTCTGAAGATGTTCGAGGATCTCCATTGCCACCAGCAGGTCATATTTTTCTGTGAAAGCCTGATTGCCGATATCCTTGTCGAGATCGAGAGTAATCTTTCTGTTCACAACTGCCTTAATCTGGTCAGTGTTTATATCGCAGCCATCTACAGTCATGCCTGCATCGATAAGCCTCTGGGAAAAGGCCCCTTCGCCACAGCCGAAATCAAGAATTTTCATGCCTTTTTTCAGGTATGGTTCCATCAGATCGAAGATATCGCTGTGAAGACCGTGTGCAGCCATCACCCTAATACCCTTGTAGTCAGGCGGTTTAAGTTCCCCTATCTTAATAAGCATAGTTGACACAGAAAATTGATAGGCTGTAAAAGTACAAAAACTAAGGTAAATAGTATCTTCGTAATGATTTTGAAAATTACTGCTGAACCATCAGTAATAACGAGGGTCAGGGCTTTTCAGGAAGAGAAACAGAATGCTGAAGTCGATAAAAGTATCATTAAAGGACACCCTTATCTACGGCCTTGGAAACATTGCTGTAAAGGTGGTTGGTTTGATATTGATACCCTGGACAACGAATCCGAAGTTCCTGCCAATGGATGATTTCGGGGTACTTGGCATACTTGAGATCTCAGCCCTTGTACTTACAGCCTGCATGGCTTCGGCCTTACCCCAGAGTCTTACACGATGGTTCTGGGATAAAAAGTATAAAGAGAATCAGAAGGGAATATTTTTTATGACCTTCGCCACGCAGGTGCTTGTCTCTGTAGTTTTCTGCCTTTTGCTTATTCCTCTGTCCGACACCTTTTCAGTTATCCTGTTTCAAAAAACCGACTGGTCGAAGGCTATAACATTTGTAATAATTGCCTCAAGCATCCAGTCGGTAAATAACATAATAAACACCCTGATGAGGCTGCAGTCAAGGTCAGTGCTTTATTCCTTTACCAATCTCTTCAAACTGACATCTGTTTTATCTCTCACCCTCTACTTCATTATTTCAAAAAAGATGGGCATCGAGGGCATCTATCTTGCCCAGGTGATAGGCAATTCACTTGTGGTACTTTTTCTTCTTGGTTACACTATCAAAAACTCAATAGTTTATTTCGATAAAAAGGTTTTCCGGGAAATGAATCTCTACGGCTTCCCTCTTTTCCTTGCCAATATTTCTGCCGTCCTTCTTAATGTTATAGACAGGTTTTCTCTTAATTCACTTGACCTTCTAAAATCTGTTGCCTTATATACTCTTGCCTTTAAGATCACAAGCGTCCTGAAACTTGTGATTGTCGATTCAATGAAGCTTGCAATCGGTCCCATGATGTTTAAGAAACTGGATGATCCGGACAACAAGAGATTCTATTCGAAGGTGCTTTTATATTCATCTTTTGTACTGATGTTTGCGATTATCGGCATCTCTATGTTTTCGTATGAAGTAGTTAAGGTGATGGCAAAATCGAGAGAATTCTGGGAGGCAGTGGCCATAATTCCAATACTGGCTATCTCTGTCTTCTTTGTCAATATGAAGGATATCACAATCTATGGTTTGCATTTTGAGAAAAAGACAAGGATCATCGGGATGATAGTTGTCGCTTCTACAATAATCGGGCTGGCATTTAACATGATGCTGATTCCTGTTCTTGGAATTACCGGTGCTGCGCTGGCGACATTGCTTTCGCAGGTTTTTTACTGGTATGCCTGCCACTATTTTGCGCAGAGATCGTATTTTATACCTTATGAATCAGGAAAAATAGTGACAATACTTGTTGCAGGCACGGTTTTGTCATTTTCAAGCCTTCTTCTGAATGATATTGAGCTGCTTCCAAGACTGCTGCTGAAAACTGCAGGGATTATAAGCTTTCCATTCATCCTTTACCTGTTTCATTTCTATGAACCGGCAGAGCTACAGGCCATCCGCGGCTTTGCAAGAAAATGGAAAAATCTTAAAGATTTTCGGAAGAACCTCAATTCTCTTAAGGGAATAAGAGACGATTTATCCCTGTAAATACATATTTTTGTCATTCTTAAAGCACCTTAATATCATTGTGATGCAACTTAAAGAAAAACTTCAGCCTTATCTGCCTCATCTGACAGCAGTTTTTGTTTTCATCATTATATCTTTCGTTTACTTCTACCCTGTACTTGAGGGGAAGATCCTGAAGGCAAACGATTCGACAGTTTCAAAAATAAATTCAAAGGAGATAATCGACTTCAGGGAGAAAAACGGTCGGGAACCCTATGGACAAACTCTATATTCAGCGGGATGCCTGCCTACCTGATCTCGACCCGTTATCCCGGAAACCTTTTTAAAAATGTCGATACCGTTCTGAGAGTATTCAAAATGCCGGTATCAGTTCTTTTCGTATCAATGCTTGGATTCTACCTCCTGCTTCTTATATTCGGAGTCAATCCCTGGCTCGCCATCACAGGGGCCATTGCCTATGGATTCTCGTCGTTTTTCTTTCAGATCATTGCAGCCGGCCATAACACCCAGGCAATTGCCCTTGCTTACATGCCGCCGCTTATAGGAGGAGTTTATTATGCATACAGGAAGGATGCCATAAAAGGGGCTTTAATTACTGCATTTGCACTTGCTCTCGAGATCATGGCCAACCATGTTCAGATTACCTATTATGCTTTGCTCTGCCTGCTTGTTTTCGGTATTGTTGAATTTATATTCTCCTACAGGAACAAGACAATGGCAAATTTTCTCAGGACTACTGCAATTCTGATTGTGCCGGTAATTATTGCAGTCGGAATTAACTTTGCAAGTCTTTATACAACCTGGGAGTATGGAAAGTATTCGATAAGAGGCAAATCAGATCTTACTCATAACAACCGGAGCATAACGTCGGGGCTTGATAAAAACTATATCCTGTTCTGGAGTTACGGAGTTGATGAGACATTCAATCTTCTTATTCCCAACTATAAGGGAGGCTCAAGCAAACCTTTCGACAAGCAGTCGGAAACAGCTAAGGTTCTTACCCGTAACGGAAATCCCCAGGCTGTCGATCAATTCCAGAAATACTGGGGAACCCAGCCTGGTACCGAGGGACCACATTATGTCGGGGCAATAGTCTTTTTTCTGTTCATACTTGGACTCGCCCTGATAAAAGGTCCGGAGAAATGGTGGCTGCTCGCTGCTACAATCTTATCGCTGATGCTTGCCTGGGGGAAAAATTTCCTGCCAGTGTCAAATTTCTTTATTGACTTTTTCCCGGGTTATAATAAGTTCAGGGCAGTTACAATGACGCTTGTGATAGCAGGTTTCTGCATGCCGCTCCTTGGAATTCTCGCACTCAGGGATATTTTTAACGGAACTCTTACGAAGAATCTGGTAATGAAAGGTTTGAAGATAGCAACCGGAGTTACAGGCGGCTTCCTTCTTCTTGTGCTTATCATCCCCGGGATTGCAGGCTCTTTTCTCGGATCCTATGAAACGGGTGGAGAGCTGCCTGCATGGCTTACTACAGCCCTTATCGACGACAGAAAAAACCTGCTCAAAAGCGATGCTTTCAGGTCGCTTGCATTCATTCTGCTCTCAGCAGGAGTAATAGTTGCCTTTATCTTCGACAAGCTCAAAAAGGGACCGGCTATACTGATTATCACTCTACTTATACTTTTCGATCTCTGGTCGGCAGGCAAGAGGTATTTAAATGCTGACAGATTTGTCAAACCTTCGATTGTTCAGAAATCTTTTGCTGCAACTGCAGCCGACGCTGCCATACTTCAGGACAAATCGTATTACAGGGTTTTCAACCGGAACGGCGCTACCTTCAGTGACAATACACCTACATCATATTTTCACAAATCAATAGGCGGATATCATGGAGCAAAACTGAAGAGGTACCAGGAGTTTATCGACACTTCGCTTATCAGGAATTTTGACCTTATTGACGCTGTAGGAAGCAATGCTTCGAGTATCGAGGAATTCCAGTCTGTATTCAAGAGCACAATTGCCCTTAACATGCTTAATGCAAAGTACCTGATCTATAGTCCCGATGCTCCGCCTCTCGTTAACCCTTACGCTCTCGGAAATGCCTGGTTCGCCGGAAAAGCAGTTATGGTTCAGAATGCAAATGAGGAGATCTCTTATATGAACCGCTTTGACCCGTCCGCAGAGGCAATAATTGACAAGGTATTCAGTGACCAGGTAAGCAAAACAGCATATCCTGTGCTTGAGGGCGAGAAAATTGAGTTTGTAAGCTACCAGCCCGACGAGCTGGTATATAAATATACAGCAAAAGAGGAGAAACTTGCTGTCTTTTCCGAGATCTATTATCCTGCGGGATGGGAGTGTTTTATTGACGGCAAGGAGAGCAGGCATTTTAGAACTGATTATATCCTGAGAGGGATGATCTTACCTCCGGGAGATCATGAAGTCATATTCAGGTTCAGGCCATCTTCATATATCAATGGTAACAGGATCTCCCTGGCAAGTTCTGTGCTGCTGATACTTCTTGCGGCAGGATATTTTTTCACGGAGAACAGGCGTAAATCTAAGGCTGCCTAGAATGGTGCATCACTCTGTGTGTCCTCTGTGCTCATCTGAGAAGATCACACTTTATTTAAAGTGCAACGATCATTTTCTCAGCGCTGAAGAATTTGACCTCTGGCGCTGTTCCGCCTGCGGATTCAGGTTCACTCAGGATTACCCTGAGGAGAGCCTCATTGGAAGGTATTATGAATCGGAGGATTATATTTCACACAGTTCAGCAAAGAGGAATCTCTCTGAAAAGATCTACCACCTGGCCCGGGGCATAATGCTCAGGAGAAAGAGGGCAATAACAGAAACCCGGACAGGTCTGAAGAAAGGGTTGCTTCTTGATATCGGAAGCGGCACCGGACATTACGCTGCAGAGATGAAAAAGGGCGGCTGGATTGTGAAAGCGGTTGAGATAAATGAGAAAGCCCGTGATTTCTCGATAAATAATTTTGATCTTGATGTTATATCTCCGGAAGCCATTTCGGCGCTGAAGGATGAGAGCTTCGACTGCATAACGCTGTGGCATGTGCTGGAACACTTTCACGACCCGTTCATGTATGGCCGGGAGATATTCCGGCTCTTAAAACCAGGAGGGATTTCAATTGTAGCCTTACCTAACAGCGGCTCATCTGATGCAGAGAATTTTGGCAGTTACTGGGCAGCATATGACGTACCAAGGCATCTGTGGCATTTCAATCCTGCCAGCTTCAGCACTTTTTCGGAAAAAGCCGGATTTTCGCTGCAGGAGATTATCTCTCTTCCGCTTGATGTCTTCTATATATCTTATCTCAGCCAGAAATATAAGGGAACCCCGGCCCCATTTATAATTGGAATTATCAGAGCCCTGCCATGGGCAATTCACTCGCTCTTTAAAAGGGAGAAAAGCAGCTCGCTGATCTATATCCTCCGGAAACCTGATAAATAGCCCCCTAGTATCTATCCAGCCACCTGTACCTGCGGGTATTATCGCCGAGTTTAAGGGCAAGGGTTATTTCGTGGGTACCGTAAGTTACCTTCTGGATCTCCTGAAGAGTAAAGTCGAAGGAATAACCGAAAAAGAACTTCTCATATTTGAAACCAATATTGCCAATAATCGCGCCAGCTGTGCGGTATGACAAACCCGCCCATAGATTCTGGTCGTAGATATATGTGAATCCGATATCTGCCATCGGCTTAAGCTGCTCAGACATAACAAGAAGTATTGACGGCTGCAGTTCCGTCTTTATGCCCGACTCGAAACTATAGGTCCCGAAGAGATAATAGTGCCGTTCCATCTGGTAATTATCATAGGTGGCATCGGCAATTTTGGCTGCGCCTTCAAAAAGCTGCTCCACAGAAAAACCTGCAGAATACCTTTCATTCAGCAGGTAAGCGCCAAAGGCCATATCAGGCACGAACATTCCCCGCCGCAGCTCATCATTCAGCCAGGGCTCATTCGGATCCTCAAAGTCGATCTGGGTTTCATCGATCTTGAAATGATACCCTGTTAAAGCGAGACCCATAGAGAACTGAGTAGCATCCTTCAGCCTCAGATGATAGGCATAGGTAGCCTGAAATCCTGTGCGCTGAATAAGGCCGTTCCTGTCGCTGAATACATAGCCTCCCAATCCTACCCTGCCACTATAGGCAGGCCGGAAAAAGTTGTTATTGATTTTTGTTTCTTTCAGAATGTAACTTCTTTTGAGAATCCTGGCCTGGCCGCTGAAGGAAAATGTCCTGGGAGCGCCTGTGTATCCTACCCACTGCTCACGGGCAGTCATATTGAAGCTTGTATAACCATCACTCCCTGCAACTGCAGGATTTATCATGAACTTGTTAAAGAGATACTGACTGTATATGGGAAGCTGCTGCCCGGAAGCCAGGCTTCCTGCCAGAAGACAAAGTAATATGAAAGTCAGTTTTCTCACTCTGTTAATACAATTATCTACTTGACTATTGTTATGTTTCCCACAATTATCCTTCCTCCCCTGTGAACATCAATCATATAATGGTACGAATCGATCGGCAGCACTTTGCCGCCGCTTCTGCCATCCCATGGTTTCGGATATCCCTTTTCTGACACCCATATTGTTGCGCCCCACCTGTTAATCACCTTTACCTCCATCTCAGGATAGAGATCGGAGTTCTCAATATTCCAGACATCATTTATAAGATCACCATTTGGTGATATTGCATTATGTATGATAAGGCAGGTTTCGTTGATCGCTTTCACAAACAGAGAGTCTGTTGCCGTACACCCATTGAAATCAGTTACAATTACGCTGAAGTCTCCCTCTGCAACAGCCGGAAGGTTCTGGGTTGACGAATTATCAGACCATTTGTAAGTATAATCGGTGCTGATAACTCCTCCTGTCACAGCCAGCTGAATTGCGCCATCCGGCCTGTCGGGGCATGAAGGATCAATAACACTGAAAGCAAGCCTTATTGAATCAGGCTGTATCAGGGTCACTGATGAAGCGGCACTGCAGTTATTTGCATCTGACACAATTAGATCGTATTGCCCTGCCGGAAGACCAGTTCGTATCTGATCGGTATTTCCGTCGGACCAGTAGTAAGATATTGCTCCTGCGAAATTCTCAGTCTCGACTGCTATTGTGCCTGTGCTGTCGCCCATGCAGTTTAGATTGAATCCGCCGTCGTTACTTTCGGAAAGTATGAATTTAATCTCAGGAATACCAGGCTCATCGAGTGTAATGGTATCTGTAACAGTACAATATTTCGAATCGAGAATCGTCAGATAGTAGTCACCTGCCTTAAGCCCGGTAATGTTCCTTTCTGTGGATGTGAATCCCGTTGAGCTTGTCCAGTTGTATACAAACGGAGCCGTACCGCTTGACGGGGTAATATCTATGGTACCATTGGAAAGTCCTGTACAGCTGATGGCATACCCATTATAGTCGGAGGGTAAATAGTCAAACAATAAATCAGGCGGTCTGTTGACTCTTGCAGAATCCCTGCCGGTACATCCATTTGCATCGGTAATATCCACAATATGATAACCTTCGGTAAGACCTGTAATTTTATCAGCCGTCGATCCGTTAAGCCAATGGTAGGTGTAAGGACCGACACCTCCTGCTCCTGTGACACTCAACTCTCCATCGTTGGCACCTGCAGACTGACATGTAATATCCGTTACATCAAAGATTCCGGTTATAGGCGCAGGCTGAGTCAGGGTTATGTAGTTGACTATTTCACAACTATTGGAGTCCTGGACAGCTATTCTGTATGTACCTGCAGTTAGAGCCACCTGATCCTTGTGACCAGGAACTATTCCTGAACCATCGCTTGTTGTCCATATGTAAGTGTAGGTTCCGCCTGTTCCACCAGAAGCAGAAATATAAATTCCGCCCGTTCCGCCCGGACAACTGATATTAAATGGCCCGTTGGGAACCGGAGATGGTGTAACAGTTACTGTGATCACCGGAGGTTCGGTAAGAGTGTAGGTATCAACAGGCAGCTTTATACATCCGGTATTATCTCTTACTGTGACAGTGTATGTGCCAGCTTTTATACCTGAAATATCTTCAAGTGTTGATGTAAATCCGTCGGGACCTGTCCAGGAATAGAACAGAGGCGCAACACCTCCGTTAATTGTAATATTGATGTATCCGTCATTCCCTCCGTTGCACGATACATTTGTATTGCCATGAGCGCTTCTTGAAATCACGGCAGGGCTGGCAGTCATACCCGGGAGTTCTGTAAGTGTAACACTGTCGAGGTCCGCCACACATCCAAGCACATCAAATACCCTTATATAGTATTTCCCGGCAGGGACGCTGTCAAGAAGCGCTTCATTGGAACTTACTCCGAGAGGCAATCCTGTTGCTGCGGACCACTGGTAGATATAACCGCCGTTGCCCCCTGAAGGAATGGCAAGTGAGGAGCCGTTACTGTATCCAAGACATGAGACATTTGTATTCTGGAACTGGATTGTAATAGGATCAGGTTCGAGAAGTTCGGCATTCTCGAAAAACTCGCAGCCGTTTGCATCAATTATGCGGATCCGATAGCTTCCAGACCTGAGATTATTGTAGATCTTATAGGTATTTGGATTTGAAGGATTAAAGTTGCCAGAAAATACTCCACTTCCAATAACATCAGTACTATTGTAAATTACCCAGAACTGGTACGGAGGAGATATACCTGCCGAAACCTGAGCTCTGAGCGACCCGTCACTGAATCCCGGACAGGAGATATGGTTATTGAGCGGAGGTATAGGACTCGGGAAGATCCTGGGCCTCGCAGGGATCTGTGTAATGGTTTTGTCGAGAGAATCCCTGCACATATTATTATCGGTAACAACCACATGATACGGGCCCTGGTTAAGGTAATAGATCTCCACATCATTGCTCTGGAATCCGACAGGTCCTGTCCACCTCACCTGGTAAGGGTCTGCTCCTTTTGTAAGAATAACCTTTAGGGCGGCAAGACCTGCAGTCAGATCGCAGGTGAATGATTTAAGTTCGTCTATCCTCTTCAACGTTTTTGGATGTACCTGAACTTCTGAAGTAAATATCCTTCCCGGTTTACATGCAGGTCCGTTTACAACTCTTGGAATGATATTATACAATACAGAACTTACACTGTCAATGCGTGATCCTTCAGCAATATTTTTATAACTGTAACCCATCTTATGTCCGGGATCAAGATCATTTTTAGGATCTGAGTTGCCAATAATATCACCGGGCACTCCGGTAAATCTTACAGTATAATCGAATTTTATCGTTCCGGATGTCATGAAGGTAGGCGATTTGAGCTCAATATCAGTAATGCCGCCGCTGCAGATAACCGGCATCAGGTTAACAGGTGTTGCCCTGGGTGTTGGATTTACAGTTACCCTGACATTTTCTGCAGGACCATCGGCGCAGCCAAGAGGACTGACAGGAACAAGCCGGTAAGTAACTATACGGAAAGTATCCGTCAGGTTAGCCAGCTTGTCAGTAATATACTGATCGTTAAGCAGACCGCTTGTCGGAGAGGTATAGCCTGTGACAAGCCCTGATGAAGTTACTGTATATTTAAAGCTTATTGCTCCCGTAGTGAATATGCTCGGACTCTGAAGCCGGATACTTGTGTTTGTGCTGTCGCACTGAGGGGCAGGATCGACAGGAACAGGGAAAATTCTCGGCTGCGGATTGATCCGGACAGTCAGCGAGAATGGAATTCCCAGAGCACATTCGGGTCCTGAATCTCCCGGCCGGATATGCGGGGTAAAATTGTAGATAATATTGCCCACAACATCATTGCTGTTGACAATAATATCGGTGAGTGCAGCAACCCCTGTGGCTGTCTGATTTGTAAGACCTGCTGAAAGGGTACCCGTTATACCTCCGGGATAAACAACCGGATCGAGATTGTAATACCATGTTGCGCCAGGATTGACAATATTCAGATTTGTGATGTCAAACGTGGCAGGCTGCTCGTAGCACAATTCCAGATCAGCGTCTACAAGGATCCTGGGTCTTGGGTTTATTTTTATTTCCAAAAACACTTCTACTCCATCTGCACAATCATCGTCGCCGTCTCCGGGTCGTATATGCGGAATAAATCTGTATCCTACTGTCTGCACGTCATTTGTTGTGTTGACAATATTATCAGTAAGTGCTCCGATACCAGTGGCGGTCTGGTCTGTCAGACCTGTCGGCCAGCTGCCGGTGACTCCCAAAGGATAGGTTGTTTCTATATCGTAGTACCAGGTAGTTCCGGTATTGACTATGTTCAGCTTGGTGATATCAAATTTTGCAGGTCCATCATAGCATAACTCCGTATCAGTAGTGACGGCGATCTTTGGCTGCGGGTTGATGACTACCTCGACGGTAATCGCAACGCCTGTTTCACATTCATCCCCTCCGTCGCCCGGACGTATATGTGGAATGAACTTATAGGTAACAGTCTTATAGTCATTGGTAGTGTTTACAAGATTATCAGTAAGTGCTCCAATACCGGTAGCGGTCTGATCGGTGAGACCCGTCGGCCAGCTGCCGGTGACTCCCAAAGGATAGGTTGTTTCTACATCGTAGTACCAGGTAGTTCCGGTATTGACTGTATTCAGCTTGGTGATATCGAATACAGCAGACCCTGTATAACAAAGCTCAGGATCAGTGGTGACTGCTATCTTTGGCTGCGGGTTGATGACGATATCGATGGTAACCTCAACGCCTGCTTCACATTCGTCCCCTCCGTCGCCCGGACGTATATGAGGAATGAACTTGTAGGTAACAGTCTTAAAGTCATTTGTAGTGTTTACAAGATTATCAGTAAGTGCTCCAATACCAGTGGCGGTCTGGTCTGTCAGACCTGTCGGCCAGCTGCCGGTGACTCCCAAAGGATAGGTTGTTTCTATATCGTAGTACCAGGTAGTTCCGGTATTGACTATGTTCAGCTTGGTGATATCAAATTTTGCAGGTCCATCATAGCATAACTCCGTATCAGTAGTGACTGCGATCTTTGGCTGCGGGTTGATCACTATCTCGACGGTAATCTCAACGCCTGCTTCACATTCGTCCCCTCCGTCGCCCGGACGTATATGTGGAATGAACTTATAGGTAACAGTCTTAAAGTCATTGGTAGTGTTTACAAGATTATCAGTAAGTGCTCCAATACCGGTAGCGGTCTGATTGATTAACCCTGCCGACAGGGTACCGCTAACGCCCAAAGGATAAACAACAGGTGCCAGATCGTAGTACCAGGTAGTTCCGGTATTGACTCGTATTGACTGTTCAGATTTGTGATATCGAATACCGCAGACCCTGTATAACAAAGCTCAGGATCAGTGGTGACCGCTATCTTTGGCTGAGGGTTGATGACTACCTCGATAGTAACCTCAACGCCTGCTTCACATTCGTCCCCTCCGTCGCCCGGACGTATATGTGGAATGAACTTATAGGTAACAGTCTTAAAGTCATTGGTCGTGTTGACTAGATTATCTGTAAGCGCTGCAATACCGGTGGCGGTCTGATCGGTGAGACCCGTCGGCCAGCTGCCGGTGACTCCCAAAGGATAGGTTGTTTCTACATCGTAGTACCAGGTAGTTCCGGTATTGACTGTATTCAGATTTGTGATATCGAATACCGCAGACCCTGTATAACAAAGCTCAGGATCAGTGGTGACCGCTATCTTTGGCTGAGGGTTGATGACGATCTCGATGGTAACCTCAACGCCTGTTTCACATTCGTCCCCTCCGTCGCCCGGACGTATATGTGGAATGAACTTATAGGTAACAGTCTTAAAGTCATTGGTCGTGTTGACAAGATTATCAGTAAGTGCTGCAATACCGGTGGCGGTCTGGTCTGTGGCCAGACCTGTCGGCCAGCGGTGACTCCCAAAGGATAGGTTGTTTCTATATCGTAGTACCAGGTAGTTCCGGTATTGACTATGTTCAGCTTGGTGATATCAAATTTTGCAGGTCCATCATAGCATAACTCCGTATCAGTAGTGACTGCGATCTTTGGCTGCGGGTTGATCACTATCTCGACGGTAATCTCAACGCCTGTTTCACATTCATCCCCTCCGTCGCCCGGACGTATATGTGGAATGAACTTATAGGTAACAGTCTTAAAGTCATTGGTCGTGTTGACTAGATTATCTGTAAGCGCTGCAATACCGGTGGCGGTCTGATCGGTGAGACCCGTCGGCCAGCTGCCGGTGACTCCCAAAGGATAGGTTGTTTCTACATCGTAGTACCAGGTAGTTCCGGTATTGACTGTATTCAGCTTTGTGATATCGAATACCGCAGACCCTGTATAACAAAGCTCAGGATCAGTGGTGACCGCTATCTTTGGCTGCGGGTTGATGACGATCTCGATGGTAACCTCAACGCCTGTTTCACATTCGTCCCCTCCGTCGCCCGGACGTATATGAGGAATGAACTTATAGGTAACAGTCTTAAAGTCATTTGTAGTGTTTACAAGATTATCAGTAAGTGCTCCGATACCAGTGGCGGTCTGGTCTGTCAGACCTGTCGGCCAGCTGCCGGTGACTCCCAAAGGATAGGTTGTTTCTATATCGTAGTACCAGGTAGTTCCGGTATTGACTATGTTCAGCTTGGTGATATCAAATTTTGCAGGTCCATCATAGCATAACTCCGTATCAGTAGTGACTGCGATCTTTGGCTGCGGGTTGATGACTACCTCGACGGTAATCTCAACGCCTGTTTCACATTCGTCCCCTCCGTCGCCCGGACGTATATGTGGAATGAACTTATAGGTAACAGTCTTAAAGTCATTGGTCGTGTTGACTAGATTATCAGTAAGTGCTGCAATACCGGTGGCGGTCTGATCGGTGAGACCCGTCGGCCAGCTGCCGGTGACTCCCAAAGGATAGGTTGTTTCTACATCGTAGTACCAGGTAGTTCCGGTATTGACTATGTTCAGCTTTGTGATATCGAATACCGCAGACCCTGTATAACAAAGCTCAGGATCAGTGGTGACTGCCATCTTTGGCTGAGGGTTGATGACGATCTCGATGGTAACCTCAACGCCTGTTTCACATTCGTCCCCTCCGTCGCCCGGACGTATATGAGGAATGAACTTATAGGTAACAGTCTTAAAGTCATTTGTAGTGTTGACTAGATTATCAGTAAGCGCTGCAATACCGGTGGCGGTCTGATCGGTGAGACCCGTCGGCCAGCTGCCGGTGACTCCCAAAGGATAGGTTGTTTCTATATCGTAGTACCAGGTAGTTCCGGTATTGACTATGTTCAGCTTGGTGATATCAAATTTTGCAGGTCCATCATAGCATAACTCCGTATCAGTAGTGACTGCGATCTTTGGCTGCGGGTTGATCACTATCTCGACGGTAATCTCAACGCCTGTTTCACATTCATCCCCTCCGTCGCCCGGACGTATATGTGGAATGAACTTATAGGTAACAGTCTTAAAGTCATTGGTCGTGTTTACAAGATTATCAGTAAGTGCTCCAATACCGGTAGCGGTCTGATTGATTAACCCTGCCGACAGGGTACCGCTAACGCCCAAAGGATAAACAACAGGTGCCAGATCGTAGTACCAGGTAGTTCCGGTATTGACTGTATTCAGATTTTGTGATATCGAATACAGCAGACCCTGTATAACAAAGCTCAGGATCAGTGGTGACCGCTATCTTTGGCTGAGGGTTGATGACTACCTCGATGGTAACCTCAACGCCTGCTTCACATTCGTCCCCTCCGTCGCCCGGACGTATATGAGGAATGAACTTATAGGTAACAGTCTTAAAGTCATTTGTCGTGTTGACTAGATTATCTGTAAGCGCTGCAATACCGGTGGCGGTCTGATCGGTGAGACCCGTCGGCCAGCTGCCGGTGACTCCCAAAGGATAGGTTGTTTCTACATCGTAGTACCAGGTAGTTCCGGTATTGACTGTATTCAGATTTGTGATATCGAATACCGCAGACCCTGTATAACAAAGCTCGGGATCAGAGACGACGTTGATACTAGGCTGTGGATTGATCCAGATATCGACAGTTATAGCAGCACCTGAACATTGATTGTTTCCGTTACCGTCGATGCTCCATGGAATAATATTGTAAGTTATCTTCCTGGCAACAGGTGTGGTATTTACCAGGGTCTGAACAAGAGGAGAAGCGATAGGATTACCTGTAAGGTTGTCGCTGTAACCTGTGATATCTCCGATTCCGTTAAGATCTGTTACCGTCCAGGTGTAACGCATCCCATTCTTTGTGGTATTTGCTGTTGAAACAATGATATTTGTTGAAGTATTATCACAGATCTCATCTCCGGGTGCGGTAATAACAAGTACAGGTTCCACCCATATTATCTGCTGCTTGTCAACTATGTTACCATTACCATCTTCAAGCCTCCAGGTACGGGTTATGAAACCTGCGTTTGAACAATTGAACGGGTTGGATTCAATATCACTAAATATAAATGCCTGTATTCCGGCTGCGCAATTATCTGATTCATCCGTAACATCACCGGTAACAGCAATGGTTTTATCAAACGAACAATCAGGATTGCGGCAGATAATTATGTCAGCAGGTACGGTAAATGAAGGATCCTCATCATCAGTAACAGTAACGGTCTGATTACAGTCTGCTGTCAGTCCGCTTCCGTCAGTTACAGTCCAGGTGACTGTTGTTATCCCTATCGGGAAAAGATATGTAACAGGATCTATTATTACTGCTCCAACCCTTGCAACCACGCTTGCAACACTGCAGTTATCGGAGGTCACCGGAGTGCCAAGCGGTACTGTCGTAGTGCAGTTGCCTGTACCATCATCAGAGGTCTCTGCTGTCACATTGAGAGGACAGACTATAGTCGGATTTTCATCATCAGTCACTGTCACTGTCTGATCACAGCTTGTTGTATTCCCGCTTCCGTCGGTTACTATCCAGGTAATTGTTGTTACACCTATCGGGAAGAGATAGCTGGCAGGAACGATTGTTGTTCCACCTACCTGGGCAACCACGCTGGCTATGCTGCAGTTATCTGACGTGACCGGCAGTCCAAGAGCAGCGGTTGTTGTACAGTTGCCTGTTCCGTCGGCTGATGTAACTGTAACAACATTTGCCGGACATGTTATTGCCGGATCTTCATCATCAGTGATTGTAACTGTCTGGTTGCAGCTTGCTGTATTGCCGCTTCCGTCTGTTACTATCCAGGTAACTGTTGTGACTCCTATCGGGAAGAGATATGTTGCAGGATCAATAGTTGACCCGCCAACCTGTGCAACAACGCCTGCCACACTGCAGTTGTCGCCGGTAACAGGTGCTCCAAGAGCTGCTGTAGTTGTACAATTGCCGGCTCCGTCAGCTGATGTGACTGTTACAACATTTGCAGGACAGGCAATTGTCGGGTTTTCATTGTCAGTAACTGTAACGGTCTGGTTGCAGGTAGCTGTGTTGCCGCTTGCATCTGTTGCAATCCATGCTACTGTTGTTACTCCTATGGGGAACTGATAAGTTAACGGATTGATAGTAGCACCTCCTACCTGGGCAATAACACTTGACACGCTGCAATTATCGCTTGCAACATAAACGCCAGGAGGTATAATTGTGGTGCAGTTGCCTGTCCCATCTGCTGAGGTTACAGTAATCACATCAGCCGGGCAGGTGAGAACCGGGTTCTCATCATCAGTCACTGTAACTGTCTGATTACAGGTTGCTGTCCGCCCGCTGCCGTCTGTAACAATCCAGGTGACTGTGGTAACTCCAATGGGGAAGAGATGAGTTGCCGGAGTAATTGTTACTCCTCCAACCTGCGCCACTATGCCTGCAACACTGCAGTTATCGGTAGTAACAGGTGCTCCGAGAACAGCGGTTGTAGTACAGTTGCCGGTTCCGTCAGCAGAGGTTGTTGTCACAACATTTGCAGGACATGCAATTGTCGGGTCCTCATCATCAGTCACAGTCACTTTCTGATTGCAGTTTGCTGTGCGGCCGCTGCCGTCTGTGACTATCCAGTTCACTGTAGTTACACCTATCGGGAAGAGATAAGTTGCCGGGTTAATAGTTGCACCCCCAACCTGAGCTACCACACCTGCGACACTGCAATTATCTCCGGTAACAGGGGCACCCAGTACAGCTGTAGTTGTGCAGTTGCCGGTTCCGTTTGCTGAAGTGACGGTAACAACATCTGCAGGACAGGATATTGTCGGGTTCTCATCGTCGGTAACTGTTACAGTCTGGTTGCATGATACTGTATTTCCGCTTCCATCAATGACGATCCAGTTTACTGTAGTTATTCCTATCGGGAAGAGGTAGGTTGCAGGATCAATTGCTGAACCGCCAACCTGTGCCACAACACTTGCAACACTGCAGTTATCGGCTGTTACAGGAGTTCCGATCGATGCTGTTGTCGTGCAGTTTCCGGCACCATCGGCGGAAGTGACCGTAACAATACCGGGCTGACAAACAATCGTCGGATTCTCATCATCAGTTACTGTAACCGACTGGGTACAGCTTGCGGTACGACCGCTGCCGTCTGTAACTATCCAGGTCACCGGGGTTGTTCCGATCGGGAAGAGATATGTTGCAGGATCTATTGTTGCTCCTCCGACCTGTGCAACAACACCTGCAACGCTGCAGTTATCGGTAGTAACAGGTGCTCCGAGAACAGCCGTGGTGGTGCAGTTGCCCGTGCCATTTGCTGATGTGACTGTGACAACATCTGCCGGACAGGCAATTGTCGGATCCTCGTCATCAGTCACGGTCACTTTCTGATTGCAGTTTGCAGTACGGCCGCTTCCGTCGGTGACTATCCAGTTGACTGTAGTTTCACCTATCGGGAAGAGATATGTTGCAGGATCAATTGTTAAGCCGCCAACCTGTGCCACCACGCCGGCAACGCTGCAGTTGTCGCTGGTAACTGGTACCCCTAAAACAGCCGTGGTGGTGCAGTTGCCGGTTCCGTTTGCTGATGTGACAGTAGCAACATCTGCAGGACAGGTTATTGCCGGGTTTTCGTCATCCGTCACTGTTACTGTCTGGGTGCAACTTGCTGTCAGTCCGCTGCCGTCTGTAACTATCCAGGTGACTGTGGTAACTCCAATGGGGAAGAGATGAGTTGCAGGTGTAATTGTTACTCCTCCAACCTGCGCCACTACGCCTGCAACACTGCAGTTATCGGTAGTAACAGGTGTCCCGAGAACTGCTGTTGTTGTGCAGTCGCCTGAACCATTTGCAGATGTAACTGTTGCTACGTTAGCCGGACAGGCTATCGTCGGATCCTCATCATCGGTTACGGTAACGGTCTGGTCGCAGCTTGCTGTATTGCCGCTGCCATCAGTCACTGTCCAGGTAACAGTAGTAACACCTATCGGGAAGAGATAGGTTCCAGGATCAATTACAGTGACGCCAACCTTTGCCACTATTCCTGCCACACTGCAGTTGTCACCTGTTACAGGTATGCCAAGTACTGCAGTAGTAGTACAGTTTCCTGCTCCATTTGCAGAGGTTGTGGTTGCTACATTTGCGGGACAGGTGATTGTCGGGTTAACATCATCAATGACCGTTACTTTAAAAGTACAGGATGCAGAATTTCCTGCAGCATCATATACCTTCCAGATGACGAATGTAATTCCCGGGTTGAATGTTACACCTGCAAGAGACGTACCGCTAGTCTCCCCGAGTGTTGTTACACCGGAAAGCTGATATGTAGTATTTGTTATTGCGCAGTTGTCGGAAGATGATATAAGGTCAAATTCAATACCGCTGACAATATATGTACATCCGTTGTTAGTCCCTGCAGTCTGGTCGCCGGGACAAACTATCAAAGGAGGATCATCATCATTAACCGTAACAGTAAAGCTGCAGGCAGAAGAGTTACCGGCTGCATCAAATACCCTCCATGTTACTGTTGTAACTCCTTTATTGAACGAAACACCTGCAAGGGTTGAGCCCGGAGTGGCTCCGACAACTGTAGCGCCTGCCAGCTGATATGATGCATTTGTAACCCCGCAGTTGTCACTTGTGAGAGCCGGATCAAATTCATTTCCGGCAACCTTATATGAACAAGCGTCATTGGTGCCTACAATCTGGTCAGATACACATGTGACTGAAGGATTGTCATCATCATTTACAGTAACCGTGAAACTGCAGCTGGCCGAATTCCCGACTGAATCATAAACTTTCCAGGTAACAGTGGTCACACCTGAATTGAAGGTTTTGCCTGCAAGTGAGGTACCGCTTGTTTCTGCGCTGGTTGTTGCTCCCGCCAGCTGATAAGTTGTATTGATTATCCCGCAGTTGTCGGAAGAACCTGTAAGATTAAATTCATTTCCGGCAACAACATAGGTGCATCCTGTATTGGTGCCTACAACCTGGTCGGCAACACAGGTGAGCACAGGGCTGACATTATCAGTTACCGTGACGGTGAAGCTGCATGATGAAGAATTTCCGGCTGCATCATATGCCCTCCAGGTCACTGTTGTTATCCCGTTATTGAAAATGACTCCGGCAAGTGTTGATCCGCTTGTCTCTCCTATTATTGTAGCGCCTGTAAGCTGGTATGAAGTAGTTGTAACCGAGCAGTTGTCTGAAGATCCGGTAAAGTTAAATTCGGTTCCGGCCACAACATAGGTACATCCCAGGTTCGACCCCACTGACTGGTTGGCAATACATGCAAGGACAGGATTGTCATCATCATTGACTGTAACTGTAAAACTGCAAGTGGATGAGTTGCCCGCTGCATCAAAAACTTTCCATGTAACTGTTGTAACTCCACTGTTAAAAACGATTCCCGCCAGGGTCGTCCCACTGGTCTCGGCAATATTGGTAACCCCTGAAAGCTGGTAAGTGGTGTTTGTAATGGCACAGTTATCGGAAGAGCCGGTAAGGTTAAACTCTGTTCCGGCCACAACATAAGTACAGGCGGTATTGGTCCCTACTGACTGGTTGCCGACACAACCAATCGATGGGTTATCGTCGTCACTGACTGTTACTGTAAAATTGCAGGTGGCTGATTGTCCAGCTGCATCGTAAATTGTCCAGGTAACAGTTGTAACACCATTATTGAAGACACGGCCTGCAAGAGTTGTGCCGCTTGTAACTCCCAGGGTAGTAGCTCCGGAGAGCTGGTAAGTCGTATTTGTAATGGCGCAGTTATCGGAGAAGGCTGCAAGGTCAAATTCAGCAGCTGTTACTACATAGGTACACCCGGTATTGGTTCCGACTGACTGATCGGCCTTGCAGGTGAGAACAGGGACATCATCATCATTGACAGTGACTGTAAAACTGCAGGGGGCAGAATTGCCGGCAGCATCATAGACTTTCCAGGTAACCGTTGTCACGCCTTTGGCGAAGGCTACCCCTGCGAGCGAAGAGCTGCTGGTTTCACCAACAATGGTGGCTCCGGTGAGCTGGTAAGTTGTATTTGTTACGGCACAATTGTCCGAAGAAGCTGTAAGGTCAAATGCAGTGCCGGGAACAACATAGGTGCAGCCTACAGTGGTTCCGACTACCTGGTTCGCAACACAGGTAAGTGACGGGAGGTCGTCATCATTGACGGTTACTGTAAAATTGCATGAGCCTGAATTTCCGGCAGCATCGTATACCTTCCAGGTTACAGTGGTAATGCCTTTATTGAAGATTTTCCCGGCAAGGGTTGTACCTGCTGTCTCAGCAATTACTGTTTCGCCTGAAAGCTGGTAAGTTGTATTTGTAACTGCACAATTATCGGAAGATCCTGTTAAATCGAATTCTGTGGCTGTGGTTACATAGGTGCATCCGACTGTTGTAGTAACTACCTGATTGGCGACACATGATACCGATGGATTGTCATCATCATTTACTGTTACGGTGAAGCTGCAAGTGGCAGAGTTGCCGGCACCATCATAAACCTTCCAGGTGACCGTGGTCACTCCCCTGTTAAATACTATCCCGGCAAGAGAGGTCCCGCTGGTTTCAGCGATAGTAGTAACACCCGAAAGCTGGTAAGTTGTATTTGTAATTGCTACGTTGTCTGAAGAGGCTGTAAGGTTGAATTCAGTACCAGCAACTACATAGGTACATCCGGTATTAGTTCCGACAATCTGATTTGATACGCAGGCAAGAGTAGGGATATCATCATCATTAACCGTGACTGAAGTTGTGCATGTTGCAGAGTGACCGGCCGCATCGGATACCTTCCATGTAATTGTTGTAATGCCAAGATTGAGCGAGATCCCTGCCAGGGTTGTTCCACTTGTTTCTGCAATTGTTGTTGCGCCTGAAAGCTGATATGTTGTGCTTGTAATTGCGCAGTTGTCGGAGGAGCTTACAAGGTTAAATTCGGTTGCAACAACAACATAATTATCGCCGGAGTTGGTACCGACAACACTGTTCCCTGCACAGGAGAGAACAGGGCTATCGTCATCACTGACTGTAACTGTAAAATTACAGGTGGCAGACTGTCCGGCAGCATCGTAAACAGTCCATGCAACGTTAGTTACACCTGTATTGAAAGCCACGCCTGCCAGGGTTGTTCCGCTTGTCGGCCCTGCTATGGTAGCTCCGGAAAGCTGATAAGAAGTACTTGTGATAGCACAGTTATCAGAAGAGGCTGCAAGGTCAAACTCATTGCCGGCAGCAACATATGTACATCCGGTATTGGTACCGCGTGTGGCGTTAGCTTTACAGGTGAGAGAAGGAGGATCATCGTCCGAAACAGACACTGTGAAGCTGCAAGTTACTGAATTGTTGGCCGCATCTTTTGCGGTCCATAAAACTGTTGTGACCCCTGTGTTGAAAGCTACATTATTGAGTGTTGTACCCGTGCCGGTGGTGGCTCCTGAAAGGGTATAGCTGAGTGATGTAACTGAGCAGTTGTCGCTGGCTGTGGCATTCCACCCGGTTCCACTATGGACATATGTGCAGGCAGCAGTTGTTGTCACATTCTGCTGACCTGTAACCGGACAGTTGATAACAGGAAGATCATCATCTGTGACAGAAACAGTATAGTTGCAGGATACTGTATTGTTGGCAGCATCCTTTGCGGTCCATGTAACTGTCGTTATTCCTGTATTGAAAGCAACAGTGTTCAGGCTGGTGCCCGTTCCTGCAGTTACGCCTGTAAGTGTATATGTAAGAGAGCTTACTGAACAATTATCGATGGCAGTGGCATCCCAGCCGGTTCCGCTGTAAACATAAGTACAATTTGAATTTGTAGTCACATCCTGCTGGCCGGATACCGTACAACTAATCACAGGATTATCATCATCGGTAACTGATACTGTATAATTGCATGTAACTGTATTGTTGGCGGCGTCTTTTGCTGTCCAGGTTACCGTGGTGACTCCTGTATTGAAAGCAACATTGTTCAGGCTTGTGCCGGTACCTGTTGTAACTCCTGTTAGGGTATAGGTCAGTGATGTGACCAGGCACAGTTGTCTAGTGGCAGTGGCATTCCAGCCTGTTCCGCTGTAAATGTATGTACAGCCTGTATTTGTAGTCACATCCTGCTGGCCGCTGACAGGACAGGTGATTACAGGATTGTCGTCGTCGGTAACCGAAACAGTGAAGAGCAGTTATATCATTACCAGCGGCGTCTTCTGCCTTCCAGGTTACTGTCGTTATTCCAGTGTTGAACGCAACAGCATTCAGGCTTGAACCTGTTCCTGTTGTTGCGCCGGTGAGGGTATAGGTGAGTGAAGGTGATGCAGTGCAATTATCTGTTGCTGTTGCGTTCCAGCCTGTACCGCTGAGTACATAGGTACAACCCGAATTTGTTGTTACATTCTGCTGGCCGCTGACGGGGCAAGAGATGACCGGATCATCATCATCTGCAACCAGAACAGAGTAAACACATGTAACATCATTGCCTGCAGCATCCTCTGCTTCCCAGGTTACAGTTGTTGTTCCCAGGTTGAAGACGACATTATTAAGTGTTGTTCCTGTTCCTGTGGTTGCGCCTGTGAGAGTATATGTCAGAGTTGGAGTGGCAGTGCAATTATCGGTAGCTGTTGCATTCCATCCGGTTCCGCTATGGACATAAGTACAACCAGCGGATGTAGTAACATTCTGCTGGCCGGTGACAGGACAACTGATAACCGGATCATCATCGTCAGTAACAGATACTGAAAAGCTGCATGTTATATCATTGCCAACGGCGTCCTCTGCTTCCCAGGTTACCGTGGTTACTCCAAGGTTGAAGGCAACATTGTTCAGACTTGTGCCTGTTCCAGTGGTAGCCCCGGTAAGCGTATAGGTGATTGTCGGGGAGGCTGTACAGTTATCTATAGCAGTAGCATTCCATCCGGTTCCGCTGTAAACATAAGTGCAAGCTGTATTTGTTGTAACATTTTGCTGACCGGCAACCGGACATGTGATCACAGGATCATCATCATCGGCGACTGATACGGTGAAGCTGCAGGTTTCAGAGTTGCCGGCAGCATCGTAAACAACCCAGATGACATTCGTTACTCCGGGGTTGAAAACAACTCCGGCAAGAGATGTTCCGGAAACAGGTCCTGTAACAGTTGCTCCGGTGAGCTCGTAGGTTGTATTGGTTATTGCGCAGTTATCAGAGGAGGCAGAGAGGTTAAATTCAGAACCTGAAACCACGTATGTGCAGCCTGTGTTTGTACCTCTTACCTGGTTTGCAATACAGGAGAGAGTAGGTTTCTCGTTGTCAGCAACTGATACTGTCATAAAATCAGTTGCAGTACGTAATGCTCCATCTGTAACAGTGTATGTAATTGTAGTTACACCACTGTTGAATGTATAAGTTCCAACCTGACCATTGCCAGTTGCAACTGTGGCTCCGGTCATCGCCCATGTGAGCACACTTGCAGGACAGTTGTCACCGAAAGTGGCATTCGTTATTGCTAATGATACAGTGCAATCACCAGTGCCGCCATCTGATGTATTGGCTGTTACATTACCCGATGTTGTTACTGTTGGGTCTTCATTGTCTGTGACAGTCACTGTCATCTGGTCCGTGGCTGTTCTTCCTGCTCCGTCAGTGACGTGTAGGTAATTGTCGTTTCGCCTTGTTGAATGAATAGGTACAACCTGACCAACAGCAGATCCTGTTGTAGCACCTGTCTAACCCATGAAAGTATTCTGGTGGGACAGTTCTCGCTGACGATCGCATTCGTTATTGCTATCACTGCCGAGCAGTTACCTGCACCGTATCCGAAGTGTTCGCTGATACGTTGCTGCTGCACTGACAGTCGGGTCTTCATTGTCTATAACATTTACTTCCATAAAATCAGATGCTGACCAGCCTGATCCGTCGAAAACTACATACGAGACGGTTGTTAAGCCGGCGTTGAACGTGTATGTTCCTATCTGGCCTGAGCCAGATCCTGTTGTGGCGCCTGCCATAAACCATGTAAATGCGCTGACTGAGCAGTTATCACTATAGACTGCGTCTGTAATACCAAGTGTTACTGTACAGTTACCTGTACCATCATCCGAGGTATTAGCGGCTATGTCAGATGCCGCGCTCACAGTAGGATGCTCAATATCAAGAACACTGACAACCCTGTTGTCGCTTGCTGTTCTGCCGGCTCCATCAGTGACTGTATAAGTAATTGTCGTAGCTCCCGCATTGAATGTATATGATCCCAACTGGCCTGAACCAGAGCCTGTTGTAGCGCCTGTCAAAACCCATGTAAGTGTGCTGCCCGGACAATTGTCTTCAAAAGTTACAGGGGCTAACGCTATTGCAACGTTACAGTTGCCTGTACCGTCATCCGAGGTATTTGCCATCTGGTCAAATCCCGCATTCACTGTCGGATTCTCATTGTCAGTGACGGTTACTGTCATTTGATCAGTTGATGTCAGACCTGCTGCGTCGGTTACTGTATAAGTTATCGTTGTGATCCCAGCACTGAAGACATGAGTTCCAACCTGTCCGCTGCCTGATGCAACAGTGGCTCCGGTCATCGCCCATGTGAGCACACTTCCAGGACAGTTATCACCGAAAGTGGCATTTGTTATTCCTGCTGATATAGTACAATCACCGGTACCATCGTCTGATGTATTGGCTGTAGCATCAGCGGCTGCTGTTACCGAAGGATCTTCATTATCGGTTACAACAACATCCATTGCATCGGTCTTTGTCCGTCCGGCTGCATCTGTGACAGTATATGTAATTGTAGTTGTTCCCTTGTTGAATGTATATGTTCCTATCTGCCCGTTTCCGGATGCTGTAGTTGCTCCAGCCATAACCCAGGAAAGTGAACTCCCCGGGCAGTTATCATCGAATACCAGGCTGGGAATGGCTATCGCAACCGTGCAGTTACCGGTTCCATCTACTGAGGTATTTGCACCTATCATCGGTTGCAGGAGTGATTGTGGGGTCTTCATCGTCTGTAACTATAATCGTTTGGTTGCATGAAGCAGTTCTTCCTCCGCGGTCTCTTACGGTACCAGAATATAATTGTTGCGCCAACAGGAAATTTATAAGTGGCCGGATTTATAGCATCAATACCAACCTCTGCAGTAATTACCAGTCCTGCCAGTCCGCAATTATCTCCGGGTGTCGGGGCTCCGGTTACAACGGTTGTTGCACAGTCGCCGTTTCCGTCATCCGATGTTTTGGCGGTGAAAACACTCGGTGGACATACTATTGTCGGAGTAGTACCATCACCAGCAGCCGTACAGCTTTTCCCAATAGCAAATGAACCTACGCCGCTGATGCCCGCTCTTGAAAGAAAATAAGGAGGTCCGCCACCTGCTACCCCGGGAGCTACGCCTCGCCAGTAAGTTCCGTCATGGTAACCCATTCCGCAGGATGCTCGTGTGAAACCGGTACCCTCATCTGCTGCATTCCATTGCAGTGAGACAGTAAGGTTTGAGCCGCCGGCAATGTCTTCGAGGGCTCTCCATGTATATTTCACATAGTCGGCATAGTCAATAACCTGCGTCCCTCCTGAAAGCCCGTTTTCTGTAACATTCTCAAACAGGTTAATTGAGTAATTATCTGCTGCACCTGCATTATTTAAAGTTATAGGGAGGTAGATTCTTGTAGATCCATCTATGGTTCCCACAGGGAATACCTTATCTGATGAACTACACGTATTGCTTGAGAACACCAGTGCTGTTTGCAACAACAAATTTTGCAGAAGAATATCCTGTTATCTGACCAGAAGACCCTATTGTTAAATTATACGAGGAAAGCCCTAATACCCCGGTACTTAAATTAAGTGTGCCATTGACTGTTACATTCCCACATAATGGGACAAGTGACATTGGGGTGACAACATTAATTGTAGCATCCTGATATATTCCTGGAGGGAGAGTAGCAACGCCGGAACTGTTTAGAGTAAATGATGAGCCAGCATCCCCATTTATTGTCCCAGTACCTGAGCAGGGATTTGATCCTGTTGTCGCAATAACAAGATTCTTGTCAGCAAGACTAAATGCGCCTGAAGTTAAAGCCAATATTCCTCCAACCGTTAAATCGTCTGTGAGGGTTACTCCACTTGGGTTGTCAATTGTGAGGTTATTTACCGAGTTAGGAATGTTTAATCCTGTCTCCTGGGGGGTTGTTCCGTAAAAAGTGTAATTAGCCGATGGTGAAAGATCAGGAGTACATTGGATAGAACCATCCAAACCGGAAGGATGGGCGGTCCTAAGTGTAGCTCCATTGTATAGGCTGAAATCCCCATTACCATCAAGATAATCCGTTTCACCAAAATCGACAGTAACGTCTGAATTTACCTGGAAATAAACATCATTGCTTATTGTACCTCCCGATCTTCTGATATTCTGAATATCTGAAACATTTACAAAATTTATGTAACCATGATCTAAAGGTGCCAGATCATTGATTGTACCAGAGGATAGATTAAAATCTCCAGAGAGATTGATGTTTGACGAATTATTACTTGAGGCTCCTGTAACTCTCAGGGTTCCGCCCGTCAAGTTAAGATCACCCGCCAGGTTTACTGTAGTCTCCCAGGCGCTGTTTGTTAATGTTAATATCCCTCCTGAAATATTCAGGTCACCTCCGATATTCAGAGTAACACCAGGATCACTAAAACTGGAAAGGGTCACAGAATAATTACCTGCCCCAGTACTAACAATATTTAGATCTCCAGCAATTTCCCCTCCTCCTAGATTTCCAAATTGTGAGAAGGAGGCTGTTTGCCCGGGGCAGTTCCAGGTGAAATGGCCAAAAGTTTGACTAAGTCCTGTCAAAGGACTATTTACAAAACCTGAGACGGTACAAGTCGATGCTGGATCCCATATAAAATTTCGGATTATGCCTCCATCCTGTGTATGATCATATATTGAGTTTGCACCAAAAACAACTTTACCTGCTCCTAGTTTTGATATGTCACCAGAATTGTTGCATCTTCCATAGATCATCAAATCAGTATCAGCAATAGTTCCTGGTCTGATCTGAAGGGTCTGACCTGCATTAATAACCAATATAGCTTCGCTCTGGACTATTGTTTGATCAATATTTGTGAGCGCAGTTACTGTGGCAGTATGGTAGTCTAATATTGTAATTACTCCATGTATGGAATAATCAGGAGGTATGACTGCATCTACCCAGGTTGTCCCATTATAGATATCCCAGTTTAATGCTGAATTAAACGTTACATTGCCATCTGTCTGATAATCGCCTGCGACCTGACCCTCCAAATTCTGCAAAGCAACAATAAACCCGAAACACGAAACCAGAAACAGTTTTATTAAAACGCTCCCGCCAAACCAGTTCCTTACCAGCTTAATAAATGAAATTATATGTTTCGGTTTCCTACCCAATATTTCTGTTCAGTTATATGCAAAAAAATTATGTCCGGCTTTATCTCTTTTTTTTTTAAAGCCGACCAATTTTCCCTTCTTTATATTCAAATCCGTTTTATTACACAAACGGATATTTATCCTATCGTAATGAAGACCTCAGAATCGCTCCTAAGGTTGCACTCTCTTAAAGATTTAATAAACAATTTAAAGATAGAAATATTTTGTTAGTGGAAAGGTATTTTTTGATCAGGGTGGAATTTTTGGTGATAATGAGTTAAAATGGTCGTGCAGTCGTGCGGTCGTGCGGTCATGCGGTCGAGGGCTGGTATATCTGTAATGAATAATATCTCTGAAGGATTCTGCAGAAACAGTGATGCCGAATTCAGACACTTTCTGAATATTTCAAAGGGATCATCCGGCGAGGTAAAAAGCATGTATTACATTGCAGAGGACCAGAAATATATTAGCCCTGAGACAGCCGACGACAGAAGGATTCGGACACAAAAGCTAATGAATGCCATAGGCCGCTTTATGAAGTATTTGCAGACCTGCAGTCAGAAAACTACCTGACTTCACGACCGCAAGACCGCATGACCGCAAGAAAGAACAGAAAGACCTATATAATCAGCATCGCATCGCCATAAGTGCCAAACCGGTACTTCTCCTTAACGGCAATCTTATAAGCTTCAAAAAGAAGATCGTAGCCGGCGAAGGCCGAAACCATCATAAGAAGGGTTGAATATGGAAGATGGAAATTGCTGATCATCATATCGGGCACCTTGAAATCGTATGGAGGGAAGATGAACTTGTTTGTCCAGCCATCGAAGGGCTTCAGATAACCGTCGGTGGAAACCGAACTCTCTACAGTCCTTACAACAGTAGTGCCCACAGCACAGATCCTGTATTTATTATCCTTTGCACTATTGACGATGCTGACGCAGTCGTCAGTAATTTTTATCCTCTCTGAATCGACTTTATGCTTTGTAAGATCCTCTACATCGACACTGCGGAAGTTACCGAGTCCCACGTGGAGTGTTATCTCTGCAAAGTCAACACCAAGGATCTCAAGCTTCTTGAGCAGCTCCCTGCTGAAATGAAGCCCAGCAGTCGGAGCGGCAACAGCTCCCTCATGCTTTGCAAAGATCGTCTGGTACCTTTCATTATCCTCAGGCTCAACCTTCCTGTTTATGAACTTGGGAAGAGGTGTCTCGCCAAGAACATAAAGGGTCTGCTTGAACTCCTCATAAGTGCCGTCAAACAGGAACCTCAGTGTCCGTCCGCGGGAAGTAGTATTGTCAATCACTTCTGCAACCAGAAGGTCATCTTCGCCGAAATACAATTTATTTCCTATCCTGATTTTTCTTGCAGGATCTACCAATACATCCCAGAGACGCTGGTCCCTGTTGAGTTCCCTCAGCAGAAAAACCTCGATCTCAGCCCCGGTCTTCTCCTTATTGCCATATAGCCTTGCAGGGAAAACCTTTGTATTATTGAATATCAGAACATCATGCTCTTTGAAAAATTCAGTAATCTCTTTAAAAATTCTGTGCTGGATCTCTCCCGTCTTCCTGTCAATAACCAACAACCTCGATTCGTCCCTGTTCGGAGCCGGATACAGGGCAATAAGCTCCTGCGGAAGAGTGTACCTGAATTTTGATAATTTCATATTTTAAATATAACCTGTGTGGATTAAAAGAGTTCCTTTATACGTACTAAAGTCAGATTTGTTTCAATTGTTCAACAAATTTTTGAAAATTTTCTATGTTGTATGCGTTAGTTACATGAAATGAGCCGATTGCAGTTCTCTCCAATGCAGAAAGATAACTCCCGCTTTTCAGGGCTAGCCCAAGATCGCGCGCAAACGACCTGATATAAGTCCCCTTGCTGCAAACCAGCCTGACCTTTATATCGGGCAAAGCACACGAAAGGAGCTCAATCTCCCTGAAGTGAACAGTTACTGGCTCAAGATCCTTGTGGATTCCCTGACGGGCGTATTCATATGACCTCTTGCCGGAAATGAGCTTGGCAGAATAGACAGGGGGCAACTGTTTCTGTTCACCAAGAAAACCGGAAAGAGCTTCTTTAACAAGCCCCTCTGTTATGTGATCAACAGGATAATTATTGTCTGTCTCTGTTTCAAGGTCAAATGAAGGGGTTGTGGCTCCAAGGTGGAAAGTGGCAACATACTCCTTGTCGAGATCACGAAACTCATCGATTTTCTTTGTAGCCCTGCCTGTGCAGATTATCATAAGCCCGCTGGCAAGCGGATCGAGGGTGCCTGCATGACCTACCTTTATCTTCTTAATTCCAAAAGAACTGCGAATCATATACCTGACCTTGTTAACCAGGTCAAAGGAGGTCCAGTAAAGCGGTTTATCGAAGAGCAGCACCTGGCCCTCTTCGAAATAAGTTGGTTTTTCAGAAGACATTCAAGCCAAGAAGTAGTGAGAAGATGCCGGCAAATACACAATATACGGCAAACCACAGAAGGTTGCCTTTCTTAACAAGATTTATCATCCATTTGCAGGCAATATATCCCGAAACAAATGCTGTAATAAACCCTGCAATAACAACACCTGCTGCTGTGCCTGTCATTACAAGATCGCCCGATAGAATTTCAAGCGCATTGGCACCCAGTACAGGCACCAGAACCATAAGGAATGAAAATCTCGCTATTTCATCCTTCCTGTTGCCTATCATCAACCCAGTTGAAATTGTTGCTCCGGAGCGGGAAATCCCAGGTATTACTGCTATTGCCTGAGCAAGACCGATTATAAATGCGTCCCTGTACCCGATCGGCCTTTCTCCCTTCTTTATAAAATGAGACAGGGCAAGCAGGGTTGAAGTTACAAGGAGCATCAAACCGATAAAAACCATGTTCCCATTGAAAAGTGCTTCTATCTGGTCTTTCAGCAAAACTCCTGCAATACCGACAGGGATCATTGACAATATAATTTTCAGGACATAGCTGCTCTCTTCATTGACTTTAAATTTCAGAGAACCCTTCAGCAGATTAAGAATTTCCTTCCAGAACACTGTTATTGTGCTGAGTACGGTTGCCCCGTGGACAGCAACTGAGAAATAAAAATTCGCCTCATGATCCATTCCGAAAAGATACTTTCCTAGTTCAAGGTGGCCCGAACTGCTGACAGGCAAAAATTCTGTAAGACCCTGGATCATGCCAAGGACGATCGCTTCAAATAAATTCATGCTATGGATGATTGTTCTGTATTGTTAAAGGCCGCAGTGCCTGGAGTACTTAGAGTGCCTAGAGTACTTAAAGTTAATAACTCTAGTCACTCCAAACTCTAGCTCACTCCAAACTTGAAATCACTTTTCCTCAGTATTTTTCGGTTTCCTCATTATGGCCCAGATCTCGAAAATGAAGCCGGCAAGGATCACGATGGGAGCAAGTGTTATCCTGCGGAAGCTGAAAATATTTTCACTGAATTTGTCGGGACTGTCAGATTTGCCTCCAAGCATCAGAAGGAAGCCCAGAACAATTATTCCAAAACCTATTGCCAGCAACTTGTAGTTTTCGCGTCCAAGGGCAAAATCAAGTTTTTCCTTATTCTCTTTTTCTTTTTTTGTACTCATCTTGTCAGTTGTATAATTTATCCTCCGAAATGGTCAGATACCTGTTAACGGAAAAATATGTAGAAACAATGTTTATGCAAACTCCGATCACTATCAGCGCTGCGCCAAGCAGGATCAATAGCTTTGTGCTCTCGAGGTTATACATCATGAAGAACTCTTTTTCGATAAGATAGAGCAGCCCCATAAGAAGTATCATTGCCATGAGGGCAGCAAGCAGTCCGTGAAAAGCGCTCTGCAACAGAAATGGCCTCCTTATGAATCCGCGTGTAGCTCCCACCAGCTGCATTGTTCTTATAATAAACCTGCGGGAGTAGATCGACAGCCTGATCGTATTATTGATAATTGTGAGAGCTATAAGCAGGAGGAAAGAGCTTATCACCAGGAGGAAGATGCTTATCTTATTCACATTCTCGTTTATCAGGAACAAAAGCGATTCCTGGTAAAAAACCTCCTTCACAAAAGGATATTCCAGGACATACTTTTCGATCTTTGCAACTGAATCGGGACTGGTATAGCCTGCAAAAAGATAAACGTCTATTGAAGGGGGCAGAGGATTATCACCAAGGAAGCTTATGAAATCTTCTCCAAGGTCTTCCTTCATCTTAACAGCTGCCTGATCTTTTGAAATATATTCCGTGGACTTAATATAGGGTTTGGCATCGAGATCTTTCTGAAGCATCCTGATATCTGCCTCTTTCGCATCGTCGTCGAGCAGCACCGAAAAAGAGAGGCTCTCCCTGAAATAGTCCGACAGCTCCTTCGCATTTATCAGGACCAGACCGAGGATCCCGAGAAGAAAAAGTACAAGCGAGACACTGATCACAAGTGTCAGGTATGAACTCTTCAGTCTGGTCTTCGAAAATTCTGCTTGTTTCCTTTTCAATATAATACCTTTTTTAAAACCACTGAGTTACACAGAGTTTAACTCAGAGTTACACAGAGTAAAAATTTTCAAATTTTCAAATTTTCAAATTACTCTCCCCATCTCCCTTTCTCCCTCTCTCCCATTCTCCCCCTCATATTCTACTTTAGCACTGTGACCCATCCGAACGTATCCTCCTCATCGCCGTTCTGGATTGCAATAAGCTTATTATACAGCTTCATTGTCATCGGGCCCGGCTCGCCATCCCTGCAGTATTCATATATCATATTCTTTTCAGGGTCGACAATTTTCCTGATAGGACTTATCACTGCCGCTGTTCCGCAAGCGCCGGTTTCCTCAAATGTTGACAGCTCCTCCACAGGGATCTGTCTTCTTTCAGTCTTCATGCCAAGGCTTTCAGCTATATCAAGAAGACTCATATTTGTTATCGAGTTGAGAATGGATTCCGATTTAGGCGTCACATAGCAGTTGTTTTTTATGCCGAAGAAATTTGCAGGTCCGCACTCATCTATATATTTTTTCTCCCTGGCATCGAGGAAAATTGTATTTGCATATCCTCCATCGCGGGCAGCGATAATTGCCCTCATGCTTGCAGCATAGTTTCCGCCTACCTTATAAATGCCGGTTCCTTTCGGTGCTGCCCTGTCAAAATCGCGGCAAACCAGCATATCAACTGGTTTAACACCACCCTTAAAATATGGCCCAACAGGTGTTACAAATATCACGAAGGTATATTCCGAAGCCGGTTTAACGCCTACTTCTGCACCACTTCCGTAAAGCAACGGACGGATATAAAGAGTTGCGCCTGAGCCGTAGGGAGGAACAAATTTCCTGTTAAGCTCAACAACCTTAAAGAGGGCTTCTTTAAACAGTTCTGCCGGGATGGGAGCCATATTAATCCCTTCTGCAGAAAGGATCATTCTTTTTGCATTCTCTTCCCAGCGAAAGAGCCTTACTTTTCCATCCCTTCCCATATAAGCTTTTAATCCTTCAAAAGCCTCCTGACCGTAATGCAAACCCGTGGCAGCTATATGAACATCAATATATTCAGAAGAAGAAACCTCCAGATCGCCCCACTTTCCGTTTTCATAATGGCAGCGGATGTTATAATCTGTTTTAAGATAACCGAATGGCAGGTTTTTCCAGTCGAACATTTCCATAAAAGGGGTATTAATTACGGGCGTAAAAGTACATTTTAAAAATCTATCTTTTCAACTTTTTCACTTACTAATTATCTTTAATCTGCATATGTGCTCAGTGCTTTCAACTGCTCTTCCACAGTAACGCTCCTCAGCAGTTTCGCCGCATCGGTAGCAAACTCATGGTCAGCAAAAACCTGTTTCTGGATTTCGACCCATGCTTTTTTGTCGCACTGGAACCCATTCTCCGACAGCTCCCGGTATTCCTTATCAGCGAGTTTCAGATAGTCGATCCGGCCAAGATAGTCATATCTCGCATCGTGCAGGATATCATCTGACAGAGTTTCACGCCTGTTTATGAAGGAGTTGACAATTAATCTCTTTGCCTCATCAATATTCTCTTTCGAGAAACCATAGCCCGGCAGTCTTCTCTCAGCCAGGATCAGGGAGGCATCCATTGGGTTTTCGTAGTCGGTAATAAAACCTGACAACAGAAATGCTGATGCCAGTTTCAGATTTACAAAATCCTCATCGGGAAGTTGCATTGCGTTAGAGAGCAGATCAACCTGATTGCAGATGTTCCGTACAAGTGAGGCGCTATGGAAGTAAAGGTTGGGAGGCGCATCCTCGTCGAACATTTTCAGAATTATCTCTTCGAGGTCCTGTACCCTGAGCATCCTTATCTTTGTAATAAACCTGGCATTCGGGGCGCCGTCAGCATGGCACAATTCAGGTATTATGCCCTTTACAAAATACATTTCAAGCTCCCCCTTGTATTTAACAGGCATCTTACCCCGGTATTCACACAAAAAGAAATCCTTGACAAACTCATAGGTCGTCCCTGAAATATTTATTTTCCCGGCATCGCCTGACGACTCCATCCTGCTTGCCGTATTCACGGTATCGCCCCAGATATCGAAAGACAGCTTTTTCTGCCCTATCACTCCGGCAACGACGGTCCCTGTATGGATCCCTATCCTGATATCCCAGAATTTCATCCCGTGCAGGTCATTAGTCCCCTTCATGCTCTTCATATATGCCTGCATTTCGATTGCTGCCAGAATAACCTCCACAGGATTGGTCCTGTTTTTCTCAGGCAGTCCCGCCTGCACACATATAAGCATCACCAATTGTCTTTATCTTTTCAATTCCATATTTCTCAACAACTGAATCGAAGTGGAAGAAGAATTTATCGAGCTCATCGATAAGCACCTCAGGATTCATCTCTTCAGCTATCTGAGTAAATCCCTGTATATCAGAGAACAGGACGGTCACAAAGTTGTATTTTATCTTGTTGGCCTTTCCCTTTGTCAGGATCTCATCTGCTGTGTTCTTGGGTAGAAAACTTCCCAGCATTGCTTCGCGTCTTTCTCTTTCGGCCAGAAGGTCCTCGCTCTTTTTTTCAACTATCAGTTCAAGACTCTTTATCCTATGTTTAAGCTGAATACTGATATAAACAGAAAGTGCTGATACCAGCACCAAAAGGATAGCCAGACCGAGAATCAGCAGGGGGTATGAAAACAACAATATTGCAAGAGGCATAGTATCCTAAATATCAATATCAAATCCAAAAGTAGCATTTTAAAAAGTCTGTTCAAAAGGAAAGCGCATTTTTGACTATTTTTGCCTCCGAATCAAACTTTCGTTATGACACTTATTTTCGCATCAGCAAATGAGCACAAGGTAAAGGAGATAAGAAGCATCCTGGGAAACAGCTTTGAGCTGGCTAGCCTGAGAGATGTCAATATATTTGATGATATCCCTGAAAATGAGCCCGAACTGGAGGGCAATGCGCTTGAAAAAGCCAGGTTTGTACACAGGGCTACAGGAAGAGCTGTATTTGCTGACGATACAGGCCTCGAGATCGGGGAACTCGGAGGAAGGCCGGGTGTGCATTCCGCAAGGTTTGCCGGCGAGAACAAAGATCCTTCTGCAAACATAGACAAGGTGCTGGATCTGCTCCGGAACAGTAAAAACAGGAGAGCCAGGTTCAGAACTGTAATTGCGCTCATAATTGATAACAAGGAATATCTTTTTGAGGGTATTGTGGAAGGAAGGATCATTGAAGAAAAAAGGGGCACATCAGGTTTCGGGTACGACCCGGTCTTTATCCCCGACGGCAGGGAGCTTACCTTCGCCGAGATGGAGCTTAAGGAAAAAAACAGCATCTCGCACAGGGCAAGGGCGTTTGAGAAACTCAGGACCTTCCTTTCGAACTATCAGGCTAAAGACAATAAAGCGGTATTTTAACTGTTTAACCCTTAATGAAAAGGATCGCCACTCTGCCCATATTCATCTTCTTCTTTCTGCGCATCATTGCCCAGTCTCCCGTTGGAACCTGGTCGGATCACCTGATTTACAACAAGGCAAAAAATGTTGCTGCCGGCAATGGTGAGATCTATGCCTCAACAGGCTCGTCAATTCTTGTTTACAACAGAGAATATGCGGAACTGAGAAAGATGTCGAGAATCAACGGACTCTCAGAAACCGGGATAAGCACAATCGGGTGGTCGGAAGAGAACAACGCACTTATAATAGCCTATACCAGCACAAATATTGATATAATAAGGAATAGTTCTGTTAATAATATCCCCGACATTGAGAGGAAATATATTCCCGGGAAGAAGGTGATTAACAGGATAAGGTGCAAAGGCAAATATGCTTACCTGGCCAGCAGCTTCGGCATTGTTCTTGTCGATATTCAGAAGAGGGAGATCTACGACACCTGGAAGCCCGGGATAAATTCCGAAGCGCCTGAAGTATTTGATATTTCTTTCAGCAGCAACAGGATATATGCTGCCACTGCTGCAGGGGTCTATTCAGCAGGGCTTTCAGATCCGGGCCTGGCATACTTCGGAAACTGGACACTTCTGAATACGCTTCCCAATCCTTCAGGAGCATATACGGCAGCAAGCTATTCGGGGAATAAGTTATATGTAAACTACTCCGCATCGGGAGGAGATATCGTCTATTCAATTGACGGCACGAGCACAGTCTTTTCATCTGAACCGGGGGTATTCAACACCTCCTTTGATGCTTATGCAGACGGATTTTTAATATCCTCACCAGGCTCCGTGAAGCAGTATAATAACACCGGCACTTTACTGAAGACTATAAGTTCTTTTGGATGGGGAACTCCCAATATCTCACAGTCCATAATTCAGGATGGTGATATCTGGATTGCGGATCAAGGCTCCGGACTTGTAAGGGGGGAGAAGATGACTTCCTTTACGAAGCTTACACTTCCGGGACCCGGATCGGACAACGGATTCAGTATAAGGTCTTCATCAGGAAAAACAATAATATGCGGAGGATCGGTAGATGTTACCTGGAATAATCTGGGATATCCTTTACAGGTGTCAATGTTTGAGGACAACAAATGGAATTCTTTAACATCTTCTTCGATAATCGATCCGATGAGGTCGCTTGTTGATCCCGGCAACAGCAACCATATTTATGTTACCACATGGGGAGGCGGATTGCTTGAATACCTCGACAACGTTCTTGTAAAACAGTATAATGAATACAATTCTCCGCTTGAGTCTATTATCCCGGGGAAACCATTTTCAAGGGTTTGCGGACTGGCAATGGACAAGAAAGGAAACATCTGGCTGACCCAGACAGAGGTCCAGAAAAACATTAATGTACTGAAAGCCTGACGACGGTAGCTGGATTGAATTTCCCATAACAATTGATGCTCCGACAATCGGTGACATCATTATTACTCAAAGGGGGCAGAAATGGATAGTCCTGCCAAGGGGTTATGGGCTTTTTGTACTGGACGATAAAGGCACTCTTGATAACTTCAATGACGATCTTTACAGGAAAATGCTTGTTACGGATACGGAAAACCAGGTTATACCCGGTGTTTTTTCTATTGCTGAGGATCTTGACGGCGCCATATGGGTTGGCACCGACCAGGGACCATTTGTATATTATAATCCTCAGGATGTGTTTAAGGAGGAGATAAGGGCTGCCCGTCCGAAGGTTCCGAGGAATGATGGCACAGACATCTATGATTATCTCCTTAAGAACGAAACAATAACCGCAATAGCAGTTGATGGCGCAAACAGAAAGTGGCTTGGAACCGCCAGTTCAGGTGCGTTCCATGTTTCCCCCGACGGAAGCAGCCTTCTGCAGAGTTTCGATGAATTAAACAGCCCTGTTCTCTCCAATTCCATAGTAAGCCTTGCCATTGATGACAAGACCGGCGATGTCTGGTTCGGAACATCAAAGGGAATACAGTCGTACCGGGCGCTTGCAACAAAAGGAGAGGAATCCTTTACAAAGGTATATACCTTTCCAAATCCTGTCAGGGAGGATTTTGAGGGAAATGTCACTATAACAGGACTTGTGCGCGACACTCAGATAATGATAACAGATGTAAGCGGCAACCTGGTATACAAAACAGTTTCGCAGGGAGGTCAGGCCGAGTGGGATCTGAAATCGTACAATGGAAAAAGAGTAGCAACAGGGGTCTATCTTGTATTCTGCGCCAGCAGCGACGGATCGCAGGCTGCGGTTGCGAAGATGCTGGTGATTAATTAAAAGTTTCGTGTTTCGCGTTTCGTGTTTCGCGTTTCGCGTTTCGGGCTCTTACCCGGTAATGAGGCTCTGGATCCTTTCGATCTGAAGCTGTTTATTGACCTCCCTGAGGCTCCTGGCGGTTTTGGTGAAATACTGATGCCCCGATATAAATTTGACCTGCAGTTTATTCCACTCATTCAGAGATGCCATTTTATTCATCTCTTTAAGCTCCTCATAGAGTGTGTTTGAAACAGGAATAAAATCACTTCTTCCAAGATAGTCGAGATCCGAATCACAAATTATGCTCTCAAGAAGGTCTTTTGGTTTGGGAGGCAGTTTGGTTGACATTATTATTGAACAGATCCTTTCGATCTGTTCCGGAGTGTAATTATAACCCGGCAGCAGCTCCCTGGCCAGCATTGTTCCATGATGTTCATGATTATCGTACGCCACAGTATGACCGGCATCGTGGAAAAGAGCGGCTGTTTTCAGCAGCAGGATCTCCTCATCCGAACAACCCTCTCCCCATCCTATCAGCTCAACCTCGGTGACAACATCCACGGTATGCTTTACATTATGATAATAGAGCCCTTTCGGCAGCTCCTTTTCAAGCTTGTCGAGAATCATTTCCTGTATATCGGTAAACTGAATCAGTCCGAACTTAATCCGGAAAGATTCATTTGGCACCCGGCCTTTGCCATCAACAGAGAATTCCGGCTTTAGACCGTTCACCCTGTAAAGCTGAAGATCTCCTTTATATTTGACCGGTAGCCTTCCTGCATAATCGCATTCAAAGAACTCCTTTACCAGCTCATATGTCATTACTGAAATCAGGATCAGTCCCTTTTCCGAGACAGCCTCTATACGGCTTGAAATATTTACGGTATCGCCTTTAATGTCGTAACTTATTTTCTTTCTGCCCGAAATATTTGCAGTGACAGGTCCTGTATGAATACCCGTCTTCAGCTCCCAGATCCTCAGTCCGTCGCCACGTTGCTTTTCCTCATAACTCTCAAGGAAATTCCTCATCTCCATTGCAGCCATAACAACATCAACCGGGTTTGTAATATTCCTGACAGGAATCCCGCCGGCTGCCATGTAAGTATCCCCAACCGTCTTTATCTTCTCAATCTTATACCTTTCAACTATTGCATCAAACTCAAAAAGGATCTCATCCAGTTCGTCCATGACTGCTGATGAATCCATTCCTTCAACAAGCTTTGTAAAACCATGAATATCGGCGAAAAGCACTGTCGCCATATTGAATTTAAGGGAACGTTCCCTTGTTTCCCCGGGAGTTCTTTTATCGTGAAGCAGCTTAAGCTTTTCATTTTCCTTCGTGAGCTTCTCGCTGAGCTTCTCAAGTTTCCTGAGCTGCTCCTCCATCTCCTGGTTCTGCCGCGCAAGACGGGCAATACGTTTTACAAGCTCCTCATTATTATTTACTGTCATGATACAGCTGATTGAACGGTAAATATAATAATTTTAACATTGAATAATTTATTGCCGTCAATGCTCGAGAAAACAAGGGGAATCGTGCTCCACCAGATCAAATACACCGATTCGGGTATTGTGGCACAGCTATATACACGCAAATTCGGAAGACAATCCTTCCTCATTAAGGGAATGAGAAACAGGAAGGCTGGGAAACACAACATCCTTTTCCAGCCTATGTTCATTCTTGACCTTGAGATGTATTATAAGGCCAGCCGGGAAATTCAGAGCCTGAAGGAGTTTTCTGTTTCATTTACACCATATAATATCTTCACCGACATAAGAAAGAGCTGTGTGGCCATCTTTCTCGGCGAAGTACTTACATCGGTTCTCAGGGAGGAGAGTCCGCACGAGGAGATGTTCGATTTCATTGAAGAAGCGGTTGTGTGGTTCGATGGCTGCAGGGAAGATTATGCAAACTTCCATATAGGCTTTCTGGCAGGGCTAAGCAGCTTCCTGGGATTTGAACCGGGACAAAGATCAGAGAGCGGGGATCTCTTTTTTGATATGGCCAACGGGGTCTTTGTTCCTGTTCCTCCATTGCACGGCAACTATGCAGGTGAGGAGATTTCCGCCATGCTGGCCCGGATCTTCTCCTCGTCGTACGATAACTTAAGCAACATCTCACTTAATGGAAGGCTGAGGAATGAAATCCTTGATATCCTGGTAAGGTATTATTCACTTCACCTCCCTGCACTTAAAAAACTCAACTCCCTTGAGGTGCTAAAAGAGGTTTTCAGTTAGGATATTATTAACATCCCTTAGTTTTTTCGCTATATTTAAGGACAAAAGAGAAGTTTTTGATGACAATTATCCCGGATATAATCAACAGGCTTAATACCAGTCGCATAGGACAGATTGAGCACTTCTGTAAATACCCTGCCGAAACGCAGGAGAAGAGCTTCCAAAGCCTGCTTGCCAAAGCATCTTCTACTGAATGGGGGAAAATGCACGACTATGCTTCGATAAAATCGGTAAAGGAATACCAGGCAAGAGTGCCGGTACAGACATACGAGGATCTTGTTCCATGGGTGGAGCGGCTCGGAAAGGGGGAGAAGGATCTTTTATGGCCGGGAGAGATTAAATGGTTCGCAAAATCTTCAGGCACTACTTCGACAAAGAGCAAGTTCATTCCAATGAGCCGTGAGGCACTGAATGATTGTCATTACAGGTCTGCAAAAGACATCCTTCTGATTTACATAAGGAACAGACCCGATACCCGGATCTTCTCAGGAAAAGGGCTCACCCTCGGAGGAAGCCATAAGATAGACCAGTTCAGCAACAATGCCATGTGCGGTGACTTATCGGCAATACTGCTCGAAAATACAGCCTTCTGGGTTGAATTCATCAGAACCCCTAACAGGGAGATTGCGCTACTTGAAGATTTTGAAGAAAAGCTGGATATTATCACCAGGCAAACAATAAAACAGAATGTTACAAGCATTTCCGGAGTTCCCTCCTGGTACCTTGTCCTCATCAAGAAGATACTTGCCTATACAGGAAAATCAAACCTGCTGGAGGTCTGGCCGGGACTGGAAGTCTTTTTTCACGGCGGAATAAGCTTCACTCCCTACCGCGAACAGTATAAAAAGCTGATACCAGGCGACCAGATGCAGTATATGGAGACCTATAATGCCTCTGAAGGGTTTTTCGGGCTCCAGGATGACCCTTCACAATCCGATATGCTGCTGATGCTTGATTACGGGATCTTTTTTGAATTCATCCCGGCCGATAAGGTTAACAGCGGTTCCCCTCTTTCGTATACTATCGGAGAGGTTGAAAAAGGCGTCAACTATGCAATCATAATCTCAACAAACGGAGGGTTGTGGAGGTATATGATGGGCGACACTATCAGGTTTACATCTCTTGATCCCTGCAGGTTCACTATCACCGGGCGCACTAAACACTTCATAAATGTTTTTGGTGAAGAGGTGATAATTGATAATGCCGAGAAAGCTCTTGAAACTGCATGCAGGGAGACAGGAGCAGTGGTTCAGGAATATACCGCCGGACCTGTATTTATGGACACCACATCAAAAGGATCGCATGAATGGGTTGTGGAATTTGAAAAAGAGCCTGATGATCTTGATCAGTTCGCTGACATTCTTGACAATGCGCTTAAATCGGTAAACTCGGATTACGAGGCAAAACGGCACAAGGATCTTAACCTTGTAAGACTTGTCATCAGAAAGGTCCCGCCCGGCACTTTCAACAACTGGCTCAGGGCTAAAAATAAATTCGGAGGACAGAACAAAGTTCCAAGGCTCTCGAACTCAAGGGAATTCATTGAGGATCTGTATAAGATTGCAGGATTAAGAAGTGACTAGAGTTTGGAGTTTGGAGTTTGGAGTTAAGAAATCCGAAAATGGAATTTCAGCCGACATTATTCTTTTAACTCTAGCTCACTCCAAACTCTAGCTCACTCCAAACTTCTTTCTAATTTAGTCTCGTATTTTCTCATTTTTTAGTACTTTTATCACCTCACTTTAGTAACCTCTCAAACCATGCACATAGCTATTGCGGGAAACATTGGATCGGGCAAGACAACACTGGCAGGGCTGCTTGCAAAACAATTCGGATGGACAGCTCATTACGAGGATGTTGACGATAATCCTTACCTCAACGATTTTTATGAGGATATGCAGCGCTGGTCGTTTAACCTTCAGATCTACTTCCTGAATTCAAGGTTCAGCCAGATCCTTGAGATCAGAAAATCGGACAAGACAATTGTGCAGGACAGGACTATTTACGAGGATGCATATATTTTTGCACCGAACCTTCATTCGATGGGGCTGATGTCGACACGCGACTTCGACAATTATTCAACTCTCTTCAAGATGATGAGTTCGCTTGTTCAGCCACCCGATCTTCTTCTGTACCTGCGTGCTTCAGTACCTACTTTGGTGAACCAGATCCAGAAGAGAGGCCGCGAATATGAGAGTTCAATACGCATCGATTACCTGAAAAGGCTGAATGAGAGGTATGAGGCATGGATGGAGACCTACAGCCTGGGAAAGGTGCTGATTATAGAGGCTGATCACTACAACTTCCCGAATAACAACGACCATCTCAGTGAGGTCATCGACAAGATCAACGCTGAATTACACGGACTCTTTTAGCTTTACTTCACTTCCGGTTTTGGCGCAGGGGTCAGTGACACCTGAACATATTCCTTCGTGTCGAGATATTTTTTTGCAGTCTTTTTAATGTCCTCTTTTGTGAAACCGTTAATAAACGTCTTGTACTCATCGAGTGTCCGGAGTTTGTCGCCGTACAAAAGATGATTCTGAAGCGAACTGAGCCAGAAGTTATTCTCCTTCAGCCTGGTTTCCCTTTCACGAATCATTGTCTCCTTGACCTTGTTAAGGTCCACATCTTTCGGACCCACAGTTTTCATAGTGTCCATCACGGCAATTACTGTAGCTGTGAGCTTCCCTATGTTGTCAGGATTGCAGCCCCATGAGGCCTGAATAGTATACTCCGGCCTGGGATAAAGAGCAGCGCTTCCGTTGACGCCAACTCCGTATACACCTCCCTGATCCTCGCGCATAGATTCCCTGCACTTTATATTAAGGATCTGCATAAGCATTGAGAATGTCTGCCTGTCTTCAACAGTCCATTTGAAGTCGTCTTTCCACACCATTGCAACGCTGCTCTGAGGCTCAGAGTTTTTTGGAACCTCAACTACAACCTTCCCTTCAGGGAAACCCGGTGAGACATCTTTCCACGTCTCTTTCCTCTTTATTGAAGGAAGACCTCCTATGTATTTTTCAAGCATTGGCAGAACTTCGTCTACCTTGAAGTTACCAACCATAAGGTAAGTAAAGTCGCTTGCATCTGCAAAGCGGTCTTTGAATATTGCTATCGCCCTGTCGAGGTTTATCTGGTCGATCTGCGCATCGGTAGGAATAGCTATAACCCTGGGGGAATTCATTGATATGATCTTTGAGAGCGTATCCTGGAAGATCATCTGCGGAGTTGACCGCATAGGCTTAAGCATGTTTCTGATGCGCGATACGTACGATTTATAGGCATTCTCATCCTTTCTCGTTCCGGTAAAATAAAGGTAGTTCAGCTGAAGCATGGTTTCAAGATCCTTTGGCGAACAGTTGCCGCTTACTCCCTCCCTGAGGTCGTTAATATAAGGATTAAGCTTCGCGGTATTGCCTGACAGCTTCTTCTGAAGTCCGATCAGATCGTACTCGCCCAGGCCGCTCTGCGAAATGAGGGTAGGTGCAAGCGTTGCCGACATTACATCGTTTACGGGATAGAGCGATAATCCGCCCGGGCTGAATGAAGAAAAGAGTATTTCATCATTTTTGAAATCGGTAGGTTTCAGGATCATCCTGACACCATTTCCGAAGGTGATATCGGTGAATCCGGAAACTGAATTATCTGTCCTTTTGACAACCTTTGCCGCAACCGGAACAGCTGCAAGAAGAGGAGCATCGGACAGCTTTTCAGTATAGGGATCGATCTTCATATCCTTCACTGACCTGATAATCCTGAGGACATCAGCCTCTGTCGGCACCTTAACCCCTTCCTTCTCCTGGGCAGTGATCATTGCAACAATGTTTTTTTCAGTAACCCATCCCTGACCCATCTTGTTTAACTCCTCCAGAGTGATCCCGGGAAGAAATTCCTTTGTTATCTCGTACTCATTCTGAATACCCGGGATGGATTCTTTATCCATATAATTTCTTATATATTCATCAGCATATGATGCAGACTGTGTTTTATCCGCCTCCTTGGCCATTTTTTCGTACATCGACAGCATATCCTTTTTCTCTCTTTCGAGCTCTGATGCCAGGAATCCATACCTGCGGACTCTCTCGTTCTCCATAAGTGCCACCTCAAGGCTTTTGTCGATCTGGTTTTCCTTTGCTCCCACTGAGAGCTGGTATCCGTCGACATTCCGGCCGATAAAAGAGCCATAGGATGCACCTGCATACATGAATGGAGATTCAGGCTTCTGCCCGATCTCCTGAAACCGGTTTGCGAGCATTCCTGTGTAAAGTGAACTCATTATCTGGGTCCGGTAATCGCCATATGTTCCGTTATCTGATTTCGGATGCTTGAAGAAGACCATAGCTGAATATCCCGGAGCCTCCTTATCGGTAACCACACTAATCAGAGGATCAGCATTATCAGGAACCGGATACTCAACCCTTGCCGGAGGATTTACAGCTTTCGGAACCCTGCTGAAATACTCCCTGACCTTATTTTCAGCAACTGAAGGATCAATGTCTCCGACAACAACCACAGCCATCAGGTCGGGACGATACCATGACTTGTAAAATTTTCTCAGGGTATCATAAGGAAAGCTTTTAATAACTTCCACCTTGCCAATCGGGAGTCTTTCAGCATATCTTGATCCCTTCAGCACGACAGGGATGAATTTCTGCTGCATCCTTTCCTGTGCACCCAGACCCAGCCTCCACTCTTCAACAATAACCCCTCTTTCGTTGTCAATCTCCTTATCCTCCATGCTCACCTGGTGTGCCCAGTCCTCAAGTACCTGGAATCCCCTGTTTATCCATTCTTCCTTATCGGTGGGAACCTTAAGCATATAGATAGTCTGATCGAAGCTTGTATAGGCATTGAGCTCAGCGCCAAATTTTACTCCCATCTCTTCGAGCATATCCACAATCCTGTTGCTTGGGAAATTCTTTGTGCCATTAAAGCACATATGCTCAACAAAGTGAGCAAGTCCGAGTTGTCCCTCCGTCTCATTGATAGAGCCGGCATTTATTGCCAGCCTCAGTTCAATACGCTGTTCCGGCTTCTTGTTAGCCTTAATATAATATGTAAGACCATTCTCAAGTTTACCGATTCTGATTGACGGATCAGGAGGAATGGGCTGCTTCAGATCAGTGACCTGAGCGGCGGCCGTGCCAAGAATAAAGAAACATACAACAAACAGAGAAAGAATCCTTAAATTTTTCATTGTGTATAAATTTGATTATTGTAAATACTGTTTAAAGATTTCATATGATGCACTTGCATTGGGAACCGGGAGCATCATTTATGCAGTAAATTTATGAATTTTTAAGATGCCGCAGATTGATCATTATCATATTATATATTACCTTGCCATTCTAAATTTTTAAACTCATGAGTTCCACACGCAGAAATTTCATCAGGACAGCCTCTGTTTTTGCAGCAGGGAGTGTAATATCTATTGATGCATTGTCGAAAGCACGGCTGGGAATTGCACCAAGCGACAAGGTACGGGTTGCCCTTATCGGAGCAAACGGCATGGGATATAACGACCTTGCCTCCTTCCTTAAAAATCCAGAGGTGGAGTGTGTTGCCCTTTGCGACGTTGATAAGAATGTCCTTACCAACCGGACCAACGATCTGATCAAACTGGGTTTTGCAAAGCCCAAATTATATGTTGACTACCGGAAAATGCTCGAGAACAAGGATATTGATGTAGTAATAATCGGCACCCCGGACCACTGGCACTGCCTTAACCTTGTCGATACTCTCGAGGCAGGAAAGCATGCTTATGTTGAAAAGCCAATTGGGAATTCTATTGCCGAGATCAACATAATGCAGAAGGCTGTTAAGAAGACCGGAAAAATTGTACAGGTAGGACAGTGGCAGAGAAGCCAGCCTCATTTTGTTGATGCGGTAAATTTTATCAAAACAGGCAAGCTCGGACGGATAAGGACAGCAAAGGCATGGTCGTATGTCGACTGGAAGGGTGCTGTGCCAAAGGTTCCCGATTCTCCTGTTCCTGAGGGAGTAGATTATGACATGTGGCTCGGTCCGGCTCCGAAGCGTCCCTTCAACAAGAACCGCTTCCATTTTACTTTCAGATGGTACTGGGAGTATGCGGGCGGACTAATGACCGACTGGGGTGTACACCTTATAGACTATATCCTTTATGGAATGGGCAAGGCAGTTCCGGAATCGGTAATGGCAATCGGAGGTAAGTATGCCTTCCCTGATGATGCAATGGTAACTCCCGATACGATGACTGCAGTTTATGATTTCAAGGATTTCACAATGATATGGGAGCATACGATTGGCATAGGTCTTGGCAACTGGAAGAGACCTCACGGAATGTCGTATGTAGGTGAGAACGGAACACTTGTTCTCGACCGCAACGGATGGGAGGTCTTCCCTGAGAAAACAAGGATGGAAGCTGTTCCGCTCCAGAAGAATGTAGGCACAGGGCTTGATATCCACACCAAAAACTTCCTCGACTGCCTGAAGAATAATACTCCTCAGAAACTCAATTGCGGAATTGATGTCGGAAGAGATGTAGCACTTGTTGCACAGATGGGAAATATCGCATTCCGCACCGGGGAGAAAGTCTTCTGGGACAATGCAAAACAGTCATTCAAGACCTCAACTGCAAATGCCCTTATCACTCCCCAGTACCAGAACGGCTGGAAACTGCCGAAGTACTAGGGACTAAATGCTGTTAAAATTCCTGAAATACGGGATTGTAGGCTTCTCAGGAATGGTTATTGACTTTTCAATAACCTTCCTCCTTAAGGAAAAACTAAAAATACACAGGTATGCTGCCAGTTCGGCAGGATTTATTGTTGCTGCCACTTCCAACTGGATCCTGAACAGGCTGTGGACCTTCGAAAGCAGCAATCCGAAGATCTTTACCGAGTACAGCACATTCATAATAATTTCAGTTCTGGGCCTGGGAGTCAATAATCTGTTCCTTTGGCTCTTTGAGAAAAGGATGAAGTTTTACCCTGCAAAGTTGTGCGCCATTGCGGTTACAACAGTCTGGAATTTCGCGGCTAATTACTATCTCACCTTCAGTCAGTGATCAGGGCATTTGTAAGCTTGCTGCTCAGCACGTTATAGAGGCAGCCTGCTTTGGAGGTAATTGCAAAGCGATAACTGCCGGAAGGTAGACTTCCCTGGTAAAATTGGCATTTTACCGAAATTGTATCCCCCGGGTTGATTATTTTAACATTTTCGGTAAGAGTAAGTCTGCTTTCAGATTTTAAAATGCCATCGCTGAATAAGGCTGCAGAGAAATGAACAGGCATCTCCTGATTATCGAGCCTGACAGCATATGGATAAGGATTGAAAATATCCAGCTGAATTGACTGGTACTGTTCCTTCCGGAATGAGAAGGAATCCCCCTTTATAATAACACATTCACGCTGCAGAGACTGAAAATCGGTGAAGACCCTGGCAAAAAGTGAATCTCCATCGGGAAGAATATACTTTGTCAGGTTCTTTTTATACTCAGGAGTAAGCCAGTGCGGTACATAAAACACCTCTTTGCCATTCAGTCTCTCCTCAAAGTTCCAGATATCATACTGGGTTCTTCTGTACGCCAGGTTATTGAGCGAATGGGCGAAATGTCCGGTATGGAAGGTATATTGCGAAGGATCCTGGTATGAGTTTGTGAAAACTACAGGCCGGTCGCCGGCCACTTTGCTGATTTGGATCATCCGGCTTTTCGTGTCATGAATTTCTTTCTTCAGGTATGAGACTGGCAGGAAGTCAAACACCAGGGCAAGCCGTCCAAGAAACAAAAGCGGGAGAATAGCAAGAGCTGTCCATTTCAACAGCCTTCCCCTGATCATTTCATCTCCCGGGGAAGAGGATAGCAATATCAGGACAGGTATGCTGATCAGTGCCGTCCAGTGCGGCTCCACGTGATACCTGAAGCTTGAAGTAAAAAAGAAGATCAGGAAGCCGGCAACAATATAGAACAGGCTTTTTTCAAACTGGTCTGCCGGTTTTCTTTTAATTATCAGCAAGATAACAAGAACAAGAATTACAGGATTGTGAATAGCAAGCTGATTAAGCAGATATTCCGGCACGTTTGCCGGATCAAATCCTGAGACTCTTTCGACCAGATGGTAACTGAAGGATGGGAAGTCATTATTGATCTGCCACAGGATGTGCGGAAGGAACAGTATCAGGGCAAAAAACGAGGCTAAGTAGAATTTCCTGCTGATCAAGAGCCTGGGATTTGAAATGATAACGAGTATCACAAGTAAGCCTCCGTGGTATTTGCTGTAAGCGAGGGCGGCCATGGAGAGCCCGAGAAGCAGCACATTCTGAAACGATTCCCTGTCAATGAAGCGCTTATAAGCCACAAGAAACAGGGCAGTAAAAAGCATCAGAGGAGCATCGGGAGTGGCAATGAATCCATAAATATTGAAAACAGGTATCAGGGCAACAAGGAGCATGAATACAAGCGGGTGTCTATGTTCTTCCCTGACTGAATCCCTGATCAGCATCCATGTGAGTGAAAGTGTAGCAAGCTGGGAGATAACTATGAAAAACCGTACCCCAAGAACATTATTAAAGATAGCGTATCCCATACCGATAAACAGGGCTATCATCGGGGGATGGTCGTAGTAACCCAATGCAGGGTATTGTGAGTACATCCAGTAATAAGCCTCATCGTTATGGAGAGGAGTGAATATTGCCTGAAGGAGATTCAGTATTCCCCAGATAATGAGGAACAGGAAAAAAATCCTTGTATTTGAATTCTTCACAAAAGACATAATGGGATAAAGGTATGAAAAGATAGATTATCAAATGTTACGGTGCGCTGCACCTGAAAAGGATTCTTCAAACATTTATGATATTAATTTGTTAACTTGCTATTTGAATCTATCCTGATTTTTGATGGCCGCCCCAGCTAAAAGCATATCGAACAAATTATTCCTCCTGTACATCGGGTTAAGTGCTTTCTTCCTCGGGAATGCTATAATTGCGCAGTTCATTGGCGTCAAGATCTTCAGTGCAGCCGCTTTGCTGGGAATCAAGGGCGGACCTGCGATCAACATGAGTATAGGGGTTATAATCTGGCCCCTTGTTTTTGTCACTTCCGACATCCTGAATGAATACTTCGGCAAGAAAGGCGTGAGAAGGATAAGCTTTATAAGTGCGGCTGTGATTCTATACTCTTCCGTGATCACTTTTGCCGGCACAAAGATGCCGCCCGCACAGTTCTGGATGGATACAAACAGGACCCTTGCCGGCGGCAATTTCGATATAAACCTTGCCTATAATGTGGTTTTCAGTCAGGGAATCGGAATTGTAATCGGGTCTGTGTGCGCTTTCCTTGTAAGCCAGCTGGTCGATGTGTATGTTTTCCATTACCTCAGGGGCATCACCGAAAGCAGGTACCTTTGGCTGCGGACAACCGGATCGACAGTTATATCGCAGATAATTGACAGCTTTCTGATACTTGTTCATCGCTTTTTTTGTCCTGGGTAACTGGACCTTCAGACAAGTACTTGATGTGGGAGTTGTCCAGTATCTTTATAAGGTTGGACTGGCAATACTGCTTACACCTGTAATTTACCTCGCCCACTTTCTTATCGACCGTTATCTGGGGAAGGAGCTGTCGGATAAAACAGTTCTTATAGCTGATGATGAGTGGTAAATCAAACGGCGCAACGGCGTAATGGCGTAATGGTGTAACGGCGGTTGTTAACAGCCTACCTGATTTCGAGCCTTACTTTCAATCTCTCCCAGTAATTAGGAGCATATACAAAAACATCATCAGGGGTATATGGTATGTTATCAGCGCCTGCATATACCTGTATAAGGTTATTAGTATCGAAACTGATAGTAGAATACATCTCGATTGACTCTCCGGCCTCAGGTCTTACAAGCGTAAAGGGTGTTATCTTGTTGCTCCGGATCATAGGATTGCCTCCGCCGTTAGGGTGGTTTTCAGATCGGGGCATTGTTGCACATTCCTTATTGAAAACAAATGTCGAATCGGTGTTTCCGAAGAAGTAACCCCAGGGCTGACGGTTCGGGGATCCGAAAATAGGCTCAAGGAAAGGCTGGTGATTGATTTTGATAAGTCTCTTTCCTGTTGAAGGGTCAGTTCTGTATGTCCCGTTTTGTCCAATTATATTCTGCGACCCATATCCGGCAGGAACTTCAAATTCCTGGGTAAAATAATATGGAACAAACAAAAGGTATTTGAAATGAACTTCATTCTCCATAAAAACACCATTCCAGATGTCGGTGCCGTAAAGGATCGGAGTATATTCAACTTCCTGGTTACCTGAAAAATCTACTGTAAGTGAAATCTCGTAATTGGGATCACCATCATGGCCATCAATGTATGAAATCATGTGGGTAGTATTCTTTTGCTGATCCCAGTCGTCGAGATATGTCAGGACATTTAACTTTGACGAAAAATGGGACGGGGTGATGCTTGTTATATAAGCACCAAGTCCGGAATAGGTTTCCCCTCCTTTGCTTTCCGATTTTTTAATATCACTGCCTTCAGTTGTAAATTTAACTATGTGTGAAATTTCCCCGGCTTTATCGCAGGCTGTAAGGGAAACTGCAAGGAGAAGGATAAAAGTCCCGTTTTTCATAGAATATTATCTTTGGTTTTTGCAGTTCAACGGCCGAAAGAAAAATAAGTTTCAAATATCCGGTCTTCTTTGACCAAATAATAAAGAACAAGTGGAAAAAAATATTTCAATTCCCTATTTTGTTCTTTTCCGGGTTCCTGAAAAATGTTGTCTGCCACCCGGCAGAGATTGTGGTGAAATCAGCCCCGCTGCGGATTATTGCACCGGTACTGTAAGCAAATTTAACAGAATGCCTTTTCCCAACAGGGAAGACCATAGTGGCACCAATACGCGAGTTCGATTGACGATCCTCATTCTCTACTCCATCAACCGACGACTGGCCTCCCGTATAGAAAGTACAATCAAGCGCTACCCACATGAGTGGTTGTATATTATAACTAATATGCCCCTGAAAAGAGCCCATGGGTTTTTGGGTCCTGGTTGAGCTCCCGGGATAGTAGCTGTCATTTTCTGTGAATAGCCAGAGGCCGGTATAGAAGTCGATAAGCCATCTTCTCCCAACAGGCTGTGAAAGCGCCAGTTCCGGTTTGAATGCCCATCGGGAGGCACCAATATTGATCAGTTTTTCAGGAAAATTCTGACCTGTAGGTGTTACTATGCTAAGACTTGTGCCCAGTATAGTCTTACGGGGTGCCTTTGCAATCTCTGCCATGGAACCGGCCGGCGCACCAAGCAATAACCACGAAAATCTCAGACGCATGTCGCTAAGGCCTGAACGGGTTGTACTTTGAGGAACGCCTGCTATGGTTGCAGTTATTTCTCCCCAGGCATAGGGTAAAGCGGCAGAAACCTGGGCTGTCCGTCCTAACAGACTGAAGGAACGAACAATTGCAAGTGACGGGGCCCCAATTCTGGCATCAAGATCCTTTACAGGCAGTGTTGCATCGGTCACAATCCCGCCGTCAGAATAACTGAAACCCGCAACAGCAACTGTCACGTTTACAGGGATTCTTGCGTAAGCCCGCGGATCAAGATCCTGACCATACGATTCTTCAATAATTAAAAAGAAAGAAACCTGAAATAAAAAAGCATAAAAATATTTCATGAAAAGAAAATTACTACAGGGCAGATAGCTTTATTCCTCGTACTCTGCCTCAATCCTTCCGGATTTGATAGCCTTCATGAGTAAGGAATGATCCTTTTCATTCTGGTCGGCATAAGCCGACGAAAACTCTGCCAGTGCCTGGTCGAATGTATCGCTTGTTCCCATATATCCGCTTAACAAAGCTGCATCTCCTGAGCGGGCATGCGACAAGGCCAGAGCCTGGCCGCACCAGTCCGCATATTTCGGCATCTCCGATTTCCCGAATGTTTCAACCTTTATTGAGATTTTGATGTCGCGAAGCTGACGAAAGAAGTAATGTCTTCCGCCTTTTGCGACAGTCCAGCCCAGAAACGGATCGCTGTATGGTTGCATGAGCCGGTATCCATTAACGATACGCTGTCCGTTATTCGGGGAAGATGCTTATTCCTGCATAGGCTTCAAGAACCGAGTTCCTGGCTTCTTTTGCCTGTATGAACAGCGAATCGCCATCACCTGTCATAAGCAGGGCTACCCAGCAGGCAGTGCCAACGCTGCCAACACCGACCACCTTTATTACAACGTCCTTGAGTTCGTAACGGCTGAGAAGGTGACTGAAGCCGGGAGGCAGGCTTTTACCGTAAAGCCCAAAGGCATCTTTTACTTCCTGTGTGACATCACCGGGGGCATGGCCCTCCCAATGAAAGATAGAAGGTAATTGATCTTTAATAAATTTAGATTCTCCGGAACCCTGAACGATTTGGGGAAATATTTCCTCGGCAATGCTCCGTGCCCGTTCCTTCTCGAGACGTTTCATTCCCCGGCGTTTGAGTTCAGGATCCTTCAGTTTGGATATCAGCTGATCAGGGCCTAGTGAATAGTGCCACAGCTCCATAGTTTTCATCTCACTGAAAACCATCATGTTTTCACGGTACGACCTTACACATTCAAGTACTGCCTCCTTAGCTACATCTTCAGAAAGGTTGTTGTTCCTGCATGCGACCATGAAACTGGCCGATAAACGTTTTATGTCCCATTCCCAGGGGGCGGGCAGGGTTTCATCGAGGTCATTGATCGAAAAGATCACATTCCTTTCAGGAGTTGCAAATGCACCAAAGTTGCACAAATGAGCATCCCCGCAGGCTTGAACATTAATCCCGGATACAGGAGTGGTTGCAAGGTCTGAAGCCATATTCAGCGCTGCACCACGGTAGAATGTAAAAGGAGATCTTACCATACGTCCATGCCGGAGGGGGACTAATTTAGGAATGCGATCCTTATTGCCTGCCAATATCAGGTCGACCGGATCGTGGCGATTTGCCGGGGCTTTCCATTTTGCATGTGACGAACGGGGGCAACTTTTCCTTAATTGCTTCCCTATTTCATATCGTTCACCGCGTGGTTTATAACTGAATGAAAACTTGTTGTTATCAGGTTCCTGCCTGGTCATCTGATCTGTAGTAACTGTTTCATCATTTTTCATAGCTGACTACTAATAAAGGCATTACGCGGTAAAAAGAAGCTATCTATTTTTCTTCCCGGAATCAAAAACCTGAATGCTGCTCATAAACCAAAACGATACTGTAACCCGGTTATTAATTGCTGACGGCTACCAAGAAATCCATATTCAGCTCTAATCATAAAGTGTTTATTAATCTGGAGCTGGGTACCAAGAACAAAGTTCCACATGTCTTTCGGAGTCTTTGTCAGAGAGTATTGAACTGAAGCAGACTCTTCATCGTTCAGGGCAGCATCCATCCCGGTTAACATATTCCCTGTTGTCTCCAGTACCCGCTCTGCAGTTTCGTGTTTTGCGACATTGGCAGGATTTTTTTGTTCCTGGGGACTCAGATCGGACCACCATTCGTCAACTGCAATCTGTGTTGATTCAACTTTAGCGAGTCCATTATCTACCTTGGTCTGCAAGTCATCAATGGGAAGCACTTCCGAAAGTAAAAGGGAACCCTCTGTGGCTGATGAAAGATGGAGCCTGAATCCACCAGCCCAGAATGCTATATTTCTTTCAGGCTTTTTAAGTTTAAAGGATTTACCAAATCTTGGTCCGAATACAAAGGTAAATACGGGTTTGTTAAGAGCAGTGACATCGGTCCATGACATATTCATATCGAGTGCCAGAAATCCACCTCCGACACCAATAGTAGGAGTCATTCCAAATCCGACACCGGTTGCCTGAAATTCTGCTACTGAAGAGAACGCAGCTACCTCGTTCCATGTATTAGTTGTATCAGGCAAATACACCCCGGCACCGATTGCAGTTGAGGTATTGGCTTTTGCTATAATTGCATATACATTAAGGAAAGGGAACACCCAGATATCAGGTCTGATATTTACTGATGAAGCAGAAGAAACAGCACTGTTGATCCTTACAATTTCGGAGATGTCGTACATTGGTCCGTTGTTGAACCCTACCAGAAGGTCACTTATAAGAATATCTGACTCCTGCCAGAAATAATTTACCCCCAATCCTGCGGAATATGGCAGATCGTATCCCATGGCAGTAACTTTTTTACCCCATATCGGCAGTGCATACGGATACGGTTTGGACTTGATGCTGTCTTTAAGAGCCACGTTCTTTTGTCCTACGACTTTGTCTGAATATACCTGCCCAATTGCCTGACTGTAAAGTGCCAAAGTCAAAACTAATACTGATATTACTTTTTTCATCTATCTTATTAATTATTAGTTATATATGAGATTTTAACAAGTTTTTTACAGCATTTATTCACTTGATTTTCCAACTCCTATTGGAATTTTAATATAAAAATAGAGAGCTGAGTTACGTATTTCCTGGGCAGGATCGGCACTTACATCGACTAATCCGTAATAGTAATTAACACCGACTGCCATACTTTTAGGCTGCTTCTTGAATTTATAGCCAACTCCTCCAAGAAGACCGGCATCAATATGTTTATACTGATCTTTGACGCTGAGTGTGAATTTCAGATCGCCGTCAAGCTTGGAAGCCTCGAAAATATCATACACACTGATGTATAAGTCCCAATTGAGGTCCTGCTTCAATATACCATCTGTTATTAAACCTTTGATGATACAGAATGGGGACATAAAAGACAGGTATTTTTTTTGTCAGTGACCCATCCGCAAAAACAGCATCAAAATCGGGATCATCAAGGGAATATACCGGCATACCTGATGCACCGACACTTGATTTTACAAGAACCCCGGTACTGAAGTAGGAGTTGTTCTTTATAAGGAAATGAAAATAAAATCCAAGGTCCAGACTATTCAGAGCTTTTGAATCCTCAATTGTATAAATATTCGAATGGTTCCATCCTCCGACCAGTCCGAATTCTATCTTTTCCGTATTTAGGGCATCACCCAGTAGAATTGTTATCAGCACCTGACTATTCAGTGCTGAGGGAAACAAAATCAGAACTGAGAATACTAAGGTTCTTAATTGTTTTTTCATTTAATGATTATAAGTAGTAGGACATATTAAGTGCAGCTCATCATTGAATTCTTAAAACTTAAATCCCAGACCACCCATTGCAGTATTCATCCAGCCATCCTTGTACCAGCCGTTTGAAGCATATGCTATTTCATATTCAGCATTAATAAAGATATTGCTCTTAATGAAAAGCATTACACCTGCACCGCCGCCACCGTAAAAACCCCAGTCATTATCACTCAGGACGATTAGACCTTCTTTTTTAAGGCTTGCAAACTGCATACCGAGCGCTCCTTTAATAAATGCTTTGACTTTATCGCTGCCAAACATCACTGGGGAGAAACAGTGATATAGTCCAGTTGACGGAGCACGTCGGCTTCATTGTAAAAAGTCCGGCTCATTACAATTTTCCCGTTCTCGATTAAGTATACTGAATTTGCCCATAGATTTACCGGTCCTCTTCCGTCTTTGTACTTAATTGTGAGGTAAGCCCAGTTTAAAGCCCAGTCACCTTTGGCTCTTCCCTCCTTTATAGTAACAGCCAATTCGGTATGATTGGTGTATTTAATTGATTCATAGAGGTTCTCGGTGTTGTATTTCCAGCTTGCGAGAGCTTCTGCCTTATTTGTGGAATCACCGACTGAAGGACCATATCCCATATAATTATCTGCAAGGAGCGAATCCATGGTTCCTATATTCATTGTTTCCACGGCTTGCATATATTTATTTGCAATAGCCAGGTTGGCTTTTTCTTTTTTGCCGGTAGAGGAGGTGCAGGCAACCAGGCTTGCACTGATTAATAATAATATGCTCAGTTGTCTCATGATTTTATTTTTAAGATGTAACGGTCACGTTCTTTTTCAAAATTGTTTTTATAAGACTCAGGAAGGATATCGATTATTAGCCGGCTATTTTATGGTGTATCCCTTTCCTTCGATACACACTGAGAAAGCTTTTGCAAAGCTGTCTTTCATTGCCTGTTCCGAAGCGGCTGCACTTGACTGAGCCTGCTGGTTTTGCTGGGCCTGGGCCTGTTTCCCTTGCCGATGGCCAGCCATAGCACCCGCTGTAGCGCCGATAGCTGCACCTTTCCCTGCATCTCCGGCGATAGCGCCAATGGCCGCACCTGCGGCTGCCCCTTTAGCTGCTCCTTTAACAGCTCCGCCTGTAGGACCTGACTGAACAGGAACCGGTTCAGCCTTCGGCAGGTTAAGGGGATCTATCCCCGATTGTTCCACAGCCCATAAATAGCATTCGAACTCATCCTCCTTCTGCTGTTGTTTGCTCTGATTCTTTGAAGGATAGACATAAAGCTTCATCTGCTGCGATATCTGATTGTACGTCATTTTTGCCGTATCCGGCAGTAACTTGGTTGTCGGAACGTTCTGTGCAAAAATTATCTGACTTAATCCTGCAATGAATGTCAGAATAACAATCAGGCTAACTTCCTTTAACAATCTGCTTGGTCTCATTTCTCTTTGTTTTAGTTTTTATAATTGGCATGAATTGTTGCATTCCTACTATCTGATTTTTTATCAGGGATGATATCATTCGTTACTGTTCAAGCGATGCATCCCTTCTACAAGCTTGTGCCACCCGTAAATCAGAGTAATCCTGAAACCGTCCATTTTAAGGTCTTCAGGATTTTTATCGTTAACAGTTGAGGAGTATGAGATATTTAACTGCAGATTCGCATTTATTTCATAACCGAGCGTTCCACCCATTCCAAGGTTGCTGATCTTACTACCCTCCACTCCGTCGATTGTAGCTTTGCCACCTGTGTGAGAAATGACATCGAATGAGCCCCAGACTCTCTCCATGAAATCGCGGGTAATATGCGCTTCGAGCTGGTACATCGGATCTGTCTCCAGTTTCTTGCCGTCAAAATCATCATTATCGCCGTATAGCCACATAGCAGGCAGAAACTCGAGTGTTGTGCGTCTTCCCTTTGCCCACGATCCGATCTGCCAGACAATTGGTAAGCCGATTCGTCCGTACCATCTGTTCTGGCCAATATTTACAGGAGTGGTATTGTCGTATTCCCCGATTGGAAGAGCAAGGCTGCCCATAATATCGACAGAAAAGCCAGGTTTGTACCTCAGCATGTCCGGAATATTCATTATTGCTTTAGGTCCTATTACATTTATATCGAACTGCAGCAGAGGGTCTCCATAGCCCCTTGCCGAAGCACTGTAGTCCAGTCCGTTAATGGAGAAGTCGCTTGATATTCTACCCATAGGAACAAGTATCGAAACCATTGCCGAGCGCTTGAATACGGGCAGCATCTTTGCAAAGCCGGCATTGCTCATTGTCGCTTCAAAATTGGATCCCGGAATTACGCTTAATGAAGGGTCCATGGGATTTGCATTTCCTCCCAGTGATGATCCAATAACGGGAATTGCATTGGTACCCACCAAACCCTTCCAGTAAAACCGGGCTCCGTCACCCTGTGCCTGAATTGCAACTGGCAGGCTTAATGTAAGCACTAAAGAGATTATAACGAGGGTCCTTGAACGCAAGGAAATTGCGGCTGATAGATATTTTTTCATGGTAATTACTGCTTTATTGCTTTGGAGTTGCCATTAATTCTTTTGGTGGTGCGAACTGACGCTTGTTTACAAGTGGCGGGTAACCCGCTTCAACCGGGAACCTTGCCGGCAACTGGTCATAAAGACCTTCAAAGGGTGAACGGCTGGGAAGGATAACATTATTGTCGGCCATATATTTTTCCCAGAACATCAGCATTTCCTTTACTTTTCCAGGATTTTCTGAAGCCAGATCCTTCCTCTCGGCAGGATCGGTGGAAAGATTAAAAAGTTCCCATTCAGATTTACCTATGGGTTTAATTTCCCAGCGCAGCTTCCAGTCACCCTGGCGAAGTGCACGGTTGCCGAATAGCTCCCACGCTATATAATCTTCCTTTGAACGAGGCGATTCGGCCTCTCCGGCAAGAACCTTTTTCCATGATTTGCCGATCAGTGGAGGCAATTCATGACCATTATAACTTTTGGGATAGACAGCCCCTGATATTTCAAGAAGAGTGGGCATTATATCTGCTATAGACATAAGCCCATGGTTTATGCTGCCTTTCTGCCGCTTGACAACGGGGCCGGTTACTATCAGCGCATTCCGTATTCCGCCTTCGGCAAGCCAGCCTTTGTACTGACTGAAGGGAGTCATTGAAACCTGTGCCCATCCAGCGCCATAGCCAACATAAGAACCGGGGTCGCCCCAGGCATTTGGATCCGTTTGCGACCACTTCATCGCAAAATAGAGATTGTCGCGGCTACCTTTGGTTCCCGCAATCATGGCAGCAAGGTCGGTTCCCTCTGCGCCATTATCGCCAAAAACAATGAATATTGTGTTTTCGTATTCTCCTATCTCTTTCAGGTGGTCAATCAGGCGACCGACATGATAATCGAGATTTTCCACCAGGCCGGCATAGAGTTCCATTTTCCTGCCGATCAATGCTCTTGCTGCAGGAGCCAGCAGGGCATATTCAGGAACGAACCACATCCGTTCAGCCAATGCTGTTGATTCTGATACCAGACCAAGTTCTATTTGACGTTTGAGACGCTGAGCCCTTATCATATCCCATCCGAAATCATATTGCCCTACATGCCTGTCGCGCCAATCTCGTGGCAGATGGTAGGGATCGTGGGGAGCCTGGTGAGCAACATAGGCAAAGAATGGTTTGCCGTCGGCGTGATCAGCATCGATGTAACTGATTAGCTTATCTGTGTATGTTTTTGTAGCATAATATTTTTTAGGAAGTTCTGTGAGATATTTTCCATCCTCTGTATAAAGTGAGTTGGGATTGAGGGCTGTAAAATTTGTCATATCCCAGTAACTTCCGGCGCCATCGAGCAAACTGAAATCGCGTTCGAAGCCCCTGGCTGCAGGGATCTTGTCGGGTGACTTTCCCATGTGCCATTTCCCGACCATATAGGTATGATAACCAACCTCTTTGAGAAGCTGGGGAATTGTTACAACCCTGTCGTTGAGATTTCCTTCATATCCTGCTTTCCCAACCTGGTTCGGAGCTGTCCATTCGTCCATATTGCCCAGACCGTTAAGATGGGTATCTACTCCTGTAAGCAGCATTGATCGGGAAGGAGAGCTGCTGGCATGTGTATAGAAATTAGTGAAGCGTACTCCGTTAGATGACAAGGCATCAAGGTTGGGTGTCTTAATCTCGCTTCCAAACATCCCCATGTCGGAATAACCCATGTCATCAGCCAGAATAATTACGATATTGGGCCGCTTTTCTTGAGCCTGTGCTTTTGCGGCTTGCCCATGCGTAAGCGGCAAGACCATAAACAGTGCTGACTCGATAAGAAGATTATTTTTCATACAATTTTTAATTTTTTATAATCGGTTTTATTCCTGAATTTCTTCAATTTCTCCCGGCTGCCACTTTTTATTGAACCACGATTCAAGAGGATAATAAAGACGCAGAACCAAATACCAGGGTTTGCCCCGTAAAGTTTTCACCCAATTGGCCTCTTTTCCTTTAATGAGTTTTGGGCCGAACCAGGCATCGACTGAACCATCATTGTTGTAAATCAGATTTTTGTTGCTGCTGTGTACTGAAGGCCAGGGTTGATCATTTTGGATTATCAAATGGCTGAGAGGATCGTAAACAATGATCGACCAGAAGTCTGAGGCTGGTATGCAGGATGGCAGATGAAGTCTGTATTTTTTCCCGCCTTCAAGCAGCTCGCCTTTTGAGTCATATGATATAAAAAGTTGCAATTCCCCCGCTATATGTGTTTGGCAAAATCCCGACATTATTCTGACATTATGTTCTCAGTCTGAATTTTATCTTGTTTAGAAAGAGTAATATTATGCCATTTTCGCCCCGGGGTCAATAACCATCAAGGGGTATTTTTACTATATTTACAAGCTATTATATTATTAATTATAATATGATTAAAGATCAACAGCATTACGATTTGTATTTCAAATTTATAGAAACCTATTCTAATCAGGGTTTCGATGCGATTAACCGGAATGATCCTTTTATATTGTCACTTGAGGAGGTGCTGGATATGAATAAGCAGTTTCTTCTGATTTTCGACATGCTTAACATGAAAAAAGAGTTTACCTCTTTAGGAAGCATTAAAATGCTTGGTATTAAACCGGAGGAATTAACATCTTACCATTTTAAGGAAGCAACACATCCTGATGACTTAAAAAGGCATGAACTGGGATTAGTTCAATTATTTAAGATAGCCCACGATATTTTTGTTGAAAAAACAGGTTACAAAATAATATCGACAAATTTCAGGCTTCGAAATCCCACAGGAAATTACGGTAATTACCTTATCCAGGGATATTTTTTCTATAGTCCTGCCCCTGTAGCTACAGTCTATTTACTTCATCTTTGCACTGATATCAGCTGGTGTAAAAAGATGAAACATGGGTTCCATTATTACCTTGGAAATGATCTTTCATATTTCAGGTATCCTGATGAAGCACTGCTGATGAAAGGTAATATTTTCTCTGTCCGCGAATTTCAGATCATCAAGCTGATAAAGGAAGGACTTGACAGTGAACAAATTGCTGACAAGATATTCCTTAGTAAGCATACAGTTAATAAACATCGTAAAAATATCCTGGATAAAACAGGACATCCTCATATGTCCTTCCTGATTTATTCCCTGCATGAACAGGGATTACTTTAAGCCGCATTCGACTGGCATATGGATTCCGTGTTACCCGGTTAAGGGATCGCTGGTAACATTTAATGATTCCAGCCTGGCTTTTCTCTATTTCCTGCAATGCACTATGAATTCGCGGGAATTGCTGTTTAATTCATTCCCGTTGTAATCACCGTATATTTTGTAATTGCTGAACTTCGATCTTTCGGCAAGATGTTCCAGTTCATACCTGAAGAAGAATCTCAGGGGAAGGTCCCATTCATCATGGTAAGACTTTTTTCCTTCTCTCCCATTCCATACGGAACCTGATATTTATCAGCTGCCGGATAAGGTCCGGCCGGGTAGTAACAATTCTTTTCAGCTTTTTCCCGGGCATATATTCTCCTTCAAAATCTATATGATTATCAAAGCCTTTTATCAGCTGTTTAAGATCAGGGATAAAAGCATCGAAAATAAACATGCCACCGTCGTTCAGGTGATCAAAGACATTATTAAGTGCCTTAAGCTGATCTTCTTTTTCAAGAAGATGCATGATTACCCGGAACGGAGCAACAATCAGGTCGAATTTGAAGTCAAAACTGAAATCAGTGATGTTCTGCTTGCTGATGCGGAAATGCTGATCAGCAGGCAGCTTCTCATGCAGTACCTTCAGCATTTCGGGGCTGATATCTATGCCGTGAATATCTGCTCCGCCATTCAGGGCATTCATGAAAAGCCTGCCGGTGCCGACCCCTACTTCAAGTACTCTTCCCCCGGCTTTTTTAACATAGTCATGAAAATAGTCGCTATCGACACCATCTCTCATGCTGTGATAGATTGTGTCGTAGAATCTTGCAAAATTCCTCGGGTAAGTGTAGTCCATGGTTATTGAAATTTATTGTATAATCAGGATATTCGGGTTCGATTAAATAATCTCCGAATTCCACAATGCCTTCAGGAATTGCTCTACTGGAAAAATTTCCACACCATTCATAATTCTTGGATATTTATCTAAAGAGACAATGATGGCTCTGACCCGCGGAAAATCTTCTTTAAATGCCTTTAATCCCTTTAGATGACGTGATTTAACCTCGTCTGTTGATTTAATTTCAATTGCGATACGCCCATTCCCGATTATTGCATCCACCTCGTATCCCGAACTGGTTCTCCAATACGTAATATTTTCCAAGGATTGAGTATAACCTAAGTATGCAATTATTTCCTGGATAATTAAATGCTCGAATGAATGACCATATACTTCCGTCCCGGGTAGAATATTTTTTCGATTCAATAAATAGTTTGCAATACCAACATCAAAAAAATAGAATTTTGGTGCGAGAATTGCCCTGCGCTTTACAGTAGCATTAAAGCCGGGAATAAGATACCCTATCAAAGTATCCTTCAGAATTTCAAAATAATCTTTTACTGTCCGGTGATCAATGCCACAATCCTGAGCAATGTTTTTATAAACAATCATTTCACCATTGCTCATTGCCGCAACTTCAAGAAAACGGGAAAAGGATCTTAAATTTCTGGATAGCGCTTCCTCCCGGATTTCCTCATTCAAATAAACTCCAATATAAGCACTAAAGCGGTCCCATGGATTACTTATCATATAATGCCTGGGTATCAAGCCATTATTTACTGCTCTATTGAGATCAAAATCCGGAATCTCGGAACTGACCAGAGGGAATAGAATTTTTTTCAAAGCCCTGCCTCCCAATAAATTAGCACCACTTCTGATCAATTTTCGAGGGCTCGACCCACTCAAAATGAAGCGAATCCCCTTTTTATGAATCAAAGCATGGATCTCATCGAGAAGCTGAGGCACTTTTTGTATCTCATCAATAATCACCAGGTCACCCTTTTTCAATGATTCCAATTCTTCGCTCAGCAATGAAGGCCTGCGAAAGAACCGCTCAAATTCTTTTGCTTTTAATAAATCATAAGATCTGGCTTCCGGAAATGATTGCTCAAGCAAAGTTGTTTTACCTACCTGGCGTGCTCCCCATAAAAATACGCTATCATTATTTTCATCCTTTAGGGACAATTTACGGATATACATGTAAGTATTTGTTATTATATCATGATATAATTACATTTTATGCCACAAATATAGATTTTTTTAACATTGCTCAATATATTTCCCGAAACAAAACTGACACCAACAGGAATAAATCTTATAGATCGTGCCGTAGAACCTTGCAAAACTCTTAGGGTAAGTGTAGTTCATAGCTATTGAAATTTAATTGAAGGTGCCCTGAAAGTTTTTGGATCATTGTTGAGACCATGCTTGTAATTGATCACTTCAATAGTCTCGGGAACAATTTTTATCAGTACAAAAATTTCCTCCCAGTTCGGGATGCCTTCCCAGTAATCTCTCTTCATCTTTTTGAGCAATTCTTTATCATCTATCACCTCAGCCCGGCCGGAAATATTCACATATCCTTTTGCAGAGAGATGGTTGGCATAATAAACGCTTACTTTCGGATTATTCCTAATCTCCCGCACTTTCCGGCTGCTCCTTGAGGTTGCAAACCAGGTAATGAAGTCATTATTGGCGGGAAAGGGGTTCATTGTACGTGTCTGCGGTTGACCTGTCGAGTCAATTGTAACAAGTCCGCAATAAGCTGTCTGGTCCATAATCTCGCGTGCTGCCACGAGAATCGTATCGCGGCTGATTGATTTCTGACCGGAAAGACCTGATGCAGAAATGAAAAGAAGTAGTGCCAGTAAGAATGTCCTGCAAAATCTGAAGTTAGTTTTCATAAAATTTATGTTATGGATAGTTAAGTATATATTATGATCCTTCAGCAGGATTTTACCCTATCATATATGCTATGAAATTAAGAGTAATTTATTCCACGAAACTCAGATTATGGTACAGTTAGTTTTCGTCTTCTGCAAGAATTTTTTTCTTCTCCTTTTCGTACTCTTCCTGAGTAATTACCTTCTCATCAAGAAGTTTTTTTAACTCCCTTAGTCTATCAGCTTTTGATTTAGTCTGAATCTGCTGTGGTTGTGCTAAAATTATGGCTTGTTCATTTCCTGAAACCGGAGCTAATTCATAGGTGTGGGTAGCTTTGTACTTCATTGTCCAAAGAAAGGGGACTAAAAGAAATATTCCACCTATAATTGCACCGGCATCAACCTCCTCATTCCTCGACAAAGATGTAAGTAATGGTGTATAGCCCTCTTTTTCAAGTTTAACAACAGTGGTACTGCCTACAATTTTGGTGTCGCGGTGCAAATATGGAGTATTTCCAACAGCTTCTCCATTGAGATAAACTTTTGCCCCGTCCGGAATTGATTGAATCATTGTAGTACTTGCACAACCTGACAATATAATTGCCATGGATAATAATCCAGAAATCGTTTTTACCGCTAGTGCCTGTTTTTTCATAGTTTAAATAATCTGTAAAATACTGATTGAAATAAACTGATTTCTTATCAGAAAATTCAATATAAATCTAATCAAAAATTTTAAAAGGCTAGCCAGAACATACGGGGCCGTGGTATGTTAAGCAAAACCGCCCGGGATTATCGATCCCAGACGGTCATAAAATATCTTGAAGTGCTCCCCAGGTAATCCCGATCTATCGGGAGAACTTACGACCCACGGATTAATCCCGAGTACCCGGGATTGCTCTAACCAACTATCTTCGTTTTAAGATATTTTCTTTTAGTGAGTTTAAATATGCAGGATTATCTTTTTCTGCTATTAATTTTTCCAAAAATGGCCGGCTTCTTTGGTTTTTCAAAAACCTTTCCACAATCATTGCCTCCCCTCTTATGTCAGATACTTCGAAAAATAGCTTCAATTCCCATGGAATATGCTTTGAAGTATATTTATTTAGTCTGGTTGGATCATTATGTTCGCTTAAACGCCGCAGAACATCAGAAGTCATTCCAATGTAATATTTATCTGATCTTAAGCTGTATATGATATAAATATAAAACATAACAGCGAATAAAAAAGGAGATAATTTTCATTACCTCCTTATTTTTGGCTCCCCAGGTAAGACTCGAACTTACGACCCACGGATTAACAGTCCGTTGCTCTAACCAACTGAGCTACTGAGGAATATTTTGTTTCATCTCTCTCGCCTGGCTGGCCACGGATTAATCCCGAGTTCTCGGGATTGCTCTAACCAACTGAGCTACTGAGGAATATTTTGTTTCGTCTTCTCGCTCTGGCTGGCCACGGATTAATCCCGAGTTCTCGGGATTGCTCTAACCAACTGAGCTACTGAGGAATATTTTGTTTCGTCTCTCTCGCTCTGGCTGGCCACGGATTAATCCCGAGTTCTCGGGATTGCTCTAACCAACTGAGCTACTGAGGAATATTTTGTTTCATCTCTCTCGCTCTGGCTGGCCACGGATTAATCCCGAGTTCTCGGGATTGCTCTAACCAACTGAGCTACTGAGGAATATTTTGTTTCGCCTTCTCGCCTGCTGGTCCACGGATTAATCCCGAGTTCTCGGGATTGCTCTAACCAACTGAGCTACTGAGGAATATTTTGTTTCATCTCTCTCGCCTGGCTGGCCACGGATTAATCCCGAGTTCTCGGGATTGCTCTAACCAACTGAGCTACTGAGGAATATTTTGTTTCATCTCTCTCGCCTGGCTGGCCACGGATTAATCCCGAGTTCTCGGGATTGCTCTAACCAACTGAGCTACTGAGGAATATTTTGTTTCATCTCTCTCGCCTGGCTGGCCACGGATTAATCCCGAGTTCTCGGGATTGCTCTAACCAACTGAGCTACTGAGGAATATTTTGTTTCATCTCTCTCGCCTGGCTGGCCACGGATTAATCCCGAGTTCTCGGGATTGCTCTAACCAACTGAGCTACTGAGGAAGGAAATCCAAATACATTTTGTATTTAGAGTCGCAAAAATAAGGGCTTTTGATGAATTAAGCAATATCTTTGCCGAAAATTTTTAAAATGAAAAAAATACTCGGAATCGGGAATGCCCTTGTTGACATACTTACCTTCATAGACAGTGACGAAACCCTTGAGCGGTTTTCGCTTCCAAAGGGCAGTATGCAGCTTGTTGACAGCGAGATATCGAAGCTGGTTAAAGAAGGGACTTCCGGCTTTTCGAGGAGCAAAGCCTCCGGCGGTTCTGCAGCAAATACAATACACGGACTTGCAATGCTCGGGGCAAAAACGGGATTTATCGGTTCAGTTGGCAGGGATGAGACCGGCGATTTCTTTGAGAACGACATGAAGGCGGCCGGTGTTAAGACTATGCTTCTGCGAAGAGAAACAGAAACCGGCACTGCCGTAGCCCTTATATCTCCCGATTCGGAAAGGACCTTTGCCACTCACCTTGGCGCAGCTGTTGAACTGAATGCAGAGGATCTGGATCCTGAGTATTTCGATGATTTTGATATTCTATATCTCGAAGGCTATCTGATCTTCAACAAACCTCTTGTCGAAAGAGCCTGCGAAATTGCAAAAGGGAAAGGGATGAAGGTAGCTCTCGATCTGGCAAGTTATAATGTTGTGGAGGCCAAACTCGATGATTTCAGGGAGATTATTGAAAAGTATGCCGATATAATCTTTGCCAATGAGGAGGAGGCAAAATCGTTTACAACAATGGAGCCGGAATTTGCACTGAAACATATCTCTGAGTTGTCAGAAATTGCTGTTGTAAAGGTTGGGAAAGAGGGCTCATGGATTAAACGGGGAGAAGAGATCTTAAAGGTTGGAACCTTGCAGGTCAATTGCATTGATACCACGGGCGCAGGTGATCTTTATGCTTCAGGCTTCCTCTTTGGATATGCCAGCGACCTCTCTCTCGATAATTGCGGTCTGCTCGGATCTCTCCTGGCCGGACATGTGATAGGCATAACAGGTGCAAGAATGGATGATCAGATGTGGGAAGAGATAAGATCAAGCAAGCTATCCCGCTTCAAAGGTTTGGTGATATAACCCGAACAGCCTGCTTCAAAGGCTTTTTCCTTGTCACCAGCAAGAGCATATGCCGATTGAGCAACTATCTGGATATCGGGTTTCATGGCCTTTATGATCCTGGTCAGTTCCAGACCGTTAATATCGGGAAGCTTTATATCCATCAGAATCAGATCTATTTCAGGGTGCTCGTCAAGCTTTTCCAGAGCTTCCATTCCTGTTTTTGCAAATACTGTTGTTGTTACATTTTTCAGAATCTCAGCTATGTAAAGCCTGTTGATCTCTTCATCTTCCACAACAAGCACTGTAGGATGGATGCCTGAAAGATCGGATACCTGAACAGGATTGGCAGGTTTCTCTGCGGTAATGAATTTGTTATATGGCACACTAAAACCGAATGTTGATCCCACTCCCGGGTCTGAACGGAGCCATATTTTACCACCCATCAATTCAACATATGCTTTCGTTATCGACAAGCCCAGGCCTGTTCCGCTTTGTGCTCTCGAAAGCGAGGTTTCAGCCTGGAAAAACCTGTGAAATACAGCTTCCTGATGTTCTTTCAGAATGCCTATACCCGTATCTTCAACTTCAAAAAGAATATAATCGCCATCCCGCCAGCATCGCAATGTTATCCTGCCCGAAGTGGTAAACTTTATTGCGTTGCTTATTAAATTGTCGATAATCTGCCTCAGCTTTGTCCGGTCTGATTTTATAATGATATCCGAATCGTGAAATCCGGACAAGGGAACAGCAAGCATTTCAATCCCTTTTTCCCTTACTGATTCAGAATAAAATGACACGATTTCTCCCAGCAGCAGATTCAGATCAAACGATGTTTCGGAAAGATCAATCTGCCCTGCTTCTATTTTTGAGATGTCGATGATATCGTTTATAATATGAAGTAACTGATCGCAGCTTGAATTCACAATTTTCACATAAGAATCCTTTTCTGTTTGAGTCAGGTCAGGATCAGCAAGCATCATGGAGAAGCCCATTATTCCATTCATGGGAGTCCGTATTTCATGACTCATATTTGCAAGAAATGCAGTTTTGAGCCGGTCGCTTTCTTCTGCTTTCTCCTTTGCTTTTTTAAGTTCCTCGTTAAGCTTAATATATTGCTTATTCTGCTTCAGCAAGAGCTTGCCTGTAGCCTTGAGTTTTTCTTCCGTGACAAACCTTTGTGTTACATCTCTCAGTGATCCTTCAACACCAATAGGATTGCCATCGGCTCCATAGAGCATCTGCACATTCGCTGAAACAAAAACAGCCCCGCTATCCTTAATTTTCAGCCTCACCACACTATCCGTAATCCCTCCCTTCGAAGACAGGATCTTATGCAACACATCCTTATCAAACGGATTAAGATAAATACTCTCGATCTGCTTCCCGATAAGCTCTTCAGGCTCGTAACCGGAATAACGCTTGATGGAGGGACTGATTTCGAGAATTCTTCCTTCAGGATCTGTCAGGTAAAATACATCCTGTGCATTTTCAAAGAATCTCCGGTATTTCTCTTCGCTTTTCCTGAGCAATTCAAGCGATTTCCGCGCAGTTTCCTCTGCTGCAAGTTTGTTACGGACATCCTTGCTTGAGGTAAAGACTGCTTTATGGCCATTCCAGGTACCGCCCGATATGTTTGTTTCGACGTTGATGATTTCTCCTTTGCTCGTGACCAGAGGCAGATAACAAGAGCTGATTTTGTCTTCCTCTATAGCCTCCAGGATTGTTTTAAGTTCATTTTTAAGAGTTGCAGGATACAAATCGAAGATCGATTTTTCTTTAATTTCCTGAAGGTTGTAATGAAGCTTGTCAATAGCTGTTTTATTTGCCTCAACAACCACCATGGCCGAATCAAACACAAAAAGCAGATCTGGAGAAGTATGAAAATATGATATCATATTCTCGAGGGCATCGGAACCTAAATTTCTATCTGACCCCATAGTCTAGAATTTCAAGAGGATAAACTCCCACTAAGGATCAAAGATAGAAATTAATTTTCTACATTACATTCAAACTGACCTTGAGCTTGAATTCGTCGTAGATTGTTTTGTCACCCAGGTTGTCAAAGAATGAACCTGAACCGTAACGGACATTGTATTTTGTCCTGTCAATAACAATATTTGCATAGAACCATACTCCGTCATCCTTCTTCTGCATTGCTGCCTTGAATTCTACCGGATGTGTAATGCCCTTTATTGTAAGGTTTCCTTTTAAAACTCCAGTTCCTTTATCAAAAGGGGTGCTCTCAGTAATTACCAGCTTTGATACCGGAAATTTTTCAACTCCGAAAAAATCTTCAGATTTCAGATGGCCTTCAAGACGGGCGTTGGCATCTTTATCCTTGATTGTTCTCATGTCAATTGCAAATTCTCCCGATACAATTTTATTATCCTTCCAAAGCAGAGATCCTGCCTGAAGATTGATTGTTCCGGTATGGTCTCCGGTTACTTTTTCGCCCAGCCACTCAAGCTTTGATGTCTCTGGTTTGGCTGTCAACTTTTCCTGTGCGTTTACATTTATAATAAACAGGCTCGTAAGTGCTATATAAACTAATGTTCTTTTCATTTCTCTTTTTTTAATTTGAGAAATAAACATCAGAGAACAGCATTTTGTTCAAAACGGATTTCAGAGCTTGCGGATATTGAGGCCACCACTGATCTCGAAGACAGTGCCGGTTGAGAAAGCCCAGTCGCCCCTGGCAAGAGAAGCAACTGCCCTGCCAATATCCTCAGGCAGGCCCCACCTCTTCTGCGGGACAAGTCCTTCGCTAATAAGCTTGTCGTACTTGTCCTTTATTCTGGCAGTCATATCTGTCTTAATAATTCCTGGCCTGACTTCGTAGACAAGGATATCCTCGCGTGAGAGTCTGTCGGCAAAAACAGTAGTAGCCATGCTTAACCCGGCTTTTGAAATGCAGTATTCACTCCTGTTTGTTGATGAATGTTCCGCAGAAACAGAGGTAATAAAGACAATAACCGGTTTATAGTTATCTACCTGATTCTTCAGCCATATCATCTCCCTCGCAATTTTCTGAGCAAAGAAAACCGGACCTTTAAGGTTTATGTTAAGAACCCTGTCGTAGCTCTCTTCCGACATGTCGAGAATATCATTTCGCTGAAGGGGTGCCACGCCGGCATTGTTTACAAGAAGATCGATCCTGCCATATCTTTCGAGGATATCGCAGACAACTTCTTTCTGGCAACCGGTGCATGAGATATCGAGCCCTATCGGGAAAAACTGGGCTCCGGTTTTTTCGACCTCAGGGCCCAAAGCCTCCATTCCTTCACTGTCGAGCGAACGCGCAATAGCTGCAATATCATAGCCCTCTGCAGCGAGGGAAATAGCTATCGCCCGGCCAATCCCCCTGCTGGCACCTGTAATGACTGCTACAGGTTTATTGTTCATAGGTATAGGTTATCAGGTATCAGAATTATTCGGCGTTAAAGATAATAATTCATCCGACTTTCTCAACTTTCAAGCCAATTATCTTCGAGATAGTCGCTCCATACCTGCTCAAACCACAGGTCCTGAATTGGAATATCCCTCGGTTCGGTCAACACCGGAACAACAGACCCTTCAATTAATTTCACCTCCAGGATTTTCTTTTCAACCTCACGATCGCAAAGGCTGACCTCAGGATTAAAAATTGAATTACCAACGACTTTTTCATTTTTATCGAGCCCGCCGGACACTATATATGATCCCCTGCTCCGGCCTCCCATCTCAAGATATATTCTAATCGCTTCGAGATAAACATAATGGGTAATGCCAAGGTCAAGCAGCCGGAATGAATCTGCAAGCTCACCCACAGAAGATGCTTTCAGCCTTCCGGGAAGCTCCTTCATCAGCTCAGAAGCCTTACGACCTGCTGCCGTAATATTTCCCAGGTCTCTGATTATTCCTGCGGAGGCTGACATCCTTTTCTGAATTTCGGAAAGAATCAGTGAATTATCTCTTCCCTCAGAGGCCCCCATCCACCTTTCTGCGAGATCAAGAATCCTTTCAGTCTCTTTGATGGCTTCATAAAAAAACTCTTTCTGACCCGGCGGTGAGGTTGAGTATTTTCGGGAAATGAATTGCGCAGCCCTGTAGCTTCCTACCTGCCCTGAATTAAGGGCAGATCCTCCCGGACGATATACTCCATGTGAACCGTTGACTTCTCCAACCGGGAACAGATGGCGCAGATCGGATTCCCACCAGATATTGCCTTTTAGTCCGCCATTGTTATGCTGGGCACAAACAGCGATTTGTAATGGCTCCGAGGTAAGGTCAATGCCGTGATCGTGATAAAGCGCAACAGCAGAAGGGTTCATAGCAAGCAGCCTTTCAAAGGGTCTGTCTTTAAGCGCCCGCGATCTTTCAAGGTAGCTATAGGTTTCACTGTCGAGTAGTGCCGGATCAAAAATCTCCCCGTTTCTCCAAACCGGGTTCCTGGTATAATCAATATATACTTCCCTTCCCTTTTCAACTATCTCCCTGTAAACAAGCAGGTCGATAAGTGATGAGCCGCAGCCTGAAATTTTAACCGGATCGAAGGGCCATTGATAGCCTTTCAGGAAAATTGCCTTCAGAAGTGTTTTAAAGTCAGGGAAAGAGTCATTAAGGAACTCCTTTTCGTCACCTCCGCCATTTCCGGTTGAAAAATACCGCGGGATTACCTGCTGATAGCTTCCCGAAAGGTTCCACCTGAATTTCACCGAAGCTATGCCAAACTGCGATTCGGTAAGATTCTGCCCTGAAGCGCCGGCATACAATGCCATGCCAGTTGCACCATATTGTGAGACGGGATAAACACTCGATTCATAAATGCCGGCAGGGCCTCCGGTGCCCAGAACAATATTTGTGGAATTGAAGACTACAAAAGAGTTTCTGTAGTCTTTCTCCTCAGTGTTAATGGCAATTGCTCCTGTTACTTTTGTCCGGTCCCTGTCAGTCAGGAGCGCAATACAATGATGCTTATCAAGAACCTTTATATTCCTTTTGCTGACTTCAGAAGCCAGTACTTCGAACATCATCCTGGAGGTATATGGCCCGGCTGAAGTGGCACGGGCGCGTGGATCATGGTCAGTTTTATATCCGGCCCAGGAACCATATTTGTCGTGAGGAAAAGGGACACCGAGTGTCACCAGATTCATGAATGCCTTCACAGAGCCCTGAGCTTCGCAAAGTGCAATATCGCCGTGCATGCATCTTCCGGCGAACAGGTCTCTGGCCATTGCAGTAACGGAATCAGGTTCATCGCCGCAGAGTGAGAGCTTGTAGTATGTTTGCTTATCCGACCCTGCATTTCTTGAAGTCCCTCCACCCCATTGTGAACTTGCAATAATAATATCTTCCTGTCCCATTGAATGCAGGCTGACAGCTGCATTAAGAGAAGCAGCACCGCTTCCTATGACAAGTGTATTTATATGATAACAGGTTAAATTAAAATTACCCAGGACAAATCTGTTACTTTCCATCGGCGATCAGTTTTTTAAGTTCGCTTCCATAGATACTGCGATCACGGATCACACATCCCCCGGGGCGTAAGTTTCTTATGAGCCTTGTACACCCGGAGCATGAGATACATACTTTTGAAGGATCAGCTTTTCCATTATTTATCAGATCTGCAGGGAGATCCGGGTATGCGAATGAGCTTCTTCCAAGTCCTATAAATGAGGCTTCGCACCTCCTGATCACCTCTGCCGCCACATTCGGGATGAACTGTCGAAGGTAGGAATATGCTGATCCGACAACAGCCATATCGGGGAATTGCTTCTGAAAAATGGAAGCGCCATTTATCATTCTTGCAACACCTGTGAGAGGATGCTCTTCGGGTAGAGTCTGCCCGGGAAGAGGAGTGTCGAAGGGGCGTGTGACAAAGGCGTTATGATAGGGGCTTCCCATGCTAAGGTTAATCAACGACATACCCTGTCTTTTCAGTTCATCAACAAGCAACAGCGGTTCTGTGTAATCCACATTTCCGTTATCATCAACCCCAAATCCTCCGGTATAGAGGTCGGAAATATTAAGCCGGCTTGTGACAATTATTCCCGGAACCTCAGCTCTGATCCTGTCGTATGTCTCAAGCATGAACCTGAACCTTTGAGATGGCTCTTCGCCTCCATAAATACTGTTTACTCGTGCCCTTGCTGCCAGAAGATCAATCATCAGGTATCCGTGACAGGCTTTAATGTCGATGGCATCGAAACCGGAAGCAGCAGATAGTTTTGCTGCTGCAATATACTGATCCTGAATACGTTTAAGATCGTCATCAGTAAGTAAATAAGGTTCAGTTCTGTCGAGTATGCTATTTGACGCAGCAGCCCTGGGCATAGGCTTCCCGTCAGGTTTGCTGTACCTGCCGGAATCGGTCAGCTGAATAACAAGCAGCGGCCGGATCCCTGACTTTTCTGCCTCTCTTCTTACATCATCATTCAAAGACGCATAGGATCTGACATTACCTTCATTTATCCAGAGCTGATTTGGGTTTGATCTTCCCTCGTGTGATATGGCAACTGCTTCGTACCAGATCATTCCGCTTCCACCTGAAGCATAACGCAGATAACGGCGCCTGGTAAGTTCTGAAGGAGCTCCGTCAGCAGAGGAGTCATATCCCTCCATAGGCTGAACGACGAGTCTGTTTGGGACGTGGAATCCTTCGACGCTGCGTGGCTCAAACAGGGAGGAGATATCGTCTGTGAAAGGGAGTTCAATTCCCAGTTCAACGGCTTTGGCAAGTATGTCTTCTTTTGATTTGTAGCTGAACCTTTCGTGCATTGTTTACTATTTGATTACCGGATCAGTCCGGACTCCCAAATATAATAAAATATGCAGAGACGGGTCTCAGGCCAGTCTCTGCAATGCACCAATACTGATTAATACTTTTAATGGTCAAAACCACCGCCGCCGCCACCGCCGCCATTTCCGAACCGCGGATTAACAACATTGTTGTAGATTGAACCGAATGTATATGTAAGGCTTACGCCGCCGCCGATATAGAAGTTGGTTGCCTGTTCTCTTAAGCCTGAGCAACCTTTCAGCTTCCGAAAGATCTCCTTTTGCTGAGGTTAAGCTGGTCGTTAATATAGGCTACTCCTCCATTAACAGAAAGGGACAGACCTTTTAGGATCCTGAATCTCATGAATGCCTGATAGCTCAACCATGTTTTTTGAAAAATCATGGAAATAATTTGAGCCAGTAAGGGACACATTGATTGAACCCCATTTTTCCTGTATCTGGTAGGCCATTCTTAGCTCCTGCTTGAAAAGTGATTCTTCGGTCTTATTGTAAATCGTGGTATCGATATAATTGCTGTACTGATAACCCACGCTGTAAAGGAACCTCAGCTGCCTGTGGGTCGCCATTTCGATAAGGATAAATGATTGTATTCGACTGAAGGAAGAAAATCAGTATTGAAATCGTAGTTTTGGGATGTCGATGCTCCAAGATCCCAGATCAATCCTGCAGACCAATGGTCCCCCAGACTTTTAACGAACAGATTATCAAGAGACTCTGTCTGTTCTTATGTAAACAGTTTCCACATCCGTCTTCAATAAATGTCTGCTTATTATTCCCCATGTCGAATTCACTTTCGAGTTTGAAATCGGCAGTAACTTTTGAGACACTTATGGCGTTTTCAATGAAAAACCTTTTGTAAGATTCCTCTGCATTGAAACGGGGGCTTGTCCGGAGTTCAAACACCCAGTTATTCCAGTTGTCTATAACTTCCTCTGCCCTGAGATCGAGAATTGCTCTTGATTTCAATTTCTTTAAACACAGGTGTTCGTGGCAACATACCTCATCAAACCCATTTTTATCAGATTGGTCTTCTGCGCGCGGACAATCGTATTTGTTTCATCCGGATTGCTTGTATACACAAGGGTATCATTCATCCCCTCGAATTTGCCTTCTCCTTCGAAAGTAAAAGTGTATTGCTGGCCTCCGCTGCTGGCATTCTGGCTTGTCACAAGCAGATATACCTCTGCGGTATATGTATCCCTGACATAATTGACATAAGGGATTTCTTCCCTGGTGTAATTTATGTCGCACGATCGGCAGTCAAGAAAGAGCTTAAGGGCTCCGTTCCTGATTGTGTCAGACTTTGCTTTATCCTGAGCAAATCCCGCGATGTGAAGAAGTAAGAGGGCGATTGCAAAAGCGGATCTTAAAAATATTTTATTCATATTATGGGCACAGTTTAATTAATTGAAACAAAAAAGATCTTCATCTTAAATTTTCAAGCAAGTGCAAATATGTTAATAAATTTGAGTGCTATGTTACCTTAGCAGGTCAAGTGTACAATTATTAATGTTTTTTAACAACTCCTTAATTGACCGATCTGCGGCTGATCCATGTTGCCTTATTGCAGCATTTGCGTAGTAACTGATAAGTCTGACAAAAATCACTGTACGGGCTGCAATTTTGGGAATATAAGAAAAAGAGCACAGTCCGGCGAGAGCCCATAATTGCTGCTGAAACCAGGTTGTTTACAACAAGAAAGGATTGAATCAGGTTTTTCTCCAATCCCTTTCTTATGCTTACTGATATAGATATGTCTTGAAATATGAACTTCAGTCTTTGTCAGTGATGCAGTTCTGATATTGATCCTGGAACTTCCGCCATGGTTATGCTCGATTGAGACAGTGTTGCAGGAGGCAATCTTCCCTCCTACTGTCTGTAACTCTTTTGCATATGTCAACATCTTCAAAATACATCCAGAAATCCTCGTCAAAACCACCAATGTTCTGAAACATGTCGTTTCGGATAAGGATGACCGAGCCTGAGACCCAGTCGGGGAAGGAGAGTTGCGGGGTGCGAGGTGCGGGGTGCTCGGTGCGGGTTGCGGGTTGCGGGGTAAATACTGAAAACACAAATTTTGCAGATTTTGATACTGCGCGTAAAAAACCTGTCAGGTTCCGGAGTTTAGGAAATTCTCCTGTGGAGATACTCTCTTTCCCGTTTTCATTTACTTGCCGGCATGATAAAATTGAAAGATCCGGATTTGCCCTTGCTAATCCGACCAGTTCCTCCAGGGCATTTTCTGAAGCGATTGTATCGGGATTCAGAAAGAGGAGGTACTCCCCTTTTGCCATGCTGGCTCCCAGATTGCATCCGTTTGCAAATCCACCATTCACTGTATTATGAATAAATCTGAAAGACGGGAATCTTGCTTCAAGCGAATTGATGGCATCATCCTCCGACCTGTTGTCGACAATGATAACCTCTATCACTATTTTCCTGCCGGTGAAGGCATTCAGCGCCTCAAGCGATTTTGTCAGCCGTTCCCAGCCTTTATAGCTTACTGTAATTATCGATATATCGGTCATTTTTTCAAAAGTACCAGGTTTCCAGTTTCGTGCTTCAAGAATTCACTTTTATCTTTATCCTTTTGTCTTTTATCTTATCATACTTGAATTTTTTGGACATCCCCCTGACCCCCTTCAAAGGGGGAATTTCTCCCCCTCTCCCGTTCTCCCCCTCTCCATTTCTCCCCCATTATCCCCCTCGTCCTCCTCATCCAGCCATTCCTCGACCGGCTTCTGCGGACCTTCATTCCTGTACCAGATCGCAAGCAATATTCCTGAGAAGAATCCAAGCATATGAGATTCCCAGGATACGTTTTTGTAGGTTCCGGGAAAAATGCCCCAGACCATCGATCCGTAAAGGAACACTATCAGGAGTGAGAGTGCCACAAGCCTGAAATATCTTCTGATAATACCGCTGAAGAAGAGGAAAGAGGCAAGACCGTAGACGAGTCCGCTGGCACCGATATGCCATGCCTCCCTTCCTGCTATCCAGACGAGGATCCCTGAAAAGAGCCAGGAAAGCAGGAAGACTCTCAGTGCAACTTCCGAATAGAGATAAAAAAGAGCAACCGACAGGAAAAAAAGAGGAAGGGTGTTATTGAAAAGATGACGGAAACCATCATGTACGAATGGCGAAAAGATTATTCCGGGCAAGCCTTTAACTGCAAGAGGATAAATCCCTAAAAAGGAAAGATCAATACCAAAAATGATTTCTACCACCCTGACAAGCCACATGAAAAATATAAAGACAGAAGGTATAATCAGGCTAAGAAGAAACTTTTTTCTGTAAAAGTCACCTTCCGAAATGATATCTGGTTGCTCTACTGGCATCGTAAGAAGTAACAAGTTCAAGGTTCAGGGTAAAGTCGGAAGACAGAAGACGGAAGACGGAAGTCCTAAGCAAGAGCGTTTGTCATCTTCGGTCTTCTGACTTCGCCCGCCACCTGGCGGATCAGCCTTCGGTCTTCGGTCTTCGGTCTTAATTCTTTTATCTTTATACTTTTGTCTTTTATCTTTTATTCTCCCATTCTCCCACTCTCCCATTCTCCCCCTCATTCTTAATCTCTTCCCGGAAATACAATCCCCGCTGCCTTCCTTATCCTGTCGAGGGTTTTCATAAGATCGCTGCTGAAGGAGAGCGGGACAATATCACTCTCAAGCTTACCCAGATCGAGGCAGTTCATTACTTCCATTGCTTCAAACTGGTAACCCATTCCTTCGGGTAAAAGAGAATAGTCGGCTATCTCCTTTCCCTGAATGTCTGCTTTCAGGCACTGCGACATGTCGCGCGCTCTTGAAAAATACAGATTTCCCTTTTCACAGAAAAGGTCGCACCCAATGCCTGCAGCCGTACGGAACGAACTGTAGAGAGTAGCCATCCGGCCATCGTCATACCTGAAAATGATGCTGATTGAATCCTCGGAACCGGTTTCAGTGAAAGATGCATTTGCTGTTATCTCAGAAGGGACACCCATGAACCAGAGGGCATCAATAACAGGGTAAATACCAATATCGAGGAGAGATCCTCCGCCAAGGTCAAGATTGAACTTTCTGTCCTTCGGGTCGAATGGCGGTTGAAAGGCAAACCTTGCATTAAGATGAATTACTTTGCCGGCCTCTCCGCTCTTCAGGATATCAGTTGCCTTATTATATATTGGCTGAAAAGGGGGCCAGAGAGCCTCCATTAAAAACACCTTCTGCCGCCGTGCCTCCTCAATCATAGTCTCAACCTCCCGGCTGTTCATTGCAAAGGCCTTTTCACAGATAACAGCTTTCCTGTTCCTCAGGCACAACATTGTATGTTCAAAGTGATGTGAGTGAGGAGATGCAATATAGATTATATCAACATCCTTGTCTGCAGCAAGTTCTTCATAGCTGCCATAGGCCTTTTTATATCCAAGTTCAGTTCTGAACTGCTCTGCTCTTGAAAGATCCCTTGACCCGACAGCAAAAAGCTCAGCATTATCAAGAAGCTTAAGTCCTTTAGTAAACTTCGCTGACATCTTACCGGGGGCAAGGATTCCCCATTTGTAACGCTTTCCCATGATTTATTAATATTTCGATAAAGATAGAAAAATAATATGTCCTGATTTTATTTCTGGCAACCCCCGGCCTCGCTGCGCTCGGCCACCCCCTAAAAGGAGGTCTAATTCTTCATAATTCAGGAACTACCTGGATTACGCAGTATTAGTCCCGATTTATCGGGATTGGGGGGTTGCCTCTACCTTAAAAAGAGAAACTTACCTCGGCGAAAGGGTTTATGCCTAATCCATATAAGCACTGATTATCTGCTACTTAAAAAATATTTTAAAATTATTTGCATTATTTTAGTACTATGTATTGCATAGTATAAATATTTATATATATCTTTGTATTATTAAATTACTTTGCAATATATAGTAGTAAATAAGCATCAGTAGTAAAAACGATAACAGTAGTAAACAATTTTAAGAACCATGAAAATCACATTAAGCATCAATCTCGGCGGATACTCTTTCAACATCGACGAAGATGCATACGCTGAATTAAAAAGGTATCTGAAAAACCTTGAATTCCATTTCGCACAGGAAGAGAGTGCTTCAGAGATCCTTTCAGACATTGAGACCCGAATGGCGGAGCTCTTCCGCACAAAGATCACCGCCTACAAGCAGGTTATAACAATGGCTGATGTTAACCAGGCCATTTCGGTAATGGGTACGCCTGAAGATATTTCAGACAACGACGGACCTTCAGCAAGGGATAAGTTCGCAACACCGGGTCATCACCGGATGTACCGCGATACAGACAACAGGATAATCGGCGGAGTATGCGCCGGCATGGGGGCTTATTGGGATCTCGATCCGCTCATCATTAGGATAATTTTCATTGCACTTGTCCTGGCAGGCGGACTTGGGGTATTGATCTACCTGATTCTTTATATAGTCCTTCCTGAAGCCAGAACAACAGCCCAGAAGATTGAGATGAAAGGGAACCCTGTCAATATTCACAATATTAAGGACTCTGTCAAAAAGGAGTTCGACACGGTCAGGAAGAACATGAAACTTTAGTAAATCTCTTATAATAATTTACATTTTCAACATTAAAAACTTCATATCATGGATCTAGAAAATACAAAAGCACAGATGCGTAAGGGGATTCTGGAATATTGCATCCTATCGTTGCTCTCCAGGAATTCCTGCTACGCCAGTGACATAATCAAGGAGCTGAAAGAGGCTGAAGTTATAGTCGTCGAGGGTACTCTTTACCCCTTACTGACCAGGCAAAAGAATGCCGGTCTGCTTAGTTACCGGTGGGAAGAATCTCAGCAGGGGCCTCCAAGGAAATATTATGAACTGACCGAAGAAGGCCGCAGCTATCTTGCTGACCTTGACAAATCGTGGCAGGAGCTCGTTGAATCAGTCAACCAGATCAGAACAAGGTAATCCTATTATCAACTATTAAAACTACCAATAATGGACAAGACTATAAATATTAATCTCGGCGGAACACTCTTCCAGGTTGACGAGGAGGCCTACCGGATCCTGAAAGATTATCTGCAGGCGATAAACAGCCGTTTCAGGGGAGTACAGGGAGCAGCTGAAACAATTGAGGATATCGAATCGCGCATCGCTGAAATTTTTCTTTCGCAACGTGGAATCGCCGGAGTAATTACAAAAGAAAATGTTGAGGCAATGATCTCAATAATAGGGAAACCTGAGGATTTTGACAATGATCTGGAGGAACAGGCCGCACCTGTTTATACAAATGTAAGGAAGAGGATGTACAGGAATCCCGATGACATGATAATAAGCGGTGTCTGCGGCGGATTAGGAGCATATCTGAATACCGATCCTGTAATATTCAGGATTCTCTTCGTACTGTTTACACTCTTTTTCGGCACAGGGTTTTTTATCTACCTGGCACTCTGGATCTCACTTCCGCCAGCCAATAATGATATGAGAAAAAGAGAGATGTACGGTGATGCATATAATTCTGCAATTTCACGTGAAAGACGTACCACCGCCACTTCTTCTATAGGAAATACTTCATACAACGCCGGGTATTATAACAGGACAGGAGTCAGCAATGCCTTCAACGAGATCTTCGGTGCTGTCGGAAGAGTCTGCTTCATAATACTCAGGATCTTCATGATAGCTATCGGGGTCTTTTTTGTTCTGACAGGCTTCCTGTTCATACTTGGTTTTTTGATGATTTTTGTATTCAAATACCCCGGAGCATTCTCAACCGATGCATTTGATGTCAATTTCGTCTATTTTCCTGATTTCCTGAACTATATTGTGAATCCTTCGGTTGCGCCCTGGATAATCGCACTCGCAACAATCGCTTTTATACTTCCAATGCTCGCATTCATCTACTGGGGCGTCAAGATGATCTTCTGGTTCAGGGCCAAAGACGGCATATACAGCCTTGCAGCGCTTGTTATATGGGTAATGTCTTTTGCGGCCTTGTCTCTGATCCTCTTCAACGAAGGAATAAGCTTTGCCGAGGCTGGCAGAACTGTATCCGATGCTGAGTTCGATAAGGTTCCCTCTACACTGTACATTAAGGCCAACAGGAAGTTAAGCGACCGTAATTATGAACGTGAACTTGCACTGAAGGAGGAGGACTATATTGTGTATATTAATGAGAGCAGGAAAGAATTATATATCACTCCGTACCTCAATATAAATAATTCCGGAAATCAGGCAGCATCTATGAATATTACAAGAAGATCATCGGGTCGCAGCGATATTGATGCAAGAAAACGTGCTGATGAGCTGGAATACACTTACCGCATGATTGGCGACACCCTCTTTCTTGATGAGTATTTCATGATTCCTTCGGGCCGCAAATGGTCGGCCGATAACGTCGGTATCAACCTCTATGTTCCTGAAGGGACTAAAATTAAGTTCGACGATGGTTCTGAAAAGCTACTGCATAAACGCAACAACGACAGGGACTGGGATCTTACTCCGGGAAGACATACAAAAGGGATTACCCTGTTAATGACAGAAGATGGAGCAGAGCCTGTTGAAAATGACAGACCAGTAATAAAATAGCTTCCTGTTTTTCATTTCCAATATCTTCATGACATCCGGTACTTTGAAAAGAGTGCCGGATTTTTTAGTAATATCGGGATCACGGAGTTTTTACCAGTGCAACTCCGTCTTTACTCCGTGATACTCCGAGGTAATTATCCTAAAAGCAGAGGTATATTTACTATATTTGGTTCTGTTAATCCAAATCCCATGAAAAAATTCCTGATAATTCTGATTGCCGGTTGCGTATTTAGTCTTCCATCCTGCGAATGCGCAGAGTGGTTTTCTGAAGAAAGTCACCAGAAATGTCACAGATGAAATCCTGGGAAAATCATCCGCGGAAAAGAAAACTGAACAACCCGAACCTGCCTGTGCCTGTTCAGATGCTGAGCTTGTTATCGATCTTTCAGGTAATCTGAAACTCGACTACAAAGAAATCAGCATAAGCATTAAGGATGACGGATCCATACTTGTTAAGGACCGCATCACGTCAAAATACTATGTTATAAAGGATGGAGTTACAAACGGTCCCTATGGAGAGGGTGATCCGATGGTAACAGGATTTGAGAAAATGGACGAAAACGAAAATTCAAAAGAGGACATTCCGCTGAGATACAAGGATTATATTAAAAAAACAGGCGATAAATACACAATCCAGTTCGGAGGAAAAAGCTATGGTCCTTACGCTATTTTAAACCAGTTCGCCGTTTCGTCATCGAAAGACAGGTTTGCTGCATTTGCCACTGAAACTGTTGCTATGACTGAAGATGAGGGTAAGAAGATGGAGCAAGCCATTAAGAACGCGAAAAGCGACCAGGAGCGTATGGATCTGTCAATGCAGTACGCCCAGCAGATGCAGCAGAAGATGATGCAGGGAGGAGGCCCCTCAAGTTTAGCACCTAAACTGGTTACCAACATCCCGAATGCAACATTCGATCCAATGCAATCAGTTGGCGGAATGTTGAACGGGAAGGTCAAATATGGCGACATCGTGATGATTGCATACGACAAGATCATTGACATGCAGGGAAAGACAATTCTTACTCTTAAACAGGATGCTGTCGGCAGTGAATATCTTTTTGTAAGCTCTGCCAGCTCAAAATATGCCTGGTATAAATACGGAACACTGAGCTTCAGCGACTCTGCCCCTCTGGCTGAACTGTTCAATCCTCATCTTTTGAAAACCGATGGAAAAATATACCTCGCATATATGTATTACTCTCCGAAGAGAAATGCAATAATGCAGTGCAAGGTGGTGTTTTGAAATTTCATGATGGACATCTATAGACTCAAAGAATTTTTAGTCATTATCTTACTATTAGTTCCGGGATCACTATTCTCCCAGCAACTGGATTACCGTGAGCTTTTCGGCGATGACTGGAAAAAGGCCGAGGCTTTTGTTGAGGAGAACAGGAGCTGGATTAAGCCTATCCTTGAAAAGAACGATATCTCCTACCCTCTTGCCATTGCCGTCATCTTCCCTGAACTTGTAAGGTACTCAGCTCTAAGGGATAAGATGGAGACCTCCATGCTAAAGATCCTGTATATAAACCTGGGAGAAGAGTACGCCAATTTTTCAATCGGCCATTTCCAGATGAAGCCCTCTTTTGCCGAAGCCATACGTGAAAAAGCACCCGATGCCCTGGAAAAGAGATCCGGAATAAGCTTCGGGAAGCGGGCTGATTACGACGATACAGGACAATACAGGAAATCGATCGTAAACGACCTCGAGGATACTAAAATCCAGTTGAACTATCTTATCGCATTTATGAAGATCTGCGAGAAAGAGTATAAATTGAAAAGAATGGCTGAAGACGACAGGGTAAAGTTTCTTTCAACGGTCTATAATTACGGGATTGACAGAAGTGAGGAGGAGATTGATTCGATGATCGGAAAGAAATTCTACAATACCCGGCTTTTCAAAACAAATAACTATTCATATGCTGACGTTTCTCTCTTCCGGTACAATGAATTTCCTGAAAGGGAACGTTGATAAGAGAAATCCCCGCAGCGCTGAATTTTTCTTCATACTAGCCTTGTCGGTTTTGTTGTTCAGCGGATGCAGCAAGGAGCCGGTTGATCCTCCAAACACAATGAGGGATATAGATGGGAATTTATATAAGACTGTCACAATATCAAGTCAAACCTGGATGGCGGAAAACCTGAGGGTAACACATTACAGCGATGGAAGTCCGATACCCTTAATCAGCGACAACAGGGAATGGTCGGGCGACTATAACGGAATGTGCTGCGATTACAACTTCATTGCCGACGAAAAAAGGGGAAAACTCTATAACTGGTATGCCGTTGAGGAAACATCCAGAAGAAGTCTGGCCCCTGAAGGCTGGCACATTCCTACTGCTGAAGAATGGCAGGCCCTGATCGACGCCATGGGGGCATCATATTCTGCCGGATACAGGCTTAAGGACAGTATAAGCTGGCCTCCTCCTATCTGGCCGCTTACTATTATGAAGAGCGGATTCAATGCTTTACCATCAGGGAACAGAAATTACGGGGGAGGATTTGAAAGTAAGGGGGAAGAGGCAGTGTTCTGGACATCCAGCACCGATGAAAATGTTTATTACAAAAAGGCTGTCTTTCTGAGTATTTATGGAGAAAACGTGAATTTCCTTGGAGTTCCAAAGAGCTATGGTTTTTCGGTAAGATGTGTCAGGGACAGATAATATTTCCTATCTTTAAATTGTATTTTGCAATAAATACATGAGGAGAACCCGAATTAAAATCTGCTGCATCAACAGTACAGATGAAGCCAATATGGCTGTTGAACTTGGTGCCGATGCCATAGGTCTCGTGGCAAGGATGCCAAGCGGCCCGGGGCCGATCGCCGATGACCTTATCAGGCAAATCGCACTTACAGTTCCTCCTCTTGTCGGTACTTTCCTGCTGACATGTGAAACCTCTGCCGCAGGGATAATTGAACACCACAGGCGGACCATGACAAGCACGATCCAGATCGTCGATCAGCTGAATGAGGGAACGTATTCGCAGATAAGAATGGCATTGCCTGGCGTTAAACTTGTCCAGGTAATCCATGTAATCGACAAAGAGTCTGTTGACCTTGCAATTAAACTCTCACAGGATGTCGATGCATTGCTGCTTGACAGCGGTAATCCAAACCTTGCCGTCAAGGAATTAGGGGGAACAGGCCGGGTGCACGACTGGTCGCTCAGCAGGGAAATCCGTGAAAAAGCAAAATGCCCTGTTATCCTCGCCGGAGGACTAAAACCTGAAAATGTTGCGAAAGCTATTGAAGAGGTAAGGCCTTTTGCTGTGGATGTCTGCAGCGGAGTAAGAACAAATGGATTGCTCGACAGGGAAAAACTCGGGAATTTCATCAAAAATGTTTTATAAAAGAAAACGGGATGAAAGAAAGCCGCCTGACAATCAAACAGGTTGAAATATACAAGTCTCCTGTCAGACTCACGGAACCGTTTGTTACCTCACTGGGATCACTTGACTATGCCCCGAATGTTATTGTTGTCATCAGGACCGGAACAGGAATTAACGGTTTCGGAAATCACAGATAACATCCGTTAAACCCGGGGTAATATTGCGTTAAACAATTATACAGTCATTTATGTTACTGGCAAAAAATCGATTACATGGAAACACCGATAATATTCTGGATTTTCTTCAATCTTTTCGTCTTGCTGATGCTGGCGCTGGATCTGGGCGTCTTTCACCGCAAAACACATGAGGTATCTCTTCGGGAAGCATTAACATGGACTTTTGTCTGGATCTCTCTGGCCCTGGTTTTCAATACAATAATCTACTTCTGGCGCGGTCAGCAGCAGGCACTTGAATTCTTCACAGGTTATCTTGTTGAAAAGGCGCTCAGTGTGGATAATATCTTTGTCTTTGTAATGATCTTCACCTACTTCCAGATCCCTTCAAAATACCAGCACAAGGTCCTTTTCTGGGGAATACTCGGAGCCCTGGTAATGCGTGTGATATTCATCTTTGCAGGAGTGGCGCTGATTGAGAAGTTTCATTTTACAATCTACATATTCGGGGCCTTGCTCATTTATACAGGTTATAAAATGTTTTCGCATGCTAATGCCAGGATCGATCCTGAAAAGAATCCGGTGATAATCTTCTCCAGGAAATTCCTGCCTGTTACCCAGCATCTTCATGGTGACAGTTTTTTCACCAGGATTGACGGTAAAAAATTTGCTACACCTCTCTTCCTGGTTCTGCTTCTTATAGAAACCACCGATCTGATATTCGCAGTCGACAGCATACCGGCAATTCTTGCAATTACGCAGGACCAGTTCATTGTTTACACTTCAAACGTGTTTGCCATCCTGGGATTGAGGTCTCTTTATTTTGCACTGGCCGGGATTATACACAGATTCTGGCTGCTCAGCTACGGGCTTGCCATCGTACTTATTTTTGTGGGGTTGAAGATGGTCCTGATTGATGTTTACAAAATCCCTATCGAACTATCGCTTGTTTTCATTGCAACAGTAATTTCAGCAAGCATTTTCCTCTCCTTCAGGATCACAAATCCATCTGACAGAAAGAAATAAGGGCTCTTGTCAAAAGTATTCCGTCGATGGGATATGTCATTCTCCTGATAGCCATACTGTTCTTTGTCTATGCTGTTGTCGGGGTATTCATCTTCGGACCTTCCGATCCTGTAAACTTCGGAGATCTTCATCATGCACTTGTAACGCTCTTTAAGATACTAACACTTGAAGGCTGGACCGATATAATGGACAGGCATGTTTACGGTTCAGTATCGGAAGGCTCGGTTCGTATCATTGCATTATGGCCATTCCTCTATTTTGCAAGCTTTATTCTTATAGGTGCCATGATAATCATGAACCTGTTTATCGGAGTTGTTATGAACAGTATGGAATAGAGTCAGAAAGAACTTACCCTGGAGCTTACAAAAATGCAACTGAAGAATAAAGATCCTGAAGAACTTTATCTGCACATAATTTCAAAGCTGGATGAACTAAAGAATGATATTGAAAACCTGAAAAAATAAAAATACAATATTGAACCTGTTCCCTTTTTTCCCTTCATCCATCATGGTCTTATAAATCTTGTGCTGAACTTCTCCTCCGAAAAAAGAGCAGCTGTATTAATTAAAGCCAGATGTGAATAAGCCTGCGGGAAATTGCCCAAAAGCCGTTTAGTGGAAAAATCAATACCCTCGCTGAACAGACCCAGATGGTTTCCGCAGGCCAGAAGATCGTCAAAGATCTTTCTTGCCTCCTCCTTCCGGCCGATTCTGAAAAGAGCCTGAATAAGCCAGAAGGTGCATATTGTAAAAGAGGTAGAAGGCGTGCCGAAATCATCAGTGTTTTTGTAGCGGTAAACAAGGCCGTTACGCAAGAGCGCATTTTTTACAACAAGTACAGTTTTCTGAAACTTAGGGTCATCTGCAGCAATAAATCCATATTCGGCCATCAGAAGCAGCGAGGCATCAAGCTCGGAATTGGAATAGGTTTGGGTAAACGTCTGAAGTTTCTCATTCCACCCGTTCTTTAATACGTCCTTCTTAATGTCATCAGCGATATCCCGCCATGTGTCAGCATAATATTTTTTATTAAGCAGTGAGGCAATTTCCGTTGCCCTGTCCATAGCCGCCCAGCTCATTATCTTTGAAAAAACGAAATGGCTGTCCTCTCCCCTGATTTCCCATATCCCCTTATCAGGCTTTTCCCATTGAGTTGAAATTGTCCTGCAAATATTACGCACAATCTCCCACATATCTTCAATCTCATCAAGTGTGCCAGGAAAAACCTTGTAATACTGACAGATAACATTCATTAAATAACCAAAAACATCATTCTGCCTCTGCAAAAAAGCAGCATTCCCTATTCTGACCGGTCTGGAATTCTCATAACCATCAAGATGACTCAAAATCATTTCAGTAAGCTCCCTTTCGCCTCTGATCCCGTACATTATCTGGAAAGAGTCGCACTTCGATTTAAGGATCCCCTTCAAAAAACCAAGAAACCTGCCGGCGGAGTAGGAATGGCCCATTTTAAGCAAGGTATCAATCGACATTGAGGCGTCGCGCAACCAGCAGAAACGATAATCCCAGTTTCGGGTTTCTCCGATAGTTTCCGGCAGACTTGTTGTCAATGCTGCCAGAACAGCCCCGGTTGACTGTGACGACATAATTTTCAATATCAGCAGACTCCTTATTATCTCGTCCTGATATGCATTGTACTTTTTCGAACGGTTTGTCCAGTTCAGCCAGTATACTTTAGTCCGCTGGAATTCGAGATACACCCTTTCAATATTTATGTCAATAAGCTTTTGATTGTATGAGAGAAGCATAAACTCATTCTTCTTCAGCGTTATTTCTGCAGAATCAAGCACATCACCAAAATTGAGGCTGGTATAGAGAAAAATGCAGTCTGTCGGATTTACCATCGAATAGGTCCTGATATAATTATCCTCGGTTACACTCGAAACCTCCTCACTTGCATAATTAAACTTCGGACTATAACCAACTCTAAAGGAAGGTGTGCCTGAAATAAGCTTTATATACCGGTAGATTTCAGCAGGAGCAAAATAATTATCATCCAGGAGTTTGTAACGAGGCATAAAGTCGATGACTTCAAAGATTCCCTCTTCAGATCTGAATTCTGTACATAATACGTTTGTCCGCATGAGGTATTTCTGAGAAACTGAATACATATCATCAACAATAATACTAAACGAGCCTCCTTTTCCCTTATCGAGAAGTTTTGCAAAAACGGATGGAGAATCGAAATCGGGCAGGCAACACCAGTCAATGCTTCCCTTGTCCGACACGATCGCAGCGCTCCTGCAGTTGCCGATTACACCATAATTCAGATTATCCATTTTTCAAATTTTATTACTTCTTGCCTGAAAATTATCTTTGTGCATTTACAATAAGAACTCTCTCTGATCTGTTACAAAGATAGTAACGAATCTATTGGCCGGTCAAGTATCCGGCACATTACAGTTAATCAGAAATAATTCTTTTAACTGCAAACATTTGGTAAATTTGCTCCGGTCCTGTATCTTACCCTTGATTCAGAACTGAAGGAGCTGAACTCTATTTAAGATTATTCATATGAACAAATCTGTAAGGGAAGAGTTGCTGGTCAGGTATAAAAATGCAAAAAGTAAGGCGATACTGCTCGATTATGACGGGACCCTTGTCAGTCATACACCTATACCGGAAACAACTATTCTTCCGCAGGATCTATTTGAAATACTGATTAAACTCGTTGAGGCTCCCCAAACTGAAGTTTTTATTATCACCGGCAGGGCTTATAAGGAAATTGACAAGATAATGACTCATCTTCATGTCAATATCATTGCTGAACACGGGGCTATGATTAAGGAAAACGGGATCTGGAAAAATCAGATCTCTGAAAATGATTCATGGAAAGCAAGAATTTTCCCGATATTAAGTCAGATAACTTTAAAATGCCCGAACTCCTTTATCGAGGAAAAGAAATTTTCCCTGGCCTGGCATTACAGAAACGCTGAATACAGATCGGGATTCAGATCTTCGAGAGAATTGATCAGTACCTTGAAACCTGCAATTGTCTCAGATAATTTAAAAATCCTCGATGGAAACAAAATTGTCGAGGTAATGGCCAGTGCAGCCGGGAAAGGAAATGCTGCCAGAAAGCTCTGTGATCAGAACAGTTTTGAGTTCATTCTTGCAATAGGAGATGATACCACTGATGAAGAGATGTTTGAATATCTGCTTGAGAATGCAAATGCCTTTACAGTTAAAGTCGGTAATGGAGCTACATATGCAAAAAACAAGTTGAAAGGGATCAATGATGTATTAGATCTGTTAAAACAATTATCATTATGAGATTAACCCTTGCATTAATACTGTCGATCATTTTTGCTGTCGGGCTTGTGGCATTTGGTTTTACATTTTACCAGAGTACTTCTGAAAGGAAAAACCTTGTAAAAGAACTTGAATTACGTACCTCACAGTCGGCAGAGCAGATATTTAAACGAAGTATATCGTACTTTGAACAGATAAGCCAGGAAAACCTTGAACAGGCTGGCGACACTATCTGCAAACAATATGATATGCTTGGTCTCGCAATTTATTACAGATACGACAGTATAATCTGGACTTATCCGGTAAGCAGATATATAAATTATTCAGCAGACTATATCAGACAATCAATAACCGCCGACACGTCTTCCGGAAATTTCTTTACAGTGGATGGCCTGAATATTTATCAGTATATCAAGCCTTTAAGGAAGAATGATGTTTCAAAGAGTTCGGTCATCTTATATACTGATGCCAGTTACATTGATAAAACAATCAGCAGCATCTGGTTCAGGAATTTCATTAGATGGTTCATGCAGGCTTTGTTCGCCTCTGTTGCCACCCTTCTGATAATTCGCTGGGGGATCTTCAACCCTATAAACAGAATTGTTGACTGGGCCAGGGCTGCGCGCACAGGAAAAATCGGAGACATAAAGCCGCAACCTTACCTCAAATTTCTTGATCCGCTTCACAAAGAGATAGAAAATATAGCTAAAGCGATGAACGAAGCAAAGGCAACTGCTGAGGAAGAAGCCAGGCTCAGGACCAGCGCCGAAGCCATATGGACTCCGGAACGCCTTAAAGTGGAGATAGGGAATCTGCTGCAGGACAGGAAAATGATCGTTGTATCGAATCGTGAACCCTATATGCATATTCATGAAGGAAAGGAAATCAAATGTATTGTCCCGGCCAGCGGGATGATCACAGCCATGGAGCCTATCCTGAAAGCCTGCAGCGGATTATGGATAGCAGCCGGATCTGGTGATGCAGACAAAGAAACCGTAAATAAATATGATAAGGTTGAAGTTCCTCCTGAAGATCCGAAATACACCCTGAGAAGATTGTGGCTTACAAAGGAAGAGGAGTTGCATTTTTATTATGGATTCTCAAATGAAGGATTATGGCCGCTCTGTCATATTGCACATACCCGTCCCACATTTAGAATTGACGACTGGCTATATTACAAAAAAGTCAATGAAGATTTTGCCAGAGCCGTCCTGGAGGAAACGAAAGATGATGAACAACCATTCATTCTGATCCAGGACTTTCATTTTGCACTACTGCCGGAACTTATTAAAAAAGAAAAACCAAAGGCAAGGGTAGCTATTTTCTGGCATATCCCCTGGCCCAATCCCGAATCGTTTGGCATCTGCCCGTGGCAGAGGGAAATTCTTCAGGGGATGCTTGGTGCCGATCTGATCGGATTTCATACTCAATATCATTGCAACCATTTTCTCGAGACAGTAAATAATGCCCTTGAATCAAGAGTTGTCTGGGAAAATTATTCGGTAAAAATGGGAGGAAGGACAACTCTTGTAAAACCATTCCCGATAAGCATAGCCTTTACTCTCAAGGATTATGATATAGAGTCGCCCAAAAAGGATATTCCGCGCCTGCTTGAGGAACACGGCATCGCTTCACAATTCCTTGGCATAGGCGTCGATAGAATTGATTACACAAAAGGCATAGTTGAAAAATTCCTTGCAATAGAACGGTTCCTTGAAAAAAATCCTGCTTATCAGGGAAAATTCACCTTTGTTCAGATTGGTGCTCCAAGCAGAACGCTCTTAAAAAGTTATTCCGACACTGACAGCGCTGTCGAAAATGAAGCAAACAGGATAAACATGCGTTTCAAATCGAAAAAATGGAAGGCCATACTTCTCCTTAAACGACATCACAGCCACAAAGAGATAGCACCCTTCTATTCTTCCGCAGATCTTTGCATGGTTACCTCGCTCCACGACGGGATGAACCTTGTTGCCAAGGAGTATATTGCTTCACGGAATCAAAACAATGGCTCTCTTATACTGAGCCGCTTTGCAGGAGCCTCGCAGGAACTCCGGGGAGCCATCATTATCAATCCATATGACATTGAAAAGTCAGCAGACGCAATTAAAACAGCTCTTGAGATGCCTGCTGAAGAACAAACACAGCGCATGAAACAGATGCGGCTCGAAATTGTGAGACATAATATCTTTTCCTGGGCGGCAAACCTTTTAAGGACAATGGCAAATATAAACTGATAAAAAATACCCGGAGATGAATTCAAGGAAAAGAAACCTGTACCTGTTTCTCTTATTTACAGGACTACTTCTATCCATTACAGTAAAAGCACAGCAAAAATCGCTCCATCAGCTTCAGAGCGAACACATCGATCTGCGTTTTGGAATGTTCATTCATTTTAACATCAATACCTATCACCCGGGATGGGGAAACGACCGGATCGACCCAAAGATATTTAACCCAACAGATCTCGACTGCTCTCAGTGGGCAAAGGCTGCAAAATCGGCAGGCATCAAATATGCCCTTTTAACAACAAAACATCATGACGGCTTTGCATTATGGCCCTCAAAACAGGTTCCGCCAAACGGGAAGCCTCCTTATACAATTGCACAAAGCTCCATTCCTGAAAGAGATGTGGTAAAAGAGTATGTTGATGCATTCAGGGCAGAGGGTATCCTTCCCGGATTGTATTTCTCAATGTGGGATGCAGCCAATGGAATAGGAGGCCCTTATAAGGAGGCGGACGCCATCGACTGGCCGAAGGTAAAGCCTTTTATCCTTGGGCAGATAAGAGAGCTTCTCAGCGGGAAATATGGTGAGATACCGATTTTCGTCATTGACGGCTATATGTGGAAAATGGGGCACTGGCAAATCCCGGTTCAGGAGATAAGAGAGCTGATCAGGAGTCTGCAGCCCAATTGTCTGATCACCGACCATAACGGGGGAATACCATGGGGTGTGGATTTAGTCTATTTCGAGGAACCCCTGGGGATAGTGGTCCCCGATAACAATACAATAGCTGCATGCCAGGGTCAGACACTTTCGAAATCGTGGTTCTGGGATGAATCCTCGGCAGATTCCTCAATGCTGAAAAGCCTTCCGGACATCTTAGCCCATCTTAAGCATCTTGAACCGCTTTATACAAATTTCATAATCAACTGTCCGCCCAACAGGAACGGATTGCTTGACCAGGCAATCACAGACAAGCTTGAAGCAGTTGGAAAAAACTGGCAACCGGACCTTACGCGGCCTCCATTGCCTCCTCAGCCCCCCACCATAGAATATCCGGCATCGCCTGTTGCTGCATACGCAACAAGCGGTGATGCAATGCTCGCTATTGACGGACTCAATGACTGGCCAAACGGTCCGCGGTTCCAGACGCTCTGGCTCTCGGACAGAAAACTGCCGCAGGCCCTGGCGCTGAATCTTGGACGGATCTGCAAAAACATTGATATCTTCCAGTACCTGCCGCGAAGGGATTCTGAAAGTACGGGAAATATAACTGCTTACCGGATCCTTTTAAGCAATAATGGGAAAGATTACTCAATTGCAGCTGAAGGCATATGGGCTGCTGACAATAGCATAAAAACTGTCCGGCTTAAGCCGCAGGCTGCAAAATATGTTAAAATTGAAGTCCTGGACGCTACTGGAGGAATGGCAGTGGCAGGGGAGTTTTTAACCGGATCCGAAAACACCAGACTAAAATATTGAAGCAAACAATAATATGGTACTGACATGATAAAAGTCGGATTATTCGGAATCGGACTCGACACGTACTGGGCCCAGTTCGACGGATTGCTTGACAATCTGAAAGGATACCAGGAACAGATCAGGAAAAGAATTGCATCTTTTGGAGTTGAAGTGGCTGATGCAGGAATGGTTGATAACCCTGAAAAAGCACGTGCTGCCGCTGACTTCCTTAAAAGAGAGGATGTTGAAATGGTATTCCTCTACGTATCAACCTATGCCTTGTCTTCAACGGTTTTGCCTGTCGCACAGAAACTTAAAGTTCCTGTTGTCATTCTAAACCTCCAGCCTGTGGCAAGACTCGACTATGAGGCTTTCAACAACCTGGGCGACAGAGGAAAGATGACCGGACTATGGCTCGAACATTGCCAGGCTTGTTCTGTGCCCGAGATAGCAAGTGTATTTAACCGCGCAGGCATCAGGTACGAATTTGTAACCGGATTTCTTCAGGACAGTGAAGCATGGCTCGATATTGAAGCATGGACAAAAACCGCACGTGTTGCTGCAGCAATGCGCAACAACCGGCTGGGTGTTCTTGGACATTATTATGGTGGAATGCTTGATGTCTATTCCGACCTCACCCGTCATTCTGTTGTATTTGGAACTCACATTGAACTTCTTGAGATGTGCGAACTTAAAAAGTATCGCGATGAAGTCACAGTTGCCGAAGTGCATGAAAAGATCAGAGAATTCAATCTGTCATTTGAAACAGATCCCGGATGTGAGCCATCCGAAATTGAAAGGGCGGCACGAACCTCAGTAGCCCTCGACAGACTGGTGTCAGTTCACAATCTTGGTTCGATGGCTTACTATTACGAAGGTCAGCCCGGAAACGAATATGAGGATATCGCAACCTCTGTTATAGCCGGAAATACCTTGCTGACCGGAAGAAATATTCCGGTAGCAGGAGAGTGTGAGGTAAAGAATGTCCAGGCGATGAAGATACTCTCTGAATTTGGAGCCGGGGGTTCCTTTTCTGAATTTTACCTTATGGATTTCGAGGATGATGTTATATTGCTTGGTCATGATGGTCCGGCGCATTTTGCAATTGCTGAGGGTCGTGTCAGGCTTGTTCCCTTACCTGTATTCCATGGGAAGCCCGGTAAGGGATTATCAATCCAGATGTCGGTTAAACACGGTCCGGCAACTCTTCTCTCCGTTGTTGAAAGCAAAGAGAGCATAACCCTGCTTGTGGCTGAGGGGGAATCTGTGGCAGGGCCTGTTCTCAATATCGGCAATACTAACAGCCGCTACCGTTTCCCGGTTGGTGCACGGCGATTCATTAACGAATGGTCACGACAGGGCCCTGCCCATCATTGCGCAATCGGGACTGGTCATATTGCCGGGAAAATCGAAAAGCTTGGAAAACTGCTTGGAATTGGAGTTGTAAAAATCTGATATGAAAAGATCAACCTGCCTTTTAACTACAGCGATAGTATTGCTGACATTATTTCTGACTGCTTGTACAAAGAAGCCTGTCGCAGAGGGCATTCAGACTGCTGCCGAAGTTAAATCTCTGTTCGCCGATCCTCCCTCGGAATACAGGAGTGCTCCGCTCTGGGACTGGAATGACAAGATCACGGAAGAGGGTATTGATTTCCAGATGCAGGAATTTAAGAATGCAGGCATCGGAGGAGTCTTTGTCCATCCCCGCCCCGGATTACTTACCGAATATCTTTCCGACGACTGGTTTCATCTTTTTGATTATACGGTTCAGAAGGGTAAAGAGCTTGGAATGAAGGTGTGGATCTACGATGAGAACTCATATCCTTCAGGCTTTGCCGGAGGACATGTGCCGGCTGAAATGCCCGATTCGTATAAACATGGGACAGGCCTAGCCTTGCAGATACAGGAGGAACTGAATGTAGCACTTTCGGATTCAATAGCAGTAATACTAAAGAAAACAGGCGAGGTCTTTGAAGATATTACAGGATTGGCTGAAAATGAAACAGGCAAGCCAGGCACGTATTACATTTTCAGAAAGACATATCCCGCCACCTCTCCCTGGTATGGAGGTTTTACCTATGTTGATCTTCTCTATGAAGGAGTGACAGAAAAGTTCATGGAACTGACAATGACAAAAGGCTATGAGAAGAACCAGGCTGATTTTGGCCAGACTTTGATGGGAATATTCACCGACGAACCCAACCTCGAAGCTGCAATGTCGCGCGGTTCTCTGCTGCGCTGGACTCCCGACCTCTGGCAGGAATTCGAGCAGCGCTGGGGTTATGACCTTAAGGTTAATCTCCCGTCTCTTATTGAAGAAACCGGGAACTGGAAAAAGGTGCGCCACGACTATTATGAACTGATCCTCGAGCTGTTTGTAGACAGGTGGGCTATACCATGGAGCAGGTACTGCGATGAGAAGAACCTTATATATACCGGTCATTACTGGGAACACGGCTGGCCTGAACCTACTGATGGTTCAGACGAACCTGCCTTCTATATCTGGCACCAGATGCCGGGGATCGACATGCTCGGGAACCGTCTCGATACCGCCGGACTGGGGGGACAATTCGGCAACGACCGGGCAGTGAGGGAGCTGAGGAGCGCAGCAAACCAGGCCGGAAGGAGAAGAACCTTAAGCGAAACCTATGGCGGCGGAGGATGGGAAATGAGCTTTGAGAGCCAGAAACGCCTGGTTGACTGGCAATGTGCGCTTGGAGTCAATTTCGTTAACCAGCATCTCTCCTACTATTCCCTTAACGGCGTGCGCAAGTTCGATTACCCTCCGTCGTTTACCTACCACGAACCATGGTGGAAGGAGTATAAACTGCTGGGTGATTATATTGGCCGAATTTCAATGGCCATGTCGTCAGGGGAGCAGATGAACAGCACGCTGGTGCTTCAGCCCAACACAACTGCCTGGATGTACTTTTCGCGTAAGGTAAAAAACAACAAAATAAATACCATCCGTTCAGGCTTCAAGAATTTTGTCTACCGGATGGAACAAAAACACCTTGAATATGATCTTGGTTCAGAGAACGTTCTTAAAGTGCTGGGAAGTGTGGAAAGGAAGCATTTGAAGGTAGGAGAGCGCGACTATTCGCTGGTTGTGATCCCTGCTGAAATGGAGAATATTGACAAAACTACCTTCAGCCTGCTCGAAGAATACCTTGATAATGGTGGCAGGATTCTGTCGTTCAACAAGAACATTCAATTTGTCGATGGATCCGAATCTCCTGTTGTTAACGAACTGGCTTCCAGGTTTCCTGAACAATGGATAATTGCTGATAACCTCGACAACCCGGAAGCTTTAACGTTGCTCACACGCGATGAATTTATGATGAACGATCAGACAGGGAACGGGATGCTTTACCATCAGCGCCGGATGCTAACAGACGGACAGCTGCTGTTTGTGGTTAATTCACACCCCTCTGAAAAAGCAAGGGCTGAAATTACTCTGGAAGGAAAACATATCGCAAGGCTCGACGCTGTTTCAGGAGAGATTACCGGCTATCCTTCAAAAGCAGAAAAGGGCATGGTTTCCTTTCAGCTCGGTCTCGAACCTGCAGGCAGCGCCCTGTTTCTGATTACAGATCAAAAGTCAGAAGAACAGGTCGATCAAACAGTTCCTGGAGTTGAAACACCTCTTGCAGCAAGCGGAGAAATTTCAGTAAAACGGGAATCGGAGAATATCCTGGTGCTTAATTATCTCGATCTTAAAACTGCAAAATCAGACAAAAAGGATCTCTACTTCATGAATGCCCTCATTGGCCTTTTCAACGAAAATGGAATCGAGCTTGGCAATCCGTGGCAGCATAAAATTCAATACAGGAAAAGATATCTTGAACTTGATTCGCTGTTCGGTCCCGGTTCGGGCTTTGAGGCAAGCTATCATTTCAATATAAACCCTGATCTTGGAGAAGAGGCCATGAAAACCATAAAAGCTGTTGTCGAGCGTCCCGAATTATGGGAGGTGAGTGTTAACGGGCAGCCGGCTGAAAGGATCGAAGGAGCCTACTGGATCGACAGAAATTTCCCTGAGTATTCAGTCGGCCAGTTTCTCAGACCGGGCAAAAACAAGCTTACGCTGAAAGCTCCCCGGATGAACATTCTTGCTGAAGTGATGCCGGTATATCTGCTGGGAGACTTTCTTGTTAAGCCGGCTAAAGCAGGATTTGAGCTTACCGGCGGAGACATAAATTCCCCGGGTTCATGGCGCGAGGCAGGATTGCCGTTCTACTCTCAAAAAGTCGCATACGCCCTGAATTTTAATATTGAAAAAACGGCCGGGGCAGTTTATAAAATTAAGCTTGCAGAGTGGAACGGAAGCGTTGCCAGCGCTGCCGTCAATGGCCAGCCTGCCGGGTTGATTGCCTGGAAACCCTGGGAACTGGATGTAACTTCACTTGTAAAAGAAGGAATGAATGAGATTACAGTTTATGTAACAGGAAGCCTGAAAAACACTTTTGGTTTTTTCTACCAGAAAGCAAATAACTGGATCTATGGCCCCTTTTCATGGAACAGTGCACCTGAAAAAATCCCTGCAGAATCAGAGTATTACCTTCCTGATTACGGATTATTTGACCCCTTTGAGCTTGTAGTTATAAAGTAATAACCGGAAGTGCCGTATATTTGCACAATGGAAATTATCATAATAATAATACTTATTCTGCTGAATGGCTTCTTTGCCCTTTCTGAAATAGCCCTGGTATCGAGCAAGAAATCGAGACTGGAACAGTTCAGGACTGAAGGGAGGGCGGGCGCTAAAACAGCATTAAGACTCCTTAAAGACTCTGAGAACTTCCTTTCCGCCATCCAGGTTGGAATTACACTTATTGGCATTGTAACAGGGGTTTATGGAGGTATTAACATAGCACACGACATTGCCCCCTTCTTTCAGAAATTCGAGCTCTTCAGAAATTCGGCGGAGGAGATCTCCCTTACAATTACCGTTCTTACAATTACTTATTTTTCAATTGTAATCGGAGAACTGGTGCCAAAAACAATTGCACTCAACAATCCGGAGAAAATCGCCATCAGGATAGCCCCGCCGGTCTATTATTTCAGTGTCGTCTTCTATCCCTTTGTCAAATTTCTATCCTTCTCCACATCCCTGATAAACAAGCTTATCGGAATAAAGATGCAGCCTGATCATCTTACAGAAGGCGAGCTGAGGCATCTTTTGAAGATAGCGTCGCGGGATGGGATTATTGAAAAGGACCAAAACCTTATCCATCAAAAGGTATTCTACTTTTCCGACAAGAAGGCCAGGCATATTATGACCCACAGGATGGAGATTGAATGGATTGATATTGATCAGCCATACAACAAGATCAAGGATGTGGCCATGAAGTCAAAGCATAGCAGGCTTGTCTGTTCAAAAGGTAACCTTGACGATTTCCAGGGTATAATGAATGTGATGGACTTCCTGACAGCCGATTCGACATCTGAAGGATTCTTTGATCCGGGATTATTGATTCATCCCATAATTGTCCCGGAGAGCGCTGATGTTCACAAAGTGATGAACCTGTTCAAGGAAAAGCAGATCCATTTCTGCATTGTCGTGAATGAGTTTGGTTCTCTTGAGGGAATAATCACGCTTCATGATATCCTTGAAAACCTTATTGGTGAGATTCCTGATGAAGGGGAGACATTTGAGCCCGATATCTTTGTACGTGAAGACAAATCTTTCCTTGTCAGCGGTGATGCACCTGTTGAAGTCCTCGACGGGATCTTTGAAAACTACCTCACTGACCTTGAGGACATTGATTACTCAACAGTAGCAGGTTTTGTTCTCGAGAACATTGATAAGCTGCCGGAGATAGGCGACAAATTCAATTTCAAGGATCACACTATCGAGATCATCGATATTGACGGCAACAGGATAGACAAAGTCCTTATCAGCAAAAAAACAGATTAAATGAAAACAGCAATTTTAGTTTTGTTCTGCTTTATGGCAGCTTCTGCCATCGAAGCGCAGGAGACAAAACTTACCGGTGCCTGGACAATGTTCGAGATGGCCTATGTTTCGGATGCGGGGTTGCAGAAGAAAAGCGAAGACCAGATGAAGGCGGATGAGTCCGTGACAGATTTCTATTTCATGGAAGACGGTAAGTTCAGACAGACAAGCAACATGTCGGGAACGGGAACTCTTGATACTTATGAGGGGACATATAAAGTAAACGGGAAAGAGCTTATCATCACTCTTCAGATTGGCGAAAGGAGTATGGATGTCGACTATACCTGGGAGATGAAGGAAAATGCTTTGGTCCTGACCCGAACCAGCCCCGATAAGAAAATGAAGATAATTGCTGCCTATAGGAAAAAGTTCAATTAACACCCTGCAAACCTGTTATTCCAGGTACTCATAAAAATTCTATTGCGCCTGTTGTATTATGCATTGATAGTCCGCACTTATTATTGGCTGTAACAGTTATCTTTGCTTTGAACCTGGAAAACACCAGACTTAATGAGGATCTCCCTGAAGATAACGCTAGTAGCCCTGTTTACATCTCTTACCGGCCTGACCCATGCGCAGCTGGCAGACTCGCTTGCATTTGCAGATTCGCTTCCCCAAAAAGCACTGGGAGAGGTTGTCATTACAGCCAACCGCTTTGGATCGATAAGCCTTAATACACCTGATCCGATAAGGGTGCTGGGCGATGTAAGCATGAAAAAGGCACAGGTAAGAACTACATCTGAGGCACTTACCCTTACACCGGGCGTTTTTGTCCAGAAGACCAGCCATGGAGGAGGGTCACCCTTCCTTAGGGGACTGACAGGCAACCAGACCCTGCTGCTTGTAGACGGGATAAGGCTGAGCAATGCCACTTTCAGGTATGGGCCAAACCAGTACTTCAATACAATAGACATCTTCAGCGTTGAAAAAATTGAGGTCCTGCGCGGAAGCGGCTCAGTTCAATACGGCTCTGACGCAATCGGCGGAACCATACAGACATTTACACACGAGCTCAAAACATCCGATAACCCTGTATGGGACGGCTCTCTTCTCACAAGGATTGCAACGGAAGGCATGGAGCAGAGTATTCACGGGCATGCAGGATACAGCGGAAACAAGGCAGCATTCAGAGCCGGCGTTACATGGCGTAATTTTGGTGATATTGCAGGTGGCGACACCACAGGAACTCAAAGCCCTTCAGGATATAAGGAGTTTGACTTTGACCTGAAAACAAAAATATCACTTTCAGAAGGTTCCGACATTACCCTGGCTTTCCAGCGTGTTTCTCAGAATGATGTCCCGGTCTATCATAAGGTGGTTCTGGAAAACTATGCTGTCAACAGAATGGATCCCCAGAGAAGAGAACTTGGCTATGCCAGGTTAAACCAGAAAATTAATAAGGGGATCATGAAATCTGCTGTTTTCACAGTATCATATCAAAGCACTCTGGAAGGAAGGGAACTGCAAAAAAATGGCTCGTCAGTTATGCGAAGGGAAGATGATGCAGTACGATCGCTTGGTTTTTCGGCTGAGGCTTTGACCTCAAACAGCAGCAGGTGGACTGCTAACAGCGGACTTGAAGTATATAACGATCTTGTCAGCAGCAGCAGGACAGATACAGATCTTTCAACCGGCGCCAGCACTGAAAAACGGGGATTATATCCTGATGGTTCCGCAATGACAAGCATGGCTGCATTCACAATTCATACTTTAGATTTTTATCAGTGGGGCATCACAGCCGGAGCAAGGTTCAACACATATATAATTCAGGTTTCGGATGAAGATGCAGGAGATGCAACACTTACCCCTTCAGCGCTTGTAGGGAACCTCGCCCTGATGCGAAAATTAAATGAAAAATCGAATCTTTTTATTTCGCTCAATTCCGGGTTCAGGGCCCCTAATCTCGATGATATGGGAACTCTGGGAATTGTTGATTTCAGGTATGAAGTTCCTAATTATGATCTCAAACCAGAAAATTCACTGCAATACCAGTTGGGATATAAACGACTGGGTAAAAAGCTGAAGGGCGAAATATATCTTTACAGGAATGAATTATATAATCTGATTGTCAGAACTCAGGTTCCGGGAGATACTATAGACGGGTACCCTGTGTATCAGAAAGAGAATGTCGAGCGTGCCTTTATCCAGGGGCTGGAGACAGGATGGGAGTACGAGATCAGCAAATCGTGGCTTGTTTCAGGAAACATAACATATACTTATGGACAAAATATCACAAAAGATGAGCCTGCAAGACGGATTCCCCCACTTTTTGGCAGGCTTGCAGTGGAATACTCGGTAAGTAACCTTTCTCTTAACCTTGAGTGGCAGGCTGCCGGGAAACAAGACCGTCTCGCTGCCGGAGATATTTCTGATAACAGGATCCCTGACGGAGGAACTCCGGGATGGAATGTATTTAATCTTCATGCAAACTATGCTTTAAAATTCATACGGTTCGACCTGAGCCTTTTAAACCTCACTGATGAAGATTACAGATATCACGGTTCAGGGCTTAACGGATATGGCAGGTCAGTTTTTCTTACAGCGACCTTAAACTTATAGATTTAAAAAAATGAAAAGAACTATTCTTGCTTTGTGTATTTCAGCTCTCATCTCTGCAAATTCAGCATTTGCCTGTACCACAGTGATAATTTCCGGAAAGTACACTGCCGACGGCAGGCCGATACTATGGAAAAACCGCGATACCGGAAACCCGAATAACAAGATAGTTTATCTGAAAGATGGTAAATTCAGAGCCATTGCACTGATCGATTCTGATGATGCAAAAAGCAATAACATATGGATCGGTTTTAACAATGCCGGCTTTGCAATTATGAATACCGCCTCATACAACCTGAAGGGAAGCGATTCAACAAAGATTGTCGACCAGGAAGGCGTACTGATGAAGGCTGCACTTATGAGCTGTTCTACTGTAGATGAATTTGAGAAATTTCTCAGCGATTATAAGAAACCCCGGGGAGTTGAGGCCAATTTCGGTGTGATTGATGCCTCCGGCGGTGCTGCCTGGTTTGAGACTAATAATTTCAGTTATACCAAGATCGACGTCAACGACAAACGGATTGCCCCGCATGGATATATTGTACGCACCAACTATTCTTTTACAGGCGCTCCAAATGAGGGTTCGGGGTATATCCGTTACGAAACTGCGGAAAAACTATTTTACAGGGCTTCGGGAAGCAAAAATCTGAATGTGCCATACATGCTTGAAAACATCTGTCTTTCGCTCGATAATTCCTATTCGAAACAAAGCATTGAAGATTTTATGAGCATGAATGAGCGGGAGGAAAATTTCATCTATTTCCAGGATTGCATCAACCGATTTACCTCATCATCCTCTGTAGTCATTCATGGAGTTAAGTCCGATGAGCCAGCCGAGTTCACAACAATGTGGGCCAGGGTGGGATTTCCACTTTCAACGCTGCCTGTTCCACTGTGGATAACCCAGAAGGGATCGCTTCCGGCGATAGTAAAGGCCGATGCTAAAGATAATGCAGAGATCTGCGACCTGGCCATGAAGCTCAAAAATATAATGGTACCCTCACAGCGTGCTGAGACAAAATATTATATAAATACAACAGCTATATTCAATGCACAGGGAACCGGAATTACTCAGAAATTACTGCCGCTTTCCCGCGAAATTATAAAGAATACTGAAGAAAAACTTACTGTCTGGAGAAAGAACAAAAAGCTTAACCAGGCGGAGGTTGACAGTTACTACGGGTGGATTGACAGCTATGTAAGAAAAGGTTACAGCGATCTGTTCAATATCAGGATCTCTGAAAAATGATCTTTCTCTCCGGAGCTTGTCATAAAAAACGACTATTATGAAGCTTTCAAAATTCTTCAGGGATTTCTTCAGAAATGAAAGTGCCTCCGGGATAATTCTTATTGTCATAACAGCCCTGACGCTGATCACCGTCAATTTCATCCTCGGGGAGAAGTTCCTGGGATTCTGGAAATCAGATCTTCTGGGAAAGCCTCTTGATTTTTGGATAAATGATCTGTTAATGACCTTTTTTTTCCTTCTTGTAGGTCTCGAAATTGAGAGAGAGATCTATATTGGGGAGCTTGCCGACCTGAAGCAGGCCCTTTTGCCTATTATGGCAGCTGCAGGCGGCATGCTTGTTCCTGCATTCATTTACATTGCCATAACTCATGGCACCGGATCAATCGGTGGTTTTGGAATTCCAATGGCGACCGACATTGCTTTTTCACTCACCATCCTCACCATCCTGTCGGGTCGGATCCCTCTGTCTCTTAAGGTCTTTCTTACCGCTCTTGCCATTATTGACGACCTGGGAGCTATAATCATAATAGCTGTATTTTATACAAAGAACTTCTCCCTGCTATTCCTCCTGCTTGCTATTTTACTATTTCTGATAATGTTAGTTCTGAACAGGAAAAAAGTATGCAACCTGCTTTTCTATTTTGTCCCCGGGGCCCTGATGTGGATCTGCCTATACAAAGCAGGCATCCATCCCACAATAAGCGGAGTGCTGATTGCATTCGTTATTCCTTTCAGAAATTGCGATGAAAAATCTCCTTCTCACTTACTCGAATCGAGACTTAACATTCCGGTTGCATTCGTCATCCTGCCGCTTTTTGCAATAGCCAACACAGGGATACTGCTATCCGTTTCTGATTTTGAGTCGCTTTTGTCGCCAAACAGCCTGGGGATAATGGCAGGATTGGTTATAGGTAAACCACTGGGGATTTTCCTCTTCAGCTGGATTGGAGTTAAAACAAAGATCTGTTCGATGTTCGAAGATCTGAAATGGAGTCATATCTTAGGCGCAGGAATGATAGCCGGTATTGGTTTTACGGTGTCGATGTTTATCACGCTCCTTGCCTTCGATGACCAGAATATTATCAAAATCTCAAAACTTGCAATCCTGATAGCCTCTTTCATTGCAGCAACCTCAGGGTACCTGTTTCTACGGTTTACAAACAGGCTCCATTAGTGCTTAATTTTAATATTTCTTAACCACGGTGTTACACGGAGTAAAGACAGAGTTACACGGAGTTGACTTATTACATTTAGCATCGTAGCTGCAGAGCAGCGAAATATTTGCAGCATGAGGATTACAGGGAGAAATAGTCAGCTGCAGAGCACAGTAATATTCCGGTGATTTGCACCACATTACAAATGAATTTCCTAATTTTACCCTGATAATGCTCTATTTCATTTTATTCATATGCATTGCAACACCACTTTTGCTCATGTGGTGGATTTTCCGGAAAGCAAAATCGAAGGAAAGAGAGCTGTTTCGTGACAATGGCATAAACCCCGAAGACTATGAATCAAATGAGAAAATCTGACATACTTCTGCGGTTGATACTTTTGGGATCTTTTTTCTCCCTTCTGTATTCTTCCTGCACGAATAATAAGGATAGTTTTAATCCCACCTTCCGTCTTGTTCCGGCTGAAAGAATTGAATTCGGCTCCTTTGTCGATTGCAACATGGCAGAGGCGTGGATAGGAGATACCTTCAGGATCTTTCCGGGTAAGTACGGAGAAGATCCATTGTGGGGTGATGCCGCCGATCTCAAATTTGCCGACGGAAAGAACGCCGACGAAGCATTCAGAAACGACAGAGGCAGTTTTAAAAGTCCCCTCATGCCGCCAAATGTTCCACCGGGGCAGGAAGGGCTTCATGGAGCTGTATGGTTCGAAACAGTCTGGCAGGATCCTTCTGATATCACAGGAAAAACCCTGTTTGCAGTGTACCATAATGAGAATTATCCTTCTACACTGCCATTTGACTCATTAACAGGAAGAGGCTATAAAAATAACAACTGGCCCCAGGGTTTGCAGGGACCTGAAAGCCCGGCTGCAGTATGCAGGATAGGAATCATGAAATCGACCGACGGAGGACGAAGCTGGGAAAACAAGGGCATATTCATAGAAGACCTCGATCCCCGGCTGATATTGAAACCGCATAACACCTCCGAGACTTTCGCCGGTGGAGTGGGTGATCCATCAGCTGTAGCCAATGGCGATTATCTCTACCTGTTCTACGGTGAATACGGATACCCGGGAGTCTATAATGAGGAGAACTATGACAGGAAGACAGAATGGTCGGGACAGTGCATAAGTGTTGCAAGGATAGCCCTGAAGGATCTTAATGATCCTGAGGGCAAGGCATTCAGATGGGATGGCCAGGGATTCAGCATCCCCTATGACGGTATAGGTCAGCCTGTGGCATCACTCAGGATCCCCGTGGAAGAGGGAGGAGGAGCTGCCTCTTCCCCCGGGGGTGGATTTCACTGGGGGCCGTCAGTACACTGGAATACCTACCTCAATTGCTGGGTTATGCTAATGGGGAAAGTCGTCGGTCCGTCATGGAAAGGCAGCCAGGTTTTCATCTCATTCAACAAAAATGCGGATTTCAGCGAACCGTCTGAATCGCAGGAGTGGACCAAACCACAGCTTCTTTTTGAAAAACCCGGCTATAATTTATGGTACCCGTCACTGCAGCCGCAAAACACTCCTGATGATATTAAGAATAAATACACCTGCCTGCGCTTAGGTAAAAAGGCACGGTTCTTCGTTAAAAGCCTGAAACCCTATGACGATGAATATGCTTCGGAATATATCATCGAATTTGAAAAGTGACAGAATCCCCGGTTTCTGCTAACCCCCGGTATCTACTAACCCCCGGTTTCTACTAACCCCCGGTTTCAGACCGGGGGATTAGAAAAAAGTGTACCTTTAATGCATGGAAAAGAACAAAAAGTGGACCCGCGTAGTCTGGATTATCGGCATAGTTGCCCTGATAATCGGAATCCTTGATCCCCTTGAAGGATCAGTTGTAATTGCCGCCGGCAGCGGACTTATGGCCCTGTCAGCATTCTATAAAGAGGACCGCCACTGGAAAATCTTCCTGACAACATTTATTATGATAGTGATCGGGGTGGTTCTACTCTTCGCACTATCTTCCTTTGGGGGATTCGGAGGAAATTCTTCCCTCACCTGGTGGTGGGGCTTGCTGATTGTCCCTTACCCGGTTGGCTGGCTGATAAATATTGTATTACTAATAATAAGGGTTGTTAAAAAACCTGTAAAACAAACAGAATGAGATCGGGCAGAATACCTCAGAACATCGACGAGTATATATCCGGTTTCCCGGCACCAGTGCAGGAGAAACTTATTTCAATGAGAGAAACTATCAGGAAAGCAGCACCGGAAGCTGAGGAAAGGATTTCTTACATGATGCCGGCTTTTTTCATGAACGGAGTACTTGTCTATTTTGCCGCACAATCAAAACATATCGGGTTCTACCCGGGGGCATCAGGTGTTGAAGCCTTCCGGGAGGAGCTATCAGGATATGATTGTTCAAAAGGAACGATAAGACTGCCTCTCGATAAGCCGCTCCCATTAAAACTTGTTTCCGAAATTGTTCTTTTCAGGCTCGAAGAAAACAGAATTAAGGCAGAATTTAAAAAGAAAAAAAAGTAATTCCCTGTTCCTCGTTTATCCCTCCCCTCGCTGAATGATTAAAAAGGCCCTTATCATCGATCTTGACAACACGATTTTTCCTGTTTCATCGCTTAGCGGTGATCTTTTTTTGCCGATACTCACTCTCATTGAAAAAAGCGGTGAGTTCGAAGGTGATTTTAACAAGGTAAGGAATGATATCCTGAGGAGACCATTTCAGCGGGTCGCCTCCGACTACCATTTCAGCGAAAACCTGATAGCGGAAGGAACCGTCCTGCTGATTAATGCTGTCTGCACCAGGAGAATCTCCACATATGATGATTATGAAGAACTGAGAAAGTTAAAATGCAGAAAATATCTTGTTACTAGCGGATTCATGAAAATGCAGCAAAGCAAAATTGACATGCTCGGTATCCGGAATGACTTCGACAGGATTCATATTATCGACCCGCTTACCTCACAGTTGTCCAAGAAGGATATTTTTAGCGATATCCTTGAAAATAACCATCTAAACAAAAACGAAGTGCTGGTAGTTGGAGATGACCCTGATTCCGAGATTAAAGCTGCCGGAGAACTGGGAATTGACTCAATCCTTTACAAGAGAAGCGGGAATAATGAAACCGCGAAAATCAATGGAAGTATCTCTCATTTCAGTCAGCTGGCAGATCTCCTCCGACAGCAAAAACACTAAAATCAAATCTGCTTTTTTAACAGTTGGATTGAAAGAAGTTTTCTACTTTTATTAAGGAAATTTCTTTGTTATGGAACCTAAAACATTCACACAGTTCGGAACATTCTCTGTACTGATCCTGGGGCCTCTTTTCGTGTTGACCCTCATTTTCACATTTACTTTTGGAGAATCTGATATAATGCCCAAAATTGTAACGGGTTTTGTGGCTCTTACTATGGGCATCTGCCTTCTTATTTTTTATAAACTGACAATAATTATCGACGACACCCACCTCTCATTTAAGCTTGGCGCCGGACTTGTTTCGCGAAAATTTCCACTGGCCAGCATAAAGGAATGCACGGCCGTCAGGAATAATCCCTTGACAGGCATCGGCATCAGGCTTTATTCAAATGGCTGGTTATATAATGTCTCCGGGCTGGGGGCCATTGAGCTAACATTCAATAACAAAAAATCAAGGATCAGGATCGGTACCGACAAACCTGAAGAGATCGCTAAACTGGTATCAGAGAAGTTAGGTAAAGAGAGCCCGGTAACAACTCCTGAAAAGGATTTCATTGAGAAAAGCGGCTACTGGATGGTTGCTATCGTACTTGCTGCCTTGTTCCTGCCTGTAATTCTCGTTGTTGCAGGAAGAAGGGAGACAAAAACTGAGTTTAAGGAGAACGGGATCAGTATAAGCGGAATATACGGCATTGACATTAACTACAAGGATATTAAGCAGCTTGACACTCTGCCTCAGCTTCCGGCAATAAAACTGAGAACAAACGGCTATGCACTTGGAGGCACTCTGAAGGGTAATTTCAGACTTCAGGACAAGACCGATGTTAAATTATTTGTTGAAAAAGGATCACCTCCCTTTATCTATATTGAAACAGAGGAGTACAAGATTTACCTGAACAACAAAGTTCCTTCCCTGACCAGGGAGTTATTCACAAATATTCAAAAGAATAAGAATTAAACCTTACTCAATCTGAAATTGAACAATTCTATTAATAATTGTAAGCTATTTTTCTATTTTTGCCTGATCAAAACCTCAAGATATTATGAAAGAACTAGTACGTTGCCGCCCATGCGGATATGTGATGGAAGCCGGGAAACTCGGAGATGTTTGTCCTGCTTGCGGACTGCCCAGGAAAGTATTTGAACCCTACAGGGAAAGAGTATCTCTCAACAGGTTGAAGATCCTTAACCTTGACCTCCATCCTATTGTTATTCATCTCTCGCAGGCGATGGTGATAGCTATCCCCGTGCTGGCAATCCTGATAAATACTTTCGACCAGTTCTATCCCGATTTGCTGAAGAGTGTTCTCATATTCTCAGTATTTGTATTTCCTTTTACTCTCATCTTTGCAATAATTACCGGAATAATTGACGGACTCACAAGGTTCAAAACGCTCAAAACCCCGTTGCTGAGAGTGAAGATCATCTTCAGTATAATAATCCTTGTATTATCTCTTGTACTCTTTTTTGTGGCTCCAAGGGAAAATTATTATATCCTGACGATTATTATCAGCATTCTCTGCCTGGCCGCAGGTGTCCAGCTTGGTTTGTGGGGCAAAAAACTGATCACGGTCATTCTGCCCGGAACATATCCTCAGAAAAAGGGAGCCAAGGGAACTCAGGTAAAGGAAGAAGCGGCAGAATGACCAGCACGAAGTTTCATGAGGAAGAAAATTTTGAGAACCTGGTTCTGGCAGACAGGAAACTGCAAGACCAGGTTTACGAAAGTTGCTCATTTCTGAATTGTGATTTTTCGGATGCTTCTATATCATTTTGCAGGTTTATTGACTGCACCTTTGAAAACTGCAATCTTTCGATGGCAAAGCTGGCCGGGAGTCAGTTCAAAGATACCTTATTCAGGGGCTGCAAGATTCTGGGGGTGAACTTTTCTGACTGTACTGATCTTTTGTTTGCTGTCAGCTTCGAAAAATGCCTTCTTGATTATGCATCTTTTGCAGGAAGAAAAATGGCAGGTACCTCTTTTGGCGGATCATCACTGAAAAATGCCGATTTCACCGAAACAGATCTTTCTTCAGCAATTTTTGTGAACTGCAATCTTGAAAATGCTGTTTTCAGCAGAACAACACTCAGATCGGCTGACCTCCGGGGAGCCACTGATTATTCTATAGATCCTGAAAACAACATCATACGAAAAGCAAGATTTTCAGCATCAGGGATAGAGGGACTTCTTAGAAAATATGATATAAATATCGAGTGAAACTGAATAATCCCAAACTTTTCAGGCTGCTGTGCTTATTCCTGCTCGTTGTATCAGCCTTATCGTGTGGCAGGCAAAAACCCATTTCACAGTCAAAGGGCATTCAACCCACTGATGGAGTACAGCCTATAACTTTCAGGGTTGTAAAGAAATTCCCTCACGACAGGGAGTCATACACCGAAGGTTTTGTATTTCATAACGGGAAACTATACGAAAGCAGCGGTTCGCCTGAAGAATACCCAAAAATAAGATCCATATCAGGTATTGCCGATCTGAAAAAGGGCAAAATTGACGTCAAAACTGAACTCGACAGGCGAAAGTATTTCGGAGAAGGGATTGTCTTTTTCGGGGATAAATTTTACCAGCTTACTTACAGGAATCAGATTGGATTCATATTTGATGCTGAGACCTTCGCCGCGAGGGACACATTCTCCTTCCCGAACAAGGAAGGCTGGGGCCTTACTACAGACGGGAAATTTATCATTATGACCGATGGGACCAGTGCTGTAACATATCTGGATCCGGAAGATTTAAGTGTAAAACGCACACTTAATGTTACTTTTAACGGAGCTCCTGCAATGTATATAAATGAGCCGGAATTCATTAACGGTTTTATTTATGCTAATATCTGGACAACAAACAATATTGCCCGGATCGATACCGCTACTGGTAGAGTGACTGGTATAATCGACCTTACAAAGCTCTTTCTGGAGTCCAGGAAAGAATACAGGATGTCGGAATCAACAAACGGCATTGCCTGGGACAGGGAATCCGACAGGATTTACGTAACCGGAAAATTCTGGCCATATATCTACCAGATCGAATTCAGCCATTAATTGTATATTAGTAGATATAATTCAATTCAACAAGATGATATTTAAGATCAGTAGAAAACTCCCTGCGGTTCTGCTTTTTCTTTTGGGGTTTGGCAAGCTTGATGCCCAGCCTGTGAAGGATGCTGATGGCAATCAGTATTCTGTTGTTACAATCGGGAAGCAGGTATGGCTTACGGAAAATCTGAAGACAACAAAATATGCTGATGGTATTGAGATCCCGCTGGCAGCTGATGACAAAAAGATGCAGGACTTTACCCCTTCCTATAGCTGGTTCAATAATGATGAAACAGCCAACAAGGGAAGGTATGGAGCATTATACAACTGGTATGCCGTAAGTACGAAGAAGCTCTGTCCGCAAGGCTGGCATGTCCCTTCGGACGCTGAATGGACGATTCTGACAGACTTTCTCACAGCCGGTGGATTCGGATATGAAGGCAGCGGGAATGACATTGCCAAATCGATGGCTGCAAAAACCGGATGGATTGTCAGTTCCGAACCCGGGAATACTGGGTATGACCAGAAAAAAAGCAACAACCGCAGCGGGTTTTCAGCTCTTCCGGGAGGGATCCGCAATTTTACAGGGAAACCTGATACAATTGGCAGTTACGGTTTCTGGTGGAGCGCGACCGAGTTCTACAACACCAATGCCTGGACCCGGGGACTGATTCACAATAAAGGTTATGTCTACAGACTGAGCTATGGTAAACGGAACCATATGTCAGTGCGGTGTATTAAAGACTGATTTCATCGCAATTATCATAAAATTCTTTGATTTTTTTCACCCCTTCAGTTTCAACGATTTCGTAACTTTGGTATTACCTGGCTGAAAAAGGTAAGTGCATTTTATTCGTATCAGGGATTATTAAGTCAGGGCAGCAATGCAAAATCTTTTCTATGAACCTTTTATCCACTTAATACTTTAAGCTATGAAAAAATTTCTACTCCTTTTTATTTCGGTTTGTCTGGGCGCTGCAGTTACGGCTCAGATACCAGATCTGAAAACCGGTAAAAGAGCATTCGATCTTTCTGACAAGTTAAACCCTTCAAAGGGAACACTTGCCGTGACCGAGAAAGTCGACAGTACTATCAATGAGACCTGGGCAGTGAGTACATGGGTAAGTTCCGGTAAGGAGAAATACACCTATCAGGTTAACAGCAACACGACAACAAAGACAACACAAAAGCGTGATGCAAGTACTGCCTTTTTGTGGGTTAACTCATCAAAAACAGAGACTACAGTAAATACGGGTGGAGATGAAACACTTTATATTTCATATAACTGGAATAAGATAACCAGCCAGTGGGTTCCCACAATGAAGTTTGAGTTTTCATACGACGGAACAGGGAAACTAACCCTTGATATTACATCTCTCTGGAACCAGGGTTCTTCCAGCTGGGTCGGTCTGAGCAAGACCGAATTTTTTTATTCCGGTTCCAATCTCAGCTATGACATCAGCTATTCTGGGACACTGACCCTGAACCGGATGCATGGGTAAAATCGGAGAAACGTGAATATACATATTCAGGCATTAATATGATCAAGGAGGAAGTTTATGAATGGGATGCCACATTAACTGTTCCGGATTGGGTAAAATCAGAAAAAACTGAATTTGCATATAATGCAAACAATAAAGTCACATCAGATATCACATATAAATGGGATCTTCTTCTTGTTCCTTCCCCGGGTTGGGTAAATGCTACTAAAACAGATTATACCTACGATGCAAATGGTCGTGAAACCCTTATTATGGGCTATAAATGGGACACGGATCTTAACCCGGATGCATGGGCCAATTCAGATAAAATAGAATATTCATGGGATGCAAATGGAAGGAATACCATGTATGCTTTCTACGACTGGGATAATACTGTCCCCGGATGGGTAGGATTAATGAAAGCTGAAACAACATATGTAACCGCAACAGTAAATTATTCTGTAACAACAGGTTATTCATGGCTTTTAATTGCCTGGGCCAGCACAACAAGGTCAACCTCATATTATTCTGCTATGACAACAGGAATAGGTGATATGAAAACAGACCTGCATATTACTGCTTACCCCAATCCGGCAAGTGAATATATTACGTTCTCAGGAATAAACGGGGAGGCTACAGTTGAGTTGATTAATATGAGCGGGAGCAAGGTTCTTGAGCAGAAATTAACTGATGACGGCATTCTGCCAGTAAGCAACCTCAGTAAAGGGCTCTATATTTACAAGGTTACCTCTAATGGCTTAACCCGTACCGGAAGAGTAATTCTTAAATAAAATATTTAGTAATTGTAATTTAAAATAATATAACCGCAAAGTACGCTGAGCAGTCGCGAAGTCCGCAAAGTTAACATATAGTAAATGAATCCTTTGCGATCTTTGCGTAATCCCGATATATCGGGATTGCGGACTTTGCGGTTAATTTATAAATGATGAGTGCCATGAAGAATGTATTATCCATTTTGCTGCTTGGCTCTGCACTTTCTCAGACAGCATCACCAGCCGACTGGCCCGTTCTTAAGAAATATGACCAGGAACATACTTACAAAATTGCCCTGCCAATTGGAGGCATTGGCACAGGAACGGTTTCTCTCGGCGGCAGAGGCAACCTTCAGGACTGGGAAATAATGAACCGCCCGGCAAAAGGTTATAACCCGGGCTCGGGAAGAAATAACTCTGCATTTTTTGTTCTGTACACCGATATCGACGGAAAAAAGGACACAAGGCTGCTTGAAGGACCTGTTCCCTTTTATCTCTATGAAGGCAGCTCGGGAGCCATTGCTACCAATCATGGGTTACCTCGCTTCAGTAACGTTTCCTTCGAGGCAGCCTATCCTTTCGGGCAGGTTTTACTTGAGACACCACAGCTTCCTCTCAAGGTCAGGATGAAAGCATTTAATCCCCTGATCCCTGCCGATGCCGACAGGAGCGGCATACCAATGGCTGTAATCGACTATGAAATAACAAATACAGGCAACCGGCAGATAAGCTTCAGCATGTGCGGGACAATTCAGAATTTTATCGGGGAAGACGGTACATCAGGGAAGTCGAAGGATAATCGAAATGTTTTCCGCGAAGGAAACGGTTTCAGCGGAGTTCATTTTGTTTCTGATGGTGTTGACAAGGGTGCGGATCAGTATGGAGAGATGGCTTTAGTAACCACCACAGGGGGCAACATAAGCTACCGCACGGCATGGCTGCCTGAAAGATGGGGCACCTCACTCCTCGATTTCTGGGATGATTTCTCAATGGATGGACAACTCGGGAACAGGAAGGATGAAATTTCGGAAAAACCAATGGCATCGCTTGCCTCATCCGGGATAATAGCCCCGGGAGAAACCAGAAAAGTACGGTTTGTACTTACATGGTACTTCCCCAACCGGACTGCCTGGTCGGCTTCTCCACTGCTAAACTACTACGCTTCAACTTTTTCAGGGGCCTGGGATGTTGCGGAAAAGACCGTTCCCATACTAAGCCAGCTTGAGGATAAAACAATAGAGTTTGTGAATGCCTTTTGCGGAAGCAATCTTCCGGCTGAAGTAAAGGAGGCTGCCCTGTTCAATATCTCTTCGCTCAGGAGCCAGACATGTTTCAGGCTTTCCGACGGGAATCTGTATGCGTGGGAAGGTTGCAACGACAATTCAGGATGCTGCTTCGGGTCCTGTACTCATGTCTGGAACTATGAAACGACAACTGCCTTCCTCTTCGGCGATCTGGCAAAAACAATGCGACATGTTGAATTTGGTCTTGCAACTACCGATAAAGGGCTGATGAGCTTCAGGGTGAAGCTCCCTGTTGAGATGGTAAACGATTTTGCAAAAGTCGCAGCCGACGGACAAATGGGCTGTATCATGAAACTCTTCAGGGAATGGCAGCTCTCCGGTGATGACGCCTTCCTCAGGATGCTATATCCGAAAGCAAAGAATGCCCTGAGCTATGCCTGGATCAAGGGTGGCTGGGATGGCGATCAGGACGGGGTCATGGAAGGTGTTCAGCACAATACAATGGATGTTGAATACTATGGTCCAAATCCGCAGATGACAATCTGGTACCTGGGGGCGTTGAGGGCCATGGAGGAAATGGCTCTTTACGTGAAGGACAAAGAAATGGCAGATAAATGCCGGAAGCTATTCCTTACTGGCAGCAAATGGACTGATGAGAACCTTTTCAATGGCGAGTATTATGTACATAAAATAATGATCCCCAGGAAAGAGGATATTCCGGCTGAACAGCTCGTAGGAATGGGTGCCAGCGATTACGGAAATCCCGATTACCAGTTGCTCAAGGTTGTCTTGTTGACCAGCTAGTCGGACAGTACATGTCGCACGTTTGCGGACTGGGGTATCTTTTAAAGCAGGAGAACGTTAACAAAACTCTCCAAAGCATAATCAAATACAACTACAGGCCCGATCTGAGCGATCATTTCAACTGCTTCCGAAGCTATGCGCTTGGTGATGAGGCGGCTCTGCTGATGGCAGCATATCCGGGTTCGCGTCCTTCAAATCCTTTTCCCTACTTCACTGAGGTAATGACCGGCTTTGAATATACTGCCGCTGTAGGAATGCTTTATGAAGGACAGACCGGGGATGGACTGAAATGCATTGAAAACATACGCGACAGGTACGACGGAAGAAAGAGAAGTCCCTTCGATGAGGCAGAATGCGGTCATCATTATGGAAGGGCAATGGCCAGCTGGTCGGCCCTGCTTGCCATGACTGGATTCCATTATTCCGGAATAACAAAAGAAATGAGATTCGCAGACATTCCCGGCAAGTACTTCTGGTCAAACGGATACGCTTACGGTACTGCTGAGATCTCCGGAAAAGAAAGGGAAAGATCAGTAACTATTTCTGTGCTGAACGGAACAGTCGAAATCTCAAAAATCGCCATCGAAGGCATTGGTGCTGTATCTCGTAAAAAAGGCGCTGCGATCAGCCCGGGAGGATCAGAGTCGTTCAGAATTGTTAAATCGCAACCATAAATATCGTCTGTAACAAACATCCGTCTGGCATAATTATTGAGTAAGAAATTTATCCTGATTTACAAGATGTTTAATCCTATGAGAATAAAAATCTTTCTTGTTTGTGCCTTTCTGATTCTTGTTATTATCGCTGTAACCTCATGTATCGGAACCAAAGAGGAATATGACGGGTTTAATCAAAAATTCACAATTAACGAAAATCTTCCTGCAGGCTCTATAGTCGGACAAATTGCAACAAACGGATTCGATGGGCCCGGAAAAGTATTTTTGATCACTGACGGCAATTCAGATGAGGCCTTTGCTGTATCTTCTCCTGCCGGGACAATTACTGTTAAATCGGAAAATGCAATTGATTACGAAAAAAATCCCGTATTCTTTCTCGTTGTAAAAATAATTGATCAGAAGAATAGTGAAACAACAGGGGTTATTGAGATAAGACTCAAAAATATTATGCCTCCCTCGTACGCGCTCTACCTGTATCTTCCTTTTGACGGAAACTTATCAGATATGAGCTCCTTTTCAAACTACGGTATTGATTTCACATCACATAAGTATGTCCCGGGGAAAAATAAACTTGCCCTTGATTTTAACGGAACCTCCGACTATGTGAAATTATCACAACCATTTTATTCCGGATACGGTTTGAGTTTCTCGTTCTGGCTTTATACGCGCGGAGCAAATGGAAATGAAAACAACGGGTCAGTTGTAAGCAAATACTCAATGTCGTCGAACAACAGATGTTTCATGGTTTACTCTTTCGGAGCCTATGATAACCGAAGTGATAATCGTTTATCAGCAGCATTTTACAGGGAGGGTTCCTCGTCGGGAATACATGATCTGGTAAAATCCTATATGGAAAAGGAAGAACTTCCCCTCTTTCCCAATCCTCAGAACTGGTCACTTATTAGTCCGAAAAGACTTGTTCCGAATGTCTGGACACATTGTGTAATCAATATGACCTCAACAGCAATGGAGACATGGATCAACGGCGAACTCTGTGTCAGAAAACTGAGGGACTGGGGTGAGTATTTCGACAGCCAGTATGAACCCATTCTCATCGGGAACAACTACTCCATCGGAGAAGGTAGCAATAATCATTTTAACGGATTACTCGATGACCTGAGAATTTACTACAGGGGTCTCAGTAAAGAAGAGATTTCAACACTTTTCAAAGAATAAATTGCTATTTTTCGGTTTGGAAAATTAATCAACTAAGATGAAGAGACCCCTTGTATTTACTGCCTCAGAAAAAGATGACCCCGAGCTGAAGAAACTCATTGAATTCTACAATGAGACCCTTGGGTTTTGTCCCAACAGCATAAAGACAATGTATCACAGGCCGAAGATAGCCTATGCCTTCATTGAGCTTAACAAGGCTGTGATGGAGAACAGGGGAAGGGTGACAAGCTCTCTTAAAAGACTGATAGGATATATCTCAAGCAATGTTGCCGGCTGTCAGTACTGCCAGGCACATACAATAAGGGCTGCTGAAAGGTACGGGACGGAATCGGAAAAGATTGAGAACATCTGGGATTTCAGAAAACACCCGGCATTTTCGGAAGCTGAGAGGGCAGCCCTTGAATTTGCTGCTGCAGGTTCATTAATACCGAATGCAGTTGATGATCCGTTGGCGGAAAAGCTAAGACAGCACTGGGATGAAGGTGAGATCACAGAAATACTCGGGGTTATAGCTCTCTTCGGGTTTCTAAACAGATGGAATGACTCAATGGGCACAGAACTTGAGGAGGGAGCTGCAGAATCGGGCGAAAAGCTTCTTAAAAAGAGGGGTTGGGCAGCTGGAAAGCATAAATATTAATAACTTTGCCGGAGTTCATCAAACCATAAAATCAGTCTTTTTGAAATCAGTAATCTTTATTACATCCCTGTCATTATTGCTATTCTCCTGCAGTGAAAAACCGGTGGATGTTGTCTCAATTGACCAGATCCCGGGGCTCTGGCAATGGGAATCAACGTGCGGAGGATTTGATTATAATTGCACTTATTCTTCAAAATCGGAAACGGCAACAATTGAATTCACAGCGCAGGGACGATATATTGAGATTCATAATGACGTAATTTTCCTGGAGTCGGATTACACACTCGAAAAATACGACGACATGTACGGAACACTGATTCTCCAGAACCCCTATACCAGCAGGCCTGTTACAATAATGAATAACAGGCTGCTGATTACAAGGGGCGAATTGATGGATACCTACTATAAGGTCAAATAATCTCTTTAATCGTTGATTGTAAATGCTATTCCAATCTCATAAGGATAGAGTTCCGGGCCCTTGCCCGCTTCAAAGAGCTCTGTGAAATAGCATGTTCCATAAACCTGGAAGAACTCATAGCCCAGCCTTGCTGTTGCACCCCAGCGAAGAGTATTCAGGCTGTAATCATCCTTATGCTTTTCCTTCTGCTTGCCATCAGTATGATATACCATTTTGGTGTGCGATCCAAGTTTGACGGCCCCGATAACACCTGCCCCGATGTTGATAGTCCTGTTGTGGCTGCCTGATACAGGGATCTGGGCTTCCAGCATTACAGGCAGCGTGGCATATGTTGTAGCAAGCTTGGTTTTGGAGTATACAATTCCGTCTTCCGGATAGTAAGGCCCGATTACACCGTCTTCACCCTTTACTATCGAGTTGTTGCCATCGAAACGGTATTTGTTGAATGCTATCCCCAGCGTGGCAGCCATCCCAAAGTGCCTTGTAAATCCAATGTTTATGCAAGGAAGCAGAAAGTTCCAGTTCATCGATTTGGCTGTATTCAGATCGAGATAGTAGTCCTCCGGATCGAGGGAGGTGCTCCAGAAATCAGTGAGATAGTTATTGAAGCCAACCTCAAGCCCTCCGAGATGACCGCGGAACCTGTCGTGCCTGTTACTTTTTGACTCAGAGTTGTCATCAACCTTATTATAGCTTTTAAAAACTACAACTCCGTCATTGTTTTCAACTACCCTGAACTGCTTCTTTCCGATTTTTATACGGGTCTCATCGCCCATCTCCTTTACGGAAAAGATCTCATCACCCACCTCCACAATAACGGTATCCTGTTTTGCTTTGGCTTCGACATTCATTTCACCTTCAGCCCTGGCTTCAGCTTTTGCCTCCGACTGGGTTTCAGTTACTGTTTTGTTCTCAAGATTCTCAAGCTTTTTCATTTTCTCCTCCTGTCCGAAAGAAGGAAATGCTATTATGGATGAGATTGTAATAAGTGTAAATAATCTTTTCATGGTTTTATTTTTGTTATGTTTTGAATTCTGTGCTATGACGAGACTGCAATATTAAAAGTTACATCACTTAAAAAGATTATTTTTACATCCTGATAATCATGCTCATTATGAATATTCTACATTCCATCTGTTCGCTTTTTGCTTTTCTTGCTCTGTTCAACACTGCAGAATTTTCAGCAAATACTGACAAATCAGGTGCTGAGAGAAATCAGTTTATTATCCTGACCTATAATGTCCGTAATTGCAGAGGCCTCGATAATCTTACAGACTACCAGAGGATTGCTGATGTTATAAATCGTATCAATCCCGAAGTTGTTGCTCTTCAGGAACTCGACAGCGCAACACAACGGAGCAATGGCGTTGTTGTTCTGAATGAACTGGCAAAGCTGACAGATATGTTCCCTGTGTTCGGAGCTTCGATCCCTTTCCAGGGAGGAAAGTATGGCGTTGGAATACTCACAAAAAAGAAGCCTCTGCGATGGAGCTCGGTTCCTTTGCCCGGGAGGGAAGAGAGGAGAAGCCTTCTTATTGTTGAATTAAAAGATCTGATAATCTGCTGCTCACATTTCTCACTCAATAGCGAGGACAGGCTTGAATCTGCAAAGATCGTCAATGACCTGTTCGTAAATTCTGTCAAGCCTGTCATTCTTGCAGGAGACCTGAATGCTGCCCCTGAATCGGAAGTGATAAGGGAATTTGAGGAAAAATGGATTATGCTTAATGACCCGCTTGTCCCTACAATTCCCGCAGATAAGCCTGTACGTTGTATCGATTATGTTTTTGTCCTGAAAAACTTTAAGGAGAAGATAAACCTGACAGAAACGAAGGTTGAGCCGGAGGCAATTGCTTCCGATCATCTTCCTGTCTGGGTAAAGTTTAACCTGAAGAAATAATTCTTCCTGGATATTTTGTTAGATTTGAGATGACTAATAATATACTGATATGCTAAAACGAAGAAAATTCTACTTAATCCTTATGATTATGATCCTAAGCAAAGCAACAATCGGGAACGCCCAGGCGGATCTCATAACAGCAAAAACAAAACCGGTTCCGGTCAAGAGTTTCAGCCATGCGGATATTGGCAATCCTGCTATAACAGGAACCGCAAATATCTCAAAGGAAGGAATTGAGATGACAGCAGGCGGAGCTGATGTCTGGGGAGTAAAAGATGAATTCCATTTTGCATATTTTGAAAAGACCGGTGATTTTGACCTGGTCTCAAGGATAGAAAGTCTTACGGCGCCTCATCTCTATACAAAGGCCGGAATTATGGCCCGCGAAGATCTTACTGAGAACTGCAGGCACATCTTCTTCCAGGTATTCCCCAACAATAATCCCCGCAATAAAAACAACGGGGGATTTGAATTCCAGTATCGCCAGCAGAAAGGCGGTGAAATGAAGGCAATTTATCCTGCAAGCTTCACAGGTACTCCTGAATTCCCTGTTGCATATCCGAATACCTGGATCAGGCTGAAGCGCGCCGGAAATGATTTCACCGGGTATTACAGCACCGATGGTAAAAACTGGAAGCCGTTTACGACATATTCACTTGATCTTCCTGCGAAGATCTACCTTGGTCTGGCTGTCACTTCGCATAATACAAAGGAGAGCGCCAAAGCCGCTTTCAAAGATATTGGTGAGGTCAAATAATAAGCAATGCCTTATGAGGATCGATCATGTTGCAATCTGGACAAACCGTCTTGATGAACTGAAGGATTTTTATATAAAATACCTTGACGGCAAGGCCGGGGAAAAGTATATCAACAAAGAGACTCTTTTTGAAAGCTATTTCATCTCCTTCAGCAGCGGGTCGAGGCTTGAACTCATGCGAAAACCGGGTATCCCTGATAACCTGAACGACACTATCGGGAAACAGCACCTTGGACTGATACATCTCTCCTTTGGCGTCGAGACAATGGACCTTGTCAATGAAAAGGCAATCCAGCTCGAAAATGCCGGTTACAGAATAATCCGCGGTCCGCGCAGGACCGGCGACGGAGACTGGGAATTTGAGTCAGCTGATCCTGACGGAAACAGGATTGAAGTGATGTCGAGGTACATACCGGATAAATGACATGAAGGAGATTGCTGCCATAATACTTGAAAACGATAAGGGTGAATTCCTGCTTGCCCTGCGCGACGATAAATCCTGGATCCCGTTCCCGAACCACTGGGATCTCATAGGCGGCCATGTCGAGGATGGAGAAACACCGGAAGAAGCTCTGGTCAGGGAGGTAAAAGAAGAACTGGGCATCGATATCAAGGATTATTCTTTTTATAGGAAATATGAATGCCTCACAGGCGACGCCTATGAGAATACAAAGTACATCTACTCCGGGAAAATAAATATCCCGATCGGGGAAGTTACTCTTTTCGAAGGTCAGCGGCCACAGTACTTCTCAAAAGAAGAGATCCCTGATGTAAAATTCGCCAATATCATCAAATCTATAGTTCTTGATTATATAAATGATAAGAAATAGATGAGGATTCTGTACATTTCATTGCTTGTAATCATTGCAACATCTTGCCGGATTGATGTCAAAAAAAATGAAGAATGTCCGGCACCTGAAAACAACCTCCTTTTTAAAAGTCTTTCGAAGTCCTGGGATGAGGCAATCCCTCTTGGTAACGGAATGCTAGGAGCACTGGTCTGGGAGAAAGATGGCAAACTAAGGTTTTCTCTCGACAGGGCTGATCTCTGGGATCTTCGGCCGATGGTGAATCTTAATACACCGGAATGGAAATTTTCGTGGGTCAGGGAGCAGTGGGAGAAAAATACATATGCCAAAGTACAGGAGATGTTCGATGTTCCCTATGACAGGGAACCTGCTCCTTCCAAAATACCTGGCGCAGCTCTTGAATTCGACATTTCTTCATTTGGCGATATTGAATCCGTTGAACTGCACTTAAAAGATGCTCTCTGCACAGTAAAATGGAAAAACGGGATCAGTCTTGAGACTTTTGTAAATGCAAAAGGACTCATTGGCTGGTTCAGGTTCAAAGGACTAAATGAAGGATTGATCCCGGATCTTCTTCCTCCCTCCTATAATCTTGAAGGCACATCAGGGGCGGAAAGTCCGGTTACAGGTCAGGATCTCCGGCGTCTGGGTTACCCTAAAGGAGAGATTGTTAATAAGGACAATTCAATTACCTACAATCAGGAAGGATGGGGCGGTTTCAGGTACATGGTGAATGTGCGCTGGAAGGAGGAGAAAGGTGCAGTGGAGGGCTGCTGGAGCATCAGCTCTGAATTTCCGGGATGGACTGAACAGGCAAAAGCTGAAGCGTTAACGGAACAGGCGATCGGCAAGGGATTCGAAAACAATTTAAACAATCACAGGATTTGGTGGAAAGACTTCTGGTCACAGTCTGATATATCGGTCCCTGATACGCTGCTCCAGAAACAATGGTACATGGAAATGTATAAGCTGGGATCTGCAACAGGAAACGGTGCTCCTCCAATCTCGCTTCAGGCCGTCTGGACAGCCGATAACGGGAAACTGCCGCCCTGGAAAGGCGATTTTCATCACGATCTTAACACCCAGCTCAGTTACTGGCCGGCATACAGCTCCAACCACATGGACCAGGAGAAAGGATATACAGAATGGCTTCAGAAAAACAGGACTGAATTTGAAAAATACACAAAAGAGTATTACGGTGTTTCAGGACTTAATGTACCCGGGGTAACGACTCTGACCGGACAGCCAATGGGCGGCTGGATACAGTATTCCTTCGGCCCGACCGTGTCTGCCTGGCTCGGCCACCATTTTTACCTCCGCTGGCGATACACTATGGACAAGGATTTTCTTGAAAAAGAAGCTTACCCCTGGATCAGGGATGTTGCCATTTTTTTCGATGAACTGTCGGTAAGGGATGAGAAAGGATTGCGAAAGCTTCCATTGAGTTCAAGTCCTGAAATATTCAATAATTCAAAACAGGCCTGGTTCCCTGAGATGACAAATTTCGATCTCGGAATGGTCAGATGGACTTACGAAAAAGCTGCAGAGCTGGCAGAAGAGCTTGGTAAAAGTGAAGAGTCCTCAAAATGGAGAACGATCCTTTCAGAGTGGCCCGGTTTTGATACGGATCCCGGTAAGGGTTTTTCATTTATAGAGGGAGTCCCTTACAATGAATCGCACCGTCATTTCTCACATCTTGTGGCCTTTCACCCGCTTGGACTCGTTGACTGGTCGCAGGGAGAAAAGGATCAGAACATAATCAGATCAACTATTGCCACACTCGACAGTGTGGGTCCCGACTGGTGGTGCGGTTACTCCTACAGCTGGCTTGGCAATATAAAGGCCAGGGCCTTTGACGGAAAAGGAGCGGCAGAGGCATTAAGGATCTTTGCTTCTGATTTCTGCCTGAAAAACAGTTTCCATGTAAACGGTGATCAGTCAGGGACCGGTAAATCAAAATTCACATACCGCCCCTTTACCCTTGAAGGTAATTTCGCATTTGCGTCAGGCCTGCAGGAGATGCTTATCCAGAGCCATGCCGGGGTTGTCCGTGTTTTCCCGGCTATCCCCGGTGAATGGAAGGATCTGAGTTTTGATAAATTAAGGACAGAAGGGGCCTTCCTTGTATCTTCTGTAATGAAAGCCGGACTAGTTCAGAACGTTGAAATCCTGTCAGAAAAAGGTGGAGAATTGAGAATATTCAATCCTTTCAAAACCACAGATTTGAAATGCTCCAGCCCTTATGATATTAAGGGTAATATCTTAATAATCAGAACAGAACCGGGGCAAAATATTACAATCAATATTTAATTCACAGTCACCAGAATGAAAAAGCTCTTAATTACACTTTTGTTATTGCTCTGCATAACAATGTCTTATTCCCAGGGAAGGAAAAATCAATTCCCTGATACTAAATACCTCAAACTCATACCGGGTTCTGAAAAGTCAGAATTAAAGAGAGTCGAGTTGTATTCTGATATTGATACAACCTGGGATAAATGGAAACTGAGAGGCTATAATTACGGCTTTGATCCAAAACTCACTCCGATGTACTCGACTGTCAATGGCATTTTAAGCACACCCTATATGGTCCAGGTAAGGGGAAATGAAAATGAGAAGAACAGGAAAAGATGGGGATACCATGTATTTGAGGGTTATGCCAGGGATGATATCTCCAGAATTACACTGCTCGTAAACAAGCATACTGAAGAAGAAAAACCACTTGCCGAAATGTATTACTACGGTTCAGTATATGGTCATTCAGAGGCTGCTTACAACTGGTTCAGGATCGGTTCCGATGTCAGGCAACATTCTTACATGTTCAGCCGGGATAAAGCTATATTTTATGGTTCGCTTAAACTTACAAATGCCCTTACCCTCGGCAATATCGGTAAAGATGATGTTTTATCTGAAAAACCTAAGGGAGATGATGAGACCAACTATATCCGGGATGCAAAACATGTTAACTTTAAGGAACTGAAAGCTGCCGGTGACGGCACAATTTTCTATGATAAGGATAATCATATAGTGGTGATTAAAATCGACGGGGAATGGATGAAACTGGCAGTTGAACCGCTTCCTGATAATATTAAATATGAATTCAAATAATGCAAGGCATCATGAAAACAAAAATTACTTCGGTTCTGCTCCTTCTGATTTTCTGTGGATTTATTGCAAAATCACAGACAATAACTGTTAAATCGCCCGATAATAATATCTCCGTTACAGTTACGAACGATGCTAAGCTGGGTTATTCAGTGATTTTCAAAGGAAAGCCAATAGTCAATTCTTCACAACTTGGCTTTGAGCTCAAAGACGAGCAGCCAATGACAGGGAATTTCGAAATCCTTGATCAGTCGATAAAGAATTTCAGCGAAAAATGGATCCCTGTTGTAAAATCGAAACATGCCGAAATACTGAATAATTATAATGAACTGAAGCTTACCCTTAAGGAAAAGGCAGCGCCAATGAGGCAGATGGAACTTGAAGTGAGGGCTTTCAACGACGGGGCTGCTTTCCGTTACAAGCTTTACAGAGCCGCAAAAGTTGGCAGCAGGCAGATCACAAAAGAGCTTACTACATTCAACATCCCCGGCGATCCTAAAGCATGGGTCGTTGAGTACAAGGGATATGCCACATCGAACGAGGCTGAATTCATGGAACATCCCCTGAGCTACGTAAATGAAAAGACAGTAGCCGGCATGCCATTTCTTATGGATTATGGAAACAACCTGTGGGTTGCAATTACCGAAGCTAAAATCGATAACTATGCAGCATTCTACATAGGCACTAACGGGACAACCAACCAGCTTACCACCAAACTTGTTCCGATACCGGGCGAACAGGAAACCGGAGTTAAGGTCCGTTTTTCTGATGAGGTATATACTCCATGGCGTGTTCTGATGATCGGGGAAACACCGGGCACTCTTATCGAATCTGAGATCATTCAGAATCTCAATGACCCCTGTGCGATAAAAGACCCATCGTGGATAAAACCCGGCATGAGTGCATGGGACCACTGGTGGAGCGGCGAAGTCAAAATGGAGATGCCTGTAATAAAGCAATATATCGATCTAGCCTCAGCAATGGGATGGCCATACATGCTTGTCGACTGGCAGTGGTATGGCAAGTTCAACACCCCTGAAGCAGACATCACAAAATGGGCCCCTCAGATAAGCATGCCTGAGATAATCAGTTATGCAGCATCAAAAAATGTGAAAATAATCGTGTGGCTCTACTCGAGCGACGTTAACAGGAATGCCGCCTATAAAAAGGCATTCCCCCTGTATGAAAAATGGGGTGTCGCCGGCATAAAGATCGACTTTATGGACCGCGACGATCAGTATATGGTCAACTGGTACCACGATATCATCAAATGCGCTGCAGAAAACCACCTTCTTGTGGATTTTCACGGGGCGTATAAGCCTGACGGCATTATCCGCACCTGGCCCAATATGATAACGCGCGAAGGTGTTATGGGAAATGAATATTATAAGTTTTCTGAGAAGATGAGCCCGGAACATAATGTTAAGCTTGCTTTCACGCGAATGCTCGCCGGACAGATGGATTACACACCCGGGGCATTTCTTAATGTAACAAAAGAGCAGTTTAAACAACAGACTCCTGCAATTGTCTGGAATACAAGGGCTGCCGAACTTTCAAAATTCGTCATTTATGAAAGCCCGCTGACAGTGGTCTGTGATCATCCCGATAATATCCTCAACCAGCCAGGTTCAGATTTCCTTAAAATAGTGCCGACAGTATGGGACGACATAAAATTCATTGGCGGTTATCCGGGCGATTATGTAGCTATTGCAAAACGGACCGGAGATACCTGGTTCCTGGGCGTCATGAACAACAGTATAGGAAAAAGTGTAGAACTCACACTTAATTTCCTGGATGCCGGAGATTATGAAGCCGAGACCTGGGCCGACACCAAAAAATCAGATGCTGAACCAAAGGATATAAAGAAGGATTCCCGGACAATAAAATCAGGGCAGACCTTAAAAGTTACAATGGCTAAGAACGGGGGATTCGTGGCAGTGATAAAAAAACCATAGCCGGTTTATAGATCACAGGCCGCTCCTACGGAGCTCATACCGTTTGAGCATCGGATTCTACAAGCAGGTCGTGCCTACGTCACTACAAACAGGCCAATCCTATGGAGCTCAATCTGGGTCGGACAGCACCTTGTGCTACAAACAGGTCGTGCCTACGGCACTATGCGATTTCAGCTGCGTAGCAGCGTACTGATTGTAGTCCGTACATTGCTATACAAGTTTATAGCTGCGTAGCAGCGACCTGATTGACGCTTTCAGTACATCCCCCCAGCCCCCTTCAAAGGGAATTTCTCCCCCTCCCCCCATCTCCCCCTCTCATTTTGGCCGCGTAGCAGCGACCTGTTTAAAAAAACCAGATGGCAATAATTATTTGTGATTATCTTTGATAAATGAAGGACTCCCATTCTATTCCCCGGCGAAAATCGACCCAGCATCTACTTGCCGGAATTAAAGCCTGAATCAGGACCATACGGATATGATATCTACCCGGCTTTTAAAATGGATGATGATCAGATATTACCGGGATTTGAATCGCTTGCCAAAACTCTCAGTGCTCATAAAACAATTATCATCGACGGATATACCGGTGTCTTTTTCGATGATTTCAGGGATAATCTTGATGAATTCTTCAGAAAGAATAATATCCGGGCAGCATGGAAAAATACTATAGATTTCCTAAAACCATCTGCTCAGATTGAAGAATTGATCTCCCCTTTTATTGGCGGAGATGATCCGCTTTTCGGGAAGCGAACGACCCTGAAGCTTGATGATTTTTTCGATATTCGCAGTCTGCAAAACCTTGCTCCCGACACTGACTCCGGCATCAACCTGATTATAGGCCCGGGAGCCGCACTCTCCGGATGGAAAGGGCTTCTTGTATATATCGACCTCCCGAAAAACGAGCTGCAGTTCAGGGCTCGTGCCGGAAGCATTACAAACCTTGGTTCAGATGGTTTCAGATGATCCTAAAAGGATGTACAAAAGATCCTACTTTGTCGACTGGGTTGTCCTTAACAGGCATAAACGGGAAATTCTTCCCTCAATAGATATCATTGTTGACGGGCAGAGACCGGATGATCCGGTCTGGATGAAAGGCGATGTGCTAAGGAATTCTCTATCAGCTATGAGCCGGAATGTTTTCAGGGTAAGGCCCTGGTTCGAACCGGGAGCCTGGGGCGGAACCTGGATTAAGGATCACATTGCAGGACTTAATAAAGACGTCCCTAATTACGCATGGTCCTTCGAGCTTATCGTTCCCGAAAACGGACTTCTCTTTGACAGTTCAGGAAAGTTGCTTGAGGTATCTTTCGATTGCCTGATGTACCAGGAGGGAGAGGCTGTTCTCGGAGATTGCCATAAGCGTTTTGGCTCTGAATTTCCAATCCGTTTTGATTTCCTCGATACCTTCGACGGTGGAAACCTTTCCGTCCAGTGCCATCCCAGACCTGAGTATATGAAAGAACATTTCGGGGAGGATTTCACCCAGGAAGAGACATATTATATTCTTGATACAAAAGACAATGCGCAGGTATATCTTGGTTTTCAGGATGATATCGACCCGGCAAAATTCAGGAACTCTCTGGAAGAAAGCGCCGGCAGATCAGTCCCGGCAGATATAGAAAAGTTCGTCCGGAAGCATCCCGCCTCAAAACACGATCTGTTCCTGATTCCCTATGGCACTATCCATGGCTCGGGAATAAACAACCTGGTCCTGGAAATTAGTTCAACTCCGTATATTTTCACCTTCAAAATGTACGACTGGCTGAGACTTGATCTCGACGGCAAACCGCGTTCACTGAATATCCGGAGAGGAATGGATAACCTTTATTTTGACCGGAAAGGCGATTATGTAAAAGAGAAACTGATCTCAAAACCTGTTCTTATTGATCAGGGGCCTGGATTGGAAACTTTTCCATCTGCCAACTCATGAAACTCATCTTTATGACGTTCACCGTTTTCATTTTAAATCTCAGATAGAAGTTAATACAGAAAACAAATGCCATGTCCTCAGTCTTGTTGAAGGCAGCAGCATCGTCGTCGAAACCCGGAATGGTTTTACGCAGCAATTTAACTATGCAGAAACATTTGTCATCCCTGCCGCCGCCGGCAGCTATAGAATAATCAACAAATCAACAACCGAAGCGATTGTTGTAAAAGCTTTTGTAAAATAATATTTGAAGCCATGAAAAAAACCTTTTTCTCTATATCAATTTCTATTCTGGTATTACAGATTTCCCTTGGCCAGGGATCAGGCTATACCGACAGCCTTACAATAAAAACAGACAAGTCAGTATACTGGTGGGGCGGGGTTGTTAATGACGGATATAAGATGCCGTTCACAAAGCCATACAAGGCTGATCTGAATAGCAATTACGGCAACCAGGCTCAGCCGCTGATGCTTTCAAACAAAGGCGAAGTGATCTGGTCCGAAGAGCCATATTCAATCGATTATTCCACCGATAATATAAAACTTAAAGGCAAACCCGGAGCAATAAAATATGTGAAAGCGGGAGAAACCCTTAAGGATGCTTACAATTTTGCCAGCAGGACCTACTTCCCTCCTTCCGGCAAAATGCCCGATAAACTTCTCTTTACAAGTCCCCAGTATAACACCTGGATTGAACTTGTATATAATCAGAACCAGAAAGACATTATGACCTATGCGAAAAGCATTCTTGCAAACGGTTTCCCGGCCGGAGTCCTGATGATCGATGATAACTGGCAGGAGGACTACGGCAAACTGAATTTCCATCCCGGAAGGTTTCCGAATCCGAAACAGATGGTCGATTCATTGCATTTACTTGGTTTTAAGGTGATGGTCTGGATCTGTCCGTTTATCAGCCCCGACTGTGATGTTTACAGGAGCCTGATGAGAAATAAATGCCTGGTAACAGACAAAACGGGAAAACCAGCTATCGTCAGATGGTGGAACGGGGCCAGTGCATTGCTCGATCTCACAAACCCGAAAGCTGCTGAGTGGTTCAAGTCGCAGCTTAACAGACTGACAAATGATTACGGAGTTGATGGCTTCAAGCTTGATGCCGGAGACTTTGAATACTATGAGAACATTAATTCCTTCAAAAAGGATGCCACCCCCCAGGAACATTCGGAACTGTACGGAAAGATAGGACTCAGTTATCCCCTCAATGAATACCGGGCAATGTGGAAGATGGGCGGACAGCCGCTTGTTGAAAGGCTCCGCGACAAGAGTCACGGGTTTGAAGATCTTCAGTTACTGGTCCCGAACATGCTTTCCGCCGGATTGATGGGCTACTACTTTTCCTGTCCCGATCTGATAGGCGGAGGGGAATTCACATCTTTCCAGAATAATGATAAGCTTGACCAGGAATCGATAGTCCGTTCCGCCCAGGTTCATGCCCTTATGCCCATGATGCAGTTTTCAGTTGCCCCATGGAGGGTTCTTGATGCTGTACATTTTGAAGCTGTGAAAATGGCAGTTCAGATCCGTGAAAAACACAAAGAATATATCCTTGAGCTTGCTGTAAACGCCTCCAAAACCGGGGAGCCGATAGTTAAGCCACTGGAATTCTCTTACCCCGGGAAAGGGTATGCCAATGTAACCGATCAGTTCCTGCTGGGCGACAAAATACTTGTCGCCCCGGTCCTCAAAAAAGGAGCTCTCACAAGGAAAGTGGTCATCCCCGAAGGCAAGTGGAAGGGTTTTGACGGGAAAATAATTACAGGACCAAAAACTATTGAAGTGAATGTTCAATTAGCGGATTTACCTTACTTTGAGAAAATAAAATAAGTATGAAAAGACTATTTGCTCTGTTCGGATTTCTTGCACTCCTGTGCTCGCTGAGTGCCCAGTCGTTCATGACCCCGGATGATTATCTTATCAACGGCTATTCTAAGAAGCTGGCGGGTCTCGACTTTGAATACCAGTCCTGCATTCCCGGATTACGGGCGAGTTTTCTTATGAGAGCCACCAGCGGAAAGGATTTTGTCGAATGGGAAACAGAAGCGGTTCCTTCGAAGATCTCGAAGAAATATGCCACATTCATCTGGGTAGCCGCCATTGGGTCCAGTCCGGGAAAAGCCAGGATGGATGTCAGCGTAAATGACAAACCTGGTTTCTCGTTTTATACCGACGGAAAACCCGACTGGGAATTGTCTTCAGACGACGGATCTGTACTTGGTTTTCATTCGATAATGGTCGACCAGAACGGAGACAATCACGGTTATATGTATTTGAGGGTTCCCGAAAAGAAAACTGTGGCTGGAAAGCAATTTAAAATAAGGGTGACAGGAAGCCAGGCCAACCTCACCTCGTGGTATATGCCCTTCAAAAAAGAGGTTAAAACCGGGGTAACGCTTAATCCTTTTCCGGCCATACTGAAAAAAGGATCGGAACCGATGCAACTTGTCGAAGCAGGGATCTTCTACTTCGGCCAGGATGCTGATGCTAAAATCTTTGCCGATAATAAACTGCTTGAAAGCGCAAAACTGAAATTCGGATACAACACTGTTAACCTGGGACTTAAACCGGTAACAAAACCGACACCAATCGAAATGAAGGTTGAAGCCGGAGGTTTCTCGGTAAAGAATACTGTAACGCTGAACCCGGTAAAACACTGGAAAATAAATTTCATACAGCATTCTCATACCGATATCGGTTACACCCGGTCGCAGACCGATATCCTTGCTGAACACCTTCGGTATATCGATTATGCCCTTGACTATTGCGATGCCACCGACAGCTATCCTGACAATGCTAAGTTCCGCTGGACCTGCGAAGCGTCATGGCCGGTCGATGAGTACCTTAAATGCAGGCCTGCAGAGCAGGTCGAACGGCTTCTGAGAAGAATAAAAGAGGGTCGGATTGAAGTAACAGGAATGTATTTCAATTTTGATGAGATCCCTGATGAGAAAATTCTTGCAGCATCACTGGCGGCAGTGGGCAGGATAAAGGAAAAGGGCATCCCTGTGACCCTTGCAATGCAGAATGATGTTAACGGTATCGGATGGTGCCTTAACGACTACTTTAACCAGGTTGGCGTTAAATACCTGAATATGGGAACTCACGGCCATCGCGCTCTTATCTGTTTCGACAAGCCCACAATGTTCTGGTGGGAATCACCGTCGGGAAAACGAATGCTGACTTTCAGGGCTGAGCATTATATGACCGGAAATACTGTATTGGAGATGCAGTCAGGAAATATAGACAGGTTCAAGAACAACCTGATGAATTATCTTATCAGCCTCGATGCGAAACAGTATCCTTTCGATGAAATGGCAATACAGCATTCCGGATTTCTTACCGATAATTCTCCTCCATCGACGATCGCAAGCGATTTAATCAAAAAGTGGAACGATCTGTATGAATGGCCGAAGCTTGCAACCTCTACTACCGAAACCTTTTTCAGGAATATGGAGAGAGACCATACAGCAGAATTTCCTGTTATAAGAGGGGCCTGGCCCGACTGGTGGACCGACGGCTTTGGCGCGTCTGCCCGCGAAACTGCTGCAACAAGAATCGCTTCGACCCAGCTTATGGCAAATGAAGCCGGACTGTCGATGGCTGCAGTTGCCGGAGTTAAGCTGCCGGAGGAGATAGATAAAAAGATCGCCCTGGCTGACAATGCTCTTCTTTTCTATACAGAACATACAACCGGCTATTCAGAGAGCGTTCGGGAGCCATACAGCCAGCCGACTATGGAACAGCGGGCTCTAAAGGAGTCATATGCCTGGGAGGCAAACCGCCGTACTGCGTCGATCGGCGAGGAGACAATGGGCTTGCTGCAGAGCAGATTCACGAGAGAAAAGGATCCGTCTCTGCTGGTATTTAACACACTCAACTGGAACCGATCGGGCCTGGCAACAGTATATATTGATCATCAGATAATCCGCCGGGGAAAAGTACCGGGGATCTTCGATAAGCAGGGCAACAGGCAGAAAGTGCAGGCAGTATCGAGCCGCTCCGATGGTACTCTCTGGGCGATCTGGCTCAACGAAATTCCGGCTTTCGGCTATAAAAAGTACACCATAAAAACTGAAGATGCCCCTGAGCCTTCATTCACTGAAGATGGAATTGAAACACTCGAGAACAAGTGGTACAGACTAAAAGTCGACCCTGAAAAAGGAGCAATTGTTTCGCTGTACGACAAGGAACTTTCCCTTGAGCTTGTCGACAGTAAGAGCAGTTATAAAATGGGGGAATTCATCCTGGAGCAGCTTGGCAACAGGTCGCAGATGGAGAGCAAACGTCTTGATGATTTCAAAAGATCCCCTCTCGATACGGTCTGGCTTGCCTCATCAAAAACAGGCGAGATCTGGAACAGCATTAAATTCTATGGTGAGTCCGAAACGTCTGTCAATCCCCGGGGATACAGCTTTGAAGTCAGGCTGTACAACACCGAAAAACGTATCGACCTTGCATGTACTATTACAAAGAAGAGCATAATTGAGCCCGAGAGCTTCTACATTGCATTCCCGTTCGACCTGAAAGACGGAAAACACTTTACTGAAGTAGCCGGAGGTGTTATTGAAACCGGAAAAGACCAGATAAAAGGTTCTTCAAACGACTGGTATACGGTGCAGAATTTCACATCAGTCAGATCCTCCTCTGCCCAGGTAGTTCTTGCATGTGCCGAAATGCCCCTTATGCAGTTTGGAGCAATAAACACAGGCCGCTACAAGGCTGGAGCTCTGCCTCAGGGAACAAATCTGTTCTCCTGGCCGATGAATAATTACTGGGTTACAAATTTCAATGCTGATCAGCGTGGAGGCCATTCCTGGACTTATAATCTGACGTCATCATCCGACGCCTCAAATGGTTTTGCAACAAAGTTCGGATGGGGCAGCCGGGTACCATACCTGACAAGGATCCTTCCGGGGGAAGGCAGCGGTGACAATAACTGGGAAGGTTCATTTATAACAGGATGGCCGTCGAATGTCGTGTTGATTAATACAGTGCCTGAAACTGACGGCAAATCACTTATTATTCACGTGCGTGAAACCGATGGAAAAGGGGCAGCAATCAGCCTGAAAAACGGCCTGAACGGAAAGACTTTAACGGCGTCTGAGGTGGATGTAAACGGCAATCCGGTGCAGAAACCATCGCTAAATATCGCACCACTGGAATCGAAGTTTTACAGAATCATACTTGAGTAAATTGAACTATAAATACTGAGAAGTTTCTCCTCCTTTTGAAGGAGGAGTACCGCTGAACGAAGTGCAGGGGGAGGTGGTTGATTTCAGAGAAGAAAATTTTACAGGGCACGGATTGCAAATCCGTGCCGGGAGGAGCTTAATGGGTACACAAAGGACTTTTATTTATGATGCTAAAACTTCATAATACCGGAAAAATAAGTATTGCCGAGCTGGCAGATCCGGATACTATTATCTCATCCGTTCAGGATGCCGTAGATCTTCTTGGCGAATCATATTTTTCAGGCTGCAGCGGCATAATTGTCAGGGAAGAAAATCTCCATCCCGATTTTTTCAGGCTGCACACTAATCTTGCCGGGGATATCCTGCAGAAATTCTCGAACTACCAGATGAAACTCGCTGTTGTCGGAGACTTCTCAAAGTTTAAAAGCAAAAGCCTTCTTGATTTCTTTAGGGAGAGTAACCGCGGGAACAGGATCTTCTTCGTTGGCAACCTGGAGGAGGCTGTTTCAATGCTGACGAGCAAATAACACTGAATATTCCGGTGCGCTGCACCTTTAAAAGCTTATAAGACTCCCAATTCTACAAATATTGAGGTGCTCTGCACCTATAATAACATAGGAGAAATCGCATAACAACAGATGATCGTCAGCTGAGAGAGCAGGAAAAGAATTGTAGAATACGGATTACATCTAAGGGTACTAAGCTGCAGAGCAGCGAAATAATTGTAGAAACCGGCTTACCACTATTGATGGTAAGCTGCAGAGCAGCGCAATATTTGTAGAAATCGGATTTATAAAATTATCCCTTTTCTCAAAAAGATAAGTCCCGACGTGAATGAAAAACCTGGTTTAAAAGGTCTGTTATCAGGTAAAATTCCTAATTTTGCTGTGTTGTAGGAATACAACATCATTTGACAATGATTGAAGCTGCCGGCAATGGGTACGCACCAAAGCCGGCAGCTTGCTTTAACCACCCCAACTACCAGGGAGATTAGTTCTTTATTCCAAGGTAGCAGTAGTAGAATAACCACCGCACTATTATGTTGATAAACACTTGTTGAGGCTCCGAGTCTTTTTGCAGGGATCCAGTCAGGGATTTGCGACAAAATTTTTTCATAAGCCGCATCTACTTCAGGATAACCGCTCCCCTTGATAATATGTGCATCCCTTACTTTACCATCTTTGCCTATTATGAAACTCGAAAGATAAAGTAGCCTTCCATACTTTAACCTTAGTAGCAGGACGACCATCTTTTGCTGGAAGGGTCTTAATTGTTTCCACGCCTTTATATTGAATTTCCGGAAAATTCTTTAATTGGATTGATAACCAATCACCAAATTTGCCTTGGGTAAACTTTGCCATATCAGATACATCACCGGCAAAATATACAAGATCATCGGACCCGGCTGTCGCCTGTACTACCCAATAATTATGAGTCAGCGCTTCCCGGACTTCATCAACCCTACTTAATGGGATTGATTCATCGATTAAAAGAAAAATCCATTCATTGCTGCCCTTATACCATTCCTGCCCTTTCACAGCTATTTCCTGCAATGAACAAAGCTTTTTGTCAATGTAATTGCCATCCTTTTTGATCTCAATTTTTTGTTTAAACTGCGCGAACTGATCCTGAACTGGCTCAGATGGTGCAACAGCAGATACCGGCAGGCTGCTGTCAGGGATTATAGTTTCATCCCTTTTGCCGAAAGCCATCAGCAAGAGGGCAAGCAATGGGAGAAAGGCCGCCACCTTCCAGCACCATGCTTTGCTTGTTTTTGATTTGTTCATCATAGTAATACGCTTTTTAATTTGACAATGATTAAAACTATTAGCAAGTGCGAACGATTGTTGTCCTACACATTTTTGAATTATTAGCAATTGATATTTAGCCGCATCGACTCCTGAATTAATAGTGTTTTCAATCCGGATCGACTCCTGAATTAATAGTGTTTTCGTCAGCCTGAAACTCGTGAATATCTTTCAGATCGCTACTGATGCGGTAAACAATCGGATTAAACCAGTAGATGATTTTAACAATTTCAATAAGCATCAGATCATAAAAATGTCCTTGCCGGATATGCGATAATTCGTGGGTTAAGATTTCTACTGCATTTGTATCGTAATCGTGCCGGGAAATCAGAATCCGCCGTCTGAATGAAAAAGCTGGAATATCTTCATTATGAATCATTACCTGTACCCCGTTAGAGTGGCTTTTCGTGATTTTCTGAACAAGCCTCAAAACTGAAAGGATGCTGTAAATAAACAGTAGCAGTGAAATGAAAACACCGGCCAGATATATGAAAAGGAAAACCGATTTTAGTTGAAATAACTATTGGCTGAGAGGCCTTTAAATATGTTGTAGAAGGGGCAGTTTCTGAAGCGGCTTCTATCTGTTACGAGGAGGGTTCAAATAATAGAGTTTGAACAGGCTTTTCAATTATAGTATTGCCCTGAAAAATGGGATCAAACTTAATCGAAACGATCGGATCGTTTGATTGCGGTAAGTAAATGAATGGAACAACTACTGAAGCAAATACAATTAATAATAAAAGCGATCGGCTGATTCTGAAAAAAGTCTCGTTCCGCATAAGTAAACGGAAGAAAAGATATAACAGACTTAAAACAAGTGTCGACTTAACAAGGAATAACAACAAGCTATTCATTTTTTTTGTTTTTACGGGATGCAGCCTGACGAATCAATTCCTGAATTTCCTCTGTCGAAATCTTTTGTTCTTCAACGAACATTGAAACCACAGACGAATAAGAGGCATTAAAATACTTGCTCACAAGATTTTTTATGGAACTATTGCTGAACTCCTCACGTGTGATAATGGAAAAGTAACGGTAGGTATTGCCAAACTGTTCGTGATTTAGAAACCCCTTTTCTTCCAATCCGCGTACCATTGTAGAAACAGTGTTGTAATGCGGTTTGGGATCGGAGAACAGTTCGATCAGATCCTTGACAAACATTGGACCTTTTTCCCAGAAGAATTCCATAATTTCTTCTTCACGATTGGTAAGGTGTTTCATAGCGATGAATTTATTTATACAAATATAACTATATTTTTTAGTTTGTCAACTATTTTATATAGTTATTTTACTAAAATTAATAGTTTGGTGTCTTTGAAAGCCCGATTTGTCTGGAAATTGCCTGGCTTAGTTTAAAAGAGAAATTGACATAATTGGCTCTGTAATGAATATTCAAGAGCTGCAGAGCAGCGAAAGATTTGTAGAGATCGGATTACCTCTAAGGATATTCAGCTGCAGAGCAGCGAAATATTTTCTTATTATCCGGGTATAAAAATTAAAAATATAACCAAAATGTTTCGGTGCGCTGCACCTTCAAAACCACATCAGACTCTTCATTCTGGACAAATATTGCGGTGCGCTGCACCTTAAACGGCTGGAGGAGCTGAACAAAGACTTAAAATTAAATTTGAATAAACCTCCGATTTTTTCTAATTTGCATACCTCAATTATTTCTCCCTGAAATGAAAAAGTTTCTCATCATCGCCGGGTCTTCTTTGACTGCATTATTCCTGATAGGCATTGCTGTACTCTATTTCTGGATAAGAAGCGATGTCTCCAAAAACATCGAACTGGCTCAGAAAAAATACCCCGGAAATGCAGAAGATGCGCTAATCTCATTTATGATGGACGAATCAAATTCCTATAACGACCGTACCCATAAAGCAATCTGGACGCTCGGCATGCTGAAATCAGAAAGGGCTCTGCCTTTCCTCAAATCGCTCTATAAAGACGACCCTGAAGGAAAAACATGTTACAAAAATCACAGCTCAATGCTTTGCCAGTATGAGATCTATAAGGCTATAAGCAAGATTGAAACCGGGAAGATTTTCACATACGAGAGATATAAAAAATGAACAGAAGGATCTTTCTGTCGCGCAGCGCCTTATTAACAAGCGGATATTTTGTTTCCGGATATCTTCCTGCCTCATCAGATTCAGTGTTTCCGCTTCAGGCTCCGGAGCTGCCTTTTGATCTTTATGAATTATTCCGTAAACCCGCACTGCCTTATCACCCATACGTAAGGTGGTGGTGGAACGGTAATAAGGTAGAAGCCGGAGAGATTATCAGAGAACTACGTTTACTGAAGGCTGCCGGAATAGGTGGCGTGGAGATCAATCCTGTCGAATTTCCGACCCGCTCTGAGGGTGACGATCTTGGAAAGCCTTCTCTGAAGTGGCTGAGCTCTGAGTGGATTGATATGCTGAAAACAGCCTTCAACGAAGCAAAATCCCTGGGCATGACCTGCGATCTCATTGTTGGTTCAGGATGGCCATTCGGTGCAGAATATCTCGAAGGTGAAGAAAGAGCACAGGTGGTAGTTCTTGCTGTAAAAAAACTGAGCGGACCAGCAGAATATGAGATCTCAAAATTCGAGATTTTCAAGGAAGCTGATCCGGCAATAAGCTCTCCCTTCCCCGGAAGGACAATGGAACTGCTCTCACTGAAACTGGTTCCTGATCCCGTCACAGGGATTGAACAGGCAACTGATCTTTCCTTCCGGAGTGGCAGAGAAACAATTAAAGTTTCTGTCCCTCCCGGAAAACATGCCTTATACGGACTGGTCAGGATCAACGGCTTCATGCAGGTAATAAACGGCGCCCCCGGAGCAACAGGCCCTGTGCTGAATCACTATAACAGTTCAGTTGTAAATAGTTACCTGACAAGAATGTCAGGTGCCATTGAAGGGAGAATCGGTCCTCTTTCTGAAAAAATCCGCGCCCTCTTTACCGACAGCATGGAACTTGAAGGATCCAACTGGACAGAGGGGATAATGGAGGAATTCAAAAAAAGACGAGGTTACGACATCTATCCTTACCTGCCATTTGTCCTGTTTAAAACAGGGGCCATGGGTAATGTGACCGACTTTAAATACGGAGTTTCGATGTCTCCTGAATTTGAAGCAATGATCCGGCGGATGCGTTACGATTTTGAAATCACCAAAGCTGAACTGCTGCATGAACAGTTCATAAAACCATATATTGAGTGGTGCAGGGCACTCAATGTCAAATCGCGTGCCCAGGCATACGGACGGGGATTCTTCCCTCTTGAGAGCAGTTTTGAATATGACATCCCCGAGTGCGAATCGTGGACTATGAATTAGCTTAAGCACAGGGTCGGCGAGGAGATGCCCGAGGACGATTACAGGCGGGGAAGGGCATACACAATGATCAATAAATATGTCTCCTCTGCTGCAAATCTTAAGGGAAAGCGGCTTGTAAGCTGTGAGGAGATGACTGATACATATACTGTTTTCAATACCTCGCTCGAAAACCTTAAAATCGGAGGTGACCAGAGCGCCATTTCAGGTGTCACACATTCAGTGTTTCATGGTTTCAACTACTCTCCTCCGGAGGCTCCATACCCCGGATGGATAAGATACGGCGCCTACTATAATGAAAACAATACCTGGTGGCCATATTTCCACCTCTACAATGAATATAAGGGACGCCTTTCAGCACTTCTGCAGCATGTTACAATGTTCACCGATATTGCCATCCTCCCTCCTCTCGAGGATATGTGGAGCCTCATCGGATCGCAGATGGAACCTTTTCCTTCTATAACTCATGTTGACTAGTTGACTCTTGTCTGGGAGGCAATAAACAAGAACGGAAGCGGTTGTGACTATGTCTCCCAGAGAGTGATAGCCAATGCCGAAATGAAGGACGGTTTCATGCATTACGGTCCACGAAGATACCATACTCTTTTCATGGTTCAGGCGGACAGCCTGGAGCCTTCAGCAGCAAAGAAACTGCTGGAATTCATAGAAACAGGGGGAAGGATATTCTGCATCGAAACTATTCCTGCAAAATCACCCGGATGGAACAATTACGAATGAGAGGGATAAAGAGGTATCTGGTTACATTGCAAAAAATGAAGGAATTTCCTGACCGCTTTATCCTCCTTAAAAAACCTGAAAAGGATTTTATTGGCTGGTACAGGGAGGTTCAGAAAAAATACAACATTGAACCTTATCTGAGAATTGAAAATCCCGATCCTTATGTGATGCAAAACCGCTACCAGGCAGATGACGGATCGGAGCTTGTTTTCATTACAAATTCTCATATAAACAACACCCATAAAACGAAGATCACTTTCTCGAAAGAGATTACCGGCAGAAAGCAGGGGTGGATCTGGGATCCTGAGAACGGTAACCGTTACAGAATTTCTCTTCGAAAGGACAACAGTATTGATCTTGATCTGGGTCCGGCTGATTCTCTGATTTTTGTTTTTGATAAACAGAAAAAGGGCCCGGATTGGAATCCTCTTCCTGTGGGGACAGGATTCACGGACAATATGACTAAGGCTGGAAGGCGGAGTTCATACATTGTCATGACGGAACTGTAAAGACTGTAGATATGGACAGACTGCAGGATCTGAAGGATATCCCTGATTTTGTAAGTTTTGCAGGAAGTGTAACTTATCGCAATGAAATAACTGTTGATGATCCGGCAAAAACAATTATTAATCTCGGGAAGGTATACGGACTTTCAGAGCTGACTATAAACGGGATCAATTGCGGGGTGAAATGGTATGGCCGGAGGATCTTCAGGATCGGAGAACACCTTAAGCAGGGGAAAAATACAATTGAAATTAAGGTTGTGACCTCAATGGGGAATTACATGAAATCGCTCACCGGCAACCCGATTGCCCAATACTGGACAAACGAAAAAAATAAAATTCAGCCGATACAGTCAATGGGACTTATCGGACCTGTAACAATCTATACGAAGCTTAATAAATAACCGACTGCAAGACTGCAAGACTGCAAGACCGCAAGACAAATACTATATAGCTATGAAAACATCGAAATATCATTTCCTCCTTATCCTGTTAATATCCTCGACATCCTTGTCGGCAAAAGACTACAACGCCTCAATGTTCGGGATAAAGTCAAATGGAACAACCCTGAACACTAATTCAATTCAGAAAGGCATTGACTTTGTAAGTGAAAACGGAGGCGGACGGCTTGTTTTTTATGTCGGACGATATCTGACCGGCACAATTCATCTGAAGTCGAATGTAACAATCCAGCTTGAAGAAGGGGCAATCCTCGTTGGCTCCACCAATCCTTTCGATTATGAATTCCTGTCAAACTGGACCGCCCTTATCTTTGCACACGATCAGAAGAATATTGGTATCACAGGCAAAGGGGTAATTGACGGACAGGGATTTATTGTTGCAAACAATCTTGTTGAGCTTATTCATAAAGGAGTAATAAAAGATCCATTGAAATACGACCGTCCCTGGGAAGGAAGAAGGCCCATGAATATCTATTTCAAAGGATGCAGGAATGTCAGATAAGCGGAATAACCCTGAAAGACCCGGGCAGCTGGAATCAGACGTACGATCAGTGTAAAAATGTTACAATCGACAGGATAACGTCGACAGCAAATCGTACTGGAATAACGACGGGATTGATATAGTCGATTGCGACAGTGTAAGTGTTACAAATTCATATTTTGATGCTGCCGATGACGGGATCTGCCTGAAATCGCATAGCGCGGATTTTATCTGCCAGAATGTTTATATTCACAATAATACAATCCGGACAAGTGCGAACGGCATCAAATTCGGAACAGCTTCATTAGGTGGTTTCCGGAATATTAAGATCATTAACAACCTTGTATTCGACACCTACCGGTCAGCCATTACATTTGCTGCAGTTGACGGCGGAATTGTTGAAAATATTGTTGTCGACAGCCTCAGATCGATCAATACCGGGAATGTTATCTTTCTCAGGATCGGAGAAAGAAGGGCCGGGAAAAAAGGAAAGATGAATAATATAACAATTTCAAATGTTTATGCTGAGGTTCCGGCTACAAAACCCGATGCCGGCTACAACTATGAAGGTCCGGTTGAAGATCTCCCGCGGAACATTTCGCCATCCTCAATCGTGGGTATGCCTGATGCTTTAATTGAGAATGTCACCCTGAAAAATATCGAAATCCATTATCCGGGAGGCGGAAATCCCTCACTATGCAAAAGTTGGTCTTGATGAACTCGATAAAGTACCTGAAATGGCAGCCAGCTATCCCGAGTTCTCAATGTTCAAAGAACTCCCTGCATGGGGATTTTACATCCGTCATGCGAAGGGAATAACTTTTGAAAATGTCACACTTTATCTGCGGAAAGAAGGATTACAGAACACCAATAGTCCTCGATGACGTAAAAGGAGCAACATTCAGGTCGCTGAAGGTTAACGAACCCGGCAGTAAAAAGGAAAACATCTTTTCATACAAATCTGAAGATATTAAAACGATTAAATAGATTTCAATGAAACAGTGGTACGAAGCACTATTCCAGGATTATGCCGACAAGTATGATAATGAAAGCTTTACCTCCGGGACTTTAGGCGAAGTTGACTTTATCGAAAAAGAGGCTGGTTTTAATAAAGGTTTCAAAATCCTTGATATCGGCTGCGGCACCGGAAGGCATTCAATTGAACTTGCAAGGCGCGGGTACAGTTTAACCGGAATTGACCTTTCAGAAACCCAGTTGAACAAGGCAAAAAGCATTGCTGAACGAGAGAAGCTTAAAATCGATTTTCAGATCAGGGATGCAAGAAATTTCAACTTCGGTGAGTCGTTCGACCTCGCCATTATGATCTGTGAGGGTGCTTTCCCGCTTATGGAGACCGATGAGATGAATTATTCAATTCTTTGTAATGCTTTTGCATCACTTAAACCGGGAGGCAAGTTCATCTTTACTACGCTAAATGGCCTCTTCCCGCTTTTTCACTCAGTAAAGGATTTCATGGACAGCGGATCAGAACAGGGTCAGTATTCCGGTTTGAGTTTTGACCTGATGACTTTCAGGGATTATTCCGTTTATGAAACGGAGGATGATAATGGCAATAAGAAAGTGCTGAATTGCAACGAGAGATATTATGTCCCGTCTGAAATTACCTGGCTCCTGAAATCGATCGGGTTTAAGAAATCAGAGATTTTCGGCTGCAAGCTGGGAGCCTTCAGCAGAAATGACAGGCTAACCACTGAGGATTTTGAAATGCTTGTGGTTGCTGAAAAATGATCGGTTTTATACTCTGACTACACCGGCTTGTTTTCCGGAGGTGTTCCGGGAGCGGGGTCTGTACTTGCTGCAGAAGCTGTACCTGCCGGGGGCTCAGGAACTTTCGACGTCTGTTCAGCTTCCTTTGTTTTCTTCTTGATGTTTTCAGCAATGTCCTCAAGCTTGTCGGCTGTTTTGTTGGCTACCTTCCTGCCGATATCTTTCAATTTGGTGAGTGCCTCCTCAGCCTTGTCATCAGCCTTGTCGGCAAGGTCGGAAAGTTTTTCCTTTACTCCCCTTTGCTTTATATCTTCAATCTGGGCCTCCACATAGTCTTCTGCCTTGTCAAGAGCTTCAGAAACATCTTCAAAAGCCTTGCTCTTTCTCACCTGATCGGCCTTTTCCTCAATGAAATCATCAGCCTTGTCGACTAACTTTTTTGCCTTATCCATAAAGCTTTCCTCTTTGGGATTTACCGGTTCATCTTTTTTAGCTTCTTCCATTTCATTATCTGTTAACAGGTTATACAATCAATAAGTTTGTACATAAAGTTACTGTTTTAAAGGCATATCTTATTAAAAACGAACATTAAATGCAGCAATTTTGTTTAATTTAGTCCTTTAGAATAATTAGTAATAAGAAAAATCAAAGAAATGAGTCCAGAAGTCTCTCAACCAAAAGCTTCCCGCTGGAGCGCATTTGCCCGTAAATCCAGAAAAGTACTCCGATGGACCTTGATTATAATCGTTGTATTCCTTGGCATATTTGTTTACTGGAAGTATTTCTACACTTACAGCGAAGGCTATCGGGCAGGACTTCTTCAGAAATTCTCAAGTAAAGGGACAATTTTCAAGACCTATGAAGGGGAGATGATCCTCAGCAGTGTCTCATCAAACAGGGATGTTGCACTGGCTTCTGAGAAATTCAATTTCACAATGACCAACAAAGCTCTTGTAAGGCAGTTCGATACCCTGCAGGGCGATATGGTGATAGTTCACTACCGGCAGAAAAACGGCAGGCTTCCCTGGCAGGGAGATACTCCGTACCTGGTTGACAGTGTGAAGATAAAACGGTAATTTAATTATTTTGTAAAAACGCGATGCATCGCGTTTCTACTATAACAATATGCGATGCATCGATTTTCTACCTCAATACATTATCTTTTTGAGAGCAATTCAAACAGCGGCTCATTTATATAAAAGTTGCCTGTGCCCAGTTTCTTCTTTGTCAGAAGTTTGTCTTCAGAAAGTTTGTTAAGATAATTTGCGGCAGTTATCCTCGACACATTCAAATCACGCTGGATGAATTCAATCTTTGTATATGGATGCCTGAATAGATTGTTTAATAAATCCTGGCTGTAAAATTTGTAGTTATTTCGCAGGGTGTGTTTATATTTCATCATTAATTCACGTATCTGAATTATCAATCCGATAGTTTCCCTCGAAGTTTGTTCTACTCCTTTTATTATAAATAACAGCCACGGTTCCCAATTTTTGTTTTCTCTCACCTCCTGAAGTAAGCTGTAATAATCTGATTTATTTTTTATTATGTAGTTACTAAGATAAAGGATCGGGAGGTCCTGGAGGTTTTCAAGTATGAGGTAAAGAATGTTTATGATTCGTCCGGTTCTGCCATTTCCATCATAGAATGGATGGATACTTTCAAACTGATAATGGATGACAGCCATTTTTACAAGAGGATCATAATCGCAGATACTCCGGTCGTTAATAAACTCCTCCAGATTAGTCATCAGGTTCCTGATTTCTTCCGGATCCTGGGGTGGTGTATAAATCACCTGCCCGGTATAACTATTCTTTAAGGCTGTTCCGGGCAACTTGCGGAATCCGGCACTGTTTCCCTCCAGCAACTCCTGAATTTGTAAGATTATTTTATTAGTCAGAAATCCTGATTCCGAGATTAACTCAAATCCCCTTTTTGCTGCAGCGATATAATTCCTGACTTCCTTAGCATTCAATGATTTAAATGAATCCGGATACACTTCAGATTTGTAAAGGTCATCGTGAGTTGTTATGATGTTTTCTATCGCTGAACTATCCTTGGCTTCCTCCTGTTTAAGTTTGCCGGATTGAAATAATATGATGGTTCTTCAATAATGCCATGAACATCAGATTCAAGAAGAAACCACGAAGAAATTGATGAGGAAAATTCAGAGTAAGTGCTATCAGAACCTCTCTCTGCTGCGGAAACGGAAAGATATGTTTCCCTGCTAAGGCCCGAATCAGCAGTTAATGAAATCCTGAGCGATACCGGATCCCGTTTTTCATACTCACGTTTATCAGGTTCAATACTAATCGCAACATCTTTGTCCTTCTGAATGAAAATCAATCTTTCAGAAACCGGAAGGCCGCTATTGTTTGATAAAGTCAGCATCACTATACCGGCAGGTAGATCGTCAGTTCCGATAGTGAAACTGTTGGTCACCGATTTGATTTTAAAGTTTATTGTCTTTAAGACCTTCTTCCGTGCGGAAATGCTCAGAAGAAGATTATCTCCAAGAAGCGAAGGCAGGGTCAGGGTATTGGTTTTTACTGTGACCTTCAGGTCATTTCCTCCGGTTTTTGAAACTGCCATTGTTACCCCGGATGATAAACTCCCGGGGATCGCACTCTTAGTTTCCACTCCATTATGGCTTCTGACAACTGAATAATATTTTATTCCGGGAAAAGGCTTCAGAAAAAAAGTCCCCATGCCCTGGTATGTCGATTTAAATTTAGTGATCAGCTCTCCCGTCGATGCGTAAACCTCGCCAGAAACTTCGCAACCTCTGCCTATTGCATCCACCGCCTTGAAAGCGACAATTGTCGAAACATTATCAAGCAGCGAACCTCCCTCTGGAAAGAAACCCATATTAATTCTGTTTTCTTTTGTTACAGTCTCAACATTAGGGTTACTCTCAGGATTGGTCTGACCGACCACTATGATTTCGCGCTTGAAAAAAAGATTTTCACTGAAGTTCCTCATATAGTTTGTATATGCCCGTAACAGGTATCTTCCTGAAGGCAATTCGACCGGCAATCTGAGATCCCCATTGCCTAACCCGGCATCAATGCGAATTACCCGGCTCTCTATTATCTTTAAAGAAGGTGAAATCAGATCAACATGCAGATTATTGCTGTGATCCATCAGCAGCCGGCTATCAGCTTCAATCAGATATGCTTTAAACCAGATATCATCGCCGGGATAGTAGTAAGTGCGGTCAGAATGGAGATAAACTTTTTCAATAACAGATGCCGTGTCGCTAATTGATATGACTTGCTCAATTTTGATTTTCTCCATTTTGATTTCCTCAGTATAGTCAAAGGGGAGAAGATCGGCAATTCTCTGCTTTCCCATATCACCACTCCAGCTTATCCCATATGGATCAAAATATCCTGATTTGTCAAAAAAAACATCCGCTTGTCTCGGGTTAATCTGAGTTCTGTCGAATTTTGGGCTATAGTTTATATTCAGTGTTCCTCCGCTCATTAGAAATTTCACTGGTTCACTGTTCCCGCTGATATCTTCAATAACGATTTCTTCATAAACGGATTCCCGGTAACTTGAATTTAATATTGTGAACCCGGCTGATTCAAGACTATTGTCCCAAAGAGCTCTGAAAAAATGCATCCTGGAACCCATATAAGCAGCTTTTCTCTTTTTGGCAAAAACCTCTTTTTGTGCCAGATCTGTTGTTGTGTCCTCCTTAAAGATGTAGTTCCCTGTAATAATCAGGAAGTTATTAGTTCTGCCGATCGCAAATTTGTCAAGAAAATATGTAATAGTGTACCCAAGAGATCTGTTCTCAATAATTAAAGGCTCGGAAGACCAGGCTTTAAGAGTATCATCGTCAGGGGAGACCGCAAAAGATATGGCATTTTCATTTGTTATTTCACAATTCACAGCATTGGATGTTGACCCAAGAAATTCATTCCTGAATAATTTCAGGTTTCGCTTACGTTCCTTCTCTCCGGCCGACGGTTTGGAAGAGATTACAACTTCCCTTAATTCGAATAGTTTTGGAGTAAGATAAACAACAAACTGACTGCTTTTTGGGATCTCAGTAATGGTGGCTGAATAATATCCCAATGCACTCACAGTCAGAGGCATTAAACGATACTTTGTGATGTCCAGCTTAAAATTGCCATTCTGATCTGAATGACTTCCTACAGATGTTCCGTTGATGTAGACTGAGGCAAAAATGATCGTGCTGTCATTATTCTGATCCCTGATCGTCCCTCTAATTATCTGGGCATCGCCAAATGAATATAGATTGATAAAAAGCAGGAACAGGATGATTTTTCGCATTCAGAGAAGATTGTTATTTAATTAACAGCAAAAATCAGACCACGCGATTGTAGAAACGCGATGCATCGCGTTTTTTACAATAACAATCATTTCATCGTGGCCTTCCTGTTGTTCACGTCAATCCTCCCTCCTTTGCCGTTAATAATGCTTTTAACATAGCTCTCCTTGTTACCGTTAAGCCAGAAGGTGATCATGTGATGCATTTTGCTTTCCAGGGCAGCAGGTGTTTCAATTGCATTGTCAACAATAACCGGGGCATCATAGAACACATTATAAATTCCTATTCCCCATGCTTCATGATTTTTCACATTATCTGACACTTTATATGAGGCATAACCGTATGTGTCGCCATGCTTCCATGAATCGACAGTGGGCGGGTCATAAGGCATCTCGCTCTGGTAGAAATAAACCCTCCCGTTCTCTCCGTTCCAGAGTGTCTGGTATTCATGGAAATGCTCATTGAACAGTCCGTATATTGTTACATCGGCGCCATTTACAATAAGTCCGTTTGCACACCAGTTCTTATCCCATCCCACTCCGTTTCCATGGTCTGCACGCCATAGCCAGACATGATCGACACAGACATTATTGCTGTTTATCACAAGACAGCTCGAAGCTGTACCTTCATGCGGACCACCTACCCTGAAGAACATGTCATAAAGAAAAACAGGGTCTTTACTGTGTGTTTTTGCCGATACTCCCTCGCCTACCTTAAGCAAGGCCTCTGATTTTATCTTGCCTGCATCTATTATCAGACCGCAAACTGTTACACCGTCAACATCTGAAATTTCCATCGCAATATTTCCATTCTCCGGGACAAGCGTCGCCATTCCGATTCCCATGATGACTGTCGCGGCCCTGGTAACTTTAAGACTTTTATCGAGTTGGTATATTCCAGGGGTGAACAACAGATTCTTCCCTTTTGCAAGAGCTGAATTTATCGTTTCTGAATTATCTATACCGGCTTTGACTATGTAAAAATCTTTCAGATTCAGGCTTTTCTTGTCTTTCACATTATTCAGCCAGCCGGGACCGACGCTGTTGTACTTAAGATCCGGGACTTTTACATTAAATCCTTTATTGCTGAAAGCCAGGTAGGGCTTTTCACGAATCAGGGGCGTTTCCTTTATAGTAGTATAAGGTTTTGCCGGCCAGTCTTCGGCAGGAGCATCGGGAACCCCTATAAACATCATGTTCCAGTTGCCGCCCGACCATTTTTTCCACTGCGTGTTTCTTGAAAGCCATTGCTGCTGAGGACCCGAGGTAACCACTCCGTCGACTTTAGAATCTGCCAGAAAACCACCGCTTGCATAGCCCTTGTCGAACAGCTGCAAATTGCCTTTTATCCATACCCTCCTCATGGGAGCTGCCTGCGAAACACCCCAGACCATTGTTGTGTCTTGCACCGGGATTATTGTCACATTCTCGACAGCCCGCCAGAAATTTGTAAGTACACTATTCCCATGTGTTGTATTTGACCTCACTGCTCCTTCGATTATGACATCTGCAGGCGACTCTCCCAGCCCGATAATATGCATGTAATAATCAACCTTAACATCGAGGTTATATTTGCCGGGTTTGAAAAGCAGGGCAAACCGGTTTTTGCTGAATTCGCTTCTCCGGGCTGATTGCCTTTTGAAAAGAGTATCGATCACAGTCTGGATCTCCTTCATGTCCATCGACGGATCAAATACAAATACATTTTTCCCGAGAGGTGAATTACAATATTTATCAAAAGATTCCGGGAGAGGCTTCTGATATGAATTCACTATTTGAGAATAACCAGGACACACAATCCAGGACAGGATGACAAGTAACAACAGCAATCTGATTTTCATAACATTTGAATATTTTAGTAGAAACGCAATGCATTGCATTTTTACAATGTATTGCAATTTGTGTAGAATCGCGATGCATCGCGATTTTACAATAATATATTATTTCATCACCTTTTTCAGGATCCCGAAGACGCCTCTGATGAAGGTTGCGCTTGTAAGTACCTTTACCATCTGATCCTGAGGTGTTCTGGTGCTTCTTGAAGTCCGGGTTGCAGACCTCCCCCATTCTCCCCCTCTCCCCTTCTCCCTTTCCTTCCTCTCTGCCTCCTCAGCTTCTTCCTTCTCTATAGCCGATACCTTCCTGCTAAGTATCTCATAGGCACTCTCCCGATCCATAGTCTGTCCGTATTTGCGTACCAGGTCAGATGACCTGTTCAGAAAAGAAATTTCATCGGGCGTAAGGATGTCCATCCTGCTCATTGGGGCGCGGAGCATTGTAGCGGCAAGCGGAGTGGGTATCCCCTTTTCATTCAGGGCAGTCACAAGTGCTTCGCCGATTCCAAGTGCAGTTATTGTTTCATCTGTCTTATAGTAATCGGAAAGAGGATAATTCTCTGCAGTCAGCTTTATCGCTTTACGGTCGATTGCAGTAAAGGCCCTGAGTGCATGCTGCACTTTCAGCCCTAACTGCGAAAGGACACCGTTGGGAACATCAGTCGGATTCTGAGTGACAAAGAAGACTCCAATTCCTTTTGACCTGATCAGCTTCACTATGTTCTCAATCTGGTCGAGCAGCGCCTGGCTTGCCTGGTTGAAAATAAGATGCGCTTCATCGATGAATATCACGAGTTCAGGTTTATCGGCATCACCCTTTTCGGGCATCTGGCTGTAAACCTCCGCAAGCAGTGAAAGCATGAAGGTTGAAAAGAGTTTAGGCTTGTCCTGTATGTCAGTCAGCCTGATGATGCTTATATATCCATTCCCGCTTCTGTCGCGTCTCAGCAGGTCCCTGATATCAAAGGAGAGCTCGCCGAAGAACAGTTCGGCTCCCTGCTGTTCAAGTTCAAGGATCTTACGCATTATTATGCCTGTAGTGGCAGTGGATATCTTGCCATAATCCTTTTCTATTTCCTCTTTCCCCTCCTCCGTAACAAACTGGGTCACCTTTTTAAGGTCTTTCAGATCGAGAAGAGCAAGCTGGTTGTCGTCGCAATACTTGAAGATAACAGCAAGCACGCCGGCCTGGGTATCGTTGAGGTCGAGGATCCTCGAAAGAAGCACCGGGCCGAATTCAGAAACTGTTGCCCTGAGCCGTGACACCATCCTGTTCGGAAAGAGACATTAATTCCACAGGAAATCCTTTCGGAGAAAATGGAAGACCAAGCTTTGCATGCCTTTCGGTTATAAAAGGTTTCTCCTCGCCTTCCATGGCAATACCGCTCAAATCTCCCTTTACATCCATTAAAAGAACCGGTACTCCTTTTTCTGACAGCTGCTCTGAGATCACCTGGAGTGTTTTTGTTTTTCCGGTACCTGTTGCACCGGCAATAAGTCCATGCCTGTTCATTGTTTTCAACGGTACTTTAACCTGGGTACCCTGGATAGCCTGACCATCAAGCATGGCACCCCCGAGAACAATACTATCGCCTTTGCAGGCATAACCTTCGTTAATATGAGCCGTAAAGGCTTCTCTCTTATCCATGGCAATTTTTTATATTCTATTTATTCAGTATTCTTTTTGCAATTTAGCTTAATTTTAAATGATAATAAAATCACAAATTCTAATATAGTTGATGGTTAAACAAATTCTAATATAGTTGATGGTTAAACAAAACTTATGTAAATTTGTTAGAATTCTTTAACTTAAAACACACAATAATGATTGAAAATCTACTCAGCACGCTGAAATCGGAAGTTGGAAGTCAGATTTTAAGTCAGACTAAACTCCCCGCAAACAATCTTGATAAGGTATTCTCGGTAATCGGAGATGTAACCAAAAAAGAGGTTACAGGCCAGATGCTCGGCGGAAATCTTTCGAATGTAATGAATCTCTTTTCGAAACAAGCCAACAATCCCGGAGCAAATCAGTCTCCAGTCAAACATATCATCCGGTGTGATTGCAAACCTTACAAGCAAACTCGGTCTCTCACCTGAAATATCTAAGACAATTGCAGCAGTTGCAATTCCGGCTCTGATAAATATGATTACCAAGAAGAACAGCACAACACCTGATGATGATCCATCTCCGCTGAATGAGATCTTTGGAGGAGCGGCAAAAGGAGGGACTGGGAGGCGTGGCTAAAAATCTTCTGGGGAAATTCCTGAAAGGATAAAATAACACCTGATATTATACCCAATTTTTAGTGCATTTTCAAATTAACTAAATATCAACTTAAATCTAAAAACCATGGCAAAATTTGAAGTATACCAAAGTGGTAAAAACAATGAATTCCGCTTTCGTCTGAAGGCTGGTAATGGTCAGACAATCCTTAGCAGCGAGGGTTACACAAGCAAAGCCGCTTGTCTTAACGGCATTGAATCAGTAAAAAAGAATGCAGGGGATGCAAAGAGATTTACAACAAATCAGACCCCTACCAAAATGTACAGGTTCAATATGCTTGCGGGCAATAATCAGGTTATCGGAACAAGCCAGAACTACAAAAGTATGAGCGGCTGCACCAATGGTATTGCTTCAGTTAAGGAAAATGCGTCTAAAGCAGAAATCAAGGAAGTTGAAAAATAGATGAAGCGTAATATTCTAACCAGGATTGTAGAAAAGCAACGCATTGTAAAAACGCAATGCATTGCGTTTCTCTTGCAAAGCATTGCGTTTCTGCTGTTCGTCAGCAGCATAGCATCCGCCCAGGTTACGGATGCCGAAAAACTGCTCAGGACAGTGACTACCGATACTACGATGGGCTGGAAAAAGGGAGGTGTCGTTACATTAAGCATGGCTCAGACATCACTTACAAACTGGGCATCTGGCGGTCAAAACTCAATTTCACTCAATGGAATGTTCAGCGGCTTTGCCAATTATAAAAAAGGCAAAAGCGCCTGGGATAACAGTCTTGATCTTGGCTACGGACTTCTGAAGCAGGGGAAGGACGAGGATTTCAGGAAAACCGATGACAAGATAGACTTCGTATCAAAATACGGAAGAGAGGCTTTCGGCAAATTCTACTATTCCGCTTTGGTGAGTTTCAAAACACAGTTTACGGCAGGATATAATTATCCCGATGTGACAAACAAGATATCAAACTTTCTGTCACCCGCATATCTGATGATAGCATTAGGTCTCGATTATAAACCAAATGCCTATTTCAGTGCCTTCCTCGCACCGTTGACAGGCAAGTTTACAATTGTCAATGATGAGACCCTTTCTGATGCGGGAGCGTTCGGGGTTTCCCCTGGTGAAATGTTTAGAAGTGAGATTGGTGGTTACTTCAGGGCAGTTTACTCAAAAGCCGATTTTAAAGGAGAGTTTCTTAAGAATGTCGGGTTTACAACTAAGCTCGATCTCTTCTCAAACTACGCCAATAATCCGCAAAACATTGATGTGAACTGGGAAACCCTTACAACACTTAAAGTCAATAAGTTTCTGAATGCCAGCTTCATCACCCAGCTTATCTATGATGATGATATTATGGTCCCATTTGACAATAATAACAACGGAGTAATTCAACCTGGAGAAGGTGTAAAATCGAAGGTCCAGTTTAAGGAGATACTTGGAGTCGGATTATCAGTTAAATTCTAATACTAACCTAAAATTAACCTGACATTATGAAAATTGTTGATGAATTCAAAGCCTTCGCAATGAAGGGAAATGTTGTCGATATGGCAGTCGGTATCATTATCGGTATCGCTTTTGGAAAAATCATAGCGTCGGCAGTCGCTGATGTAATTATGCCACCCATTGGATTGCTTGTCGGCGGCGTCAACTTTACAGAACTGAAACTTATTCTGAAGGCTGCTGTCGGAGAAAACCCGGCTGTAACCCTGAATTATGGCAATTTTCTGCAGGCTGTCTTTGATTTCCTGATTATAGCATTTGTGGTTTTCCTGATGGTTAAAGCCATGAACGCTTCAAAGAAAAAAGAGGAAGCTGCTCCTGCCGCTCCCCCGGCACCTACAAAAGAAGAAATATTACTTGACAGAGATCCGCGATCTGCTGAAGAAATAACAGGAACAATAATCATTGCTTGTAAAAACGCCATGCATGGCGTTTCTACAATTCTAACGCCATGCATGTAAAAACGCCATGCATGGCGTTTCTACATTTATGTGGATTGTCGTGAAAATTAAATAAATCCGCTAAATTTGAATGAATACAAATCCGTACAGATGAAACACAAACTGACATATTTTGTAAAAACGCGATGCATCGCGTTTCTGCAAGCAATGGTATTAACTGCGTTCTGCGGCGGCGGCGCTATCTCCCAAACAACCCCCTCAGGGATGAAGATCTGGTTCAACCAGCCGGCAGCAACATGGAATGATGCACTGCCTGTTGGAAATGGCAGGCTTGGAGCAATGGTTTTCGGAGGCATCGAAACTGAAAGGCTCGAGCTTAACGAGGAGTCGGTGTGGTCGGGAGAGGAGCGCTGGAACGCAAATCCCGATGCCCTGAAAAACCTTCCTAAGGTCAGGCAGCTACTCTTCGAAGGAAAATACAAAGAGGCTGAAGAACTTGCGCAGAAAGGCATTATGGGAAAGCAACCAAATCCACGCGCAAGTTACCAGTCGCTCGGGAACCTCTGGCTGAATTTCGGACCGAAACGCGGCGTTTCAAACTACCGGAGGGAACTCGACATCGAGGAGGCTGTGGCAAGGATTTCCTTCACGGCAGGACAGGTAAATTATAACAGGGAGATTTTTTCCTCTGCGCCCGGTCAGGCTGTTGTTGTACATCTCACAGCAGATAAACCCGGCTCAATTACTTTCACTGCAAAGCTGTCGAGAGATGGCGATAAAGCATCAATACAGGCATCGGGAAATGAAATCCTGATGACGGAACATGTTGGTGACGGAATCGGTGTAAAACTGGCAGCAAGGCTGAAAGTGTTGGCCGATGGAGGTTCAATATCATCTTCCGGAGACAGTATCAGGATTGAAAAAGCCCACAGCGTGACATTGTTCCTGACTGCCGCAACCAACTACTTTGGCAACGACGAAAAGACACTATCTCAGCAACACATGAATGCTGTGTCTGGAAAGGAATATGAAAAAATAAGAACTTCTCATGTCACTGATTATCAGTCTTTATTTAAAAGGGTCTCTCTTGACCTCGGAGAAAGCGATGGCAACTGGTTCACCACCGATGCCAGAATAGCAGCAATGCAGAATGGTTATGTCGACACCGACCTTCTCGAGCTTTATTACCAGTTTGGAAGGTATCTTCTCATAAGCAGTTCAAGACCCGGAGGGCTGCCAGCCAATCTTCAGGGCATCTGGGCAAGCGGACTCAAGCCGCCCTGGAGCGCCGATTACCATATAAACATCAACATCCAGATGAACTACTGGCCGGCAGAGATCACAAACCTCAGCGAGCTTCATACTCCCTTCATAGACTTCATCGATGCCCTGAGGCCGAATGGACGCCGGACCGCAAAAGAGGTTTATGGAATGAAAGGTACCGTTGCCCATTATACTACTGATCCATGGCATTTCACCGAGCCTGAAGGAGCCATAGGCTACGGCATGTGGCCAATGGGCATTGCCTGGAGCTGCCAGAATATCTGGGATCATTACCGCTTCGGAGGAGATGTGGAATATTTGCGAACAAAATCCTATCCGATAATGAAGGAGGCTGCTGAATTCTGCATCGACTGGCTTGTTAAGAACCCTAAAACCGGATACCTTGTTTCCGGTCCGTCAATATCTCCTGAAAACAGGTTCAAAATACCCGGCGGAACCGGAAATGCAAGCATGGTAATGGGACCAACTATGGATCACATGATCATACGCGATCTTTTACAGAATACAATTGAAGCAAGTACAATCCTGAATCTTGACGAATCTTTCAGAAAGAAAATGGAGAAGACCCTTGAGAAGCTTGCTCCTATTCAGATAGGCGCTGACGGACGGATCATGGAATGGACGGAGGAATTTGAAGAGCCGGAACCGGGTCACCGGCATATTTCACATCTCTATGGACTGCATCCCGGGGACCAGATTACCCAGCAGAAAAATCCTGAGTTTCTTGCAGCAGCCAGAAAAACAATTGATTACCGTCTTGCAAACGGAGGAGGTCATACAGGATGGAGCAGGGCCTGGATAATAAACTTCTTTGCGCGGCTTAAGGATGGCGATACCGCCTATGAAAACGTGCTGGCTCTTTTGAGAAAGTCAACACTAAACAATCTTTTCGATAATCATCCGCCGTTCCAGATCGACGGGAATTTCGGAGGAACGGCCGGAATAACCGAGATGCTTCTCCAGAGCCATGCCGGAGAGGTTGAATTGCTTCCTGCTCTCCCTTCAGCATGGAAAAAGGGATATATTCATGGAATTGTGGCAAGAGGCGGATTTGAGGTCGATATCGACTGGGAAAACGGAAAGCTGAAACAGGCAAAGATCACCTCGAAGCTCGGAAATCCTCTGAAAATCAGTTATGCAGGTAAAGGTCATTGAATTAAAATCGACAGAGAAAGGGATGTCTTACCTGTTCAATGAGGGACTTACGGTAATACTGTAGATTTAATATTGCGGTGCTCTGCACCTGGAATAACTAATATAATCCATGTTCTACAAATATGACGGTGCTCTGCACCTGAAATATCCTTATTAATCCCTGTTGCTACAAATATGACGGTGCTCTGCACCTGAAATCCATATTTTAAAAGCATATACACTACGACTTTTTACTCTACTTTTTTCAGCTGCAGAGCAGCGAAAAATTTGTAGACAAGAGTTCTTACTACCACCATTTCAGGTGCAGAGCACCGAAACAATTGTAGAAAACGAGCTTTTAATTTCTCCGGATTTGAGCTGCAGAGCAGCGTCGCAGCGCAGCGAAATATTTGTAGAATAGGAGACATCCTTTTCTCCTTTTCCAGTGCAGCACACCGTAATATTTCATCTTTTTGAAAAATAATTACAAAAACATTTGGAAGTTAATGTTATTTATTTCTAACTTTGTGTTAGATATACTTAACTAATATTCTCGATTATGAAAAGAGTTGTCGTTATGTTTGTGATTGTAGCTTTGGTAATAATTGCCACGGTACTGTGGTTTATGAACATTGACACTGCTTATGAACCTGCTGATCTGATTGAACTTGGAGTATTGATCCTGATTGTCGGCTTTGCTTTATTTGCTGCCTATAAAAGGCTCACCAGCGCAAAAAGAGGCGAACCCGCCGAAGATGAGCTATCAAAAAAGATAATGCAGAAAACAGCTGCATTCTCGTATTACATTTCAATCTATCTCTGGCTTGCTTTGGGGTTTTTCAGCGACAGATTAAAATTGGAAACCCATACTATTATCGGCGTAGGCATCATGGGAATGGCAGTCTCATTTGCAGTTTGCTGGGTTATTATAAATTTCACCGGGTTGAAAAATGAATAACAGGATTAAGGAGTTCCGGGCAAGATATCAACCTGACACAGGATGATCTTGCAAAAAAGGTAAATGTGCGGAGGGAGACTATTGTTTTTCTTGAAAAGAATAAATACAATCCCTCCCTTAAACTCGCTTACGATATTGCACAGGTATTTGAATCAAGGATAGAAGAAATATTCATCTTCGACTGATTAATCCGGCAGGATTTGTATTTTTATTTCAGATTACAATTCTGCCAATGAAAAAGACTCTGGTTTTCTTTATTCTGGTTTTGCTTTTCAGCACTTGTTCAAATGATAAGTCAGAGTATCTTACAGTTGCCGGTCTCAAATGCAACAATCTTGTAAACCCTGCCGGGACCAGTGACAAACCCGACCTGAGCTGGATTGACCTGTCAACAGCAAGGGGAACAACCCAGTCTGCCTGCCAGATCCTGCTTGCCGGCACTCAAAAAGGCCTTAAATCAGAAAAAAAATGTCTCTGGAACTCCGGAAAGGTAAGCTCTTCATCGACCTCAATCAGGTATAGCGGACCGGCTCTTGAACCGGGATCACATTATTTCTGGAAGGTCAGGATCTGGGACCAGCAAGGAAATCCTTCGAAGTGGAGCGAGCCTGCTGCGTTCATAACCGGTCTGTTCAACAAGGAGCAGTGGGGGGCTGCAAAATGGATTGGATATGAAGAGATCCCCGATTCATTATTGCTGGTGCCGGGGGTTCATGGGAACGGTAACAATCTGGGCAGTATCGCAGTAGAAAAAACTACAATACCATATTTCAGAAAAGAATTCCAGGTAAATAAAAAGATCTCTCATGCCACTGTTTTCATAACCGGTCTCGGGCACTATGAGTTGTCTGTAAACGGAGAAAAGATCGGTGACCGCTTCCTCTCTCCCGGATGGACCGATTACAGGAAAACCTGCCTCTACAACACTTTTGATATAACTGAAAACCTCCGGAACGGATCAAATGCATTTGGGGTAATTGCAGGAAACGGATTCTATAACATAAACAGGGAACGATACAGGAAGCTCGTAATAGCATACGGCGCTCCCAAAATGATAATGAAACTGGAGCTGACATATACAGACGGAACAAAGGAGATAGTTGTAAGCGACAACAGCTGGAAGTGCTCTCCATCACCCATCACTTTTTCAAGTATCTATGGCGGTGAGGATTATGATGCAAGGATGGAACAAACCGGATGGGATCAGCCGGGATTTGATGATTCAAAATGGCAGCCTTCATTGCTTGTAAAGGAACCGGGTGGTGAGCTCCGGCCCGAAAATGACCATCCTTTAAAAATTGAGGAAACATTTGACCCCGTTAGCATTACTCCCAGGCAGGATACATTGTTTGTCTACGATTTCGGACAAAATGCCTCAGGGATCTTAAAGATGAAAGTGAGCGGCAAAAAAGGAGATGTAATAAGATTAACTCCCGGCGAGCTCCTGGGGGAGGATTCGCTTGTAACACAAAGGGCTACAGGAGCACCATACTACTTTCAGTATACTCTGAAAGGAGATACAGGAGGAGATCTGGATTCCGCGTTTCACATATTATGGATTCAGATATGTGCAGGTATCGGGGGCTGTTCCGGCAGACGGGCCAAAAGAAGGCGGAAAAGCTGTACTTACATCTCTTCAGTTCCTGCATACAAGGAATTCATCTCCGGCAACAGGCAGTTTTAACTGCTCGAATGAGCTTTTCAATTCAATTTATACCCTGATAAACTGGTCGATAAAGAGCAACCTTGCCAGTGTCGCCACAGATTGTCCGCACAGGGAAAAACTTGGATGGCTCGAACAGACCCACCTGATGGGTAACTCAATAAAATATATCTACGACATCCATAATCTCTACTCCAAGATCATTGATGACATGATCGAAGCCCAGCTGTTAAACGGCCTTGTTCCCGATATAGCACCGGAATTTGTTCCCTTCGAAGCGGGTTTCCGCGACTCGCCGGAATGGGGCAGTGCATGCGTAATTCTGCCATGGTATATGTATGAGTGGTATGGCGACACTGCTACTGTCAGAAAGGCATATCCGATGATGAAGCGATATGTAAGCTATCTCTATCATATGTCGTATGAAAACATACTTTCCCACGGGCTGGGCGACTGGTACGATCTCGGACCAGCATTCCCGGGAGAGGCGCAACTGACACCAAAAGATGTGACTGCCACTTCAATATTCTTTTATGATGTGAAACTGCTTGCAAAAATGGCCTCTGTTCTTGGTGAGGATGGTGACAAAATCTTCCTTGAATCATTGGCTGAAGAGATAAGGAACTCCTTCAACAATAAATTCCTTAATCCGGAAACAGGAGTCTATTCCACAGGAAGTCAGACAGCCTACGCAATGCCCCTCTTCTTTGGGATGGTTGATGACAGTTTAAGAAGCAAGGTTGCCGGAAATCTTGCCGATTCGATAATCCGCAACAACAAGGCCCTTACTGCCGGGGATGTCGGTTACAGATACCTGCTGAGGGCGCTCGAACAGGAAGGCTATTCGCAGCTGATCTTTGATATGAACTCAAGGAATGATGTCCCGGGATATGGATACCAGCTGGCAAAGGGAGCAACTTCTCTTACTGAATCGTGGGCTGCCCTGAAATATGTTTCGAATAACCATATGATGCTTGGACACCTTATGGAGTGGTTCTTCAGCGGGGTCGGCGGGATTAAACAGGCACCAGGGTCAAAATCGTATGATGAAGTTGTGATCTCACCACAGATAGTCGGCGACCTGACCTGGGCAAAGACATCTTTCAGAACTTTGCACGGCGACATTTCGAGCTCATGGAAAGTTGAAAATGGTAATCTTACAATAGAAGTTAACATCCCTGTCAACTGCAAGGCCGTTGTTGTCATTCCGCAAAGTGACCCTGACAAAATCACGGAAAGTGACCTTTCGGTAAAAGGTTCCGGGGAAATCCGTGTCAGCCCGGGAAAAGATGGTCAGACCAACTGTGAAATACAATCGGGAATTTATACATTTAAAACTCCATACTCAAAATAAGACTGCCATGAAAAAACTCATACTAACCGGTTTTGGAATTTTCCTGATTTCAGGTTATTCCTTTTCGCAGCTTAACCTCGATATCGAGATAACAGGCATTAAGAATGATGACGGGAAAATTATGCTGGAACTTCTTGATGAAAAAAAGGTTACAGTGAACCAGGCGATGGGTGATATAAAGGATAGAATGTGCTCCATTTCATTCAAAAATCTCAAGCCTGGTAAATATGCTTTCCGGTATTTCCATGACGAAAACGGTAACGGTAAACTCGATACCAATACGTTCGGGATACCGAAAGAGGGATACGGCTTCTCAAATAATGCCAAGGGGACATTCGGTCCTCCGTCGTTTGAAAAATGGATCTTTGAGCTTAATGAAAGCAAAAAGCTGGCGCTGAAAATTACCAATTAAAGGTATTTTTTGAAGAATTCCGCCATCTTCACCTGGCAGTAATCGTTGACCCGTTTCACAACATCCATGGTATGCGGCCATAGCGGCAGTCGGTAATATTCATTTGGCACCCCCAGCCTGTCGAGCCTTGCCTTCAGAGTATCTGACTGGCTCACGGGCACGAGCTGGTCTGAAGTTCCATGGAGGATCAGTGTCGGCGGATTGTCCTTACCGAGATATTTGGCAGGAGAGGCTTCTTCGTACAGATCCGGTCTGGAATCATATGAAGCGCCAATGAAATTTGTTACCAGCGGATGAACTCTTGCATATTCTGTAGTCATGTCAAAAGGGCCATAAATATCTACAACCGCTTTTATGCGGTGACTTGCAGTGAGGCTGTCTCCTAAAACACTGTCTGGGTCTTCCTTACCCCATCCATAAGCTGTCAGAAGAGCCAGATGGGCACCCGCTGAACCTCCGATAAGGGCAATCCGGTCGGGGTCATATCCATATTTTTCTCCATTACTGTATAACCATTTCACGGCATCACGGATATCTTCAGCACAGGCAGGGTAAGGGCCATCTCCTAAAAGCCTGTACGATACAGTTGCAGTGATATATCCTCTTTTTGCAAAATCAACAAGGTATACAAGGTAATCTGATCTCTTGCCTCCCTTCCAGCCGCCTCCGTGGATGAAAAGAAGCAGAGGCGCCGGCTTTACAAGGTTTTTTGGCCGGTATATATCAAACTGAAGTTCCTTTTCACCAACCCTTTTATATTCTATATCCTTAATCTCTTCAACTGAATCAGGTACCGGAGGTGTCAGGTTAACCAGATCTTCGAGTCCAACAAGCATAGCAAGATAAGCCGGTTCAATGAAGCAATATCCAACCGGAGGTTTATCCTTGTTGAAAGCAGACCAGATACGCGGGGTTAGCACAATCAGACAAACTATAACAAAGACAATCAGCAGACTGTAAAGTATGGATCTCAGTATTTTGGATTTCATGAAAAAGGTAATTGAGTTAGATTTTAAACAAAGTTCCAATTTTGTACGGTGAAACCTTGTTTAAAAACCAAAAAAAAGTAATTAGTTTTATCTGAAATATGATATTAATATTTACAATTTTACGGAACAATTGGAAATATTGGGAGTCTTTAGAAGGAATTTGATCGTCAGACCTGATAAAAAAACATGACCGGAAACAGAAAAGCCGTAATAATCGGAGCAGGAATAGGAGGAATAGCCACAGCAATTTACCTTTCTAAAAATGGATACGATGTAGACATCTATGAAAAGAATCCCTCCCCGGGGGGCAGATGCGGACAAATGATCAGAGATGGTCACCGTTTCGATCTGGGAGCAACAATGCTTATGATGCCGGGAATATATAAACGGGTATTTGAATCACTTGGCATACCCTTGTTTGTGAATGACCAAATTACTCCGCTTGAGGATCTCTATAAAATATATTTCGACAACAATGAGGTTCTTGCCTTTACACCTGATAAGGAGAAAATGAAAGCTCAGCTTGAGCAGATCGAACCGGGCAGCTTCAAAAAATCAGAAGAGTATGTGAAGACAGGTTACGGGATTTTTGATCTTGGGATAAATAAGCTGATTGGCCGTAACTTCGATAATATCTTCCAGTTCACGAATTTCAGGAATCTCGCCCTGCTCATTAAACTCAAGACTTATATTTCAAATTTCAGCTATGCAAAGAAATTCTTCAGGAATGAGCACCTGAGGATGGCATATACTTTTCAGAATATTTATGTAGGACAGAGCCCTTTTGATTCACCTGCACTCTTTTCGATGGTGCCTGCAGCAGAGCTTACAGAAGGTTCGTTTTTCCCGAAAGGCGGCATGTTCAGTATCGTTGAGATCTTATTGGCCGCAGCAAGGAGTGAAGGAGTAAAAATTCATTATAATCTTCCTGTAGAGAAAATCTCTGTAAATGGAAAAATGGCCAACAGCATCATCCTTGCAGACGGCAGGGAAATAAAGGCAGATATTGTGGTGGCAAATGCTGACCTTCCCTATGTCTACAGGAAGCTTCTTCCTGATAAAGGCAAATCGGCCAGGCTCGACAGAATGAAGTATTCGTGCTCGGCAATCGGCTATCACTGGGGCCTCGACAAGGCTTATCCGCAGATCGGTCACCATAGTGTCTTTCTTTCTGATCACTTCCGTGAGGGTCTCGATAAGATTTTCATAGATAAATCCATCAGCAACACCCCCAGTTTTTATCTTCATGCCCCGTCGAGGACAGATCCATCAGCCGCTCCTCCCGGGGAGGACACATTCTCTTTCATTGTCGGGGCCGGGCATGTCGACAAAATGAAAAAACAGGACTGGGATGAACTGAAGAGGAAAACACGGCAGGCTCTTATAAAGAGACTCCGGCAGGCAGGCCTTGATGATATCGAGGAACATATTAAATTTGAGATCTGTCTTACCCCCGAAGACTGGGAAGGTGTATGCAATATATCGAGAGGTTCTGTTTTCGGAAGTCTGGCTCATAATATGATGCAGATGGGATATTTCCGTCCGCATAATCAGCATAAGCGTTATAAAAATCTTTACTTTGTGGGCGGAAGCACTCATCCGGGCAACGGCATTCCGAATGTTCTGCTATCGGCCTGGCTGACATCTGAACGCATTCTGGACAAAAAACTTATTGAAGTAAATGAATTCACAGACAGATAATTTCATAGAGATTTTTAATTCTATTGATTTTCATAAGATAAAGGATCATCCCAATATCCTTATAGCTGCAAATTTCTGGGAAACCGACAGGTTTTGTGCTGCAAAAACCTGTTACAAACTGATGAGGGCAATCGACGACCTTATCGATGACTATAAGGCAAAAAACAAGCTCATAGCAGTTGAAGACAGAAAAGGATTTGAAACAAATGTCAACGAATGGCTTAAGATGATAATCCTTTCCGAGGAATGCAATCCGCTGCACGAAGAACTGGCAGAGACCTTTGAAAGATTCAGCATCCCTCTCTGGCCCATGGAAGCCTTTGCAAAATCGATGATCTACGATATCAACAACGACGGGTTCGCCACACTTGACTCATTTCTTGAATATGCAGGAGGCGCCTCGGTAGCCCCTGCTTCTATTTTTGTCCATCTCAACGGAATTTCATTAAAGGACGGAAGATATGCCGACCCTCCTTTTGATGTCAAATGGGCATCAACACCTTGTGCAGTCTTCAGCTATATTGTCCATATAATCCGCGACTTTCAGAAAGACCAGCTCAACAACCTGAGCTATTTTGCCGATGACATGATAGTCAAGAAATGGCCTTACAAGGGAGAAGATGCGTGAATTTGCCGAGGGACAAGCCTGTTGATGATAATTTCAGGAATCTGATAAGGGAATACTGGATTATTGCTGATGAATACAGGGTTAAAACCTATGATGTCATCAAACAGATTGCTCCCCTTTTAGAGCCAAGATATCAGCTCAGTCTTGAAATTATTTTTGAACTCTATCTGATGGTCTTTGAAAGGATCGATTTGATAAATGGCAAATTTACCACAGAAGAGCTTAATCCGACACCCGAAGAAACCAGAAAGCGGGTCTACGAAACGATTCTGAAATTCACTGAAAAATGATAAATCTGGTAAGATGCTGGCGTAGATTTGGCTTAGCCGAGCTCGCATAAGAGGCTGGCGCGGATTTGTAATCCGTGCCTTTGTGGTATGCTCGGTTGTAATCCGTACTCTTATTGATGTTCGTTTCGACACATTCGGTCATTGAATAGAGACATCAGGATTTGGCACGAGTTACAAACTCGCGCTAGCGGACTTTTTACATTGCTCTTTTTGACAATCTTAATATTGATTATTTATGAAAAAACTACTCCTCTCACTTCTTTTCTGCGATACCTGTCTTAGCCTCTGCTGCTGAAAAAGAAAAGGTCTACCTCTTCTCATATTTCAAGGGCAATGGCGAGGACGGACTTCACCTGGCATACAGCCGCGACGGACTGAATTTTACGACACTGAACAATGATAAATCTTTCCTGACACCCGGGGTGGGCGAATCAAAACTCATGCGCGATCCATGTATAATTCAAACTGATGACGGAACATTCCATATGGTCTGGACCGCAGGCTGGACAGAAAGGGGGATCGGTTACTCTTCATCAAAAGACCTTATCTCCTGGACGGAACAGAAGTATCTCAAGGTGATGGATAAGGAACCAACAGCAAGGAACTGCTGGGCTCCGGAGATTATATATGACAAAAAGGAAAAACAATTCCTGATTTTCTGGTCAACGACAATCCCGGGACGATTCCCTGAAACGGAGACATCCGCCGACAACAGCTATAATCACAGGGTATATTCAGTCACAACAAGGGATTTTGTGACTTTATCTGACACAAAACTCTTCTACGACAAAGGATTCAACGTCATTGATGCTACGATTATAAAGGACAAAAAGAAGTACGTGATGTTTGTTAAGGACGAAACAAGGACTCCACCCCAGAAAAATATAAGAGTTACTTCATCAAAATCACTCTATGGACCATATTCTTCGCCTTCTGAACCCATAACCGGCAAATACTGGGCTGAAGGGCCAACTGCTTTAAAGATTGGTGATTGGTGGTATCTCTATTTTGACAAATACACCGAAAAAAAGATGGGAGCTGTCAGATCGAAAGACCTGAAGAGCTGGGAAGACATTTCAGATAAAATTACTTTTCCTGAAGGCATGAGACATGGAACAGTCTTCGAGGGAAGCGAAGAGGTTCTTTCGCGCCTGCTTGAAATTAAATCTGCACCTGTCGTTCCGCAAAAAACAACAGGAACAGAGCGATCAGGAGTTTATTATAATGTTAAAGAGTATGGTGCAAAAGGAGACAGCATTGCATTTGACACCGAATCAATCAATAAAGCTATCGATGCAGCTGCAGCTGCAGGCGGAGGAACAATATATTTTCCTGCAGGCAAATACCTTAGTTTCTCAATTCATCTTAAGAGCAATATCACTCTATTTCTTGATAATGGCGCCATATTAATAGCTGCTGACCCAAACCAGGGCAAGGGTGGATATGATGCCCCGGAACCGAACGAATCAGACAAATATCAGGATTTCGGCCACAGCCACTGGCATAACAGCCTGATCTGGGGTGAGAATTTACAGAATATTGCCATCATCGGTCACGGGATGATAAACGGCAAGGGCTTAACACGTTCAGGCAATACGAAAACAGGCATTGCCAATAAGGCGATAGCATTAAAACTATGCCGGAACGTAATTCTGAAGGACATTACTGTACTGACAGGCGGTCATTTTTGTCTGCTTGCTACAGGTGTCGATAACATGACAATCGATAATGTAAAGCTCGACACCAATCGTGACGGGTTCGACATCGATTGTTGCCGGCATGTCCATATATCAAATTGCAGCGTGAACTCTCCATTTGATGATGCAATCGTACTTAAAAGCTCTTATGCTTTAGGGTTCGCACGTTTCACTGAAGATGTTACAATTACAAATTGCTCGGTAAGCGGTTTTGATATCGGTACCTTCCTCGATGGAACATATAAGCGCGAAAATGCGGGAAAAGTACCTGACAGGGGTGTGGTTACAGGAAGGATTAAATTCGGAACAGAATCAAACGGAGGATTCAGGAATATCACAATATCAAACTGCACATTTGAATTCTGCCGCGGGCTGGCCCTGGAAACTGTCGATGGCGGCATACTTGAAGATATTTCAATCTCAAATATAACAATGCGCGATGTTATGGGAGCACCATTCTTCCTGCGGCTTGGTTCCCGTATGAGAGGACCGGAAGGGACTCCCGTCGGGCAGCTCAGAAGAATCAATATCAGCAATGTAGTTGCCTATGGAGCCAACCCCGACTATGCCTCCCTTCTGCTCGGAATACCAGGATATAGAATTGAGGATATTAAAATGGATAATATTACAGTCCGGGTGAAAGGAGGAGCTTCTGCCGAACAGGCTGCTCTTGTTGTTCCGGAAAAGGAAAATGCTTATCCCGATCCGCAGGAATTCGGAAAGATCCCGGCATACGGTTTCTTTGTCAGGCACGCAAAAAATGTAAGTCTTACAAATATTGAACTCACACTCGAAAATGAAGATGGCAGGCCTCCTTTTATCTTTGAAGATGCAGAAGGAATATCTCTGACAAATGTGAAGGCCTCTCACGGAAAAGGTATTCCGACTTTTGTACTGAAGAATGTAACAGACTTCAAAACAATAAATTGCGGCGATGTGCCTGATAAAAATATCAGTAAGGTAACAGAATTGAAATTCTGAACTCAGAATGCAGAAACAAACCCTGCACTGACCTTGCCATAGGAAACAGGATTAATTATCTGCGTGAACTCTGTGACAAGTCGCACGTTGCGACGGAGAAGATAACCGGCATGCAAAGTAGCTGAAGTATAATCAAGATCATCAAGGTTCGATTCTACCCAGTTCATAAGACCTACCAGATACCATTTGCTCATATCACCTTTTGGTGAATAGATCAGTTCTGTAAACCCGCCATTTGTAACAACATCTGAATATAGAATTCCGCCCGATTCATTATAAACCTGTGAATCGGTCCTTCTGACATATTGAGCATTCAGGACAAACTTGTCATCAAAGTTAAGTGAAATATCCGGGCCAATCATACTTACCTGGTTCATAATGGGAGCATAAAACCCTGATGCATCTGAAACGCTTTCCTTGCCGGTATATCCAAAGATCCCGACACTTAACTTCTTCCCTATCGACTGGATAATCCTCAGCATAAAGTTTTTATACTTATCCTTGTCAAACAGATATCCGGCATCAGCCTCTCCGATGCCGCACCCGTTCAACACCTCTCCAATGACTGTAGTGCCTGTTTTGAAATCCCTGTCAAGTATTACTCCTCTGTCATATTTAAGATCTGCAGTTGAATTTCCAGGAGCGGCTCCATATATTTTATATGGTTCAAGAGTAAAGCGCAATTCGCTCTTGAAAAGAGGATCAGAAGCCTGGAACTGTCCGATAGTGAAGTTAATTCCTGTATTAAAGAGGTCGTGGTATACGAGGAATGCATCCTCAATGCCTGCAATGGAACCTCTTTCATTAAGAAGAAAATAGAAATAATACGACAGTTTATCGGAGATCTCTCCGCCTGATAAAATTTTCAATACAAAAGGAGCTGCGAAATCAGATTTCCCGTTGTCGTTGAAATTATACGAGACAAATCCATCCATTCTTATTGCAAGCGGCAACTCCCTTAGTAATGAGAGCCTCTCATCTCCGGCCGGGATGAAATATCTTGGCGCTTCATATTGAGTCATCCTGAAACCATTTCCGGCAAAATCATCACCAAATGCTTTCAGACGAGGCATCACCGGGGCGTGACAAACCTGGCAGCTGATCTGATACTTGCGGGCAAATGCCGGAATAGCGTTGCTGACATTAATTTCTGCATTCAGAATCAGGATTAATGCTGCTAAGGCAACCCTGAATAATGGTATTCTTTTCATATCTTTTATTTTTCAAATTTTAGGCATCTTCTCAGGGCAATATTTTTATTGCGGTGAAATGTTCGTTTACCATCTTTATCTCCGACTCATCTGCCGGTACTTTCAGAAAATCGGCCACCGGTTTTACAAGAAGCTGATAGTTAAGGACAGCCCTTACCTTAAGCTCGCCGGGAGCTATATCGAAAGGCAGCTTGAAAGTGAAGTTTTCGACTTTGGTTTCTCTCGGACCAAGCCTGTAATCAACCCCCTGTTTGGCAGTATTCCACTGCATTATTGTCATTCTTCCTTCAGGATCGAAATATGGCATTCTGAAAATCCTGTTCCCGGCAGGTATGCCGTCGCGCTGAACACCTTTGAAATCGGGCATGACCCAGTGGTACACTCATGTCCTGGTAAGCAAGATAGTCGCCTGATATAGTGTATTCTTCCCCCTCAAATCCTTTCTTATCGACATTCAGATGATAGACCTTCCCTTTTGCATCTAGTTGCCTCAACCTGCAACCATGCTATACGGTCCTCAACGGATCCTGTCGGGAACTTATGACCGGTTTTCTGATTGAAGAGGGCAACCGTAAAGACAACACTTTCACCCGGTTCAGCCTCCCTGATATCGGGTTGAATCCTTAATTCAATAGTTCCTCTCACCTTTCCCGGATCGTGAGCTCCGTGAAACAGGTGCAGCCTGGAGTCTGCATAAGACTTACCCATGAGGGCATACTGGTAACCGGCCCTGGGCATGTGGCAATCCTGGCAAAACACGCCTTCTTTCGCATAAGGACCCTCCTTCCATTCGAGCTGGGTGCTTTTAACCCACACTCCAAAAGGATTTTTTTCATTGTGACAATTGCCGCAGAACTCTGAGGTTTTGAAAAAATCCGTTGCTACAATCTTGTGTGCGGGCGAATCAGTAAATTCCTTCCTGGCGCTGTATTTGGTCATCCCCGGCTTGATTACATAACTGAAATTGAACGGAGGCTCGGTTTGGGCTCCCTGAACAAGGTGACAAACTTCACAGGATACCGACTCATTAGCCATACTGTTTTCCGATGGTCTGGGCGGAGGGAACGGACCGCTCATGAATGCAAGTGGAGTATGGCAGCCATTACAGCCATCTACAGGATCTTTAAGGTCGGGCTTTGCTTTGGCATGCGGTACTGCAAGGTCGAAGTACTCAATCTCATCCCAGTGATGGGTATAAGCCTGTGACATCATCGACTGGGACCATTGTTCATAGAACCCCGGATGACAGGTCCGGCATTTTTTTGCCGATTCAAAATCCTTGAAGGAATACTTTGCTTTCAGGTCTTCCTGGGGATAGGGAGCGTTGTCAGAAAAGGCTGAAACAGCCAGAAGAATGAGTGCCGCCGGCAATGCTATGATCGCCAGGGGTAAAAGTTTTCTGTTCCACATAAAGTTTGCTTATTTTTATAAGTGCATAAGTTAAGCAATTATAACCGATTTATGAAGTCCTGATTAATAAAATATTTAATGCCAAGAAAAATAAATATAGTCTGGCTGAGAAGGGATCTGAGGCTGGAGGACAATACAGCCCTGAACAGGGCTCTGTCTTCAGGATTGCCTGTTCTGCCTGTTTTTATTTTTGACAATGGAATTACTGATGAGTTGCAGAGCGATGATCCCCGGATTACTTTCATCTACAGGAACCTTGCCGCCATAAATGAAAAACTCTCCGTATTTGGCAGCTCAATAAAAATCCTGAAGGGCGATCCTCATGAGATGTGGAAAAAACTACTGACAGAATTCAGAGTAAATGAAGTATATGTCAACAGGGATTATGAGCCCTATGCAAAGGAGAGAGATTCCATTGTACAGGAGTTACTTCGCGATCATGGGATACCTCTTCTCTCATTCAAGGACCAGGTTATTTTTGAAGGCAGAGAAATTACAAAGGCCGACAATTCTCCTTATACAGTATTCACCCCGTATAAAAACAAATGGCTTCAGGAGTATACAAAGCAGCTATCACCCTTAATACCTTCAGTTGAACCTGTCGCAGAAAGGCTTTTTCAGTGCTGCTTTCCCTTTCCTTCTCTTAAAGATCTTGGGATTCCGCGAAAGCAGCAAATTTGTAAGGGATTACGACCTTTCAATTATTGGTTCCTATGAAAAATTCCGTGATATTCCTTCTGCAGATCTGACAAGCTATCTTTCTCCGCACCTTCGGTTTGGCACAGTAAGCATACGGATTATCGTAAAAACTGCTTTTGAGGCTAATCCCCATTTCCTTAATGAGCTTATCTGGAGGGAGTTTTTTATGCAGATCCTCAGCAACTACCCGCATGTTGTAACAGAGAATTTCAGATCAAAATACGACGATATTGAATGGAGAAACAACGAAGCGGATTTTGAAAAGTGGTGCAGGGGAGAAACCGGATATCCGATTGTTGATGCCGGGATGCGACAGCTCAATGAAACAGGGTATATGCATAACCGGGTAAGAATGATAACTGCCGGGTTTCTGTGCAAACACCTGCTTATCGACTGGCGCTGGGGTGAGGCATATTTTGCGGAAAAGCTGCTCGACTATGAACTATCCTCCAACAACGGCAACTGGCAATGGGCAGCGGGTACGGGATGCGATGCGGCTCCATATTTCAGGATCTTCAGTCCCGATTCGCAGGAAAAACGTTTCGATCCGAAAAGAGAATATATAAGAAGATGGGTTGAGGATGTCGATAAACCCTCATATCCAAAACCAATTGTGGAACATGAATTTGCCCGCAAAAGAGCTCTGGAAGTCTATAAAGTCGGGTATTAAAAACTGATAACCAAAATAACAAAAATGATGCGACTAATGAAATTATTACTCCTATCCTTTTTAATCCTTTTCGAAAATGTGCTGATTGCCCAGAATCCAAATCCTCTTAAACCAGACTTCTCTTCACCAGAAACGATATCAGGAATGAAGCTGATATGGAATGATGAGTTTAATAAGGACGGGAAACCGGATACTTCAATCTGGAGATATGAGAAGGGATTTGTAAGGAACCAGGAGCTGCAATGGTACCAGGAAGAAAACGCAAACTGTTCCAAAGGGGTTTTGCTTATTGAAGGAAAGCGTGAAAAAGTAAAAAATCCCTCTTACGTCGCCGGAAGCAGCAACTGGAAATCGGCCCGTGAATTCGCTGAATATACAGCATCCAGCATACAGACAAGGGGCAGAAAACAGTTTCAGTTCGGGCGTTTCGAGATCAGGGCAAGAATAGATACCTCCTGCGGATCGTGGCCTGCTATCTGGACTCTTGGCATTACAAAAGGATGGCCGTCGAACGGAGAGATCGACATCATGGAATTTTACAGGATCAAAGGAGTTCCTACAATCCTTGCCAATTTCGCCTGGGGGACAAGTCAGCGGAATGTCGGAAAATGGGACGATCTGAAAAAGCCTCTTTCTGACTTCACAGACAGGGATCCCCAATGGGTAAAGAAATTCCATGTCTGGAGAATGGATTGGAACAAGGATTCAATAAGCCTCTTTCTCGATGACGAGTTGCTCAATACAGTTCAGCTAAGCGAGACTGTTAATCCTGATGGATTTAACCCATTCCTTCAGCCGCATTATATGCTTCTCAACCTGGCTATCGGTGCAAACGGCGGCGATCCTTCAAAATCCTCTTTCCCTATAAAATATGAAGTCGACTATGTGAGGGTCTACCAGATTAAATAGTTGTTTAACCACGGGGTTACACAGAGTTGTACACGGAGTTACACGGTCCCGATACTATCGGGAATTAAATCCGTGTTACTCAGTGTTAAACTCCGCGTCACTCTGTGGTAAAAATAAAGTATTGGAAATCAAACAATCATTTCAGAATACTGTTTAAGTGATATAAATGAGTTTTGCAGTAATTATATAATATTGACTAACTTTGCAAAACTTTTGAAAGCTAACGAGATATGACATTAGTGGCCCCAGCACCCCTGAATGAAATGGACGGCCGGCGATTGTACTACACGTTTATTGCCGGTGCGAGAAAAGTTATTGAACACCAGGTTGAACTTAACAAAATCAATGTTTTTCCCGTTAATGACGGAGATACAGGAACAAATCTTGCATCCACAATCCGTGCGGTCATTGATTCGCTTCACCCTCACAGGTCGTACAAGGTAACTGCCGACAGGATTGCAGAGACCACTCTTATAAATGCCCGGGGAAACTCAGGCATCATCTTTGCCCAGTTCCTTTATGGAATGAGCAGCGAAACAGGCAATCACAAAACAATCACAATAAGCCAGTTTGCGGAAAGCATCAAAAACTCTGTCCGTTATGTTTATGAGGCCGTCGCCGACCCGGTTGAGGGCACCATGCTGACAGTAATAAAGGATTGGGCAAACTATATCTACGAAAACAGGTACACCACCTCCGACTTCAATGAGATGTTTGTCAATTCCCTGACCATATTAAACAAGTCGCTGATTGAGACAAAAACAAAGCTCAAGGTGCTCTCAAAAGCAAATGTAGTTGATGCCGGAGCCAGAGGATTTGTTTTCTTCATTGAGGGCATTATCGAGTTCATAGCAAGCCAGAACCTCAAGGAGCTGGTACAGGTAAAAGCTGAGACCTCAGTATTCGAAAAGATGGAGGAAGTAATTCCCGAAAAACCTTCTTTCCGCTACTGCACAGAAGCTCTTATCAAGAACAGCTCAATGGACAGTGCCACACTTAGAGGAGTCCTTGAAAATTATGGCGACTCAATTGTTGTTGCAGGCTCCGACAGGATGAGGCGTTTGCATGTCCATACCGACAATCCGGCCGAACTTTTCAGGGATTTGAGAAATTCAGGGACTCTGGCGTTTCAGAAAGCCGACGATATGGTCAGGCAGAGCGAAGTTGTCTATAACAGGAAATGGAAAATAGCGCTTGTAACAGATTCTACCTGCGACCTTTCACAGGATCTTATCGACAACTACCAGGTAAACGTTCTTCCTGTAAATATCAATTTTGGCGAAAACCATTACCTCGATAAGGTTACAATCCAGCCTGAACAGTTTTATACTCTTCTTGAAGAGAATAAACACTATCCGAAATCGTCGCAGGTAAATGAGAAGGCCTTCACAAATCTCTATTCTCATCTCTCTTCGCACTATGATTCAGTTATAGCTATCCATCTGAGCGACAAGCTCAGCGGCACTTTCAACAGCAGCAAAAAGGCCGCAGAGGCAATAAGCAAAGAGTTTAACAAGCCGATTTCTGTCATAAATTCGAAAAATCTTTCAGGTGCCCTGGGACTGATTGTTCTTAGAAGTGCCCGGGCAATAGAGGAAGGGTATTCTCACGAAGCGGTTGTTAAGATGACTGAGAAATGGGTGCGCGATACAAAAATCCTTGTGAGTGTAAGGGACATAAAATACCTTATCCGCGGCGGACGTCTATCAGCAACAAAAGGATTGATAGCCAGGATCCTGAATATAAATCCAATAGTCTCTATAGACGAATCGGGCAAGGCCATAGTATTCGACAAAGCTTTCAACCAGAGAGCCAATATGGAAAAAGTGATGGGACACATCAGAAGGCTTACCGGTGAAAAAAAGATCTGGAATTATATTATCCTGCATGCTAATAACGACGAAGCTGCTTCATGGTACACTGAAAAAATGATGGCCCTGTCTGACAAAAGTCCGGCCTCTGTTGTAAATATTTCCCCGGTGATCGGAGCAAATACCGGTATCGGAGCAGCTGCAGTAGCTCTACTTTTTGATTAAGGATCTGCCTCGTGAGCTTCCTTCACATATATCTGCAGGCACTGCTTGTAATTCTGTCATTAATGACAGTCTTGTGGATAATAAGCATAGTCATTAAAAATGTCAGCATTGTTGATCTCTTCTGGGGCTTCGGATTTGTTGTCGCTGCCGGATTCTACTACCTGAAAACAGGAGGGCCAGATCCAGGGAAGAACCTCGTGATGGTTCTTGTTGCTATCTGGGGTTTACGGCTCTCTGTCTATCTCACCTGGAGGAATGCAGGCAAAGGGGAAGATTTCAGATACAGGCAGTTCCGTAAAAACTATGGCGAAAACAGGTACTGGTGGATAAGCTTTTTCCAAACCTTCCTTCTCCAGGGAATGCTTATGTGGCTCATCTCCGCTCCTCTCCTTGGTGCACAGTATTATAGTGAAGGCAGAGCTCTGGGATTTCCTGATTATTTTGCTGTTGCACTCTGGTTAACCGGATTTATTTTTGAAGCCGGAGGCGATTGGCAGCTGGCTGTCTTCAGGGGCAATCCTTCAAATAAAGGTAAAGTACTTGATACCGGATTCTGGCGATATACCCGTCACCCGAACTATTTCGGCGATTCGGCTGTCTGGTGGGGATTCGGGCTGTTATGCCTGAACGCAGGCAGTTATGTCCCGGCCCTTGGTTCACTTCTTATGACAGCACTGATTATAAAAGTATCAGGGGTTGCCCTGCTTGAAAAATCACTTAAAGAACAGAAGCCGGAATACAGGGAATACATCAGGAAGACAAGCGCTTTCCTCCCCTGGTTCCCGAAAAAATAATTATCTTTATTTCTGTAAACTTCAGCTTACAGAAATTTTAAAGATATGAAATCCACTATCAGGCACTGTTTCTCATTATTCCTCCTTTTCTGCAGCATTAATGCAGCTGTATTCGGCCAGGGCCTCCCAAAGGAGTTTATCAATCCGCCAAGGGAGTTTTCAGTTATGCCGTTCTGGTTCTGGAACGACACGCTCAAGGACAAAGAGATAGTAAGGCAGATAGCAGATTTCGAATCACACGGAGTTTATGGTTTTGTAATTCATCCGAGGATCGGTCTTCCCGAAAATATGGAATGGCTGTCACCGGAGATGATACATTTCATGAATGTTGCAATTGAAGAAGCCGCAAAACGAAAAATGCATGTCATACTCTATGATGAAGGGATGTACCCCTCGGGTTCATCAAGCGGCCAGGTGGTTGCACGCAACCCTTCGCATGCAGCCCGGGGACTTGCCAGGATTGACCTGAAGCCCGGAGAAGAGTTGCAGCTCCCCGACGGGAAAAAGCTTATCACTGTTATCGATCGTCCGGGAGGAGCGCGTGTCGCTATTGTTGACCAGCCATCCGGAGGTGTTATCAGGGGACTGCACTACACAGGAGAAGGAAGCAGCAAGCTCGGAGAGGAAACCCCTCCGGCAGGTGATATTCTCAATCCGGAGGCAGTTACAAGTTTCATGGACCTTGTATATGAACGCTATGCTACAGAGTTCGGAAAATATTTCGGCAATACTGTGATTGGCATTTTCACAGATGAACCCTCCCCTCTTGGCCGCGGAGGCCAGCGTGGGGTGCTTCCCGGCAACGCTTCACTGCTGCCCCAGATAAATAAGATCCTTGGATATGATATCAAGCCTTATCTTGCAGACCTTTGGTATAATGATCTCCCGACCTCTGCCAAACACAGGTCGGATTACCTTCGGGCAATAAATATCTGTCTTGAAGAAAACTATTACAGCAGGCTCGGCAAGTGGTGCAGCAGTAAGGGTATAGCTCTCATGGGGCATCCGGCAGGTTCAATGGATATTGGCACAGAACGTTACTTCCAGATGCCGGGCCAGGATCTGGTATGGAGATATGTCGAACCGGGTCCCAAAGCCCTTGAGGGACAGCATTCAACAATGGCAAAGTGCGCTTCCTCGGCGATGATACATCTCGGGCTTCGCCGTAATACCAATGAGCTCTACGGGGCTTACGGCCATAACCTCACATTCAATGAAATGGAATGGCTCGCCAACTGGTGCTTCGCAAGAGGTCAGAACCTGCTTATACCCCATGCGTTTTACTATTCTGTGCGAGGCCCGCGTCTTGATGAGCGGCCTCCCGATGTAGGGCCGAATTCAGCATGGTGGAGTGCATACAAACCATATGCCGATGCATGCAGCAGGCTCAGCTGGATTAACACCGATGCTGTTCACGCAGCTCAGACGGCCATACTGTGTGAAGCAACCTGGCTTCCCGACGATCCGGCAAAAGCATGCTATGAGCACCAGCGCGATTTCAACTATCTTGAGTTAAGGCACCTTTGGGAGGATGCAGATCTCGATTCAAAAGGAATCCATTTAAAAGGAATGAATTACAGTGCTGTCATCCTCGACAGCCTCTCATATGTGCCACGCAAAGCAAAATCAAAGCTGAAAAAGCTGGCTTCAGCCGGACGCCTGCTCATCCGGCGAAATTCAGGCTTTGAATCGATTTTCAGGAAAGCAATAGTTTATGATTCTCCTGAGAGCCTGATTGCATCGATTGATAAATTAATACAACCCGACCTGGTTCTTTCTCCCTCCGCTAAAAGTATCAGGTATCGCCATGTTGTAAAAGGCGAAGATCATTTCTACATCTTATTCAATGAAGAGCCTGCTGAAGTAACAGTAAATATTCAGCTTTCTGCAGCCGGGAACCGGCAGGTGCTTAATCCCTATACAGCTGAAGCTGTAAACCTGAGTCCTGATGAGGATGTTACCTTCAAACCATTTGAGCTTAAAATAATCCGTGTAAACAACTTTTTTAAACTTCCTCCTCTCTGAATGAAAAAACATCTGCTTTTTTTGCCGGCGGTCCTGCTGCTACTCGGATCAGATAATCCTTCGCCATACGCGCCTTACGGATTAATGACAGAGCTTATCCGCGATCCTTCTGGTGTTGAAGTGATGGATCTCAGACCTGAATTCAGCTGGATAGTACCTGAAGGTGCAAAAACTCAGAAAGCCTTTCAGATAATGGTTGCTTCATCAAAAGAGAAACTTGAAAAGGACCTTGCAGATATCTGGGATTCGGGAAAAAGGATTTCAGACCTGTCCTCAGAGGTGGAATTCGGGGGAAATATTCTTAAACCAGAATCAACTTTCTGCTGGAAAGTAAGGATCTGGGATGAGATGAACATAGCCTCTGATTTTTCGGAGATCCAGTCCTTTTTTACAGGAAATCCTTCGGGCTATGCTACAACAAAGAATAAATTTCTTTCGCCGGCCTCAGAACCCGTTTTACTGAAGCAGACTGGTCGCGGCAGATATTTTGCCGATTTCGGACGGGATGCCTTCGGATCTCTTCAGCTCGAGATCCGAAATGTAACAAATGATACAATTATTGTACATCTTGGTGAAAAACTGACCGCATCCGGAGAGATTGACAGGAATCCCGGAGGGACTATCAGATATGCAAGGATCAAAATAGCAGGAAAGCCCGGGTCTTTTTCCTCTGCTGAAAGCCTTCCTCCTGACAAGAGAAATACCACTGGCGCTGCTGTCCCTCTTCCCGACTCATTAGGAGTGATAATTCCCTTCCGCTATTGCGAAATTGAAAACTGGCAGGGCGATCTGAAATCTTCAGACATATCACGCAGGTCGCTGTGGTATTATTTCGACGACAGTTTCAGTTCATTTACAAGCTCAGACACTACTCTGAACAAAATATGGGATATCTGCAAATACAGTATAAAAGCGACATCCTTTGCAGGGTTATATGTTGACGGTGACAGGGAAAGGATTCCTTACGAAGCTGATGCCTATATAAACCAGCTCGGACATTATTATACCGACCGGGAATATTCTATAGCCCGGCTTACCAACGAATATTTCATCAACCATCCTACCTGGCCCACGGAATGGATTTTGCATACTGTGCCGATGTTTTATTACGATTTCATGTACACCGGCAACATTGAGTCTGTAAGAAATTATTATAGCGAACTTAAGTATAAGAACCTGCTTTCACTTGCCCGCGAAGATGGTCTGATAAGTTCAAAGGGATGCACCGATGAAATAATGGCATCACTTGGCTTTAAAAATGCAAAGGAACGTCTTCGCGATATAGTCGACTGGCCTCCCGCTCAAAAAGATACAGGATGGAAGCTGGCCACCCCCGAAGGTGAACGCGATGGATACGAGCTGACAGAAATTAATACCGTTGTTAATGCTTTATACTATAACTCACTGATGTGTATGTCGGAACTGGCCGGCTATCTTGGGAATAAAGAGGATCAGAGCTTTTACCGTAATACTGCCATAAGGGTCGGGTATTCATTCAACCGGGTTCTTCTCGATAAAAACACGAATGTTTATACAGACGGAGAAACATCAAAACACTCTTCTCTTCATGCCAATATGATGGCTCTTGCATTCGGGCTTGTACCTGAAGAAAACATGGGAAGTGTAATCAGCTTTATCAAATCGAGGGGAATGGCCTGCAGCGTATATGGAGCACAATACCTTCTTGAGGGTTTGTACAGAGCCGGAGAAGCAGATTATGCTCAATCGCTTATGACTTCAACGAATGACAGAAGCTGGTGGAATATGATAAGATCCGGTTCGACAATCACTATGGAAGCCTGGGATATGAAGTACAAGCCGAACTCCGACTGGAACCATGCCTGGGGAGCGGCTCCGGCAAACATTATACCCCGCTTCCTGTGGGGAATAGCTCCTTCTGAACCCGGATATGCAAAGGCAACAATTAAACCTCAGCTTGGGAGCCTGCGGCAGAGCAGGATATCGGTACCTACAATACGAGGGAATATTGAGGCAGAATTCAGTTTAACCGATAGCGGTAAAGAATATAAAATAAATATCCCTGGAAATATGATCTGCGATTTTGTTATTTCAGATAAAGGAGATTTTGTAGTTTTACTCAACAACAATAAAATGAAATCCGGTTTAAAGAGATTCAGGATGAATCAAGGATTAAACCAGATAATCATCAAAACTCTGCCTTAGTGGCAAAAATCAAGATTTAAAAATTGATTATATGAAAAAAATTATTTTCTCAATTTTCCTTACGTCCTTATTTTGTGTTACTGGCTGTAACAGAAAACCAGAAACCAACGCTTTTAAAGCCGACGTAATTGTATATGGAGGGACATCTGCAGCAGTTACAACTGCTGTCCAGGTTTCGAGAATGGGCCGGTCGGTGATTATTGTATCGCCCGACAAACATCTTGGCGGACTCACTTCATCGGGACTGGGATTTACCGATACCGGCAACAAGGAGGTTATCGGCGGACTGGCGAGGGAGTTTTACCAGCTTCTTTATCAGCATTACATGAAACCTGAATCGTGGAACTGGCAGAAGCAATCAGAATACGGAAACAAGGGACAGGGAAATCCGGCGATTGACGGTGAAAACCGGACAATGTGGATCTTTGAACCACACGCCGCAGAGGAGGCATTCGAAACTATGATAAAAGAGAACAAGATCAAGGTTTTCAGGGACGAATGGCTCGACAGGGATAGCGGAGTTATTCTGAAAAAAGGAGCAATAGCTTCATTCCGGACACTCAGCGGAAAGACTTTCAGCGGGAAGTACTTTGTTGATGCCACTTATGAAGGAGATCTTATGGCATCGGCAGGAGTAAAATATACAGTAGGGAGAGAACCGGGGAGCCTGTATAATGAAGAGTGGAACGGGGTGCAAAAAAACGTGTTCCACCATGGACACTATTTCAAGGACAAAGTAGATCCATATAAGATCCCGGGCGATCCCTCAAGCGGGCTGCTTCCCCGGATATCACCCGATCCTCCCGGAGAAAATGGCACAGGAGACAATAAGATCCAGGCCTATTGCTACAGACTGTGTCTTACAAAACATCCTGAAAACAAAGTTCCGATAACAAGACCGGAGGGTTATGACAGCACACAGTATGAACTTCTTGCCAGAGTATCTGCAACACGCTGGAACGAATTCTTCAATAAATATGATCCCATTCCCAACCTTAAGACAGATGTGAATAACCATGGGCCTGTAAGTTTCGACAATATCGGGATGAACTGGGACTACCCCGAAGCCACATATGAGCGCAGAAAAGAAATTCTGGCTGAACATATATTATACCAGAAGGGATTGCTTTACTTCATGAAAACCGATAAACGACTTCCTCCTGAAGTAAACTCTGCTATGGGAGAATGGGGTTTTGCGAAGGATGAATTTACTGATAACGGAAACTGGCCTTACAACATTTATGTGAGGGAGGCCCGCCGGATGATTGGAGAGTATGTTATGACCGAAAATGACGTTCTGCTGAAAAGAGCTGTTCCTCATCCTGTCGGAATGGGTTCCTATACAATGGATTCCCATAATGTCCAGAGATATGTTACGGAGGAAGGATTCGTGCAGAATGAAGGAGACCTGGGAATCAAAACTCTTAAGCCCTACCAGATCGACCTGGGCTCTCTTATGCCCGAAAGGAGTCAGTGCCTTAACCTTCTTGTGCCGGTCTGCGTATCATGTTCGCACATTGCATTCGGTTCGATAAGGATGGAGCCTGTATTCATGATACTCGGGCAGAGCGCCGGAACTGTTGCTGCAATGGCTCTGGATAAGAAGAAGAATATGTATGAACTTACTTATGACGAAATTAAAGCCCGTCTTGAAACCGACGGTCAAATACTGTAATATAATCACTAAAATGCTGTTGAAAAATGAAATCCTCAAAATTCAAGCTATTAATCCTAAGCCTTTTCATGGTTTTATCAGATGTAAATGCTCAGCCCCAGGTTCTGAAAGTGTGGCCGAAAGGCATTCCCGGAGCTATAGGTAACGAAAGCTATGTTGAAAAGGAAACCATTACCAACAGCATTCCTACCAGGTACGAGAAGGTAACTGATCCAACTCTTACTGTATTCCTGCCTTCAGCTGAAAAGGCAACCGGGACAGCTGTTGTGATATGCCCCGGGGGAGGGTATGGAGCTCTTGCTTTTGATCACGAAGGGTATGCAATTGCCCGATGGCTTAATGAGAACGGAATTGCCGGCATTATTCTTAAATACAGACTTCCCTCCGATCTTATAATGACTGATAAGTCTGTCGGCCCACTGCAGGATGCACAGGAGGCAATAAGGATTGTAAGAAGAAACTCTGCAAAGTGGAAGATAAACGCACGGAAAATCGGAGTAATCGGCTTCTCAGCCGGAGGACATCTTGCCTCAACGCTTTCTACTCATTTTAACGAAAAGGTTTATGAATCAGGCGACACAACAAGTGCCCGACCGTCTTTTTCCCTGCTCATTTATCCGGTGATTTCGTTCGACTACAACAGTGTACTCATGCAGGATCAAGACGGAATCTGATCGGGAATAAACCTTCGGAAGAACAGGTCAGACGATTTTCAAACGAACTGCAGATATCATCAGATACTCCACCGGCATTTCTTGTTCACTCTGCCGACGACAAGGCTGTGCCTGTAAAGAACAGCATCCTGTATTTTGAAGGGCTTAACAAAAAGAACATCCCTGCAGAGATGCACGTATTTCAGAAGGGAGGTCACGGATATGGAATGTCTGTTGATAAGGGGACACAATCAGCATGGCCGGGGCTCTGTATCAAATGGCTTAATTCTTTAGGATTCTGAATCATTTTCGACTTGTGCAAAAAAAGTTGGCAGCCGGCAGGTTGCAAACTAAATAATTAGTTGTAACTTTATTTTTTAAAGCGGTAAAATATTCAGAATGTTTAAACTCTAAACCATAAGGAATCATGAAGAGACTTCTATTGATTTCAACTGTTTTTTTGGGTTTGTTTTGCAACATCCTCCCGGGTCAGAATACAACTGACTACTCCAAAATAGATTTAATGCTTGTCCGCGGGGAGTATGAAAGAGTGGTTGATACATGCAGGCTGATACTTGACAGCGATTCTCTGAATGCAGAAATCTGGTTCAGGCTCGGAACTGCTTACCAGAGCTACCTTCCCGACGATAAATCATTTGACTGCTTCCTGAAGGCCGCATCAATCGACACGGCAAATAACAGGTACAATTTCATGCTCGCCAGAAGCTATTATGCGAAAGGGAAAAACAAACTTGCCGGGGAACTCCTTGAAAAGTTATCTGCCTCTGATTCAATGAACTGGAATTATGCATATTACCTTACAAGCGTTTATATGCAGGATGGAAAATATGATGAGTCGATAAAAATCTATACCCGTTTCTACAATAATGATTCAACAAACTACCTTTTTCTTGATAAGCTCGGATTTGCCTGTCTCCGGAAGAGTGAATACGAACCTGGAATAAAGTATTTCAGCAAATCACTGGAGATAAACAGTAAAAACATAAATGCGATAAAGAATGTCGCTCATTTATATACAATGACCTTCAGGTCAGATACTGCAATCAAAATACTCACAAGAGGAATTGAGATTGATCCCTCCGACATGGATCTTTATGTAAGAAGAGCATCCCTGTACTTCTCAAAAAATTATACAAAAAGAGCATTGGATGACTACCTTAAAATAATATCCTCCGGAGATTCCTCGGTCATTTATATAAAAAGAGCAGGCATTGGTTACACATATAACCTCCAGCCGCGCCTGGCAATAAAATATCTTTTACTCGCAAATAAAAGAGATACCGCAGACCTTGAAACCTTGAACTTCCTTGCCCAGAACTACAGGCAAGTGAATGACCTTGAAAACTCAATAATCTACTATACCAAAGTCGTTAATGCTCTTACCCCGTCGGTTCAAAGGCTCGGAATAAGTTATCTTATGGTAGCGGAAAACCAGAAACAGGCAGGCCTGAATAAGGCCGCAATTGATTCGTACCTCAAGGCCCAGGTATATGTTAATGATCCCAACCTCTATATGATAATCGGGAATATTTATGATGAAAAACTCAATAATCCTCAAAAGGCAATTTATTACTATCAGTTGTTCCTCGATAATCTCAAGAACGCGCGCATGAACTTCTCTTATGAATATGTCGATGCAATTAAGAAAAGAGTTGAATACCTGAAGAATCCAGAGTCATATAAAAACAATACAAAATAACCACCGATCCTATGAAAACATTCCTGAAATGGTTCGCCCTGATAATTTTTATAATTATAATCGGATTCATAAGCGGGCCAAAGCCTCCTGATCCTTTATTCAGTGTCCCGGAAATGAATTTCCCTCCGACACTTTCCGACCTTGAAAAAGAGATAATTGATAGCGAGAAGAAAGTCAGCGGTCTGAAACCCGATAACGAAGCCAGAATTGTCTGGGCAGATACATCGAAAAAGGAAAAAACGAAAATTGCCTTTCTCTACCTCCATGGTTTTTCAGCAAGCCAGGCTGAGGGTGAACCGGTTCATAGGAACCTGGCAAAATATTTCGGGGCAAACCTCTATCTGGCAAGGCTTTCCGAACATGGCATCGATAAAGGTGACAGCACAATGATTGACCTTGATGCCGAAATATACTATGAAACTGCCGAGAAAGCGCTTGCAATAACAAAACAGCTTGGTGAGGAGGTTGTTGTGATAGGAACCTCCACCGGCGGGGCTCTCACTCTTTTTCTCGCCTCACGACATCCTGAGATCAAAGCTCTTGTGCTCTATTCTCCTGCAGTAAAACTGGACGACCCGAGTGCTGTTATCCTCGACAAGCCCTGGGGCCGCCAGCTTGCATACAGATTCATGGGCAGCAATGTTAGCAGAAACGAAGCGGATAGCCCGGAACATGAAAACTACTGGGCGCTTGAATACCGGCTAGAAGCCCTTGTTGCCCTGCAGAACCTGCTTTCAAACACAATGAATAAGGAAACCTTTTCAAAGGTTAAGTGCCCTGTTTTTCTTGCTTATTATTATAAGAGCGAGGATGAGCAGGACAAAACTGTGTCGGTGCCTGCAATGCTGAAAATGTTCGATGCATTGGGAACACCTTCTGCAAGTAAGGAGAAAATGGCTTTCCCTGATGCAGGCGCACATGTCATCGCATCCTACATCAGGTCGAAGGACTGGCAGGGAGTTGAAAGAGAAACACAAAGGTTTTTGTCGGGTAATTCTTAAATAAGGCTGATTCAGGTTATCTATCACGTGAAAATGGCTGCTTAACATAGGTCAAACGATGTTCATCAAAATCCATCCTGTTGATATATAGGCAGTATGCATAATTCATATATCTTAGCTCAATAATTATTAACAGAGTTTAATATATGAAAAGTCTTGTCGCCAGGTCAGCAGTTCTTGTTGCAGGATTCGCTGTAATATTGTCGTGTGCCCGAAATGATTCATCTCCCAAAGAGCTTGATGATCAACTCAGTCTGGCAGAGAAAGAGACTGTTTTCGAAGCGGTCCTCCAAAAAGCCGATGACCAGGTAGATAAGGAGATAGCTATGCTGGAAAGGTATAACTATATCCTTCCCGCAGGAAAAGGGAACGATACAGAACCATGCACTCCAAAAATAACTGTCAGCACCCCTCCCGATGCTAAATTTCCAAAGACAATCACTCTTGATTACGGAGAAGGATGTCTTGATGCAAATGGAATATTCAGGGCCGGCCAGGTTGTTGTTCATATTACTGGCCCATACTGGGAAAAGAATACAGCTCGTCAGTCAAAGCTCGTTGATTACTGGTATAATGATATCAGGATAACTGGTCAGAGGCATGAGATAAATAAAGGCCAGAATGACAAGGGGAACTATATTTTTGAAATCCTGCATAATGAAAAGATCTGGAATGATAAGGATGAATTGCTCTCCGAACGCAGCTGGGTAAGAAAACGTGAACAAAACCGGGGTGATGTGAAGTTGGCGGATGACGATCAGATCTGGGTTACCGGAAGAGCAAAGGTTAAAACGAATGGCCGGGAACTTGTCAAAGAAATAACAGAGCCTCTTTACCGGAGTACTAAATGCAATCTTCCGCATTTCCAGAAGGGCATCATAGTAACATATTATGAAAAGAAAAAAACAGGCGAATTGAACTATGGTGATGGTGATTGTGATAACATTGCAACCTGGACCAACAAAGAAGGAGTTACAAAGGAAATACACCTTAAAACATGGATTAATTACAATTCGGTTAAGCCATAACAAACACAATATATTACACTAACGGAGGCTGTTTCAAAAGGACAGCCTTTCTTTTTTGTATAAAATCATTATAATTATATCTTTGAATCTGATAAAAGAATAAAGCCGGATCCAGTACTTTCGCAAGATTTATGAGAAAATTTCTTCTGGTATTTGCAATATTGTTATTCCCGCGCCTGATTCTGGCTCAGAGTCCCGAGAAATTCAGTTACCAGGCTATAATCCGCGACGTATCTAGATAATCTTCTTTCAAGCCAGGCCATAGGGCTTAGGATAAGCATATTGAACGGTGCTGTCGCTGTATTTGCTGAGACTCATTCCACAACCACAGATGCCAATGGATTGGTGAGTGTCATTGTCGGAAACGGAACTCCCGTAACAGGCACGATAGGAGCTATTGACTGGGGAGCAGGAACCTATTCGATAAAAAGTGAAACGGATCCTTCCGGTGGTACCACCTATTCGATCACTACAGGAAACGAATATTTTAAGTGTCCCCTACGCATTGTACTCAACTACTGCTGAAATAGCCCTGGGAGGCAATTATAACAACCTCATCAACAAGCCTCCTGCAATTACAGGTGCCGAAACCAAAATATCTGCCGGGACAAATGTCACGGTTTCCGGTTCAGGTACAACAGCAAGCCCTTATGTAATTAATGCAACCGTATCCGGTGCAACTTACACGCATTATATAGGGGAGTTATACCAGGGAGGCATAGTGGTTGCAGTATGGAAGGAGGCAGGAGTTGAAAAGGGGCTTATAGCTTCGCTTGTCAGTCTGGGTAATGTCGTTTAGAGCGATAATACCGCATCGATAGGAGCAACTGCCAGAAGTCCGCAGGATGGTCAGGCTAACACCAATGCAATGCTGGCACAGAGCGCTACAGCTCCTGCTGCCAAGCTATGCAATGATTATACAAATACTGAAACCGGCACCGGAGTTTACTCCGACTGGTACCTGCCATCTGTGTGGGAACTTGCGCAATGTTATAAAAATGCAATTGTCGTAGATAATATTATTGGAGATGCAAACGGATTTGGCAAATTAAGCTACTGGAGTTCCACAGAATATTTTACCGGGACCAGTGCAATGGTTTTCGCCTTCTCTAACGGATATGCTTTTAGTTCCGGGAAAAACTTTGTTTCCGTTATACGCGCAGTCAGGAAGTACTGATTTTATTCTACAACCCTTATTAAAATGAAAAGAACACTATCAGTATTTTCCGCACTTATGATGATCTCGACTCTTATGGGACAGACTCCCCTGAAGGTTAGCTACCAGGCGATAATCAGGGATGCCGGAGAGCTTCTGATTGTAAACCAGCCTGTTGGGATCAGAATTAGTGTAATGGATGGTGCAGTTGCAGTATATACTGAGACCCATTCAGCTACCACAAATGAAAATGCCCTGGTTGGTCTTGAATTGGGCGCGGGGACACCACTGACAGGAACATTTGCAGGAATTGACTGGTCAGACGGACCATATTCTTTAAAATCAGAAATTGACTTAACCGGAGGAACTACATATACCATCACCCGAACCGATCAGATCCTCAGCCTTCCATACGCATTCAATGCAAAAGTTACCGGCTCATTCAGCACAGCCGACTACAACGATCTCTCAAATCTGCCTGTAAGGGACGGATCTGAGACCAGAGTATCAGCCGGGACAAATATAACCATAAGCGGCTCAGGAACTCTGGCAACACCTTATGTGGTGGGTGTTTCAGGCGGTGGTGCAAGTTATTCTCATTTAATCGGAGAACTTTACCAGGGAGGTATCATCGTCGCCGTCTGGAAGGAGGCAGGAGTTGAAAAAGGTCTGATAGCATCAGTTACAGATGTTGGAACTTCAACCTGGAGTAATATTACCGGGACACTCATAGGAGCAACAGCCCAGAGTTTTCGTGATGGGAAGACCAACTCCGATGCAATTCTCGCCCAGCCCGGACACATTGGCGGTGCAGCAATGCTTTGTGATATTTACACAAATCCCGATAACGGTACAGGTATCTACTCCGACTGGTACCTGCCTGCCGCATGGGAACTTAACATGTGTTATGATGCTGCAATTGCTATAAATACAATACTTGGCGATGCAAATGGCTTTCTTTTCAACTCTTACTGGAGCTCAACCGAGTACAGTTCTACCAGAGCTTATATTTTCTCATTTTCAAACGGAAACGCTTCTTTCTCTCTTAAAAGTAACAGCTTTCAGGTCCGGGCAGTAAGAAGGTTTTAAAGGATAGCGCTCAAACCAAATAACATGAAGAAGTTACTTTCGATTTTTACTGCACTATTATTTTGTCTGGGTTCAGCATCACAGACTCCTCAGAAGATGAGCTACCAGGCAGTGGTCCGTGATGCAGGAAACCAGCTTGTTATTAATCAGTCAGTAGGATTGAGAATAAGCATACTCCAGGGAGCAATCCCTGTTTTTGAAGAGACCCACTCATCAACAACAAGTAATTTTGGTGTGGTAAGTGTCGAAGTTGGCAGTGGAACTCTCATATCGGGTTCAATTTCGGGGATTGACTGGTCAACGGGTTCGTATACAGTAAAAACAGAAACTGATCCCGCCGGAGGGACAAGCTATACAATAAGCGGGAGCACCCAGCTGATAAGCGTACCATATGTCCTGTACGCTGAAACTGCAGGAAGCTTCATCAGCGGCGATTATAATGACCTCACAAATACTCCTGCAGCACTCGACGGCTCGGAAACCAGATTATCGGCCGGAACGGACATTTCAATCACCGGAAACGGAACAACAGCTACGCCATATATCATTAATGCATCACCGGGTGCCGGTAATTTCACTCATTATATAGGTGAGCTGTACCAGGGAGGAATAATTGTTGGTTTATGGAAAGAGTCAGGTGTTGAGAAAGGGATTATTGCTTCTCTTATAAATCTTGGCAGCGTCCCCTGGAGCAATATAACAACCACGCTTATAGGAGCGACTGCACAAAATATAAGGAATGGTCAAAGCAATACAACTGCTATTATTGCACAGGCAGGACATATTACAAGCGCTGCGCTACTGTGCAATGATTATACAAATGCCGAAACAGGCACAGGTGTTTACACCGACTGGTACCTCCCTGCCTTATGGGAACTGGAACAGTGCTTCAATTCCGCCTTCGTGGTTAACAAGGTAATTGGCGATGCCAACGGGTTTATTGGCGAATTTTATTACAGTTCTACTGAGTATGCAAACAATACAGCGTGGGGAATATCGTTTATTACCTGTTATGCACTGAATACCGGTGTGAAAGCCAACCCGTCAAGGGTCCGTGCTGTTCGGAGATTTTAAACTATATGTTGTATGATAGGAAGAATTGCCTGTCTTGCCTTGTTGGCACTGCTACTGTCAGATACTGCTAAAGGTCAATGTACACGTTCGCAGGTAATAAGCGACTATAACAACATCTATCTTACCTCTTCGGTGACCGACACCCAGCTTGGCTGGACTGGTAACCTTGGGAGCTGCAATGCCGGTACTATTTCCACACTGGCGCAGACAAATACCCTCAACAGGATAAACTATTTCAGAAAACTGGCGGGCCTTGGCAATGTGACTTTCGATGCTGCACTCCAAAGCAGGTGCCAGCAGGCCGCCCTTATGATGGCCGCAAACAATGCCCTAAACCATACCCCTCCCCCGAGCTGGCTGTGCTATACCAGCGACGGTGCGGCAGCAGCAGGTAATGCGAATCTGGCGCTTGGAGCACATTCGGCATCTGCCATCACACTGTATATTAACGATTACGGTCTCACAAGTGTGGGGCACAGAAGATGGATCCTCTACAGCCGCGCTTCTGTTTTCGGTCACGGGTCAGCAATGAAATCCGACGCGTTGCAGGTCTTTAATACTCCCACGGGTCCTGTAAACACAAAAAATATAGCATTTCCTGCTGCCGGATTTTTCCCGGCGCCACTGGTTCCTGCACTGTGGTCTTTCGGTAAACACAATGCAAATTTCACAGCTGCAACAGTGTCCATGACCGGCCCTTCCGGTACGCCTGTTTCTCTTACCGTGGCTGAGATTCAAGAATGGATACGGCGACAACACAATAGTCTGGACTCCCTCCGGAATTGTAACAAACAGCACCTACGATATAAATTACACAGTCCAGATAGGCAATGTCATTGTTGATGGAAGTCCACAGACATATACATACACTGTTACAATCTGCCAGCCCTCCCACCCGCCTCAGTGCCCGGCAGGAAAAACATGGTCCGATGCATATTGCGGATGCATGACCCCAACCGGAATTGAAGATGCGGATCAGGGTAATATGTCGCTGATTATTAAAAATCCCATCTCCGAAACCCTCGAAATCAAGGTAATTAATAAAACCGGAAAGGAAGCTCAGTTGTCTGTCGTCTCCTACTCAGGCCAGACAGTTGTTGAAAGCCCGGTCTGCATAGAATCGGGAGAAAATATCTTAAGCTTCAACTCCTCGGGATGGGCAAAAGGAATTTATTTTGTCGTTATTAAAGATAATGATGGCAAAAGGATTGTCAGAAAAGTAATCCGGCAATAGAGAATCTGGATGGCAGTCTTTAGCCTTTCGTCGACCACCGTAGCTTTAGCGAAGGCGGTTGTCTTTTGTCTTTTATCTCAGTCCTTTGTAACCTTTTCTGATAATTCATGTATAAAGGTTAATCTGTAGTAACTACGGGATTTTATTAACTAACCAAAGCAAACCTTATGAAAAGAGTTACATCAATCAAGTTCCTTTCCATCTTTACGATGCTTTTAATGATTTCATTCCTTATGAATGCCCAGACCCAGACTCTGACCCCGGAAGAAAAAAAGGCAGCCGAGATCAAAAAGCTCGAAACTTCTCTTAATACCGCTAAGGCAAAAGTAGCCCAGGCCCAGCGTAAAATCGAGGTTGCTGACTCTCTTGTCGTTGCAGGCGAAGCAATGATCGAAGAGAGCAGGACAGAGGACAAGGCAATTTCCGCGGAACGGAAAGCCCTTGAAAAAGAATATGAGGCAAACAGGAAGCCAATTGAAAAGCAGACAACTTCCAAAGATAAGGAGGAGGCAACGGCCGCCAAGGCTGAACTTAAGGCTCTCGATACACAGTACAAGGCGGATGTAAAAGTTCTTGACACCCGGTACAAAGAATCTACAAAGAAATTTACTACCGCAAACTCAAATATAGATAAGGGTAAAATGAATAAGAAAACCGGTAAGGACGCCCTCAACCTTGCAGAAGCAAACCTCGAGACAGCCCAGGCCAGGTATGATGCTGCAACGGCGCCTCCCGAGGATAAAAAGAAAAAGTAATATTTTGCTGACATAATAAATCTTATTTTCAGGGGTTATTATTATTGCAATCCAACATTCTCATGATGAGGAATTCTTTCCTGGTTACGGGCTTCCTGCTCTTTTCTGCCATTCTCCGTGGTCAGGATTGTACCATCTTGTCAAAAGCCAACAATATCTCCCCAGATAAACTCTGTTCACCCGTTACAGTATCATGGAATGTATCTTATACCGGCGTAAATAATGCAGGTAAGAGTGTCAGCATCAGATACAGGTGGGACGACGGCACCTCTCAGACAGTTCCGGCTCTGAATATCGGCGCAGGAATCTGGCAGGCAACAGCAAGTCATTCATATACCTCTAATGGCAACACCTGCAACTATCATCCCCAGGCAACTCTTGTTGTAAACGGCGTGGAATGCACCTCTTCAAGCCAGCAGCAGATAGTTACAGTATGGGACGACGATAATCACAACGGAGGCATTATGGCTATCAGCCCTGCTGTCTTTCCGGTTTGTCTTGGAAATAGCGCAAATGCCCGGTTCAGGGATATGACCCAGTTCAATTGTGTTCCCCCCCAGGAAAAAGATGTTCCAAATCTTTACACCCGATGGGTTCAGTGGACCTATGGCACAAGCATAACTATGACAGGTATTCCTGTAACAATAAATGGCACACCAAGGGTATTCCCCTATTCTGCACCAATAATAACTCTGCCAGGACCGGTTACGGGATCTGGGATCTATTCCGATATTATCAATGTTGCCGGGGACAAACTTCTTGGCCAGCACTTCCAGGTTACACTAAGAAACTGGAACTACTGCAATCCGTATGATGATCCAAACATTCCCGGACCTCCTGCAGATCCGGTGAACGGAGATCATCCTCCTGTTATTACAACTGCAATAGTACTGATAGTTGCCTATCCCGATGCGACAATAACTCCTGTTGACACCCTGTGTACAGGTTCACCTGCAGCGACACTTAAGGCACATGATCAGGGCGGCACATGGACAGGAAACGGTGTTTCCGGAGACAAGTTTAGTCCGGCTCTGGCAGGCCCGGGGAATCATGTGATCAGCTATTCAATTACAAATTCAAACGGCTGCACCGATACCGACCAGATAACAATCACTGTTATGCCGGCCCCTGCCGTAAATATCACTCCTGTCGCAACCCTTTTCATAAACAGCCCTCCTGCATCCTTGTCTGCCACCCCTCCCGGAGGAACATGGAGTGGCCCTGGTGTAACCAACGGAATTTTTTATGCAGGCGTTGCCGGATTGGGTACGCATACGATCAGATATACAACCCTTCCTGACAGGTTTGGCTGTTCAGGGAGCGACACGATTCATATTAAGGTAATTAAGCCTCCTATGCCTGAGGCTGATTTTGATCCTGATACCGTCGGATGTACTCCTCTTAAGGTGCAATTCAGGAATAAAAGCATAAACGGTGATTCATTTCTATGGGATTTCGGAGATAAAGGATACTCTACTGAAAAAGATCCTGTTCACACCTATTACATCCCGGGGAATTACATTGTAAGGCTTACTGCAAAAAATCCGGCAGGCGAATCCATACATGAAGGAATAACGACAGTTTACCAGAATCCAACCGCCGTATTCAATGTCTATCCTACTGAAATCGTCAACACATCACAGATAGCTGTATTCTATAACTACTCACAATATGCAGTATCAAGTTTCTGGAAGTTTGGCGACGGATCAACATCTGCCGATGAAAATCCATATCATAAGTACGAAAAGGAAGGAACTTATACTGTTGGGCTGACTGTAACATCAAAGGACGGGTGCACTGATTCTTCCAAGTTCCCCACTCCTGTAAAAGTCAAATATGTTGACGCGGAGCTGTATTATGCAAATGCTTTCTCCTGGAACAGGACTGGCCCTACAAGCGGGTACTGGGAAGAGGGGGTTGTTAATGACAATATTTTCAGACCATATTTTAAAAATGTAATAGAATATAAGCTACAGATATTCAATCGGCTGGGCGTGCTGGTTTATGAAACTGATGATCTCAAAAAAGGCTGGGACGGCTATGTTGATGGCGTCAACCTTGCACTTCAGGGGGTATACGTCTGGAAAGCGACCGGGAAATATGCCAACGGTGAGTATTTCACAAAGGTCGGTGATGTCACTTTTCTGCATTAAACATTATACATTCTGCATTAACCATACAGAAGTTTGGAGATCTTCGTTCTTCCGTCTTCCGTCTTCCGTCTTCGGTCTCCTGTCTTTAACCTTTTGTCTTTCCAAAAGTGCAGCAATTAATCTTGTTATGATAAATATTTCTATATTCGGGAAATCTTTTCACGATATTTTTTAATTATTCACTGTTTAAATTTATTAATTATGACTTCAATCCTTAAAAAAACGATGTTCACCATATTATTTTTGGTTCTCTCAGCCAGTTTCATTTCAGGACAGCTTTATGAATGGCGCGGACCGAACCGGACGGGGATTTACAACGAAACGGGACTGCTTAAGAAATGGCCTGACGGAGGACCTTCATTAGCATGGGAGTATACCGGTTCAGGAGACGGCTATTCACAACCTCTTGTTACAGACGATGCAGTCTATATTACAGGAAGAAAAGACAGTCTTGATATTCTGACTGCCCTCACACTTGACGGCAAAAAGAAATGGGAAACATCTTATGGAAAAGCATGGGTGAAAAACCATACAGGATCAAGATGTACTCCTACTTTTTACAAAGGGAACCTGTTTGTAATCAGCGGAAGCGGAGATATCGCATGTATTGGTTCAAATGGAAAAATCAAATGGTCTAAAAATCATTTTAATCTGTACGATGGAAAACCTTTAATGTTTGGGATCTCAGAATCACCAGTTGTTTACGACAATGTTGTTATTACCACTCCGGGCGGGAAAAAGGCATCACTTGTAGCGTTCAATATAAACGATGGCAGCGTTGTGTGGGAGTCAGAAGTACTCGACGTGGAGCCACAGTACATGAACCCCAAACTTATTGAACACGGCGGAAAAAAGATGGTTGTTACGGTGCTTGGCTCAAACATCGTCTCAATCGACGCTAAAACCGGTAAGCTCCTCTGGAAGATAAACTATGCTGAGGTAAATGCTGCAACAGGCAGGGTGATGAAGAATCATGCTATAACCCCGATCTACAGGGACGGACATATCCTTATCGCAAATGGGTATAACTGGGTGGCCCTCAAACTGAAACTTTCTGCAGACGGCAGCTCCTATGAGAAAGTCTGGGAAAACAGGTCTTTTGATCCTCAGCACGGAGGTGTTGTCCTTCTTGGCGATCAGATCTATGGAGCTACCCACCAGGCCAAACCCGTTGATATGTGGACCTGCGTCGACTGGAATACGGGGAAGATTCTCTGGCAGGAAAAATGGTATGTAAGAGGATCAATTATAGCCGCCGATGGAATGCTGTATCTCTTCGAGGAAAAATCCGGTCACGTAGCACTTGTAAAACCCGATCCTGCAAAATTCGACCTTGTAAGTGAATTTCAGATCACAAAGGGAGAAGGCCCCTTCTGGGCACATCCGTCAATCAGCAAGGGAAGGCTTTACATCAGGCATGGTGATGTGCTGATGGTGTATAAGATAAAGGCATAACTCCGCCTTCGCCAAGGCTTCGGCGGACAATGGGCGTTAAGGAAAGAAAGGGAGAGGGGGAGATTGGGAGAGGGGGAGATTGGGAGATATGGAGAGATAACTCCGTGTAAATCTGTGTATTAACTCCGTGTAAATCCGTGGTTTAAATAAGTATAAACTTTGAACTAACCAATATTAACATGGCTTCAAAAATCAGGAATTCCTTATTTGCCATTCTGTCTTTTTTGTTTTTGGCTCAACCCATTTTAGCTCAGGACAAAAACTGGACTCATTTCAGGGGATCAAACCTGAATGGGATCTCTGCCGCTGAAAAGATCCCCCTTGCCTGGGACGAATCATCAATAGTCTGGAAAACTGCAATCAGGGGCAAGGGACACTCCTCGCCAGTTGTCTATGACAATCAGATCTGGGTTACAACAGCCTCTCCTGACGGAAAAGAATTAAATGCACTGTGCACTGACTTCCGGGATGGAAAAACACTCTTTGACATAAAGGTATTTACTCCGGAACAAACGATCAGTAAACACTCTATCAATACCTATGCCAGCCCTACTCCATGCATCGAAAAAGGGTTTGTGTATGTACATTACGGAAGCCTGGGAACAGCCTGCATCAAAACATCGGACGGATCTATTGTATGGACACGGACGGATTTGAAATGCAAGCATGTTCAGGGGCCGGGTTCATCACCTTTTCTGTATAAAAATCTGTTGATTCTTCATTATGAAGGAACTGATGTAAGATTCATTATTGCCCTTGATAAAAAAACAGGAAAAGAAGTCTGGCGCGCCAACCGGCCGGAGGAACTTTACAAAGCCATGCCCAACATCGGGACCAAGGCCTACGTAACGCCTATCATCATTAAAGTGAAGGGAAAAGACCAGCTGATTTCGAACGGCTCGGCTGCCTGTTTTGCATATGATCCCAATACCGGGGAGGAGATCTGGCGGGTTGTCAGAGGCGCCGAATCAACCGTTCCAATGCCCTTCTATGAAGACGGCGTCGTTTATTTTTACTGCGGCTTCATGGCTGATGCAGAGGCTTCGAATTTTACAGAGCTTATTGCCATAAATCCCGAAGGCAAAGGCGACATAACTGCAACGAACGTTCTATGGAGGAAACGCGACAACCAGACACAAACACAGATGCTTACACCGGTAATAAAAGACGGCCTTATCTATACTATCAACACGAGGAATATGTTGCAATGCATCGATGCAAAAACAGGCGAGGTGATCTGGGAAGAGAGGCAGAGGTCAAATTTCAATTCGTCACCAGTGCTGGTGAATGGCACCATCTGGGCCGGATCTGTCAAAGGTGACGTGATCGCAGTTAAGGCAGGCAGAAAATATGAATCAGTTGCCCAATTCACAATGGATTCAGGGATCTGGGCAACCCCGGCAATACTCAGAAACTCTGTCATACTCAGAACAGAGCAGCATCTCTACAGGATCGGAAAGTAACGGCGTAATGGCATAGCGGCATAATGGCGTGATGGAAAGAAAGGGAGAGGGGGAGAAAGGGAGAAGGGGAGCCAGAATGCGAGCCAAAATGGGAGCCAACGATAATGCTAAGCGAAGTTTGTAACTTCGCTTTAATCACAAGAATTAATAGTCTCCAAATTACTCCCAGGGGGGATGTAAAACAGTAACCAAAAATAAATATCCCCAAAACTATTTTTTTAGTTTATTTTTTCGTAATTTTATATACAAATAGGGAGGAGCTCTAAGCTGGACTGTATTTATTTAATTATCAGACAATTATTTTTCTGTTAATTAATTAACAATAACTCTGCCCCGAACGCGTTTTAGAATAAATGAACAAAATCTTCTAAAAATCATCCGATGAGGGTTTCTTTTTTTGCCTTTTTTACTTTCCCTCTTTTGCTTTTTTCCTGTACCGGTAAAAAAGATCCCGGAGTAATAACAATGCAACTGGGCAAATCAGATTACGTCGAAAGGATCAATGTCGCAGGAACCGTCCAGGCTGTTGTAAATGTCCCTGTAATGGCACCCAGCAGAATGATGGGGCAGATGACTGTTCTACGGCTTGCCTCGGATGGAGCATTTGTTAAAACAGGAGACACGATCTGTGTCCTCACTGTTCCTGAGCTTCATTCAATGTACAATCAGGCGCTGAACTCTATCGAAACCCTTGAAGCCGGACTGAAAAAAACCAATGCCGACAACCAGCTCAATGTTGCTCTTCTTGAAGCCCAGCTGGCAACAAGTGAGGCCCAGCTGAAGATTTCATCGCTCGATTCACTGAGGTATGCAGTATGCCCCTGAAGTGAACCAGAAACTGCTTAAGCTTGAAATGAAAAAAGTTCTCATCGAAAAACAGAAGACAGAGAAAAAACTAGCCGCGACCAGGCTGATCGGACAGACAGAGATCCGACAGATGAATGCGAGGATAATGAGTGAAAAAGCAAGAACCCAGACAATGGCCGACCAGGTTAGATCGCTGACAATAATTGCGCAACGCGATGGAATTGTTATGAGAACAGAGTCACCCACATTCACAATCATGGGGCCGCAGGGAATGGGAAAAATGGGTGGACCAATCAGGGAAGGAAGTGTCCTGTTCATGAATACTCCTCTTCTGCAGTTTCCCGATCTCAGCAAAATGCAGGTATCTGCCGAAGTGCAGGAAGCCGACTTTAAAAAGATAGAAAAGGGCCAGAAAGTGGTAATAAGTATTGACGCTGCACAAAAGCTTGAAACAACAGGTAAGGTAAACAGGAAGAGCCTTATCGGGCGAAATGCCATGAGGTATTCTGAATCAAAAGTCAAGTTTTATGAAATTATAATTGACCTCGACAGCTGCCACTCAAAAATCAAACCAGGCCTTAGCGCCTCTTGTGAGATCACACTGAAAGAGGCAAGAGATACTCTCTTTATTCCAACTTTGGCCATATATGAAAGAGACAGCGCCAAAGTTGTTTATGTTTTGAAGAAAAACACCTTCACGCCTGTAAAGGTCGCGACAGGCTTGTCAGGGAGCTCCCACACAATAATAACGGAAGGACTTAAGGGCGATGAGATAATAGCTCTCACAGAACCGCCAAACAGCCTGATCGCATCTGAGAAAAGGAATACGGAAAAGCCCGACACACTTAATAAACACATTACTAAATAGATCCTAAACAACATGTTAAAAAGAATCATTCCCCTGTTTTTCGTTATCCTGGTATCATGCAAGGGGAAAGAAGTATCTGATATCCAGGTAACTACTGTAAAAAAAGGCACCTTCATCGAGGAGCTTACCGAGGAGGGTACCGTTGAAGCTGTAAAATCAATATCTGTTTCAGCTCCCACCATTTCATACAGGTATGGCTCTCTTAAAATCGCAAAGATCGTCGACGACGGAGAGGAGGTTGAAAAGGGTGATACCATAATGATCTTCGATCCTTCGGAGATCAAAAGAGCAATAATTCAGGCTGAACAGCAGATTGAGATTGCGAAGGCTGAGTATGAGAAGCTGAAATCAACTCAACAGTCGGAGATTGAGGACCTGGAAGCAGACCTGGAGCTTGCCCGGATTTCCCAGGAGATCTCTAAAATTAACTCCGAAACTGCGATTTATGAACCTGAGGTAACCAAAAAAGAAATTAAACTGAAGCTCGAATCTGCCACTATTGCTCTTAACAGGGCAATGGAGCAGATCGAGAACAAGAAGATAATCCACAAAGAAGATCTCCTCCAGAAATCGCTGGCTATCAAACAACTTACCGTTACCCTGGCAGATGCAAACAGCTCGATGAACAACCTGTTTGTAATCTGCCCGGCCAAAGGCATAACAATCAAGGAGGAAAACTGGAATACGGGTCAGAAATGGGCAGTCGGAGACCAGCCTTATTCGGGTTCAAATCTGATTGAGCTCCCGGATCTTTCGGAGATGAGGGCCGAAGTCAAAATAAATGAAGTTGACGTTTCAAAAATATTGCCCGGTCAGAGAGTGGAAATACGTCCTGATGCCTATTCTGATTCAACATACGCCGGGAAGGTTGAGACTGTCGCAAACCTTGCCCAGAATAAGGATTACAAAACAAAGATCAAGATCTTTCCGGTTCAGATAAGAATTGACGGACAAAGCAAAACCCTCCTGCCCGGATTAACAGTAAGCTGCAAAATCATTGTGAGCGAAATTGACGGAGTGCTTTATATTCCTCTTGAATCGCTCTTCAAAGAGCAGGGGATTGAATATGTATATATAAAATCAGGATCAGGGTTTAAACGCCGCGATATTAAAACCGGATCAATAAATACCGATTTTGCCATTGTCACTGAAGGACTTGAAGAGAATGATGAAATAGCACTCTCCGATCCGTTCCTCAATAAGGAAGATGTGAAGTTAAAGACAGAGAACGGAAGCAATACAGGAGGAGGATCGAGATGAAGACAAAATCATTACCCGGCATGTTAGTCTCTGCTCTTCTTGTATTAACAATCTCATGCAATAACAGTGAAGATGGCGGATACTCGGTAAATAAAGGAACCTTCAGGCAATCGGTCATTGAAACAGGGGAATTGCAGGCCGTGAATGCTTCTTTCCTGAGCATGCCCAGGATTAATTATGTATACGGCTACAATTTCAAGATAATCGGGCTCGCGCAACACGGCAAGATTGTACATAAAGGGGAAACTGTTATAAAAGTAGATCCTTCTTCTGTTCAGAAATTCATTATAGAAAAAGGAGAATCACTTGAAAATGAAATTGCTTCGTCAAACAAGCTAAAGGCTCAGCTAACCAATAACCTCCAGGAAATAAAGGCACAGCTTAAAAATGAACAGGCATCCTTTGATATTAAAAAACTGGAGGTGGAACGGTCAAAATTTGAATCAGAAGGAATAAGAAAAGTGATAGAACTTGAGTACCGGCAGGCAGAAATAAGACTAAACAAATTAAAAAGAAACCTTGAGCTGCGGCCAAAACTCGACAGTCTCGACTTTCGCATACAAAGGATCAAAATCCTGCAGAAGGAAAACGAGCTGAAAGCTGCGCAGAACGACCTTGCCAAACTTGTTGTCACCAGTCCGCTTGAAGGCGTTTTTGTGGTTGAGGAGAACTGGAGAAACGGCCAGACCATCAAAGTCGGTGATGAAGTCTACCTTGGGTCCCCGGTTGCCAGGATCCCCGATATCAGGACAATGAAGGTAAAAGGCTATGTTATGGAGAATGATATAAGCAAGATCAGGCCAGGACTGAATGTTATTATCCGTCTTGATGCCCTCCCGTCTGTCGCCTTTAACGGGAGAGTAAACAGCGTCAGCAGAGTATGTATCAAACGCGATGAAAAAAATATATTCCTCACTGAAGTATTGATTACAGAATCTGATTTGCGATTAAAACCCGGGATGACTGTCAGCTGCGAATACATTACTTATGAAGGCAAAAATGAGCTATTCGCACCTAACAATTGCCTCCTTGAGGAAAACAAACACTTCTATGTTTTTGTAAGGAAAAGAGGAAAGATCAGAAAGACAGAGGTAATGACAGGTCCTTCAAACAACGTCTCCACAATCATTTCAGGCGATCTGAAAGAAGGACAGTCTCTTGAGCTTCCCGATAATATTTTAACAAGATAATTAGCCCTGTTATGCAGACAGAAGAAAACATAAGGGTTGCGATCTATGGACTGCGCGACCATAAATTCAGATCATTCCTGACAATGCTCGGTATCATTTTCGGAACGGCTTCTGTTATTGCCATGATCTCAATTGGAGAAGGGGCAAAGAAACAGGCTATGGCCAAGTACCAGGACCTTGGGGTAAGCAATATCATTATCCGCGACAAGGATCTTGCTGATAAGGATCTTGAACAGGTCCGGATAAAATTTTCGCAGGGACTGTCGCTCGACGATACAAAGGCGATATCCGAAATTGTCCCCGGAGTGCTGGGAATAGCACCTCAGTCGGAGACGAAACTCGAGGCAATGTATGGCGACAAATCATCAAAGGCTACGGTTATCGGGGTAACACCTGATGTGACAAAAATCCTGAACTACAGGATTGATAAGGGGATCTTTATTGACCAGGACCACTATGACAGGAACTTAAAAGTATGTGTCCTCGGGGCAAATATCTCCCGTGAGCTTTTCAGCTATGAAGATCCTGTCGGGAAGAATATAAAACTCGGGGATCAGTGGTTTGAAGTTGCCGGAGTGCTTCAGACAAAGGCTCTTTTCACCGAGACAGTAGGGGAACTTGCCGCCCGCGACCTGAATAATGATGTCTATATTCCCCTTTCAACCTTTGGGAAAAGGATACCCAAGACAAACATGCTGACAAGCGAACTGAAACAGGCAACAATTAAACTGGAGAGTTCTGAAAAGCTTATAGAATCAGCCGCCATCATCAGGAGCATTATTTCGAGACGTCATTTCAACAACGACGATTTCAGCATCGTTATTCCCTATGAGCTGATGGAACAGGAGAAGAAAGAGAGCCGAATTTACAATCTCCTTCTTGCATCAATTGCAGCAATTTCGCTGATAGTGGGTGGAATAGGAATTATGAATATAATGCTTGCCTCGGTGATGGAAAGAACCCGTGAAATTGGAATCAGGCGGGCAATCGGAGGAAAAAGATCCGATATCATGGGTCAGTTTGTAACCGAGGCTATGGCAATGAGCATTACAGGAGGACTGATAGGAGTATTTCTGGGGATTTTCCTTTCTCTTGGAATTGCGCTCTTTACGGAGGTTAGCACCAGGCTTACTTTTTACTCCATATTTATCGCTTTCGGCTTTTCTGTTATTGTCGGGATTACCTTCGGCTACCTCCCTGCAAAAAGGGCGGCTGATTTGAAGCCGATTGAATCGATCAGGCATGAATAGTGGAATTAAAATTTACTCGCATATACCCGGTAGGTTGATTACATAGTCAAACTGCCTGTTCTGCCGATTAATAATATTTGTAATAAATCTTTCATCAATAGTTATTTATATCAAGAGTAAATATTAATTTCGCGGAATGAAATGTTACTCGAAAATAGCAGTTATCTTTTTTGCTTTATTAATAATCTGTATTAATTCAGGGTTTTTAAAAAGTAATATAACGCAGGAGAGTTTAACATATTTTGAGGAATCATACCCCTCCTCTGGTCGTTTTTCGATGCAGAATATATTTCTTTATCAAACAACAGATCTAAACCTCAAAAGTAATCTGGTTCCTGAAAAAACTGAAAAATTCTTACAGAAAATTAAAACTCCTTTGGGTTTAAGGACTGGAACTATAATTAAAAAAAATCATCAACAATCCTTTAAAAATCCATAATCAGGATCCAACTTTAATTGCTGATATCTTTAGCCCGCCTGATATCAGTTTCCCATTTAATTATTTCTGGTAATTCACTTTTGCTTCACATTTGGTCAAAAGTAGACTTGATCGGTAATGATATCAGCCTCTTAAAGGCATGTATCAGTTGTCATACCTGTTTAGAACCAAAATTTTGATAGCCAAAAAGTTATAGCTTAAAGTGACTTCTAAACACCTTATAACTTATTCGGAAATCAGAAGACCTTGTCAATATTTTAAAAGGGTTGAATCGAAGTTCAAATGTCAAAAACGATTTACTTAATGAAATAATAAAATGGAAACAAGTACAACAATTATAGGACTGCTGCTTCTTGCACTTTTTGTCATTACCGATAGTTTTGATATCAAGGTCAGGAATGAGCAAGGGGAGGAAGTTTGAAAAAGAATTTTTTTCAGAATCATCAAGAAATAAACTGGAAATCTCGGATAAATCGATCTGGGACAATCAAGCCATCGGGATCGATTCAACAAAAAACAGAATATTGTATCTTGACTGGAATGATTACGACAGAGTAGATCATATCTTTGAATTAAAAGAATTGAAAGTATTCGATCAGCTCCTGGTTTTGAGATAGGAATAAAAGAATTTCAGTTATAAGAAAGTTGAAAGACTTGGCTTGAAATTTAAATTCAGAGATCCATCCAGATCTGATATTGATATTATCTTTTTTGCTGCCGGAATGGGGCATATAACTGATGAAAAAATCAATTTGTTCGAAAAATGGTCTGGGATCATCGGAAAAAGAATGGAAACCAAAACTTCTGATGATTTAAGACATACTGGTTGATAGAAATACTGTATTATGGGTGAAGTTGAAAAGAATTTGTAGAAAAAAGAATAAAAACCGGAGGTTCTGGAATTAATAATGAAGATACAATATCAACAGATGCACTGATATTTGGACGTGGTCCATCCGGCCAGTTAGTATACAGAATATTTCATGTGAAAATTTGATAAACCTTTATTTCTAATTATATGTATTACAGTATTTTACAATCTGTCTTTTCTGTTGCGAGAAGAGCATTCCTTTTTATTGTTTTACTAATGATACCATGTATTGCCTCAGCATCGACAGGTAAGATATTTTCTGTTGGTCCGATTAGGGTAGAATTCATAATTTTTGGATTATTACTTTTAGGTGTTGCGTTTTTTCATAAACACACATTTGGGGTTGCAGTTACTGGACTGACTGTATTATTGACCTTCAAACTTGTTTTTGATCCGGGATTTCATGTCCTTGAACATCTTTTCGGAACAACTCCATTTGGAGAACAGCTTATGGACAAGGGATTACGGCAGGGGGAATGGGGAATTATCCTAAATCTTCTGGGTCTGTTGCTTGGGTTTTCTCTTTTATCAAAAATATTTGAAGAATCACGTGTCCCGGATGTACTTCCAAGGTTTTTGCCAGATGACTGGAAAGGTCCGTTTTTGCTCCTTGTTTTCGTATTTGTCCTATCATCCTTTCTGGATAATATTGCCGCTGCACTGATCGGGGGCACAATAGCCCTTGTTGTTTTCAATAAGAAAGTTCATATCGGGTACATTGCCGCAATAGTTGCAGCCAGTAATGGCGGAGGCAGCGGAAGCGTGGTTGGTGACACTACAACGACAATGATGTGGATTGACGGAGTAAGTGCATTTAACGTTTTGCATGGGTTTATTGCCGCTGGTGTTGCACTCCTCTTTTTTGCATGGTTTGCCTCACACCAGCAGGACAGATACCAAAGAATACAAAAGGATGCAGGGCTATCCATAAGAATTGACTTGGTAAAGATTATTAATGTCAGTCTTATTCTTGCCGGAGCTATAATCTCGAATATACTTTATGATATGCCGGCCCTGGGTGTCTGGATAGCTATTTTTATCGGAGCACTTTTCCGACCTGTTCCATGGAAGGAGGTTCCGGGTGCTATAAAGGGAACCATTTTCCTGCTTTGCCTTGTATTCTGCGCTTCAATGATGCCGGTTGAAGAACTTCCGGATGCATCATGGGTGACAGCACTTGCTCTTGGGTTCCTGTCAGCAGTTTTTGATAATATCCCGCTAACAAAGCTTTGCCTCGATCAGGGTCATTATGACTGGGGAATGCTGGCTTACAGTGTGGGATTTGGCGGGTCAATGATCTGGTTTGGTTCCTCGGCAGGAGTAGCACTCACCAACAAGTTTCCCGAGTCCCGTAATGTATTTCTCTGGGTTAAAAAGGGCTGGCATATCGCTGTTGCCTATATAATTGGGTTCTTTGTGCTATACTTTATAATGGGGTGGGAGCCAGCGGATAACAAAGAACATAAAATAATTAACTGTCCCGTTCCTGGTTGCCCGATAATTAATAAACCAGACTGAGCTGCAGAGCAGCGAAAAAACGCTGCAACTATCCTTTTTGGGGTGTCCTCTCCTGCCTGATCATTTTTTCGAAACAGACACTATTCTCCACACCGGTATACTGCCCCCAGTTGGGGATTTGCCGATAGCCGTTCTTCCTATACAACGCAATGGCATCAGGTTGTCTTATGCCGGTTTCCAGAATGCACTTTGGATAATTCAGTTCCCGGGCCCAGCATTCAAGTTCAGTAAGAATTTTTGAGGCCACACCCATGTTTCTGCTCCCTGGTGAAACATACATTCTTTTAATCTCCATAGCTTCCTTTCCATATGCTTTTATAGCCCCACACCCAACAGGCGTATCATCCTCAAAAGCAATAACAACGTAACTGATATTGTCAATTTTGTTGAACTGTGAATAAAAGGAATGTTCTTCCCCATCAATAATTGCCAGTTCTGCGTCCAGCAATCTCACAAGGTTCCTGAAATCCTTGTCATCAGAATTGGTCCTTACAATTCTTATCATCTGGCAAAAATAATAATAATTAATATCCCATGCCCTACACCTTGCAACCTGCAACCTGCAACCTGACCCTGCCAACAAAAAGCCCCGGCGATATGCTTACCAGGGCTGTTTGTGCTTATATTGTTGACCCACCAGGTTTCGAACCTGGACTCTTCAGAACCAAAATCTGACGTGTTGCCAATTACACCATGGGTCAGTCGGCAAAAATTTCCGATGCAAAACTATAAAATCTTTTCCTGATTAAAAAGAGTTCTGTCACTCTCTTCCCACAATGTCGGATGCTCCTCCTCAAATCGCTTGAGAATAGCTTTCATTATCGTCTCCCTGAGAAATTCAGATTTATTCTTCACCCTGAACCGGTTGCAGTAGATGCCAAGTGCCCTCAGCTCCCTGTTGTTCAGCATGAGCGAAAGACGGTTTGTCCTTTTAAGCTTATCATCCTTATATACCGTACGTCTTCCTTCCATTTGCACGCAATACGGCATCTAAATTAAAAAAACAGCTTGTTAAGAATTTACAGAATTGAAATAGTTTTTAACAGAAAAAAAACAGCCAGTCTGTATTTGACTGGCTGTCTGCATGTTATTCTATTGACAACTTTTACCGAATACTCTTATGCTTTATCAGCGCTGCCAAGAACATTAACAACTTTGTGTTTATAAAGCTCTTTCAGCTTGTCGCGGGCTGGTCCCAGGTAGTTGCGAGGATCGAATTCACCCGGCTTCTCTACAAAAACCTTGCGGATTGCAGCTGTCATTGCAAGACGGCCGTCACTGTCGATGTTGATCTTGCAGACTGCTGATTTTGCCGCCCGGCGCAACTGATCTTCAGATATTCCAACGGTATTTTCCATCTTCCCGCCGTATTTGTTTATGTCAGCAACTATATCCTGAGGCACTGAAGATGCTCCATGGAGAACGATCGGGAATCCCGGAATACGCTTTTCACAATCTTCGAGAATGTCAAAACGGAGAGGAGGAGGAAGCTGGCCGGGGGTCACCTTGAATTTAAAGGCGCCATGTGATGTGCCGATAGAAATTGCAAGAGAGTCAACTCCTGTTTTTTTCACAAAGTCTTCAACCTCTTCAGGTCTTGTATATGATGTATGATCTGAAGATACTTCATCTTCAATTCCTGCAAGAACACCTAACTCGCCCTCGACAGTTACATCATACTGATGCGCATAGTCAACAACCTGTTTTGTTAAGCGAACATTTTCCTCATAGGGAAAATGCGATCCGTCGATCATTACAGAAGAGAAACCTGTCTCTATACACGATTTGCATGTTTCAAATGTATCACCATGATCAAGATGCAAAACAATCGGAATTGCATAACCAAGCTCCTTTGCATACTCTACAGCACCCTTGGCAAGGTATTGAAGCAAAGTCTGGTTGGCATACTTCCTGGCACCTTTTGACACCTGGAGAATCACAGGAGATTTTGTCTCCACACAGGCACTTATAATTGCCTGAAGCTGTTCAAGATTGTTGAAATTAAAAGCAGGAATAGCATATCCGCCTTTCACTGCACTCTTAAACAAATCCCTCGAATTAACTAACCCTAGTTCTTTATAATGTAGCATAATGTATTGATTATTAATAAGCCGCACAATATAGATATTTTAGCTTTTACGGCCAAAAGAATTACCAAAAATATGCAATAAAAACCATTTAAAGCCCTTTTCATAAGGACGATGGCCTGTCTTAAGATAACTCAAAAAAAAGTTCAATCTGTCCAAGATATTGATTATCTTCGTACCCTTGTTTTTTTACCGTTTTGAATGACACTATAATATGAAAAAGTTACTGTTCATTATCATTTTAACAATAATCGCCTCGCAGGGATTGCTTTTTTCGCAGCAGAAGGTCTGGGCGCTTGATGAATGTATTTACTACGCAATAGACAATAACATCCAGATCAAGCAGCAGGATATCCAGACAAAATACCAGCAGAACACCCTTGACCTTTCAAAGTACAAGCTCCTGCCTACCCTTAACGGATCTGCATCGCAGAACTATACCTGGGGCCGCGCCCTGGATGAGACAACATACAGGTATACCGAAAATACGCAGGCAAGGTCGAATAACTTCTTTGTCGGAGGCAGCCTCCCCATCTTTAACGGATTGCAGAATTACAACACGATAAAGAAGTATGAGTACGAAGTGCTTGCCGGAGAGCAGGACCTTCAGAATATTAAGGAAAACATAAGCCTGACTGTTGCCCTTAATTATCTTCAGATAATCCTCAATAAGGAACTTGTTGCAACAACAAACGATCAGCTTCAGATCACCCTGCAGCAGATAGCAAAGACAAAAAAGCTTGTTGACGCAGGAAGCACCGCAAGGGGCAACCTTCTGCAGATCGAGTCGCAGGCAGCCCAGGAGGAGCTTCAGCTTATCAATATCAAAAATCAGCTTGACCTTTCATACCTCGACCTCACTCAGCTGCTTGAGCTTAAAACAGCTGCAGGTTTTGAGGTTGTTGTTCCCGACATAGCCATTGATACAAATACAGTAATTACTGAGACTGTCGATGATATCTACGCTGTTGCCGTAGGAGGGAGACCCTCTGTAAAAAGTTCCGAGATGAAGCTGACGGCCAGCGAATATGACCTTAGAATTTCAAAGGGAGGCAGAAGCCCGAGGATAACAATGAACCACTCCTTCAATACCGGATATTCCGATATCAGGCAGAAGGTTCTGGGCATTGATCCAAACAACCAGTCAATTATCTATGGGGAGTACCCGTTTAAAGAACAGGTTAATGACAACATAAACTGGGGACTTGGTTTTTCACTTACTGTTCCGATTCTGAACGGATGGCAGGTTAACAAGAACATTGCAAATGCCAAGCTTGGCATAGAAAGCAGCAAATACGAACTTGAAGGCACAAAGAAACAACTGTACAAAAATATTCAGCAGGCATATGCTGATGCTGTTGCTGCACTTAAAAAATATAATGCAAGCACAAAAGCAGTCACTTCAATGCAGGAATCATTCAGGTATACCGAGCAGAAATTCAATGTCGGCCTAGTTACTCCTGTCGACTACAATACCGCCAAAAGCCAGCTTCTGCAGGCTCAGTCAACCCTTGCCCAGGCAAAGTATGAATTTATCTTCAAGACAAAAGTACTTGACTTTTACAGGGGTCTTCCTTTAAGTCTAACCACAAACTAATCCATAAAGTCACTAATACCATGAAAACCAACAAGATACTTAAGTTTTTATTGCCCGCAGTAGTTGTCCTTTTAATATTCGCAGTAGTTGGCAAAAAGCAGGGGTGGTTTGGAAAAGCTCTCACTGTTAAAGTTGCGGTTGAAAATGCCGAAAAACGTCAGATAGTTGAAACCGTTACTGCAAACGGAAAAATTCAGCCGGAGAAAGAGGTTAAGATCAGTCCTGATGTGTCAGGAGAGATTGTTGAACTCACAATAAAGGAGGGAGACCCGGTTGTAAAGGGCCAGCTTCTTCTCAGGATCAAGCCCGACACTTACATCTCTCAGAAGGACAGGTCAACTGCAGCAATCAGCTCTGCCAGAGCCCGTCTTGCCCAGTCGGAGGCACAATTCACCCAGGCTGAATTATCATTTAAAAGAAATAAACAGCTATACGAGGAACAGACGATCTCAAAATCAGAGTTTGAACAGTCCCAGTCGTCATATGCAGTTGCCAAATCAGAGGTAGATGCAGCAAAATTCTCCATAATCAGCGCTGAAGCATCACTAAAAGAGGCTAATGAGAACCTTCTTAAAACATCTATTTATGCGCCGATGTCAGGCACAGTTTCAATGCTTCTTGTTGAACTTGGAGAAAGGGTCGCAGGGACAAACCTGATGGCAGGTACGGAACTGCTCCGCATTGCTGATCTTTCAAGAATGGAAGCCCAGGTTGAGGTTAATGAGAACGACATTGTTAGAGTTGACATCGGCGATACAGCACTGATTGAAGTGGATGCTTACCTCGACACCAAATTCAAGGGTATTGTGACAGAGATCGCAAACTCAGCCAAAACAACAGGGGTTTCTGCAGATCAGGTTACAAACTTCGATGTCAAGATCCTTGTTCTCCCTGAATCGTATATGAAACTTATTGAAAACGGAGGCTCTAATCCATTCAGGCCCGGTATGTCGGCTACAGTTGATATCCAGACCGAACTCAAGAAGGATATTTTAACTGTTCCGATACAGTCGGTTACTACGCGTACCGACACAACAAAAACGTCAGTAACCCTCTCAAAAGAGGATATCCGGACCCTTGTATTCATAAGCGACGGTACATATGCTCTTGCAAAGGATGTCAAAACCGGAGTGCAGGATAACAACTATATAGAGATCCTTTCAGGCATTTCTGCCGGTGACCAGGTTGTAAGTGCCCCATTCAGCGCAATCAGCAAAAAACTTTCAGACAGTACCCTGATAGAAATTGTAAAGAAAGCGGATCTCTTTAAGGAGAAATAGACCAGGATACTTTCACAAATAATGATAATTTGTCTTGAGACAGCGACAAATCTTTGCTCTGTTGCATTATGCGGAAATGACGGAGTAACAGCAATAAGAGAGAGCGACGAAACGAAGTCGCACGCCTCAATGCTGACCGTTTTCATCGATGAGATACTCAGGGAATACGGAGTAAAACTTAATGAACTTGAAGCAATAGCTGTAAGCAAGGGACCCGGGTCTTATACCGGTCTGCGGATAGGGGTTTCTGTAGCAAAGGGTCTTGCCTATGGAGCATCCATTCCCCTTATTGGGATCGATACCACACTCTCGATGTTTCACGGTTTCGCTGCCAGTAAAATAAAAAAGCAGGAAGCGGACTCAGATACGATTTTCTGTCCCATGCTTGATGCACGAAGGATGGAGGTATATTATGCCCTGTACAATTCAGAAGGAAAATTAATAAAAGATATCTCTGCAGAAGTTATTACAGCCGAATCGTTCAGAGAGTTCCCTTCAACGCAGGAGATTCTCTTTTTTGGCTCTGGTTCAGTGAAATGCAGGGAAGTTATTTCCCGGCCCGATTCTTGCTTTGATAATAAATACAGGATATCAGCCGCTCATATGCACAAACCTGCATATGAAGCTTATAACAAAAAAATATTCGAAGATGTCGCATACTTCGAACCTTTTTACCTGAAAGATTTCATTGCGACTAAACAAAGGAAGAACATACTCTGATAACACATTTGCGGCGGGCAAAACAGAAGGAAAAGGAATGAGGAAGCTAAGTCAGATATTATTCGCAGCATTTGTGTTCTCAACAGCAGCATGGGGACAGGTTACCTCTTACAAAGTCGGTGAAAAGGTAAATTATCTTGTCCATTATGGTCCTATAACAGGCGGAGAGGCTTCGCTCGAGCTTATAAGTGAGCAGCTCAACGGGAAGGAGGTATGGCATTCAGTAATGATGGCAAAGACAACCGGTGTGACTGATGCTTTTTTCAAAGTACTCGACATCTATGAGGTATACATCGATCCGCTGACCCAGCTGCCTGTAAAATCGGTAAGAAATGTTCGCGAGGGGAGGTACAGGAAGTATAATGTTGTACTTTTTGATCATAAGACAAGGTCCGATTCAGCGATTCTTACAAGCGATCTTACCGGTATTCACATAGCTCCGCCGGGGATTCACGATATTGTCTCCTGCTTCTATTTCCTGCGCAATAACATTCTCACCAGGGAGACTGTCCTGGAGCCGGATAAGACATATACAATAATGACCTGGTTTACCGATGAGCTGTATCCTATTATACTGCGGTACAAGGGAATTGAAGAGGTAAAAACCAAACTTGGAAGAATAAGATGCTACAAGTTCAACCCTGTAACCGAGGTCGGGCGGCTGTTTGAAACAGAAGAAGATGTATCATTCTGGTTTTCTGCCGATAAAAATTTTTTACCGGTTAAAATTCGTTTTGATATATTTGTGGGATCTTTCAATATTGAGATAGTAAGTTATGAGGGCCTGGCGCACCCTCTTGAAATAGTTAGAAAATAGTGTTTAAAAGATAAGATTAATTAACCATTTATGGCAAGTACTGCAGATTTCAGGAACGGATTAGTCATTGAGTTCAACAATGACCTTTATTTAATTGTGCAATTTCAGCATGTAAAACCAGGCAAAGGACCGGCATTTGTCCGGACAAAACTTAAGAACCTCAAAAGCGGCAGGGTTATCGACAATACCTTCTCGTCAGGAACAAAGGTGAATCTTGCAAGGGTAGAAAGACGTCCATACCAGTATCTCTACAAGGACGACATGGGCTTTTATTTCATGCATCTTGAAACTTTTGAACAGATACATGTTAACGAAGCACTGATCGACAATCATAATTTTCTTAAAGAAGGCCTTAATGTTGAGGTTGTTGTTCATGCCGATACCGAGACAATACTTAACGTTGACATTCCGCAATTCGTTGTTATGGAGGTTACCTACTCAGAACCCGGGTTAAGAGGAGATACAGCCACAAACACCCTCAAGCAGGCGAAGGTGGAGAACGGGGAAACAATAATGGTTCCTCTCTTCGTAAACACAGGAGATAAGATAAAGATCGATACCCGCGACAAAAGCTATGTCGAGAGGGTAAAGGCATAGATTTATGGATGAACCAAAAGGTTACGACAGGCTAAAAATATCCAAATTCAAGCTGGATTCGCTGCTCGATATAACTTTATCGATCAATGCCAATTTGCCTGTCCCGGAACTTTTAGCCAAATATGAATCTATCCTCAGGAATAATCTCGGCATTGGCAAGATATTGATCTTAAAACGCTCCGAAAAATGGGAGTGTCTGATGAACTGTGGTTTCCCTCCGGAACTTGAGGGAATGGATGTTGAAAAACACCTTCTTGAACTCTCTGAAATTGTTTGTGTCACACCTGACGATGGTTATGAGGGAGTCGATATTATTGTTCCTGTTCACAACAACAACATCCCTCTTGCTTTTGTTATGATAGGCGATATAGAGGAGGAAGGAACAGGGATGAGCCCGGTTCTGAAGCACTATAATTTCATACAGATCCTTTCCCGGATTATCATTGTTGCAATAGAAAATATAAGGCTCTTTCAGGAAAGCCTGATGCAGGAGGCAATTAAAAAAGAGCTTGAACTTGCCGCAAGGATGCAGATGATGCTTATCCCCGACAACCGGCAGATGCCTAAGAACAGCAGGCTTCGTGTCAGCGGATTTTACCATCCCCACCAGGAAGTCGGGGGCGATTATTATGATTGCATCCAGCTCTCTGCTTCAAAAACAGGCATCTGTATTGCTGATGTTTCAGGAAAGGGAATATCAGCGGCAATACTGATGTCAAATTTTCAGGCAAGTCTCAGGGCTCTGTTTACTCATGAGATCCCTCTTGAAACACTGATTATAAAACTTAACTCGATTGTAACGGTGAATGCATCAGGCGAAAAGTTCATTACCTTTTTTGTAGCGCGTTATGATCAGGAAAGCGGACTCCTTGAGTATATAAATGCTGCCCATAATCCGCCTGTTCTATACAATGTGGCATCAGGCAAAACTATCTTCCTCGATCCATCCTGTGTCGGATTGGGAATGCTTGACGAGATCCCCCGAGTGCAAAAATCAGAGATTCTTATTTCTGAGAACACCAAAATAGTCTGCTATACCGACGGACTCTCAGAGTTGAAGGGGAGCGACGGAGAGGAGATAGGGACACTTGAGATAATAAAACACATCTCAAACGAAGAACCTGTTGCCGAAAATATAAAAGAAATGATGAATGCCCTGGGATTGCCGGATAATAATCCCTCGGTATTTGATGACGTATCTGTTATCGCTGCCGATCTGCTGAGGTAGCTCTCAGCCCACTCTTAAAAGGAAGTAATTCTTTTTCCCTTTCTGCAGCAACAGGTATTTGTTGTTAAGGAGAGAACCCATTCCGACCGGCATATCCGGATCTTCAACTTTAATTTTGTTAAGGCTCACCCCTCCTCCCTGAACCAGTCTTCTCATCTCCCCCTTTGACGGAAAAACCTGTGAATGCACTGTACAAAGGTCTGTCAGAGTAACACTGTCTTCAAAAACTTCCTTCCTGACATCGAAGACCGGAACACCCTCAAAAACTGATAAAAAAGTGCTTTCGCTCATCTTGATCAACGACTCGGTGGTACCCTTTCCGAAGAGGATCTGCGAGGCTTCAACAGCACCCTCATAATCGCTCCTCGAATGAACGAGCACAGTAACCTCTTCTGCAAGCCTCCTCTGTAGAAGCCTTTCATGGGGAGCCCTGTGGTGTTCTTCAGTTATGCATTCAATTTCGTCCTTTCCGAGAATCGTAAAGATCTTTATGTATTTCTCAGCATCTTCATCTGAAACATTGAGCCAGAACTGGTAGAACGCATAGGGAGTGGTCTTTTCAGGATCGAGCCACACATTCCCTGATTCTGTTTTTCCGAATTTGGAGCCGTCGGATTTGGTTATCAGGGGACAAGTGAGGGCAAATGCTTCCCCTCCGGCCTTCCTTCTTATGAGCTCTGTTCCCGTAACTATATTTCCCCATTGGTCGGAGCCTCCCATCTGAAGTTTGCAGTTGTGGCTGTTATAGAGATGAAGAAAGTCGGTACCCTGAACAAGCTGGTATGAGAACTCCGTAAACGACATTCCCTCTTTCGCTTCCGAGCCGATTCTTTTTTTTACAGAGTCTTTCGACATCATGTAGTTAACAGTGATATGCTTTCCTATATCCCTTATAAACCCAAGGAAAGAGTATTCCTTCATCCAGTCATAGTTGTTCACCATGATGGCCCTGTTATCCATGTCTGACTTGAAATCAAGGAATTTTGCCAGCTGGGTTTTTATTGCCTCCTGGTTCCTTCTGAGCGATTGTTCATCAAGAAGGTTACGCTCCTCTGACTTTCCTGAAGGATCACCTATCATTCCTGTTGCTCCACCGACAAGGGCTATCGGGGTATGGCCGGCACGCTGGAAATGCAAAAGCATCATCACCTGCACCATGTGACCAATATGAAGGGAGTCAGCAGTAGGATCAAAACCTATATAACCGCTGCTTTTCTCCTTAGAAAGCAATTCTTCCGTACCGGGCATAATATCATGTATCATGCCTCTCCATTTCAGCTCTTCAACAAAATTCATAAACAGTTTTTTAGGAAATGCAAATATAGCAAAGAGGGTCAGATAGCAACACTATCAGGCTTCTTTTTAAAGCGGTCGAATCCTTTGCCCATATCGCCCTCTCCGATTATCGGGAACAAGGCTGGAATGATATCTGAAACCGGGTTATAGAAGATCGACTTCTCAATTGTCTCTTTTGGAAGAAAAGGCCTGTGAGCATCAATTGCATTCATAATAACGAATGCTACACTGAGTATCAGCATCGATTTCAAAAGCCCGAAACCTATTCCGAGAAGCTTGTTTACAAAGCCAAGAGCAACGGCGTCGACAAGTTTATCGGCAATGACTCCTATAAAATGAATAACAACAACAATAAGCACAAAGGTTACCAGAAAGGCAAGAATCCCTACATATGAGCCGGTCATGTCAAAATAATCATAAAGCTTTGCGGCAGTAAACCCCGAGAATTTAATTGCGCCCCAGATGCCGAGGATAAGGGCGAGCAGTGAGGCAGCCTCCCTTACAAACCCGTTTGCAAATCCCGTAATCATCGATATTCCGAGAATAATTACAATAGCCAAATCGATCCAGTTCATAATAAGAAATTTAGTATAGATCAAAGATAATTTATTTTGTTACCCTATGAAACAGGGATGAGATGAATTGACAATTTAGTACGGCAGGATGCTTTCCCGAACCGGTCAGACACGCACGACACACGATGCACGACGCACGACGCACGGTTACGATGCACGTCATTCCTTTTGCCGTGAGCCGTGAGTCGTGAGTCCTTCATTTTTACATTTGATTTGACAAAAAAAATTTATAATTTTGCAACTGAAATTTTGGCCTCATAGTTCAATGGATACCTGCCTGCCGGCAGGCAGGGAATGGAGGTTTACATAATAAGATTCAATGGCATATACAGTTTACGCCATAATGAGTGATGTTGACAACAGGATATATGTTGGATTTACGAAGAATTTTGATGTTCGTTTAAAGGAGCATAATCAAGGAAAAACGAAATCAACGAAGGGCTACAGACCTTGGAGATTGTTTTATAAAGAAGAAGTTGGCACAAGAATTATTGCAAGGGAACGAGAAAAGTATTTAAAAAGTGGATGTGGTAAAGAGTATTTGAAAAGTAAATTAAGGCCTCATAGTTCAATGGATAGAATGGAGGTTTCCTAAACCTTAGATTCAGGTTCGATTCCTGGTGAGGCTACAAAAATGACCCCTTACGTAATTATACATGAGGGGTTTATTTTTTTTATTCCTCAGATGGAATGTAATTTGGCTCCGATTACAAATCGGCGCCAGCGATGACAACCAGAATAATAATCAATATTTCCTCTTCAGCCACTCCTCAGGAACAGGAATAATGCAAATATTCAGGGATTTCTTGTCTTCCGACAGCATCGCTGACTGAATTTCGATTTTTGTGCCGTCGGCGCTGAAAGTAGGATGCGGATGGTCAGAAGCAGTCTCCAGATGACCGGCAGAAAGCAGGATCATTTCACGTGTATGCCGATCGATAAGCCAGATGTCTCTCTTAAAGTCGTCGCCAACCGCCCAGCGGCCATCCGATGAGCCGTTAACATGCCACAGCCCGCTGCCTGAGGCTGTCTGTCCTGCAATTGTCATCTCCCTTGTTCGCAGGTTAACGATACCCAGGCCTGTTGGTTTTTCGCGGGTTCCTGATGGTCCCCATGCAGATTCCTGACCAGGATTTTTAGGATCAGCCGCAACGTTAGGAGTTCCCGGCTTTCGATGGCCCATTATTGCAATCGCCACTTCGTCTTTCGATATTACGGCCTCATGAGTCACCCACTCATATTCAGATTCAGGATATAATGCCCTCAGACCGCTTCCATCAGACATTACCGTCCAGGTACGCTGAGGGGCCTTGCCTCCGGTTTCCCAGCAGAATACTATCTCCCCCGGAACCCAGGGGTTTGTCTGGATATGTCCGACCTGAAAAGGCACTGCAACTACAAATTCCGATTCTCCGGTCTTCAGATCCATGCTCCCGATTCCTGAAGGTCCGGCACCCATGTTTCGGGGGCCGAAATTAGCTTCGATTTTTGTTCCTTCCGGAAGGTGTTTAGCAGCCTCATCTTTACCTGTCCTGAAATAGACAACCTTCTCATCAGCATCAAGTGCCATATCTCCTCCGGCGCCCATTTCAGCAGGAGTTGTTCCGCAAACTCTCTGATATTCAGCTGCCGCTTTCAGAGTGTTTTTTTCACTGTCGGCAAAAAGTTTTGCCAGGTCTACCTCAATAACCTGAACAGGACCTCCTCCCCGTGAAGTTGAACCGGCCTCCCGGGGTGTATTCCTCATAAAATACAGTTTCATCGATCTCCTTGCAACACTGAGCATTCCGGTGAAGCCCCCCTCTGAGACCTGAACGATAACCCCGGTTTTTTCATTTACTGCCATAGCCTCTCCCCTTACCCTGTTTGACCGGAATATCACCCATTCCCCGTCGGAGGTCCACTGGTTATGAGTCTGGTAAATTTTTGAATCGCCGGCCGGTTTGCTTGTCAGAAAGGTAAGCTGAGTGCCGGTAACAGGATCTGTAACAACCTTTTTCTCCGAGGGGAATCGGGTTCCGATCTGAGCCAGGGCCGACCCTATGGAAAAAGAGATAAAAATTACTACTGATAAAAGGAGGGTCTTTTGTTTCATCTTGGTCAGGTTTTGTTTAGTTGCTTCATTGTCTGTGCAAAGGGTTGCTTCGTCTCCGTTCGCCTGCTGGCTCCGCCAGCAGGCGAACGGTTCCTCGCAATGACGGTGTATGTTTGATTCAGCTGTTCTTCCGAACCCGGAGTATGTTTGATTCAGCTCTGATTCCGGGTCCGTGTAATTTGGTTTCTTCAATCACTGCGAAATAACCGATGTACATCTTTGATCAAGTCATTGCGAGTCCCGATTTATCGGGACGAAGCAACCCGTTTCTCCAATAACTGCCGCTGTGCCGTTGCGCCTTTGCGCCGTTACACCAATTTCTTATACTTAATCCTCACCGGCGTCGTATCAGCAACCCTTTTCTTATAACTCTCCTCATAATCGGAATAGTTGCCTTCAAACCAGACAACTTTCGAATTGCCCTCAAAAGCGAGCATATGTGTTGTAACCCTGTCGAGAAACCATCTGTCGTGCGATATAATAACTGCGCAACCGGCAAAATTCTCCAGTCCCTCCTCGAGGGCTCTGAGTGTATTTACATCAATATCGTTTGTCGGCTCATCAAGAAGCAGGACATTTGCCCCGGATTTAAGCGTAAGAGCGAGGTGGAGCCTGTTTCTCTCCCCGCCTGACAGTACACCACACTTTTTCTCCTGGTCTGCCCCTGTGAAGTTAAAACGGGCTACATAGGCCCTGGCATTGACAAGCCTGTTTCCAACCATGACATCATTTTGCCCTCCTGAAATAACTTCATATACTGTTTTTGCAGGATCAATTGCCGAATGAGCCTGATCGACATAACCAAGAACTACAGTCTCTCCTATTCTGAATGAACCCTTTGACGCCTGTTCCTGCCCCATTATCATTCTGAAAAGGGTTGTCTTGCCGGCACCGTTGGCGCCAATAACACCTACAATGCCATTGGGAGGAAGCCTGAATTCAAGATCATCGAACAGCAGCTTTTCGTCGTACGACTTTGCAACCTTCTCAGCCTCAATGACCTTGTCGCCAAGCCGCGGCCCGTTTGGAATGAAAATCTCGAGTTTTTCCTCCTTCTGCTTTACATCCTGGTTAAGGAGGTTCTCATAGGCTCCGAGCCTGGCTTTTGATTTTGCCTGCCGGGCTTTGGGAGACATCCTCACCCATTCAAGCTCCCGTTCGAGAATCTTCCTTCTCTTAACACTTCCCTTCTCCTCAACCTCCAGCCGTTTTGCCTTTTGCTCGAGCCACGAGGAATAGTTCCCCTTCCAGGGAATACCCTCTCCCCTGTCGAGTTCGAGGATCCAACCTGCAACATTATCGAGAAAATACCTGTCGTGGGTGATGCAGATTACAGTACCGTGATACTGTTTCAGGGTTGTTTCGAGCCATTGCACCGATTCAGCATCAAGGTGGTTTGTCGGTTCATCGAGCAAAAGAATGTCTGGCTGTTTGAGCAGAAGCCTGCAAAGGGCCACGCGCCTTCTCTCTCCTCCTGACAGGACATTTACCCTTGCATCGCTCTCAGGACATCTGAGAGCATCCATTGCCCTTTCAAGCTTATGTTCAATATTCCAGCCGTCGCAGTCATCGATCTTCTCCTGGAGCACAGCCTGCCTGTCCATTAGTTGCTGCATTTTTTCCGGATTCTCATAAACCTCAGGTTCTCCGAAACTGTTGTTTATTTTTTCATACTCCTTTATGATATCTATAGTATCCTTCATCCCCTCTTCCACTATCTCCCTTACGGTTCTGCTTTCATCGAGCAGAGGATCCTGTGAAAGGTGACCAACAGAATAGCCCGGAAGGAAGGTGACATCGCCCTGATACTCCTTCTCAAGTCCGGCAATTATTTTAAGAAGTGTTGATTTACCTGAACCATTCAATCCTATTATCCCGATTTTTGCTCCGAGAAAAAAAGAAAGAGAAATATCCTTGAGCACCTGCCTGTGCGGAGGGAAGGTCTTACCTACGCGGTACATCGAAAAAATGATCTTATTGTCGTCGGCCATTTTATATTGATTTATGAACATTGCAAAAATACGTAGGGGCACAACATTTTGTGCCCCTACGATCAAAATATTTTCGGATTAATCTAATTATTCATAATATCCTGTTGTAAAGACGCAATGCATTGCGTCTCTACAATCAGATAATATCCGGATTTTTTATTTGTTTCCGAACAATTTGATTGTTTCATCCTGCAACAGCACCCACAGGGAATAGACTCCCTTCAGCGTACCTATAGGGATATTAAGGCAGCCCAGTGCTGCAACGACTATAACAAGGTATCTTGCCCAAACCTGATATGAAAGCAGCCCAATGCCGCCAACCAGTCCAAGGGTTGAAAGGAAACCTATCAGAATCGGAACGCTTATTGAGAGAAACCCCAGTACCATGGTAGGAATCTCCTCGCCTGCAACAAAACCTTTTGCAAAATTCAACGCAAAGAAAGCAGCTATTGCGCCAATCAAACCGAGGATGCCGAAGCCGATATGTATCGCTCCCACCACGGTTACATGTTTTTTCATTTTTGAATCTTCCATGACACTATTATTTTTATGCAATTTAAAAATATTTTCATTCCGAGTTAATGACTGCCGTTTTTTCCGAGTGATGCACCGGAAGAAACAAAATCATCAGACATTACGTTATCTTTGTAAATAAAATAAGCTCTTATGAAAAGGAAACTTTCCCTTGCTGCCGGATTTATTCTTATGACACTCAGTTTTACATCATGCGAAGGATTGTTGACAAACTGCAGGATCTGCCAGCAGAATACCTACAATGCTTCCGGCTCACTTCTGACTGAGGGGACTGAGTCAGAATACTGCGATGAAAAACTTCTGGCTATCGAAGCCATAAAGGATCAGACTGTCCTGGGAATTACTACAAAATGGGTTTGCAGGTGAGCTGAATTCACTGCAAAAACAGGTAATCAACAGGCATTTGTTGATAAAATGTTAACAACTGCAAAAGTTTATGCTGATATCGTTCTGAAGTTATCGTATTTTTATACGAGCTATCACTACCCAAATAATGGCCTTGAATATCAGCAACTTAGATCTTGCAGGCAAAATAATTGTTATAGTCGAGGATGATCTTCCATCTATAATGTACTATGAAACCCTATTGAAAAATACAGGTGCAGAGGCTTATGTTTTCCGTACAGGCAAAGATTTTGTTGATTATATCTCCGACGGAAACAAAAAGATCGATCTCCTCTTCATAGATTACCTTATTCCTTTTGTAAATGGTGTAGATTGTACACGGCTTTTCAGGAAAACAAATAAAACCACTCCTGTTCTGATGGTGACTGCCTACTCCTCCGACCAGACAAAGACCGAAGCGCTTATTGCAGGCTGCAACGAGTTTGTTCTGAAGCCTGTCTATCCTGAAAAGATATTTTTCCTTCTTGAAAAATATCTCCTCAGGGAGGTTAAAGTTCCTGAAAACTACTGATCAAACCCCTTTATTTTCCTCCGGGGTTCATCGATCTTGAATACTCTCCAAAATAAGTTTCAAGTTTTTTGTTTATCTCTTCACCCTTTTCCTTGTTGCCGAAAGCAGCACATGCCTCGGCTACCTGCGATGTATACTGCATTGCTGAACGGATCTCATATTCAGCAGAGTTTACTACATACGGCGACTGCTTAAGATAATAATCGAGTTTTTCATAATAGTATTTACAGAGGTCATCTGTCATCTCAAGTGCCTTCGCAGAACCCCCGGCCAGAAAATAGCCTTCAATGATATCTGCCATATACGGATCGTATGGGATTTTATCGAGAGGAAGATTCTCCATGCAATAATCAAGCACCCTGAGGGCCTGATCGTCCTTCCCCTTTTCCGAAAGGGCTTTTGCCAGACGGGCATAGTTCAGCCGAGACTTAATGACCATAAGAGTCCTTCTATGGTTATAATCGATATTAACCCCTTTCTCTTTTGCTCCCCCCCAGACAAACTTATTCATCATGTTTTCATAAAGGATGTCGGCATCGACTCTGCCGTACTCAAGCCAGTTCTTATTCTGCGACTTTATCGGAACCAGTCTGTAAGCCAGACCCTCCAGCTGGAAGTACTCTTCAAGACCAAAGGCATCTTCGTGATAACCTGTGACAAAATAAATCGGCCGGGTCCAGTCATTATTGGCAAGGATATCAAGAATTATCAGCTGGCTTTTTAAAATCCTGCTGCCTTTAAGCTTAATATCAATATAGGGTACTATCTTGTCTGCATCTTCTGGTTTTACACACCCCGAAGCAATAACTTTTGCAGAATCAACAGGTATCCTGATTGTCCTGGTCGGAATAATGTCGTACCACTCTGTGGAAGATGCCTGCACTTTTGTTCCTTTGTTATCACTCTTTACCCATTCGATTACCGTTTTGATATCGATAGGTTCCTTAAATTTCTCAAAAATGAATACCTGGTTATTTATTCCGTCGTAATATTTCTTCACAGGCAGTGAGACAGGCAGCGGGTCTGACTCATACATTTTCTGCTTCATCTGGTCAACATACCAGTCGGTGTTGAGAAGCATCAGGTTGCAGACTCTTACATCTGTCCGCTTACCTTCAACCTCCTGGGCATACCACAGCGGGAAGGTATCATTATCGCCGTTTGTGAAAAGTATTGCATCTTCAGCGCAGCTGTTGAGATAATTGAATGCCACATCTCTGGCCAGGTAACGCCCCGACCTGTCATGGTCATCCCAGTTCTCTGCTCCCATCACAACAGGTACTGCAAAAAGACATATTATTCCGGCCAGTGGAGCTGCGACCTTTTCGCCCGTCAGTTTCGAAAGCGCCTCGAAAAGCGCAAGAACACCGAGTCCCACCCATATTGTAAAGAAGTAAAAGGAGCCGGCATAGGCGTAATCCCTTTCCCTGGGCTGATTGGGATACTGGTTAAGATAAAAGACAATGGCAATGCCGGTAAGGACGAAAAGCAGCATTACTATTCCCCAGTTCTTGTTATCGCGGTTGAGCTGGTAGAACAGCCCTGCCAACCCCAGCAGAAAAGGAAGCAGAAAGTACTTGTTCCTTGAAGGATCATTCTTCTGGTCTGCCGGCAGATCAGAAGTGCCTACCCGGGGTTCATCAAGGAAATTAATCCCGGTGATCCAGTTTCCGTTGATAGCGCCTCCGGTCCCCTGTGTATCATTCTGCCTGCCTGAAAAGTTCCACATGAAGTACCTGAAATACATATACCCGTACTGGTATGTGAACATGAACCTGAGGTTTTCGCTGAACCGCGGCTTTCTTACAATTGTTTTCTCCCCTGATTGCGGATCTGTAGTCTGCAGTGGTGTTCCCTTAACCTTTCCCCACTCTTCATAGACAGAAATATGATCTTCCTGATCGCTCCACATCCTGGGAAATATTGTTTCAAATCTTGGATCATATATCCGTTCAATATTGTAACTGGTACGGATGTATTTGTCATTCTCCAGAGCATACCTTGGTTTACCATCCTTATATTCCAGAACCGGGGCATTATAATATGCACCAAAGAAAAGCGGTCTCTGGCCGTACTGCTCCCGGTTAAGAAAATACAGAAGGTTAAAAGGGTCCGATGGGTTATTTTCATTGAGAGGAGTTCCGGCTGAAGAACGTATGACTATTATGGCATTTGAGGAATATCCGATGAGAATTACAACAATCGCTGTCAGGAAAGTATTCAGTACTCTTCTGCTCTTGCCGGCAAGATACCATACCAGAGAAGAAATTATTACAAGAAGCAGGATGTTAAATAAAAAAGACCCGGAGACAACCCAGATGCCTGTAAGGAACAAAGCGGCAATAGCAAAAATTGCATTTCTGCTGCTGTTTGATGAGGTCAGAGAAAATCTGATGGCAACAACAAAAGCTAGAGAAAGCAGAATCATGTGAAAAATCATCCCGCTGTTTGCAGGAAGACCGAGGGAGTTGACAAAGAAATAATCTGCCTTAGTCGAAATTGTGACAAGTCCGGGTATTATGCCATACAACAGAAGCGCCAAAAGCACTACGGAAAGACCGAATGAGAAAAAAAATCCTTTCCAGCTGAATTCGAATTTCCTGAAATAATAGACAAGCACTATTGCGGGCAGGGCCAGCAGGTTAAGAAGGTGGACACCAATTGACAACCCCATCAGAAAAGCGATCAGGATAAGCCATCGGTCGGCATATTTTTCATCGGCCACATCCTCCCATTTGAGTATCGCCCAGAAAACAACCGCAGTAAATAGTGAAGAGGAGGCATATACCTCACCCTCGACGGCGGAGAACCAGAATGAGTCGGAAAATGTATAGGCGAGAGCCCCGACAACTCCCGAACCGAGAACTGCAATTATTCTGGCCATTGTGAATTGCTCATCAACTTTTATGAGAATCTTGCGGGCAAGGTGAGTGATTGTCCAGAAAAGGAAAAGTATGGTAAACGCGCTTGCAAGACCTGACATGGCATTTACCATGACTGAAACCCTGGAAGTGTCTCCGAAAGCGAAAAGGGTAAAGAACCTTGCCATTACCATGAAGACAGGGTTTCCCGGAGGATGTCCGACCTCAAGCTTGAAGGCTGATGCTATAAACTCCCCGCAATCCCACAGGCTTGCTGTCGGCTCAAGGGTCAACAGATATGTTATTGCTGCGACCAAAAAAACTGCCCAGCCTGCTATGTTGTTTAAAAACCTGTACTGTTTCATCATTATTTTAGCTGTTTACAGGAAGTCCCCTGTGTATTCAGATGACGAAAATACAGTTTTTTTTCCTAATTGAGCCTACCTGCTGATCATCATATAATTTGCTACTTTTGACCAATATTACGCCATCAATGAGCCATCTGCGATTCATACTGAACTTTCTGCTTCTGCTTGTCACGATCTCGTCAGCTGCACAGTACTACGAAACTGGTGAGGATCCTGCCTCAATCAGATGGAAGGAAATCAAGACCGAACATTTCAGCGTGATCTATCCTGAGAAATATGGCTCGCTGGGTGCTGAATATGCCAGATCACTCGAAAATGGCCTCTTCAAAGCTCGAAATACTTTATCCCGGGAAAAAAATCAGGATCCCTGTTGTAATACACAACTATTCGGTACATTCAAACGCTTATGTCGCATGGGCGCCACGCAGGATGGAGCTCTTTCCTACACCTGAGCAGAACAATATTCCCCTCAACCCTTTTGAACAGCTCTCAATACATGAGCTGACCCATGTAAACCAGATGGTTGCACTAAACACCGGCTTCTCAAAAGCCGCCTCATACCTTTTTGGTGAACAGTTTACAGGTCTTGATGCCGCTCTTCTTCCTCTCTGGTATCTCGAAGGCGACGCAGTCTTTGCCGAATCAGCGCTAACGGAATCAGGACGGGGCCGCATACCGGCCTTCCAGAAAGAGCTGAAAGCAATCATTTCAGAGAAAGGTGAAATGTTCAAATACGACAAGATCGTAAACAGTTCGTATAAGGATTATGTCCCCAACCATTACCAGTCAGGTTTTCAGATAACGACCTGGGCCAGGGCAAAGTACGGAAATGAGATCTGGAATAAAGCTCTTAAAAAAACAGGCGCAGAACCCTTCACTGTCAATCCTGTCAACATAAGCCTGCGTGAGAACACAGGGCTCAGAAAAAAGAGTCTTTTCACTGAAGCATTCGATACTCTTAAGACAATATGGGCTGCAGAGGCTGTAGAGGCTGTAAAGGCTGTAGAAGGCAGTAAAAAAAACTATCCTGCTGTCAATCCTGAGAAGAAGGGCAGGTACATAAACTATTACTCTCCTGTTTACACTGAAACCGAAAGCATAATTGCAGTAAAAACATCACTCTCTTCACCTCCTTCCTTTGTGCTTATCGATCCTCTCTCAAAAACTGAGAAGCTTATTCATACTCCTGGTATAATATATCCTTTCTTCATTTCTTATGGAGGTACTAAGCTTGTATGGGTTGAATTACAATATGATATGAGATGGAAGAATCGCGAGTTTTCAGTTGTCAAAATAATGGATCTGACAACAGGAACTGTAAGAAGGCTTTCAAAAAGATCGAGGTATCTGGCTGCTTCAATTTCACCTGATGGAAAAACAATTTCAGCAGTCGAAAACAGCATTGACAATAAAACAAGCCTTGTTCTGATTGATCCCGGAACAGGAGAAGTAAGACAGGCAATTCCATCGCCTGACAATTCATATCTTCAGAGACCTCAGTGGTCGTCTGGGGGTGACATTATCACTCTTATTTCCCTGACTGACGACGGCGAGGGAATTGTATCATATTCACCAGCTACAGGAACCTGGAAAACTCTGATTCAGCCGGGGAGAGAGGATCTTCAATCAACATTTCTCCGCAATGACTCTCTCTATTTCATAAGCTCTGCGTCGGGGACCGAAAATCTTATGCTGCTGACTCCTGAAGGAAAAGTAAGTTCAGTCACAAACTCAAAATTCGGGGCAACAGACTTCTGTATAAATAGTCAGAATCTTGTTTTCAGCGATTACAGCGCTTCAGGGAACAACCTTGGCTTTGCAAAGCTTAATGATAACCTTCCGGTTCCATCCTTAAAAAATGATTCTGCTTCATTTCTTATAAATCGTTTTGATTTTCAAACAAAAACAGCCGACACCTCGACAAACACTTCATTTATTCCAAGGCCTTACAGGAAGTGGCAGCATCTTTTCCGCTTTCACAGCTGGATGCCATTCTATGCTGACCTTGATGAGATAACAAGCGATCCGGCGTCTATAAGACCCGGACTTACATTAATGACTCAAAATACATTAAGCACGCTTATCTCAACAATTGGTTACGAATATTCCGAGGAAAAGAAGAATCTCCTTCACACAAAGATAACCTGGAAAGGATGGTATCCTGTTTTTGAAACTGAAGTTGACTGGGGGAATAATCCAGGTATTTCGAAGGCAGGCAGCAATGTTGGTGATCCGTCAGAAATACGCAGGGGAGTCAGCCTGCTAAACACAGTATCTGTTCCTTTGCGGTTTTCGGGCGGAAGGTTCTTTCAATATCTCCGTCCGTCATTTACCTGGGAATACAGCAATGATTACATTTATGTTAAAGAAGATCTTGCTTACGATTACGGTCAGTCTGTCAATACGGCCCGGATCTATTTCTCAAATTACTACAGATACGCATATCGTGATATTAATCCGCGATGGGCACAGACTATTGATGTCAGCTACACCTTTGCTCCCTGGGACAAGGATATTTATGGAACATCACTTACATTCAGGACTTCTCTTTACTTCCCGGGGTTTTTTCCGAATCACAGCATCAGGCTGAAGTACGAAAATGAGAATCAGGATCCTTCGAAATTCATGTATGGAAATAAGGTCCCGCTTCCCCGCGGTTACACAGATATCCGTTCGCGTGAGAGGGAACTGATCTCGGCCGACTATACGATGCCGCTTCTGTATCCTGACCTCAACCTGGCAAGCCTTATTTACATAACAAGGATCAGAACCTCTCTCTTCTATGATTTTTCGGCATCTGACGGCAATACCTATTATAACCTCCCTGTTCCGCCTTATCAGGAATACCGGAATTATGAGGAGTTATTCAGATCGTATGGCTTTGAGCTGCTCGCTGATTTTCACCTCTTCAGGTTGCCCTTTGAAATATCGGGAGGCATCCAGACTGCCTGGACAGAAGCAAACGACAAGCCAGTATTGAAATTTCTTCTGAATATTGACCTTTTCGGCATGAATATAGGGAGAAACCAACGAAGGCCTTTTTAGAGTGAAATGCCTCGGGCTGTATTTTTAATCTGTTCCCAGGCACTATGAACATGGTGTTCCGTTACATTGGTCTGAGCTGTAACCATCCTTAAGGTATACCTCCCATTCAAAACAGTATGAGTAAGATATAGCTTGCCTGAGTCGTTCAGAATATGGTTGAGTTTCTCATTAAGAATGTTCAGTTTATCTTCTTCAATGCCTCCCGGGTTGTACCTGAAGCACACCACACTTATCACAGTTGGAGCCAGAAGCTCAAAGTCATCCTCACGCGAGATCCGGTCAGAAAGACCTTTCGCAAGCTGTATATGCAGCCGTACCATTGTGCGAAGCCCATCGGTTCCATACGACCTGATCACAAACCATAGTTTCAGGGCCCTGAACCTTCTTCCAAGCGGTACTCCCCAGTCGCGGTAGTCATTTACCTTTCCCCGGGTCCTGGTTTTAAGGTATTCGGGAAGCAGTTCAAAAGTTTTAATAAGAGCTGCAGCGTCTTTAACAAAGTATGCGGAACAGTCGAAGTTGGTGAACATCCATTTATGAGGATTGAACACAAAGCTGTCGATATATTCCCTGCCTTCGAGCATCCATTGAAACTCGGGCAGGATGAGAGCTGTCCCGGCCATTGCTGCATCGACATGCATGAATATTCCGTACTTATGGCAGATCTCTCCTATTGCCTTCAGGGGATCGATGGCGGTTGTGCCAGTGGTGCCCAGAGTAGCAACTATGCAGCAGGGAACATATCCTTTCCCGATGTCGCCGGTTACAGCTTCCTCCAGTATAACCGGATCCATTGAAAAATCTTTGCGGACAGCAATCTTAACAAGGTTTTTCTTCCCGATTCCGCAAATTTTTACAGCTTTCTCAACCGATGAATGCGTCTGCTCTGAACAATAAACCCTGAGCAATCCGTTTTCGGCTTTTCCGGTCTCGTTGAATGCATAGCCCGTAACCCTTTCCCTTGCGGTAATTATTGCTGCAAGTGTTGCAGTGGATGCTGTATCCTGGATAACTCCCTCAAATCCGGCAGGAAGCCCGATAAGATCGCGGAGCCATTGCATCACCTTCTCTTCAAGCTCGGCTGCGGCCGGGGATGTTTCCCATATCATACACTGCGAACCGAGGGTTGCAGTGAGCATCTCTGCGAGTACAGAAGGCGGGCTTGTGTTTGCCGGGAAATATGCAAAGAAACCGGGATGCTGCCAGTGGGTTATCCCTGGCATGATGAGCTCATTGAAGTCTCTCATCAGGGAACTGAAAGGCTCTGCTTCCGTAGGAGGCAAAGCCGGCAGGCTGTTGAATATTGATCCCGGGCTTACAGATGATTTAACCGGATAGCTTTCAATATTCTCCATATATGAAGCCATCCATTCTACAAGCTCGTGGGCCTGTTTACGAAAATCATCAGGACTCATTTCAAGAATCTTAACTTACAGAATCTGCAAGAAGGATTATCTTATTGGCCTTTACTTCAATAACACCGCCGTTGATCTCAAACCTGGTCTCATGTCCTTCCATATCAGACAGAATCACAGGTCCGTTCTCGAGTGTGGAGATAATCGGGGCGTGGTCTTTCAGCACCTGGAACGATCCCTTCTTTCCGGGGACCCGTACTGATTTGATCTCGCCTTCGAAGATCTTTTTGTCGGGTGTTATAATCTCAATTTTCATTCCTTATTGCTATTTTGACTGGGCAAGGATCTTCTCACCCTTCTCGATTGCATCTTCTATTGTTCCGACAAGCATGAATGAGGCTTCGGGATACTGATCCACCTTTCCATCCATAATCATGTTGAAGCCCTTGATTGTATCTTCTATTGAGACGAGTGCGCCCTTTATGCCGGTAAACGATTCGGCCACATGGAAAGGCTGTGACAGGAATCGCTGAACCCTTCTGGCCCTGTGAACAACAAGCTTATCTTCCTCCGAAAGCTCATCCATCCCGAGAATTGCAATAATATCCTGAAGTTCATTATATCGCTGCAACAGCTCCTTAACTCTCTGGGCACAGTTATAGTGTTCCGCACCGACAATTTCTGCTGTAAGTATCCTTGATGTAGAGTCAAGCGGATCAACTGCAGGATATATTCCGAGTTCAGAAATTTTCCTGCTGAGAACAGTAGTGGCATCGAGGTGGGCAAATGTTGTGGCAGGAGCAGGGTCGGTAAGGTCATCGGCAGGCACATAGACAGCCTGTACGGATGTAATTGAACCGTTTTTGGTAGAGGTGATACGTTCCTGCATAACGCCCATCTCAGTTGCCAGTGTTGGCTGATATCCTACTGCTGAAGGCATCCTGCCGAGAAGAGCTGACACTTCGGAACCAGCCTGGGTAAATCTGAACACATTATCCATGAAGAAAAGGATATCCCTTCCTCCGCTTTTTCCGTCACCATCCCTGAAATGTTCAGCTACGGAGAGACCCGACAGGGCAACCCTTGCCCTCGCACCCGGAGGCTCATTCATCTGCCCGAATACCAGGGCAAGCTTCGACTCCTTCATAGCCTCCATGTCAACGGTGGAGAGATCCCATCCGCCTGATTGCATATTCTCGAGAAAGGCTTTCCCATAGGTAATTACACCGGCTTCAAGCATCTCCCTCAGAAGGTCATTGCCTTCCCTGGTTCTTTCACCGACTCCGGCAAATACAGAGAGGCCTGAGTATGATTTGGCAATATTGTTTATAAGCTCAAGGATTACCACTGTTTTTCCCACTCCTGCACCGCCAAAGAGACCGATCTTCCCTCCTTTTGAATAAGGCTCGATAAGATCAATAACCTTGATGCCCGTAAAAAGAACCTCCTTTTCGTTGGAGAGCTGGTCGAAAGCGGGTGGTTTGCGGTGAATAGGGTATCCGCCCGTCTTATCGAGGGTGCCGATCCCGTCTATTGCCTCACCGGTGACATTCATGAGTCTTCCCTTGATCTGCTCGCCGATAGGCATAGTAATAGGCAGGCCGGTTGCAATAACTTCCATTCCCCTGCGCAAACCATCGGTGGAGTCCATAGCTACGGTGCGAACCGTTCTCTCGCCGATATGCTGCTGGCATTCGACAACAAGCATTGATCCGTCATCTCTTTTAATTTCGAGAGCATCATAAATATCAGGCATCTCCAAGCCCTGCTTGTCAAATATGACATCAACCACTGGTCCAATGATCTGGCTGATTTTACCGGTATTCTGTGACATATATTCTAATTATTGTTTAAGTTTTACTATCCTCTATTTTTGTCTGTCAATCAGAGATTCAGCAAGTTGCACTATCTCTCCCTTTCTCTTTTTGTTTACGGCTACCTTCTCAAGCTTGCTGAAAGCCTTGTTAATAAATTCGCCTGCAATGTTTTCCGTAACTGACCTGATATTAAGCTGGTCATATATTTCAATCACGCTTTTGATCTTTTCCTCCGGGTCAGGATCCTTTATCTCAACCAGTTCCTGAAGTCTTTTCCGTGTTTTGGATGTAGCCTTTTCCATCGCCTTTACAAGCAGAAAGGTCTTTTTGTTCGAAACAATATCTCCCCCGGTTGCCTTGCCAAAAACCTTTTCGTCGCCATAGCTGTCAAGAAGGTCATCCTGGATCTGAAATGCAAGTCCGAGGTTCCTTCCGAATTCATACAGCAGATCCGAATCCTTTGGTCCGGCTCCGCCTATCAAACCTCCGATCTTTGAGGCAGCGGCAAGCAGGACTGATGTTTTAAGCTCTATCATCCTCAGATATTCAGCCTCCGAGACAAACCTGGCGTTTTCATAGTCGATGTCGAGCTGCTGACCAACACAAACCTCAACAGCTGATTTGTTGAAAATCTTAAACACAGCTATAAGGTTTTCAGGGGGAGTCTGAAGAAAGCATTCGTTGGCTATAAATGCCATGACATCTCCTGAGAGGACTGCCTGATTAAGGTTATACTTGTTGTGAACTGTAGGGAAATTCCTCCTTACTGTCGCATGATCCATGATATCGTCATGGACAAGGGTGAAATTATGAAACACCTCGAGACCGACAGCCGGCATTACTGCATCATCGATCTGATCGCTGAAGAGGTTACAGGCCATAAGAGCAAGAACAGGCCGGATCCTTTTTCCTCCAATGGATAAGGTATACCGGACAGGGTCGATAAGCTTAACCGCCTCCTGGTTATAGGAGAGATTTGATATCGCCCTATCGACTAACTGTTTTAGTTCTGCCTGGTTATACATTTCTTCTTATGCTTCTTTCAATCTCAGTTAACCCCTCAAAGCTTCTGCTCCGCTCACCACTTCTAGGATCTGGTTTGTTATTGTAGCCTGACGCGCCTTGTTGTACTGAAGGGTAAGGTCACGGATCATGCCGGTGGCATTGTCTGTTGCCTTATGCATGGCTGTCATTCTGGCACCGTGTTCAGCAACAAATGAATCAAGGATTGCCTTATAGAACTGAATCTTCAATGATTTGGGAATCAGTTCCTTCACTATTTCCTCTTTTGTAGGTTCATAGATATAATCGACTGCAGCATTTCCGCCCTTCTCGATTTTCACCGTCTCAACCGGAAGAAACTGCTCATTTGTAAGATTCTGAACAGCAGCATTCTTAAACTGGTTATACACCAGCTCAACCCTGTCGTATTCGCCGGCAGTAAAACTTTTCATAATCTGTTCCGTAACAGCAGATACATTTTCGAAGGTAAGCTCATTATAAAGCTGGTTTTTGTCAGGAAGCATCTTTACCTTCGCCTTCCTGAAATAATCAAAACCCTTTTTGCCGATTGTGAGCAGGTGAAGGTTCCCTTTTTTGTACTGTTCGGGATATTTCTCAGCGACAACCCGTCTGGCTTCCTTGATTACGTTTGAATTGAACGCTCCGCAGAGTCCGCGATTTGATGTTATTACCACAATAAGAATCTTTTCGGGAGCAGAGACGCGTCCGTAAACATTTTCTATCTCAGCATCGGCAAGGCTCCGGTTCAGATCGACCAGAATCTCGTGCAGCTTATTGGCATAAGGTCTGAGCCGTACGATCTTATCCTGTGCCTTTCGCAATTTGGCTGCAGAGACCATCTTCATGGCTGAGGTAATCTGCCTTGTAGACTTTACAGAAGCGATCCTTATCCTTATTGCTTTTAAATTTGCCATCTGTTAATCAATTATTCAGCTTATCAGTTTACTAAGCTTTGTATTTTGCCGACAGTTCCCCGGCAACCTTTTCGAGGACCGAAGTAATGTTACTATCCAGAACACCATCGCGAAGGCTGTCGAGAGTGCTCCTGTACTTGATTTCAAGCAATTCAAGGAACTCCGCTTCGAAAGCTTTTACTTTGTTAATCGGAACGTCTTTCAGGAGGCCGGTAGTTCCGCAATAAATAATAGCAGCCTGTTTCTCGACCGGAACGGGTGCATACTGTCCCTGTTTCAGTATTTCAACGTTTTTGGCTCCCTTATTGAGTATTGAAAGAGTTGCAGCATCGAGGTCCGAACCAAACTTCGAAAACGCTTCAAGTTCGCGGTACTGTGCCTGGTCGACCTTGAGAGTACCTGCTATCTTTTTCATCGATTTTATCTGGGCATTTCCTCCTACCCTCGACACTGAAATCCCGACATTTATAGCAGGTCTTACTCCCGAGTTAAAGAGACTCGATTCGAGAAAGATCTGACCATCGGTAATTGAGATAACGTTAGTGGGAATATAGGCTGAAACGTCACCGGCCTGTGTTTCGATAATCGGAAGTGCAGTAAGTGATCCCCCTCCTTTTACAAGGTGTCTGATCGCCTCAGGCAGGTCGTTCATCTTGCTTGCAACTTCATCGGATTCAATGATTTTCGCTGCTCTTTCAAGAAGTCTTGAGTGGAGATAGAAAACATCGCCGGGATATGCTTCACGTCCCGGTGGACGACGGAGGAGCAGCGAAACCTCCCTGTAGGAGACAGCCTGTTTCGAGAGGTCGTCGTAAATTATCAGGGCATCACGGCCTGTATCGCGGAAGAACTCGCCAATAGCGGCACCGGCAAACGGAGCATAGAACTGCGATGCTGCAGGGTCGGAAGCTGTGGCAAGTACAATAACAGTATAATCAAGAGCTCCGTGTTCTTCAAGAATCGCTGCAATGTTGGCCACTGTAGATCCTTTCTGACCGATGGCAACATAGATGCAATATACCGGCTTGCCTTTTGCATAGTTGCTTTTCTGGTTGATTATAGTGTCTATAGCGATAGCAGTTTTTCCTGTCTGCCTGTCGCCGATAATCAGCTCCCTCTGTCCGCGGCCGATGGGGATCATGGCATCAATAGCCTTTATCCCGGTCTGAAGCGGCTGCTTTACAGGCTGACGGAAGATAACGCCGGGGGCTTTTCTTTCGAAAGGAAGAGTGAACAATTCGCCTGTTATCGGGCCTTTGCCATCGAGGGGCTGGCCGGTTGGGGATATTACCCTTCCAAGAAGGCCTTCGCCTACAGCTATCGAGGCAATTCTCCCGGTACGTTTTACAATGTCCCCTTCATTAATCTCTTCTGTTGGGCCGAGCAATACTGCTCCGATATTATCTTCCTCGAGGTTAAGGACTATAGCCTCTATACCATTCTCGAACTCGATAAGTTCATTCGACTGCGCATTTGAAAGTCCGTAGATACGCGCTATTCCGTCGCCCACCTGAAGAACGGTTCCCACCTCCTCCAGTTCTACGCCTGTCTGAATACCTTCCAGTTGTTGCTTCAGGATTTTTGAAACTTCTGCCGGTTTAATGTTTGCCATATTATCTATTCACTTAAAATTCCTAAATACAATTAATAATTTTTATCAGGAGGCAGCAATGCTTCCTGTAAGTTCTTTCCTTATTTTCCTAAGCTTATTCCTTATGCTTCCATCAATATAGTTGTCGTCAATCCTGAGAATGAACCCCCCTATAATTTCAGGGTCAATTATCTCTTTGAGTTCAACTTTTGTCTTGAAAACATCAGAAATGAGAGCTGTGATCTCATTTCTCACCCTATCATCCACTTTAACAGCAGTTGTAAGCGCCGACTCTGTGATCCCCTTATGTTTCTTTGTTTCACTGATGAATACGCGGGCTACAGCAGGGAGAAGGCTCTCTCTTCCATTATTCACAATAAGTTCCATTAGCGAAAGAGTAACCGCCTGAACATTATCTCCGAATATTGCTGTGAGTATTGAGATTTTCTTTGATGGAACTATCACAGGGCTTTCGAGGAACTCTTTCATCTCAGCTGTTTTGCAGACTTCGAGAATGAGGATCATGTCATCATTTACCTTATCAGTGATCTTCTTTTCGAGCGCTGACTGGAACAAGGCTCTTGAATACCTTACAGAAATTATGCTTTCGTTCATTACAGAGGTTTATTCCTAATTCTTGTTGAAATCGATCTCTTTTAGGTAATTATCGATCAGTTTCTCCTGTTCGCCAGTCTTCTTAAGCTGTTCTCCAAGCAGTTTGGATGCAATTTCAACAGAGAGAGTTGCAACCTGATCGCGAATTTCGGTCATCGCCTTGGTCTTCTCGCTTTCAATTCCTGCCCTGGCTTTTTCAATAAGCTTTTCTGCCTCAACGGTAGCTTGTCCCCTGGCTTCGGAAATAAGTTTGTCGCGGACTTCGCGTGCCTCTTTAAGGATCTCTTCACGCTCGCTCCTTGCTTTTTTAAGAATAGCCTCGTTGTCGCTCTGAAGTTTATGCATTTCCTCCCGGGCCTTTTCAGCTGACTCCAGTGATCCTTTTATCATCTCATCGCGGGCCTTTACTGCTGCAAGAATAGGTTTCCAGGCAAACTTGGCAAGGGTAGCAAAAAAGATAAGAAAGATAAATGCTGACCAGAAAATTGTACCTACTCCCGGGGAGGTAAGGCTGTTTGCTAATATTATCATTGTTATAGTATTAAATCATTTCAATTGATTAAAAATGAAGACCTGCAACCAACCGTTGCAGGCTTCATATCCTTCTCTTATTTTGTAATAAGAGCTACAACTATTGCGAACAGGGCGGCTCCTTCAATAAGAGCTGCTGCAATGATCATGGCGATCTGAATCTTTGAATAAGCTTCAGGCTGCCTTGCAATTGCATCCATTGCCGATCCGCCGATTCTTCCGATGCCAAGTCCTGCACCTATTACGGCCAGTCCTGCTCCAATCGCTGCAAATGTACTTCCAGTCATGATACAAAATTTAAGTTAAACAATATATTAATGATGCTCCTCGGGAACCGCCAGGCTGAAAAACAGGGCTGAAAGCAAGGTAAAAATGTAGGCCTGCAGGAATGCAACAAGCAATTCAAGGAAATCCATAAAAACAACAAAAAATATCGAAATGGGGGCAACCCCAAGTGAATCAAAGATGAAGATCAGGCAAATTAAACTCAGCACTATGATATGACCTGCAGTAATATTTGCAAAAAGTCGGATCATAAGAGCAAAAGGCTTCGAGAATATCCCGATAATCTCAACAGGGATCATTATCGGCAACAGCCAGAATGGCACTCCCGGTGCTGCAAAAATATGCTTCCAGTAGGCTTTATTACCGCTGAACTGGGTGATTACAAAGGTGCAGAAGGCAAGAACAAAAGTGACAGCTATGTTCCCCGTGACATTTGCTCCGAAAGGGGGAGGGAACGGGATGAGCCCCATCAGGTTATTGATCAGTATGAAAAAGAATGCCGTCAGCAGATACGGCATATACCTTTCATACCTGTGAATGCCGATATTTGGAATTGCAATATCGTCGCGGACAAATAGTATTATTGGTTCCAGAAAGCTCTGCATTCCCTTTGGGTGGCTGATGCCGCTCTTTTTGTACGACCGGGCCAGGGACAAAAACAATACAAGTCCTATAAGGGCAGCGAAAAACATTCCTACAACTGCTTTTGTGATTGAAAAATCCAACGGGAGATTCTCCTCATCAGCAAGACCTTCGTTATTCACTATGACAATCTTGCCCTTGAGGTCACCCTCCTCTTCAAGCTTGTAGCCATTATATTCCTGCCCGTGAGCCAGCTTTTTTGATGAAAAGAAATCAAGTCCCTTTTCTTTGCTGTAAAGTATCACAGGAAGGTATATAGCAACGCTCTCCCCGTTCTTCTTTGTAATGAGATGCCACTCATGAGAGTCCGACACATGGTTAAGTATAAATGTGCCGGCATCAAACGGTTCTTTCACCGCCCCATTCCCTTCAGGCTTGGGTTCAGACGCCGACAGAGTTGTGCCTGCCAGGAGAAAAATCAGGATTAATCCTGTGAATCTAAGAGTTTTCAAATCAGTACTTGTTTTATAATGACTTGTTCTTCAGCGCTTTTAACACAATGTATACTAAAAACAAAGTGAAGGATAAATATATAAGAAAAAACATTATTACTAATGCTGCAGCCGTTTTTTTAAGAACTATTAACCAAATAAGAGTAAGGACCAGCTCGAGCAGAAATTTAAGGCTGAATGAGAACAGGCTGTGAAGTGTCTGGCTTTCCGGTCCCCGCGACTGTCCACGGAGAAAAATAGTCAGAGCTGTAAAAGTAATAAGGCTGAAAAAGAATATCAGGAAAACAAGATCGGGATAAAGATATTTGATGCCGGTTACTTTTAAAATAATTAAGCCGGCAAGCAGCAGCAGAATGCTGAACAGCAATAACCTGATGAAAATTTTCCGGTATTGTTTCACTTGATAAAATCGCGGAGAACAGTATAAAGGGCTGCAAAAACGCCCAGAAGAGAAAGTATTATTGTAAAAACAGGATTATCGAGCTTAAGCAGCTCATCGAGTTTTACGCCGCCCCAGGTTGTGACAAGGATAATGCCGATCATCTGGAATGCCATGCCGGAATATCTGGCGAAATCCCTTATCCCTTTACTTGAGGGATTTTTCTGGTTCTTTTTCTTTTGCGGGGGCAGTTCCATTGTTGTCAGCATCGCTCATTTTACAGGTTCCGGTGAAGAGAGCTCCCGGTTCAATAGCAAGTTTTGATGTCACAATCTCACCGACTATTTTTGAGGAGGCTTTCAGGCTAAGAAGCTGACCAACTGTAATTCTGCCCTCAATAAGTCCCGAAACTTCTGAATTCTTGCAGTTCACTTCCCCGTTAACCTTTCCTGTCGGTCCGATAACAACCTTCCCTTTGGTGATAAGATTCCCCGTAAGGGATCCGTCTATCCTGATATCCCCGTTTGACTTGATATCTCCGGTTATATCTGTTCCGATACTAATGAGGTTTACAGCTGTGGTTTCAGTCTCGTTATACTTTGCCATTTTGTTATCAGGTTTTGAAGCTTTGTTTTAATAACTCACAAATATATAAACTATTGCAGATAAAAGAGACTATTTTGGATCGTAAGCCCATTTCAGGTATATTGATCCCCAGGTAAATCCACCCCCGAAAGCTGCCAGGATGAGAATATCCCCCTTTTTGAGCCTGCTCTCATATTCCCAGATACAAAGCGGAATAGTTGCTGCTGTTGTATTTCCGTAATTCTGAATGTTTATCATGACCTTCTCGGGCGGAAGTCCCATTCTCCGGCCAGTGGCATCGATTATGCGGAGGTTGGCCTGATGCGGAACAAGCCAGGCTATATCTTCAGGTTTCAGGTTGTTGCGTTCCATTATCTCGGCGGCTACGTCGGCCATGTTTGAGACTGCGAACTTGAAAACGCTCTGTCCTTCCTGGTAAATGAAATGATCTTTTGAATCAACAGTCTCATGTGAGGATGGTTTTACAGAACCACCGGCTTTAAGATGGAGGTATTTCTGTCCGGAACCGTCGGTATGAAGAATACTGTCCATCAGGCCAAGCTCTTCTGTTGTAGGTTCAAGAAGCACTGCACCGGCAGCATCTCCGAAGAGAGGACAGGTTGTGCGGTCGGTATAATCGGTAATTGATGACATTTTGTCGGCTCCAACGACTATCACCTTTTTATATCTTCCGGTCTCAATATATGCAGCGCCTGTCTGAAGGGCAAAGAGAAAGCCTGAACAGGCAGCCCCGAGATCGAAGCTGAAAGCATTTTTAATTCCGCATTTTTCAGAGATTATATTGGCAGTTGCCGGGAAAGCCATATCAGGAGTGATTGTGGCACAGATAAGCAGATCAACCTCATCAGGGGATGTGTTTGTCTTAAGCAAGAGTCCGTTTACAGCCTTATCTCCAAGGTCAGACGTTCCAAGCCCCTCTCCCTTCAGTATCCTTCTCTCCTTTATTCCGACCCTCTGCATTATCCACTCATCGGAAGTATCAACCAGTTTTGAAAGTTCCTGATTTGTAAGCCTGTACTCCGGTGCCCAGGCATTAATGCCTGTAATAGCTGCCCGTATCTTTTCCATAGTTATATAGCTTCTTTGATCTTCTGGGCCAGATTGGCTTTCACAACTCCCCTGGCCTGAAGAATCATGTTCATAATGGGTTTCCTTTTGGAAATTCCATGTCCGATCATAACATTTGCATTAATGCCGATAATTGGTGTTCCACCAGTGAGTTCCCAGTCGAGACGATCAAAAAATGTGTCTTTAAGATTCCTGCTTTTATAGATATGGTGGAAAGCCTCTCCCATCTTCAGAATAACATTCCCGACAAAACCATCACAAACTATAACATCTGTCATGGTCTCGCAGAACAGGGCATTCCCTTCTATATTACCGACAAAATTAAGTCCGGGATGCCCCTTCATTAATTCATATGCTGCTTTAACCGCGGGTGTTCCCTTTGTCTCTTCTTCACCAATATTGAGAAGCCCTACAGTCGGATTCTCTATGCCAAGAACATATTTGGCATAAATACTGCCGAGTATTCCATACTGAAGAAGAACATCCGGTTTGCAATCAGGATTTAGTCCAACATCAAGTATAACAGAATCACGGTTAACGGCACCAGGTAATAAGGTAGCCAGGGCTGGTCTTAAAACGCCGGGTATTACATTAACTGTATAGCTTGCTCCGACAAGCATGGCTCCTGTATTTCCTGCGCTGCAAAAACCATCCAGTGAGCCATTTTTCAGCATTCCGTATCCAACTGAGATACTTGAATCTTTTTTCTGTGAAAAAGCTTTGGCCGGATGATCGCCCATCTCAATTACCTGAGTGGTGTGTACAATCTCAAAAAGAGAAGGTTCCACCTGCATTTCATTCAGCTTCCTGTAGATAGCAGTTTCGTCTCCAATTAAGACCAACTGCTCACTATCTGATAAGTGCTGAAGCGAATCAACTGCGCCCTCAATGATTGAATCAGGCGCAAAATCACCACCCATGACATCAAGGCCAATTCTCATATTTTTGTTTTATAGTTAGCAGAAGTTAGGCTGTCGCCTTCTTCTCAATAGCAAGCTTGCCTCTGTAAAAGCCACATTCAGGACATACCCTGTGATAAAGAACCGAAGATCCGCAATTTGAACAGCTTGCCACTGTAGGCGCTGTTGCCTTATAATGCGTCCTGCGCTTATCTCTTCTGGTCTTGGAATGTTTGTGTTTCGGATGTGCCATTTTAAAAATATTTAATTATCGTTAATCAATTTCTTTAATTCGTCCCACCTGGGATCACCCTCATTATCTTCTTCAATTAAAAGTTCCTCCAGTTTCCTGAGCATTTCAGGATCACACGTGCTCCTTCCTTCAGTATCGTCGGGATGAACCCTTTTTATCGGCAATGCCAGATTGATATAATCATAGAAATGCTGATTCAGATCAAGTTCATGCTCGTCGGCAGATACCGAAATTATGTCCGGATCCCCATCTTCTATTTTCTTTCCGAACTTAACAAGCAGCCTGTTTTCACAATCAAGCGGCAATGAAAAGAACTCCAGACACCTGTCGCAACTGATAATTACACTCCCTTTAATCGATATAATCAGGTCAGCATGGGTTGTTCTTTTTTCCATCTTAACCACCGCAACCAAACTGCCATCGCTGATCTCCGATTCTTCAAACTGTTCAAAAAACTTCTTGCCAATCTCGAAATCAATAGTATGCCGCCCTTCCTTCAATCCGCCTAATGGTATTGTATATGATCGGGACATCTCTTCAAAATTTGGTTTGCAAAAATATGAATCCTTATTTAATTAAAAAAATTATCAACAAAAAAGTAACATCAAATGTCATAAAAGACCATTTACCGGTAAAAAAAGGCTGCCTGCCGATTAACAGTATTATACCTTATATATGGGAATTACTTTTGACATATAATAAAAATCATACAATGAAACACAGACAGTATAATCGGTTAAGAGAAAGAGAACTCCACCCACAGGTGGGTATAGGGCTGTTCTTTATTTTACTTGGCGCAGCACTTCTTGTTGCGACAAACGATCTCCTCAACCTGGGAAGCGTCAGCAGGTACTTTACCTGGGAATTCGCATTGATCTTCATTGGTTTGCTACTTCTGCTTAACCTTCAATTCATCGGAGGACTGTGGCTTCTGGCACTGGGAACATACTTCCTGCTTGACGACATTTTTATTATTACTCCGGAGAGAGTTAAATCATTTTACTGGCCGGTAATAATAGCGCTGACAGGTATTGCTTTTATAATATCTTCGTTTTTTAAAAGGAAGAAGACAAGTTAATAAAAAATCAGATAAATTTACAATTATGGAAACAAATGAAAGCTTCGGAGGTGAAAACAAGCCATACAGGCGTGAAAATCACCATTTGCAAAGTAACCGTGCGATTGTGGGAGTCATTTTCGTTCTGGTAGGACTATTTCTGGTATTGAGAAATACAGGCTTTTTTCCCGATTTCGTGGGAGACATAATCTTCAGCTGGCCTATGCTGCTGGTGACAATCGGACTTGTGATAACACTGGGATCTTCTGACAAAAAGAGCTCCGGTGTAATTGTAATGGCTGTGGGAGGTTTCTTTCTTATTCCTCATATATTCAGGGAAACCTTCGATATCAACATGTTCTGGCCATCAATATTCATCATAATCGGAGTAATATTCATTTTTTCAAGACGAAAGGGATGGAATTCAATTAACACCACCCCTATGGTTGGCGATGACTATATTGACTATATACACATTTTCAGCGGAGGAGAACGACAAATCGTTTCCAATAATTTCAGGGGGGGCAAGGTAACAGCAGTATTCGGAGGAAGTGAAATAGACCTAACACGTGCCACACTGGCTCCGGGAGTATCAGAGCTGGAAATAGCCTGTGTATTCGGAGGCACAACAATAATAGTACCCGACGACTGGAATATAAAGATAGAGGTTGTACCGGTACTTGGAGGATTCGGCGACCAAAGGAAACTAATTCCCGGCAGGACCATTGATACTACCAAACAACTTATAATCAAGGGCGCTGTTGTGTTTGGCGGAGGAGAGGTTAAAAGTTACAAATAACAAGGCGAAATGAAACATCCTGTACTTACAAATAAAGTACGGCTTATAGTCTGGTGGCTGGCCTGGCTCTTCCTGGCGCTGGGCCAGTCGCTTATTTTTTACTTCGCCTATGGAAGTTTCATTGACATAAGCATTTTTGACGGGCTTATTTCGCTTATATTATACTCAGGAATAGCGCTCTCGCTCTGGTACCCGTTCAACTTCTTCAACACGGGGAACAAGCGGGTTTCAACCCTTATAATGAATCTGGTACTGAGCGGAGCAATAGCAATAACTCTCTGGATAGTGCTTACCCGGATGATAATGATGATAATCCTTCCGGAGGGTAATAATTATGAGGCCTTCTGGAATGCCACATTCCCATACAGAGTAGGAACAGGAGTCTTTATTTTCGGTATCATAATCCTGACATATTTTCTTTTTGTAAGCCTTACAAATCTCTCTGAAAAAAACACCAAGGAGGCAAAACTCGAGAGCCTTGTAAAAGAGACTGAACTAAAACTGCTCAGATCACAAATAAATCCTCACTTTCTCTTCAACAGCCTGAACTCTGTAAGCTCACTTACAATTACCGACCCCGACAAGGCCAGGGATATGGTTATCAAACTATCTGATTTTATGCGATATGCACTGTCGAAGAAAGATGAACAGCCTGTCTCTTTCAGGAGTGAGCTTGAGAACCTCAGACTCTATCTTGATATTGAAAAAGTGCGTTTTGGCGAAAGACTTCTTATCGAGGAGAATATCGACGAAAATACTCTTGATGTAAAAATGCCTGTTATGCTAATTCAGCCTCTTTATGAGAATGCTGTAAAGCATGGCGTTTATGAAAGCACGGAGAGTGTCAGGATCGCAACCGAGGCAAAGATAGTTGACGGGTACCTCAAGATATCTATAAGCAATAACTATGAAGCCGTTCCCTCGTTAAAGAAAGGAACCGGTACCGGGCTTCTGAACGTCGAAAGACGGCTGGAGTTGTTTTACAGGAACCGGGCAACTATCAGGTCGAGTAAGGAAGATGGCGTTTTTACTGTTCTCCTCTACATCCCGATTGACTTTTTGTAAGTACTGCCGTTCGAATATCATCTCATTTTAATAATAAGTCTTTAAAATAAACTAAATTAGTTATAATTTTACTTGTCTGAAACATTAACTCAGATACAGGAGGCAAGTATAAAATGGAAAATATCAAAATTGTCATTATCGATGATGAAACTCCGGCCAGGGAAATAATCAAGCATTATCTTCAGGAGGTTGAAGCAATTGAGGTTATTGCTGAATGTGCCGACGGCTTTACGGGACTGAAAACAATTTCAGCAGTGAAACCTGACCTTGTTTTTCTTGACATTCAGATGCCAAGGCTGACCGGGATTGAATTGGTTGAAGTCCTTACCGAAAAACCTGAAATAATTTTTACAACAGCATACGACCAGTTTGCCCTGCGGGCATTTGAACTTAATGCTGTCGATTATCTTTTAAAACCTTTTCAGAAAAGGCGCTTCCTTGAGGCAGTGAAGAAGGCCACCGACAAGATCAGGGCCGGAAAAGGAAACCAGGAGCCTGCGAGCCGGCTACTTGAAAAGAGACCCGAAGCTTCAGCTGTGAACCGGGTTGTTGTACGAAAAGGCAATGCAATAAACCTGATTCCCGTGGAAGAAATTAAATATGTTGAGGCACAGGATGATTATGTAATGATTTATCATACCGGAGGCAAAGCCCTCAAACAGCAAACATTGAAATTCTATGAGGAAAACCTGCCAAAAGCCGACTTCGTGAGAATTCACCGCTCATATATCGTTAAAGTGGGTGAGATAAATAAAATAGAGCCTTATGGAAAAGACAACCATATAGCTATCCTGCACGCCGGTGACAAACTGCCTGTCAGCAGGGCAGGGTACAAGCAGCTAAGGGAAGAGTTGAATTTCTGATGGTCTTGCGGTCCTGCAGCCTTGGCGGCTGCGGTCTGCGGTCGTGCGGTCGCTGCAGTCTTAGCGGTCGAAATCTGTTGTTTAAGCGATACTTTTAGCCGGTTATCGGCTTCTCTTCGGTGAAAAATGTCGCAATAAGGGCCTATACGTCTGAATCGGAAGAGCGGTACCGGATCATAGCCATGGGTGCCGCCAGGCCTGCATCTCAATATCCTCCCTGTTCCAAGTAACAAGCCAGTGAAAGGCCCATGAATCTTAAGTGCATCAAGCATGTATTGTGAACAGGTGGGAACATGACGGCATGAGGGAGAGAGAAACGGGGAGATCGCCCCGCGGTAAAACAACACCGGAAGAGATAAAATGAATGCGAGAACATTCTTAACCGTCCTTAACATAATACAAAGATAGCATTTACAGCAAACATCAGATCTTAACTTTGAACCTGCACCTTGCAACCTGCAACCTGCAACTTCAATCTTTGAACTTTCTGCCAAAATGACTTGTTTCTAAACAGAGAGGTAATTGGCAAACCTTTTGTAATAACAAAATAAACTAAAATAAGGAGGAAAGAGTAATATGAATATCTGGATAATTTTTATAGGTTTTATGATCCTCAGCTGGATCGTAAGCGCAGTACTGAAATCGAAATTCAAAAAATATTCCAAAGTAGCCGTTGACAATGGGATGTCGGGACGGGAAGTTGCTGAGAGGATGCTGCGCGATTATGGGATCTTCGACGTTAAGGTGGTAAGCGTTGAGGGACATCTGAGCGACCATTATAATCCGCTTAACAAAACTGTGAATCTTAGTCCCGAGGTTTATAGCGGACGAAGCATTTCTGCGGCGGCAGTAGCTGCACATGAGTGCGGCCATGCTGTTCAGCACTCAACAGCCTACGCCTGGCTTAATTTCCGTTCGAAGCTTGTCCCGGCAGTAAGCTTTTCATCAAAGTGGGTTCAATGGATCCTGCTTGCAGGAATTCTTCTTGTAAATACTTTCCCGGCGCTCCTGCTTGCAGGGATAGTGCTCTTTGCGCTGACAACTTTTTTCAGCTTTGTAACTCTCCCTGTTGAGATAAATGCAAGCCAGCGTGCTCTTGCCTGGCTGTCAAATGCCGGCATAACCTCGTATCAGAATCACGACATGGCACAGGATGCCCTTAAATGGGCTGCTTATACCTATGTCGTTGCTGCTCTTGGTTCACTGGCAACTTTGCTCTACTATATCATGATCTTCACAGGGGCAAGCAGGGACTAACGCCCTTCCACCTCAAGCCACGCAGTTTTCTTGTGGATAGTCCGTACAATAATCCATATCAGCAGTGCTGCTGCTGATATGTATACCCACATCATTGTCAGGTATATCCGCTCCGAAAGAAAATAGTTCCTGAACAGGTCCACAAGTGTAAATATCACAAAGATGTTTACAAAACTGTTATATTCCCTTTTAAGTACATTAAGAAGGGAAAATGGAATGGAGGGAGGAATGAATTTGAATGTAAACGGGATGAAAGGACGTACATTTTCTGCCCATTTGTCGTAGATCTCTCCGAATTTTTTTCTCAGAAACTGCTCTTCCGCAAACATTATGCGTTCATAATAAAGCCAGTAGAAAAGGCAGAACACTATTATAAACCAAATAGAACGAATAAAGAGTACGGGGCCAAGCCACATGAAGAAATTTCCGAGATAAAGAGGATGCCGTATCAGGGAATAAACACCTGTTGTGTTCAGAACGTCAGCTATCTGGCCATTCACTGTGTTCCGTCCCGAGGTGTTTTTCGGAGCAAATCCAACTGTCACTATCCGTATAATCTGGCCGAAAATGCTTACCCCCAGAAAGATAAGCTCGTCACGCATATCGAAGATTATTGCCTGTCTGTTCCCAAGGTACATGGCCAATAAACCCGGGATAATAATAAATACAGGGAGCCAGCTTCTTCTTTTGAACAACCAGTTCCCGCTTTTTTCAAACTCGTGTACAAGGGACATTTTTTGTCAGTTAATGAAGTGACAAAAGTATTAAAATTTCAGAAACTGAATTTCACTCTTAAAAATCCGAGGTTAATTCTTGAGATTTCGTTTGAAATATCGCTGTAAAAATGCTGCCAGAAGAGCGAGAGATCAACATTCTGCGCTATAGACCAGTCAACAGAAGCCCCGGTAAAATAACCATTCATATCCGGAAAGATCATTCCAGAGAGACTCAGGTTCAGGAGTGGAGTAACAGGATATGAAACAAGTCCGAATGCCGAAAATTTCGAAAATGCCAGATCCTTTGTTGATATCGTTCCGTAGTACAAAGAGCCGAAACTGTCAAGGTCTGCAGGATTATTGCAATACATCGCCTGCACCTGAACCATTGCGTTATTTGTGAAAGCCTTGTCAAACCCGATTGTAAACAGTCCGGTGCCTGAAGTGTCGCCAAAATTCCTTGCCGGCTGGAACCATGAAGCCTCACCCCGGAATGATACGGAACCGAAAGCTCCTGACCAGCCGAAGCCGGCAACAAAATCTTCGCTGTTAACATACCCTCCAAGGAATTGAATATCATAGCCCCATTTGTTGAAACGATATAATGCGGCGGCTGTAACATTGTCTTCAAAGTCAGCCTTGACAGCGACTTCAAAGGCTGAAGAATATCCGGTATAATACTGAAACCTTACAGCATCACTGCCCGGCCGCTCAGGATAATCAAAATCAAAATAAGAGTATGCATTGAAGATATCATTCGGATTCCATACAAGTGTTTGTCCCCAGTTGATCCTCTGCCTTCCTGCCCTGACCTGCACTTTTCCATAGTTGAAATCGGCCCAGAGTCTGTCAATTGTCGTATTAAGGAAGAATGATTGCTCATTGACTATATTCCACGACATATCCAGATAGCCCTGATCACTGCCGATTGATTCGGAATAGGAGGGTCCGCTTCTGACCATATCCCCTGTAAAAAGCCGGTTTCTTAATTCTGCTGCAAAGGTAATATGGCTATTGAAGTATCCTTTCAGATTAAGCCGGTTATGTATAAGGTTATCAATGATAAATGGCCCGGAAAGAGAGTCGTACATAACACTCTGCATGGTGTTGAGGTAGCCGCTTACAGTCACAGGCTTATCCTTTTCCTGTGCCACCGCAGACCAGAAGCAGAAAATTGAAATTGAAATTATGATGACTCCTCTTATCATATTAGTTTGTTGATGTTTGCATATCCTCATATGTTTCAAGACCGAAGACCGAAGTCCGAAGACCGAAGTCCGAAATCCGAAGTCTTGAGTGTATTTGCGCCGGGTATAAGGTTCTTTGTCCCTTGCCCATAGCCCCATGCTCTCTTTCCTTCCGTCTTCGGTCTTCCGACTTCTGTCTTTTTAAAAGACTATTCTCTTACATCGTCTGATACAACCTTGCCATCTTCGAGAGTTATAACTCTGTGAGCCATTTTAACTACGCGTGCGTCATGTGTAGAGAAGATGAAGGTAATTTTCTCCTCATGATTCAACTTTTCCATTATTTCGAGCAGAGTAGCAGCAGACTTTGAATCGAGATTCGCGGTTGGTTCGTCGGCCAGGACAAATTTTGGCCTGGAGGCCAGTGCCCTGGCAACAGCTACCCTCTGCTGCTGACCTCCCGACATTTTCGAGGGGCGGCTATTCATTCTGTCGCCCAGTCCGACAGCCTTAAGAAGTTCAAAAGTTCTTTCATCCCTGTCCTTTCGCGACCATTTCTGGAGCATCATTATAAACTCGACATTTTCTTTGGCAGTAAGCACCGGGATCAGATTATAAGCCTGGAAAACAAATCCGATATTCCTCATCCTGAAATCAATCAGCTGTGAGGATTTTAGTGTTGCAAGGTTGGTTCCGTCGATAATTATCTCACCGGAAGTGGGCATATCGAGACCGCCTATCAGGTTCAATAATGTCGTTTTGCCTGATCCGGAAGGTCCGACGATTGCAGCGAATTCAGCCTCACAGAAATCAAGGGTAACTCCATCAACGGCATTAACTTTAATCTCAGAGCTATTATAGATCTTATGGACATCTTTCAATTCAAGTATTTTCATGACAGGTTGTTTTATATGATAAGTTTTATTCTGTTCGTATTGCTTCAACAGGATTAAGCCTGAGCGCTTTCATTGCCGGATAGACTGATGAAAGAATACCGGTGAAAATAATGAGGACCGTAACCATTATAAAAAATCCGAATGATATCTCCGGAAACAGGTGGGCAGAATAGCCGAATGCCTCAAGTCCCTCAGCATATTTTAAAAAATTGATCCCATTCCTTGCTGTTAAAAGAATAACAATCCATCCTGTGAACATTCCAGCGATCCCTCCGATAATTGACAGGAATACCGATTCGAGCATTATCATCGAAAACACCTTCCTTTTATTCATCCCGATTGCGGTAAGCATGCCCAGCTCTTTGGTGCGCTCGAGTACAACCATCAGCATAGTGTTGACTATACCAAAGGCCAGAGCTGCAAGGATTATCCCCATAAAAAGAGCATAGATCTGGTGCACATAATCGGTAAGCATTGCAAGATCAGGCTGGATCTCTTTCCAGTTCAGAACTTCTTTGCCGGGCAGTTTATTCCTTATGGCTGTAGTAATCTCTTCTGTATTGGTCAAATCATCAATACGTACCAAGATCTGGTGGAATTCGTTTGAATCGATGGCAGCCAGCCTTTTAAGGTCTGAGTTTCTCACGAATACCTGGTTTGCCTCAACCATTGAGTTCGTTATATCATAAATACCGCTTATCCTGAACCGTGCGCCAACCTGGTTATTGTACCTGTCAAGAAAGGTAATAGTCAGTCTCGATCCTTCACGGAACGACCAGGCCTCCTTTTTGATTATCCGGCCATATTTGCCAATCTCCTTTTTTGTAAGGATTAAGTTGAGTTGCTTGTTGAATTTTTTTTCCGCGTTGAACCTGACTCCGGAAATAGTACTGATTTTAAGTATTGTTTCTTCCGGCAGACCCTGTTTTTTAAGGCTTTCAAGCACGGTACTGTCGACTGCAAACCTGATTATGTTCAGGTCTTTGGCAAGGTCCTGACCAATAAGGGCAAGATCCTGCCTGGACTCATCCTCAAAATAGTTGCCTGTCTGCGGCATGACAGCCTTGTACAGATCAAGTATCTTCTTCTCCTCCCGGGGATCAATTCCGATTATCGTGACTCCTGTGCTCTTTGTTGCTGTGCTTGCCATTCCGCCAATGATAGTTCTTTTTGCAAGTCCCGAAACCCCTTTAATGCCGGCGACTGAATCACTCACACTTCCGGCATCTGGTTAAAAGCAGATCAGGGTCATTGTTCAGCCGGAATCCTGCAGCTGTGACCTGAACATGAGAGATCTCCTCATTAAGAGCAGCACCGACACGCTGGGCAATCATTCCATTCATTATGGCCACGGCGAAGACAGCAGCAAATACCCCGATTGTGACCGAGGCAATCACCACAAGGCTCCGGACGCGGTTCCGCCAAACATTTTTCCAGGCAGTTTTCCAGATCATAGCATCAGGCCTTTAAAGAATTTACTACTTCAATTTTCAAAATCTTCCTCAACGGATAGATTATAGCTATCATTATAATTATTGCAACAACCACAGATTGCCATAGAAAATAAGTATCAACGGGCAAAAAGGGCATAACCGGCTCCATTCCATAATCCTCATACATCTTGGCCATTTCACCTGAAAACCTTATTGGATGGTAGAATCCGTATATGATTACAGGTAAAGCCCCGGCAACGCCTGAGGCAATTCCCATAAACCCTATATAGAACATCTCTATCGCAATCACTGAGGCCAGCTTCCCTTTCTGCATCCCTAATGCAACAAGCACCCCGAACTCTCTTCGCCTCTCAGCTGTCATCATCAGAACAGTGCCGAAGATTCCGAAAGCGATCACCAGGTAAAGAATTCCGATCATTATCATTCCGCTCCTGCTATCAGCTTCCATCTGGTTGATCATAAGCTCATTCATCTGGCGCCAGCCGATCACTCTCAGGGGAGGCTTAATTTCCGGTTTCAACTCAGTCATCATTTTCCCGATATCCCCGTCATCATTCTCCCTGACGCTGACAGCCAGAGAAGTAAGCATTCCGGGAGCGCTGAAAAGCTCCTGACAGATATCATAAGGGAGATAGACAATCTTATTGTCCAGATCGGGCGAGGGAATTTTCACAATACCTTCTACTCTGTAAATTCCTGCAGCTGTTGTACCGTGGTATCCCTGTCCAATTAACACAAGTGTGTCTCCCAGTGAGATGTTGAGATAAATTGCCAGCTTTTCACCAACAAGTGCCCCTGGCTTGCCTGCTTCTATATATCCGTTTCTGACAGATGCAGCTTTTCGTATCAGGGGCATTGTAACAGCTGAATCTTTTTCACCAATTCCAAGGTCAAGCATCAGGGATGCGTCGTTTGAGTAGGCATTGTTCCGGAACAGACTTGCATTTTTAGCTATCTCTTCCGGAACACCAATCGAAGAAAGCTCACTTATGGCTGAATCGGTTAAGCGGTATTTAAGCAGCTTTGATCTGACATCGGACAGATATTTCTCCTTTTCAGGATCAATGCCCATGACAAGAACTCCCTTTGTAAGATTTCCCGATGACGCCAGCGCGAAAGACTCAAAACGTGGAACTGTGGCAACTGCGTTGTCATTTTTCATTATTGATTTCTCCAGCTCAGCGGTATAGCTGAAAAGGTTATCGATGGTCTTGTTATCCCAGAAATCTTCGTGCTGGATCTGCACATAACCTGTATATGACTCGATGACATTACTGAACATATGGTCGTAAGTCCCAAGCTGGAGTGACCGCATCACAAGGGCAAAAAAGACCGCAAAGAATACCGAAGCGACTGTGATCAGGGTTCTCCTTTTATTCCTCCAGAGATTACGCCAGGCTAACTTGTAGTTCTTCATAATGTAATTTGTTTACTATATTGACCGCAGATGGAAGACCGAAGACCGGAGACCGGAGACCGAAGTCGGAAGCAAAAACATTCTCGTCCTCTCCCGTTCTCCCCCTTCTTTCTTCTGTCTTCTGTCTTCGGTCTTCCAACTATCTTACATTCTTCATATTTTGCTGCGAAAAGAAGCTGTCTTCAATAGGGACATTGAATTTCATGTCTTTTATTACAACAACAGTTTTATTTCCCGGCTCATCGGCAGGAATCAGTTCCAGCCTCGTCTGGATCATTCTTCCATCCATTTTCTTAATATCGCTGCCCGTTTCAGTTCTCACAATAACGCCATCCTCGTCAAAAAGCTCTGACTTGAGAACGAGAAATTCATTTTTATCGATCCATCTGGTCTGGGAGCCCCAGATAACTGCTGCATTTTCCTTCGCCGTCATCTTAATTTTATAACAGCTCCGGGAATCTATAACTTCCTCTCCGATAATTTCATGTGTGTAATCATCAACAACCGAGGATTCTTTCAGTATATCATCATTTGTATAATCTGATCCCATCCAGCCCTGCGACATCATTGAGGGTGGAAGTTTAATAAGCCTGTTTATCGATGGGTTCCAGTTCCACATTTCCATTCCGCGCTTGAGGAAAGTCTGTCCTGCATCCCTTGCAGGAGCAGTTATCAGGGTAAGCGAATTGTCGCGGCCCTGTGTCCAGTTCCTGAAATCAACGCTACGCTGCCATGAAGGCCGGATGATTGTCATTGACATCACCATTATGCTTGATTTCTCTCCATTGAATTTATCGTCTGCCATTTTCACTATCTCTTTTGCCGAAAGATCCTGGGCTGAAACAGCCGGACCTACTGTGAACAATGCCAGCAGCAAAAAGCCAGTCCCTTTAAATATTTTCATAATAATCTTATTTATAAAGCTCAATAATTCTGTTGATTGTTTTTTCATAATACTGCTCGTTCTCACTATCCATGTAAATATAGGTTATGGCGAAACCTTTAAGTGAGATAATGAACATATTTAACTCAACATCAGGGTCGTAATCTGCACCCATATGTTCTTTTTTTCTTACAAAATATTCCGTTGTTGTCTTAAGAATCCCTGACAGGAAGTGATCCTCCCCTGTTCCGGATGATGGTTCTGAAGCGGAAAAGTCTGAAAATGATTTTAAAAACTGTTCCCTGACTTCATTCTGCATGAGAAGCTGAAAGAAAAGGCGCCAGAATGCTTGTTTTTCCTTCAGTATTTTTGCAAATCTTCTTATAAAAAACTCAAATTCCTCTCCTGAGAGAAAACCATCCTTGTCTATATCAAAATGCTCATAAACTTCATGCACTGATTTTTTTATAATTGCATCGAGAAGAGCCTCCTTGCTCTCAAAATAGTTATACATCAGCCCCTTTGAAATCGCGGCATGCCTGGCAATATGGTTTACAGTGGTAGCGTGATAACCCTCATTTGCAAAGTGATTTAGAGCCACTTCCATTATATGGGCTTTTTTTTCTTCCCTTATCTCCAGAAACTGTTTTGGGGTTCTCGGTGACATTGCATCATTCAGATTACAAGTGATTATTTTTTATTTCCCGAAAATTAACTCTAAGTATTTTTGACTGAACGCTTGGTCAAAGATAAAACGAGAATTTTTAAAATGCAAGTTTTTTTAATATTTCTGCAGGGAACTCTCCAAATCATCCGTTTTTTAGAATAACTGTAACCCTCGAATCTTCAAACAGGCCGCTGCTACGCAGCTCAATATGTGTAAGCAGCAGCTCTTTCGCTACAAACAGGTAGCCGCTATGCGGCTCAGAACCTTTAAGCAACGTACCTTTACTACAAACAGTTCGCCGCTACGCGGCTTAAAAATGTGTAAAAATGCCGCTTGCTACAAACAGGCCGCCGCAACGCGGCTCAGAAAACGGTATCGGCATAACATTCCTACAAACAGGCCGCCGCAACGCGGCTCAGAAAACGGTATCGGCATAACATTCCTACAAACAGGCCGCCGCTATGCGGCTCAGAACTTGTGGATACAATTTGCTACTGGCTATAAACAGGTCGCCGCTATGCGGCTAATATTGATTGAGTGCCATAGGAACGATCTGTTTGTAGAACCCGGATTGCCTCTCTATAAAATGAGCCCCGAAGGAGCGGCCTCTTTTTAAATATTATTTGCAATAAAATAAACATGGTTTAATGTCCGTTCTACAATACCTTAACCTCAGACTTGGAAATTTTTCATAGCAGAATATGACCTTCCGGATAACTATGATGCAACCTATGACAGGACATGAAGGTCTTCATACTTTGCAGATTTCAAATATTTGAAAAGAGGTACTGAAAATGTAAAGAAGAATTTTTTATCTTTAACCGGTTGAATCTAAAACAATTTTGTAATGGCAAGCCTAAGGTTCTTATTGGGATTGATCCCATCAACTTCTAAAATTGAACAGACAGAAAAAACGCTGGTCAGTGAGTATGAAAAACTCCAGCAACTGGCATCTTCTGATAAGCTGGCATCGTATAACAAGCTTAAGGATCAGGTGGAAGCATCCGGTTTTATACAGAAGAAAAAGGAAGTAATCTCCCTTAAATATAAAAATTCACAGGAATACAGTAAAGAGAAAGAATTTCTCTCTCTGCAGAAGGCAAAGGATATTGTGCTTTATTTTAAAACAATATCAGGGAGTGAACTCAAAAACTTCAGGCAGATGGAAGCCTCCGACAAAATAAAGGGTTTTGAGGCGCTTGAGAAATTTATCTCATCCACCGACTTTAAAATGAAAAAGAAAAGCAATCCCAAACATTTTAAGGAGAGTGATGAATACAAGAAGCTTCTTGATTATAAGAATCTTAAAAGCAGTCCTGAAATCAAGGCTTTCTACAAGTTCAAGTCGTCGAAAGAGTATGCAAATTTTCTTAATACAGACAAATCAACACGCCTTGCAAAATACAATGAACTGAAGGAGTATGTTGCCTCCGGAGAATTTAAAGAAAAGAAAAGCTACCTCCTTGACACAAAAAGGTATGAGAAAACAGAGATGTTCCAGGAGGAGAAGGAGTATGAAGCTCTTAAGAAAAACGAAGATATTATCTGGTATTTCAAAACAAAGGACTCTGACAAGTTCAACATTCTGAAAAGCAGGGTGCTTACTTTTGGTGATGAGTTTGAGGGCGATAAGCTGGACACATCAAAATGGCTTACAAATTACTATTGGGGCGCGAAACTTCTGAAAGACAATTACTCAGTTGAATCAGACCTGCAGGCATATACTCCCAAAGATAATTTCGAGATCCGGAACAGTGTCCTTAAGATTACTACAAAATCCCAGAAGGTCACCGGGAAAGTATGGTCGGCCGATAAGGGTTTTTATATGAAGGAATTCGGCTATACATCAGGACTAATCAACTCAGGCAACAGCTTCAGGCAGAAATACGGTCTTTTCACAGCCAAGATAAAGCTTGGCGATCCAAATGCAAAAAACGCATTCTGGATGCTTGCCGATAAAATTACTCCGCATCTCGACATATGCAGAACTTCACAGGGGAAAGTCTGGTTCGATTACTTCTCAGCCAGAGGCAACAAAGTACTTACATCTCTGGGTTCGCGCTACTCGGGTGACTTTTTCATCTATTCCCTTGAATGGGCTCCCGACAGGCTTGTCTGGAAAATAAACAATACTGAGGTTTTCCGCCAGACAACAGATATCCCGCAGGAACCAATGTATGTGATCTTTTCAGGCGGACTTGAAAAGCCAATTACATCCATAACATCAATGGAAATTGACTGGATAAGGATTTACCAGCCATTGTAAAAACGCAATGCATTGCGTTTCTTCGGATAAACGCGATGCATCGCGTTTTTACCATGATATGTAGAGACGCAAAATTTTGCGTATCTTCGTGTTATTGGCATTTCATCATTGTAAGCACAAAAGCAACCACCCTTTTCGTCACCAGAATCACAAATATAACCGTCAGTGTTATCATCCTTTTTTGTAATGTTTCTAAATAAGAAACAGATAAACCACGGTTTTGTTGTGTGGAAACACAATGATTATTGTAAAAACGCAATGCATTGCGTTTAACCGTAAACATTATGTTGTAAAAACGCAATGCATTGCGTTTCTACAATTGTGCCTCGGCCTTTAGAATATCAAAACGGTTTTTCAATTTCATGATCCGGCCGGCATATGCCGGGTCGCTGATCCTGTTATCCTTTTCAAGAGGGTCTTTTTCAAGATCAAAATACTCTTCAGTCTTGTAGTGAGGCCACCACAGGTATTTTTCGGTATGTGTAACAAGCGCCTCGGAGGAGGGGATCCGCTCCTCATTTGTCACAAATGGATGTTCGTAATAAAAGTCCTTTCTCCACTTTCCCGGTCTCCTTTTAAGATACAATCCTGAAAAATCAGCACCCTGCATCATAGCCGGCACCTCCTGTCCTGCAGCAGCAACAAGTGTTGGCGCAATATCGATATTCAGGACAAATTCGTCATTTACACCACCAGCCATTTTTGAGGAAATCCTGGGATCATGAACAATAAGCGGAACCCTGATCGATTCTTCATAGGGATACCACTTGTCGGCCAGACCGTGCTCACCATGAAAATAGCCATTATCTCCCATAAAAACTATAAGGGTATTTTCGTATACCCCCTGCTTCTTCAGCTCTTTAACTATCTCTCCAATTGCCAGATCCATCTCTGTCAGCATCCGGTAATAGGCCTTCATGTATTTCTGATATTTTTCAGGAGTGTCGAAACGCCAGTGCCACCTTATCCTTCCCTCATTGGCATCAGTTGAAAGGAAATATGGCAGGGATTTAAAGTATTTTTCGGATGCTGTTTCCGGAACAGGTATAATATCATCCTGATACAGTTGTTCACTTTCCGGCTGATAACGATACTGGTCGGGATGATTATCCTGTGCATGAGCAGCAAAAAAGCCAACTGTAAGCAAAAACGGTTTATCCCCGGGCCTTTCATCCAGGAAGGCAAGAGCATCCCTGAGGTTTCTTTGAGTCACATGAATCGAATCGCCATTTCCCTCAGGGAACCAGTGCTTTGTTTCATACTCCCTGCTGAAATCATAGTCGCTCTCCCTTATTTTACCTACACCGTACTTGCCTACATAGCCGGTCCAGTATCCTGCCTTCCTTATAATTGAAGGATATGCACCGGAAAAGGCTTCCACGCTGAGAGGAACTCCAAACTCACGCACACCGTGACGGCTCATATACTGTCCGGTAAGCAGATTGGCCCTGCTGACCATCGAAATGGCAGTGGTAACGCAGGCATTGGAGAAGCGGATCCCCTCTTTTGAGAGCTGATCGATATTCTTTGTCTGAACAATAGTGTTGCCCATACAGCCCAGGGAATTCCACCTGAGATCGTCAGCCAGAAAAAAAACTATGTTGAGTTTTTTCTCCTGCTTATCTTTTGCCGACTCTGAGGCACAGCCAGTGAAAAGGTAAAAACCTCCAATGGCCGACAATACTGCTTTTCTTTTAAAATCCACAGAGGTTCTTTTCATCGCTCATTATATTTAAGGCTATAAAGAAATCATCCATATTCCAAGATTACTAATAATTATTACTCCTTTTTCTGATTTTTTCTCTTTTTCTTGTAACTATTCACCTTTTAGTCCGTCTTTGCATTGTAATTTACCTTATGACAGTAAAGGAATATAACAAATCTGTAGAGGAGTATGCCGATTCAGTCTACCGCTTCATCCGGGCTGACCTTAAGGATGACGACAGGGCAAATGATATCGTGCAGGACAGTTTCGAGAAGCTCTGGCGTAATGTGGCAGAGATAGAGTATCCTGTTGTCAAATCGTGGTTGTTCACAACCGCATACCGCACAATGATAGACGTTATAAGAAAGGAAAAGAGGATGAGGTTTCTGGAGGAGTCGGATCAAAGCAACTACATTCACGATTCGCAATACAGCGACCTTAACGAGATCCTTCATTCAGCAATAGAAAGGCTCTCTGACCAGCAGCGCACCTCCATCCTTCTCCGCGATTATGAGGGCTACAGTTACAAAGAGATCGGCGAGATAACGGGGCAGACAGAGGCACAGGTGAAAATCAATATTTACAGGGGAAGGCTTGCCCTTAAAAGTTATATCGGCAAAATAGAAACAGTTTTATAATCATGAAGATCGACAGATCAAATTATGAAATATGGCTAATCGACTGGCTCGACGGCAATCTGAACGATCAGGAGGCTGAACGGCTGCGTCTGTTTCTGAGCGAGAATCCCGACATTAAAGCTGAGGCCGAGGATATGGACATCTGCACTCTTGCTTCCTCAGATGCTCCTTTTAAAAATAAGGATCTTCTTAAAAGGTCTCCTTCCGGAATTTCACAAGAGCAATTTGAATATCTTTCCGTAGCCTCCTTTGAGAACGATCTTTCCGAAGCACAGCAAAACGAGTTGAAAGAGCTGATTAACAATGATCCTGCAAGAAGGGAGATCTTTGAGCAGATCGGCAGATTAAGGCTTGATCCCGCAAGGTTGACTTACAAATACAAGAACCGTCTTAAAAGAAGGACTGTAGCCCAAAGTGCTATACGGATTTCCCTGATGTTTGCAAGTGCTGCAGCAGTCATTGCCTTGATGATATCACTATATCTCCCCCTTCCGGAGCCTCTTCCTTATGAAAAACCAAAAACCGCTCAGCTGGCTCCGGTTCTTGAAATTCCTGAACCAATCGGGCAAAAGAAGTCAGCCCCTGTTGATTCTGAAAAGGCAGTACTTCCTGCAGAAGAAAAGACCGTGTTGGCACAAACTTCATATTCAGAGCCTGCAACAGACCAGAAGGAGGTGACAGAAGTAACGGAGAACAATCCTTCAACTGCAACAATCCCATCAGAATACGCCATCGCTGAGGTAAAAACGATACACCTGAATCCTGATTTTGAATTAAGCAGAATTCCTTCCGATAACAGGCTTGTTGCCGCTAGTTTCCCAACAGTATTGATTGAAGATGAGGATGTCAGGAGTTCAATAGGCCGCTTTATTGCCAGGAACTTCCGGGAAAAACTGCTTAAAGAGGAAACCCCTCCTGATTCGCCTATAAAGGGCTTCGAAATTGCTGAAGCAGGTGTAGCCGGCATCAACAAAATATTCGGATGGGAGATGGAGCTGGATAAGAAAAAGAATGAAACGGGAGAAGTTAAATCTGTTTTTTTCAGCTCGAGGATTATTAAATTCTCTGCCCCTGTCAAAAAGACAGAGCCCCTTGCCTCTTCAGAATAAATCATTGATTTTTAAAGTATATTTGCAGAAGGCCAAATATACTTCCAATGGAATCCAGTTTTTTATCTCCCCGGGAGATCAGAAGATACGGAAAACAGATTATGATCCCTGACATTGGGATAGCCGGACAGGAAAAACTGAAACAGGCAAGGGTTCTTGTCGTCGGAGCCGGAGGATTAGGCTGCCCTGTCCTGCAGTACCTGACAGCTGCCGGGGTCGGCAAAATCGGTATTGCAGAATTCGATATGGTTGATGAAACCAACCTGCAGAGGCAAATACTCTACGGTTCTCCCGATATCGGAAAGCTTAAAGCCATCATAGCCAAAAACCGGCTGGAGCATCTCTCCCATCTTACAGCTATAGAAGTATTCAATCTGCGAATTGAAAACAGGAATTCTCTCACAATTATAAATGATTTCGACATCGTTGTCGATGCGACAGATAATTTCAAAGCGCGATATGTTATAAGCGATTCCTGCGTTATACTTGGGAAACCTATGGTCCATGGGTCAATCTATAAATATGAGGGAGCAGTTTCAGTATTCAACTACAAGGGAGGTCCTACATACCGGTGTTACAATCCAGAAGCAGCTTCCGGAAGTCACAAAAATCCTGCTGCTTCAGACGTGGGTTTGTTCGGGGTTTTGCCGGGAATAACCGGAACCATGATGGCAAATGAAGTTATTAAAATATTAACAGAAACAGGGGATGTGCTGAGCGGTAAAATATTGATTTTTAACATCTTCAACAACACGTTTAACACTTTTACTGTAAATAATATTCCTGAAAATCATAATATCAGAGAGTTATAATAAGAAGTTTGGAGTTTGGAGTTTGGAGTGACTAGAGTTTGAAATCCAAAACCCAAACGCCATCCGCCGGCAGGCGGACCAGACGCCAAACTTGTTCAGTAATTTTAGATTGCTTAGTGATAAATAAAGGTACCAGATACAAACAAACTATATATGAGACTACTACTTATCAGCAATTCGACAAATCCGGGGGAGCCATACCTCGATTATCCGAAATACAATATCCGCGATTTTCTCGGAGAACAGCCTGTAAAGGCCCTTTTTATTCCTTATGCCGCCGTCACTTTTTCATTTGACGCTTATGAGGAAAAGGTTTCACAGCGTTTCCGGGAAATCGGGCATGATGTAGTTTCAATCCACAGGTTCAGCGATCCGGTATCTGCCATAAGGGAAGCCACAGCAATTGTTGTGGGCGGAGGCAATACCTGGCAACTCCTTAAAATGATCAGGGATAAAAAGCTTATTGAGGCTGTAAGGGACAAGGTGCTTTCCGGAACACCATACATCGGATGGAGCGCAGGATCAAATGTTGCCTGTCCCACAATACGGACAACGAATGATATGCCTGTTGTTGAGCCTGATTCTTTCAGCGCCTTCAATCTTATACCCTTCCAGATCAATCCTCATTATCTTGATGCAAATCCGGCTGGTCATGCAGGGGAAACGCGAGAGCAGAGAATAGAGGAATTTATTGAAGTCAACCCTTCAATATATGTTGCAGGGCTGCGTGAAGGTACAATGCTCATCAGGGAAGGAGCCCGTTTGCAGCTTATTGGTCCCCGGACTCTAAGGATCTTTAAAAAGGGAGTCCTGCCTGTTGAGACTGGTGAGGCTGATGATCTGTCATTCCTTCTAAAAGACCCGGCTTCCTGAGGTCAGGAATGAACATTAGGATTTTTTTATTCAAATACACTAAATTTGACCCGTGATTTATAAAACAGGTCTTCAACTTAGCTAATGGACAAGCTTCTTAAAATATTAAAAGTATCTGCAATAGTGATTTTGTCATTTATGCTGATACTGTTCATAGCCTCACAGATAATGCAGGAGAAGGTAGCCGGCATAATTCTTAATTCATTGAATAAAAATGTCTCTACCAAACTTGAGGCCGGTTCTTTTCATCTTTCTTTCCTGAAAAAATTTCCAAAAGCCTCTCTTGAGCTAAGGAATGTCCTTGTCCATTCGTCGGAACGATTTGATAAAATCTCCTTCGGAGCCATAAATACCGATACCCTTATGGCAGCGAGGATGGTCAGTGTGGAGTTCCGGATGTCGAACATCCTGAGAAGTAATTACAAAATAGAGAGGATAGGAGCCAAATCAGGCGTTTTGCACCTCTTCTCCGATTTGGCAGGAAATGTCAATTATGAGATCGCTTCAAAAACAGGAAACAAGGGAGCTGATGATTTCGCGATAAATCTCGAGAAAATATACCTTACAGATATTTATGCAACATATAATAATCTGGCAACGAAATTGTTGCTGGAGGGAACTGTAGATGATGGCCGGTTAAAGATCAATATTTCAGGAGATGACATCGACTTCCTGGCTGTTGCTGATTTGAACATTCAAGGGCTTCATCTCTATAATACTCACATTACCAGAACTTTCAAGGCGAACCTTGATCTTTCCCTTAAAAGTTCATCTAAGGGAGTCCTCTTCAGAAAAGGAAAGCTGACAATCGACGATTATGATTTCACCCTTGATGGTTTTATCTCATCTGAAAATGTTCTGGACCTTAAGCTGACTGGAAATAATATCAGCATTTCAAAGATTAAGAATTACCTCCCTGAAAAGTATTTCGAATATATCTCGAGGTATGATCCATCCGGAATCCTGGTGCTAAACAGTATATTTAAAGGACAGCTGAGCAGGACTTCAAATCCCCATATCGAAACAAACTGCCTGCTTTCAAAGGGACGCATAACTTACGGGAACAGGAATCTTTCGATTGAAGATCTGTCATTTTCTGGCCATTTCACAAATGGCGCCAAAAACCGTCAGGAGACCTCATCGATCGTAATCAAGGATATCAGAATGAAATTCGGATCAGCCCGATATGCAGGATCTTTTCTGATGACCCGGTTAAACGATCCGCGGGCAGAACTGTCCTTTTCAGGGACTGTTTTCCCCGCGGAAATCAAGGAATTCTTCGACCTTAAGGTTCTCTCTTCGGCAGGAGGATCAGCCGATATTGATTTCAGCCTGAAATCTGACTCCTGGCCAGGGAAGAATGTCTCTGCCGCATCAATACTCGCTCTCAAGCCGGTTGGCCGGATAAGGTTCAATTCTTTCCTTTTTGGATTAAATCACGACAGCCTGCTTGTCAAGCAGCTTACCGGAGATGTATCTCTTGCAAACACAACAAGGAGCCCCGGGCTCGACTTTATATTTAATAATCAGCATATCAGACTCAGCGGTGAGTTTTACAACCTTCCTGAATGGATCGCCGGCGGAGATGTGCTTGTTCAGGGGACTGCTGATGTAGCATTCAGCAGGCTTATCCCTGAAGTATTCCTCAAAGATAATTCTGCTTCCGGAGATCAAACCGCGTTTAATCTTCCTGATGACATTGTCCTCGATCTTAAGTTTAAGGCCGACACCCTCGATTATAAAACCTTTTCTTCGCGCAAAGTATCAGGCTCGCTTACTTACAGACCGCGATTATTAACGTTTAACTCACTGAATATTGAGGCTTTAAGCGGTGTTATCTCAGGCAATGGATTTGTTACCCAAAACGCTGACAAATCATTTATCTCAAAGGGCAGTTTCAAGTTAAATGATGTTGATATCAACAGATCTTTTACAACATTTAAAAACTTCGGCCAGAGTTTTATAAAAGCAGAAAACATCTCCGGTTCTCTTTCGGGGACACTCACCCTGCTAGTACCTATGGACTCTCTTTTGAAGCCGGTAATTAAATCAATAACAGCAGAAGGTAATTATCTTCTGAATAACGGGGCGCTCATAGATTTTGATCCCATTAAGGAACTATCTGACTTCATTGAGCTTTCAGAGCTTGAGAATATTCGTTTCGAAGAGATGGAAAATGATTTTTTCATCAGGAACAATGTTGTTTACACCCCGCAGATGGACATCCGGTCTTCTGCAGCAGATCTTTCTATCAACGGAAAACATGATTTTGACAATAAGTATGAGTACCATATTAAAATGCTCCTTTCCGAGATCCTGAGTAAAAAACACCGGAAAAACAGCAGTCAGGCAACTGAATTCGGGGTTGTTGAAGACGACGGGCTTGGCCGCACATCCATTCTGCTGAAAATCGAAGGTAATAATGAGGATGTAAAAGTCGGGTATGACTTCAAAGCAGCTACTGCAGGCGTAAAAAACAATATGAAAAAGGAAAAGGAGAATCTTAAAACCATTCTCAACCAGGAATATGGCTGGTTTAAGACCGATTCGGCCGCTAAAGCAAAGCCGGCCGAGAAGAAACCGAGGTTTCGCATCTCATGGGAAGAAACTGATAGTGTGAAAAGAAATACTCCTCCTCCTGCAGAAGAAAAGAAGGAAGCCGGATTCAAGTCGTTGTTTAAGAAGAAGGGAGGATGAATTGAACTTATTCCGACAGAAGAATTTAGGGAAGCTGGCACTTTTGCTCTTTGCAGTTGTAATAGGAGTGGGATCGCTCGTGTATACTGAGAATCTGGTGTCGAGACTCAAAATTGAGGAGCGGGAAAATGTTGAGCTCTGGGCGGAAGCAACCCGTCTTATCTCGCTGCCCGAAATGAATCAGAATCTGGAATTCCTCTATTCAATAATTGAGAACAATAAAACTATTCCTGTTATACTTACCGATGAAGCCGACAGCATAATATCAGCCGGTAATTTCAACGAGGAAAAAATAGATGATCGCGCTTTTCTGAATAAGAATCTGATCAAAATGAAGGAGAAGAATGAGCCGATAATCATCAATCTTCCAGACAACCATTTTAACCGGATATATTACAAAGACAGCATTATTCTTACAATGCTTATCTACTATCCCTATATTCAGCTCTCAATAATAATTCTTTTCATACTTGTTTCATACCTCGCTTTCAGATCTTCGAGAAAGGCCGACCAGAACCAGGTGTGGGTTGGAATGTCAAAAGAGACTGCGCACCAGCTTGGGACTCCAACCTCATCTCTTGCAGGCTGGATAGAGATAATGCAGCATAAATATCCCGAAATCTCAATAACGAAGGAACTTAGCAGGGATGTGGAAAGGCTCGAAAAAGTAACGGAGAGATTCTCCAGGATAGGCTCAAAACCAGCACTTGCTAATGACAATATTACCGCAACAGTCTCACGAACATTTGATTACCTGAAATCAAGAACATCTTCAAAGGTCAGATTTGTTATCAGTTTCGATCTGAATAAAGAGGTATTCATTCCTGTAAATACAGCGCTGATAGAATGGGTAATCGAAAATGTGGCCAAGAACGCTATCGATTCTATGGAAGGCAGCGGGGTTTTAACGGCTGGCATAAGCGAGACAGAAACTCATGCCCTGATCGATATTTCCGATACCGGAAAAGGAATCCCGAAATCTCTCTTTAAAAAGATCTTCAATCCCGGTTTCACAACAAAACAAAGGGGATGGGGGCTGGGATTATCCCTTGCACGAAGGATCGTTGAGGAGTATCACCACGGACGCATCTTTGTAAGGAGCTCCGAAGTGGGAAAGGGATCGTGTATCAGGATTATCCTTAACAAGGAGAAGCAATAAACATTATATTTGCCCCCCGGAATGAAAAGAAGCGATATAGAGATAATGGCGCCTGCGGGCTCATACGATTCACTGATGGCTGCCATTCAGGGGGGAGCTGACTCAATCTATTTCGGCATTGAACAGCTTAACATGAGAGCTGGTTCGTCGAACAACTTTAAAATAGATGATCTTGAGAAAATAGTCTCCATATGCAGGAAGAACAAGATAAAGAGTTATCTGACAGTTAACGTGGTTGTATATGACCATGAGATAGAGCAAATGCGCAGGATAATCGATGCCGCAGCAGAAAAAGGAATTACTGCTGTTATCGCATCCGACCTCTCGGTAATAAATCATGCCTTTGCGGCGGGCTTGGAGGTACATCTGTCCACACAACTTAATATCACCAATGTCGAATCCCTGAAATTCTACTCTCAATGGGCTGATGTTGTTGTGCTGGCAAGGGAACTTAACATTGAACAGGTAAAGCATATCCGCGATAGTATCAACGGACAGAATATCCGCGGCCCCAAGGGAGAACTGATTAAGATCGAAATGTTCGTACATGGTGCTCTTTGTATGGCAATATCGGGCAAATGTTATCTTAGCCTGCATGAAAATAACAAGTCTGCGAACAGGGGAGAGTGCTATCAAACCTGTCGCAAATCATATATAGTTACCGGAAAAGAATCGGGATATGAACTTGAGATAGACAATGAATACATAATGTCGCCCAAGGACTTATGTACAATTGGATTTATTGACAAATTAATCGACGCCGGTGTTACTGTGCTCAAAATCGAGGGCCGGGCGCGATCGGCCGAGTATGTCAAAGTAGTAAGCAGCTGCTATGACGAAGCGCTCCTGGCAATTGAAGAAGGTTCCTTTTCCCGCGTGAAAACCGAAGAATGGAGGACCCGGCTTGCCACAGTTTTCAACAGAGGCTTCTGGGACGGTTATTACCTCGGCCAGACCATAGGCGAATGGAACACTTCCTATGGCTCAAGTGCAACCATAAGGAAAATCTATATCGGTAAGATAACAAACTACTTCACCAGGTTGAATGTCGCAGAAATCAAGCTCGAGAACGGAGATCTGAATAAGGGAGATACTATCCTTGTTACAGGTCCTACAACGGGGGCTGTTGAGTATGTTATAGATGAAATAAGAGTAGACCTCAGGGCGACTGAAAAATCATTAAAAGGAGAGCTCTGCTCGATAAAGACACCTGATTACCTGAGAAGATCTGACAAGGTATTTAAGTTGGTAAATGCCTCTGAGGTTAAGTCTCAATAATTCATTTATTTCACCAGGTTATCTTTCGTGACGCTTCAATTACTCTGAAAGCGTTTGTTTCAATATCATCCGTCGCGGTTTCGACATAAATAAGATTTTTTTCACTCTTTTTCTTAAGCCCGTACAGATAGGCTTTATCATAATATTCCAGGGCTATTTCGATTGCCTGTTCTATATCGCCCGACCGGACAGCATTCAATGCATTATTTGTATTCACGCCGCCAAGTCTTTTACTGATCTTCTGAAGGGAAGAGCAGAGTTCTTCGGCTGAATAACCCGAATATTCCCTTAGGAGCCGCGGCATTCTGGTCTTTACATCCATCATAAGCACGATTGCAGGAGTATCCTGCATATTGAGATAGAAATTCTCCGGCATGAAAACGCTTCCGATATTCCTGCTCTCGTCTTCAACCCAAACCGGCAGGTTATCATCAAGTTCATTCCATTCCTGAAACAGGATATTTGCAAAATGTTCCGTGCTGGGCTGCGGCTCCTGTCCCAGCGCTCCGAATGCAGAGCCTTTATGGTTTGCCAGTCCTTCGAGATCAATCACCTGTTCGCCCTTTTGCTTTAGAAACCTTAGGATATGAGTCTTGCTGCTCCCTGTCATCCCTCCGAGCACTATCATTTTCCGTCGCGACTCCAGGCTCTCAAGGATATGATGACGGTACGCCTTGTATCCTCCTTCAAGAATTTCAGTTTCCAAACCGCCCTGGGCAAAGAGCCATGCCATTGCTTCTGACCTCATCCCTCCTCTCCAGCAATGCACCAGGAGTTTCCCTTCCCTGGCAGCTGAAAGCGCCGTCTGAAGCTTACCGGCCAATGATGGTCCGGAGAGCCGTAATCCTTCAAGAATTGCAGGGGTCCTTCCCTCCTTTTTATATAATGTCCCTACCAATGCTCTCTCCTCATCATCGAACAGTGGAATGTTTAATGCTCCGGGAATATGTCCGGCAGCGAATTCCGATGGCGACCGTACATCAATTACAGGAATACTTTTTGCAAGGCCCAGAAAAACATCAGGAGGCGTTTTGGAGTATTGAAGCAAACTCATCGATTCATGATTTAAAATGCCTGACAAACAGACGTTTCAGCTCCTCTATCCTTACCGGTTTTGATATAAAATCCCTGATCCCGGCCAGTTCAGCCTTCTTCTTTGATTCCGGCATATTATCTGCGGTAAAGGCAACGATCAGACCCGACTTGTCGAAAGCCAGGATCTTCTGTGAAGATTCATAACCATCCATTTCGGGCATAATAAGATCCATGAAAATCAGGTCGTATTTTACGGTTTTTGCCTGGAGATAACCGGTATAGCCATCTTCGGCAACATCACAGCTGTAGCCAATACTTTTCAGCATTGTCACAAGAACCTGCTGATTCATTTTGTTGTCCTCAACAACGAGTATTTTCAAATCGGTTCTCACCTGGGCCAGATCAGCTGTTTCTGAAGTGTCTTCGATATAAGGGAAGCTCCCTTTTATCCGGGCCAGAACCTCTTCCGGAACTACAGGCCGGGTTAAATAATGATCGATTCCGAGGGAGACAGATCTGTGAAGGTTTCCCTTCTTGTCATTTGAGCTTAAAAGGATAATAATAAACTTATCCGACAGGTTGTTTTCCCATAACTGCCTTACTGCATCGAAGCCATTGAAATCATCCTCATCAAAAACAATAAGAAGCTTATACCTGTCGTCGGCATAACTGATATTTGCCTTTACCTGGTTTATTGTTGTCCTTGTAAATGTTGTAACAGAAAGTGAAATACCCGCTTTATTGAGAGCAGCAAGAAACTCCTCATCGCGGTTCTGATTTCCGCAAATAACCAGCGTTTTGATCTTTTCAAACGTTGTAATCTGTTCAAGTTCCAGGTCTTTCATTGGTCTGTCGTTTGAATAAGTGAGAATAGAAAATGCCACTTTTGTTCCAAGATCCCCGGATAACCCTGACGGGCTCTGGGCAACAAGCTCTCCTCCCATCAGGGTCACAAGCTGCTTGGCGAGGATTGTTCCGAAACCCGACTCATCATCAGCGCCGATAGTCTTGGTTTCAATATTTATATAATCGCCAAAGATCTTTTTCAGAGCAGCTTTATCAAAAGAATCTCCGGTGTCGAGAAGTTCAAACTCAAGAGTCAGAATCCCCCCTTCTGCCCTTAGAAGTGAGCACCTGAGCCGGATCTCGCCCGAAGCAGTATTGGAAGCAGAATGGTTAAGCAGATTTGTAAGTATCTGCCTCAGCCTGTAAGGATCTCCTATAATGCTTTCGGGCACATTATCGCTGACTGAACAATGAAGCATGACATTTTTACCAAGATTTGTCCTAGCCAGATCGATGCAATATCCTATCTCAGCCCTTATAAGGAATGGAATTTCATCAAGGATCATCTTCCCTGACTCAATGCGCGAAAAATCAAGTATATCACTAATGATGCTCAGCAGGACTTCTGTTGAACGGTGAAGCAAGGACACAATTTCCTTTACTTCATCATTCAGCCCGTACCTGTTAAGAACATCAGTCATGCCTATAATACCGTTCAGGGGTGTCCGCAGTTCAAAACTCATTCTTCTGAGGAATTCCGATTTGGCAGTGTTTGCCTTAGCCTCCTGTTTGCGGGCAGATTCAAGCAAGGTAACATCCATAAGGATCTCCATTTCAGCCTCCTCTCCCCTGAAGATAACAGGAATGCTGTTTTTGAAAAGTACAGCCTCTCCGATCTCTCTTCTGATTCTGACAATCTGATCGGGTCTGAAAGAACCGTCGCTGTTAAGAAGCAGGTAATCATTTCCCTCAGGCGGTGAGGAAGCAGGAAATAGTTTGCCTTCCATCTCTTCGCCATTGTTATATGAATAAATGGATGCTGCGACTTTGTTTGCCTTGATTATCTCCATGTTTCTGTTATGAATAATAACGCCGACAGGCATTTCATCAATAAGCTTCACAAGCATGTTTTCGGATTCTGACTTTTTCTTAATGTCGGAGCTTTGTGATTTTACAAATCGCAGGAAGATGAAGATTATAAGCTGTATAATCGCGAGCGTTCCAAATACTATAAAAAGAGAGTTTCGAATAATGTATTTCTGAAAAAACTCTGTTGGAGCCGAGAAAACTATGGCAAAATTACGTCCAAGCAGATGGGTCGAATACCAGGAGGAGATAATTTCCTTGCTTTTCCCCTTAATAACGGCAGTATGAATTGATTTTCCGGAGATTTCCTCAATGCTTCCTTTTCTTATCGACTCGGTACCTGAATATTCAATACCGCCATTGAAGTTGTCGTATACGATTTCCCCCGAATCGCTTATAACCCACTGCCATTGATAGTCATTCAGATTAAAGACCGAAAAGGTTTCTGTGAAGAATTTTTTATAATCTACCGTAACGACCAGATTACCGAAGATCTCCTTGTTCTCCGGGTTAATTACAGGCTGGAAATACTGGAATATCCCCTCCCCTGAAAGCAGGCCTTCCTTCATGCTGATCAAAGGCTGAGTCTGCAAAGTGATCTCCTGTTCCAGCCACGCCCCGCTTTCATTATCTCTCCTGAGCGAGTAATTATTCTTGTCGCTGGTTACAAACTTAATTTCTGTTGCAAAGTTCTGATACCTCGAAAAGAAAAGCTTCATCCTTTCAACCGCTCCTTCCCTTGAAGAGGCATCAGCGAAGAAGTTTACAAAATCATCCGAGGCAAATATTAATTCGTTCAGTTCGCTCGGGAAGGCATTATTGGTCTTGTCAACAGAATTTCCGACAATTTTCACTTGCCTGTCAAGCAGCTCAACAATGTATTCTATCTGTTTATTATACAGCGCCTTATAGTAAAAGAAATTGATAAGCAGCACAAACAGAAAAGCTGTATAAGTTACAATCAGGACTTTTCGCATTACTAATGAATGTTATTCGAAACAGAACATAAAGATAATCTTAAAACCGGTTCACAGGTTCACCTGTATTTTCGATCGTCGCCATCCATAATATTGAGATAGCTTCTATAGCGTAAAAAATCAATCTCTCCCTTTTCTACTGCACTTCTGACAGCACATCCGGGTTCATCGAGGTGAAGGCAGTTATTGAACCTGCAACTGTGAGAGGCCGTGAATATTTCACGAAAAAAATGGTATATTTCATTCTTATCCATATCAACAACTCCGAATCCTCTTATGCCCGGAGTGTCGATCACAAATCCACCAAATGGCATCTGATGCATTTCAGGAAAGGTAGTTATATGTTTCCCCTGTTTGTGAAAATCTGAGATCTCCTCAGTTTTCAAATTTAATGAGGGGTTGAGACAGTTCAGCAAAGTTGTCTTGCCGACTCCGGAATAGCCCGACACAACACTTATCTTGTCCCTCATAAGCTGAATCAGCGGTTCAACTCCTGTTGTGTCGAGCAATGAGAGTCTTATGCATTCATACCCTATTTTTCCGTACATCGCTTCAAGGTACTCCAGCTTTTCAAATTCATCACTGCCGCAGAGGTCTGTTTTATTGAAGATGATCCTGGCAGGGATTCTGTAAGCCTCAGCAGTTATCAGGAAGCGGTCAATGAACTCAACAGGAGTTTCAGGGTGAATAATTGTAACCATCAGAAAGAGCTGATCAACATTTGCGGCAATAATCTGCGCGTGTTTTGACAGGTTTGAGGCCTTCCTCAGGATATAGTTTCGCCTGTCGAGTACTTCTGTAATTATACCGGTACCTGATCTTTCTTCCATTTCGAAAAGGACATTATCTCCAACGGCAATAGGATTGGTTGTCCGCAGCTCTTTTATCCTGAGCTTGCCTTTTACGGAACAAACAACAATTTCCCCGCTGCCAAGCAAAATCCTGTAGCGGCTGCCAGTCGATTTCAGAACAATGCCCTTTTCCAAAATGAAGATTATTTGTTATAAAATAGTAGAGACGCGAAATCTCGCGTCTCTACAAAGATATCTGCAAAAATCTATTTCTAATTATCCGAGGCCATCAGAAGGAAGGGCTTCATCTCAAAACTGTGATAGAAAGGCCTGAGACGCTCTGTATTATAGTAATCAGATACCTTTACTATCTTTTTCGATGAAGTAACAACATCAATAGGGAGGTTATCATATCTTCCGTTCTTAAGAACTACGATTCTTCCATGAACCCCCTTAAGTATCAGGTCGAGAGCCAGGTTCCCGTAAGCCATAGGAACAATCGAATCGAGTGCGTCAGGATCCCCGCCGCGAACCATATAGCCAAGCTTCTGATTGATTACATTTATTGTCTTTCCATTATTGTATTTCCCTGAGAGATCTTTCAGTTTTGCAGAAACCATGTCTCCTATTCCGCCAAGTTTTGCATGACCGTAAGCATCCTTTTCGCTGTCGGCGAAGATCATCTCACCGCCTTTGAACATTGCACCTTCCGATACCAGAACTACTGAATACTTGCTCGGATTGTGATTCCTGTCTTCAACAAGGAGTTTTGTAAGCTGATCAATATCAAACTCATACTCCGGGATGACGCACCTGTTGGCGGCACCTGCCATAGTGGGCAGCATGGCAGTAAAACCTGCATATCTTCCGAACACCTCAAGAACGAGAAGACGCTCATGCGATCCGGCGGATGTTCTCAGGCTGTTTGTCATATGAATGGTACGGGTAACACAGGTACTGAAGCCGATACAGTAGTCGGTTCCCGGAACGTCATTGTCCATCGTCTTTGGTATGGCAACAACATTCACACCCTGTTTATAAAGATGCACTCCGTAACTCAGAGTATCATCACCGCCTATCGGAATAAGATAGTCCACGCCAAGCCACTCAAGATTCTTGATAATCTCAGGTGTAATGTCGTTTATTTCAGCATTATATGTGCTCTGAAGATGTTCAGGAACATTTGCCTTTGCCATATGGCTGGGCCTGGTCCTGGAGGTGTGCAGGAATGTGCCGCCTGTACGACCTGCTTTGTTTACGATGTCGTCGGTCAGGACCTGAAAGTTGTTGCTGTTGTCAGCCTTGGTATCCCTTATAAGTTCGCTGATTCCAGCCCATCCCCTGCGAAGGCCGATAACCTTGTAACCTTCGCGGTTGGCGCGGATTGTTACCGCACGTATAGCCGGGTTTAGTCCCGGTACATCACCGCCGCCAGTCAGGATAGCAATTATTCCTTTGGTTGTTTTCTGATTTGCCATAATTTTTTGCTTTTTATTTGGTACCATTGTAAGTAATTTTAAGACCCCTAAAGTAAAACATTTTAATATTATTGCAAAAAATGTTATTCCGGCTGAAAATCACATGAATAATATGCAGGCGAAGGGAAAATCCGTTCTTATTACAGGCGGAAGCGGTCTTATTGGTAAATATCTGACATCCACTTTACTGGGTGAAGGATATCATGTAGCCCATCTTTCAAGAAGTGCAAATCAGTTTGGCAGAGTAAGGGTTTTCAGATGGGATCCGGAAAGAAAGATTTTAGATCCTGCGATCCTTGAGGGAATTGACAGCATAATTCATCTTGCCGGGGCAAATCTCGGAGAAAAGAGATGGACGAAGAAGAGAAAAGAGCTGATCTTACGAAGCCGTGTAGATTCTGCAAGGCTCATTCATGATTTGGTTTCGCGTCACAGCATACCCATTAAAACTTATATTTCAGCTTCAGCCATAGGGTATTACGGCTCTGTTACATCTGATAAAATCATGACCGAGATGGAACCGCCCGGTAACGATTTCCAGGGAAATGTCTGCAGGCAATGGGAAGAATCGGCTGATTTGTTCTCTGAATCAGGGATCCGCACTGTTAAGATCAGAAATGCCATTGTTCTTGAAAAATCCGACAGCGCTCTCTCAAAGCTTATGCTTCCTGCAAGATATGGGTTTGTTGTCAGGACAGGAAGTGGACGTCAGTATATGCCATGGATCCATATAAGTGATCTTTGCAGGGTTTATGCAAGGGCTCTTGAAGATCAAAGCATGAGCGGTGCTTATAATGCGGTATCGCCTCAGCATGTAACGCATTCGGAATTCATGCGAGTCCTGGCAGAAATCATGAAACGCCCGGTCTTTCTGCCTCCTGTGCCCTCTTTCATAATCAGAGCAGTCCTGGGGGAAATGTCGGACATTATCCTCAAGGGGAGCAGGGTCTCATCACAGAAACTAATAAATACAGGTTATCATTTTGTTTATGATAACCTGAATGCTGCTTTAGTTGATATAGTAACAAATCAGTAAGCCTGATTTATTTGCCTCCGATTTGTATTTCTGACACTCTGAATGTAGGTGCCGTATTTGTCCTGTTCAAATCCAGATCGTCTCCCAACATATCGATTGAATTCAGTATGTCAAAAGCCTTTCCGGCAATTGTCACACCCTTTACCGGATGAACAATCCTTCCATTTTCAATCCAGAGGCCACTGGCTCCTCCGCTGAAATTGCCAGAGACCGGATCAATTCCATAACCTGTAACTTCTTTAAGAAGAAGGCCTTTCTTTGTATTCGCTATTATCTCACCGGGGGAACTTTTACCTGCAACAACATATACATTGTTGGCGCCAATTCCCGGCAGAGAGCTGAATCCTCCGCGTGTTGCGTTTCCCGTGCTTGTTGCCCCGGCCCGTTTTGCAGCCTTTGTATTATACATGAAACTTTTCAGAACTCCGTTTTCAACAAGGACATTTTTCCTTACCGGAACTCCTTCCCCGTCAAAAGGGGCGCTGCCAGGCTTCCTCGCCAATGTTCCGTCATCAATCAATGTCAGCAAAGGCGATGCAAACTGTTTGTTAAGGAAATCCTTAAGAAAACTGGCCCCCTGAAGCACTCGTTCCCCATTTATTGCTGTGAGGATGCCACCAAAAACAGACCGGGCCACATCCGGATCAAAAATCACAGAGGCCCGCTGTGTATTTATCATAACAGGGTCGAGAAGCTCAACAGCCTTACCTGAAGCCAGAGTTGCAATCTCCTCAAGTGCAACCAGGTCGGCAAAGAAAACACGCGAACAATATTCGCCTCCGGTATTCTTCTGATCGCCCTTTTCCGCGACAACACTCACTCCCAGAGAACATCCTGACGATTTAAAGCTTTTTAATATGCCGCTTGAATTGGCAATGAATACTTCTGTTTCACCTTCTCCATAACCTGCTCCCGAACTTTTTGTAATCCTCGGGTCTTTCATGGCAAGCTTCTCAAGTTCCAGTGCCATTTTTATCTTTGTATCCATCGGGATCCCATATATTGAAGGATCATAAAGGTCTGCAATTGCAGTAATTCCCTTGTCGCTCGAAAGAATATTATTCTCATCGGGAGAGGAAAGCTTTGCAAAGGCAATGGCTTTTGAAATTGTATCCTGAAGCGATCTGTCGCTGAAATCGTTGCAATGGCTGAAGCCCATTTTACCATCAACAAAAACCCTGAATCCGACTCCCTGCGATGAAGCTTCCTCAATTGTTTCGATCTCTGATTTGAGGACGCTGATTGACAGATTCCTTGATGTTTCAAGAAAAACCTCAGCAGCATCAGCACCGAGACTGAGGCTCTTTTTTACAAGTTTTTCTGCTAATTCCATATAGTTCATAATAATACTCTTTTAATTTGTTACTATGCTTTGCTTCCTCCTACGTTGATGCCCCTGATCCTTACAGTAGGCTGCCCGGCAGACACCTCAGCTGACTGGCCTTTGCCACAAATTCCGGGACCAAAGGCCAGATCATCCCCGACTGCATCAATATTTGAAATGACTTCCATGCATGAACCGATAAGAGTTGCCCCTTTTATGGGATTTGTTTTCTTCCCGTTCTCTATCATGTATGCCTCACGGCAAGTGAAATTGAAAACCCCGGTTATCGGATTTACGCTTCCGCCGCTGAGGCTCTGAACATAAATTCCTTTTTTTGTTGAAGAGAGAATATCTTCCGGTTTATCTTTTCCGGCATCGATAAAAGTGTTTGTCATTCGAGGAATGGGAATATACCTGAACGACTCGCGTCTTCCGTTACCTGTCCGTGCCATTGAAAGCTGCTTTGCACTTAAAATGTCGGTCATAAAACCGTTAAGCACCCCCTTTTCAATCAAAACATTGCGTTTTGCCGCATTCCCTTCGTCATCATAATTAATTGTGCCACGAAAGTTTGGCAGAGTGCCGTCATCTACCATGGTAAAACAGTCGCTGGCCACTTTTTGTCCAACTTTGCCTGTAAAGGCACCGATGCCCTTGGCTATATTATCGGCCTCGAGCGGATGCCCGACAGCTTCATGCACAAGAACCCCGCCCCAGCCGTTCTGCATAACTACATCCATTATACCGGCAGGAGCATCTTCAGCAGCTAACATGGCAATTGCCTCCCGGGCAGCATTTCTTGCAACTGTTTCAGGGCTTACATTTTCAAACATCTCAAACCCCGAATGATAACTCAGTCTTTCACGCGCCATATGCCTTGCTGATCCATCTTCGCTCATTGCCTGAACAATAAAAAACAGCAGCGGAAGTTCATCCCTAAGGTAAGCTCCTTCGCTTGTAGCAATAACACGGCTTCTGATCTCATCGTTATAATCGACCATAGCCATTTTTATTCTGGGATCATAATCTTTTGCAGCCTGATCGGCTCTTTTTATAATCTCTATCCTCATTTCATCGGCGACTTCTCCCAAAGGTTGTTTTACAGTTACAAACGAAGGGAACCTGGTATCCGAAATACTGACCGGCTTGAAAAGACTTTCGTTTTTCGCTACATAAGATGCCACCTCCGCAGCCCGTAAAAGCTTCTCTTCAGTAATTTCGTCAGTGTATGCATACCCGGTTTTGTTACCTGAAATCACTCTCACTCCTGCTCCCTGGCTTATTCCATACAAACCGCTCTTAAACCGTGATTCTTCCATTACTATCTGACGCGAAATCCGGTTTTCGAGGTATACATCAGCGAAATCCCCGCCTTTTTCCAGAGCTTTTGCGATTATCTTCGACAACATTTCCTTATCCATATCCAGGCCTGAGGATGTTTTTACACCACTCTGGCACGAAATTAACTGAGACATAAGAGCTGGGGTTGCTGCGATAAGTAATCCGCCCTTCATGCTCAACTCAAGGAATTTTCTTCGCGGAATATCCCTGACAGAATGCTTTTCCATTTTCATGATGTTCGGTTTTGAATTTTTTGATATTGGTTTATATACGTTTTGACCCAGGCTACCTGATAAGGAATGTCCTGTCTTTCAGAACACCTCCCCGCGTTGAGAACAGACTTGCTTTTCCGGATAGTTCAGCTCTGCCGTATAGTCTTATTTTGAATACTGTTGTCGCAACAGAGCCGCCGTCAGTAAAAGGAATATTTTTCGAATAGGTTCTCTGCTGAACAACCCTTTCCTCTATGTTATTCCCTCCTCTATTTTCCCGTACCCTGACAGGTTTTTCCTCTTCTATTACCTTAAAAGTGACCTTTCCTGATGAAATGCCTGTGGTATCGAATTCAAGAGCGATCCTGTCCTCTTTAACAATTTTTACAAGGTGTGCCTGTTTAAGTGCAGTAGGAAGTTTTCCTGAATTCCTGAAGCTTACTTTCATCTGGTAATCGCTTGAGTCTGATTTATATGATTTCAGTTTTTTTACTTCAATGTTTTCCCATTCAAGTTCAGGCAGATATTTTACCATTTCGAGGTTGAACATAGCCTCTTTTCTTATCCAGGGTTCAAGATGTTTCGCCGGGGGATTCTGCTGGAAGAACTTTGGATTGAAGCCTCCGATTTCTATATCGCCGTAGACCGGATGTTTCGCCGGTTTCCAATCAAAGAATCCGAGGCTGTCGTTCTCCTCATCATCCCAGCGCAGAATCTCTGCCTGGTCAAAATTACCGTCACCGTTATAATCTTTGTTTTTAGCTCCGTTCCAGATCTCATCGCCATACCAGATTGCTCCATAGTACCAGTATCCGAAATCGGGTCCATGACCAAAGAGCGGGCTGCCGTTGCCATAATCGTTATAAACATCTCCGGCTTTTGCATATCCGGTGATCTTCTTCCCGATCTCATCAAATATTTTATACCAGGCAAGGTCTTCGGGATACATCCGCTCTTCGGATGCAGAAGTTGAGGGTGGTCTCAGATGCATTGGAACACTGGTGTCCATCGAATTGACTACATATACGTTGGGGTGTGCGAGAAGAAACAGGACAACCGATCGTGTTTCCGTTTCGCTTAGAGGAAACTCGCCTGCTCCTCCCTGGCTAAAGCCTCTGCCGGTTGTTTCCGACTCGGGTCTCCAGTTCTCGGGATAATTCCTGTGAAGATCAAGGCCGCCTATTCCATCCTCATTGATACGTCCGTCACCATCATTATCCAGACCTTCTGAGGCGGTTGAGTAGATACCCTTCCCTTCGGCTACCCGCCTCATGATCCTGCCGCTGCGATCGAGGGTATCAGGAATCCAGGAACCCTTCTTTTCATCCTTCCATCTCATCGTCAGGATCAATCCGTTACCATCGATATCATCAGGGGCGTCCTCATCGAGCAGCCCATCACCATCATTATCGAACGGCCGCACAGTACTCCTGTTGCTCTGTGCAGTATTGAGATAAAGGTTATGGCCGTCGGGATTGTTGACAGGCCTCAGGTAAATTGTTTTAGTGTCGAGCAGCTTTGTAACTGCAGGATCTTTTCCGTAATTTGAAAGCAGGTATTGAGCAAGCCACATAACAGATTCACTGGCTGTTACCTCACCACTATGTCTTCCGCCTTCAAAAAAAGCGGCAGGTTTTTCCGTCTCCTTTCCAATCTTTTTATTTGTAAGAGTAATCTGAAAAATAGGACGTCCCTCAAAACTTTTCCCAACTTCATAGAGGCTGACAAGCTCCGGATAGGCATCAGCCCATTTCCTGAGCCATTCATAAATCACATCGGAAGTGTGGTATTTATCAAATGTAAGTGAGTCATCCGCTTTATAAAAGACTCCGGGGTACTGAACTAAGGGAAAGAAATTAACTCCATGCCTGCTTCCCGAAAGAAGATAGTTCTTTATAACTTCTTTTCTTTCAGGGCCGCCCGGAGCCTGCTGACGCGAAGGTTGTGCAGGCAGCAAAACGGATGATAACAGGATTACTGAAACAAAGAATAATTTCTTCATCGGGAGCGGTTTAAGTTAACTTAACTATGAGTGCGTGGCAGGGTTGAATTTGCAATTATCATCAACCGTGTTTCGAAATATTTTCAAGCTTTTCGATATCAGCCACTTCGATTGTCTTGCCAAATACCCTGATTATGCCTTCTCTTTTGAAGTCCGACAAGGTCCTTATCACATTTGCCGTACTCATTCCAATATAGTCGGCAATTTCCTTGCGCGACACAGGAAGGTCAAAGACCCTGGAGTTGTATATTTCCTTTGTAAAATAGAGCAGAACATAAGCTACTCTTCCTACAAGGTTTTTCTGGCGTATATCGAGGGTTTGCCTTATTATCTTGTCGTTAATTATGGAGATTTTTGACAGGAGTCCCATTGCAAATCCTCCGTTCTTCATGAAAAGTTCCTTGATAAAACCGAGCCTGACCATACAAACTACTGAATCCTCGAGAGCAGAAACAGAGTACTGGTAGCGTTCCTCAGAGAAGATGCTCATATTGCTCACAAACTCGAAAGGCCTTGTTATTGTAATGATTTGTTCATCTCCTGCCGGAGTCCGTCTGTAGAGCTTAACAAGCCCGCTTTTAAGGTACTTGAAACTCTGAATTTTCTCTCCCTCATGATTAATAACCTCACCTTTGTGAAAAGTCTGTTCCTCTTTATTCTGGCATAACTCTTCTATTGATCCATCATCGAGATATGAGAATACAATGGCTCTGAATTCGCATTCAGCACAGACACAAATACCCTTCTTTTCGTTCACAATTTGTCACATTTTTCACAAATTTATCATTTTATAAATTATAATACTATTTCTCAATTTGTTTTATTGCCAAATTCAGCCCATTTTTGACCCCGGATCTGTTAAAATTGCAGCACCTGAACCGGATGATTTACAGAACAGACTATCATATCCATTCCACCTACAGCGACGGCCGTTCGGGACCTGAAGAGTATATAGCTCCTGCTGTTGCGGCAGGTCTCAGCGAAATCGGCTTTTCGGAACATCTTAACCTGTTTAGTGATCAGGATGGCAGTGTAATGGCCCCCGAGAATATGCCGGTTTACCTTAGAAATATTGAAACCATCCGGAAAAGCACAACTCTGATTAAGGTAAAGACAGGGCTTGAAGTTGACTTTTTTAAAGGAAAGGAGAAGGAGACCGGAGAATATCTTATTGATCTGGATCTGGACTATGTAATCGGATCCGTTCACTACATGGGAGAAAAAACTGTTGACTACGGGCCTGAATTCTATGAAGGGAAGAGCATCGACAGGTTATTTGAATCGTATATTGATACTGTTTGTGCCGCAGTGGCATCAGGCCTCTTTGACATTATCGGACACTGTGATCTTATAAGAATATACGGATTTAAACCTTCAGGCGATCCGGACCCGCATTACAGGAGGCTGGCGAGGACAATGAAAGAGCATGATGTTGCCTTCGAGGTCAATACGAACGGACGAAACAGGCCTCTTGCCGATTTTTATCCCGACAGAAAATACCTTGGCATTTTTCATGAGGAAAATATCCCGGTGTGTGTCAACTCCGATGCACATATGCCCTCCCGGGTCGGACAGTATTTCGATGAGGCCTATGAATTACTGAGATATGTCGGATTCACCGAAATGGCGGTTTTTGACAAAAGAGTCCGCCTGATGCTGCCCTTTTAACCCGCCAGAAAATGTTCAAGAAATATTTTTATTCCGATTGCGATAAGGATTATTCCCCCGACAATTTCGACTTTGTTACCGAGTCTTTCTCCGGCTGATTTCCCGATTCGTATTGCGGTCATTGAAGCAAGAAAGGTTACTATTCCAATAAGCAGGCCTGCTTTCCAGATCATAACCTCAAGTATAGCAAAACTGATACCCACAGCGAAGGCATCGATACTTGTTCCGACAGCAATTGTCAAGAGCACAACAGTGCTGCTGAAATCCCTCGTTCCTCTTTCCTCTGTTTTTTTCAGGCCCTCAATTATCATTTTGATTCCAAGGAATGAGAGCAATGAAAGTGCAATCCAGTGATCAGCAGCTTTTAGAGCATTTGATATAAATGACCCGAGAAAATAGCCCGCAACGGTGAGTCCTCCCTGGAATAAAGCAAGAACAAAAGCGATCCTTGCCGCCTGAAAGAAGAGAATTTTATTTCGTATTACTCCATATGACAACGATACGGCAAAGGTGTCAAAAGAAAGTCCCAGCGCGATTGCGAGTATTGTTATTGAATCCATCCTGTGATCATAAAGTGGCGCAAATATAATATAAATCATTGCTCAAATGTTTTTAAAACTGAATGTATATATTTGAATATTCAAAACATATCCCATGAGAGCTGTCATCCAAAGGGTAAGCCGGGCTTCGGTGTCGATAAATGATAACTTAAAATCCTCAATAAGTCATGGGTTGCTGGTACTAGCCGGGATAGAGGAATCAGACAATGAATCAGATGTTGAATGGTTAGCCGGGAAAATAGTCCAGCTGCGCATTTTCAATGACAGCAGCAATGTAATGAACCTTTCTGTTATGGATACAGGAGGAAGTATTCTGATAATAAGTCAGTTTACGCTGCATGCAAAAACACGCAAAGGGAACAGACCATCGTATATCAGGGCGGCACATCCTGATAAGGCAATTCCGCTTTATAACATGTTAGTAAGCCGCTTGTCGCAACTGACCGGAAAAGAAACATGTACCGGGGAGTTTGGAGCAATGATGCAGGTGGAACTGATAAATGACGGACCTGTGACAATTATTATTGATACCCGGGAAAAGGAGTAGATAAACCAAGGCAGCAAAAACACTTTTATTATGAATAAAGAACCGGACGCAACACAAACATCAAAAAAATCAATCCTTCTGGTTGCGACTTTTGCAGCTTTCCTGACTCCTTTTCTTGGTTCTGCGGTAAACCTGGCCCTGCCTGCAATAGGACAGGACCTTAACGCAAATGCCATAAGCCTCGGATGGGTGATAAGCAGTTTTATCCTTTCATCTGCTATTTTTCTCCTGCCCTTCGGCCGGCTCGCCGACATAATAGGAAGAAAGAAAGTATTCACAACAGGGATCGCATTATTCACTGTCTCAACTTTTCTTATACTCTTCTCTCATAGCATGACCTCCCTCATTGTTTTCAGGATACTTCAGGGAGTGGCAAGTGCAATGATATTCGGGACCAGCCTTGCAATAATAACTTCCGCTTTTCCTCCGGGGGAGCGTGGCAAGGCAATGGGGATAAATATAACCGCTGTTTACCTTGGGTTGTCTCTTGGGCCGGTGCTCGGAGGATTGCTGACCCAGTATTTTGGATGGAGAAGCATTTTTGTTTTCCTGCTCCCCTTTGGCATAATATCTCTGCTGCTTATAAAAACAAAAATAAAGACAGAATGGGCAGATGCCAGGGGCGAAAAATTTGACTGGGCCGGTTCCCTGATCTATGGGGTTGCCCTTACATTGTTCATGTATGGATTCTCAAGGCTTCCGTCTTCGACCGGCTGGATCTGTGCAGCATCAGGCGTGTTGATGGCAGGCGCTTTCATTTTTGCTGAGGAAAAGGTAAGCAACCCTGTTTTTGATGTCAGGCTCATTCTACGGAACAGGGTCTTTGCTTTTTCAGGAATTGCGGCACTGATACATTATTCGGCAACCAGCGCTACCGGTTTCTTCATAAGCCTCTACCTTCAGTATCTTAAAGGGCTCGATGCACGAACTGCAGGTCTTATAATGATTGCGCAGCCGATAGCCATGACGCTTCTCTCTCCGGCTGCAGGCAAACTGTCGGATAAAAGAAATCCCGGAGTTATTGCTTCAGTTGGCATGGGGCTTACGGCAACCGGGCTTATTCTTTTGTGTTTCGTGACAGCTGCAACCCCTCTGGTACTTATTGTCCTGCTAATGATATTGATGGGTATCGGATTCGGATTATTTTCCTCTCCAAATTCGAATGCAATAATGAGTTCCGTGGAAAAACGTCATCTGGGAGTGGCCTCCGGCGTAGTCGGAACGATGAGGATGGCCGGGCAGATGATGAGTATGGGTATAGCCATGATGCTGATATCTCTTTACATAGGCAAAGAAAAAATAAACCCGGAAACCTATCCGGGACTGATCTCCGCTATGCATACCGGATTTGTAATCTTTTCAATTCTCTCCGCTTTCGGCGTATTCGCTTCTCTGGCAAGAAATAAAAAGCTCGGAAAAACGGATATCAAATAGCTCAAAAACATAATTAAAGAAAAAGGAAAGAATTAAAGGAAAAGGAAAGAATTAAAGGAAAGGGAAAGAATTAAAGGAAAGGCTAAGCGAAGTTTGCAACTTCGCTTTACGTGAACGGCGAAGTTGCAAACTTCGCCGAGCAAAAGTATGCTATTTTTCAGGCAGACCCTGAGTTCCGGAATCGAGTATGTACTTCCAGCTGCCGTCGGGCTGCTTCAGCCAGATTGTGACATATGTTCCTTTTGTTACAGTCCCGGTTGCCTTATCGAGATTTGTATGAGTGCCATAAGTATATCCGATCTCGCCGCTCTCCGCGATCTTTTCAAACAATGGTTCCCAGGTCAGCACGAAAGAAGTATCGCTTCGCCCTTCAAACCTTGCCTGAAGTTTTTCTTTACCCTGTTCAGGATAGCTGTTATCGCGCAGGATTACGCCATCATCGGCAATATATGCAAGAAAGGCAACAAACATCCCCTCTTTGAGTGACATTTCAGAAAATTCCCTGTCGGTCTGAAGCAATATACCGGTCATCTTTTTCTGGTTTTTCTTTGCGCAACTAAATATTATAATTAAAATCGCCATGAAAACAAAAAGCATTATATTGAACCCGTTCTTTTTTCTCATTGTTATGCTTATAAGTTATAAAATACAGATTGCTATATGACAAAGCTATATCAAAAACTTATCAAATCGTGCCCGTCGGATTCAGAAATAAAAAAGGGGGTGAAAAAAATCTCGGCAGCAATCCCGCAGTTCCCCGACAAGCATACTCTGATGAGCATATTGAACCTGATAGACCTTACAAGCCTTAACACAACGGACAACAGGAGCCAGATCCTTCATTTCACCGGAAAGGTCAACAGCTTTTCAGGCCGGTATTCAAACATTCCTAATGTGGCTGCAATTTGCGTTTTTCCTAATTTTGTTTCTGTGGTAAAGGAAAAGCTTTCTGCCAGAAACGTTAAAATTGCTGCTGTTGCGGCAGCATTCCCTTCTTCACAGACCTTTATGGCTATCAAGCTACTTGAATGCAAAATGGCTGTTGAGGCAGGTGCCGATGAGATCGATATTGTCATTCCTGTCGGGGCATTTCTCGGAAACGACTTTGCAGTTGTTGCAGACGAAATCAGACAGATAAAAGGTGCCGTCGGAGCAAAGCAGCTCAAAGTAATTATTGAAACAGGCCTCCTTGGCAGTTATGAGAATATTTTCAAGGCTTCTATGATAGCAATGGATGCCGGAGCCGATTTTATTAAAACATCTACCGGCAAGGTACCTGTATCGGCAACACCGGAAGCAGCATTTGTGATGTGCCGCGCAATCGCCGATTTCTATTCTGAAACAGGAATCAAGGTTGGATTCAAAGCTGCCGGAGGCATCGTAAATGCCTCTGATGCAATAATATATTACAACATTGTCAAAAACTGTCTTGGTGACGGATGGATGAATAGTACTCTTTTCAGGATTGGAGCAAGCAGACTTGCAAACAATATTCTATCTGAAATATCAGGATGCAGTGTTGAACACTTCTAACAAATCCCTGTATAATGGCCTTAACTGACTGGCCTGGCACGCAACAGTATGATACTCCTTTAAAGGTTACCGGCTCTGACAGACAGCAGGAAGTAACTATGGATACAGTTCTTGTATATAAAAGGAACAGTATCTCTGATTTCACTTTTTACGACCCAACGAACGTAATAACACGGATTGATCTGAATACTTCCGAAGAATTTCCATTCACATTTATTGAAAATAACAGGGAGCTCGCGGCCCTGCAAAGGGAACAGCTTATTAAAGAGCTGAAAACAGGATCTGACCTGCCTGACATGACTTTGCAAAAGGACTGGGGCTTTGGTGTGCTGTTTGCATCACTTTTGCTTTTCACGCTTGTAAGCCTTACTTCAAAAACCCTTTTATCAGGAGTATCCCGGTTTTTCCTTTTCAGGGGAATTGATGATTTTGAAAAGAAGGACAGCAGGGGCCTGCTAATGTGGCAGTCGATGGTTCTTAACATAGCCGCCTTTTTTACTCTGTCCTTTTTCTGCTATTCCGTGGCAGCAACATATGAGCTTATCCCTTCCGGCACCGGAGGATTGGTTTTCTGGCTGTTTGCCCTTGCTGCCATCACAGCTGTTGTCTTCCTCAGACATATTGCATGCTTAATTACCGGAAACATGAGCGGTGAGAGGGAGGTTTTCAACGAATATCTCTCGGTCATATATTCCTCATACAGATTCAGTGCCCTGTTTCTTTTCATATTAATTGTACTGATGCACTATACGGTTATGCTTCCTGAAAAGAGTTACATTATACCGGGGGTAACTGTTTTTGCAGTCATGTATATTATACGGGTGATCCGCTTAATATATATTTTTATAAAGAGAGGTATTTCTATTTTCTATTTGATTTTATACCTTTGTGCCCTAGAAATTCTGCCTGTGGTTGTGTCCGTTAAGTATTTTACAGGCCTGGTTTAATTTGGCGAGTGTTTATTGGAGGGTAAAATTAAAACTGTAAGGACTTGAAAATTAGGAAGATATTAGTCTCTCAGCCAGAGCCGTCGAACCCGAAATCACCATATTTCGAACTGGCGAAAAAGTATAATCTAAAGATCGATTTCAAACCTTTCATTGAAATTGAAGGCATCTCTGTAAAAGATTTCCGGCAGCAAAAAATCAATATACTTGAATTTTCAGCTGTGATTTTCACAAGTAAAACCGGGATTGATCATTTTTTCAGGATCTGTTCTGAATTGAGAACAACCGTGCCTGATACAATGAAGTATTTCTGTATCACCGAGAACGTCGCGTTCTATCTCCAGAAATATATTGTATACAGAAAGAGGAAGATTTTCCATGGCAAGGCCCGGTTCCAGGATCTTATTGATGTCATAACCAAACACAAAGAGGATAATTATTTTGTCCCTCTTTCGGAGCCTCACAATGCTGAGATTCCGGATATGCTTGATAAGAATAATATTAAGTATTCAATCGGAACACTTTATAAAACTATAAGCACCGACTTTTCGACTGTCAAGGATTTCGATTACGACATTCTGGTGTTTTACAGCCCCTCCGGCATAAAATCATTGAAGGAGAATTTCCCGGGATTTGTTCAGGGTAACGTAAAGATTGCAGCTTTCGGCCCAACCACAGCCTGTGCTGTTGCCCAGGAAGGACTCAGGCTCGATATCGATGCCCCTAATCCAAAAGCTCCGTCGATGACAATGGCACTCGATGAGTATCTCAAGGAGCACAATAAAAATATACGGTAAGTTTATCACCCATCCCTCCCGATAGCTGTCGGGAAGCTATTGGGACTTCAGGTTGGCAATGTGAAATCAGAATGAAGAACATTTGAACAACGAACTCAGAAGTTCTGTCAGAGAGAGACTCTTTAAGGGCGAAAGGCTCTGCAGCAAAAAAATAATAAGTGCCCTGTTTGAAACAGGGAACGTTTTACATACTCCTCTCTTTAAAGTTGTCTGGGCCTTAACCGCCCTTCCATCTCCTTTTCCGGCCCAGGTAGTGTTCAGTGTTCCAAAAAGAGGTTTTAAACATGCCGTAACCAGGAATCTTATAAAAAGAAGGCTCAGGGAGGCATACAGAAAGAACAAAAGCGACCTCTGCGAATACCTTAAATCCGAAGGCAAACAGGTGGCCTTCGTAGTTGTTGTCAGAGGCAGCTCAATCCCGGATTATTCCGCAACCGAAGCCTCTGTAAGGGAGATGCTGAACAAACTTCTTTCCAGTCTCAGGCAAAAGAGCTGAAAATGTTAAAGTTATATTAATTGTTTCTTCTTAAAACCCTATCCCGGAATTTCTTATTACTTTCGCCCCTCTGTTTAACCCATTTTGTTATGAAAAAAGGAGTCTCCCGCAGGATAATCATATTTACATCCCTGTTTCTGTTTGGCGCACTCAGCACAGGTTTTCTGATAAGCCAGGATACAAGGGATTTCAGGATAGCCAAGAACCTTGACATATTCTTTACTATGTTCAGGGAACTTAACACATTTTATGTAGATGATATTGATCCGGATAAACTTGTAAAAGCAGGCATTGATAAAATGCTCGGCACGCTCGACCCCTACACTGTTTATTATCCGGAATCTGAATCAGATGAGTTCACATTCATGACAACAGGAAAATACGGGGGTATCGGGTCTATGGTAAGAGGAAACGGCGACTATGTGATCATTAGTGAAGTATACAAGGGCTTTCCGGCAGACAAGGCCGGGATAAAGACCGGTGATCTGTTAAAGAAGGTTGACGGAATTTCACTTAAAGGGCTCTCTACAGACAAAGTCAGTGAAAAGCTAAAGGGAAATCCGGGAACCGACATAAAACTTACAATTGAGAGACAGGGAAAAGAGAGTGAAGTTATGCTGAAGAGGGAAAAGGTGGCAATACCTCCCGTTTCCTATTATGGAATGCTTGACTCAAAAACCGGCTATATCAGATTCACCGGGTTCACTCAGGACTGTATAAATGAAGTAAAGAATGCGCTCATTGCCCTGAAAGCCCAGAACTCTCAACAGATAATACTCGACCTGAGGCTTAACCCCGGAGGTCTTCTTACTGAAGCAGTTGATATTGTCAACCTGTTTGTTGGTCCTGGAAATGAAGTTGTTTCCACAAAAGGCAAGGTTAAACGCTTTGATGAGGATTTCAAAACAACGAAACCGGCCATTGATGAAAAAATACCGCTTGCAGTAATAATAAACAGAGGTTCAGCATCAGCTTCCGAAATAGTTGCCGGAGCCATTCAGGACCTTGACAGGGGAGTTATTGTAGGTCAGCGCTCCTATGGGAAAGGACTTGTTCAGGTCACCAGGCCTCTTAGCTATAATACCAATCTGAAACTTACTACGGCAAAGTATTATATACCGAGCGGCAGATGCATCCAGGCCCGCGATTTTTCAAATCCGAATGAGGATGGCAGCGTGGGACTTATCCCCGACTCGCTTGTCAAAGAGTTCAAGACAAGGAACGGAAGAACTGTAAAAGACGGCGGGGGAATATTGCCCGACATTGAAGTGCTGCCTGAGACCTTAAGCCAGATAACTGCAGAGCTTTACGTAAGAAATTACATATTTGATTATGCAACAAAATACTATTGGGCTCATCCCGACATTAAAACTCCTGAGCAATTCAAATTCACCGATGCTGATTATGCTGAATTCGGGACATATCTTGATGAACGAAAATTCAGCTATAGCACAGGCACAGAAGAATCACTCAAGGAACTGGTGTCAAATGCCAAAAGGGAAAAGTATTATGATATTCACAAAGGCCTGATCGACCAGCTTGAAAAGGAAATAACACATACCCTCGACCATGACCTGGCACTTTTTAAGAATGAAATTACAGAACTTATTGAGGATGAGATAATGCGCCGATACTTCTATGAGGAGGGGGCAATTGCCTATACAATTAAAAAGGATGAGCAGGTAAGAAAAGCCCTTCAGGTACTGAATAATAAAACAGAATACTCGTCGGTCTTATCAGGGAAAACTGTTCCGTTAATTATAAGCAGAAAAGAGTCTTCTGAATCCGGGAGGATCGTAAGGTCTGCTGAGAGAATTAATCAGACTCCACTCTGATAAGGGTTGTTTTCCCTCCATGCGTGTGAATCGTCGTCGAAGATCTCCTTTTTCCAAACAGGAAGCCTCTCCTTGATAAGCTCTACACTCTTGCTGCAAGCCTCAATTGCCTGCTGCCTGTGACCTGCAGAAACCAGAACAAACAGTGAGATTTCACCTGCATTGACAGTTCCCGTTGAATGGATGAGCTCAACAGATTTAGCATCTTCAAACTCTGCAAGAATCTCCGCCTTAATCTGCTCTGCTTCGGTCCGCACCATTGATTCATATGCCGAGTAGTCGATTGCTTTTACAGTCTTTCCATCAATTTTGTCAGCCCTTACCTGGCCTATGAAAGCTGAGTGTCCGCCACAATCCGTCCTTGCAGCCATCGCTTCAAGAAATTCAGAAATGAGCTTTGGGCTGACAGCCCCTTCAGTAAGATAATTCATCATGATACATTTAAAGTTGGCTCTCATCCTCCGGCAAAAGGAGGCATATAAGCCACCTCGTCTCCGTCGTTGAGCAGAACATCCTCGTTTATCAGAACATTATTATGGGATATCCTGAAATTATAATGCCCTATTTCAGGATAATCATCCCCTATCCGTAATTTCAGATCGCCTGTTGACCTCACATCGCTATAATGCTTCACAACAGTTCCGGCAACATCAGCCAGAACACCGAAAAAAAGTACCTTGACTTGCATATGGCTGTAATAACTTATTTTTTGTCTTGCGGTCCTGCGGTCTTGCGGTCTTGCGGTCTTGCAGTCAAATAACCTTTGCGCCGTTGTGCCGTTGCGCCGTTGCGCCTTTACGCCGTTCAGTGCGCCTCAAACCAGCTCTTCCCTGTTCCCCAGTCCACCTTTAAAGGAACATCAAGTGCAACTGCATCCGACATTTCATGGAGCACCATTTCTTTAAGCTTTTCAAGTTCTGAAATTTCAGCCTCAAATATAAGTTCGTCATGCACCTGAAGAATCATCCTCGATCTGAAATTTTCGTTTTTTAGCCGCCTGTCGATATTTATCATGGCAAGTTTTATGATATCGGCTGCACTTCCCTGGATTGGCGCATTAATCGCGTTTCTTTCAGCGTTGCCCCTTACAACCTGGTTTGCCGACTGGATATCGGGCAGGTATCTTTTCCTTCCAAACATTGTGGTTACATACCCATTCTCTCTTGCCCTTTTTATGCTTTCATCCATATAGATCTTCACTCCGGGATATGAGCTGAAATAACCATCGATCAGCTCTTTAGCCTCATTTCGTCCGATAGTAAGCCTCTCAGAAAGACCGAAGGATGAGATCCCGTAAATGATCCCGAAATTTGCTGTCTTTGCCCTGCTTCTCATCTCCCTTGTAACGTCGTTTATCGCCACTCCGAAAATCTTTGAGGCTGTGGCAGCGTGGATATCGTTACCAGAAAGGAAATCTGCTATCATTCCTTCATCCTTGCTGAGATGGGCCATAAGCCTCAGCTCAATCTGGGAGTAGTCGGCTGACAGGAAGATATGGCCCTCTTCGGGAACAAAGGCTTTTCTGATCTCCCTGCCACGTTCATCCCTTACCGGGATGTTCTGAAGATTAGGATTGTTTGAACTCAGACGGCCTGTAGCAGCAACAGCCTGATTATAAGAAGTATGGATACGGCCTGTCTTCTTGTCAACCAGAAGGGGAAGTGCATCAACGTATGTCGACAGCAGCTTCTTGAGTCCCCTGTACTCCAGCACCTTTTCAATAATGGGATGTTTTGAAGTAAGTCTCTGCAAAATCTCTTCATTAGTGCTGAATTGCTTCGATTTTGTTACCCGTGCCTTATCGTCAAGCTTCAGCCTTATAAAAAGAACGTCTCCAAGCTGTTTTGGGGAGGATATGTTGAATTCCATACCGGCAAGGACATAAATCTCCTTTTCAAGAGAGATAATGTCTTCCCTCAGGTTTACAGTTATTGCCTTAAGGTCCTCCAGGTCGAGCCTTACTCCCGATCTTTCCATCGATGCAAGGACAGGTATCAGGGGCATCTCGATTGTCTTTGAAAGATTTTCAAGACCCCCCTGCTGTATTTTCGGCTCAAATATGTTTTTAAGCTGAAAGGTGATATCAGCATCCTCAACTGCATATTCCTTCAGCTTTTCGACAGCAACGGATCGCATATTTTTCTGTCCGGCTCCCTTGTCGCCAATCAAAGTCTCTATATGCACCGGTGAGTATGAAAGGAAGGTTTCGGAAAGAATGTTCATATTGTGCCTCATGTCGGGCTCCAGGAGATAATGGGCGATCATGGTGTCAAATAGCGGGCCTTTCACCTCTATCCCATAATTTTTCAGTACCTGTATGTCGAATTTCAGGTTTTGCCCGATTTTTCTAATATCAGGGTTTTCAAGTACAGGTTTTATTATTTCAAGGAGGTCGAGGGTGCCCTTTCCGGATTCAGGAAAATGAACAAGATATCCGGTCCCTTTTTCCCACGAAAAGGCAAGAGCAACAAGCTCTGAAGCCAGTGGATCAATACTGGTTGTCTCAGAATCAAAACAAAACTCGCTGAGACCCGACAGAGTTGCAACCAGCTTTTTAAGTTGTCCGGGATCTTCGACAAGGGTATATTTGTGATCGGTATTTTCAATTGTCCGTAAATCAGAAACAGAAGTGGAAGATGAACCGCTGAACAGGGTTCCCCCGAATAGATCACCCTGCTGCTGCGGCAAAGTCTGCTGATCCGCGTCTGAAGCTCTCTCCGGCTTGCCTGTTTTGTCAATATCGGCGAGTATCTTTGCTGCAATTGTCCTGAACTCAAGCTCTTCGAAAAGCGCCTTTAGTTTTGCCGAATCGGGGATCTCGGTTTCGAGAGCCTTCTCATCGAGTTCCACAGGCACATTCTGTTCAATTGTAGCAAGTTTTTTTGAGAGCTCGATCTGGGCTTTGTTGTTCTCAATTATCTCTTTAAGTTTTCCCTTCAGTTTTTCGGTATTCAGGAAAAGTTCCTCTATCGATCCGTACTCTGCTATCAGTTTCTCTGCAGTTTTTGGTCCAACGCCCGGAGCCCCCGGGATATTATCGGCAGTGTCGCCCATAAGAGCAAGGATATCGATTACCTGTAACGGCTCTTGAACTGAAAACTCTTTCTTAATCTCTTCAGGACCCCACACTACCGATTCATTTCCGCTCCGGGAGGGTTTAAACATGAAGATTTTTTCAGCAACAAGCTGTGCAAAATCCTTGTCCGGGGTCATCATATAGGTGGTAAATCCCTTCTCTGATGCTTTCCTTGCAAGAGTTCCGATAACATCATCCGCCTCATAGCCGGGGAAATCGATAACCGGAATACGATATGCCTCAATAAGCCTCTTGATATATGGTACAGCCTTTTTTATATCCTCCGGGGTCTCATCCCGGTTTGCCTTGTACTCCTTGAACATTACATGTCGAAAAGTCGGCGCCGGAGTGTCAAAAACAACTGCAATATGCGTTGGTTTCTGTTTCTGAAGGATCTCCTCGAGAGCAAGTAAAAATCCAAAGATGGCCGAGGTATTCAGCCCTTTAGATGTTACCCTGGGATTTTTTATAAAAGCATAATAAGCCCTGAATATCAGAGCATAGGCATCTAACAGGAAGAGTTTTTTTGTAGCGGGATCATTCATTCTTTATATAATAAGAAGCATTTAATATATTGAGTTTGGAGTGAGCTAGAGTTTGGAGTGAGCTAGAGTTTGAAAAAAAGAACCTTATGGATATTAACTCTAGGCACTTTAGGCACTCTAGGCACTCCAAACTTCTTCATTATCCTCCGCAAACCATTCTGCATAAGAAGTGGCTGTTTCAAAAAGCCTGAGATTATGCAGTTTAACTCCGGCCGGAAGCAGGGGAATGATCTTCGCTGCAAAATCAGATACCATATTTTCACAGGTGGGCTGATAATCAACAAGGACAGTATTCCCGAATAACTTTTCGAAAAGATCAGTCTTTTCTTTGCCAAAGCTTCGGCTCAGAACTACTGCATGGTCGAAAACATTGACAATCTCATTTTTAACAATGCCTTTGAGATCGGTAAAATCCATTACCATTCCGTTCTTGGGATTTTCCGGATCATCAGCAGGCACTCCTGAAACAGTAACGAAAAGCCGATAGGAATGGCCATGAACATTTTTACACGGACCATCGTGATTACACAATGCATGAGCCATTTCGAACGAAAACTCCTTTGTTACCCTTATAACTGATGCCATAACGTCTGATTTATAAAAGGCAAAATTAACCTTTCCGCCCGATTAAAGATCATTTCCGTTTACTTCCTTTTCCTGATTTTCAGTAATATATATCACCTCAATCATAGTGAATTCAAATATTTCGTACCTTTGTACTTCAAAATTAAAGCATTAGTGATGAAGGAAGAGATGAGTGCCAGGTTGACCTTTCCGGCAAAGTTTGCCGAAACACTGCAAAAGTATGGCAAGTGCAACGCATATGCTTTTGCCGGGGAGGAACCCAGAACCTATGAAAGAGTCTGGATTGAGATTCAGGCCCTTCAATCGTTTCTGGAAAAGAAAGGGGTTAAACCCGGTGACAGGGTGGCAATACTGAGTGCCAATATGCCAAACTGGGGGGTTGCATATTTTGCCATCACATTTATGGGAGCTGTCGCAGTGCCCATACTGCCCGATTTTTCAAACACAGAAGTAGCAAATGTACTGGACCATTCGGGAGCTTCTGTATTGTTAATATCCTCATCACTCACTCAGCGTATTGAGGGTTATAAATCGGAAGCTCTGAGAACTGCGATCCTGATGGAAGATTTTTCCGTACTTTTTTCTGATGACAACTCTGCTGTTTATGATTCCGGGGCAACACCATCCGGAGAATATGACGTAAAGGAAGAAGACCTGGCGTCGATAATCTATACTTCCGGAACAACCGGCCGGTCAAAAGGTGTTATGCTTACCCACATGAATATCACCTTTAACGCCATGAAGGGAAGAGTAATTCAGCCTATGAGCGAAAATGACCGCTTCTTGTCTGTGCTGCCCCTTTCGCACACCTATGAGAATACCCTCGGGCTCATTCTCCCTATGCTCTGCGGCTCATGTGTATATTATCTGAGGAAACCGCCGACTCCTCCTGTTCTCCTTCCTGCCCTGGCCGAAGTAAAACCCACTGTGATGCTTACGGTTCCTTTGATAATTGAAAAGATCTATTTTAATAAAATTTTGCCGGCGTTTAATGACAAACTCTTATTAAAGCTCCTTTACAAAATCCCCTTTTTCAGGATGAAGCTTAATGAGGCAGCCGGGAAAAAACTTAAGCAGACCTTCGGGGGAGAGCTCAAATTCTATGGCATTGGCGGCGCCAAGCTTAACAGGACAGTTGAGAAGTTCCTTATTGAAGCAAAATTTCCTTATGCAATAGGCTATGGGCTGACCGAAACAGCACCTCTTTTAGCAGGAGCGAATCCTTCAAAATCGGTTTTGGAATCAACAGGCCCGGCAATTGAGGGTATTGAGATGATGATCCATAATCCTGACAAAAAGACAGGAGAAGGTGAGATCTGGGTGAAAGGGCCTAACATTATGAAGGGCTATTACAATGAACCGGAAATGACAAAGGAAGTAATTACCCCTGATGGCTGGTTCAGAACAGGAGATCTGGGCACCCTCGATAAAAACAATAATCTTTTCATAAAGGGCCGGTTGAAAAATATGATCCTAAGCTCTACGGGTGAAAATATTTATCCGGAAGAGATAGAATCGATTATCAATAATTTCAGGTTCGTTGTCGAATCGCTCGTGGTGCAGCAAAAAGGCAAGCTTGTGGCTCTTGTTCATTTCAACATGGAGGAGCTCGAGAAAAAATACCACACCATGAAGCATGATGTTTCGGTTCAGTTCGATGAAAAGAAGGAAGAGTTGCTGAAGGAGCTTCAGGCTTATGTTAATTCACAGGTGAATAAATTCAGCCAGATCCAGAAAGTGGTGCTTCACCCGGTACCGTTCCTTAAGACTGCCACGTTAAAAATAAAGCGGTTCCTGTATACCTAGGAAACCGCTTCAATTCCGGGTGAAGGGCAGGCTACTTAACAGCTTCCCTGTATCTTCTGTTCACCTCATCCCAGTTGATGACATTCCAGAATGCCTCAACATAATCTGCCCTCTTGTTCTGATACTTCAGATAATATGCATGTTCCCATACATCCAGGGCTAAAACCGGAGTACCTTTTATTGGAGAGTTATCCATAAGTGGATTATCCTGATTTGCAGTACTGCCGACAGCAAGAGTTTTGTCAGCTGTAACATAAAGCCAGGCCCATCCGCTGCCGAATCTTGTCTTTGCTGCATTGTTGAAAGTCTCTTTAAACTTTTCAAACGAACCAAAGGTTTTCGTTATGGCTGCCGATAGCTCAGGAGAAACAACAACAGAGCTTTTTCCCATCACTTTCCAGAAAAAGAGGTGATTATAATAGCCTCCTCCATTATTTCTCACTGCATCGGTTTGTTTCGACATCGATGCAAAGATCTCCTTCATAGTTTTGCCTTCTAGAGCGGTACCCTTTATTGCGTTCATAAAGTTTGTATAATAGGCCCTGTGATGCTTGTCATAATGGATCTCCATTGTCCTTGCATCTATTTCAGGCTCAAGGGCATTGTAAGCATATGGCAATGCAGGGAATTCTGTGGCAGGAACACCTTCAAATGCAGGAAATGCGGTCTTATCCTGACCAAAAGATAACTGTGTGCTTAATAAAACAGCGATTGCTGCAAGACTGATTGATTTAAATAATTTCATACTCTTTGTGGTTAATGTTTTAAATCAGTAACGGATAAAGCCTATATTTGTTCACAATAAAGGTTAAAAGTCAGGCTGAATACTATGTTTTTTGGCACCTTTTCGATGAGTGATAAAAAATTTATACTTTTATGACACTTATTTTACCTGTAACCGGTTAACCATAAATTTACTAATCATGAAAACACGGAAAATTACCCTGGGCATCGTCTTTTTTGTATTCATAATGGCTGCGTTTGCATGCGGAGGCAGCGGCAAAAAAGCGGAAAAGGCAGAAGCTGCACAGCCAGCGATTGTTGAGGTTTCGATAGGCGGAATGACCTGTACCGGATGTGAACAGACTATACAGACCAATCTTGGAAAACTTGAAGGAGTAACCCTTGTCAAGGCATCTTTTACAACAGGAACTGCTGTTGTTGAATATCTTCCTGACCTTGTTGACACGTTAAAGATGAGAGAGGCAATTGCAAAAACCGGATATACCTGTAAGAAGATCTCTGCTTCTCAGGCTCAATAAGGAAGAAACCATATGACTGAAAAGAAGAAGAAAGTCTCCGAAGATCCAAATCTTGATGAGATCCTTGAATCGTCACGAAGGGATTTCCTGAAGAAGCTCGGAATTGTCGGCGCAGCATCCGTCACAGGAGCCGCAGCGATCTATTCCGGCTATGTTCACGAAAAAAGCAAATCCTCGGGTGAAATGGTCAAGGTTCTGACGGAAGACAACCGCCTTGTTGAGATCCCGAAGGAGCAGATAAAAGATTATAAACCCGATCTGAAAACTCTTCAACTGAGGGGACGTGACGGGATCAAAGGGAAAAAATGGGTCATGGTACTCGATCTTTCGAGATGCCGCAATGCCCGAAAGTGTGTAAGCGCATGTCAGAGCGCTCATCATCTCAGGCCTTATGAATATCATATAAACACCCTTGTGATGCAGGAGTCGGTTAACACCCCTGCCTATTACATGCCCAAGACCTGCCAGCATTGCGACAATCCGCCTTGTGTTTCTGTCTGCCCTGTGGATGCCACATTCAAGCGTCAGGACGGAATAGTGCTTATCGATAATGAACGGTGCATCGGCTGCAGATTCTGCATGGCCGCCTGCCCCTATTCGGCAAGGATGTTTCACTGGCAGGAGCCTCTTGCTGCTGAAGGCGACAAGGAAAAAGAATATAATATTGAATTGAATGTCCCCCAGAAAAAAGGGACTATCTCGAAATGTCTTTTCAGCGCCGACAGGTTAAGGGAAGATACACTTCCGTATTGTGTTTCGGCCTGCCCCAACGGAGTTTTCTATTTCGGCGATGAAAATGAAAATGCCGTCACAAACGGAACCACAAAGGAGACAGTGCTCCTTAGCGAGCTTCTTGAAAAAAACGGAGCATACCGGCTGATGGCAGAGCTTGGAACAAAACCGCGTGTTTATTATCTGCCTCCAAAAAACAGGCTTTTCGAATTCAAAGAGGGGGAAAAAACCGAATATAAAGAAATTACCTAAATCCGGAAAAAATGGCAGGATCTCTTCTCAGCTCCGAAAAATACCGGGAAAAACTGGAGTCAGTTTCGTCTGATATCTTAAGAAATGTAAGGATTAACAGAGGCTTTATTCTCTGGATGGGCTTTTTGTCTGTTGTCCTGGCTGCATGCCTGTTTGCCTATTCGATTCAGCTTAGAAAAGGCCTTGGTGTTACTGGTCTTCGCGATATTACAAGCTGGGGTGTTTATATAGCCAACTTCGTATTCTTTGTCGCCACCAGCCTTGTTGGAATGCTTATCAGTTCAGTACTTGGGCTTTCCGGCGCAAAATGGGTAAAACCAATTGCCAGGATTGCTGAAATCATTGCTGTTGCTTTTGCAGCAATTGCAGGACTTGTTATAGTCTCCGATATGGGCCGCCCCGACAGGCTTCCCTATGTTTTTCTTTTCGGAAGAGTGCAGTCCCCTATCCTCTGGGATGTTACAGTTGTAACAACCTATTTTTTTGTGAGCCTTTTATTATGGTTCCTTCCCCTGATTCCCGATCTGGCAATTTCGAAAACCAGGCTTCCCGGAAGACCCAAATTTCTGATTGCAGCATATGACCTTCTTTCAGTCAAATGGGTTCATCATGAGAAACAATATCAGTTACTGCACCAGGCAATGAGGGTGCTTCTGATCCTGATTATCCCTCTCGCTTTTGCAATTCATACGGTTACCTCATGGTTGTTTGCCGTTACTCCGAGAGCCGGATGGGACAGTTCCATTTTTGGTCCGTACTTTATTTCCGGTGCTTTCGTCTCAGGTACTGCAGCCGTTATAATTGCAATGTATTTCTTCAGGGTGAATTACAAACTTCAAAAATATCTTACCGAAGATCACTTTGAAAAGATTGCAAGAGTGCTCGTTCTGGTGTCAATCATTTATATCTATTTCAACCTCAATGAGTTTCTGGTTCCGGGGTATAAACTAAAATCGCTTGATGCAATCCACTTAAAGGAGCTTTTTTCAGGTCACTATGCTCCTCTTTTCTGGGGAGTACAGTTATTCGGGCTCATAATTCCAACTTTTCTGCTTCTTGTTAAAAGGATGAGGAGACCCCTTCCTCTCGTCGTTATTTCAGTATTTGTCCTTGCAGCCTCATGGCTGAAAAGGTACATAATTGTTGTACCCCCGCAGGCACACCCCAATCTCCCGGTTCAGAATGTTCCGGTTGAATGGGTTGTTTATAAACCTACACTTATCGAGATAGCTGTTACGGTTGCCTCAATAATTCTTGTTCTGATGATAATAACAGTTTTATCAAAGCTTTTCCCTGTAATACCAATCCAGGATCTTGCTGAAGATGAAGCGGGCGGAATCAAAGAACCATTGGATAATGTTTAATTCTATTTTGATGAAGAATTTAATTTCATTATTAGTTGTATTTCTCTTGCTTCTTCCCGGGCTGAACGCACAGGAATGGATTGTGCCTGCCGATAAGAAGGGCAAATTAAGCACCTTCCCTTTTGACGACGCAAGCAGAAAGGCAGGAGAAAAGCTTTACTCCATAAACTGTCTGTCGTGCCATGGAACTCCGGGAAAAGCAAATTATCTTAACCTTGTACCGCCTCCCGGCGACCCGGCGACTGAAAAAATTCAGAAGAATGCCGACGGGGAGATCTTCTACAAGCTTACTACCGGACGCGGCCAGATGCCATCGTTCAGAAGCGTACTTTCAACAAACGAAATCTGGAAGGTTGTATCATATATCCGCAGCTTTAACAACACATATAAGCAAGAGGTTATGGCTGTCATTACATCAACGGCATACCCGGGCGCCGAAATAAAGCTTGCGATGTCATTCTCCAGGTCAGACAGCACCCTCCAGTTAAGCGCCACAGCAGTCAGTGAAAAAGGGGTTGTTCCTGTAACAGGTGCTGAAATGCGTCTGTTTGTCCAGAGGTATTTCGGCCATCTTCCTGTTGATGAACCAAAAAACACCAATGAAATGGGGATAGCAACCTTCCATGTTCCAGGGGACCTGCCGGGCGATACCGCCGGGAATCTGATGCTTATGGCGCGATTTACCGATGAGGATTCCTTTGGATCTGAAAGCAAGGATACAATTCTTAGTGCCGGTGCGAAAACCATCCCGGTCAGTCTGGTTGCTGAAAGGGCAATGTGGAACAATGTCAGAAAAGCCCCTGTGTGGATAATCCTGACCTACGGCATCGGACTTCTCGTTGCATGGGGTTTTATTATGCTTGTCCTGATGAAGATCCGCGACATTTATATTATTGGAATGTCTCTAACTGCATCCAATACTGAAAAAGAGCAATAAAATGAAAAAAATCACAACTCTCGGAAGAATTCTTTTTGCACTTCCGTTTGCAATATTCGGCATCAATCACTTTGTGATGAAAGAATATTACATCGGAATGCTGACTTCTTTTATCCCGCTTGGGGCCTATACAATAATTCTGACAGGAATACTGTTGATTGCTGCAAGCATCAGCATAATCTTCGAGAAATTTGTAAAGCTCTCCACAATTATGCTGGCGATTCTTTTATTCGTTTTCATAGTTACAATACATTTGCCTCATCTTTTACACAATGATCCGGAAAGGACAATTACCCTTATTGCATTATTAAAAGACATCTCCCTTATGGGTGGCGCAATAATGATTGCCGGTATTTATTCAGAAAAAGAAGTGCCCGATCTAAAACAGAACAACTAATGAAAAAACTATTCTTCCTGATTTTAATGATCACCATTCCTGTGGCAATGAAGGCCCAGGATATGGCGAAGACAGATATTCTGAAGCAACAGAATATCGAAATCGGAATTGTTGAACACCTCGGAGAAACAATTCCTCTGGATCTCTGGTTTTTAAATGAGAACAGTGATACAATTACCCTCGGTCAGCTCATTAACAAACCGACAATCCTGCTTTTTGTATATTTTGACTGCCCTAACCTTTGCAGCCCGCTCATGGATGGTGTGGCAGAAATGGTAAGCAAGCTTGACCTCAAACTGGGAACTGATTACCAGATAATCACAATCAGTTTCAATACTAAGGACACCCCTGAAAAGGCCCGGGAGAAAAAGGTGAATTTTGTACAGAAGATCAGTAAAGAAAATCAGGCAGCCTGGATGTACCTTACCGGGGTGCAGGAAAACATTAACGCCATAACAGATGCCGCCGGGTTTAAGTACAAGGCACAGGGACTGGATTTTGCTCATGCTTCCGCAATAATGGTGCTTAGTCCGGAGGGAAAAATAACAAGATATCTGTATGGACTAAGTTTTCTGCCCTTCGATGCAAAAATGGCGATTATCGAAGCACAGAAAGGCCTCGCCCGGCCAACAATCAATAAGGTGCTTGAATATTGCTTCGCATATAACCCGGGGAGTAAAACATACACTTTGCAAATTACAAGGATTATCGGAAGCCTGACTTTGTTTATTGCAGCAATCGTATTTATTATTTTGCTTTTGAAAAGAAAGAAAAACAAATAAACAATTATATATGAGTAATTCAGAAACAGGATCTCACGTAAGCTATCTGGAATATAAAGGGAAATACAAGGGAATATTATCCTGGCTGCTTACTACCGACCATAAAAAAATAGGCTTACTCTATTTATACTGTGTAGTTGTCTTCTTTTTTGTGGCAGCAATTCTGGGAGTATTGATGAGAATCGAACTTATTGCCCCCGGAGAGACAATTATGGGTCCCCAGACATATAACGGGATGTTTACGATACATGGAATCATAATGATCTTTGTTATAGTGATCCCGGCCCTGCCCGCCATTTTCGGGAACTTTTTCCTGCCAATTATGATTGGCGCAAAAGATGTGGCTTTCCCAAAGCTTAATCTCTTTTCGTTTTACCTATACCTCATCGGGGCTATTTTTGGTGTTCTTTCACAGTTTATAGGCGGAGGAGCCCCTGATACAGGCTGGACATTCTATGTGCCTTACAGCGCAGAATCTTCCACTAATGTAATCTATGCCCTTGTTGCTGCATTCATCCTTGGTTTTTCTTCCATCCTCACCGGGTTGAATTTCATTGTTACGATTCACAGAATGAGAGCCCCCGGGATGGGTTGGTTCAGGATGCCTCTCTTTCCATGGTCGCTCTACGCTACTGCATGGATACAGGTGCTTGCAACTCCTATTGTCGGCATAACTTTGCTCATGGTAATTGCCGAGAGAGTGGTGGGTATCGGATTCTTTGATCCCAAGCTGGGCGGTGATCCTGTGCTCTTCCAGCATCTTTTCTGGATCTACTCCCATCCGGCAGTATACATTATGATACTTCCGGGAATGGGGATGGTCACTGAAATTTTTCCGACCTTCAGCCAGAAACCAGTATTCGGGTACACCGCAATATTGTTTTCAAGTCTTGCCATTGCATTTGTGGGATATTTTGTGTGGGGTCATCATATGTTCACTGCAGGTATAAGCTATGGGTCGAGATGGTTCTTCTCCTTCCTCACGTTCATTGTAGCTATCCCCAGCGCAATAAAAGTCTTCAACTGGGTATCTACCATGTACGGGGGTTCAATAGACCTTAAACCGCCTCTTTTATATGCCATCTCGTTCATCTTTCTCTTCATGATCGGCGGTTTCACCGGCCTTACCCTTGGAGCTGTCGCAGCAAACGTCCAGGTTCACGATACTGCTTTTGTTGTAGCACACTTTCACTATATCATCTTCGGAGGGATGGGCTTTGCCTTCTTTGCGGGCATGCATTACTGGTATCCCAAAATGTTTGGCAGGATGTACAGCAACAAACTCGCCAACATTGCCTGGGTTATCAATTTTACAGGATTCAATCTTCTCTACTTCCCTCAGTTTATAATCGGGCTTCAGGGTATGCCCAGAAGGTATTTTGATTATCTGCCGCAGTTCCAGACCGGGCATGTATTGTCAACGATAGGAGCATTTGTCCTTTTTACCGGACTTGTACTTATGGTCTTTAATCTTGTATACCATGCCAGGCGGGGAGCCCTTGCACCATCTAATCCATGGCACGGAGTAACTCTCGAGTGGCAGATTCCTTCACCTCCTTCTCATGAGAATTTTGATGTTATTCCCGAGATAACAACCCCGCCATACCTTTTCGGGAATAAAAGTGATAATAAATCCAATTAGTACCTATGTCGACATCACAGCAAAGTCATAATGAGCATATTGACAGCGAGACCGGGAAGCTCGGTATGTGGTTATTCCTCTTTACTGAACTCTTTCTCTTCGGGGGTCTCTTTCTGGTATATGCTGTTTTCAGGGCTAAATATTCTGAAGACTTCCATACGGCTGCAGACGAGCTCAATACCTTCATCGGCACCCTGAATACCGTGTTTCTTCTTGTAAGCAGTATGACAGTTGCAATGTCGGTCACAGCAATTCAGAAGAACAACAAAAAGCTGGCTCTCTTCCTGGTTTTTATTACCCTGGTGCTTGCAGGTCTCTTTATGATGAACAAATATTTCGAATGGTCGCATAAATTCGAATACAACCTTTATCCCGGATCGGAAGTTCTCAAAAACCTGCCAAGAGGAGAACTTCTCTTTTTCGGCCTCTACTATATGATGACAGGCCTTCACGCTCTTCATGTTTTAATAGGGATGATACTGCTTTCGATAAATATTGTGAAGATAGGGAAGGGAACAGTAAACCGGCAACACTACCTGCTGCTTGAAAACAGCGGTCTCTACTGGCATCTTGTTGACCTGATATGGATCTTCCTTTTCCCGCTGTTATATCTTATAACCTGATAATTTCCCTAAACAAATGAAGAACGAAGAAGTACATATATCAAGTTATTCATCACATGGAATTGTATTGACAGTCCTGCTGGCGCTTACAACATTATCGGTGCTGGTAACCGGCTGGCATCTTGGGGCATTCTCTGTTGCAGTTGCTCTGCTGATAGCAAGTGTAAAGGTCAGCACAGTAATTACATATTTTATGCATGTTAAGTTTGAAAGCCTTTTCCTCAAGCTGCTGATCGCCGGAGTGTTTCTGGTTTATGCCCTGGTCATTATTATTACATTTATTGATTACTTTCTAAGGTAAAAAGCAAGACTAATTATGTTAATAGACGCATCAAACCTGGCAGAAGGAGTAGATAATACATTCATTCTTATTTTCACAATAGCTGCGATTTTCATTGTGGGAATAACCGCGTTCATGATCTATACCGTGATCCATTTCAACAGGAAAAAAGGGAAGCCTGCACAACAATTTTCAGGAAGTGTAACACTTGAAATCCTGTGGACTTCAATACCTTTTGTTATTGTCATGTTCATGTTCTATTACGGATGGAAGGGGTTTGCTCCAATGAGGAAGGTTCCGGCCGATGCCATAGAGATCAATGCCATTGGAAGGATGTGGGAATGGGAGTTTGACTACGGAAACGGGATGAAATCGAAAGACCTTGTTCTGGCAATAAATAAAGCTGTAAAGGTAAACCTGAAATCGGAAGATGTAAATCACAGCCTTTTTATCCCTGCGTTCAGGGTAAAAGAGGATGTTATACCCGGATATGACAATTACCTGTGGTTCATTCCGACATTTGTCGGAGAATATGAAATATTGTGCACTGAATACTGCGGACTGCTGCACTCATCAATGCTGGCAAAGGCCAAGGTCCTCGAACAGCCCGATTATGACAAATGGTTTACTGAGTTCAAAGCCACGGCTGTTGTGGCAGAACCCGACGGTTACCTTCTTCTTCGCAATACAGGCTGCATAGCCTGTCATTCACTCGATGGAAATAAGCTTGTCGGTCCTTCTTTCAGGGATCTCTATGGATCGGAAAAATCTGTGACTACCGCGAATGGAGTAATTACCGTCACCGCCGACGAAAACTATATCAGCTCCTCGATTTATGATCCCGATTCACAGATTGTTACCGGCTTCAATAAAGGCCTTATGAAATCATATAAAGATATTCTCACGGAAGCTGATATAACAATTATTACCGACTATCTCAAAACACTGAAAAGTGAGAAATAAAGCTGCAGGAATTATTTCTTTACTTGCTGAGCTGACAAAGTATAAATTGTCTCTGGCTGTAGTATTGTCTGCGCTAACCGGCTATTTTCTGAATTCAAATACCTTTGACAGTAAACTGCTTTTTCTTGCAGGCGGAGTTTTTTTTCTCTCCTCCGGCGCAGCCGCCCTTAACCAGTACACAGAAAGGTATTCCGATGCACTTATGGAACGAACAAGGTACCGTCCAGTCCCATCAAAAAGGATCCCGGAACAAGCTGCGATAATAGTCTCAATCATACTGATCGTGTCCGGAGCTCTTTTTTTGTATATAAACGGGATTATGCCCCTTCTTCTCGGGCTTGTTAATGTTTTTATGTATAATCTTGTTTACACCCGTCTTAAAAAGAAGAGTCTCTTTTCAATTATCCCGGGGGCGCTTGTCGGAGCCATTCCACCTCTTATCGGATTCTCTTCGGCCGGAGGTTCATTGAATCATCCTTACATTCTGGCCTTTTCGGCCTTTATGTTCCTGTGGCAATTGCCGCACTTCTGGCTACTGCTTATAAAATATGGGAATGAGTACAATGCGGCAGGTTTCGCAACACTTTCAAACATCCTTGCCGAAAGAGAGATCCGACAGCTTGTCTTTCTCTGGGTGGTCTTTTCAACATCACTGCTTCTTGTCTTTTTTGCACTGACAGACTCTTTCGGTTCCGGAATCTTTGTGCCCGCAGCGCTTCTGAATATTCTTTTCATCTTCCTCTTTCACCACCTGCTCTTCAGAAAGGAGTCTGCCGGAGAAATCAAGGGTGCCTTTATTGTAATAAATCTTTTCAGCCTTGCGGTAATGCTTTTGATTATCGGAGCCTCGATATTTAACTTCATCTGATCCTTTCCCTTCTTGCCTGAATAATAATCATCCGGCCCAACTTGCAGATATTGACACTCTTTGTATCTTTGTACCGTCAATGTAATATTATTGGTCTGCAGGCGTTTTAGTAAAAAAGAATAAGATCATGAAAAAGATTATTGTTGTTGCTTTCACAATTATATTTTCAAGCTGGATGATCACCGGCTGCAAAAAAGACAAGGGAGATCCTCCAGTTCTGCCCCCGCAGGAGTCAATGGTTATTGATTTCAGCAACTTCGCAGCACTCAAAAAGGGAGAAACGGATCCTTCCGTAATCAAGGGTACAGAAAACAGCACTTTTGAATTTGCCGCAATGGTTGCCGGTGTCTGGAAACTCATAATAAATACCACCCTGGCGGTTCCGGTTTCAGCATTCAAGGCATCCTTCTCACAGACACCTGAATATCTCGACGACAAGACCTGGCAATGGAGTTATACAACAACAGTTGCAACAGTTGTTTACAAAGCCCGGATGACAGGACAGATAGGCGCGAATGAGGTGATCTGGAAAATGTATATTACAAAGGAGGGAAGCGGCGGATTTACGGAGTTTCTCTGGTTTGACGGGACATCAAAAGTCGACGGGACCGGCGGTCAGTGGATTCTCTATAAAAGCGCACAGTCACCTCAGGCGATTCTCCAGATCGACTGGACAAGGTCGGGCGACAAAATAGGTAAAGTAATCTATACATGGGTAGGGACTGGAGATCCTTTCAAGAGCAGTTATATAGAGTATGGCTTAACCTCAGCTACTGATGCATATTTCCTGGTACATTACTACACAGGCGCAAAATTTTCGGATGTTGAGATCAGATGGAATCCCTCAACAAAAAACGGAAAAATAAAGTCGCTCGATTATCTTGAAAACAAATGGTATTGCTGGGATAGCAATAAGATCAACGTGACCTGCTTGTAAAAACGCGATGCATCGCGTTTTTACAAATCGGTGCCAGATAGTTTCTGCAGTTTATCAGATTCATAGATCTCCTTGCCGGTTTTATCCCTGAGGATGGCGATCATTGCCCTGGCAACTGCTCTCCCCTCAATAGCTTTGTATTTCAGGTATTTCCCGACAAGAAACACGCCGAAGATTTTCATGAAGAATTTGCCGGCATTCTCGCCGAAGCGTTTTTCCTCCCTTTCCCCAAGCAGAATAGAAGGCCTTACAACAGCAAGGCACCGGAAGTTGAGGCCAAGGATCGCCTTCTCCATTTCTCCCTTAATCCGGAGATAGTAATTCCCCGATGAGGCATCAGCGCCGACAGATGAAACGACTGCAATGCGAGGGATTCTGTTTGCGGAGGCAATAGATGCAATACGTACAGGGAGATCACGGTCAATCTCCTCCATTTTGCCGACCGTTCCGGCTTTTTTAATTGTCGTTCCAAGGGCAATGTACAGATCATCTCCCGTTATCTGATCAGCATATGAATTAAGCTTTTCAAAGTCGATAACGAACTCCCTTATCTTATCTGATCGTGAGCCGGAGGGGCCTGGTTTTCTTATAAAAAGCTTAACAGCAGAATAATTCTCTGATGCACAAAGCTCGTCAACCAACGATCTTCCTATCAATCCTGTTGATCCAAAAACTATTGCTGTCCTGGCATCCATTTTTCTCTTTTTTAACGGTCTGCAAGATATAAAAAGTTCTGTAACCTCTTTTCTACGCGCCAAAATGGTCTCTCATCTTTTTTTTTATTATTTTGCGCCCCTTAATCAACAACAGTGATAAAATGTCGTTAGGAAGAAAGTCCGTTCTACTCATCGTCCTTATATTAATTGCCGATCAGATCCTGAAGATCTGGGTTAAAACACACCTTGAGATCGGGCAGGAAATACATCTTTTTGGCAACTGGGGGATACTGCATTTCATTGAAAACAATGGCATGGCCTTCGGAATGGAAATGGGAGGCAAGCCCGGTAAGTTCATTCTGAGCCTTTTCAGGATCTTTGCAATATTCGGGATCGGATGGTTCCTGAATTCTCTGATAAAGAAAAATGCTTATACAGGCCTTATCCTTGCAGTCAGCGCAATAATGGCAGGCGCAATCGGCAATATAATCGACAGTGCATTCTATGGTGTAATATTTAGCGAAAGCTATCATAATCCGGCAGTTCTTTTTCCGCCTGAAGGCGGTTATTCATCGTTTCTGCACGGGAAAGTTGTTGATATGTTCTACTTTCCTATTATAAATACCCATTGGCCGGAATGGTCTCCTTTCAGACCGGGCGAGTCGTTTGTTTTTTTCAGACCGGTCTTCAATATTGCCGATTCTGCAATTACTTGCGGAGTAATATCAATAATATTATTCCAGAAAAGAATGTTCAGGGATCTTGCCTGAAAACCGATACCGGATCCTAATTCTCTTACTGGCAGCAGGTACTTACACAGGCAAGGATTGTCTTCAGATTTTCGTGCTTCAGGAAATACCAGGTATTCTTCCCTTCCCTCTTTGATGAAAGGACACCTCTGTCTTTTAAAATCACAAGATGATGCGAGGCCGCGGCCTGCTCAATTCCCAGAAGTTTATGTATTTCTGTAACAGTGAGCTTTTTGCCATCCTCGAGGGCTCCTACTATTGAAATCCTTACCGGATGGGCTATTGCTTTCAGCATAACAGCTGCTTTTTCAAGGCTTTCAGGACTAAGATTTTTAGTTTCCATATAATGAAAAAATAATAATGCAAATATATATAAATATGTTGATATGATCGAAGCAACGAGGTTCTCTGAATGAATTCATCAAATTGTTCCTCAGTAACTAGCTATTTTACTATATTTGACCGAAATAAAAAGGTATGCCTGTTCTCACTCGAATAAAAAAGCCGGTTGAAAAGGAGATGGCTGAATTTGAAGCCTACTTCAGTAAAACCATGCGCAGTGAGATCCCGCTGCTTAAAATAATCCTTAACTATATTCTTCGCCGCAAGGGAAAGCAGATGAGGCCGTTGCTTGTATTTCTTACAGCGAAGCTCAATGGAGAAATATCCGAATCGACATTTGTGGCCGCCACATTTATAGAACTTCTTCACACTGCCTCACTTGTGCACGACGATGTTGTTGATGATGCAAGTGAAAGGCGCGGTTCTCTGTCGATAAATGCCTTATGGAATTCCAAAATAGCTGTTCTTGTTGGTGACTATATGTTGTCGAAGGGAATGCTTATCAGCGTAGAAAAGAACCGCTTCGACATGCTTGGAATTGTATCTGAGGCTGTTAAATCGATGAGCGAGGGTGAGCTGCTTCAGCTTCAAAAATCGAGAAAGCTGAATATCAGGGAAGAAGATTACTTCAAGATCATTCTCAGCAAAACAGCGGCATTGATTTCGGCCTGTACTGCATGTGGTGCCAAATCGGTTACTGAGGACAGGGAGGCATTAAGGCTGATGAAAGAGTTTGGAGAAAACATTGGCATTGCATTTCAGATAAGGGATGACCTTCTTGACTACGAAGGGACAGGGCTTACAGGAAAAGCGGTGGGAAATGATATTAAGGAAAAGAAGATAACCCTTCCTCTCATTCATGCTCTCGAGAAGGCCTCCGGATCACAAAGGCGTCATATTCTGGGCATTGTAAAAGGCAGAAAGAAGACAAGGCAGGAAATCGGAGAGGTGATACGATTTGTCTCAGACCTGGGAGGAATGGAATATGCCGAAAAGAGGATGAATGAGTTTCGCGATAAAGCATTCTCAATACTTGATAAATACCCCGATTCTGATGTGAAGGAGTCGCTCAGGGAGTTTGTTCAATACACAACATCCAGAAAAAAATAGCTGGCCTACTCTGCCGCTTCAAGCTGTATTTTAGCCACTTTCCCCATGTCCGCAATATAATATTTAGAACCCATCCAGAAGAGAACTGCCCCGACAACCAGCACAAATGGGAGTATTGACAGAGCTGTCTGAATGTTTGAAAGGTCATAGATCCTGCCCATTACGATTGGAGCAGTTGAGGCCCCGATAAGGTTCTGGACGACAACCGCAATAGCGTATGAAGTAGCCCTCAGTCCGGGATGTATTACATCCTGAGTTACAGCTGCTGCCCCCGAAATGAAAGAAAGAATAAGGATTCCAAAGACCAGAAGAACGGCATACTGGATTGCTCCTTTAAGAAAAGCCAGTGCTATAAACAGGACCACTCCGGAAAGAAGGGTAGAGAGTGCCGGGTAAATCATCCTGGCATTATCCCTGGTCTTTTGCCATTTGTCAGTCAGAAAACCTCCAAGAGGAGCTCCTATTAGCGCAAGAAGCATTACGGCGCTTGCCATCTGTCCTGCTTTTTCCTGGGGAATCTCTCTTACCTTTTCAAAATAAGTGGGAAGCCATGTAAGCATTGAAGTTGTAACAAATACTACAGCTGCCATTCCAAAATATGTAAATATCACCGACGGCTTTGTAATAAACTCCCGGACCATGTCTTTCTTCTCCATTTTTACCTTATTATGGCTCTTGTCAAAAAAGGAGAGATCAACAGTCTTGTAATCCTTTACAAAAAGGAAGAGAATTGCGACAATCAATCCGGGGATAGCAACTATGCCAAAGGCGTGTTTCCATCCGAGCTTAACGGCAATAATTCCTCCCAGCAGCACTCCTATAGCAGATCCAAGAGGTATTGCTGCATTCCAGATACCCATCATCCGGGCCCTTTTATCGATAGGATAAAGTCCCGATATCATTGCACTGCCGCCAGGGGCATAACCAGCCTCTCCCACCCCTATCAGAAGACGGGCCATGAATAACTGGACAAAGTTGCCGGTAAGGGCACAGAGCGCAGTGGCAAGGCTCCACATTATGGCCATGACACCAATTGTTTTTGTCCTGCTCCACCTGTCAATAAGGATTGATACAGGAAATGTAAGAAGCACTATTGCCCAGTAAACGGCTGATACAAGCATCCCGCTCTGCATGTGGGTGATACCCCAGTCGCGCTCAATTGAGGTAAACATCGATGTAACAACCATCCTGTCGATATAATCAAACATATATAACAGGAACAACAAGATAAAAACATAGTTGGAGTATCTTTTTGAAAAAAGGTACCCGGTACGATCATCCGGCTTCTTCATTATTGTTTTGTTTAGTTAAACCTCAATACCAAGTAAATAAAAATTAGTGTTGCTTGGAAGTTTTGCGGCATAAATAGGTCTTTATACTTAGCAGAAGAAGTTTGGAGTTTAGAGTTTGGAGTTTGGAGTTAAGAAAACCGATAGTTCGACAATAATATTTAACTCTAGCTCACTCCAAACTCTAGCTCACTCCAAACTTCTTCCCGATAAGATATTTCTCAGTAATTTTTAGTAATTTTCATCTATAAAAATTTCTATTTACACAAGACATGAAAACACTAAGCCAGATTAATGAATTTCTTGATGCGCAGCCAATTGCTGTTGCCGGTGTTTCGCGCAATCCTAAAAAGTTCGGATATACTGCCTTTAAGGAGCTGAAGGAAAAGGGGATGAAGGTCATTCCTGTGAACCCCTCTGCTGAAGAGATTCTTGGAGAGAAATCATATCCATCAGTGATGTCTCTGCCTTCAGAGGTTAAAGGATTAATAATCCTTACAAAAAAGGATCAGACTGCTGCCCTGGTTAAGGAGGCTAAACAGAAGGGGATAAAACAGATCTGGATCCAGCAGATGGCCGACTCAAAAGAGGCGCTTGCCGAACTTGCCGGAAGTGATATCAATTATATCACCGGAGAATGCATTCTGATGCATTATAAAGCAAACGGGATCCACAAGTTCCACCGGGCTATCAACCGGTTTTTTGGGAAGTTTCCAAGATAAGGCTCCAGGGCCTTTTCAGGAGGCCCTAGAATTTCTCATATTCAGACGCATCGCTATTCCCGCGCCTTGATTTGCCGCTGTTCTCAGCAGACCTGTAAGCAGATATGGTTCTGGCATTTGACTTGCCATCAGCCTTTGCCCTGGGGTTCTGATTGTTTGAAGCTGCTGCGCTCTTTGCAGAACCGCTTGTTTCAACCTTGAAAAAGCCCACCAGCGACCGGAGGGTGTCTGCCTGCGAAAGCAGTTCTTCTGAACTTGATGCCATCTCATCTGCAGCGGCGGCGTTCTGCTGGGTTATCTGGTTAAGCTGGTTGATCGCATTATTGATCTGGTTCGCTCCTGAGTTCTGTTCAATGCTGGCAGCTGTGATCTCCTGAACCAGTTTTGCAGTTTTCTCTACTTCAGGTATCAGGCTTTTCATAAGCACTGATGTCTCATCTGTTACCTTAACGCTTGTTTTGGATAGTTTCCCTATTTCTTCGGCCGCTACCTTGCTTCGTTCGGCCAGTTTACGTACCTCAGCAGCAACAACTGCGAAACCTCTGCCATGCTCGCCTGCCCGGGCAGCTTCAACTGCAGCATTAAGAGCCAGAATATTTGTCTGTGATGCGATATCCGACATTATTGAGATCTTATTGGCAATCTCGCGAACTGATGTTGTGCTCTCCTGGGAGGCAACACTCACCTTTTCAATGCCTGACGCTGCAGAAACGGAAATTTTTTCTGTCTGCTGTGCATTGTCGGTATTCTGTTCGATATTTGACGACATTTCTTCCATCGACGACGAGACCTCCTCGGCTGCTGATGCCTGTTCACTGGCACCATGCGAGACCTTCTGTGCATTCATGCTGAGTTTCTGGCTGGTTCCGGCAATATCATCTGAAGTTGTCTGAACCTGGAATACGATTTCTTTTACTGATTTAACCATTTCCTGGAACGACCTGATAAGCTCATCCTTTTCACTTCGCATCTTCAGCTCTACTGTAAGATCTCCGCCGGCAATAAGTTTGGCCTTTTCAGTAATCTCATTCAAAGCCACGATCATCAGGTTCAGGTTATTTTTAATATCGTTGAAATCACCATTATAGTTGTCAGTGATTTGTTCAGGGATATTGCCCTTGGAGATATTTTCAACATAGTCAGCGGTCATTTTCAAAGGATTGATCACTGCATCGAGTGTTTCATTAAAACCTGCTATTATAGGCTGAAATTCCGGAGTAATAGATGCCTGATTACCTCTCAGGTTAAGATCTCCCTGGATAATATGCCGGGTTATTCTGTTTACCTCGTTAAGAATGTTTTTAAGAGCTCCTGTAATGTCCCTTGTAATAAAAAGAGAAAGACCCAGGAATCCGCCTATCACAATTACAAAGAGCACAATAAGAATTGCATTTAATCGTGCCATCGAAGAGGCCATTGAGTTCGTTTCGCTTTTAAGTCTAAGCTGAAAAGCATTATCGATGGTCTTAAGCCTGTCGAGGATCTTATCAGTTAATATCATTACATCTCCGCCGTCTTCCACAAGCATCTGCACTTCTGCAGTTATCATGAAATCCTGGTAGGCATCAAAACTGCTCAGTTTCTGCATAATATCAGTATTATGCATCATAAACAACTGATCAATCTCCGTGAATGAGCTGTCGAGAATTGCCTTCTGTTCCGGAGCCCACTTTTCTGAAAGCGCTTCAAGAGATGTTTTCAATTCAGGATAGGTCTTTTCATGAATCTCAACAAGTTTCAGCTTTTCGGGAGTGCCCTCTTTTCTGTCAATAAAAACCCAGTTCTTTATCAGCATTTTAGAATTTGAGATCTCGTTATTCAGCTTTGCAAGCTCTGAGGCTGAAGGAAGTAATTGCTGTGAAAAATCAATAGTTGTGATCTTGTTACTCCTTATTGAAAGTGTGGTATAGATAGCAAAAAGAAACAACATTATTGTTATTACGCCGAAGGTGAGGGTGAGTTTTCCGGAAATGGTACTGAGTAGCTTTTTCATATTATTCTGATGTGGATTTTATGTTTATTCCTTAAGGAACCTAGTTTTCTGCAGTATATACTTTCTCTGCAGCCATATTTGCAATTTCAGGACTTACCTTAAGACCCTTGCTTACTGCATAATTTGGTTTTAGTTCATATCGCTGCTTGTTATTGACAATCACAAAATTTATTGTAATTCCCTTTTTGCTTTCTGTTGCACCATCGGCCACAACAAGTGTATTTCCAGTCTTTGCCACCACTTTTTCAAGATCCTCGAGATTCTCTTTTGATATAAAAATAAGGTGACATTTGGTGATCTCATCTACTGAATTGAACTTTACAACTGAAATATTCTGGCTGCCTATGGTCCTTGATTTTGCAAGTGTTCTGAATTCTTTAATGATAGGAGATTCCCCCAGCACTCCCAGAACAAAATCACCCCCCTTGTATGAATCGGGCCATTCAATATACTTCGATATTATATTGTAAACAAATGCTGATTGCACCCTCTCTGCCTGAGCATTAAGATTGATCACTATCATTAGCACAATCAAAACCGATAAAACACATTTCCGAATCATAGCTTCTGTTATTAGTGACTTGGTTTTCAAATTATATTTTTGTTAAAGACCAGCAATCAATCATAATGTATCTTTCAGCTCGCTCCAGCTATCAGTTTCCCAAGTTCCGGACTAACAACCAATCCTTTTTTAGTTGCATTCTGAGGCTTTACCCAAAAACTCTGCTTTCCATTTACTTCGATAAAATTGACAGCATTACCCTTGGTTACTGAGGGTGCATCATTTGTGATAATAAGAGTGTTACCTACTTTCGTAACTGCCTCATCCATATCGCTGATTTTATTATCTGCCACGAATAATACATGGCAGGCAGTAATCTCTCCTACTGTCTTAAACCTCTTTACAGCTATTTTCTGACCGCCAATGGTCCTGCTCTCAGACAAGTCCGTCAACTCGTTTACTATTAACGAGTTTCCCAAAACACCAATGACAAAATCTCCGTTTTTATATGTTTCCGGCCATTCCACATACTTTGAAATAATTGTATAAATCATAGCCGACTGGATTTTTTCATTCTGCGCTGAAAGAGTCATAGTGACTATTAATAGAAATGCGCCGGATAATAGAGTTTTTTTAATCATGCCTTTTGGTATTCTTGTTCTTATAACAATTTCTGAATAATCGGATCTTCTGTTATGCCAAACCTTGTAATAAAATGCATTCTCAGCCATTCCCTGCTACAAGTTTGCCAAGTTCAGGACTTACAACCAAGCCCTTGCTTGTAGCATTATAAGCTTTTACCCCGAACCTCTGCTTTCCTCCGACAGTCATGAAATTAATGGCGTCACCCTTGGTTCCGGCGGGTGCATTATCGGTAATTATCAAGGTACTCCCCACCTTTGTCAGGGCCTTTTCCATCTCTCCTGTTTTAGACTCAGGAATATACAATACATGACAGGCAGTGACCTCTTCGGCACTTTTGAAGGTCTTAATTGTGATTCTCTGATTACCGACATTTCTGTTATATGCCAGATCCTCCAGTTCGGCAATTATCGGGGAGTTGCCAAGTACACCTATTACGAAATCGCCGCTTTTGTACGATGCCGGCCATTCTACATATTTCGTAATGAAATTATATATGAACACCGATTGTATTTTCTCCTTCTGACCGAAAAGAGATATTGCACCAATCGTCAATAATCCCACTATCATCAAGCACTTCTTTATCATCTCTTTAAGATTTAATTCCTCATTAATTTATATACTATATTCTTTTTGCAGCATTACGATTATTACAACCTTTTCAACATCAGTACTCAGTTACTGTTTAAAGCAATTTTTGCCAGTTCAGGGCTCACAATAAGCCCCCTGTTTTTTGCAGAACCCGGTTTATACTCGAATCGTTGTTTGTTGTCAACAACCAGGAAGTTGATGGCAACGCCCTCTTTTATCCCTTGTTCGTCATCAGTAATTATCAGAGTGTTGCCGACTTTTCCTATTGCTGTACCTATCTCGTCCAGTTTTGATTTGGCAATAAACAGCACATGACATTTGCTTATGTCTCCGGCAGAATTGAATTTCGTAGCGACAATTTTCTGGTTGCCAACGGCTCTTGTTTTTGCAAGCTCCCTGAATTCATCAAGAATCAGTGAGTTGCCCAATACCCCAATAATAAAATCGCCCGATTTTTCAGAAGCCGGCCACTCGACATATTTCGAAATGAAATTGAATACATAAACAGATTGCATTTTCTCCTTTTGCGCGAAAAGATTAATCGCCGATAAAAACGTAAAAACTGATATTAAAAAAAACCTGGTCAACATATTAATCCGTATCATTAAAGATAACCAGCTCTCATTTTACATTGAAAGCCGGTTATCACTTTAAAATTTAAATGTCTATTTTGATTCCTCCCATTATGAGGAGCTCTGCAGGTTTCATGTACGGGAATTGAGCACCGCCATTGATATTCCTGATATTAATAAATGCTTCGTTGTTCTTGTAGATCTTATATGAAAGCCGGGTATTTACAACCATTGTCGGGTCCATTTCCTGGGTTGAAATCACTCCCAGCACCAGGGTGTTTAACTCCTGTTTTGACATATAGTAGGCGTTAATATTAATGTTCGCCTTCTTGACAAATACCCAGTTAACCGCCAATCCTCCATAGAAAGAAGGAGTCCATTTATTGGGACCTGAATCAGTTACAGATGGCGTAAGGAAGTTGGGGATGTAGTCTACCATATCAGTTTTCTGGTATGTCCCATAAACTTTAAGACTAAGATCCCTTGTAAGGTAGGTCATGGCATTAACTGTCAGGCCAATTTGATTCGCTGTTGTCCCGCTGTTAACATATTGAATATTACTTGCCATAGGGATGCCGGTAAAGGAAGTTGTCTCAAAATCTTTCATATCTGCATAGAATACTTCAACATCGGTCTGGAAGTTTTCAGCCCATTTGTTACGGATTCCTGCTTCCACGGTATTCTGTGTGACAAGGTTCAGGTCCTGATTGCCTATAATCTTATAAGGCGGGTAGTAAGTATAATCAGCATAATTGGAAATAATGAAAGGACTTCTGTTTGCCTTTGAGTATCCGGCGCGCACCATATGGTTTTCTGAGATTGCATACGTTCCAATAAACTGGTATGAGAAGTAGTTTTTATCCGGAACATTATACTTATCAAGTCTTAAAGCTGCAATTAACCTTAATTTGTCGCTGAACATTTTGTAATCTCCGCGCAGGGTTCCGGAAAGAGTGTTTAATGTAGCTTCACCCTTGAAATATCCATCTGTTGAACTGGATGAAACATAATTTGAAACATCATAAACAGCCGACTGGTAGCTTACACCCGGGCGTAAAGTAAGCGACTTGAATGTAAAATCATATTCCATTGTCCCTTCAAGGTGTCTGAAATCATAATGAAAGCTTGGATTCCCGACAACCATATTCTGTTCTCCGTTTGTATATGAAATATGGGTTGTTAAGCCGTATGTCTTTGCTGTAAGATTTGCATATTGGGTGTTTGAAAAACGGGTAGACGGAAATGTAACGAATTGCATTGTCATCATCTGGCCCTCTGAATTTTGTGTCCCGGCAGAAAGGTCAACATCTACTTTCTCATTTGGCTTGTAATTCAAATATGCATTTACACCATACTTCTCAAGCGATTTGTTACCTCCCGGATAATACTTATCAACGTCATCAAGAACCTTCGATTTGACATTGGTAAACGGAGGGTAAGGAAGTCTTACAGTATATGTTAATGTATCAAGTTCAGCGAGGGTATAGTAATCTGCCTTTCTTCCGACATAATAAAGATCACTGTAATTATCCCTTACCTGATAATTTCCTGAGATCCCGGCCGAAAGCTTGCTGGCGGATGAGGTAAAAAGGCTTAGCTGACCATTCATTACCGAGAAATTTCCTGCTTCGAAATGACCTTTCACTGAAGCCTTTTCTTCGCCGCGCCGTGTAATGATATGAATGACCCCGTTTACCGCGTTTGGCCCGTAAAGAGCAGAGGCTGGTCCTCGTATTATTTCTATCCTTTCAATATCATTAATATCTATCGACATTGATTCCCACAGAGTACCTCCCTGGAAGTAGCTGTAAACAACCCGGGAATCAATCATAACAAGTGAAAATGTGTTTTCTGTATTATTAAGGTAAACATCAGGATTAATGTTGTCAAATCCGCGCTGATGAATATCATAATTGCCATTGGTTTCCTCACGGACAATTAAGCCGGGGACCAGGCGCAAGGCTTCTCCTATAGTTGTTGCTCCGCTGTTGATTATTTCCTGTCGTGTAAGAACTGTTGTCGACAGTGGTGAATCAAAGTTGTTCTCTGCTTTTTTTGATGCAGAAACAATCTCAATGTTCATCAGGTCAGACAAAGACATAGTATAAAGATCATCTGTCGCCTTCTGGCCATGAACCGGCACTCCGATTGTCAGAAAAATAATAGCAATACAGCTTAAATAAAGGTTTGTGTGTTTCATTCTTAAATATCTTTTAATCTGGTTCATTAATTTGTGGTTCAGGAAATGTATCAATCATCAATAACTATTCTCTTCACCCTTTTACATTGATGACAAATGTATGTGGTGAATCATGTTTATTTCTCAGTGCTATTACTTAAATAGGAAAATCCTTTTACTTGATTTTTGAACGTGTTTTTACCACGATAAATCAGGTATTATTACGCAGAAAGAAAGCAAGTAGAATCAATGGCCTGAAATCATCAGAGCTGTCAGTTAGATATTCCTTGTTGTATCAATTATCGATTTAAATCGTAACTTAGTCGGCATAAAGTGCCTTCCCGCGCCCAAAAACCAGTTTCGGATATGCCAGATATTTTCGGTCTTGAGTTCTCGGTAAGAGACTATGAATGCGACCTTCAGGGGGTTGTTAACAATGCTAACTACCAGCATTACCTCGAACATGCCCGTCACGAATACCTTATTTCGAAAGGTGTCAGTTTCGCTGAGATGCACAATGATGGAATAGATCTTATTGTAACCCGAGTTGAAATAGATTATAAGTCTCCGCTGCGGAGCCGCGATAAATTTGTTGTCAGACTTACCGCAGGCCGGGAGGGAAATGTACGTTTTGTCTTCTTCCAGGAGATATACAGGCTTCCTGATGAAAAGCTTGTGGTGAAGGCGAAAGTAACTGGTGTTGCAACAAGGGGAGGAAGGCCGGTGTCTCCACTGGTGGTTCTTGAGAAGCTGGGGATTGAATAAGGCGTAACGGTGTAACGGTGTAACGGCGTAAAGGCGTAAAGGCATAAAGGCGTAGTGACACAAAGGCAAAAACATTAATTCTATATTTGACTATGGGAAAACGTAATCTTACACGGAGGCAGTTCGTAGCTACCATTACCGCAGGAGCAGGAACTGTATTGCTTGGCGGTGCGGCAAGTGCATTTCCCGGGGCGGCACCAGCCCGGTCTTCTGATCCTTTCCAGGTTGTCAAGCTGGGAAAATCGGGGGTTAAAACCTCGCTTCTTGGAATGGGTACCGGTTTTACCGGCGGGAACAGATCCTCTAACATTACCAGGGCCGGGGTTGCAGAATCACTTATAAAGCAAGCCTATGAAAAGGGGATCCGGTATTTCGACTGTGCCGATAGTTATGGCACTCATCCGTTTACCGCATCGGCGCTTAAGGGCATTTCACGCGATAACTATGTTCTTGGCACAAAGATCTGGGTAACAAAGGGAGGAATTCCGGAACCGGAGCGGCCCGATGCAGATATTGTAATTGATCGTTTCAGGAAAGAGCTTAACACTGACTACATTGATCTTGTACAGATTCATTGTATGACTGATGCCGCCTGGACTGACCAGCAGAGAAGACAGATGGATCTCCTTGAGAACCTGAAGGCAAAAAAGATAATAAGGGCACATGGTGTTTCGGTTCATTCTCTGGAAGCCATGGAAGCTTGCGTAGGCAACCCATGGATTGATGTAATCCATGTAAGGGTTAATCCTTACGGTGATTCAATGGATAAAAAAGATCCGGCCCTTGTCATCCCTGTAATTGAAAAACTTCATAAAGAGGGCAAGGGGGTGATAGGAATGAAACTGATCGGGAACGGAAAATTCAAAAACGACTCTGAAAAAATTGATGAATCTCTCAGATACGTGCTGGGCCTCGGAACCGTCGACATGATAATTGTTGGATTCGAAGAGCCCGAACAGATTGATAACTACGCCGGAAGGCTTCAAAGAGCGCTCAAGGCAAAAAAATAGTGTTAATTATTTAACAACTCATCAAATACTCAAAACAATGAACTCCAGGAAATACTTAGCCTTTCTGCCGATTTTTATGTTTCTGTTTACCTCCTTTCAGAATGTGACAATTAATGACATAATTGCCCCGGGAGCTAAGGTCGAGCAGCTTGCTGACGGCTTTTCATTCACTGAAGGTCCCTCAGCTGATTCCAGGGGAAATGTATATTTCACAGATCAGCCTAACGACAGGATCATGGTCTGGAGCAATGCAGGCAAATTAACGACCTTTATGCAGCCAAGCGGAAGATCGAACGGCCTTGCCTTTGACAAAAAAGGGAACCTTTGGTCGTGTGCCGACGAATTGACCGAGTTATGGTGTATCGAACCAGGCAAGAATGTCAGGGTTGTTGTGGAAAACTATAAGAATAAACTGCTTAATGGTCCAAATGATCTTTGGATACATAAGAATAACGGAATCTATTTTACCGATCCTTACTATAAAAGGCCATGGTGGAAGCATACTGAAAGGCCACAGGAAATTCAGGCGGTTTACTATCTGAATCCCGACCACAAAACGCTGATACGTGTTGCTGAAGACCTTGTTCAGCCGAACGGTATTGTTGGAACACCTGATGGAAAGATGCTTTTTGTTGCAGATATCGGTGCGAAAAAAACCTGGTCATACACAATCAATGAAGACGGGACGCTGAGCGGAAAAAAACTGTTTTGCGAGATGGGGTCCGACGGTATGACAATCGATACCAAAGGGAACATATATCTTACCGGTGACGGAGTTACTGTATTTGACAAAACCGGAAAAAAGATCGGCAATATAGCAGTTCCGGAAAAATGGACTGCGAATGTCTGTTTCGGAGGCAGCGACATGAAGAGTCTGTTTATTACCGCCAGCAAGGGGCTTTACAGGATTAAGCTTAAAGTAAAGGGAACAGCAGGATAGGTTTTCGGTCACAATAACATAATTCCGCATAAAGTATGAAGCATGAGGATCTTATAGTCGCGACCCTGGGTAAGGCATCTGTCAGCTCACCGCTCAGGAAAGCATCTTTTACGAGTGTTCCTGGATATAAATTCATTACTGACAACGAAAGGATTGTTCATGATGTCTCTCTCAGAAATTTCGAAAAGTGTCTTAAATCAGGAGAGACACCGGTATCTTTCGAGAAGGCCGGCCCCAGAGAAACCATCTATTTTGAACCGGCCAAGACAAAAGCGGCAATAGTGACCTGCGGCGGTCTCTGCCCCGGCCTTAATAATGTGATGCGAAGCCTGGTGAATGAGCTTTTTTACAGGTACGGAGTAAGCAGTATACTTGGTATCAAATACGGTTATGAGGGTTTGATCCCGGAGTACAACCATCCCGTTGTTGAGATCAAGCCTTCGATGGTAAATTATATCCATCTTATCGGAGGCACTCTGCTCGGGTCCTCCAGGGGCGACCAGGATGTTAGCAGGATGGTTGATACTCTCGAAAGGATGAATATCAATATCCTTTTCTGCATCGGCGGCGACGGCACTCTTCGCGGAGCCCATGCCATTGCAGAGGAGATCAAAAAGCGCAACCTTAAGATTGGTGTTGCAGGAATTCCCAAAACAATCGACAATGATATCGACCTCATTCATAAATCGTTCGGCTTTGAGACTGCTTTTTCAGAAGCCAATGATATAGTCAGAAACGCACATAACGAGGCCACGGGCGCTTATAACGGAATAGCCCTTGTCAAGGTGATGGGCCGCGATGCCGGTTTTATTGCTGCAAATGCAGCCTTGTCTATCCAGGAAGTGAACTTCGTTCTTGTACCTGAAGTCTCTTTCGATCTTGACGGTCCCGGCGGATTTATTGCCGTACTCAGGAAAAGGCTGGAAGCAAGGCATCATGCAGTAATCCTTGTTGCAGAAGGAGCCGGCCAGGAGTTTTTTGAGAATTCATTAAAGAACAAGGATGCTTCGGGCAATGTTCTTCATAAGGATATCGGAGTGTACCTTAAGGATAAGATCTCCGAAGAGTTTAAGAAAGCCGGTTTTCCGTTCTCCCTGAAGTATATAGACCCCAGTTATATTATCCGCAGCGTACCGGCCAATGCCAACGACAGCAAGTTTTGCAGTCTCCTGGCACAAAATGCGGTGCATGCAGTGCTTTCGGGAAAGACAGATTTTGTTGTTGGTTACTGGAATGACCAGTTCACGTTGCTGCCAATTCCCGTTGCTGTGGCAAAACGCAAAAAGATTGATGTTGACGGTGAATTATGGTGGAATGTCCTTGAAGCAACAGGGCAGCCGGCAAGTATGAAAAATTAGTAATATGATAAAGAACATTATATTTGATCTCGGCAATGTTCTGATAAGTTTCAGACCATCAGACTTTTTCGACAAGAAAAACTATCCGGCAAACATAAAAAGCACCATTCTTTCCGATATATTCGGAAGCCGGGAATGGCTTATGCTCGACAATGGAGATATCAACACAGCTCAGGCCATAGATGCAATTGCTGCAAAATCATCCCTTAAAAAGGAAGAAATAGTCCATATTTTCAATCTTCGCACTGAAATTATGTTTCCCCTTGAACAGAACGTCAGACTGCTTCCAGAGCTAAAAAAACAGGGTTTACGGCTATTCTACCTCTCCAACTTCCCGCTTGATATCTTTGATGAGGTAAAAAACGGTTATTATTTCTTCAAGTATTTCGATGGCGGGATAATATCTGCCGATGTTAAATGCTCAAAACCCGATCGCAGGATATATGAGCTCCTGATGAACCAGTATTCTCTTGATCCGAATGAGTCACTTTACATAGATGATATGGAAGCGAATGTAACAGGAGCCGAAAATGCAGGGATGAAAGGATTTGTTACTTATGGTTCTGCTGAGATCGCTGCGGATCTCAAGGCTTTACTTTCCTGAACATCCCTTCGATCCATTTATCTTAGGGTGCTCAATGTGATCATTCCTCTATGAAGTCACACCTGTTTATACTTTCGTTACTGTTTCTTGCCTCTCCCGGTGCATATAACCAGACTGTCATACACCTTTTCAAGGGAACAGTTACAGATATCGACAGCCGGATTCCCCTTTCCGGAGCCAATGTCCTCATTCTGAACTCTTCTCCGCCGCTGGGAACAACAACCGATTCAAGCGGAATCTTCAGACTTCCGCTTGCGATAGGAAGATATAGTGTAAAGATCAGCTTTCTCGGATATGAAGATTTGCTGCTCAACAATATACAGATCGTTTCAGGGAAAGAGCTTGAGTTGAATATCGCTCTGCGGGAGAAGGTTATCCGGACTTCGGATGTTGTGATCCGCGCAGAAAAAACGGGAAGGGGGAGTATTAATCCGATGGCCACCCTTAGTACAAACACCATTCGAACTGATGATGCTCTCCGTTATGCAGGCGGCTTTTACGACCCCTCGCGAATTGTGAATGCTTTTGCAGGGGTGGTAACGGCCAACAGCGACGAAAGCAACGATATTGTAATCAGAGGCAACTCGTCGCGGGGTCTGCTCTGGCGCCTTGAGGGAATAGAGATCCCCAATCCCAATCATTTTAGTGACGGTCAGGGAGGAAGCGGCGGAGCATTTTCTGCGATAACATCAAACGTAATTGACAATTTTGACTTTTTTACCGGAGCATTTCCTGCAGAATTCGGTAATGCCTTCTCCGGAGTTATGGATCTCAATCTGCGGAAAGGGAATTCCGATAAGCACGAATTCGCATTTCAGACAGGAATGATAGGGGCAGAGCTTGCTGCAGAAGGTCCTTTTTCGCGAAAATCAAAAGCGTCATACCTTCTGAACGCCAGATATACGAACTTCGGCTACCTTGCTGATCTTGGAATTATCGATCTCGGATCAACAAATATCCCCCCGGAAACCAGAGACATAACACTGAATATAAACCTTCCGTCAAGCAAAGCCGGGACTTTCAGTATTTTCGGAATGGCTGGCGCCAGCAAACTGGGGAAAGAGGCAGTCCGCGATTCATCGCAATGGGATACTCCGGATGGAAGCTGGGAAGAACTTGAAAAACAGAGCTCTTTAATTTTCGGGGCAAAGCATCTTTTCATCCTTCCCGATAAAAAAACATACACCCGGCTGATACTTGCGTACACCTCCTATAATTCATCATTAAGCGAAGGCTACCTTGACTCAGCATATAACAGTCATTCAACATATTCATATTCATATCTTTATCCCTCTTTCAGGTCCTCCCTGATGGCAAACCATAAACTAAATAGCCGGAACACAATCAGAGGAGGGGTCAATTATAATTACATGGTAGCTTCGATGACAAATTTACGCGAGAACTCATCCGGTTCCTATGATTCGCTGGTGCTCCCTTCCTCCGACGGGAATCAGCTGCAGGCATATATTCAGTGGAAATTCCGGGCAGCTTCAGATCTTGAAATAAATTCCGGAATGCATTTTCTTAACTACACCCTGACCGGTCAGAAGAGTCTTGAGCCTCGTCTGGGTTTCAGATGGAACATGAGCCCCGGAAATGCATTTACCATGGGCATTGGATTTCATTCAAGAACTGAATCAATGGCTGTATACAATGCACTTGTAAAAAATCCAAAGGGGGAACGGGATGCCTTTAACAATAAGCTCGGACTCTCAAAAGCCTTCCATTTCGTTACCGGTGTTGATCTCTTTTTCAGAAATGAAGTAAGGTTCAGGCTGGAATATTATATCCAGCAGCTATATAACATCCCTATAGTAAACAGAGTGACAAGCCAGTATTCAACGCTAAACAGCGCTGAGCGTCTTCCTGACGTGCCTCTTGAAAATGAAGGATCAGGAAGAAACAGCGGACTGGAACTAACTATTGAAAAGGCATTTACAAGGAATTACTATTTTCTTGTAACGGGCTCTGTTTTCAACTCATCGTACATTGCCGGGGATAAGAGGAAATACAATACATATTACAATACCCGCTTTGTAACAAATCTCGTTACCGGACGTGATTTCTATGTGGGCAGGGGAAAGCGGAACAGCATAGGTATAAATGCCAAATACCTTTGGAGGGGAGGATACCGATATACTCCGGTTGATGTAAAGAGTACTCTGAAGTATAAAAGATTAATTTATAAAAACACCGAAACCTATAATGCCCAGCTTCCGGATTTCATGAGGCTCGATGCCGGGATCAGCTTCAGAAAGAATAATCCAAAATATTCCTGGATGGTGATGCTCGATGTTCAAAACCTTACTGACAGGGAAAATGTCTTCCGGAAAAGATTCAGCTATGTGAACGGAAAAATTGTAAGCACTGATGTAGTAAGTCTGGGCATGGTGCCTATTTTTAATTTCAGGGTGGAGTTTTGACAGGGGAAGGCCGTAGGGCGAGGGGGTTGATCACACTAATTAATAGTTTCATCTGCGTCAGGGGAGTGCCTGTAGGGCGAGGGGGTTGATGATCGAGCAACCTCAAAATTACCTGCCTGTCAAGTCGCTGAAGTTAATCGAGTCTCAGGAGTTAAACTTGAGCTAACTCAGTTATGTCTGATATTGTGATATTTACACGGTTTAATTGGATGTACTTGTTCCACGTGGAAACTGTACTCATCCGGCGAAATATTCAGCCAGGATTGCTGCTTTTGAGGGTCCGACAAGGTTTTTTATTTCCTCTGCCGGAGTGTTGCGAATTTTTTCTACCGATCCGAATTTTTTCAAAAGCAGCTCTTTTGTTTTTGGTCCTATTCCTTTTATCAAATCAAATTCAGACTGAGTCATCGAAGAAGATCTTTTATCGCGATGGAAATTTATTCCAAACCTGTGCGCTTCATTTCTCAGTTGCTGGATAATTTTAAGGCTTATTGAATTTTTGTCAATATAGATAGGAACGCTATCGCCGGGAAAATAAATTTCCTCAAGCCGTTTTGCAATTCCGATAACAGTTATTTTTTCTCTGAGCCCCAGTTTGTCAATACTCTTCATTGCAGAAGACAGTTGTCCTTTCCCTCCGTCAATTACGACAAGCTGAGGCAGGGTCTGCCTCTCTTCGATCATTCTTTTATACCTTCTGAAGATAACTTCTTCCATTGAGGAAAAGTCGTCGGGGCCTGTAACTGTTTTGATATTGAAATGACGGTAATCTTTCTTACTTGGCCGGGCATTTCGGAAAACTACACAGGCAGCGACCGGGTTCGTGCCCATAATGTTTGAGTTATCAAAACACTCAATGTGAACAGGCAATTCAGGCATGTGAAGATCGCTCTTAAGACGTTCAAGGTTTTTTCCCGTTCTGGCCTCCGGTGCGTGCTCCATCCTCATTTTCTTCTGTTCCAGCTTCCGATAAATTGCATTCCTTTCAGCCAGTTCAAGCAATTTCAGCTTTTCCCCTGCCTGAGGAACTGTATATTTCACTTTTTCGAGTCTCAAATCGGGTAAAAATGGCACAATAATTTCCTTTGAATCGCTTGATAATCTTTGTCTTATCTCGGTAATTGCAAATGCAAGCATCGATTCTTTTTCCTCTTCCACCCTGGTTTTAAGCTCAACCGTATAGGTCTGTATAACAGCACCCTGAATAACCTTCAGATAATTTATATACGCATTGTCCGCCTCCTCTGTATATGCGAAAACATCGACATTTTCAATTCTGTTGCTTACAACAGTTGATTTAGCCCTGAACCTTGCAAGAATATCAATCTTGTTCTTTATAATCTGTGCCTCTTCAAACCTGAGCGCAGCAGCATATTCAGCCATTTGTTTTTTCAGGTGATCTATAACAGTCGAGATATTTCCTTTTAGTATATCCTTAATCTCTTGCATATTAGACAGATATTCAACCTCCTCCTGAAGACCTATACATGGAGCTTTGCAGTTTCCCAGATGATATTCCAGACATACCCTGAACTTGCCCGAAGAAATATTCGATTGTGTCAGATTCAGGGAACATGTGCGCAGTTTATATAACTGCCTTATAAGGGCTATCAATGTTTTTACCATCAGGCCCGAAGTATATGGACCAAAATAGACTGAGCCGTCCTTAATATTATTTCTGGTGCTGAATATACGCGGAAAAGGTTCTTTCTTAAGGCAAATCCAGGGAAAGGTTTTATCATCTTTCAGAAGGATATTGTATCTGGGCTGGTGACGTTTAATAAGGTTATTCTCAAGCAGAAGTGCTTCCGATTCGTTATCGACAACAATGTGCTGGATATTCACAGCCCTTTTGAGTAAGACCATTGTTTTACCCGATTGGTTTTTGCTGAAATAAGAAGAGACCCTCTTCTTCAGGTTCTTTGCTTTTCCGATATAGATTATGCTGTCTGAGACATCAATAAACTGATAAACACCCGGCTTATCAGGCAGAGATGATATAATTGACAGTAAACTTGATTCAGCAGCCATTTAAACTGGATTTAAAGATTCAAAGATACTCGATCTGAAAACATTTTAGAAGCGGCTGCCTGCATTCTCTTTCGTTAAACTATGTTTCACGTGGAACCTACCTCGCCTGCGTACCTCTAAGTACTCCCGGGGTCATCGCAGGGGATCCTGCTATTTCCATGAACTCAACAGGTCGGCTCCCCTTCAAAAGGGGAGAGTTCGCCTTCGAAGCTCCTAACAAACAGCGGCACCGGCTGAAACTTCACCACATCGAACAAACCACGGTCAGAGATCTTTAATTCGGGGATCACCAGAAGCGCCATGAAGGAAAGTGTCATAAACGGAGCCGACATGCTGCAGCCAAGAGAGCCAACCAGATCTGAAAGATGGAGGTAATCACCGGCTACTTCTTCACAGCTGCGTGTAGACATTATCCCTGCAATATCAAGGCCCAGAGATGAGATTTTACCACCGGCTGCGACTGATAGTCCTCCCTTGTGTTTAACAACTTCATTAATTGCACTGATTATATCATCGTCGTTGGTCCCGACAGCGATTATATTATGACTGTCATGGGCAATAGAACTTGCAAATGCTCCATTTTTCAGACCAAATCCTTTAATAAAACCAGTTGCAGGAGGTGCATCTTTGTATCTTTCCTTAACAACAATTTTCAGAATATCCTGATCTAACAAAGGCAATATTTGCCTTGATTCTCCTGCCGGTTCAATAAAAAACTGCCTTGTCTCAAGCGATCCGTCAAAAGCTTCCATGACCCTCATCCGTCCTTCTTCTCTTTCTACATATATCATCTGTGGTGTAAGGTTGCTGCAGTTGAAATTATTTACAGCACTCACCGGTTTGTAGTCAAACCTAACCTTCCCTTCAGAGTATGCAACCGCGCCGCTGATCCATGTTTCAATGACATTCATTCTTAAAGGATCATCAACGATAATAAAATCTGCCTTATCTCCTACCCTTAATAACCCGGTATCAAGTCCATAGTGTTCCTTAGGATTAACAGTTGCACTTCTGATCACATCAAATTGATCATATCCCTCGGTTATAAGTTTTGATACCAGTTTATTAATATGCCTTTTCTGAAGCATCTCCGGATGCAAATCATCGCTGCACAACATTATCCTGTCAGGGTATTCATTGTATAACTCCTTCAGAGCATCAAGGTTTCTCGCTGCGCTTCCTTCTCTGATAAGGATCTTCATCCCCAGCTTAATCTTTTCATGAGCTTCTTCAATTGTACTGCATTCATGATCGGTACTAATACCTGCGGAAACATACTTTTCAAGATCTTCACCTGTTAGTCCCGGAGCATGGCCGTCTACCGGTTTCCCTGCCCTTTTTGCCACACCAAGCTTTTCTGTTACTTCAGAATCGTTAAAAATAACTCCCGGAAAATTCATCATTTCAGAGAGAAATCTTATTTCAGACCTGTCCATTAACAATCCTACTCCCTTACTGTCTATCTCAGCCCCGCTGCTTTCGAATGATGTTGCGGGCACACAGGAAGGGGCTCCGAAATAGAACTTCACCGGTACTTGATTACCATCCTCTATCATGAAATCAACCCCCTTTATACCCAATACATTTGCTATTTCATGAGGATCAGAGACGACAGCAACAGTTCCTTGTCTGACAGCTGCTGCAGCAAATGCTCCGGGAGTAATCATAGAACTTTCAATATGAATGTGAGCATCCGTTAAACCAGGCATAATATAAACTTCAGGTGCATGCTCTGTCTTTGAAATATCCAAGATGACATCTCCTTCAATTGTAACAATAACAGGGTAGATATCCCTTGAATGAATATCCACAAGCCGCCCAGAGACTTTCATAATAATAAATTTAGAATTATAAATTAATGTTCCACGTGGAACATTTAACGTCCGAGATACATTAGTAATATATTGACATCAGAAGGAGAAACCCCGCTAATACGACCTGCATGACCAATGTTTGCGGGTTTAATTTTGTTAAGCTTCTGCCGCCCCTCTGTTGATATTGATACAAGCTCATCATATACTATATCGTCGGGGATTTTAAGATTTTCCAGCCTTTTGATTTTCTCAGCCACAATTTTCTCTCGCTGTATATACCCCTCATACTTTATCTTAATCTCTGCAGATTCTCCAATCTCCCAGAATCTGTCTGAACTGAAAGCATCCAGATCCACTCCGCCCTTCACAATCCTTAATAAATCTCCGATTCCTACCTGGGGACGCGCAGCAATTGTTATAGCCTTTACCTTTTGTGTAATTGTATTCGTATTAACACTTTCAAGAAATGAATTAACATCTTCAGGCCCTACACTTACTTCTGTCAGCAGATCTGTTACATCTTTTACAAAGCACTCCTTCTCTTCAAATCTTTCAAGACGATCTTTACCCGCCAATCCTAGCTCATAACCTTTCCGGGTAAGCCTTTCATCGGCATTATCCTGCCGGAGAAGGATCCTGTACTCTGCCCGCGATGTAAACATCCTGTAAGGCTCGTCAACACCCTTTGTAACAAGATCATCAATCAATACAGCAATATAAGCCTCTTCCCTTCCCAGGATGAAAGGCTTTTGTCCCTTTATTTTCAGAACGGAGTTTATCCCCGCTATCAGTCCCTGGGCAGCAGCTTCCTCATATCCTGTAGTTCCGTTAATCTGCCCGGCAAAATACAAACTCTCTATTTCTTTTGTCTCAAGTGTATGCTTTAACTGAGTCGGTTGAAAAAAATCATATTCTATAGCATATCCCGGTCTGAAGATCTCTACATTTTCCATGCCTCTAACTTTTCTTAGAGCTTTCAACTGTATCTCCAGCGGCAGGCTGCTTGAAAATCCATTAATATAATACTCTACTGTGTCTAATCCCTCCGGTTCAATAAAAAGCTGATGAGAGTCTTTGTCCTTAAATGTAACAATTTTGTCCTCAACACTTGGACAGTAACGAGGACCCCGGCCTTTTATCCTTCCCGTGAACAATGGACTGAATTCAAGTCCCTTTCTCAGCTCATCATGAACTGCTTCATTAGTATGTGTTATAAAACAGCTTTTTTGCTCCCGCAGAGGATCTACTCCTCCCATGTACGAAAATGTTCTTCCCTCCTCATCACCCTTTTGTTCCACCATAGAAGAAAAATCGATGCTTCTACCATCAATCCTTGCACTGGTTCCGGTCTTCATTCTTTCAACTGAAAAACCAATCCTTTCCAGCTGTTCACTTAAACCCGTTGATGCCTGGTCGCCCGATCTGCCGCCTGTAATCCTGTTAAACCCGACATGCATCAGGCCGTTCAGAAATGTTCCGTTCGTAAGTATTACTGCCTCAGCATAAAATTTAGTGCCATACGCCGTTACCACGCCTTTAACTTTCCCGGCTTCCAGCAGAAGTGTAGTTGCCTGCTCCTGCCAGATAAAAAGATTTTCCGTATGCTCAAGCACTTTTCTCCATTCCGCAGTAAATTTTTGCCTGTCGCACTGAGCTCTCGGGCTCCACATTGCAGGACCCTTTGATCTGTTAAGCATCCTGAACTGTATCATACTTCTGTCGGTAACAATACCGCTCATCCCTCCCAGGGCATCTATTTCACGTACAATCTGACCTTTCGCAATACCACCCATAGCAGGGTTACATGACATCTGCGCCAGCTTTGTCATATCCATAGTTATCAGAAGTGTCTTTGCACCCATAACTGCAGCAGCATGTGCGGCTTCACACCCGGCATGTCCTCCGCCTACAACAATAACATCGTAATTAAACATCACTAATCTCCTCTCCTAATCTGGCAAGCCATATATTTTCGATACGTCTCATTTCAGCTCTCTTTATAGCTGTTTCATCATCGTAACCAATAAGATGAATTACACCATGTGACATAACCCTTAAAAGCTCGGCTCTAAAACTAACCTTATAGTTCTGAGAGTTATGTTTGACTGTATCAACACTAATATACACTTCGCCATTTAACACATTCTTCTCAATGGTTCCAAATGTAATAACATCAGTAAAGTAATCATGTTTAAGAAACTCACGATTTATTTCTTTTATCTTTTCATCAGTAGTTAAAATAAAACTGAGGTCACCGGGGACAAAGTTGTTCTCCCTGATGACCTCATTAAAAACTTTCACTACGTTTCTCCAGCCTTTAAGCCGGTAGTTTATTTCATCATAAAATATTCTTAAGCTCAAGTTTTAACATTTTTGAAAACCATTGTAACGCTGTTACCCTTTTTGCTGAATGTTATCTCATCTGCGAGATGCGACATCAGAAAAACACCTCTCCCGTTTATCATTTCTATATTATCAGGCGTTGTCGGATCAGGAACCTCCGAAGGCTTGAACCCCGGCCCCTGATCTATTACCTTAATTTTAACTTCATTTTCCCGATGACTTATTGTGATATTCACATACTTTCCCGGGTTGGATTTGTTTCCATGAACAATAGCATTATTTACAGCTTCCATAGCAGAAACCATAATTTTTCCATAATTATCCTGTGGAATACCGAGATCACTTGTCACATCATCAATGGCTTTCTCAACCACCCGCAGGTTATTTGTTACAGACTCGATTCTTAACTTTTTATACATATTATCCTCTATTCTCACACCCCTTATACTCCAAACCGAAATTTTTGTTACAATAATTTCATTATTTTTTTGAAATCCATTGTTCCGGATCGAGCTTTCCTATGTCGAGAAATATCATAAACTTGAGAATCGACTTGCTTCCATTCCTTGTATCGCAGTAAACAGTTCCTATCTCCTGTTTAGTTTCTACCTTATCTCCGGGTTTCACTTTGGCATCTACAATGTTCTGATAGGCAGTGAAATACTTTCCGTGACGAATAATAACAGTCATATTGGCTCCCTGAATAGGGAAAACCCTCGCAACTTCTCCTTTAAAGATAGCCCTCACAGCTGTAACTCCCGAGCTTGTTATTTCAATACCAACATTATTTTCGGTTACATATTTTAAGACTGGGTGCTGATGTTCCCCGAACTGACTTGTAATAATACCCCTTTCAACAGGCCATGGAAGCCGACCCTTATTCTCTGCAAAACCCTCTCCTATCAGTTTCTGTTCCGGGGTATCTGAAGTTTTTGTTATTTTCTTACGCTCTTCCTCTATTATCCTTGATATTTCACCTTCTATCTTTTTTGCAATTTTTTTCTTCTCCTCCAGATCAGCTCTTAATTGTCTTTCCTTATTACTAAGAGTTTTAACAAGGTTCTGTTTTTTCTCCTGCTCTGATTTCAGCAACAATTTCTGCATTTCCTCCCGCGTTTTAAGCTCTGAGATTCTTACCAGATCACCCTGCAACTTTTGTTTTGACAGCTCTATATATCCTTTAAGCTCAGCAATAACTTCCGCTTCGTTTCTCCGGAATTTTGTTACTTGCTGCAAATATTTAAAGCGTTTATAACCCTGGTTAAAATCCTTTGCTGACAAGACATAAATCAATTCAGTATTTAGTTTTTGCGATTTATATGAATTAACTACAGCATTTGAATAATCACGCTTTAAAACCAGAAGATCGTCCTCCATCATATCAATTGCCAGAGTATTCAGTTCAATTCTCTCCGAAATCAAATCTATTTCATCTTTCATATCCTTTATTACAGATTCGCGCAGATTAAGCTTCTTCCCAATAATCTTAACAGCATTCATGCTTTCATCCTTCTGTTTCTCTGTAGATTTAAGCAGATTATCCACATACCCTATCTCCTCGAGTGTCCTTTTTCTCTTTTCCTCCAGCTCGCTTTTCGTCTGCCCGTATATAGCGGCAGATGGAAACAAAAGGAGATATGCTATGACAATTATTCGTCTCATTTAAGCCTCACAATTTCATATCTGTTTCCCGGAACAAAATTTATATCACCAATCCAGGGAAATTCTATACTATTTACAACAATCTTTAGTGTCATTTTATCAGGAAGGCCTGAGACCTCTATTTTTCCCGGGTATGTTAAATCTCCTGTTTTTTGAAAATCATAATACAGCAAAGTAATCCTGCCCTTGCCCGATCCTGTATCAACAAAAGCCCTTACTGTCTTGCCAAGCTTACAATCTATTATATAAGAAACCGACATATTAGCATTGTTGCTTCTGTAATTCAGCTTTCCATCGATGCAAACTGAATCAGTCTTTTCGCCTGCAGAGATTTTTACAAAATCCCCAAAAATCAAAGGAAACACTAATTCAGGTATAAAAAACTTTCTTTCAATGTATTCCGGGCCACCTGCATACAGCACTTTATTAATTCTGTCATTAATCATTAGAGTATCTCTGCCGATAAAAACCCTTGCCGCCTCGATACCTGCTCTGCTCTTCAGGCTGATTAAATAGCCGCCTGTGTGGCTGAATCTGACAGTTGCAACAATATTATCTCTTTGTTTTTCTGTATAAACCTCAATTTCAGCACTTTTAATAAAATAACCTCCCTGTGAAAAATTATTCCTTTCAACTCTTTTCAAAACCACTGAATCTACAATACTTTCATCTTGAAATTCTTGAGACGGCGATGCTTTCCTGAGTACTGAACATCCGATACCAAGAAAAGAAATAATAAATGCTATTGAAATCAGTTTGTACAACCTTCGATCTCCTTTATCAAATGCTTTTTCTCCGGATCAAGCTTTAAAGAAATATTCCAGTTCAATACAGCCTCATCACACTTCCTCTGTTTCCTGAGGATGTATCCATAATGCTCATACCACTCTGCATCAGGTTTCTGTCCGCTGCCAATTATTTGACTCATTATCTTTGCTGCGTCTTTAAGCTTTCCCCTTTTGTAAAGCACCCATGCGTATGTGTCGAGGAATGTAGTATTATCCTTTTCCGCTTTGATTACCTTTACAATCATATCTTCCGCTTCCTTCAGCCTTAGATTCTGCTCTGCCAGATAGTAGGCGTAATTGTTAAGAATTGTGAGGTCTTCACTATTTATTACCAATGCCGCATCAAACTGAGCAAACGCATTTTCATAATCCTTCATTCTGTAAAATACATCAGCCCTCATCGTTATAACCTGAAGCTTCATTGCATCATCATTGCCCGCAAGGATATCAGCCTTTTTCAGTTCTGCCAGCGCTATGTCGTATTTTCCGGTTTCGATAGCTCCATTGGCAAATAAAACTTTTGCAAGAAAGGACCTGTTAAACTGCATAGCACAAACCTCTCCCCGCTCAAAAAGCTTTTTATAATCTTCCATTTGAAGATAGGTAATCAAAAGTTTCTCCCATGCATAATAATTGTTTATGTTAATCTTGATTAACTCCTCGAGTCTCTGGGCTGCTAAATTTAACTTATCAATCTTAATATAAAGTTCCGGACGTAAGAGCGGTATGATATTATCATCCTTATAGTTTGCCTCAAGCACCATAAGTGAAAGAACAAGTTTTTGCTCATACTCTGTTGCAACCTGCTTTTCATCAATCAGCCTGGCCATAAGGGAAATCTTCTCTTCCTTAGCCACGCCGGAGTTTAAAACCACGGATGTCAACAACTCAAAAAGCTCATCATAGCTTTCCTCTGAAATCAGAAAATCACAAAGCGATAATTGAATCGGGCCATTACCCGGGTTCCTGTCTATCAACGATTTATAAACCTCCAATGCCTTTTCATTTTCCTTCTTTCCTCTGTAAATCTCAGCCAGCAAACCATTGTAAAGAATATTATCGGGCTCCGTTAAAAGGAGTTCCTTTGCTTTCACCTCAGCATCTTCATACTTTTGAGCAAGAACAAGGTTTTTAATGGCTGCCACCGAAGAGTTTTCGCTTACGCCGTACCTCCTCTCAAAAGAATCATAAACCTCCTTTGCCTCGTCATAACGCATGTCTTCGGAATAAAGATTTCCAAGTGTCAAAAGGTTGTTGAAGCTTCCGGGATCTGATTTGATAATTCTTTCATAATAAACTATTGCACTGTCGAGGTTCTGCTCCTGATAATATATCCCTGAGAGCATTAACAGATACCATATATTCTCATTATCGATCGATAATGCCTTGATTAAATACTTCTTGCCCGTAATATTATCATCATTTGCAACAACAATCTGGGCAATTTGATAATAGCAGGCATCGCATCCGGGATTAATTTTAATACACTGTTCAAAATACTTTAAAGCATCTCCGGCGTTACCCAGTAATTTTTCCTTTATTGCTTCGATATAGAAATAATTAAACTGGGCCTCATCATAATTCTTTAGGATCTTTTCACCCGACTTCGCAGGGGCAACATCCTTATTGCACGAACTAAAGATCAAAAAAATAAATGCTCCGCTTAAAATCCCTTTTAAAAATCTTCTCATCTTACTTTTTTCCTGTATGACCAAAACCACCTGCACCACGTTCCGTTTCCATTAGCACTTCAACAGCCAACCATTCAGCCTGTTCGTGCTTAGAAATAATCATCTGGCAAATCCTTTCCCCATCCTTAATAACGAACTCTTCGTTCGATAAGTTTACAAGGATAATTCCGACCTCCCCACGATAGTCGGCATCAATTGTACCAGGAGAGTTCAGCACAGTAATTCCTTTATTAATTGCCAGTCCGCTCCGTGGTCTTATCTGCGCTTCATAACCTTCCGGAATTTCCAGAAAAAGACCTGTTTTCACCAGCGCTCTGTCAAGGGGTTTCAGTACAATGTCATTATCAATATTCGCTCTCAGATCCATACCTGCTGAAGCTGGTGTGGAATACGCAGGCAAAGGATGCTTTGACTTGTTTACAATTTTAATTTTCATTTACTTCTTTTAAAAAACACTGTTATAAGCTGATCCCTGTATTGGGCGTATAAAATGAATAAAATAATAAAACAGGAATTAATAAATAATTCGGCAGGCAGATTAGGATAAGGAAAGAATACTTTAAAAAGCACCATTGCTATCGCCACAATGAAATATGGTAAAAGTCTCTTCATATTGTAATTTATCTTATACCTTTTTTCTGCAAAAATGAATGACATTATTATCATAGTGCCATAAGAGGCTATATGAGCCCATGCAGAAGCCATATATCCATACGACGGAATAAGAAGAACATTAATAAGCACCGTCACGACAGCACCGGCCAGAGTTATGTAGATCCCGAACATAGTAAGGTCGTTAAGCTTGTACCAGATACTATGGTTTACATAAACGCCATACAGCAGGTAGCCCATACTAACTATTGGAACAATTGCCATTGCGCCTCTCAGCTCTTTTCCGATAATATATTGCATTCCATTAATATACAGGTTAATACCTAGATATACGATCAACATTACAATAACAAAATAGCGCATAACAAAAGCATATGTCTCCTTTGCATCAGCATGCTTCGCTCTTTCAAAGAAAAAAGGCTCTGCGGCGAACCTGAACATTTGTATAAACAAGGCCAGCAAAACAGCAATCTTATAACCAGCTCCGTAAATTCCAACTGTTTGCAGACCTGTTTCTTCCCCAATCATTCTCCTGAGAATAACTTTATCGAGAGTGTCATTAATTGCTCCGCTAAGTCCTGCAATCAACAGAGGAAATGAATATCCCATCATCCTTATCCATATCTCTTTGTAGAATCGGAATTTTACCTTGACAATATAAGGAAGAAGAAGGAGCAGAGTAACAGCACTTCCAACCAGATTCGCAAGGAAGACATAGCCAATCCTGTAATCCGGATCGTAAATCTCTCTGAACCAACCGTCGCTTTTTTCATAGATACCCGGTGCTGCAAGCAGCAAAAACAGGACAACAGCTATGGTAACTATAACATTTAAAAGCTTGATAACACTGAATACAATTGGCCTGTTCTCTTTTCTGAGTCTTGCAAATGGAATTGCAGTAAATGCATCAATCGCAATTATAACAGCGAACATCTTAATATAATCCTGATTATTCCTGTATTTAAGAACGGCAGATACAGGCTCTATAAAAACAAATACAAGAATAATAAAAATCAGAGATGATGTCAGAAGGCTTATAATAGCAGTGCTGTAAACCTTTTCGAAATCCTCACTTTTCTGTGAAAACCTGAAAAAACCTGTCTCCATGCCGTATGTAAGGATAATAAGCAATAAAACCATCCATGCATAAAGCTCGGTAATGATACCATACTCAGCCGCCTTAAAGATCCTGGTATAGAAAAAGGTCATAATGCCGTAATTCAGGAACCTGGGAACAATGGTTCCCAATCCATAAATCATAGTCTGCCGCGCTAAATTTCTGACCTCTTTCACCTAAAAAATTTGTTGACAAATATAGCTTTGCCCTTACTCTAAACAGGCAATTAGTTCCAAAATATTCTTTTTAAAACCAATATTTCGTGTATCGCCAAAGTTAAATATCTTTGCACTCAGATTTGCAGAACATTATTAACCAAATTTACCATTTCATGAACATCCTTTTTAAAAGATCAGCCTTACTGTTTCTTTTGGTTTTCCTGATTTCATGCAAGGCTCCGGGCGACAGTGAAAATACAATTATTTCGATAAAGACTACCCTTGGCGATATTAAGATCAGGCTCTACGACAATACTCCTGTTCACCGCGATAATTTCATAAAACTTGTTAATACGCAATTTTATGAAGGCATATCCTTCCATCGCATAATTAAAGAATTCATGATTCAGGCCGGAGATCCTGAAACAAATCCTGCTCTTGCAACCGCTCTTCCCGATTCTTTAAAGAGATATACAATCCCGGCAGAATTCAATCCTGCAAACTATCATAAAAAAGGAGCTCTTGCTGCTGCCCGTCAGGGAAACAATGCAAATCCCGAAATGCGGTCATCCGGAACTCAATTTTACATAGTCCAGGGCAAGAAGTGGACTGATGCTGAACTGGGACAGGCCGAGCAGCACATAAACAACAGCATAAAACAAGCGATTTTCACAAAATATCTTTATCTCACAGCCGACAGTGTCCGCAAATCAGGAAAAACAATAAATGACAGCGAGATACAGGAAATTGCTACAGTAAAAATGTTTGATTATCTTAACTCGGTTCCGGCATACAAGATCACTGCAGAACAGCGCAGTATTTATACGACATCGGGGGGCACACCTCAGCTTGACGGTACATACACTGTGTTTGGTGAGGTAATTGAAGGGCTCGACGTTGTTGACAGGATCGCAACTGTTGCTACCGGAGCGAACGACAAACCCGTAGATGAGATTAAGATCCTGAAAGTTAAAATTGTCAGCAAATAACAGAATCTGAACAGTTAATAATCAAGAGATGCTTCAAAGAATAAACGAGCTTAGCAATGAGATCTCAGCATTATCTGTAAAGAGTGCGGAAGAACTTGAAACTTTCCGTCTTAAGTACCTCAGCAAAAAAGGCCTTATTTCTGAATTATTTGAAGATTTCAGATCTGTGCCTGCAGAGGAGAAGAAAGAGGTGGGGCAGAAGCTAAACACATTGAAGCAGGAAGCTCTCGATAAGTTCAACCTGCTTAAAACTGAGCTTACAAGTATAGATGAGATCTCGTCAGGTGCTGATCTGACCCGTCCGGGATTTCCTCTCCAGGCCGGTTCGCGACATCCCATTTCTATTGTAAGAAATGAGATAATAGAGATTTTCAGCCGTATCGGATTCACAGTTTCGGAGGGACCCGAAATTGAAGATGACGATCATGTTTTTACAAAGCTTAATTTTGCACCCGAACATCCTGCGAGAGACATGCAGGATACTTTTTACATCTCAAGAATCTCCTCCGAGGATTCAAGTCCTCAGGATATCCTTCTCCGCACCCATACCTCGTCAGTACAGGTGAGGGTAATGCAGAATCAGAAGCCACCCATACGCACAATATCACCCGGAAGAGTATTCCGTAATGAAGCAATCTCAGCACGGGCCCACTGTATTTTTCACCAGGTAGAGGGCTTATATATTGATGAGAATGTATCATTTGCCGACCTTAAGCAGACCTTGCTCTTTTTTGCAAGGGAGATGTTCTCCATGGATACGGAGATAAGATTGAGGCCTTCTTACTTCCCGTTCACCGAACCTTCGGCTGAGGTTGATGTAAGTTGCAGTATCTGCTCAGGCAAAGGGTGCAATGTCTGCAAGTATACCGGGTGGCTTGAGATCCTTGGCTGCGGCATGGTACATCCAAATGTTCTGGAATCATGCGGCATTGACAGTCGGAAATATACCGGTTTTGCATTTGGAATGGGGATTGAGAGAATGGCAATGCTGAAGTACCAGGTTAACGACCTCAGACTTTATTTTGAAAATGATGTCCGTTTTCTTGACCAGTTTAAGGCAGCTTTTTAGAAGATGAACAAATCACCCCGCATCGTGTTAATCTTTGAAATTCAACCAATAAAATGAAACAACAGGATATCCTGGTTCCTTTATGCAACAAATGCGCACTTGAATCAGGTTCGCTATTCAGGCATCTCACTCCCGACGAGGTTATCACAATCAATTTTGAAAAGGAGTTCCGCCAGTATAAAAGGGGAGATGTACTTTACCAGGAGGGAAACCGGATAAGCGGGTTTTACTGTATCAACAGCGGGATAATTAAGGTTTACAAGACAGGCTTTGACGGCAAGGAGCAGATAATACGTTTTGCACGCAGCGGAGATATAATTGCTTACAGGAGCGTTCTGAGCAATGAGCCTGCCTGCACTTCTGCCAAGGTAATTGAGGATTGCCAGGTCTGTTTTATCCCTTCCGAGATCCTTATCTCTCTTATCAAGACAAACGCAGATTATGCTCTTGAACTTCTGAAGCTTGCCTGTCACGAACTGGGTGAAGCAAACTCATTTATTACAGATATTGCTCAAAAAACAGTAAGGGAAAGGCTTGCCGAAGTATTATTGTTTCTTGTAAATGATTTTGGCATTGACGACCAGCAATATCTTCAGATATCACTTACCCGCGAAGAGCTTGCAAACATTGTCGGCACAGCAACTGAATCTGTGATAAGGCTGCTCTCTGAGTTCAAATCAGATAAACTTGTTGAGCTGAATGGCCGAAAGATCAGAATTATGAATATGAAGGGGCTTGAGAAGATCAGCAATGTTTTCAACTGATAATCAGAAGAGAGTCCCTGATTCTGTAAGTCCAAACTGTCTTCCCAGGTGCCTGTATGCATGTTCCGTAGCTTCCCTGCCTCTGGGAGTACGCTTGAGATAGCCTTCTTTTATAAGAAAAGGTTCATAAACCTCCTCAATAGTACCGCTCTCTTCTCCAACTGCAGTTGATATGGTATTAAGCCCAACCGGACCTCCTCCAAACTTGTCTATTATAGCAGAAAGAATCCTGTTGTCCATTTCATCGAGCCCGTGCTGATCGATATTCAGAGCATTAAGCCCGTAGCGGGTTATGGCAATATCAATTTCGCCCGAACCCTTAACCTGTGCAAAATCCCTTATCCTCCGCAGAAGCGCATTTGCGATCCTCGGCGTGCCGCGGCTTCTCCTTGCTATTTCAACAGCAGCTTCTTCATCGATTTTAACATCGAGTATACTTGCAGAACGCTTTACAATTCCGGTCAGGATCTCATGATCATAGTATTCGAGGTGAAACTTAATTCCAAAGCGAGCCCGAAGCGGACTAGTAAGCAGACCAGAACGCGTTGTTGCACCGATTAGCGTAAAATTATTGAGGGTCAGCTGCACAGATCTTGCGCTCGGCCCTTTGTCGATCATAATGTCTATCTGAAAATCCTCCATTGCTGAATAGAGGTACTCTTCAACAACCGGACTAAGTCTGTGAATTTCATCAATAAAGAGAACATCACCTTCCTGCAGGTTTGTAAGAAGACCTGCCAGATCACCGGGTTTATCAAGCACCGGGCCCGAAGTAACCCGGAAATTCACCTGCAGTTCATTTGAAATTATTGCAGCAAGTGTAGTTTTACCAAGTCCCGGAGGCCCGTGAAGCAGAACATGATCGAGTGATTCGCCTCTTTGCCGGGCAGCAGTAACAAAAACTGAAAGGTTGTCAATTACCTGTTTCTGACCCTTGAAATCGCTGAAGCTCAGAGGACGCAGTTGCTTCTCAAACTCCTTATCGTTTACCGGTACAGCCTCACGCCTTATGTTAAGGTTTTCATCCATAAATACATATCCTATTGAATCAACCGGGTATCGCTTTCTGGCAGTTTGATCTTGACTCCGTTTATGCTTATTTCAACATCATTTTTATAAACTATCACAATCTCAGGAATTCCCTCCTCGCTGAATTTTTTCCATGTCTTTTCCCTGGTTCCCATGTTGTAATTACGAACTTCCCTGATTTTTCCGCTCTCATAATAGAGTACTTGCTCTCCGTCCGGATTGCCCTGAATGAAGTTCATTTTCGATTTCAGTTTTCCATTGCTGAAATATGATTTCCATACTCCATCCTGAAGGCCAATAATATATTTTCCTTCTTCTGTTGAATCACCGGATTTAAATTTCCATTCCCCGTTTTTCTCGCCTTCTGCATAGTTTCCCTGTGCAATTATTTCTCCTTCAGGCGAATACTCTGTATATAAGCCATCGCGCTGTCCCTGGAAATATTCCTCTTCACGTAATACTGATCCGTCGGGATAATACCATTTCCATAAGCCATCTGGCCGTCCGGCATTATAGTTTCCGGTCTGCTCAACCTTTTGGGATGAATTATAAAATTTCCATGTTCCTGATCTCCTGTTGTCTGTGTACTGACCTTCAGCAACAATTTTTCCATCAGAATTAAGATCTTTCCATTTTCCATTTGCATTTCCTGCATCATCTATAATTCCCTCTGAGACAAGCACTCCGTTATCGTTATATCTGAATGCATTTGTAACCTTTCCGTCCTTTCCATACTCCCTGTGAATACCAACAGGGACCTTGTTTCTGAAGGGACCGCTGTAAATCAGCTTTCCGTCGGGACCATATTTATTTTCAATTTCAATGTCGGGCAGATCATCAACATTCGATTTAACAACAGCCCCGTTTTCATAGAGCACTGTAAGTACAAGTCTTCCCCTGTTATCCTTCTCCTTGTAATAGCCGTGCAGAAGGTCGTCTTTATAAGTCTTTTCCGATTTAACACCGCCTCCCGGATAGAAATCTTTCCATACGCCCTGCTTAAGACCTTTAGCGTCTGTTCTGTTGATCCTTTCCCGGCTGACAAGGAAATCCTTATTGTATTCGAAAAGTGTGACAATATTTCCATCCTTGTCATATTCCTTTGAAAGACCCTCTTTTTTCCCTGCAGAGTATGATATTGTCTGCATTATCTTACCGTCGGGAAAATAGGTATATGCAGTGCCCTCTTTCTTATCAGCAGCAAACAGTTCCCTGGAATATATATAAACACCCTTAAAAGGATCCTTTTTATACTTATAATACCAGCCGTTCATTTTACCAAGCAGGTAACTGATCTTATCGGTGGTATCTCCGGTCTGATCATAAAACACCCAGATGCTGTCGAGGAGGAAGTTTGTTCTTCTTCCCTCTGATTTCTTTACCCCTGTTACATAATAGCTTTTCCAGAATCCTTCAGGTTTTCCGTTTTTTATAAGACCTTCGCCTGAAACAGCACCATTAGGATATTTAAATATCTGGTATCCATCCGAAAGACCGGAAAACTCCTGAGACAACAGTGGTCTTGCTATCAGTAAAAAAGTTATGAGAAATAAGTTTCTTTTCATTTACAGACCAAGTTTTGCTGAAATCTCCATCATTCTCTTTATTGGTTTCCTTGCCTTAATCATAATATCTTCATCAAGAAGGATCTCGTGTTTTTCAGTGCTAAGCGAACGGTATATTTTTTCAATTGTGATAAGCTTCATAAAACTGCATTCATTGCATCCGCATGTTGAATCTCTTGGAGGAGCAGGAATAAATGTTTTTCCCGGGTTTTCCTTCTTCATCTGGTGAATTATTCCAGGTTCAGTTCCGACAATATAGCATTTTCCATTGTCTTTTTTAGTAAACTGAAGCAATGAAGATGTTGATCCTATGTAATCTGCAACCATTCGTACCGGAAGTTCGCATTCGGGATGCACGATAATCTTTGCATCGGGGTTTTCATTTTTCAGTTTAATAATGGCTTCAAGTGAAAACTCTTCATGTACATGGCATGTTCCATTCCAGATAACCATATCGCGTCCCGTTTTATTGAGAACATAATTACCCAGATTACGGTCGGGGGCAAATATTATCTTCTCATCATGAGGCAGGGATTCAACTATCTGAACTGCATTTGATGAGGTACAAATAATGTCAGAAAGTGCCTTAATTTCAGCTGAAGTATTTACATACGATATTACAGTTCTTCCCGGATTATCATTTATAAATTTTTCAAAATCAACAGCTTTGCACGAATCGGAGAGCGAACATCCTGCATTCAGATCAGGGAGGAGAACCTTTTTTGAAGGAGCCAGTATTTTTGCAGTCTCAGCCATGAATTTAACTCCGGCAAAAAGTATTATGTCGGCATTGTTCGATTCAGCTTTCTGAGAAAGAGCAAGGCTGTCCCCTATAAAATCGGCAATATCCTGTATATCTCCGGTCTGATAATAGTGGGCAAGTATTATAGCATTCTTTTCAGCCTTAAGCCTTTTTATTTCATTTATATAATATTCAACAGACCTTGTTTCCATCTTCAATATCAAAATTCAAACTTATAAACTTTATCAATACAAGCGGGGTAATTTTGTGCACAAACAATTTTACCGGATTATTAACATCATTATATTCTTAATTTATTAAATATTAATTTTCTAATGATGCTTATGATGTACTGTTAATAGTGTTGAAATAAAAATTAGTTTTTTGTTGTTTTTATCATCGTCATAACTGAACGAACATCTTTTCAACAGCTCAAAAAACATACCATTTTTGAGAATGAGATAATTAGCAAAATAATTAACAGTTGTTAAGAACATATTATTGATAGTTTCAATGTAGCAAAAATATTGTTTTTAAGGTTTATTTCCGGTTCATATTTCGACTTTCTTAACTTAAAAGTAATCTCAAACGGGTTTTACATCATTAAAAACAGCCAAAGAGATGAAAAAGGAGAAGTTTTAATAAAACAGATCACAGGTTTTATACAGGTTATTAACAGGTCAATTAACATAAAGTAATAATAGAATACCAGAAAAAGAACAATCTCAGCGTTCTTTTGTTAGTTTAGAAAAAGGAAAAACAACATCATGACCCTCACGTCTGCATGATTGAACGACTGCATGACCGCATGACTGCAAGACCGCAAGACTTTTTTACGAAGATTTAATGGTAAATAAAGATATCGGAGTACTATTTTCTTTTATAGGATCAATTGTTTTAATTTGCATCAGGTTTTCAATAATAATAAAAAAAGAACATTTGGAAAAGAAAAAGATAGCAATTGCAGCTGATCATGCAGGTTTTTACCTTAAGGAAAAAATTGTCAATTTTCTGATTAAGGAAAAGCATGATATAAAAGATCTGGGAAGTTACACTGATGAAATAGTTGACTATCCCGATTTTGGGCATAATCTGGCGAGGGCTGTTTCGGAAAAAGAGTATGACCTTGGGATCTCAATCTGCGGAACAGGAAATGGAATTAACATGACAGTTAACAAGCACCAGGGAATACGCAGTGCTCTTTGCTGGAATGAAGAAATAAGCCGTCTTGCAAGGGCACATAACGATGCTAATATTTGCGCGTTGCCGGCAAGGTTCATATCGGATTCGGAAGCATACCTTATTGTAAAGACATTTATTTCCACATCATTTGAAGAAGGGCGTCACAGCGGAAGAATTGATAAAATACCATTAAAAATGTATTAATATGCTTTCAAACTCATGCCGGTATGGTATCCGGGCAATGGTATATATTGCCAGTCAGCCGCCGGAAAATGGTAAAACAGGAATAAAACAGATAAGCGCGGATCTTAAGCTGCCAACTCCCTACCTTGCAAAGATTCTGCAGCAGCTTGCAAAGCAGAAAATACTAAGTTCTGCCAAAGGCCCGCACGGAGGCTTCTCGCTGCTTAAAGATCCCGAAAAGATAAGCCTTCTCGATATTGTAATATCTATTGACGGCGATGGCATATTCACCAATTGCGTGATGCACAACAGCTCTTGTATTACATCCGACAATACAAAAAAGCCATGCCCCCTTCATTCCGATTATGAGAACACCAGAAAGGATCTTATAAAGCTATTTACAAATAAAACGATAAACGACCTTGTTAGGCGAGCTCACAATAAGGAACTTATAACTATTTAATAATCTTATTAATGTGAGGTTTAATAAATTGCCACATTATTAATGAAGCGATAATACCGCATGTATTGAAAATAGCATCATATATACTGCCTTTCCTTGTCGTTGTCATGAATTCCTGCAGAAACTCCATTAATATGCCGTAGAAAAAGGGAATCAGGGCAGCAATTATCATTACTCCCGAAATCATCATTTGCTTCCTGTTCTCGTAAATAATCACCGAAGTGAATCCGAAGTACATTCCAAAATGAGCTATCTTGTCGGTGAAGCTCATATCGAGAAAATCAACTTTTTCAAGAGTGCCCGAACCCAGGAGGCTCAGAAAAAGGATTATCAGGGCAACAATAATCGAAAATTTGTACTTCCTTACCATTTTCAATGTTTGGTGCAAATTTAGCTAATAGAATGGTATTTTATTTATAAATTTCAGAAACCGATTTTTAAGGAATGGCTGGTATATATTTACATCTACCATTTTGCAGGAAGCTCTGTTTTTACTGTGACTTCTATCACGTAATTTCAGCTGGCGACAATTCCCGCTTCATTGAAGCCCTGGTTGAAGGAAGCTTCGTTAAGGCAGGGGTATTTAAGCGGCGAATCAATTTCAACAATTTATATAGGAGGAGGAACGCCATCACTCTTTTCACCATCTGACCTGTCAGCTGTCTTAAGCAAACTGGGCGAACTTTTCAAGATTGAAAGCTCTTGTGAAATAACCGTTGAGCTGAATCCTGATGATGTTGATAAAGATTATGCAAAGGCCTTGAAGAACACTGCTGTAAACAGGGTAAGCCTTGGAGTTCAATCGTGGAAGGACACCGACCTCAAAGCTCTTAACAGGAGGCACGATTCGGCACAGGCTGTTATTGCACTCGAAGCGCTTTTAAAAGCCGGATTCGATAATGTCACTATTGATCTTATATATGGAATACCCGGAATGAGTCTCAGCGAATGGGATTCAAATATTGATTTTTCACTGTCATTCGGCATAAAACATCTATCGGCGTATCATCTTACATTTGAGCCAGGCACAGTATTCGGAAAAATGCTGGAGAAGGGTCTTATTTCGGAGATTGATGAAGAGGAGAGCGCTTCCCAGTTCAATCTGCTGCTTGAAAAAACAGAATCGGCGGGATTCATTCAATATGAGATATCAAATTTCGGTTTGCCCGGTTATTTTTCAATCCATAATTCAAACTACTGGAAGCAGGTGCAATACCTCGGTCTGGGTCCTTCAGCGCATTCATATAATGGTTATTCGAGGCAATGGAACACCCGCGACGTAAAAAAATATATTCAATCGGTTAATGCAGGAAGTCCTCTGTTTGAAAGCGAAGAGCTTAATGTAAGAAAACGCTTCAATGAATACATAATGACTTCATTGAGGACAATGTGGGGAATTGACCTTGAATATGTTGAGTATAAATTCGAGAAGGAGGGTTATGATTATATAGTCAATATGTCGGGTAAGTTCAAGGAGTATGGATTGATGAGGCAGGACAAAAAAAACCTGGTCCTTACGAACCAGGGAAAGCTTATATCCGATAATATTATCTCCGATTTTATGATGCCGGGAGAAGATTGATCATCTTTTTGACAGCATGAAATTCGTCTTTCCTATCCTGATGCCTTCGAGGTACAGTTCTACGCTGTAATTCCCTATTATGAAATCTCCCGTATTATCGAGGAAAATGCACATTTCAACATCCTGATTCATATAGTCGACAGCACGGTTCGCAGAGAAAATCATCTGGTTGCCCTTGTAGGTAAAGAGGTTTGAAGGACTGGTAGCGATTACAAGGGAGTCGGGACGAATAACTCTCATGTATACAATCTTTTCGCCGGCTTTGGCAAGAGGGTTTTCGCGAAGAGTGAAACAGATCCTCAGTTTGTCGAGCAGGTTAATCCTGGTGGTTTCCTTTCTCTTCTTGTTCAGAGACACTGCAACGATATCCTTGGCCTGGATCACAGAAGCAATTTCAACCTTGGTTGTAAGCTCCTCCTTGACCTTAGTGAGTTCTGTATTGGTATTTTGGACCTGTGTTATCTGTTGCTTAATTTCGGTATTCTCAGCAACGAGTTTCTTATTCCTTGTATTGAGCGAATCGATCTGAACAATGTAGCTTTTCATTATCTCCCGCATCGTCGTAATCTCACTCTTGTATTTTCTTATAAGCTGTGCATTATTGGCATTAACAGCTAAAAGCTTTACTATCCTTTCCTTTTCCTTCAGAAGGCCCGCGTTAAGGGTGTCGTTATTGGTCTTCATAGTATCGTAAGCAACTACCATGCGCCGGAGTTCATTGGCAAGGGAATCCTTCTCCTCTGTCAGAACTGTCTCCATTTCCACCATTTTGTTTTTCTGGTCGAAATACATTACTACCAGAAAAATGAGGGCTGCAGCCAGTATAATAGATATGGCTATCATGCCTATCGGGGCATTTTTTTTGATTCCGTTTCCTGTTTGAGGAGAATTCTGAATGTCTGTCATTGGATTTTATTTATTTATAGTACAAATTTAAGAATATACTTAGAATTTTTCTAATATCCGATCCAATGATTAAATTTACCAGTCAGGTAGTTATTGTTAATTTATTAATATTCAGTAGTATGGGCGGTTTTTTTGGGGTGGTTTCAAGATCCAGGTGCATTGAAGAGGTCTTTTATGGTACTGATTATCACTCGCATCTTGGCACAAAACGTGCCGGGATGGTATTCAATATTCCCGGAAAGGGGTTCAGGCGATCGATACATAGTATTGAAAGTTCATATTTCAGGACAAAGTTTGAAAATGAGCTGGATGGACTGGAAGGAAACTCCGGCATGGGAATAATCAGTGACACAGACCCTCAGCCAATACTCTTTAATTCTCATCTCGGACGTTTTGCGATAGTCACAGTCAGCCGGCTGGTTAATCTGACTGAACTGGAGGACCATTTCGTTAAGGGGAAAAAGCATTTTACTGAAAACTTTGAAGGAAATATAAACCCGACTGAGGTAGTTGCCAACCTGATTTGTGAAAAAGACAGTTTTCGGGAAGGAATTGAAAATGTATTTGAGAATATAAAAGGGTCTTGTTCGCTGATGATACTTACAGATGAAGGTATTATTGCTGCTAGAGACCTTTTAGGAAGAACCCCGGTTGTGATTGGGAAAAACGACCAGGCTCACGCCGTTGCGTCAGAATCATGCGCTTTTCCGAATACCGGATTTGAACTCGATTATTTTCTTGGTCCCGGAGAGATTGTGCACGTTACAGCCGACGGGTATACGCAGCTGAGAAAGCCGGAGGAGAAGATGCAGATATGTTCATTCCTTTGGGTTTACTATGGGTATCCGCCATCGTATTATGAAGGTATAAATGTTGATGAAACCAGGTACAGGTGCGGTGCGGCACTTGCCAGGAGGGACAATGCAGAAGTTGATTTTGTATGCGGGATACCCGATTCGGGAGTTGGCCACGCTGTCGGATATGGTAATGAAAGGCAGGTGCCCTATATGAGAGCATATTCGAAATATACTCCCACATGGCCCCGTAGTTTTATGCCCCAGCAGCAGGGGCAGCGCGATCTTGTTGCAAAAATGAAGCTGATACCAAACAAAGCTGTTATAAAAAGTAAAAAAATGGTATTTCTCGACGACAGTATTGTGAGAGGCACCCAGCTTAAAGACAATACCGTTGATCTGAGGCGATCAGGAGCTGCCGAAGTACATATGCGCATTGCCTGCCCTCCTCTGCTTTTCGCCTGCGATTTTTTGAATTTTTCAGAATCGCGGTCGATATTTGAGCTGGCAGGAAGAAAGGCAATAAAAGAACTTGGCGGAGATGAAAAAGATCTGGCGGAATACTGCAATCCCGATTCGGCAAAATATGCTGAGATGGTACAGCAGATTGCCAGAAATCTTGATCTTGATACGCTTGTTTACCAGCGTCTCGATGATCTTGTTGAAGCCATTGGACTGCCGAAAGAAAAACTCTGCACGCATTGCTGGGATGGTACCAGTCATTTTTAATGGCATAACGGCATAACGGCGTAATGGCGAGATTTACGGAACAAAATCTATAAAGGATTAGTCTTTTTCTATAAGTAATTTAATTAAATCAGAGTCCTTTAGTTTTTTAACTGTTGCTTCATAGCCTACAGAAAATAATTCCTCCGCTTTTTCAGGATCGAGTATCTTATAATTTACAAGCTCCTGCGGTGCGACAAAAAGATCGAATTTTTTGGACTTTTCCGAAATCTCCTTAGACATGCTGAGCATAAACGTTCTCTCGGCAATATTTATCAGTCCGGACACCTTATCTACTTGCCCGACAGGATTTACGAAGGACCCGATGAGCTTTTTACAGCTGTTTTCAATAGGCCTGACGGGCAGGTTGTCAAGAACGCCGCCATCAACATAGCAGATATTGTCAATTACCACAGGCTGAAACAGCACTGGTATGCTTGCTGAAGCAATTACAGGATTAAGAAGTTCTCCTTCAGAAAAGTAAACAGGCTTTCCGTTGTTCAGATCTGTTGCAGTTACATAAAGCGGTATTTTTAGTTCTTCAAATGTCCTGGCTCTTAAAACAGATGACAGTATTTTAATTATGCCTCCAAGCTGAAGGAGTCCCTCTCTGGGCATTGCCGGCCTCATGAATTCGAGCCGGCTGCCGTGGTTCATTATCTTGAGGATCTCTTTGGGGGTATAGCCATCGGCATATAGCACTCCGGCCAGGGCTCCCGCGCTTGTTCCTGAAATAACATCCGGAAAAATTCCGGCATCATTCAACGCCTGCATAAGGCCAAGGTGAGCAAACCCCCTGGCTCCTCCTCCGCTTAATACCAATCCGCATCTGTATTTTTCCATAGTCATATTAATAAACGGGAAAGTATTTAACCATTAATAAATTCAAAAAGCAATTTTATATTCAGAAAAGTAACAATCGCCGCAATTGAAGACAGTATTATAATAAGAAAAGGTGAGTTGACATATTTACCCATAACCCGTTTCGATGATGTGAGGTAGATCTGAATTGCAACAGTGAATGGAAGCTGAATGCTGAGGAAGACCTGCGAAAGGATCAGTCCCTTAAATGGATTGCCAATAAAGAAGATGATTAGCAGAGCCCCGGCCAGGGATATCAGGACTCCTGTCCTTGAATGGTTATCCTTAATGTCGTATGGTTCCCTGACCATTCCTGATACTATAGAACCTCCGGCCATTCCCGATGTAATCGATGAGGCCACTCCGGCAAAAAGGAGGGCAATGGCGAAGACCAGCGAAGCCTTTGTTCCCAGCAATGGTTCGAGCAGGCTTTCGGCCTGAGGCAGCTCATTGACAACAATATCGTTTTTAAAAAAGGTTGCAGCTGCAAGAATTATCATAGCACTGTTAATAGCCCATCCAACTATCATCGAAAAAAGAGTGTCGGCGAATTCATATTTTAACTGCCTCTTAATAATCTTTTCGTCCTGAAGGTTCCATTGGCGGCTCTGTATCACCTCAGAATGAAGAAAGAGGTTATGCGGCATCACAACAGCGCCCAGAACACTCATTAACAATAACATAGAGCCTTCGGGAATTGATGGTTTTACCCAGGAAATACCGGCGGTTGCCCAGTCGACATCGAGAAGGAAGAGCTCATAGAGGAACGAGAGTCCTATAATCGAAACAAAACCGATTATCCATTTCTCAATCTTCTGGTATGAATTTGTGAATAACATAATCATCACAAAAGCGGCAACCAGAATAGCACCAATCTTTATCGGAATATCAAATAGCATATTCAGTGCAATGGCGCCCCCAAGTATTTCGGCAAGGGAAGTGGATACAGAGGCCAGTACTGCAAATGAGAGGATTGCCTTTGATACTTTCGGAATGAATATAAATCGTTGCCGCTTCCGACAGACAAAGACCCGTTGCAATACCCAGGTGAGCTACGTTATGCTGAAGAACGATCGAGCATTATTGTCGATAGTGTAACAATCCAGAGCAGAGTATAGCCATAGCCGGAGCCTGTTGCTATGTTGGCTGCCCAGTTTCCGGGATCAATAAATCCGACGGTCACCAGCAGGCCCGGGTCCGATGTACTTGAAAATATCAAGGGCCCCGTAAGCCGGTTTGTGATCCTTTCTTCCAAGATCCTTGATAAAAGGAATTGAATCGAATAAATTCTTTAATTTAAGCATCCTTGTTGTTAATGAAACTTACTGCTGTCAATTAGCCGAAAAGAAGCATATATTGCAAAGATAATTATTCTTAAATTTATCCGGTTCACAATATTTAGACTGAATGACATGCAATTCATACTGATAGCATACGACGGCACAGATCCCTTCGCCCTGGAGAGAAGGATGAAAGTGAGAGAAGAGCATCTTGCAAAGGTGGGATTACTTAAGAAAGAAGGTGTGGTTTTATTCGGAGGAGCTATTCTCGACGATGAGGGTAAAATGATAGGATCAACAATAGTATACGAGGTAACAGACCGTCTGGCTCTTGATGAAAGGCTGAAGGATGAGCCTTATATTTCCGGAGATGTGTGGAAAAAAATAGAGATAAAACCATTCAGGCTTGCAAAAATCGGATAATTATTATGGATACAGATTTATAGATAGATTATTAACCAGAAATCAAAGTGTTATGAAAAAAAGAGGAATTTTCTTTCCGGCCCTTTTATTAAGTGTAGTTATGATAGCACAACCCGGAACTCCATCCGGACTTCCATATAAATGGGAGGATCTTACATCTCCCAAATTTGCCAAAGCCGTTGAGCAATCCGGCGGAGTATGTGTAATTCCAATCGGGGTTAATGAGAAGCACGGACCTCATCTTCCGCTGGGAACAGACATGTATGAGTCACGGGAGATTGCCTTTCATGCTGCTGTAAAAGAGTATGTAATTGTTTTTCCGCCTTATTACTTCAGCCAGATCTATGAAGCAAAGCATCAGCCTGGCACAATAGCATACAGCAACGAACTGCTCTGGAAAATGCTTGAGGAGACCTGTAATGAGCTTTCAAGGAACGGACTGAAGAAAATCATTCTTCTCAACGGACATGGAGGTAACGGCGCTTTTCTGCAATATTTCTGCCAGTCACAGCTGGCTGCGCGACGAGACTATGTTGTAGTTTTATTCCAGGATGGGAATGACCCTGTAAACGGACCGGAGATCAAGTCGTTGAAAAAAGCAAAGCTCGACGGACATGCAGGAGAGGAGGAGACCTCAATGATGTATTTTATAAACCCTGCTTTTGTTGATCAGGAGGCGCTGAAAAGCGAATCGGGCCTCGACCAGAACAGGCTTAAAGTGCCGTTTGGATATGCAGGTATCTGGTGGTATGCAAAGTATCCCAATCATTTTGCCAGCGATATCAACACACCCGAATAAAAGACTTGGGGAGCTGTTGATCGAAAGCAGCGCCGGCCAGCTTGCCGAACTTATAAAGTATATGAAGAAGGAAAATACTATTAAGCAGCTTCAGGACGAGTTTTTTGACAGGGCAGAAAGTCCTCTGAAGAAGTAAAGAAGGGGAGAAAGGGAGAAGGGGAGAGGGGGAGATTCTCATATAAAGCTTATTATGAAAGCATTGTGAAATGATTAACAGCAAAAAGATTGCGGTGGTATTGCCGGCATACAATGCAGCCAGAACTTTGCAGAAAACCTACGAGGAGATCCCGCATGACATTGTTGATTTCATAATACTTACCGACGATAAAAGCTCAGATGAGACTCTTGCGGTAGCCAGCCGGTTACAAATACAACACACGATCATTCATGACAGGAACATGGGTTATGGTGCAAACCAGAAATCGTGCTACAACAAAGCAATCGAACTGGGAGCCGACATAATCGTTATGCTGCACCCCGATTATCAGTACACCCCACGGCTGATACCGTCAATGTGCTACCTGATTGCAAACGGGCTCTTCAGCGTTGTGCTCGGATCAAGGATACTAGGCAAAGGTGCGCTGAAAGGAGGTATGCCTCTTTATAAATATATCTCAAACCGGATCCTTACTTTTATTCAGAATGTCCTTCAGAATCATAAGCTTTCGGAGTATCATACAGGGTTCAGGGCCTACTCCAGAGAGGTGCTCGAAAAGACAGATTATAAATCTAACTCCGACAGCTACATCTTTGATAATCAGTTGCTGGCACAGATTATATATTTCAGGTTTGACATAGGTGAAATCAGCTGCCCCACCGAATACTCAAATGACAGCTCATCGATCAGCCTTGCTGACAGCATCGTATACGGAATGGGTGTCCTGAAAGTCTCCTTTCAGTTTCTTCTTCAGAGGACCGGACTTATTAAATTCTCTCTTTTCAGAGAGAGCATTACAAAAGGAGAAAAATGAGCAGGCAGAAAAACAATTCTATCATTGATACTGTTTCAGGCAAGCGGGGCAACAGAGGATTTACAGCATTTTTACTGTTTCTGCTCGTCGCAATTGTTTTTATTACCTATCGTAGTGTTTTTGACAATAGTTTTGTCGATTGGGATGACTATACATATGTTGTTGAAAATGATCTGGTAAGGAATCAGGACGAGACATCTGTTGTTGATATTTTTAAAACCCCGGTCTCACTTAATTACCATCCTTTCACAATTTTGAGTCTGCGGCTGAATAACAACATATGTACTGAATGTCCGGAAGGGATATCGCCCGCGCCATTCATCAGGTGGAATGTTATTATTCATATTTTGAATACACTCCTGGTCTTTTACCTTGTCTTTCTTCTCAGTGGGAGAAAGTGGTTTGCCCCATTCTTTGTGGCAGCACTTTTCGGAGTGCATCCCATGCATGTTGAATCAGTTGCCTGGATCTCGGAGCGCAAGGATCTTCTCTATTCCTTTTTCTTTCTGTCGGGACTAATCAGCTGGATCCATTACAGGTACCGGGAAGCGAACAGCCGCCGGGCTTATTTATGGTATTCCTCTGCTTTGGTTCTTTTTATATTCTCCTGCCTGTCAAAGGCAATGGCAGTATCTTTTCCTCTTGTTCTTCTTCTTCTTGAATTCTGGATGAAGAAATCAGATGGAGAGAACGCCGCAATGAAAGCGCTTAAGGGAGTTTTTTCAAAAGCTAATATAATCGTCCTTCTGCCGTTTTTTCTTATCTCCCTTATTTTTGGAATAACAGCTGTTTCAATAAACAATCCCAACAGCTTTTCTCTTCTGCACAGGATAGAATATGCCGGTTACGGATTTGTAATGTATATTGTCAAGTTCCTGGTTCCTTTTCACCTTTCCCCTTTATATCCATATCCTTCACAGGGAGCTGCATTTACAGGAATGTCAGGGATCCTTCTTATCTCAGCTCCTCTTGTTTTTGTTTTTGTGGCTGTAATAGCTGTCTGGTCGCTTAAAAGAACTAAACTTATTTTTTTTGGCTTAGGGTTCTTTTTTGTTACGATAATGATGGTTCTGCAGATCATATCAGTCGGAGCTGCAATAATGGCTGACAGGTACACTTATCTTGCTTATATCGGACTGGCCTTCATTCCGGCAGTGCTAATTGATGAACAGTCTCCGGGAATAAGGCTGCCGCTGCGTTTGATTTCATCTGCTTTTATTATCTGCATGATGATAATAGCTTCGAAACAAGTAAGTGTATGGAATAACAGTGAGACCCTCTGGAACAGGGTTCTTATGTTTTACCCGGGGGATGAAACCGCGAGAAGCATCCGCGGAATTTATTACATGAAAAGAGCAGAAGCTGCAGAAAGTGAAAATGAAAGGAAGACATACCAAACAAAAGCCTTTGCTGACTTCAGGATCTCCATACAAGCCGGCACAAACAGGGCAGATGTGTGGGAAAGTGCCGGATGTATTTACGGAGAAAAAGGAAAGACCGACAGCGCCCTGATATGCCTGGGAAAAGCGATTCAGATCCGTCCGGAAAAGGGGAGCGCTTACTTCAACAGGGCGGTTGTTTATGGTAATGTTAACCGGAATGAGGAAGCAATTGATGATTATGGACTCTCATTGCAATATCAGCCGGAAAAGGCACAAAAAATTATAAATAACCGTTCAAATCTTTACCTTATTACCGGAAAATACTCTGAAGCGATACGTGATTTTGACTACCTTATCACGAGGGAGAGAGGTAATTACATTTTTTACTATAACAGAGCCTTTGCAAAGCAGCAGCTTAATGACATATCGGGGGCCTTTACAGACTATCTGCAGGCACTGGAGCTTAAACCCGACGATCAGATGAGCCGTATACAGCTGGAGAAAATGCTTGAAGTCAGGAAGAGGAAACCATAAAAATCAAGGTGCAAGGCGCTCAATTACCCAGATGTTCTTTTTCTTTGAATAGCAAATCCTGTCGTGCAGCCGGAACTCACGGTTCTCCCAGAATTCAAACCAGGAGGGCTCAAGACGATATCCGCCCCAATAAGGCGGTTTTTCAACAGTTTTATCTTCGAACAGATTTTTGTAAAGCTCATATCTTTGAACAAGGTGCTTCCGGTCGGGAATAACAGAACTCTGTTCACTTGCCCAGGCACCGATCTGACTTTCCCGGGGACGCGTTGCGAAGTATGAAGAGGCAGTTTCGTCGGACAACATTGACGTTGTGCCTTCAATTCTTATTTGTCTTTCTTTCTCAGGCCAGAAAAAAAGTAGTGCCGACAAAGGATTTGCCGAAAGCTGCATAGCTTTTTTGCTGTTGGTATTTGTAAAGAATATGAAGCCTGTGTTGTTGTAGTCCTTGAGCAAGACAGTTCTTATTGAAACCTGTCCTCGCGACGATGCGGTTCCAAGGCTTACCGATGAAGGAACAGGTACTCCTGAGGCCAGCCTTTCCCTGTACCAGCTGTCAAACTGGACAAAAGGGTCGGGGTGAACATTATATTCCGAGAGCTCTTTTGATTCTGCCATAAACTATATTGTGCCGCCGGAGCAGCTTATAAGATTCGTAAACAATACTACAATAACACACCTCCCCAGAGATTGTTCTGAGTTCAAAATAAAAATATTTGCATATCTTAACGCAAAATAAAAATTACGGCTATGAACCCCATAAAAAAAATCCGTCCGATTGTAACCCTGATTGCAGGCATTATGATCATAAATCTGGTATCTTGCACTCCTGAAACGCCCACAGACCTTACAAAAGAGAGTATTATCCCGAAACCCGTTTCTGTAACTGCAACCGGAGAATCGTTTACTGTAAAAGAGGGTACTGATATCTATGTTCAGGGCAGTACTGAGGAGCTTAAACAGGTTGGCATTTACCTTGCAGCCATCCTTAAGCCTGTCACCGGTTTTGAAATTGATGTGATAACGGGGTCTGACATTCCGCCTTCCGGGAGCATTATTCTTACAGTTCAGGGAGCAGAAGGAGTTACCGGGACAGAGGGATATAAGCTGGAAATTACGAAAAAGCAGTTAACCATTACCGCAGCTGCTCCGGCAGGTGCTTTCATGGGGGTACAGACATTAAGGCAACTCCTGCCCGCAGCTATAGAAAAGGGTAAAAAACTGGAAGAACCGCTTAAGATAGCAACAGGGACAATTACCGACAACCCCGTTTATGCATATCGGGGCGCAATGCTTGATGTTTCCCGCCATTTCTTTTCCGTTGAGGATGTAAAAAGGTTCATCGGCTTCCTTGCGGCCTACAAAATGAATGTTTTGCACCTGCATCTTTCTGACGATCAGGGCTGGAGGATAGAAATAAAATCGTGGCCCAATCTCACCACCCATGGCGGAAGCCTGGAGGTAGGAGGCGGTGAAGGCGGGTTTTATACGCAGGAGCAATACACCGACATCGTGAATTATGCAAAAGATCGCTTTGTTACAATTGTGCCGGAAATCGATATGCCGGGACATACAAATGCAGCACTGTCATCCTATGCTGAACTAAATATCGGAGGCAAAGCAACTGAGCTTTATACAGGAACTGAAGTAGGATTCAGCACACTGAATACAAAAAGCGAGATTACATACAAATTCATTGACGATGTTATCAGGGAACTGGCAGCTCTTACACCTGGAGAATATATCCATATAGGCGGTGACGAATCGCATTCGACAAAAAAAGAGGATTATATTCCGTTTATGAACAGGGTTCAGGACATTGTAGTAGCGCATGGGAAAAAAGTGCTGGCATGGGATGAGATAGCACTTTCAACTCTTAAACCCGGCACCATTGCCCAGGTGTGGGCAAGTGAAAAAAATGCGGCTCTCGCAGTGGGCCAGGGCGCAAAAATCCTTATGTCGCCTGCAAAAAGGGCTTATCTCGACATGCAGTATGATAAGGATTCACCTCTTGGTTTGCACTGGGCTGCCTATATCGAAGTTGATGCCGGTTATACATGGGATCCGGCCACCTATATTCCTGGTATCGGACAGGAAAACATTATAGGCATTGAGGCTCCTCTGTGGTCAGAGACTGTAACCAATATGGAACAGATTGAATTTATGGTCTTTCCAAGGCTTCCCGGCTATGCCGAGATAGGCTGGACAGCAGCTGCTGACAGAAACTGGGAAGAGTATAAGGTCAGGCTTGCAAAACACGGAGAGAGATTCTCAGCGATGGACATATATTATTATCCATCCAAACTGGTTCCCTGGCCAGTGGCTGCGGAATAATTTAAAGCCGGAAGGAAAGGTTTGTTAAACTTCAGTTTGTAAGCCATTTTTCAGAAAAAGCAGCGTGGGCTATGTTCTTTACAGATGGCTTACCCTCGGCTCCAGCTACCTGGTTTGTAAACGAGATGTGTATTGATTCGTCAGAACCCTGTATTATGGCAGGGTAGTGAGCTCTTACCTCGCTGCCGGGGGTTCCTTCGACGAGTGTTTTTCTGTGGGGCCAGCTTTTTCCTTCATCCTCTGAAAGCCATACCGAGAGGCGATGCCTGCCCTCCTCTACATCATTGTGGACGATAACCCAATTCCCGCTTTTCAGAACACAAATATCTGCCGCGGTACCCGGATTGGGTATTTCTGAATCTTCAACAGTGCTCCATGTTTTTCCCATGTCGGCCGACATGCTTTTCATTAATCTCTGGGGTGGAGGACCATTATCGCGCATATAGGCTACTAGTGAGCTGTCGCGGCAAAGAGCAAGGGCAGGCTGAACAGGTCCGGCGCCAACTATGGGTTCACTGAAATGCCAGGTAGCTCCAAGATCGTCAGTAATTGCAATCAGGGAAAAGTCAAACCCGTCGGAATAAAGCGGCAGGAGTATTTTGTTTCCGACAATAAGAGGTTTGTTTCTGCTTTGCCAGCCGATCCTTCGGGCCAGAGGGTAACCAAGCCGGGTTCTTGACTTTTCACCTTTTTCGTCTGTGTCAATTCCATTACTGACCAGGCTCAATCCCCTGGCGATACTGAAATACCGTTTGAGAGCCTGCGACCAGACAGTATCGGTAATGCCCGCCTCACCATTCTTTTTGATCTGGCCAGTTTCAACAAGGTATTTATAATAATCATCATACTTTCTCTGAAGAGTTTTCACAAACCCGTCATTTCTGCCTATCCCGTCAGGAGTGCTGCCATCGGGTTTAATATGTATTATATCCTGCCAGATCCATTCGGGAGCAGCAGAGTCTTGCATATAATTGTCGCTTATCCTGTATTTCAGGATCGAAGATTCCCACTGGTAGGCCATTACCGTGTACCATACCAGCCAGAGCCGCGATTGCTGATCGATGAAGACAACAGGGTTGATATCCGGAAATCCGGGAACATCCGCCATTATAAATGGTTCACACCAGCTGCCAGACTTACGGCTGTAACGGGAACCCATTATTGCCACATCGTCGGCCGTACGCTCGCCGCTTCCCTGGAACCAGACCACAAGAAGATCCTTATCCGGCAGTTCCACAATTGAAGAACCGTGGCAATGCTGCAGCTGAAAAGGGAAGATGTTTTCAATTGTCAGGGAATCTGATAGCCCTGAGTCTTTTACTGAATGGTCGGAAGTACAATAAGTAGCAGAAAGCAGGACACAAATAAAAGGGATAACAAGCTTGTTCATCATTTTGGCAAATTTGATTAAAAATACATAAAATGGATTAAATTTGATACTATTCTGAAAGAAGGCAATAATGTGAAACAACAAAATCTGCGGAATATCTTCCTTTTGGTTTTACTTATGCTTCCTGCTATATTGTATTCACAGGAAGATAAGCGATCGATGCATACAGGTTTAATGTACACCATTGGAACACAGCAGGCCTTTCCTTTCAACAGCAAGGATTACACATACGATGTCAGGGGATACAAGGCTGTTTTGAACTGGCAGTTATGGAAGAAGGGCATCTTCAGCTACGAGCTGCAGGTCGAACCCGGAATTTACAAGGCCAGCCACCAGCTATTGAATGAATATTTCGTTCAACCCGATTATGGGCCTGATTATATGGAATTAAGAGAGATATATACTCAGGAGAAGACAATAATGGAATATGTGATAAATGTGGGATTCCAGGTAAGAGCCAATATTTCGAAGAGCTTCAGCATGTTTATAATAGGAAGCATCGGGCCGATGATATCCGACACTGAAACTGAAAGGCTGGCCGACGGTTTTGCATTCTCAGACATAGTGGCATTCGGGGCTGCATACCGAACCGGCAGGATGATGTTTGAGGTGAGGCCCGGTATCAGGCATGTATCAAATGCAGATCTGCAGTTTCCAAACTGCGGACATAACAGTACAAATATCGATTTCAGTGTTTCGGTTTACTGGTAACTTAACCCGAAACCAAACGGGAAAAGAGGATCTTTTGAATCGTATGGCAGATCCTCTTTCTGGTTGCGGACTGCCTCCATTGATGATGCCATCTCAAAGGGAAGCTTTGCCGAGGGATTGAAATTTCCGAATATCACATCAAGCAAAGCCTCATCATTTGCCCCGAAGTTGGCAAGCAATCCTTTTGAGGCAGCCACAATCTCCGGAATGACTGCCGGCCTGTCGAGATATATGTCTACCACAGTCGGGACCTTATTCACTATTTCCATTATCTCAGTTAAAGCCTCACCTTTAAAATCAAGGTCTCCTGAACTGAAAAGCCTGCTAAGCGGGCCGCCGCCTTTAATATATTGTGTTGGCGCCTTGATTCGCAAAATCGCCATATCAGCCTGAGTGGGTTCCTCAACAACTGTTCCGAATTTACCGGCAACGACAGGATCGATATTTTTAACGTAGATTTTAATACCCTTTTTAAGCGGCAGGGTATTTCCTCCTTCAACCGGCTGGTTTTTAAGAAGGACAATAGATTTTCTCTGGGCCAGCTCGCCGGCTTTTTTAAATTCTGAATTGCCGACGACCTTTATGGCATTGTCAACATCAACAAAAGGATTGTCGAATAAGCCGAGAGTAAACTGCATGCGAAGAATTCTTTTCACTGAGGCATCAAGCCTGGACTCCTTAATTTTGCCATCCTTAACCAGCTTAACAAGCATTTCAGGGATATATTCACCGCCAAACTGGTCAACCCCGGCATCGATGCATTTCAGCATTCTCTCTTCTTGTGTGGCATTTTCCATTCCTCTGGCGCGTGCCGGCAAAACCATCATTCCAAGCATTTTAACATCAGTAATCAGACCCCAGTCGGTACAGATAATGCCCTCAAAATGATACTTGTCGCGCAGCATGCCGGTAATTATGTCCTTATTGAAAGAAAAGCCGACGTTCTCTGAAGTTTTATCCATCGGAATTCCATAATATGGCATTATCTCCATCGTTCCAGCCCTGAAGGCAGCTTCAAATGGAATGAGATGGTAATCGAAATTATTCCCGGGATAGACCTGTCCCTTGGCATAGGGAAAATGCGGGTCGAGACCCTCTTTCTGAGGACCGCCGCCGGAAAAATGTTTCGTCATGCAGGCAACGGAATTAGTCCCGATAGAATCTCCCTGGAATCCCCTGATGTATGCATATGTCATTTTTGCAGAGAGGGCGGCATCTTCGCCGAAAGTGCCGTTGATTCTCCCCCAGCGCGGTTCCGTGGCAAGGTCAGCCATGGGGTGGAGAGCCACCCTGATCCCGGTTGCAAGATACTCCTGACGCGCAATGTTGCCGAAAGCTGCGGTAAGGGCAGAGTCTCCTATTGCTGCCAGACCAAGCGGCTCGGGCCACAATGAGAAATCTCCGGCAAAGAGGCTTGCAAGAGGATTGGTGCTGAACTGGTTGCGCGGATCTGTTTCAATTACGACAGGGATACCGAGTCTTGTCTTTTCAGCCAGCTTCTGGATATTGTTGTGCCATATCGCCATCTCCTTTTTGCCTGTTCCTGCCAGGATATTGAAATGGTGGATATTCTTTGATAACATCATTGTCGAAGTACCGGGAACGGCAAAAGAGAAAGCATCACTAAGCGAAGGCTTTTCTGAAAGCGATCCGTCCTTATTCATGCTTATCATCGACACAAACATCAACCCGGCTTTCTCCTCAAGAGTCATCTGTGACAGCAGATCATTCACACGGTCTTCAATTGACTTCCGGGGATCTTCATATATATCAGGCCTTCCATTCTTATTAAGGTCGCGGAAAGTAAGCCCTTCCACAGTTAATGTTTTTACCTCAGGGCCGGCCAGAGCCTGGCTCTTTTTGGCAGCCTTGTTCCCGGAAATGGAAATGGAAAGAACAGTAATTACCACCAGTAGAATTATTAACCCAATTATAGAGCCTATCGTGTAAGCGAGGATTTTAAGGTACTTTTTCATTTTGCCGCTAATAATAAGTTAATCAGAACGGGAATTGTTATCCAAAGTTAAATAAAGAAGTTAAATAAATGCGACCAGGTGTTTAAGGGATTCTATATGAAATAATTCTTACTTTTATATTACATATTAATACAGCCAATGCAATCTCCAATAATTGAGATCAGGGATCTTACAAAGCGATACGGAAAATCGAGGGGTATCGAAAACGTCAGTCTTGATATCGGGGAGGGAGAGATCTTCGGTTTCATAGGACCGAATGGTGCGGGTAAATCAACAACTATACGGATCCTGCTGAACCTCATATTTCCTACATCAGGCAGTGCAAGAATAATGGGCATGGATGTTGTCCGTGAAACTAAAAAGATAAAACAGCACACTGGCTATATCCCTTCTGATGCAAATGCCTATTCTTCGATGGCAGTTCATGAGTTTCTCTCCTATTGTTCTGATTTTTACAAAGTCCCGGGAAGCAGTGACCGGATCGCGGAGCTCTCTGAACTCTTTGAGCTCGATCTCTCTCGAAACATCGCTGATCTTTCGATGGGAAACAGGAAGAAGGTCTCTATCGTGCAGAGTCTTCTTCATCGTCCAAAGCTTCTTATCCTTGATGAACCGACAACCGGACTCGACCCCCTGATGCAGATAAAATTCTTTGAACTCCTTCGCGAAGAGAACCGGAAAGGGATGACAATCTTTTTCTCTTCACACATACTTAATGAAGTACAGGCGCTTTGCAAAAGGGTTGCAATAATAAAGGAAGGGAAGATTATTCAGCTTGAAGAGATTGAAGCGCTAAGGAAGAAACAGCTGAAAAAAATAGAGATTGAATTCGAAGACAAATCAGTGAGCGCAGCGTTTGCAGCAGAAGGAATTCAGCAGAAGATAACTACTCCGGGGAATGGATTGTCGTTTATGTATTCGGGAGATATCAATGAGCTGCTTTCATCATTGTCATCTCACAGGATGACTAACATCACAATTGAGGAACCCTCCCTTGAAGAGATATTTATGCATTACTACCAGTAAAAGAGTATGAGAATGATTAGCAGCAACCTGTTTTTTAAGGAGATGCGGAGGAATATTGTCAGCCTTGTCATCTGGACAATGATAATAATCCTGCTTATATCTGTGACGATGGCCGTTTACCCTACTTTTCTGGCAAACCAGTCACAGGTTCTGGGAATGATGAGTCTTGTTCCCAAGGGAGCATTGCAGTTCAAGGGGATATCGAATTTCAACGACCTGCTTTCACCGCTTGGATTTTATGCTTCAAACAACCTTGTCTTCATGATGGTTCTGGGAAGTGTTTTTGCCAGTTGTTCTCGGTTCAAATATTCTTCTTAAGGAAGAGTACAATAAAACTGCGGAATACCTACTTACAAAGCCTCTCTCAAGGGGGGAGATATTCATCAGTAAGCTTGCGGTGGTATTTCTCAACATTTTTTTTCTGAATATTTTCGCTTCAGTTGCCGGGTTAACAGCTCTCGAACTTGTTCAGAAGGGCGGATTCAGCGTAAAGGCTTTTCTGATACTTTCGGTATACAGCCTGCTGTTAAATCTGTTTTTCGGGGCAGGCGGACTTTTTATTTCGACACTTGTGAAAAGGGCAAAGCCGGTCACTACTTTAACAATCGGCCTTGTTCTTATCTTATATTTTATATATACGATTTCAAAAATCTCGGGGAGTGCAGCACAAATCGGATATATCAGCCCTTTTAAATATGTAGGGGTGGATGTAATTAATCCTCAATACCGGCTCGAGCCCCTTAGTGTTCTTTACTTCGCCGGCATAACATTACTGCTTGGATTTTTATCTTACCGCATTTACCTGAAAAAAGACATTTATACCTGATACTATGAAAAAGTCACTTGTTTTCTTTCTGATTGCAATTTCCTTTTCACGGGTCATTGCACAAAATGCCGACAGCATCTGGATAGTTAATAACTATACCAAAATTGAAAAATATATAACAATGAGGGACGGCATTAAACTGTTTACTTCAATATATGTCCCGAAAAGCAAATCTGAAAAACACCCTGTACTTATTACGAGAACGCCGTACTCCTGTGCGCCTTATGGTGAGAATAAATGGAATGCTTTCTGGAACGGTTATCAGAAGGAATATCTGAAAGAAGGATATATCATGGTCACCCAGGATGTAAGGGGCCGGTGGATGAGTGAGGGAGAATTTGTCAACGTCAGGCCCTTCAATCCTGACAAAAAAACAAACAAGGATATCGATGAGGCCAGCGATACATGGGATACAATCGAATGGTTGCTTAAGAATATCGAAGGAAACAACGGGAAGGTTGGCGTATTCGGGATCTCTTATCCCGGATTCTATTCGACAATGGCAGCAGCAAGCGGCCATCCTGCTCTTGTTGCCGTGAGTCCTCAGGCTCCGGTTACAAACTGGTTTGTTGGCGACGATTTTCACCATAACGGGGCATTTTTCATTCTCGATGCATTCAGTTTTTATGCCGCCCTGGGAAGCGGTTTTGGAATGCCCCATCCCAAACCAACATCTGCTCCTGCGCCAACTATTGAGAATCCAATAAAAGACAACTATAAGTTTTATCTTGAAACAGGTACCCTTTCCTCCTTTGCAAAACTGATGGGCGACAGTGTTCCTTTCTGGAAGGATCTCTATGCTCATCCCAGCTATGACTCATGGTGGAAGGCACGAGACGCGAGGAATGCAACAAAAAACCTTAAGCCGGCAATGCTCTGGGTTGGAGGACATTTTGATGCGGAGGATAACTGGGGTGCATGGAACGCCTATCTTGCAGCAGAAAAGAATAACCCGGGCAAGGAATTCAACAAACTTGTCATGGGGCCCTGGTATCATGTCCAGTGGGCAAACAGCGACGGAACACACCTCGGGAATGTCAGTTTCGGGAGTAATACTTCAATATGGTACCAGCAAAACATCGAGGTGCCGTTCTTTAACTATTATCTGAAGGGGAAGGGAGATGTTTCGAAAATATGCCGAGGCAACGAGTATTCTTACCGGCGCCAATGAATGGAAGCATTTTGAAAAATGGCCTCCTGCGAATAAAGAAGACAGGGCAGTCTATCTTCAGGATAAGGGAAAACTCGACGTGGAACAGTCCAGCGGCAGCCAGTTCATTCAGTGAATATCTGAGCGATCCCGGCAAACCGGTTCCATATACTGAAGATGTCCATTTCAAAAGAACAAGGGAATATATGACAGACGATCAGCGCTTTGCTGACAGAAGGCCCGATGTCCTTTCCTTCAAAACAGATCTGCTGACGGAGGATATAACAGTAACCGGGATAGTGACGGCCGATCTGCTTGTCAGCATCTCCTCAACTGATGCTGATTTTGTTGTCAAGCTGATTGACGTTTTTCCCGACAATCTCTCCTACAACAATGTGGATATTTATACTGACAAGGATCCCGTTCTGGTATATCCCATGGGAGGTTATCAGATGCTGGTTCATGGCGAAGTGATGAGAGGAAAATACAGGAACAGCCTTGAGATTCCCGAATCATTCACCCCGGGAAAGGTTGAAAGGATTAAGTTTAATATAGGGGATGTTGCCCACACCTTTAAAAAAGGCCATCGGATAATGGTGCAGATCCAGAGCAGCTGGTTTCCCCTGGTTGACAGGAATCCACAGAAGTTCGTCAACATTTACGAAGCAAAAGAAGAAGACTTTCAGAAGGCAACTATAAGAATTTACCACGATACAAGTAATCCATCCAGCATATTACTACCTATATTGAGGTAGAAAGTCAGCAGGTATCATTTATGCGTTTACGTTAACGCAAATTATTGTCCGGGTTTTGTATATTTGCGCTACACAAGTGTAATTATATGAAAAAAAGTTCTTCACTCCCCGGCATTAAGGATATTGCTTTAATGGCAGGAGTATCGATAGGTACGGTGGATCGTGTGCTGCATAACCGGGGGCGAGTATCCGCAGCAACACGTATAAAGGTTAAGGAGATAGCTAAGAAGATTAATTACAAGCCCAATCTGATTGCACGATCGCTTGTTATAAATAAAGAACGTACGATCTCGCTTCTCGTACCCGATCAGCAGGACGAATTCTGGAAAGAGGCATGGGAGGGAGTAACAGGTGTTTTACAGAAGTGGGAACAATTCAGGATAATCATAGAACCATCCTTTTATTCTGTCGACAGTGATGACAAAAACCCGAGCAGTTTAATCCTTCCTGTTCTGAAGTAAGCTGTTTTGACAGAGCCTCAAAGCCTGATGAAAATCTTTCTTTTATAAAGGAGATATGCAGGGATAAAATTTATTCCAACAAAGACCATGGCGTAGGCCATGCTTGCTATTTTCGGCGCAACACCCGCTGATGTAAGGGCATTGAAAAAATGATCGTTAAGGCTTGCTCCGCCAATTGAAATTCCATAGAAGAAGATTGCCAGGATATCTGCAAGAACATAGATTGTAATAGCATTTGATCCATAGATGATCCCTAAGCCGGCGAATTTCCTGTATTGAAGAATATCAATAAGGAAAATACTGCCTGCAAGGGTCATTGCGGCAAGTCCTGAAGTAACGAGTACGAAAGAGCTTGTCCAGAGATTTTCATTCAGGGGGAAAACCCAGCTCCATGCCACACCGGCAATAGTTGTCAGAAATCCTGTTGTAAAGAGCGACATCACCTTGAATTCCTGCGACTGTTTGCCCAGTAAAAGTGTTCCGGCAAGCATTCCGCTTATTCCGCTTACAAATGAAGGGAAGGTGCTCATAATGCCCTCCGGATCCCATGTGCCCTGCCACATTTTGCCCGGGAGAAGCTTACTGTCGACCCAGGCTGCGAGGTTGATACCGGGCTCAAACATTGCCTTGTCATAGCCGGGAGTAGGAATAAGCGTCATGGCCAGCCAGTACCCGATGAGCAAAACGGCACCGGTAAACGCCTGTGTTTTCAATGAAGTGTGAAGAAAAAGCAGACCGCAAACAAGATAGACTATTGCTATTCGGTGAAGAGTGCCCGTCCATCTTAACTCGGCAAAGCTGAAATCATCTATGATACCGAGCAGGTTAAGGAACATTCCTACGGCAAAGATCTTAAAAGCCCGGAACAGGAGTTTTGCATGCATCGATTTTGGAGCTATTCCGGCCTCGAGCCTTTTTGTATATGCAAAAGCAATAGCCACCCCAACAATGAAAAGGAAGAAGGGTGCGATCAGGTCTGTGAATGAGATCCCGTTCCATATTGTATGCCTGAGCTGAAAGAAAACATTATCCCCGTTACCGGGAAAGTTCACCAGGATCATTGCGGCAATTGTGAAGCCCCTGAAGGCATCGAGAGAGAGTAGTCGTTTGGTTTCCATAGAGTAATGAAACAGTTATTATTATTCAGTTAGAAAGCTTCTGATCTTTTTTATTGCTGCAGCAAAGATCTCCATATCCTCCCTGGTGCCCAGCATGGCATTCTGCATAATCCAGACAGCCTCCTCGTAGCACGCCTTTTCTGTAACCGGACAGTGGACCGAGGTGTAATCGATATTATCAGGGATTGAATAACACATGAAATTCTTTTCGCGGAAAACAGGCTGTTTATAGAGGGGTTCCGGATATCCCATAAAGCACGGAACACCCTCTGCAGCAAGCATCTTTGCAAACTCCTGTTTCGGCGTGTTGTTGAAGTGCCTGCTGTCGTACCTGAAAATATAGATGTGATAAGTATGGCGTGTTTCGCCGTGTCCGCGGGTAAGTGGGGCTATTCCCGGAATATCTTTAAGAAGGGAATTCAGGAACAGGCCATTTTCATTTCTCCTTCGGGTCTGTTCTTCAAGCCTTTTCATCTGTACCGAAAGCAATGCAATCTGCAGTTGTGTCATGCGGTAGTTGCAACCAAGATAGTGATGCTCATACCATTGTCCCCCTTTAACCCGGCCAACGTTCCTGAGCGAGGCGACCATATCGGCAATGGTATCGTCATTGGTAACAACGATCCCCCCTTCGCCGCAATTAAGGTTCTTTGACGACTGGAAGCTGAAGCATCCTGCATCGCCAATGCTTCCAAGTTTTCTGCCTTTGTATTCTCCTCCATGACCATGGCAGGCATCTTCTATTATTTTAAGCCTGTACGTTTGGGCAATAGACAAAAGGGCATCCATGTTGCATGCCTGTCCGGCAAAATGGACAGGGATTATTGCTTTGGTGCGCGGGGTGATTGGTCCTGGAATCCACCCCAGTAAAGACCCGGCTCTTTTGGATCGGCGTTATAGGCAAGATCAAAATAAAGATTTGTTACATTGCAGAGAACAAGAGGATATCCGGAATTGGCAATCCTGTAACCAAGATCAATGTTGTCGCCGGTATTGTCCCATACATAAGGGATTACATTTCCTCCGGCAAATTCCGGGTTGACACTTACTCTTCCGTAGGGATCCTTGGTGAGCACCACCTCTTCCCATCCGCCTGCCCCAAGACCATATTTCTTAAGGATTTCAAGCACTCTTCTGAAAAAGAAAGCCTGCAGCTGGCGGGAATCCTTTATATCCGGATTTTTTTCGAGAAGCTTCCTGCATTCAGGCGATCCTTTCCAGGCCCCTCCGGGCACTTCATCACCGCCGGTATGGAAAAAATCAAGAGGGAAGCCTGCCTCATTATACATGGTGACAAGATCTGCGATAACTGTTTCGTAGAAATGATAAGTCGATTCCAGGGCAACGCAGACAATGTTGTCCTTATACAACTGGGCGGAATAATAGGATGAACTGTCTGCAGGGTCGATGAGGCGGAATTCTTCTGCTTTTTGCCTGTCCCCGTTGTTCATATAGTACCTGTATCTGGCTTCCATCGATTTTATTGCAGCCCTGGCATGACTTGGGAAACAGATCTCCGGTACTACTTTGATATGTCTGTTTCCGGCATATGTTATAATCTCTTTGAAATCCTCACGAGTGTAAAACCCCGAACCCAGGTTAGTTGAGGAATCGGGATATGGACCGGACCCGAAAGACGGCGGCAGGTAATTTTTGGAATCGAGAGTATGTCCGCGTCTTCCGCCAACCTGAGTCAGCTCAGGCAATCCTGCGATCTGAATTCTCCAGCCTTCGTCCTCTGTCAGCCTGAGATTGAGGGTATTGATTTTGTAGTGAGCAAGCAGGTCTATCAGTTTCAGCACAGCCTCCTTGTTCTGGAAATTGCGGGCCACATCGAGCAGAAAGCCCCTGAAAGGGAAACGCGGAGCATCGGTGATCTCTGAACAGGGAATTCTGATACAAGTGACTTCTCTATTAAGGCAAGAAACAGGGATAAGGGCCAGCAGGCTCTGAATGCCATAAAATACTCCGGCACGGTCACTGCCCTCGATAATTACACCCTCGTTGTTTCGAATAGTAAGATGATAGGCTTCCCTTGATGCACCATTAACAGCAACATCTGATATTCTGAGGCAGACTGAAGCGGCCCCGGAAGGAGGACCTTCCTCTTTTTTAATGATGGCGCCGAATAGTTCAAGGGCGACTGTCACTATATATTCAGCTTCGTTCTCAAGACCCTTTTCATAATATATTTTAGTTGTTTTATCAAGTTCAAGAAAACCTTCTCCCTTAATGAATTTATGAGGCGTTGGGATTATCGGTGAGATTTTGTCAGAAGGCAGTTCCCTGATATTTATGTTTTTCAGGTAATCATTTTCAGGAGAAGGTACAACACTGGTATATCCCGGGAAAATCCTCTCACTGTCAGTAAATGGCTTTATACTATAGTTTTTGACTGTCGCCACAGAGCTCTTTCGCCTGTTTTCGCTACCGGCTATGTAAACTCCATTGGGAGCGTCGTACTCCTTTATCATATTACCATTGTAGGTGTAGCGAAAGAGCAGTGAATCGCCCGGGCGGAGGGAAAATGATTTCCCGGGGACAAATCTGTAAAAGTCACCGTTAATATGTTCCACTACGCCATAGGCGGAATCAGCCATAGCTTTTGGGAGCAGGGTGTTCTGGTTAAAGAAGAGAGACCATCCGGTACCGGTGATGGAAGATTTTCCGGTATTGATAAAGGTAAATGCCGCATTGCAGTAGCTGTTGTTCCCCGATGTATTGTCAATGAGTTCCCAGGTCACTTCAAGATCATTTGCGATAATCTCTTCACGCGGAGGTTTGGTTGAACAGGTGGTATTCAGAAAAAGCAGGGCAGCAAGCGAAGCGGCTTTGATACTTAATACTGCTGATAGGCTTTTCATAATTAAATATATTATTGCGTTTACGTTAACGCAAAGTATTATCCTGTTTTTATATATTTGCATTATACAAGTGTAAATATATGAAAAAATTATCTTCACTCCCCGGCATTAAAGATATTGCTTTGATGGCTGGTGTATCGATAGGTACGGTCGATCGTGTTTTGCACAACCGCGGACGTGTTTCTGAAGCGACCCGTAAAAAGGTCAGGGAAATAGCGCAGGAGATTAATTATAAACCCAATATGATTGCCAGGTCGCTTGTTATAAATAAGCAACGTACGATCGCTCTCCTGATCCCTGACCAGAATGATGAATTCTGGAAGCAGGCATGGGACGGAATGACAGGCGTTCTGGCAAAATGGGAGCAGTTCAGAATACTTATTGAGCCTTACTTTTATTCTGTCGACGCCGGAGTTCGTTTGAAAAGGCATCTGCAGAGATTATTAAACGGAAACCTGATGGTGTTGTTATGGCACCAACCTTTCTTGAAGAAGGCAGAAAGCTATATGAACACTGCAAAGCATCATCAATACCTATTGTAATATTCGATAGGGCGATCCCGGGAGCAAAGCCTTTGTCGGTAATTGGGACCGATTCATTTCAAAGCGGAATGGCTGCCGCTGAATTACTGCATATGACTGCCCGGAAGAAAGGAAGATTTTTAATTCTGCATTTCGATGAAGAAGTAATTAATTCCCCGCATATGCAGGAAAAGGAAAGAGGCTTTCTTGAATATCTGAAGAAGGAATGCCCGAAGAGAAAATATAAAATTGTTGCGTTGAACAGCTCGGAACACAAGTATGAGCAGCAGCTCGAAGAGATTTTCAGCAAATGGAAGATAAGCGGCATCTATGTCAGCACATCCAAGGCCTATTATGTAGGATCCTTCGCTGTAAAAGAAAAGAAAAGCAAAATAAAAATTGTTGGATATGATCTGACCTCAGCGAATATTAAACTTCTGAAGTCGGGAATTATCGATTTCCTTATCAACCAGAATCCCAAACGGCAGGCCGAGGAGAGCATTAACACCTTATGCGCTTTTCTTGTTCATGGAGAGGAGGCGATGCCTAAAATCATTTTCCCGATAGAGATTGTAACAAGAATGAGTATCAGCATCGCTTACAATTAATTACTTTAGCCGCGGAAAATTATCTCCTATGAAATCATGGTTTGCCGGCGACGCATTCGCAGTAATGCATATAAGGAATTTTCGGCTCTATCTGATGTTTCGTATTTTCCTTACAATGGCAACTCTCATGCAGTCGGTCATTGTAGGCTGGCAGATTTACGATCTGACACATAATGTCCTGTGGCTTGGCATGATAGGCCTTGTGGAAGTAGTTCCGCAAATCAGCATTTCGCTGATCGCCGGCCATTATATCGACATCTGGAACAGGAGAAAAATCATAAATTTCACCACTCTGATACTTATTCTCGGGTCAGCATTACTACTGCTCTATAGCTCCGATGCTGCATATTATTCGGAACGGTTCGGCATTTATCCGATATTAATAGCCATTTTTCTTACAGGACTCTCGCGTGGAATAATTGCCCCCGCGCAGGTTGCATTCTTTGGCCAGCTGGTTCCGCGGAATCTTTATGCCAACGCCGCAACCTGGAACAGCGCCAACTGGCATGTTGCAGCTGTGCTTGGACCGGCAATAGGAGGAATGATATATGGTTTCGCCGGGATAGTCCCGGCATATTCCGTTGTTTTTGGGATGTATACACTGTCGTTTTTTATGATAATGCTTATTAGAACCCCGAGGCATAAAGTTGTTAATAATAATGAGGGGGTAATGGTAAGAATAAAGCAGGGGATAAGCTTTGTGTTCCGTACCCCCGAGCTTCTGGGGGCCTTTGCCCTCGACATGTTCGCAGTTCTCTTCGGCGGTGCTGTAGCCATGCTTCCTGTTTTTGCCTCCGACATTCTGTTTGTCGGGCCACAGGGACTGGGGATCCTGAGAGCCTGTCCTGCAATCGGTGCAACAATAATGGCTTTTGTTATGATGTTCCGTCCGCCTTTAGGGCAGACAGGAAAAATCCTGTTTTTGGCAGTTACCGGGTTCGGGCTATGCATGATAGCATTTGCCCTATCTAAGAATTTTATCCTTTCAGGCCTCATCCTGATCCTCAGCGGAGGTTTCGATAATGTAAGCGTTGTAATCCGGGGAACAATTCTTCAGTTATATACTCCCGACGAAATGCGTGGACGTGTTGCATCTGTAAACAGTATCTTTATCGGTTCCTCCAACGAACTGGGAGCATTTGAATCGGGTGTTGCAGCAAAACTGATGGGCCTTGTGCCTTCTGTCATTTTTGGAGGACTTATGACCCTCGCGGTTGTCATAACAACAATTAAGGTAAACAAGCCCTTACGACGGCTCTCATTAAAAAACAAAATGTAAAAGGTTTTTTGTAACTTGTAGCATTGTTTGACCGCCTTTGCAGAAAAAGCATTTCATATAATCATAAAAACAGGCATATGAAAAACCAGCCATCACGCAGAAAATTCATCAGGCAACTGGGAGGTTCTTCCCTTCTGCTTGCTACAGGATCACTGAATTCAATAATTTCAGCGAACCAGGAAATAAGTGCAAATCCTCAGAAACAGGTTATCAGCCCGAACAGCAAGATAAGAGTTGCTACAATCGGGATGGGAATTATGGGGAATGCCGACACCGACTCTGCCCTTAAGATTCCAGATGTTGAACTGGCTGCTGCATGCGATCTCTACGCCGGACGGCTCATAAGAGCAAAGGAAAAATACGGAGCAGGTATCTATACAACCCGCGATTATCGGGAATTGCTCAACAGGAAGGATATTGATGCAGTCATAATCGCCACAAGCGACAACTGGCATGCCAGGATTGCAATAGAAGCCATGAACAGCGGGAAGGCAGTATATTGTGAAAAGCCTGTCGTACAAAAGATAAGCGACGGTCTGCCGGTAATCGAAGCACAGAAGAAAACAGGAAAACCGATGCAGGTTGGCAGTCAGCGTGTAAGCAGCATCGTTTACCGGCAGGCTAAGGAACTCTATAAATCAGGAGCCATCGGCCAGCTTAACTGTGTTGAAGCATCATTCGACAGACAGGATGCCCTTGGCGCCTGGGAATATACAATGCCTACCGACGGATCGCCGGATACGGTTGACTGGGATCGCTATATTGAAGGCATGACAAAGATGCCATGGGATCCCGAAGAAATTCTTCTGGTGGAGAAATTACCGCGATTTTGGCACAGGCGTTGCCGGCGATCTCTTTGTTCATCTATTGTCGGGCATTCACCTGATGACTGATTCGTTCGGTCCCAAAACAATATTTGCTTCAGGACAGCTTTGTTACTGGAAAGACGGCCGCGATGTTCCCGATGTAATGACTGCCATAATGCAATATCCCGAATCAAAGGAACATCCTGCTTTCCAGGTTATGCTGAGGGTAAATTTCGTCAGCGGGCAGGGCGACAAGGGGATAACCCGCTTCATCGGAAACGAAGGAGTGCTAGAAATGCTCGACAACGGGTTCCGGCTCTCACGCACAGCATTATGTCGAAGGCTCCGGGAATTGGCGGATGGGATTCCTTTCATACATATCCCAAGGCAATGCAGGATGAGCTGATGAAACAGTACAATCATAAATACACTGCAGAAGAACAAAAAAGACCCCAAAAGCCGGGGACCACTTATACTGCACCGGAAACATATGATGAACATGTGGAACACTTCCGTAACTTCTTTGACGGTGTCCGTGAAAACAAACCGCTTGTTGAAGGTCCTGAATTTGCTTTCAGGGCTGCAGCTCCTACGCTTGCCTGCAACGACAGCTATTTCCAGAAGAAGATCATCAACTGGGATCCGGTAAAAATGGCAATTGTCTGAAAAGTTGTGGAGCCTGCCGGATAATTTGCACAGCCTGGCGATTTAGAAGCCCCCGGGATAGTTAAAAAAAAGTTAATTCGACCAAATCCTGCTGGTTTGATCCGATTTTCATTTAGTTTTGGATGCGATGAAAAGAGGGTGTAAATTTCTTGTGCAAATATCTTTCATACTTATCGCCTTTCTGCTGATTGACGGAGGTAAAGCCTTCCTCCTATTAGGGGATAATATACACTTCGTTATTGATCATAAGCATAATGCAGATCTTGAAATTCCAGGCCATGAGAATTCCGGGAAAATCGCGGATGGAGAAAAATGGATGAATGCCCCGAAGAATGAACCAATAAACCTTAACAACAACTTTACTCACATATCATATATCAGGGATCTGACACCCCGTGATTTTTCAACATCAATCTGGCAACCGCCGAAATTCATCTAGCATTAACTTATAATTAAATCAGGTATTCTGCAGAACAGAATGCACAGGCTATATCAATTTAGTCGCATGCATCCTGTTTTGGCAGTGTAAAATTCTGAAAGAAATATTCAGATATAGGTTTGATAAGCATAATTCGAATAAGATGAACTAAATAATTATATCAATGGGTTGGGATGACATAATAGAAAACAGGCAACGACATTATCATCATGATAATAGAAAAAACAATCGGTATAGTCATGAAAACGATATTAATCATAATGTTGGTTATTATCAACCGGAAATAGGTCACTATGCTGTTAATCTTTTGCGGCGAATAAGTAAAAACAGGAAGTTAAAGTTTTTACTTCTGGGTTTGCTTGTATTGGTTATCGCCCTTTTAATTTTTCTGCTCATCATGATTATACCTCTTATTGGAGGATTGATTGACATTGTAAAGCAGGAAGGGTTGAAAGGAATAACCGAATCAGCTGCAGGGTTTATTGAAAAACTCTGGAACGGTGCCGGAAACAGATAAGCTCTTTTAAATTGGAATTGTATCTACACTTGAAAAAACTAAAATCAATTAAACATGAAATGTCCAAAATGTAATGTATCGTTGTTGATGTCTGATAAACAGGGAATTGAAGTTGACTACTGCCCCGATTGCAGGGGCATATGGCTCGACAGGGGTGAACTTGATAAAATAATTGAAAGATCAGCACCCCAGGAGCAGAGTCCGAATAATTTTTACCCCCGTGATAATGATGATCATGGCAAACATTATGATGACCATCACGATTCACATGGTTATAAGTATGGAAGGAAGAAAAGCTTTCTTTCAGATTTGTTTGATTAAAAATTAGTATTGACTATTCGACCAGGCACCAGGGAGCCGGTGTCTGATACTTTGACTTTCTACAGATGAAAAAATTATATAAATGGGTACTGGACTGGGCAGATTCTCCCTATTCAGGTGTGGCTTTGTTTGTTTTTGCTTTTATTGAATCGGTATTCTTTCCAGTGCCTCCGGATGTTCTTTTGATTGCCCTGGTACTTGGTTCCGCTTCGAAGTATTTAAGCTATGCAATTACATGTACTCTTGGATCGGTGAGCGGTGCTCTTGTCGGATATGCATTGGGATCATTTCTCTGGCTAAGGGGAGATGGAGAGTTTTCTGCTTTTGCACAATTTTTCTTCAATAACATTCCGGGTTTCTCTGTAGAGTTATTCAGCAGCATAAAAACTCTCTTCCAGAACTGGGGTTTCTGGGTAATTTTTACAGCCGGATTTACCCCGGTTCCCTATAAAGTATTCACAGTAAGCGCAGGGGCTTTTGACATAAACCTCCTCATGTTTTTAATAGCGTCGATAGCCAGCCGTGGGGCACGCTTCTTTTTTGTCGCCTGGCTGATATGGCGATTCGGTCCCGGAATAAAGACTTTTATCGACAGATATTTTAACTGGATTGCTGTCGGTATTACAGTTGGTCTGGTAGGTGTTGTCCTTATTATTAAAATTCTTCTCTGACAGATGCTATGCCTTTTTTACACGGCTGAAATAATACATTGAAATTCCTATAGAGATCGCAGAAAGGAACAATAAGGCGAGCACCCTGTAGATCAGTTCAATCTTTGCAAGATCAACAATGAAAAGGTATAAGGCAGCACAGATCATTGTGCCCAGGGCCATATACCTGTATTTAATATTTTTCAGGATAAAGCTAAGCAGGAAGTAAAGCAAGGCTGCCAATATCCATGAAAGTGTTATAAAATGTTTGGGAATTGAATGGTACAATGCCAGCATCACCATAACGAATCCTTCAAAAAGGTAAAGGTTCCTTATGAAATCTGTTTTAATTTCGAGCCTTGACTTTTGCCAGTTTATTACTCTTGCCGAAACCAGGGAAATGATTGCAAAGGAGAAATTTACACTGTCAACAGATTTTGACGAGACAAAATAAACAAGAAGAATTGTGAGGAACAAAAGGCTGTTCATAACCACTATAAGCCTGTTCCGGAACCACAGGGCCATTGATACAACTACAAGGCTCTGGAAGGAGAGAAGAAGGTAGACCTTTGGAAATCCAAATAATCCGTAAAGTGCAATACTCATAGCCATAAAGCCATAAAGCGCATAAAAGGCAGCTGCAAAGTTCCATTCTGATCTTGCATGAAGGAGTATTGAGAATAGAAGACAACATATTGTTATTACGACAAAAAGGGAAACATAATCGTTAGAGAAGAACTTGAGAACTGACAGAAGGAGTAAAAGAGTGAAGATGATACCATTAGTAAATGTAACTCCGATATAAAAGTCATCGGAAGATGATTCTTTTTGTCTGAAAAGAAGTATTGACGAATAGCAGCCGGCAAGGAGGAATAGATAGGCTATTCCGTTATGGTGATCATTTATCATTGCCATCGGGTGACCCATGAGAGGGTTCCCGTACATCCAGATGAAAAAACTTACGTACGTAAGAATTATTGTTACGAAAACCAGTGGCTGCCATCTGAACCTGAAAAAGTAATACACAGAGACCAGGGCTGTAAGAACAACCAGAGGGAGCATTATATGAGTAGAATCGGTTATAATGGCTGTTGTAAGGACAAATATCACAGATAAAGCCGACAGTGTTTGTGACTTGTTTCGGATAGCCCAGTATACCTGGTAGCCAATGATCAGGAAAAGGAGGATTATGACTATATATTTCTGATCGATCAATGGAGCAGCCGAAAAGAAGTGCAGCCTGATTGTAATGTAAAACAGCAATAGCTGGCCATTTATCTTAAAAAGGAATGCCAGCGATTCATTTGACTTTTTCAGATATCTGGAAAGCAGGAAAATTGCTGCTGCTGCTGAATATCCGATAAGGGCAGAAATCAGAGGCAGACCCTTATTCGCCAGGTACTGGCCGAGAAAGGTTATCCCGAAAAAAAGGACGATATTTCCCATCCAGGCCAGACCAAATCGTCCTATCGTTGATTCAAGTCCTTCTTCATCATCAATAAGCTCCACTGCATCGGGCATAGTTTGTTCAGGAACGATTTCATCAGGACTGACCCGGATTAGATTTCCGGCCTGTACTTTGAGAATTGCCTCCATCCGGCTCAGGCGCTCTTCGACAGAACGCATGCGATTCTCAATGTCTTCATTTTCAATTTCCTTTTTTGCCATAATTAAATTTGTTTAATTATAAACATATCAAAGACAAGTCCCGGAAATCAGAAAAGGTTATTCTGTTAATCAATCTTCCTCCTGCACCATTTTCCAGGGAGGCAATAACCAAAGAAGAAATGCAAGTATTCCGAAAGGAAGAATCAGCCAGAACAATGCCATAAGTGTTCCGTCGATACCGATTAGACCAACTTTAAAGCTTGTAAATCCTGAAAAACTTTTTGAGAAAAGCTGGCCTCCTATAACCACATTCCATCTCATTGAGTAGACACCTATCAGGATCATTATACCCGTCATGAAATAGAGTGTTTTGCGAAGCCTGACCTTGTTTTTGTAAAACTGAAGGAAGGCAAGCATGCAGAGAGGAATTAGAGTGCCTATAAGTCCCTGCGATATAAAAAGTGTAAGGTATAGCTTCCCCTGCACCAGCAGCTTAATGATTTCAAATGATTCTTCAGCTTCATAGATCCTGTGAATCTGATCAAGTCCCTCCAGGGTGAAATCGAGTATCAGAACAAAGAAAAGGTACTTTCCAACAGCATCAAGGACGTTAATATCAATGCTCTTTGTTCTGATATATGAAACAACCATATAGATCAGCATTACCATTGCAATTCCCGAGACCATTGCAGAAAACAGGAAGATTATCGGCATAAGCGGAGTTGACCACCAGGGGTTGGCTTTTATCGATCCGAAAATGAATCCGACATAACCATGAAGAATGAATGCAGACGGGATTCCGATAACAGTTATAAAATATCCCAGCTTCCTGTCCCATGATAATGTTCGTGGAGACACATCACTTAATCCGAGGGTTAATATCCTGTAAACCCATCTCATAATTCCTTTTTTCTCCTGACTCCAGATAACCATGCTATGCCTGTAATCGAACCAGATTTCAAGCAGGAGCACCACCATCAGGTACCACAGATAAACAAAACCGAAGATCGCCATTGCTGAAGAGCCATGCGGGGTGATCATAATCTCATAAGCTCTCTGGGGCTGGGAAAGATGGCTGATAAGTGGCATTGTTGCTACCAGCAGAAATGCAAGTGCCGTCAGCAGGGCTATCTGGTATGTTGGCTTAAGGATTTTTACCTTGAACACTCTTTCCAGAGAAGCAAGAATAAAGGCTCCGGCAACAAGCCCTGTAATAAAGGGATATACAACAATAAGGATACCCCATTGGAGATCAATTTCATTCGGGAAAATATAACCCTGTGCATTAGCCAGAATCTCGTACAGATGTTGGTAGTGTGTTTCCATATTATCTGGCCTCCGAACTTAGTGCATTGTAATATAGTTTCGATCCTGTGTTCAGGTTTGGTCTGAGCACCTGGGTTGTATGCTCCTTCAGAAATTTGACCAGCTCACTGTTTTTATCCCTAAGGTTGCCATACATCCTGGCACCTGTGGGGCAGGTTTCCATGCAGGCAGGTGCAAGTCCCTTTGTGATCCTGTGATAACAAAGTGTGCATTTACTGGCAACCTTTTTAACTGGATGTATGAAGCGGCATCCATAGGGACAGGCCTGAACGCAGTAGCGGCAGCCGATGCAATATTTTTCATCGACGAGGACCACTCCTTCCGGGCTATCGTATGTTGCACCAACAGGGCACACCTGGACACAAGGTGATTTTGCGCAGTGGTTGCACATTTTCGGAACAAAGAATGATTTGAATATCTCGTCATCGGGGATTTCCTGCTTAAACCCGTCAATCCCCCCGTTTGGTGATTTTATGTCAACACTGCCGTCATTTTTTACAGTATACTGCTCAACCCACGTACGGAAAAAGAATGGCTCAGCGGGGACATCATTTTCTGTTTTGCAGGCTTTGGCACAATTCCCGCAACCAATGCATTTTTCGATATCTATGACAATCCCGTACCAGGGCAGGTTTTTATCTTCCGGTTCGGCAGCATAAACAAGAAACTGAGTCGATTTCAGCCATTGGTATCCGAGTGCAGCACCTGTAAGTGTTGCGGCTGATTTCAGAAATTTCCGTCTTGAAGATTTTACTCTTTCATTTTCCATGGCTGATGAGGATTGTGACATTCTATACAGTTTTTACCTGTATTATGATCATTCAACTGTATCTGTACAATTGTGCCCGCACGTTTAGCGGCGTTTTTTTCATGGCACGAACCACAGAATTCCCTTGAAACTGGTTTAGCTATATCTGATAATTCACCGCTGCCAACATGCTTCTGTCCCGGGCCATGGCAGATTTCACAGTTTATTGTCTCATGCAGATCGGTCTTTTTTGCATCCTCAATATCCTGATGACATTCCAGGCAGGCCTGTTGACCAGCATAGCGGATCTCATGGTTGGCATTATCAGTCAGAGAATCTCCTCTATAATGGCCATATTGTCCAAAAGTTTCAGGCACCAGCATGCTCCTGAGCAGAAGAAAACCGCCAATGAAAATAGCAAAGGCAATGGAGAGTCGGGGAATCTGGGGAGGGATATAGAACTTCATAACGAAAGGAATGTGTTTTACTGAAATCTATATGAGATATCAAATATTGTTTTTCTTAAAAAAACATACCTTCAAATGTGATATATACAAGCCTCATAATTAGCTATTTATAAAGCTTCTAAACAATTTTAACTACCATTTTGGCACGAAAAATCAACTTAAAGTGAGGTAGAGTGGAAAAATCAGCCGTTACTGTTATTATATTAACAGTTATTGACTGATTTACTGTTATTTATATAACAGCTGCTTCAAAAAAAAGAGCGTGGATCTCACGCTCTCATATTTTTAATCATGATCCTGTGGCGGCCCTCCGTTACCTCCGCCTCCTCCGAATCCGAACCTTGGGTTGACGACATTATTGTAGATCGAACCAAAGGTATATGAAAGTCCTATCCCACCCTGGATCCTGTACTGCGTGGAAAGTTCCCTGAGCTCAAGCAGTCTGTCAGCTTCAGATATTCCTCCCTTTTTGAGGTTTATCTGGTCGTTTATATGGGCGACACCTCCATTAACCTGTAATGTGAGACCCTTAAAGATCCTCAGGTTAAGTGAAGCATTCAATTCGAGACGGTTTTTTGAAAAATCATTGAGATAATTTGAGCCTAAGAGAGCCAGGTTGACAGAACCCCATTTTTGCTGTATCTGAAAGGCAATATTGAATTCCTGCTTGAAAAGACCTTCTTCCGTCTTGTTGTAAATAGTTGAATCAATATAATTGTTAAACTGATAACCAATACTGTACAATAATCTTAATTGCCGGTGTGTGGCTTCCGAATAGGGAAAAATATCATATTCAATTGATGGAAGGAAGTCTGTCCGGAAATCATAATTTTCTCTTGTTGAGGAACCCAGATTCCATTTAATACCGGCAGACCAGTGATCGCCAAGGCTCTTTACAATAAGGTTGTCACCCTGAAATTCGTTGGTAACATATGTGGTATCGCCTCCTTCATCATCAATGACCCTTCTCTGGCTATAGTTTTGATCCATTTCAAGCTCAATCTTTATGTCGGGAGTCACCTTTGTTATTTCAATGGAGTTTCGCAACTCAAATTGCCTGTCTGATTCTTCAGCCTGGAATTGCGGTTCTGTCGAAAGTTGAAAAACCCAGTTATTCCATTTGTCGATTACCTCTTCCTGTTCAAGCTCGGAATCATTTACAATTTTAAGTTCGCTGAAAATTGATGTTTTTGCTACATACCTGATCAAACCAAGTTTCAGCAAATTAGTCTTCTTTTCCCGTACTATTGCACTTGTTTCATCGGGATTTGTAGTATAGGCAAGAGTATCGTTCATTCCACTGAATTTTTGAAGTCCCTGGTAGGTAAATGTATACTGGGTGCCTCCGCTTCCTGCATTCTGCTGGGTAACGAGAATGAAGACCTCTGCCTCTTTTACGTCCCTGACAAAATTCACAAAACTTATCTCCTCTCTTGTATAATTCATGTCGCAGCTCTGGCAATCGAGGAAAATTTTAACGGCTCCCTTTCTAAGGGCTTCAGAAGTTATCTCATTATCCTGTGCGAATGAATGCACAGAAAAGAGAGGGATAAGAATAACGGTTAATAGTGTAAGTTTAAAGATCTTCTTCATGGGGTTCATTTATTTTTGATAGTTACATGGTTCTCCTGATTCGCGGAGTATTTTTTTAATAAATGTAGTCATGCTGCAAATTAATCCAGGAAAATTATTTGCGAACTGTTGTTTTTTAATAATGAATCGACAGAAAAGATCAATGAAGATTTGTCTTTTTGAAAATGTAATATGCAGGAATCCCAACAAGCACAGTGATTGTGGCAATTGATGATTCGATTGGCCTCTCAAGATAAGAGAGCACCAGGATCAAAATGCCGGTAGTCACATAAATTATCTGGGTATAGGGAAATCCTGCCAGCCTGAGAGCTTCAGGATTCCTTCTTCTGAGTAAGACAACCCCTGTTACTGTAAGAATCGGGAATATGCCCAATGCGAATCCCATATATGTGAGAACCTGTTCGAAAGTTCCTGAGAGAGCAAGAATTACTGCAATTGCACATTGGAAGATTATTGAATTGGATGGTACCTGGTATTTTGGATGTATTTTAGCAGCTGATTTGAAGAACAACCCGTCTTTTGCCATCGAGTAATACACTCTCGGGCCAATTATAATAAATGCACTCAGAGATGAAAAGAGGGCAAAAGCTATAAGAAGTGAAAAGAGAGTATCGGCCGATTTGCCGAAGAGATTTCCCATTGCAAGTCCTCCTACAGAAACAACCCCTTTCATCTCATCCGGGTTAATTCCATATATGTACAAAACGTTAAGGGCAAGATAAATAAACATTACGATTCCTGTCCCCAGGATGAGAGACCGCGGTAATATTTTTGACGGATTCTTAATTTCTCCGCCAAGATAGGTTGAGGCATTCCACCCGCTATATGCAAACATTATCCACATAAGAGACAGGGCTATTGTCTTCCATCCGGCCAGACCCGGAGCAACCCAGCCCCCGGTGGTGAAATTGCTTATCTCTCCCTTACCCGAGATGAATCCGGCAAGAAGGAGGAATACGATAAGAGCTACCTTCAGAAGAGTGAGGATGTTTTGAATCAGGGCCCCGGTTTTTATTCCGCGGTAATGAATGAAGGTAAAGATCAGAATAACACTGACTGAAAGAAATGTCTTGGTGGTTGCCGGGCTCATAATTCCGGAACTTTCAAACCACTGAGGGATTATGGGCAAAGCTCTGCAGAAATACTCACTGAAACCCATTGCGGAGGCTGCGATCGGGGCAGAGAAGCCGACGATGAAGGAAACCCATCCGCTGAGGAAGCCGAAAAGCGGATGGTATAGTTTTGAGAGAAAATGGTACTCGCCTCCGGCCCCGGGCATTTCTGCCCCAAGCTCACCATAAGAAAGGGCTCCGCAAAGCGCAATTATACCACCGACCACCCACAGGGCCAGCATCAGAAGAGGATTGTTCAGTCCGGCCATAAGTAGTCCGGATGTGGTGAATATCCCTGCGCCAATCATATTGGCCACAACAATATTTGTAGTCGGGAATAATCCCAGCTTCCTTTGCAGATTTTCTTCAGCCATTGTCCGACAGGTTATTTTTCTGCTCTTTTATAGCTTATCAATAAACTGCTGCCCGGAGCCAGTGTGGTCTCATAATTCTTAAGACTTCTTATGTAGGAAAGATAGTCTCCGGAACCGCCATTCCCGCCGCGACCCCCTCTTTCTGAAATATTATGTGTGGTATAGCATCCCCCGACTTTAAATTTCGGGTCAATATCATTGAAATAGTTTTTATACCAATCCTTGTCTGCATCGCTGAAGACAAAATCAAACGGACCTTTAAGTTCCTTTACAAGAGCGTGTGCGTCAGCAAGCCGTGCGTCAACATACTCTGAAAGTCCGGCTTTCTTAAAATTCTCAACTGCTATTTTGTGCCGTTCCGGATCAATATCAATTGTGATGAGTTTGCCTCCGGTCTTGCTGAGTGCCCAGGCAATATAGGTTCCCGAATGGCCTGTTGAGGTCCCGATCTCAAGCGCAGTTTTATATTTTCCCTTAATTATGATGTCATAAAGTAACTTTCCGTCTGATTCCGGAATATTCAGATCGTGCCACTGTCCCGACTGATCCGACAGGAATTTTTTCACCTTCGCATCGAGTGCGGGATTCTCTTTCAAATCCTGGGCTCTTACTTCTCCATTAAAGAATGCCGCTGCCAGCATCAGGCATATAACAAAACCAGCCATAATATTTCTTTTCATGTTTTTCGAATTTAGTACATAACCATAATACTCTATATTGACAATCTTAGAACCACTAATATTCCACACCCCGCACCTTGCACCCCGCACCTTGCACCCTGCACCCCGCACCTCTTAGCCTCCGTAGCCTTGGCGAAGGAGGCCCGCACCTCTTATCGTCCCCCGAACCAGGACCTGAATTCCTGAATCCTGTTTCTGCTGATAACTATTTTTTCAGGAACAGAAACATTAAGGTTCACAGACAGGCGGCTGTTGAACCAGAGGTCAATATCCTTTATAGATTTCCTCGAAATAATATACTGCCTGTTGGCACGGAAAAAAAAATCAGGATCGAGCAATTCAGTCAACTCATCAAGCGTAAAATCCAGAGTATAGGTCCTTCCTTCAAATGTCGCAGTCTTAATGGTTCCGGAATCTACATAGAAACAGGCAAGATCATTAGTCTGGACAGGGATTAATTTGTCGCCTTTTACGGGAATCAGAAAATGGGATTTATACTTTGATCCTTTTTTAAAAGCAGCAATCAGGTTATGAATTGCATTTTGATCGAATCGGCGGCAGACAGCTCTTTAAGCTTCTTTAATGCTTCCCTCACATCATTTACCTCGATAGGTTTTAGAAGATAATCAATACTGTTTACCTTAAAGGCTTTCAGGGCATATTCATCATAAGCAGTAGTAAAGATAATCGGGCAGGAGATTTTTGACATGTTTGAATATTTCAAATGCCGAACCATCAGAAAGATGAATGTCCATGAACAGAATATCCGGGAAAGGATTCTTTTCAAACCATGCGATGCTCTCCTTTATTGATTCCAGAACCGCAATGACAGTCAGATCTCCCACTTCATCCAGGACCTGCTGCAGGTGTTTTGCTGCAAGAATTTCGTCTTCAATGATCAGAGCTCTCATTGCTTTAATGTTTTATAAGGGGAATTTCCACCCTGAACTTGTTATCATGCCTGCTGATTGTAATATCTTCCCCAAGGAGCAACTGAAACTGTTTTGATAGGTTTGTGAGACCGATGCCTGTTCCCTCTTCCTCGGTGATCTTCTCCTGGATCTGGTTCCATACTGCAAGCCTGGCAGTGTCTGTTGTTGTGATATAAATTATAAGAGGTTTTTCTTTGCTTATCTCGTTATGTTTTATGGCATTTTCCACAAGGGTCTGGATTGTAAGCGGCGGGACCTTGTACGAATAATACTTTTCATCAAGGCTTATGCTGACAGAAAGATTAGTGTCGAACCTTAGTTTAATAAGGTAAATATACGAATCCATGAAACTCATCTCCTCTTTCAATGTGACAAGTTGTTTCTCATTGCTCTGCAGGGTATATCGAAGAGCCCTTGAAAGGTTATTTACATAATTCTGAGCCGTTTCAGGAGCCTCCCGGATCAGTGTTTTCAACGCTGTAAGAGAGTTGAAAAGAAAATGCGGACTTAACTGGTTTTTAAGCGATTCAAACTGGCTCTGAAGGGCTTCCCTTCTCAGCTTTTCATTCTCAAGGTTAATGAATTGTTTCTGATAGATGAGACGGATTATCAATACACATCCGACAACTAGGGCAGAAACAAAAAAGTTGGTATAGTCAAACTCATCCCTGTGTCCCCGGGGACGAGGCCCGGTATCGATAATGCTTTTAAAGGAATATAAAAACTGATTAAGGAAATAGACAGATATCACAGTTAATGAAACGGCAAGGAGTATGTTTGTGATATTCAGTTTTCTGTGTCTGTCGACAGGTCTTAGTATAAAGAAGTTCAGGGTGAACATTAAAAATGCAATAACAAATGTTATCAGCAGTTCTGCACCAATATGTGTAAAGCTTACTATAAACCTTTCTCCATGACGACCCTCGCCATCGCCAAAAAGGTAAGTCATGAGAAGCGGGAAATTGATCGTAATTCCAATTGCCAGAGACAACAGTAGTGCGACTACAAAGTATTGCCTGTTTAATTTATTCTGCATTCTGCTATAAAATAAAGATCCATCGTGATTGTCGTCGGTGACTCGTCTGTCAAGGTAATTGGTCTGCCCAAAACTACAAACAGACCAATAATTGTCAAATGTACTAATGTAATATTATCCTTATAATAAAAATGGGATGAAGTGCTTAAAACCAGGCTTGAATCGACCATTAGAACAGATGAAATTAACATAAATACCAATTACAAGGTATAATCTGTCAGGGAGGATTAGTTAAAAACAATAACTGATTATCTTTGCGTTAAAGTAATTAAGATTTTTTAAAAATGAAATTTGAAACAAGAGCAATCTGGGTCGGACAGGAAGCCGATGAAGCAACCGGCGCAACAATAGTACCAATTTACCAGACGTCAACTTTTACACAGGAAGAGGTCAATAAGCATAAGGGATATGAGTATTCAAGGGTGGGAAATCCTACAAGGGCGGCTCTCGATGCATGTCTGGCATCACTCGAAGAAGGGAAGTACGGACTCTCTTTCTCCTCAGGGCTTGCTGCCGAACATGCGGTTCTCTCCCTGCTTAGGCCGGGTGATCATGTGATAGTACCCGAGGACATGTACGGGGGAACATACAGATTAATTAAGGAGATTCTCGAGCCCTTTAATATTAAGTTCTCTTTTACCGACTTCACCGATCTTAGTGCCATAGCAAAGGTATTCCTGCCATCCACAAAAATGGTTTGGATAGAGACGCCAACAAATCCAACACTTAAGATTTTTGACATTGCAGCCATATCAGACCTGAGCCATAAGTCAAAAGCACTTGTTGTTGTTGACAATACCTTTTCGTCCCCGTTTTTCCAGAAACCGCTCACCCTTGGTGCCGACATCGTTGTCCACAGTACCACAAAATATATAAACGGCCATTCTGATATTATCGGCGGAGCAGTAATTCTGAACAATAAAGAATTATATGAAAAAATCCACCTGGTGCAAAAATCAGTTGGAGCAGTACCATCTCCTTTCGACTCCTGGCTGACCCTCCGGGGATTAAAAACCCTGGCCGTAAGAATGCAGCAGCATGAGCAGAATGCCTTCAGAATTGCCCGGTTTCTTGAGGAGCAGCAAAACGTTCTGGAGGTTTTTTATCCGGGACTTGAGAGCCATCCGGGACATGAGATCGCGAAACGACAAATGACAGGATTTGGAGGAGTCGTCTCTTTTAAAATAAAAGGGGGTCTTGCTGAGGCAAATATCTTTTTCAGGAAACTGAAGATTTTCCAGCTGGCCGACAGCCTCGGAGGTGTTGAATCTCTTGCAAATTATTCAGCAGTGATGACTCATGGATACTTTCCGAAAGAGCTGAGGGAAAAAATAGGAGTGACAGATAATCTTATTCGTCTTTCGATAGGTATCGAACATATTGACGATCTGATAGAAGATCTGAAAAATGCTCTCTGAAGAAAATAACCGATGCAATCAGTCGCAATGGCTGCAACTGCATTCCTTTCCTTTTGCCTTTTCAAACGATTCCCTGCCTTCTGATACTGAAAACCAGATCAGTCCGGCAGCCCCGATTGCATCGGCATAAGCAAAGCCTGTAAGTTCATAGACAAGACTTGATGCCAGCAGTACCAGCGACATGTAGATACAAACCCTGGTACAGTTGGCATCGGCAATTATGGGTTCTGAACCAAGTGTTTTGCCAACCCTTTTCTTGGCATTCAAAAGCCATAACATTACTGAAATTGATATCAGGGATATTATTACCCCCCAGAGAGTGTTTTCTGGTTTGTGATGGGTTATGAGGTTTAATATAATTCCCGCAAACAGGCCGGCCGACAACAGATAGAATGATGTACCTGTCACTTTTAAAGCCGTTGTCTCATAAGTGCTTCTGGGACTGTCGGGGTTCTGCCTGATCCTCCTGATCATAATGGCAATACCGATACCTGACATAACTTCAATAAAACTATCTGCCCCAAAACCAAATAAACTCAGTGTTTCGTCTGAATAACCAAGCACCATCGACACTATACCCTCGATGATATTGTAAAAAATTGTGAAAAGGCTTAATCTGAAAGCCTGTGTATATAACTTTTGTTCTGAATTTGTCATCATTGCAATATAGGGTTAAAGCATCAGTTGTACTTGTTCAGTTCCGCAAGAGTTTTGTTCAGATCTCTTTCGAGTTCCAGAAGCCTGTCAGTACTATCATAGTAGAAGGATAATTCAAGAAAGTATTCAGAAACGGAAAGTTGTCCTTTATCGAAAGACTTTTTAAGCAAAACTTCACTGTTAATTGTCTGTAGTGATTTTCTGTAATCATTCAGGCTGTTCTGCAGGGCTGAAGCTTTTGAGTGCAGGCCTTTAAGTTCATTGTAAAAGCGAATTTTTGTATCTGTTTCCGCACTCTGTATTGCTATCGTTTTTGCTTTCGCATATTTTATTGTGTTTTTATCCTGCCATAATGGTACGGAAATACCAAAGGAAACTCCCTGATAATGCATTCCAACGACTTTTTCGCTCATATAGCCGCCCTGTAACCTGGGCAGACTTGAGGCCGTGTTTAAGTCAATCTGCTTCTGGCTGATAACCACTTCCTGTTCCAGCCATTTCAGAACAGGATTGTTTTGCGCAGACCCGGCATACCATTTTTCAAAATCCGGATCGATGTTCTCCGTCAGCATCATTGTATCATTCAGTTCCAAAAAAGCACCTCCGTTCAATCCCGCCAGTTGCGACAGCAAGAGGTTTCGTTCAGCCTCATTCGATTCAAGCTCCTTGCTTAAGATTACGAAATTCAGCTGTGCCCTGTTATATTCCAGAATATTGGCATCGCCTTTCTCAAATTGCACTTTATATGCCTGTGCAATCCTTTGTGTATTCATTACTCTGCCTGAAAGCTGTGTTATAAGAGCATTTCTGTAAATCACATCGGCGCAGATTAGCTTTGTATTATAAAGTATCGATTTTTTCTGTTTTTCGTACTCCAGTCCGACCTGGGCATTACGATGTTCAGAGATCTGATTGCGGTAAACGTAGGCAGAAGGAAAATCAAAAGTCTGGGTGATGTTAATATCTGTACGGTTGCCTATTGCAGAAGGGCTGCCCCAAAGGTAATTAAAGGCAACTTCGGGATTCTGAAGGTAAATCCCCGTTCTGTTTCCGATAAGTTCCGCCTCAGCGCCTTTTCTGAGAGCAGAAAGAGTAGAGTTATTCTTCTCAATCTCAGTCAGGATCCGGTTTATGGAATTCTGGGCGAAGAGCCCTGGAAATATCAGGAAGGTTATAAATACCAATATGATGTTTTTCATAACGTTTCTTTATTGATTTCTCCGCGATTATTAAGCAAACTGTATACAATGGGCACTATATATATGTTGAGCAGAGTCGATGTCAGCAATCCTCCCAGAATTACTTTTGCCATAGGGCTCTGAATTTCATTGCCGGAAAGGTCTCCCTTTAAGGCCAGCGGGATCAGGGCAAGTGCCGCAGTGAGGGCAGTCATTAATATGGCATTCAGCCTGTCGGATGAACCTTTCGTTACCGTTTCATAGACAGAGGTGCCGGCACAATACAGTCTCTGATAGTTTGAAATCAGCAGGATCCCGTTTCGCGTTGCAATGCCAAAGAGGGTAATAAACCCTATTATAGCAGGAATGCTCAGAACTCCAGAGGTGATCCAGATAGCAAAGACACCACCGATCAATGCCAGGGGAAGATTAAGCAGGATGATGCCGGCCAGTTTTAAGTTCCTGAATTCCTGGAACAATAAAAGGAAGATTATCACAAGAGAAATCAGTGACGTTAGCAGAAGTGTTTTTGATGCTTTTGCCTCGCTTTCGAACTGACCTCCGTATTCTATCCTGTAACCTTCGGGCAGGACTACACTCTTATCGATTTTTTCCCGGATCTCCTCTACAACGCTTCTGAGATCGCGGCCGGCAACGTTTGCAGAGATCACTACCTTGCGTTGTACATTTTCGCGGCTTATGGAACTGGGACCTGTCACCGATACTATTTCCGCCACCTGTTCCAGGGGAACTTTCTGCCCGTTTTCGGTATCGATCAAAGCTGACTTTATTCCATCAATAGTTTCAGTATAATCTTTATTCAGCCTTAATACAAGGTCAAATCTTCGCTGTCCTTCATAGATGTCGGCCAGCTTTTCTCCTCCGAAGCAGATGTCAACGAACTCATTAAACTGTTCCAGGGTAATTCCGTATTGAGCAAGCATGTCGCGGTTTGCGCGGATCTGGATCTGCGGAACTTCAATCTGCTGATCGACATTCACATCGACGAGTCCTTCTGTATCGACGATAGTGCTTTTAATTAGATTTCCTGTCGAAAACATCCTGTTCAGGTCGGTGCCAAAAAGTTTTATGGCAATATTGGCCCTTGTGCCCGAAAGCATGTGGTCGATCCTGTGTCCAAGCGGCTGGCCGACGGTATAAGCGATGCCCGGGATCCGCGATAAAGTGTTCCGGACATCTGCCAGGAATTCCTGCTGATCGCGGTCGGCAAGGGTGAAATTCATGTCAATCTCGGCGCTGTTTGTTGTCTGTGAGTGTTCATCAAGCTCTCCTCTTCCGGTCCTGCGGGCGGTACTCGAGATCTCCCTGATATTCAACATTTCTGTCTCAACAAGATTGCCCAGCCGGTTGCTTTCTTCGAGCGAAGTTCCTGGTTTTGTTATTACAGACAAGGTAAGTGAGCCCTCATTGAATTCCGGCAAAAAGCTTCTTCCAAGGCTTGAGAATACAATTAAAGCCCCAAGGAATAGTGCCCCTGTTGAAAAAAGAACAAGCTGTTTATGTCGCAGGCTCCACGACAGCGACTTTTCGTAATTGCTGATAAGAATTCGTACCAGCCATTTTTCCTTTTCATTCCGGGCAAGAAACTTGTCGCCGGAAAGGAGCATCTTCGATAAAAGTGGCGTTAACGTCATGGCAACTACAAGGGAAACAAAAAGGGAAACAATAAATGAAATGCCAAGCGGTTTCAGCATTCTTCCCTCCATTCCGGATAGAAAAAAGAGGGGAAGAAATGCCACGATTATAATAATTGTCGCATTGAATATTGAAGACCTGATCTCTCTCGAAGCTTCAAAAACCACAGAGAAGGATGTTTGTCTCTGGTTCTCCGGTCTTAGCCTGTTTTGCCGCAGCCGTTTATATACATTTTCAACATCAATAATTGCATCATCAACAAGCGATCCTATTGCAATTGCCATACCGCCAAGGCTCATTGTGTTTATTGTCATGCCAAGGGCTTTAAGTACGAGAACAGCTCCCAGAAGCGATAAGGGAATTGCCAGCAATGAGATAATAGTAGTTCTGAAACTTCCCAGGAAAAGAAAAAGAATTATCACAACGAATATTCCTCCTTCGAGAAGCGCTCTCTGAACATTGGATACTGAAGTTTCAATAAAATCAGCCTGACGGAAGATTCTGGTGTCAAGTGTTACATCAGGAGGGAGTGTTTTTTGCAGGACTGAAAGGTTCTCTTCAATGCGTTTTGTAACCTCCAGTGTATTCGCATTCGGTTGTTTTGAGACTGATATGATAATCGCCGGTTTTGCATTTCCGGAGGCATAGCCCATTTTTGGGGAGCTTCCGATTACGACTTCAGCAACATCATTTATTCGTATGGGTTTGCCATTTACAGATTTAACATAAGTGCTTCCGAGTGAATTTAAATCTGAGGTCCGGGCTATGCCGCGTACAACATACTCATTCCCGAATTGCCGGACAACTCCTCCTGTTGAATTACGGCTTATTGTTCTGCAGGCCTCGGTAAGCTCAGCGAATGAAACACTGTAATAGTTCATTTTCTGAGGATTTGCAAGCACCTGGTATTGCTTGTAGTCGCCTCCGATTATTGTTACCTGCGATACACCCCCTGTGCCGAGTATAAGCGGTTTGACATTCCATTCGGCAATGGTTCTCAGCTCCATCATGCCGGTGCTGTCGGCCTGGATACCAATAAAGAATATTTCGCCCATCACGCTTGACTGGGGCGCCAGAACGGCTGGCCGACACCGATAGGCATTTGGGAAGTGACACTGATAAGTTTTTCGCTCACGATCTGTCTGGCCTTGAAAATATCAGTGCCCCAGTCGAATTCAACCCATACGAATGAATAGCCCTGCGATGAGGCAGACCTCACCCTGCGAACATCTGTTGCGCCGTTTACAGCTGTTTCTATCGGGAAAGTAACAAGGCGCTCAATCTCTTCTGCGGCCATTCCATGAGCGTCTGTCATAACTACCACGGTAGGGGCAGTCAGATCAGGAAAGACATCCACATCCATATTTCCGGCAGTTCTCACTCCTAAGACCACCAGGACCACTGAACAGAGCAATACAAGGTATTTGTTCTTCAGTGAAAATCTTATAATATTATTCAGCATGGCGGTTTCCGATTAATGAACATGTCCCGAATGTGCATCCAGAGTACCCGTTGACTGGGCCAGCCTGATGAAAACGCCGCCTCGTGTAACGATCCGTTCATTCTCTGAAATGCCGTCAACTATTTCCGTTCTGAGACCGTCGGTTCCACCCGGGATGACCGCCCTTTTCTCGAAAAGCTCCGGTGTTACCTGCACATACACGAAATAAATACCCTGTTCTTCGAGCAATGAAGAGGCAGGAATAGTGATTGCCGAAGAAGCTGATTGGGTTATCAGATAGACTTCAACAAAGCCTCCCGGGGTAAGACCGGCCAGGTTTTCTACCTGTAAACTGACAGGGATGAGGTAAGAGCTGTTACCGGCAGATTTTCCATACGACAAAACCTTTCCGTTTAATTGTTCAAGGGAATAGACCTTATCATCCTGCAGTGTCCTTATGTTTGCAGACCGGATTGTACCCAACAGCGGAGCATATTTCTGAGGGACATCGGCAGTTAATTATGAGTGTTTTGTTCTGCGAAACTGAAATAAGCGGTTTGCCGGCCTCTGTGTATGTGCCATTACTTACAAAAACCTGTTTGATATAACCATTTACCGGGCTTGTTACTTTCTGTCCTGAAGCATCAAAATTTGCATTAAGGTTTTCGAAGAGCGCCCTGGCATTATCATATCTGTTTTTGATCTCAAGCAACTCCTTCTCCGAAACTATTTTATCGGCAGAGAGGTCCTTTGCCCGTTCGTAATCTGCCTTTGCCTTCTCATAATTATTCTTCGCTTCGGAATATTTTACGGAGAAATTGTTTTCTGCCATCGCTCCGCCGGCGATAGTAAATAAAACCTGCCCGGCCGAGACTTCCCTGCCTTCAAGCAGGTTATTGCCCGAAAGGGATACAAATCCGCTCGCTTTGGCAGTGATAATCGCTTCACCTGCAGGAGATGCCTGAATAAGGGCAGTTGTTTTAATTACCTGTCCGAACGGGCCTTTTTCAGGAGTATCAGTAGAAAAATCAATTTTCCAGGATTGTTCTTTTGTGAAAACCGAGGAACTGGCAGTACCAGGAATGACCTTTTCAGCCACCTCGTGGGCTTCAGCCACGGTTGCAAACACTGTTACTTCCGGAATCAGAAGATCAGATATTCCAGATTCCGACTCTATTTCATATTTCAAGGAGCCTTTTCCTGCGAAGTCCGGTTTAATATTAAAACTGAAGATGCCCTTTCGGGTAGGAGAATCTAGCATCTGGCTTGTCTCCTTTCCATTAACGGTCAATGTAATTTTAATTCTTCCGGTTTCAAGAGGTTTGAAATCAGTCAATATGGAAAAATGGGACAGAACATTTGCAGTATCGCCTGTCACAAAAGGATCAGCTTCGGCAAAGAGCTCAAATTCTTTGCTATATGCTGTATACTGAAACTTCGGGCTTTCCTCCCCGGCATGAATATCTTCTACCTGTGGGGTGTTGCATCCGGCAAGAGCCAGAACTGCGAGAGCAAGCATTAATATTTTGAGACGCATATGAATTTCTGTTTAAATTCCATGTAAAAAAGACAAAACACATCATCTCTTTGAGATGCAGATGTTTCAGATAAAAATATCAGGTAATTTAAACAGAAGGAGGAGCCCGAAGGCCTAAAGAAGAATTGATATAACATGAATAGGAGGAAGTTTCCCTGTCGTCAAAACCAATCAAAGGGGAAAGAGGAAGAGATATTTCAGGATCCCCGGCTTTTATATCAGGGGATTGAAAGCTATAATCGAAGGAGTGGGAATCAGTGAGATCAGGAAACCGGATTTCCTGTCTTGCCTGGTTTGCAGGCAGAACAATGGCCTGTTTGAGTAGGCACAGATCAGTTGCGGGATTCCTGTCATGATCGTGGTTATGTTTATTGTTATCAGTGTCCGAATGGGATTTGTCATTTTTGCAATGGGCAGTCTGAAAGCAGATCAGGGAATGATGATGGTGATGCGGAATAACAGCGGAGGCCAATAGTATAATATTGGAAATGAAAATAAAAACCAGTGCTGCCTTCTTTTTATACATATTCGAGTTAACGGCTCAAATATAACAAAATCCGGACCATTTAGTTTTGAAAATATTGTTTTGCAATGGCCCGGCGGGGCTGTTGCTTACTCTTCCATTGAGAACTTTATCTCAAAAACAGGTAGACTGCCGGTATTTTTTATCGCCTCCGGGTTTGGAATGAATAGCTTTATGCGCGACAATGTATCTTTTGCTTTCAGGTAATCCTCCACAAGCCTGATGCGAAGATTCTCGCGGTTCTTCGACATGGCTGAAATTTTTTCAATCCCTGCCAGCCTGATGCAATCGTTGTAAAGATCCACTGTATCCTTTACAAGTGACTTTTTGAGGAAGCTTTCAAATTCAGCTTTCTGGTCGAGATAGTTCCCGCCTGTCTGCTCCCTGAAAATCCTTCCGGCCTCCTCAAATCCCAGCTGCTCTTTTTCCTTTTCCCTGTCGTTGAAATATGCAAGCTCAACATTCAATTCAGGTTTTCTGTCTTTTATCATCAGTAACTGATCGAGTTTCTGGGCATTGTTATTCGACAATAGGGTGTCGGCATAGTTGAAATCAAGTTGCTGAAGATCTTTCTGGTCGACTCCAAAAAGATTCGACAGGGCAATAAAGGGGGAGGCAGCGACCTTGATAATAAAATTTTTGAAAGTTGCCCAAATGAGTTTTCCGATTTTAATATCGGGATCATTGAGATTGCCGGAAACAGGAAGAACAATTTTAATATCCCCGTTCATATCCTTAATAAGGTAAAGAGCAAGCCGGAGGGGGATATTGAAGATGCCACCGCTCTTCTTCCCAATTTCAGCATTCCTGATAATTAATTTGTTCTCGCTTGTAATCTGACGGGCAGTAATGGAAGTTTTGCCTGCATAATACATATTTCCGTAAACGATTGCAGAACCTACATAGAACAATGAATAAGGAGATATATCTGTCAGCTGGAAATTACTTATTACATATTCAACTTTAAGTTCATAAGGGTCACTCGGATTAACTCCTATTTCAGCCTTAAGGTCTCCCTTTTCGTTCAGTTTCATACCAGAGAATGCTTTAACCCACGAACTTGTTGATGACAGAGAGTCGACTTTCAATTTTATCTGGCTTAAATGGTATTTAAAAGGGTTTTTCAGGGTAAGATCCACGAAATCGACTATTCCATTGTTGATACTGAAAGAGTTAACAGAGTAGTTAAGGTGTTCAGATAAAGTATCTGCATTGGTTTGTGCCAGGGTATCGTTCGTTGTGCCAGGCAATAATTCAAGAAAGTTGTTACTCGAATCGAGCATTTCGAATAACAAATATGGCTTTGTCAGAACAAGGCTGTCGATGGCATAGCTGTCGGACATTGGAAATGAATTATTCAGAGAGAGAGCCATTTTATCAACCCCGATTATTTTTCTGTCGCGATTGTCGGTTACCGAGAATGAATCAACAGAGAAAAGGCCTTTAATCGCAAGGTTTTCGAGCTGATCTGAATTGCCGCTTATTGTCAGGTCGCATCCGGCAAGGCCTGCAATGCTGTTTATATACAAATAGGGTTTAGCATAGTTGGCGAATTCACTTATATCGAGATTGTTTACAATAATTTTTGAAGAGAAGTCTCCGCTTCCTGGATCAAAACTGCCATCGGCCATAAAGTAGCCCCCGTTCCTGAAATTGAACTTAAGACCTGCTTTGCTCGACTCCTCCTGGTTCCAGCTCAGATAGGGAATTGTGAAACTCAGATCTTCGAGGGCTGTTGTATGATTAATGTCCATATCGGTATAGGTGATATGGCCTTTGATTAACCTGATATCAGAGAATTCGAATTTGTAATCAGACTTTTCTGTAACAGTATCGGTAACTGCTGTGGTATCAGGAACTGAAAAGAAATCGATGACATCGGAAAAATTAAAAAGTGTATCTTTTTTGGATATTGTTGAAACTGGTTTTATCAGCCATAGTTTCTTTACAACAAGTTCGGATCTGATTAGTCTGAAAGGCTGCAGGTCTACAAGTAGGGTATCAAACCCAGTAAATAAGGTAGTGTCATCCTTTTCAAACAGCTTAAACCCTATTACCCTGATAGTGAATGAGAAATAATTTACCCGAATTTTATCGAGGCTTATGTTTCTTCCGACAAGTTCCCTGCCATTCTTATTTACATACTTCCTGGCAATAAAGGGTCCCATTACCATCACCGATATGAGCAAAGTCAATAGGATAATCGCTGTAATTATGAGAGCTTTCTTTATCATAATCCTGAAGCCGTAATGAGTTACAAAGATATATGTTTTTGAAGAGCAGAGCACCGAACTCTTTATAAAGCAGGCATACCCCAGATGATTTTCAGGTGCAGTGCACCGTTCTATTGTTTTTAATTAAATCAAATGGTAAATTTGATGAAAGTGCGGACCGGGCATGTTTTAATCTTTTAAAAGCTGAATCATGCAAAAATCAATTGCGCTGATCCTTGTTGTTCTGCTGACGGGAGGGATAAGTATGACAGCCCAGGAAGCACCGTCAAATTCACTAATTATCCCATCCAAAAAGAAACGGTCAAATTCTGAGTTTAAGGCTATCAATATCCCTCTGAAGAAGTATGGGATTAAGTTTCGGGAATTCCAGTGAGTTTAATGGTATCCGGATAAACCTGGCGGATAAGGATATAAAGAAAATAAACGGACTGAATGTCACTTTCTGGGCCAGGAAATTAAAATACTGGTCCGATAATGTGCAGATGCAAAAGTCAGTTGTGAACGGCATCAGTACCGGCATAATTCCCACCTGCGGCACGATGAACGGGTTCAATTCCGGAGTGCTTCGCCTTGTCGCCATGAAGGAAATGAACGGGCTCTCCATAAGCGGCTTTAATCTATTTTCACAAGGCAACATAAACGGGTTTACATTTAGCGGGGTTATTACTCAATGTGATGTTCTTTCCGGGCTTAGCAATATCAGGAATTGCTGCAGCGGGTACAGGCGGTATAAACGGGCTGGCTGTAAGCGGGTTAATTGTCAGTTCCGACAGAAGTGATATTAATGGTATTGCCGCAACTCTCGGAGTACTCTATTGCGGAAATGATTTCAATGGACTGGGGGTTTCGGGCATTTATCTGAAATCCAAAACATTCAGGGGGGTCTCAATTACCTCTTATTCAGATTCATATAAGATGTTTGGCTTATCTGTTGCACTTTTTAACAGAACGAGAGAATTGCATGGAATGCAGCTTGGCTTGCTGAACTATGCAGGCAACAACAGGAAGGGGCTTAGATACCTGCCTCTTATCAACATGCATTTGGGAAAGAAATGATCCTTTGCCTTTTAACCGGACATTAATTGTTTATCTTTTGACAAGCCTGGCTGTATTTCAGGGAGTTTGTTTTAGGATTAATTTTGGTTTAATTTTGTTAAAACCAAAAAGAAGCAAAAATGACAGAAAAAGAAAATTCAACATGGGAATCCTTTAAAGTTACAGGAGATGAGCTTTTAGGGAAAGTGAAAGAGATCATCAAGGAAGGAAATGCCAGGAGGATAATAATAAAGAACGAGAAAGACGAAACAATAATTGAATTCCCGATGACTATTGGAGCAATAGGGGCGGTGCTGGCTCCCCTGTTTGCTGCAGTTGGAGCGCTCGCAGCGCTTGCAACAAATTGCACCATAGAGGTGGAAAAAAGGGGAGAATAAAACATTCCTGCTCCATTGCGCCGGCAGGGTGATTCGCTTCATGGAGCTAAATGCCGATTTTTTAGAATCTCAGGATTAAACCAGAGAACACCAACAAATATTTCGGTGCTCTGCACCTTTGCATTGTGGGTAAATCTGCATTCTACAAATATTGCGCTGCTCTGCAGATAAGCAAATCATGTTCGTACGAAATATTTCGAGGCTCTTCATTTCTACAAATAGTTTCGTTCTCCGGCTTTCTGGGCTGTCCGGAGCTGGTTTTGAGGTGCAGAGCACCGAAAGATTTGTAGCAACCAATTGCCCCACAAATTTTCAAAGGTGCAGAGCACCGCAATATTATCTTATCAACAATAATAAAAACGTCTTTTCCGTTTGTCAATTAAAAATATAGTTGTATATTTGAAAAAACAGTTATATCTTTGAAAAAACCGTTTTACAATGAAGCATCTTACAAGAAAAGAAGAAGAAGCAATGAAGATCCTCTGGAAAGCCAAAAAGGGTTTCATTAAAGAGCTGATCGATCTGCTTCCTGACCCGAAACCGCTTTATACCACATTTTCATCGGTGATCCGCGGACTCGAGGAAAAGGGTTATGTGACCCATAAGGCTTATGGCAAGAACCACGAGTATTATCCTCTTGTAAAGAAAGAGGAGTACCGGAAGCTGTTCATGAAGGATGTTGTTAATGATTACTTCGGATCATCATACAAAAATGTCGTCTCCTTTTTTGTCAGTGAGAAAAAGCTGAACGCTGATGATCTCAAGAAGATGATCGAGATAATTGAGAAAGGGCAAAAAGATGAATAGTCTGCTTTTATATTTGCTCAAGGTATCGGCAGCGACAACCCTGTTTTACCTTTGTTATCTGCTGTTCTTCAGCAGGGATACCTTTTATCTCAGGAACCGTGTGCTTCTGATCCTCACACTGGTCGTGCCGGCTTTTCTTCCTTTTGTAAAGTTTCCGGTTCAGGTAAACAGTGTGTTTAATGCGGTCCCTCCACCTGTCTTTGAAAGTATTATTCTTCCCAATGCCGCCTATGAGGCAGCTTCGACAGTATCTGTAAATACATTCGATTATAACAGTCTGTTTGTCTGGATCTATTTCCTGATTGCAGGGATTCTTGTTCTGAGGGCTATCATAAGCCTTGCAAGCACATATACTATAATCAGCAAAGGAATTATAAAGAAAAACAGCTTCCCGAAGGTCATTGTAACAGAAACCGAAGTTCCTCCTTTTTCATTTTTCCCGTATGCGGTTATGCCGGCCAGGGAATATGAAGGCGGGAATTCTGCTGATATCCTCGACCACGAGTTTGCTCATGTAAGGCAGGGGCATACCTTCGACCTGCTGTTAAGTCAGCTTTTCATTGCCTTTCAGTGGTTCAATCCCTTTGTCTGGCTTATTAAAAGAGCCATATTGCTGAATCATGAATACCTGGCTGATCATATTTCAATCACGGAATAAAAGCGTCATTGACTACCAGTACAAGCTTCTGAATATCAAAACCGAACTCAGGAATATCTCATTGGCACATAATTTCAACAGTTTAATTAAAAACCGGATAATCATGATTAACAAGAAGCCAACCCGCAGGTATGCTGCCCTGAAGAGCATGCTGATCCTCCCGGTGGTGGCATTTGCAGTTTATGCATTTGCAACACCCGAGGCCATTAATGTTGCCCAGTCAACTTCTACTCTTGAGATCTTACAGGCACCTGAAATAATGCAGAAGGAGCTGCCGTCGCTCAAATCTGATTTAATAAAAGAGACAAACGTAACTGAAAGCACCCAGGAAGTCAAAAAGCAAGTAACTGAATCCAAAGCTCAGACCGGACAAAACACAAGTGTTACACCACCACCGCCCACGCAAGACCAGAGGCCTCAGCCAATTGTTGTAGTTGACGGAGTGATTTCTGAGAAACCCGTGCAGGATGTCATGAAAGAACTTGGTTATGAGCGGGGAATTATGAAATTTTTGAATCCCAAGGAAGCGACTGAAAAATATGGAGAGAAGGGAGTCAACGGAGCCTATGAAATGATAACAAGAACTAAAGCTCTTGCCATGGGATTAAAACCACCATTTCCCAGACTTGGTCCAGATGACTTTCCGACCTTTCAGAGCATGAAGCACACTGTTTTCAACGAATGGGTTGCCGGGCAGGCAAAATATCCGGCAGAGGCTCTCGACAGAAAATCAGATGGATGGATAAGTGTCTCTTTCAGAGTTGAACTCGACGGCACTGTAACTAATGTTGTATCAGGCTCCGGAATGGCCGACCCGCTCCTTGTCAATGAAGTTGTCAGGGTAGTCCAGTCCTCACCCAAGTGGGATAAACCAAAGAATCCTGCTGTCGACGAACCGTTCACAACAGCTGTAACTGTTAAGTTCAGTTTGCCCGGACAGATAACCGCTGATGCTCCATTCGTTGTTGTAGAACAGATGCCTCACTTTCCTGGAGGAGATGAAGAGTTGATCAACTTCATTAAAAACAACACAATATATCCCGAAGCAGCAAAAACAGACAGAATTGAAGGAAGGGTTATTATAAGGTTCGTTGTGAACACAGAAGGCAAAGTTAAAGGATTGTCTGTTTTAAAAGGGGTTCATCCTCTTCTTGATGCTGAGGCATTAAAGGTTATTTCAAAGCTTCCGGCATTTGAGCCGGGTATGCAGGGTGGGAAGGCAGTTGATGTCTGGTTTTCGGCACCTGTAACTTTTAGTCTTCAATAGATAAGATCTGCGATCTCTACTCCATACAGGTCGTAACCGCCTTTACCTCCCGGTCTGTCTGAAGAAAAGATCATAAGATCATTATCGGCGAATGAGAAAGTGATAGGTCTGTATTCATTATATTCAGAATTGATTTTAGCTCCGAAGTTTACAGGAGCAGACCATTTGTCGTTTTTATATAATGAATAATACAAGTCATAGCCGCCAAACCCGCCGGGTCTGTCGGAGGTAAAAACAAGGAGATTAATAGTAATAGAAGGGCATTTATCATTCGAAGGGCCGGACAAGATCGCCTCTTTTGTCAGTTGAAGGGGATTCGGACCGGCCAGGCTTTCATGCAGGAGAGATTCCGGATTAATACTTCCGCTGTAGATCTTAAACATATTGTTTTCCCTGTTGCTGCAGAAATATATTTTAGTTCCTTCCTGGTTGATTGTCGGGTAAAGATCATCATGATCAGAATTTATGGCATTAAGAGCAACCGGGCCGGAAAGCCGCTCCTGTCCGTTATAGGTGCCCCAGTCAAGCCGCGGTGTATAAACAAGTTTTATATCAAAATCCTCGCCCTTCATTATTGGCATAGAAAAAATAATCCCATCCCTCTAAACCATTAGAGGTATATGGCCCTAACTCATCTGCCTCCTTGTTTATAAGAGAAAAAAGTTTCTCCTGAAAGGATGTATAGTAAGTATTCTCAGGGAAAGAAAAGTTGATTACATCGTCCTTTTTATGATAGGAGATATCGAAGACTCTGTATATGATGTCAAAATTGCCGCCGGAGCTGTTTCTGTTCGTGGAATAATAGATTTCCGACCGGGCTCCCGGGTATGGCAGATTTGAATTGTAATCATCAAATTCTGAATTCAGTTTCTCAAGATTGGCAGGAGTGCTCGTGATAATTGTTTCATATTCAAAATTATAGTCAGGGTCGACTGGAAGGCAGCCAGTCAGGAATATGGCTGTAATCAGCAAGAGGATTTTAACGGAGCTCATGTATTTAAGGGCGATCAGTTACTAATTTGTCAGCGGCAATTATTATACCAATATATCACATCCCGGGACAATATCTGTTTTTATGTTTATATTTATCAAAATCTGATTTGTCAGGTTTAATAACTATCATTGGAAAGAAAGGATATCCCTGATGCAGAAAGAATTCTTTTTAAAAAATCTCAGGCTGGAGCTAATAAACTTTTTTGTTTTCATAAAAGCCGTCCTGAAGTTTTGGGATAAGCGGACCCGGCTTATTGTGTGGGGCACTGCTGTACGGCAGGTTAAGGTATATTTCTTTAAAAAGAAGACTATACAATATATTGAAAAGCATCGGAAAGGAGAGTGTGTCAACTGCATAACCTGTTGCCAGTTTATAAGAAGATGTACTTATCTTACCTGCGATAATTTATGTGCTGTATATGATAACAGGCATCTGATCTGCAGGATCTACCCTGTTTCAGATTATGATATCCGGCTGGTCTCAAAGGTATCAGACAAGAAGTGCGGTTATTACTTTGAATAATTCCAGGCTTAACGTTTTGCCTCTACGCCGTTGCGCCGTTATGCCGTTATGCCGTTACGCCGCTACGCCTTTACGCCGCGCGTTTTAATCGCTGCCACAAGCGTTTCAAAATCCTCAGTTTCCTTCCTCACCTGTACAATAAAGCTATTCTCTTCAACTGTGCCCAGTGCAGCCTTCATTTCGTCCTTGTTCCTGAAAGTAGTCTGCCGGAATGGGTTGTCATAATCCTTTTTTCTGGATTGATATACCTGATCCGAGACGAACTGCTGGATAGTTAATGCCTTGTCGAGCGATTCAAGCCATACAGAATTTGCCAGGTTTTCTTCTCCGTATAATTCGCAGAGTGTTGCAAACGCATGTTTCTGCTTTTCAACGGTATATTTGTCCCAGAGTTCATCGTATCTGTTATGGATATCATTCCATGTTGTCAGTTGACCGGAGCCAATATCCGACCTGAGTTTATCCAGATCGTCATTCCTCATTATCTGTCCGCCCAGATTAACCCATTCTTTTTCTCTCTCACATTTAAGACTTTTGTTCATCGTTGGGAATGAAGCTTTCGGATTTGAGACCAGATACGCAAGGAGATTCTTAACAGCATAATAATGGAGCATGTCTCCATAGGCGTGGTAAGCTTTCCAGGGTTTCAGGATAAGAACCTTTCTTTTTGTATTCTCCATGTTCTCTCCCAAAACCTCAAGTTCATTTATCTCCTCTTCTTTGCCAGCCAGAAGTTTTCGTCCCAGATCAGCCAGCTCCTGCTCTGACTTTGACTTGAAAGAGGCCCCCACTTTCCTGTAATATGCCTTTGCAGTCCAGATCTCCAATAAGCGTCGCGAAGTGAAGATCTCCTCAATTGTGTCCGGTGCCAGGGGGTCAAATTCAATTTTCTGGATTTTGTGAACTCTTTTGTCGCGGTTCTGGAATTTCCACGAATTGCGTGCCAGGGCAAACATGTTGTACATCCACCAGTATGCCGGCATAACTTCGAGCTGATCCTTTGACACATTATTGTTGAGAAGAGAAAAGGGAAGCGGAATATCAAGTTCTGCGGGATAATCGGCTTTTGAGAGAAGTGTAAAAGAAGCGAAACGGCATGAATGTTTTACACTTGTGCATAATCCCGGCCAGAATCCCCGGCCGGCCTGGATCTCATTGTCGTTGGCCCGGCTGTTATGATTTGATCCTATTGTTGCTCCTGCTGCCATATTGCTTTGTCCCATTACAACTGAAGCAATCAGGAAGGAATTATTATGATGCTGCTCATGCGACGGGAATATCAGGTTGTTAAGAACTTCACAACAGGAGATTGTGGAGTTGTCTCCCAGAAATGAGTTAATCAGCCGTGCGCCATATTTGAGATTGGAGTTATTTCCGATGATGAATTTTACAGCCTTGCACCCGTAAAAGATGCGGCAGCCATATCCGATTATTCCGTTGACAAGTTCTACCCCTTCTCCGACCTGTGCCGGTTCTTCGGCAGATGAATTGATTGTGAGGTTTTTCAGTTTATTGGCTCCCTTAATATAGGCATAGGAGCCGATTTTAACATCCTTGAGGATAAGTGAGTTTTTAACGACACTGTGTTCGCCTATTGTTCCATAGTAGCCTCTCTTGTTATCAATGCTGTTCTGGGTTATCTTCCTGAGGTTTACCTGCAAGGGTCCGTCATCGACATATTTTGCCCACAGATAAGCATCGGCCGTTATCATGCCATCGAAGGGGATCACTCTCCTGCACCCCGTTTCATTCATCAGATCGATCCATGTCCTGACGTTTTCCGGTTCGCCTTCCTTTATAATCCCATTACCGAATTTGGCATGGTCGGTTGTATGCATTTCATGTACATTAAAGAGAATGCAACGGTCGCCGATTATATAATGAGCAAGATAATGTACATCATGGATAGCCACATCATCGCCGATATCGCACGAAATGATGAGGCTGTTTGTAATTCCCGACGGCACTCTTAGATCGTGATGCTGAAGAATCACATTCCTCATGCAGCCGATCCTGACCAGTCCGAAAAACTTAGTGTTTTTAATCTGTTTGGGCTCAAACTGGTCGGTGACCAGGATTTCATCCCAGTTATCTGCTGTGTTGTTATTTTTAACAAGCCGTTCAACTTCATCAGATTTCAGATGCCGCCATCCTGTTTTCGGAGGTCTTGTCTGTTTATTTCGCTGGAAGTATTCATCTTTGCCTTTGGGAAGATATTCCTGAGGAATGAAATTCTTTCCAATGTTTTCGGGATTAATGATTAATACTTTATCCATAATGTTCTAATTTGAAACGTTTATATAACAGGATAAAAGTAGTTCTTAATATGATTCCTGTCAAGCAGTCAGATACAAAACAGGGGTCCGGCCTGCCTAATTTTGACAGACGTGTAAATTGTAGTGTTGAATATCAGGAATGGAGTTAAAAATTTCTTGTATACAGTTGAAAAACAAGTATATTTATGTGAACACTTATGGCAATGAAATACAAACCGTCGCGAATAAAAAATGTGGATCCTATTGAGACGCCATGCAGGAAGAAAATGTATAATTCTCTTATTGACGCAAAGGAGTCAATAGAGTATTTACAGGAGAACAAAACCGGGAAAAACCTGTCGGCATATAAATGTGACGTTTGCGGATTCTGGCATCTTACAAGTAAATAATTTTTGCTAAATTAGGTCTGTAAAACATTTCCTGAAAATGCGGACTGCAGTTATAGCGGTTTTTGTAGTTTGTGGTTTATTATTCTCCTGCACCAAAGACAATCTTGTTCCAAATCTTGAGGGAAGCCTGGTGGGCTATGTTTACACTTTCGATGAATTCGCCGTGCAGCTCAAGGACCGCAGCGATGTGGCAGTCACTGCCCTTGGTCTGAACCATTATACAACCTGTTATACCGATGAGGCAGGTAGATTTGAATTCACAGAGCTCCCGACCGGCACCTATGAACTGGTTATACATAAACCCGGATTTGGCACTCTGAGGCAGGAGGGAATAAAACACCTTGGCGGAATGCCTACCACTCTGGGGCTCAGTTTCTCCCCGGCGACTAACAGCGAGGCGTTTTTTATTTACCAGCTGCCCAAAACAGAGATCATCGATCTTAAGGTTGAGAATAACAAATTCACGGCAAAATTCAGGTTTTATACCCCTGAGCCTGAAAGAATGAACCTGCTTTTGTATCTCTCTGACAAATCAGGTTTCCAGTCAGCAGAGGCTAAGCAGGTTGTTACTGTTTATCTTCAGAAAACTCAGGGTGAATTCACCTGCTATCTGAATTTTCCGGCTTTCAGTTTTAAACCCGGGGAAAAGGTTTATTACAAAGCAAATATACTCAACAGGAAAGGAGCTTTAACAGATTTTAACGGCAGAACTATTATTGGCGTTGATTCTTATATTGATTATAGAACAAACAAAACAGTTTATCCAAATCTTGGCGATGAATCGGATCAGTATTCGTTTATTATGCCGTAGGTGCATTTTAATGCTTGGCATACTGTCGTGTTGCGGATTCTTTGTAAGTTGTGAAAAGGATCCACAGCCCCTGACAACCAACAGTGTTATTACAGGAATTGCACGTTGCAGTGATGCTTATGAATACGAAGGCATCAATATACTGGCCAGCGGTCCGTACGGACAGTCATCCGCACAGACAGATATTAATGGTCATTTCGAAATTCCGGGTCTTGGCAATGGCACCTACTGCCTTGATTACAGCAAGGAAGGTTATGGCACTATCAGGCAGTACAATATACAGCTTTTTGGAAACGATACTGTAAACGCAGTGATTGTTGAGCTTTTTAAAAAGCCGGAGGTAAGATACCTTCCTTTTCTTGAAAACGCTTACAACGATATACGCCCGAGATCTTATCCCCAGAAAACCTACGTCTGTATCGATACTAACCTGTCCCCGACCGCTGAATCTTTCGCACTTCAGTTCCTTCTGTGCCTGGGAACCGATGAAAACGTCTCATGGAACAATTGCAGAGTATATGATTTTTCGTGGGAGATGGCGGTAAATGGTGAGCAGATGACACTATATCTCGATCCTGACAGGCTTCATAATATTTACCTTTTCGGGAAAGGTGAAAAGGTATTTGTCAGGGGATATCTGTGCAATAAGCAGGAGAGCAGCGGTTATATCGACACTTACCTGGGGACAAGGCAATATTCGACTCTCGATAAAACGATGTCCACGAATGTTATCAGTTTTATTATGCCCTGAGCAGATAATGGTTAAATACATACATATCGTTTTAGTTTTGTTGATCTTGCTGCCGGCCTGCAGGAAAGAAGAGGAATTAATCAGCGGTACAATCACCGGGAGGATCTCAGTATTGAATCAGGCTTATGAATCACAGACCGATCGTTCAGGCATCACGGCAAGTCTTTTTCATGAGTCTGATCAAATTGGAAGCACTATTACTGATGCTGATGGCAATTATCTTTTTGAAAATATTCCTTACGGTAAGTATAAAATTGATCTCCATAAAGACAAATATATCCAGGGATGGAACAATTCCTATATTTATCATGTGGGCGGATACAGCCCTTCCTTTGCGAATTACAGTGTTTATGAAATTCCGGTATACCAGCTAAGCCTCGACAGCGTCGGATTCTATAAGCCGGAGTATGAGTTTATAATCCACCTGAAAGTCGATGGAGACACTGTTACTTCTGAAGAGGCTTTCTTTTATCAGTTCATCGCATTTGCCGGAAACACTCCTGATGTATCGAGCACCAATTATATCTCGAAAGGAAAGGGATCGCTTGCAGACTGGGACTGGGTTAATTTTAATTATTCAGTAAAGATCGCAGTGTATGGCCGTCTTTATGTGTACAATTTTGACGGAAATCCCGAACAGCTGAAACAAGGGAAAATCTATATCAGGCTTTATCCGCTGGCTAACGGTCAGGGTTACCTGTCATCCCAATATTACCCCGAAGCACTGGGCAAGCCTTCGAATGTGATCAGTTTTGTCTGGGACGACCTGACAGGGACTGGAAAGAAGTAACTTTTTCAGAAATTATCATCATATTTTGAAATTTATTATCTTTACAGTAAAGATCAAGTCAAGATGTAGCACTTTATTTTTCACTGAATCTGCTTAAATTCTCATATAGCAAAAGTGACTTCAGGTCAAAAAACCCGAACGAAAACATATTATTGACAGCCATTTTTCTTCAAAAATTTATAAATTCAAATCATTGAACGGGAAAATTAATATTTCGTTCCAGCAATTAAATCAAATAGCTTTAAAATGAAAAATCTATTCTTTTTCGGCAGAACAGTAATTATTGCAGCACTGTTAGTAAGCACAATCACAATTGGAGCGCAGGTTAAGTATGTACCCTTAAAACCGATGTCGCAGGTAGTCTCAACCTCACTGAAACCGGTTCGTACATCCGGCGCGATAACCTTACCCACAATTACCTGGGGAGGCGACATAGCAACTGTCTATGCCGAGATTAACGGCATATTCAAACAGAACAGCCTCGACATCACTTTGAAGAATACTGATAATTTCAAAGACCAGGTGCAGCGATGCATTAACGGCGAAACACCTTACCTGAGAGGTACAAAAGGGATGATAAAGATGGCCAGCGATGCATTCAAGGCTGCCGGTACAGAACTTGTTGAGATCTACCAGATAAGTTATTCCAATGGCGATGACGCTGTTGTTTTCCGTCCTGGCAAAAACATTAACAATGCCAAAAATGTAGCCATCCAGCTCTACGGACCGCACATGGACTATGCCGCCAACCTGTTCACCAGCGCCAAGAGACGGCTTGAGGATATCAACTTCAAATACCTCGAGGAACTCACACTCAATGACAATGGCACCAATAATAACCCGGTGGAGGCATTTGTAGCTGACCCAACCCTCGATGCAGTTTTCTGCATCATCCCTGACGCCCTCAACCTGACATCCGGAGGCAAAACAGGTACCGGCAGCGAAGGATCTGTAAAAGGCGCCACTATCGGTCTGACGACAAAATCGGCTAACCGCATAATTGCAGACGTCTATGCTGTAAGAAAAGATTACTTTGATACCCACAGGGACGAGGTCCAGAAACTGACCCTGGCGCTTATGCAGGCCGAAGAAGGCCTCCGCGATCTTTTGAAAGCCAAATCATCGAAAATGGGCGAATACAACAAGGTGATCAGCAGGGCTTCGGAGTTGTTTTTTGGCACTCCCACGGCTATTAAGGATGTCGAACCCCTGCTTGAGGGAGGATGTGAATTTGCAGGACATGCAGGCAACGTAACCTTCTTCGTAGGACAAGGAACCACAAGGAACCAGAAGACGATAGATGCCGAGATCCAGAAGGCATTCATAACAATGGGTGTGCTCAGCTCCTCAACAAACGTTCTGAACGCCGGCTGGGATTATAATGCTTTTGTTCCCGGCTTAAAATACGCAAAAGCAGGAGCAGCGGCAGCAGCCCCTCGTTTTGATGAGAAGAAAGTGTCGCAGGTTGTCGAGAATAAGATTAAGGCAGAATCCACAACCTGGGAATCAGAAGGGACCCTTTTCAACGTGGAGATCTACTTCCAGCCAAACCAGGAAGATTTCACTGTGGCCAGCTACTCAGCCGACTTCAAGGAAGCGCTCAAACTCGCCCAGACCTATGGCGGGGCCATAGTCGTTATTGAAGGCCACTCCGACAGGGGAGGAGTTCTGAAAGCAAGGCAAAGCGGTGCCAGCAGCCAGGAGGTAGCCCAGATCGAGCAGGTTGCAAAGAACCTGTCAAGGGACAGGGCTGAAAACGTGAAGAAGAGCTTCCTTGCTTACTGCAAGCAGTCGGGAATCGCTTTCGACGCTTCACAGGTGACAGTTGTCGGGAGAGGGATCGAGTCGCCCAAATACATGCAGCCCAGAACCCAGGAAGAATGGAAACAGAATTTCAGGGTAGTTTTCAGGGTCAAGCAGCTCGAATCGGAATCGATCCAGTTCGACCCGTCGATCTACAAGTAAAATTCTCATCTCAACGAAAATACCATGAAACGCCTTAATAGCAAAGTATTTACGACCATTATAATCACAAGTGCGCTTGTAATACTACTTAACGTCTGCGTTAACAGGGCTCCGCAAGGCCTGCAGGATGAGGCTGAGATCGATGTTCCGCAGTCAGAAACACCTCAGATCAGCATTCTGTTCGACGAATCTGCGGGAGTTGCCTCAACTGCAGCGAACTACTATTTCATCTTCGACATGAGCGGCAGTATGGATGAAAGCTGCTCCGGGAAGAAGAAGATTGACGGCGCCAAGGAGGCAGTCACAAGGTTTATGAAGAATATTCCTGACGATGTTAACATAGGCCTGATGCTGATCGGCACCAAAACAGGTGATGATTTTGCTGAAGCACTGCCGATAGGTTCAGGGAATAAGGAGGAATTTCTTAACATCATCAACGGTTTGCAGCCAAGGGGAGGAACACCTCTTGGAGAAGCAATCCAGTTGAGTGTGGACAAGGTAGTTGAACAATACAAGAAACAGCTCGGCTATGGTACATATCGTATCATAATTATCACCGACGGAGTGCAGACAGGCATCAGTCTGAAGGAGCCCTGTTACTACCTGGCCCAGCATGGGTTCATTGGGCTGTACTCAATTGGTCTGTGTATGAAAAGTGCACATACTCTGAAGAACTACTCCTTATCGTACCGCGACGCGAATAACTATGAGGAGCTCGAGCAGGCATTGGTTCAGGCCACTGCTGAATCGGACGTGTTCGACCCAAACCTGTTTGATGAGGATCTTTACAAAACTGACTCTGTTAACCGTCAGTGAATGAAACAACGATTGGGTTCCTGCAGTATATTTTATTAACACAAAAATTTGTAGGTTTAAACAATGAATAACACAACAAAAGGCATTATCGTTTTCTCGATCCTCGGATCATTGGTGGTGCTTGCGATTTACTTCGGCACTACCTGGCTCGACGGGATAAAGAGAACGAAAAGCTCCGATTCGGGAGGTCCCACTCAGACAGTGCGCTGGGCCGGCGACGGCTATGCCGGTTACGCCTTCATCAGATCGTCGGAGATGAGGAAACGGCTTGCAAGGAAGGGCATCGTACTCGATTTCACCGACGATGGCGCAGCATATGCTGACCGGCTGAAAAAGCTGTATGACGGAGAGTATGATTTTATTGTGTTGCCGATAAGCTCTTATATGGAGCACGGTAATAAGTATAAATATCCCGGTGTAATCACAGGCGCTATATCCGAATCGCGGGGAGCAGATGCCATCCTGGCATTCAAGGATTTTCCATTCGCAAAGGTCAACGACCTGAACGACAGCGAGATAAAAATAGTACTTACACCCGACTCTCCAAGCGAGGATCTTGTTAATCTTACAATAACCAACTTCGACCTTGACGAGTTGCAGGGCAGCCAGGACTGGATGATAGAAGCAGGCGGATCAGAAGCTGTTTACAAACAGGCCAAAACTGACCAGAACGATCCGGCAAAAGGCAAACATCTTTATCCGATGTGGGAGCCGGATGTCTCTAATGCCATCGGAAACCTGGGGATGAAAAAGATCTGGGGTTCTGATAATTTCCGGAACTATATAGTTGACGTGTTCGTCTTCAATAGGAAGTATGTCAACAACAAGGACAAGGAGGTAAGGGAGATAATGCGCACATATTTTGAAATTGTTGATTACTACATGGCAAGGAAGGAGGAGATGTTCGATGAACTCCGTTCAGTCACCGGCGCCAAGCGTACTATCGTCCCATCTTTCATGGACAACATCAAATGGTATAACTTACAGGAAAATGCGCACCAGATGTTCGGAATTCAGGGAGTTGCCGGAGCAGGGTCGGTCGCTGATGAAGGCCTTGTAAAAACGATATATGCATGGAATGATGTCAACCGGCTGATGAAAAAAGATATTGAAGTTGATAATCCATATGAGATCCTGAACAAGACATTCATCGAAGGTCTTGTCTCGGCTGCTGTTGTTCCTGTTGGTACGAAACTTGAAAATGTGAGAGACTTTGATGCTTTGAGCATGGATCAGTGGGATAAGCTTCAGGAATCGGGCACCATGCGTGTGGAGAATATTTCTTTTCAGAGCGGTGTCGGACGATTGGACAAAGACAGTGAATCGACGGTTGATAATGTTGCGCAAAAGCTTATACACAACTACCCCGATTACCGGGTCCTGGTAGCAGGGCATACCGGCTACGGAGATGCTGATGCGAATATGAAACTGTCTCAGGAGAGGGCCGATATTGTACGACAACAATTGATAGCTGTTTATAGTATTGACGAAGATCGAATCCTGGCAAAAGGCTTTGGCGCTGAGCGTCCTCCCAAACGCAGGAACGGGGAATCGGAGCGAGCCTACCGGCTGAGGATGCAACGGGTTGAGTTTATCCTGTTACGGTAAAAAATTCGGGAAATAAATGGGACGACCGGTAAAGAATAAAAAACAGGAGGAGAAAGCTGTATTAACACCTCAGATAGAAGACTTTGAAGAGAAAGCCATTGTCAAAGCGCTCAACAAGTCGATAATGGACAACTGGTTCGTGGGTGCCAGTATCGGAGCTATCCCTGTTGGCATTCTGACAGCCATTCTTCTCGGTACAGGAGTCGGTGTTCCGATAATTGGCGGAGCAATCCTGCTGGGAGGAGGCACCTGGGCATGGAAACGGTTCTTCAAGGGAGATAAATTCTTCGATCAGTACAGGGATCACCTGCGTCAGCTTCTTGACGAGGATACGGAACGCCGGCGTAACGAATTGCAGCAAGCACTCGATGCTTACGGAAATAATCACGCATCCGAACAGCTCGAACAATTCCGGAACAAGATTAACGTATTCATTGAGATCCTCAACCTGAAGTTTCCCGATAAGAACCAGCTGACATACAACAGGTATTACACAATTGCACAGGAGGTATTCCTTTCGGGTATTGATAATCTTAATGAGGTATTGCTTATCCACAGAACGCTCGATGCAATCGACCTTGATTATATTGAAAGGAGTCTGCAAAGGCTGGAGAAAAGGGAACAGGACACTTCTGCAAAACGGGAACGGAGCTCATTGCTGCTGAGTAAACAGCAGTACCTTGACCAGCAGCAGGAACTTAAGAATCTGATGGCTCAGAACGAAGAAGCACTGAGCAAGCTTGACGAAGCCATTGTACAGGTACAGGATATAAAAAGATCAGCCGGCAACGAAAGCCAGCTCGACATGGAAGCATCGATAGAGCAACTGCACCGCATAGCCCAGCAGTCGTATAAATTTTCTCGTTAACAACATATTAAACGACATTTAAAATGAGTAAAAAGCAGCAACAAACAGAAGATCCCCAGCTCAGGCAGAAGTTGCAGGAGCATGCGAAGGGAATAGAGAAGATCGAAAAAGCAGAGTATAACGTCCCTACTGAGGCCGAACTCAAAGAGGAGCTCGAAGAGCAGCTTGGTCTGACAAAAGATAATAAGGAAGTCGTCGACCCAAAAATCGATCAGCTCACTAATACAATCATAGAGAACTTCTTCAATGGCACATACAACGATGAGGAGAAGAAGAGGACGATCAACGACCTGGGAATGAAGCATCAGACACGATTGAGCAATCAGAACGCGATTCTCGATCAGTCGATGCAGATGCTGGCCAAGACCCAGGACGGAGGAACAGTAGCAAAAGACCTGTTATTGCTCAGGAATGAGGTTGAGGCATTGAATCCCCACCAGTACAACCTTGCGGCCCCTACAAGCGCCACAGCCAAGTTCTTCAGGAGATTTCTCGGTAAGAAAAACCCGATAAGCAGGTACCTCGAAAGGTACGAAAAAGGCAGCGTAGTGCTGAAAGACATTACACGGAGTTTGCTCGCAGGGAAGGAAGGGCTGAAAGATGACAACAATATCCTTGGGATGGACAAGAAGTCGTTACGTGAAACTCTCGATGGCCTTGCTCACGCCGTTAAGGTTGGACAGGTGCTCGATCAGAAATTCGAGGCGAAACTGCGTGAGATCAGCCAGCAGGAACAGCCGGAAGAGTACAGGTTTCTTCAGGAGGAGGTTCTTTTCCCGTTGCGCCAGCGAATAATCGACCTTCAGACCGCCCTGAATGTGAACCAGCAGGGGGTCATTACCTACGACTTGCTTATGCGAAACAACGATGAGCTGATAAAGGGTGTCGAACGCAGCGTGACTATTACAACCGTTGCTTTAAGTGTGGGTGTGACAGCTCAGTTTGCCCTGAACAAGCAGCGGATGGTGCTGGAGGCAGTAAAAGGAACCAAGGAGATCACCGAGAAGATCCTTCTTGGCAATGCTGAGACCCTGAAGACACAGGGTGTCGAGATCCAGAAAGCTGCCACAGAGCCTACAATTGCTATCGAAGTGCTGGCAAGCGCCTTCACCAAACTGAATGAAGCAGTTGAGGAACTGTCCACCTTCAGGGTTAATGCCCTTAGCGGGATGAAGGAATCCATAGGAAAGCTTGAAGATCTGACTATAAAAGGCCGCGATACAATTGAACGGATTGAGAAAGGAGAGGCTGTCAGAAAGAAAGCGTTCGTTGACATAACAGCTGATGATGAGATGTAAAAGACCCGGAACCCTGTTCCATTAACCAATAATAAATTTAAAATAAAATGAAAAAAATATTTAACAAATTCTCCGCAATAATGGCAGTATCATTGATTATTGCTTCTGTTGCCCTGAGTTCCTTTGTTTCCGATACCCGGGGAAAGGATGCACCGGCACCTGCACAAAAGGAGTTCACCGTTGTATGGTCGATCTATGCGGGCTGGAACCCCTGGGCTTATGCAGGCACTTCCGGAATACTCAACAAGTGGGCAACAAAGTATGGCATCAAGATTAAGCTTGTAAGGATGGATTACATGCCTTCGATAGAAGCGTTCACAACTCCCTCTGTTGATGCCTGTGTAATGACAAATATGGACTGCCTGACTATTCCGGTAGCAGGGGGGATTTCCTGCTCAGCTATCATTGTCGGAGACTATTCAAACGGGAACGATGCGCTGATAGTAAGGAACAACCTTACGATACCGCAACTCAAAGGGAAAAAGATTAACCTTGTTCAGTTCTCAGTCTCTCATTACATGTTGTCGCGTGCCTTAGACATGAATACCATGACAGATGATGACGTAAAGATCGTCAACGTGAGCGACAGCGACATAGGCCCGGCATTCATCGCAAATAAGGATCAGGAAGCTGTTGTGACCTGGAACCCGCTTGTGATGGAAATAATGAAAACCCCTGGAGTGAAAAAGATATTTGATTCCTCTCAGATCCCGGGAGAAATACTCGACCTGATGGTTGTGAAAACAAAAGTACTGCAGGCTAATCCGGAGCTTGGGAAAGCCCTTGCCGGCGCCTGGTTCGAAGTGATGGATATAATGTCGTCGAGGACAGATAAGGGAAAGGGTGCGCTGGAAGAGATGGCCAGAGTTGGAGGTTCGAGCCTTATAGAGTATCAGAACCAGCTGAAGACCACAGCAATGTTTTATAAAGCGGCTGATGCTGTCGCTTATACAAATGGTGAGGATATAAAGACCAACATGCGCAGGGTCCGCAACTTCTGCTCCAAGTACGAATTGCTCGGTACAGGGGTAAAGGCAGATGACTTAGGCATCAAATTCTCTGACGGTACAATCATTGGCAACAAGAACAACCTCCTTTTTATCTATGATGCCAGCTACATGCAGGGGGCAATTAAGTAAAACATATGTTCGCGAAGATTATACAGTGGCTTAAAAACGTACCACAGAAAACCCTTGAAGCAATAAAACGTTTGCCGCGTTCAGTTGCTGACGTGCTTGCCGGTATCGGAAAAGAGTTTATGGAGCTGATAAAGAACTTCTACAGGCTCAGAACCACTCCCGGCAGAAGCATTTCAATCCTGCTTTCACTGGTTCTCTTCCTCGTCTGCATAAAGCTCTATTATAACACTTCTGTTGAGCGGCATGCTGAAAACCCACAGGATAAACTTGTTCCGACGGGAGAACAGTTATGGAACGGCTTTAAGAAAACAATTTTTGAAGTAAATATCAAAGAGGAGTATGATGCGGATGGCGAAATAATCAAAAACGACCTGCCCCAATCATTAATGGAGGCACGTAAGCGGGACAAACAGGCGTTTGACGGGGCTAAGATCGGGAACATGCGGGAAATCTGGAAGAACAGTGCCACCCGGGCCTATCTGAAGCAGGGAGAATCGCTCCTCTGGCAGGATACAAAGGCAAGCGGCAAGCGTATTCTGATATCAATGCTGTTCATTTTCGCCGGAATATATATCGGATTATTCATGGGCGCATATCCCTATGCGGAAAAATTGCTGTACAGGTTCGTACTGTTCTTTGACAAGGTACCTGCCATAGCCGTGCTGCCGATACTGTTTATCGTATTCGGTCTCGGAGAGACTTCAAAGATCGCCTTAATTGTAATCGGGGTGGCACCCACCGTCATTCTTGACACCTATCTCAAGGTGAAGGAGGTTCACGATGAACAGCTCGTCAAGGGAATGACACTTGGAGCAAGCCAGCCTGAGATAGTCTTCAGGATTATATTTCCGCAGATAATCCCTAAAGTGCTTGATACAGTCCGCCTGAACTTCAAGGCAGTCATCCTCTTTCTTATCGCAGGCGAAGCCCTGGCAGCTGAAGCAGGTATTGGCTACCGCATCTTTGTGGTCCGCAGGTACATGGATATGGCAACTATCTTCCCTTACGTGGTATGGATAAGTATGCTGGCTTTCATGGTAGACATGGCATTTCGCACCTGGATCAGCAAAAAATATCAATGGTTGAACAAGTAAGTATAGTGTGTTATGGAAAAAGAGATTGACAGGAAGTATGTACTGGAATTGTTCAACACCTATCAGCAGTATGGCGGGCGCGTTATCCTTAATGATATAAGTCTGCGTATCCGCAAGGGGGAGTTTGTCTCAATCGTAGGACCAACAGGATGCGGAAAGTCGACAATGTTGCGTATGATTCTGGGATCGGAAACGCCAAGTAAGGGAGTCGCCGCCATGGACGGGATTCTCATAAAAAGACCCGATCGGCGGCGGGGAATCGTCTTCCAGAAGTATTCATTGTTCGATTTCATGAATGTCCGCGATAATGTGATGTTCGGACTGGAGCTCGCGCAATTCACCCTGGCGGACAATATCCTCCGGAAAATATTACCTTTTCTTTACAGGGCAAGAGTGAAAAAATTTCGTGAAGAGGCGGATCATTTCCTTGAGAAAGTAGGACTGCTGGAACACGCTGACAAGTATCCTCACCAGCTTTCAGGAGGACAAAGGCAGAGAGTGGCTATAGCCCAGGCCATGATAATGAAGCCGCAAATTCTCCTTATGGACGAGCCATTGGGCGCGCTTGACGTCGGCACGCGGGAGGCTATGCAGGTATTCATCCAGGAACTATGGGGCCAGACCGAGCAGACAATCCTTTTCATTACACACGACCTGGAAGAGGCTATCTTTATGGGAACAAGGCTTATAGTATTGTCGCAGTACTATAAGAACGGAGGACAGCAAGGTTCGAAAATAGTGCAGGATATTAAAATCCCATGGCCACGGCCACGGCCAACAACAATAAAGCATACACAGCAATTCAACGACATAATGGAGGGCATCCGTCACAAAGGCCTTAATCCTGCCTACCTTCAGGATATTAAGGAGTTTAACATTCAGCATGAAGATGCCTTATACTCTGTTGAGAAATATGGAGAAAAGTAATCAGCTTATGACAAATCCTGACGAGCTTGAGAAACAAAAGATAGTCTTCTGAAGACGAAAATCGGGGAGATGTCCCTTAGCACTTGGAAAGGCCAAAGAGAAACTTTTTGAACAGCGGGATATGCTTGAGGCGCTCACAAGGGAACCGCTCTACCTGGCAACTGTTATCAAGACCTATATGAACGATCCGAGAGTATGGGCTGACAATGTTGTCCTTAAAGACCGGGATGCAATGGACCGTGACCGTTACGGCACTGCTGTCCTGCAGTTTGAAGGACGCCTTGTCGAAGTCATCTTTCCTTTGCATCTGCATGGGAAACTGTTTCCCGGAGATATGGTCCGCTTGTCTCCCTCCTCAAAACAGATAGTTGACAAGGCTGTCGGCATCGTTGCCGGAAATATCGGCATCATCACTGAAATTGTTGATGACGAGAGTTGCGAAGTGGCAATCGGAAGCGGCAAATCGGTCACTTACAAGGGACGCTTTGCCGATGTGAAGAAAGGCGACCGTGTTGTGCTCGATATCTTCAATGCCATTATAATAAGGAATCTCGGAAATATTGAGACCACCTATACGCTGAATGAGTGGAAAGAAGTTTCGTGGGATGACGTTGGCGGGCTGGCGGAGGCTAAGCGGATAATGCGTGAAATCATTGAAGGGCCGCACCAGCTGAAGAAGCTGTATGAATTCTATAATAAGAAGCCGGTGAAAGGAGCCTTGCTTTTCGGTCCTCCGGGATGCGGCAAGACCCTTCTTGCTATGGCAATTGTAACTGCAATGGCAAAGATGTACGGCAATACTGCAAAGGAGGCGATGCAATCGGGATTCATATATGTAAAGGGGCCGGAGCTCCTCGAAATGTGGCTCGGGAAATCTGAGGAGGCAATACGAAGCCTGTTTGCAAGGGCGAAAGCACACAAGCAGAAGCATGATTTTCCGGCGATTATTTTCATCGATGAGGCAGAGGCATTGCTCCGGAAACGAGGATCGGGAATAAGCTCTGATATTGAGAGTACAACAGTTCCGACATTTCTTGCAGAAATGGGCGGCATGGAGGAATCTGGAGCCCTTGTTCTGCTTGCGACAAACAGGGCAGATATTCTTGATCCTGCAGTAGTCCGCGACGGAAGAGTAGACGTTAAAGTATATGTATCACGGCCGACCCTCGAGAGTGCCACAGAAATATTCAACATTCATCTTAAAGGGGTACCGTTTGCAGCCGGATTGAAAAAGGAGAAGCTTGCTGCCTCTGCGGCAAAACGATTGTTCTCGGAAGAGTATAAGTATTATACAGTCTTTGATCGCAAGGATCCCGGGAAGCCGAAATATTTTCTGCTGAAGCATATCGTAAACGGAGCGCTGATTGCAGGAATTGTTGATAAGGCGACAACCCTTGCAATCCGCCGCGACTCAGGCAGTCCGGATAAGAAACCCGGAGGTGTAAAGGAAAAGGATTTACATGAGGCAATTGATCTTGTATTCCGGCAGAACATTGGTCTGGATCATGAGGAGCCTTTGAGTGAGTTTATCGAGAACGAGGGGATTGATGCTGCCGGCATGGAAAAAAACGTTACACTGAAATCAGGATTGTCATGAAACGCCGTTTCAGGCAGAAGCAGGATCTGAAGCCGAAGGATGATCCCGAAAAGGATGAGGGCTTATCGGAAGACGCTCCGGAGAAAAATATTGATATCGATGAAGTTATCAAGGAGATTGATACCCAAATAAAATCAACTCCTGCAGATCCCGAAAAACAGTAACTCTCCCCTCCTTTTGATAAGTTTAATACCTCTCTAAAATCAAGAAACTTATTTCCAAAATTTCGTATTATATGGCAGTGAAGCTCCTATTTCGACCTCAGGTATTGCAGGGGCCATTTTATATCATCACCTAACTCCTTTGCTGCAAGCAACGGGAAATATGGATTTCTCAGCAGTTCCCTGGCTAAAAGGACCAGGTCGGCTTTTTCTTCCTGAAGAATTGATTCGGCCTGCTGTGCAGATGTAATAAATCCAACTGCACCGGTAAGGATTCCTGTTTTCCTGATTGCTTCAGAAAATGGCACCTGGTATCCGGGGCTGAAGGGTACTTTTGCATCGACAATATTACCTCCCGAAGAGCAATCAATAAGGTCAACCCCCATCTCTTTTAAAACTGAGGCCAGTTTTACACTCTCTTCAACAGTCCATCCTCCTTCTGTCCATTCGGTAGACGAGATCCTGACAAAAAGAGGATTCTCTGCAGGCCAGACTGTTTTCACAGCATCTGCGACCTCCAGCAGGAGACGGATACGGTTCTCAAACGAACCACCGTACTCATCGGTGCGATGATTGCTCAGAGGAGAAAGGAACTCCTGCAAAAGGTAGCCATGCGCGCTATGGATCTCTATAATGTCAAATCCGGCATCCCTTGTGCGTGCTGCAGCTGCCCTGAAGGCGGAAATTATCTTCCGGATCCCTTCTTTGTCCAATGCTACAGGACTTCTGTCCCCCAACGTAAAAGGAATTGCGCTTGGGGCAAGAGTCTGCCATCCGCCATGAGAATCATCGAGCTGTTTTCCCCCCTCCCAGGGGACCGCGCAGGACGCTTTTCTTCCCGCATGGGCCAGCTGGATCGCTGCAAACGAGCCCATTGAATGCATAAAGCTGACAATTCCTCTTAAACCGGAAATCTGCTCATCCTTCCAAAGGCCAAGGTCGCCGGGAGTGATCCTCCCCTCTGGAGACACAGCTGTTGCCTCAACTATAATAAGACCGGTGCCTCCGGCCGCCCTTGTTCCGTAATGTGTCATATGCCAGTCTCCTGCAAATCCGTCAGTTGACGAATACTGGCACATTGGCGACATTACTATCCTGTTTTTTAACGTGACCTTCTTAATTGTAAGGGGAGAAAACAGTTTTGACATTTTAATGAGGGTTTTTTTTAAATGAAATGATATCAAAGATAATGATATTAAAAATTTTAAGACAGAACTGAAAATATTCTGTAAATTCATCAGCAATTACAAACCATCTCACGCAAGAATGAAAATTTTCATCTTGTTTGTTTCAGTGCTGGCATTTCTGAAAATTGTCTCTTATAATTCTGATGCCCTGTATTCACAAGATCTTTCGCCGGATGACTCCCTGCTTGTTATCGAGAAGGTTTATTTGCAGACAGACCGTGAAAGTTATTATCCGGGTGATGATCTCTGGTTTAAGGCTTACCTGATCGATGCCTCATTCCAGATGCTTTCCGGCCACAGCACCAATCTGCATGTTGAGCTGATTTCACCGGCACTGAACATTACAGACAGCCGTATTATAAAACTGAACGGGGGCCTGGGGAACGGTGATTTTCATCTGCCCGACAGCCTTAAACCGGGGAGATACAGGTTAAGGGCTTACACGAATTATATGCGCAATTTCGGCGACAACCTGTTCTATAAAAATATCATAATTATTAACGCACTGGATTCCGGCAAGGTGTTTCCGGAAAATGGAGCGGCAATAACAAGACCGGAAATAAGTTTCTTCCCTGAAGGCGGATCGCTGGTGGATGATATCTCTTCACTTGTGGCTTTTAAGGCGGAGAACGATGCCGGTTTCGGGATTGATCTCTCAGGAGAGGTTTATTCCTCAACGGGTGAATATGTTACCTCTTTCAAAACTATGCATAAAGGGATGGGCGTTTTTTCACTAAGCCCAATCACGGGAAAAGACTATTATGCATTAATCAAAACCCGATCGGGAGATTCGGTCAGGTATGATATTCCGGAGAGTTTTCCCCATGGTGTTGTGTTGAACGTATCAGGGAATCAGGATGGGGAGTTGCAGCTTACATTTAAAACAAATCCCCGGACATTCGGTCAGGTAAGGGACCGTGACCTTGAGCTGGTTATTTCTGCCCGCAGCATACCTTATAAGACATTTACCTTCAGAATGAAATCGCTGAACAGCTTCTTAACAATTCCGACCAGCGATCTCCCTGAAGGTATAGTTACGCTTACCCTGAGAGGCTATAAAATGTTGCCTTTTTGTGAGAGACTCGTCTATCTTCAGAATAATGATGATGTTCGGATAAAACTTGAAACAGGGAAGAAAGAATATTACCCTCGCGATTCCGTATCGATCAGTGTATCAATGACAAACACCTCTGATTCATCAATAAAGGCTTTTCTTTCATTATCCTCTACCGATAACCTTTTCACAAGTTCCTCATTATACCCTTCAACTATTTCTTCGTGGTTTCTTCTTGAGTCAGATATACGCGGACAGGTTGAAGAACCATCGTACTATTTTGACCACTCAAATCCGAACCGGCTGAAGGATCTTGATATGCTTTTGCTTACCCATGGATGGCGTGATTTCAAATGGAAATATGCAGAAAATGTATTCCTTCCTGAAAACGGGTTTTCAATATCAGGAAGGGTTAGGAAGATCTTTTCTGACGTTCCGGTAAAGAACCCGAAAATAAGCATTGCAATATTCAAAAGTGGAAATCCTTTTTCAACAACACTATCTGTGGACAGTTCCGGACGATTCCATCTGGATGGAATAGATTTTACCGGAGAGGCCAAAATGATAGCAAGTATTACCGGAGATAATGACAAACTGAAGGGATGGTTGATTCTGGATTCAATGAAATACTCTCCGGCAAAGGTGAGTGGATACATAAGAAAGGAAGGATCAGTATATAAAAATGAACTATTTTCAGTAAGTGACAGTCTCTCTGGCGAATATCAGATCATCACGAAAAAGATGCACACATTTGTGCAGTATGCAGAATATAAGAATTCAATAGTGAAAAAGTATAAATTATCTGATACAATTGCATTAGGGGAAGTAACCGTAACCGCAAAAAGGGTGGACTGGACCGAGACAGCCGCTTCAAGAAGCCGGCATTATCTCAGGGGGACTCCCGACAAGGAGGTGGTAATTACTCCCGAGCTAAAGTCCTACAATAATGTTTATCAGCTTGTGACGCAAAGGTATATAAGTCCGTTCAAAATGAAAGGGATATTTGCCTGGGGGCTCAATCCGCGTATGACAACTCCGCTTTACATGATTGATGGTGTGAGAGCGTCGGAGCTGGAGGTAAAGTCCATACCTCTCAGCATGGTTGAAAGAATAGATATTCTTGATGAAGTGGCTTCCTATTCGACGTTTAGTACCATTGTGAGTGTGAACGACAGCACTGCTTCCATGATTGATGGGGTAATTTCAATAATTTTGCGGGACGATTTATGGAACACTCCTTCAACAGTTTTTCACTCTGTAAATGTGAAAATTTCAGGATATGCCGAACCGCGGATCTTTTATTCTCCGAAGCATCGTGCAACACTGCAGGCTGACTATAAACCTGACCTTCGAACAACATTACTTTGGAAACCAGATATTGAAGTCAGTAATTACAGGGAAACCATCCTGAATTTTTATAATGGCGACAATCCGGCCATAATTCAGATAACTGCTGAAGGCATTACTTCCACGGGAATTCCTGTAAGCGGCAAAACCGAATACATTATCAGATAAAAGACACCACTGATATTTCAGGTGCAGCGCATCGTTCTATTAATATTCTGGTTCTATTTAGGGTTTGCTCCGGGGCAAACCCAGTATGTATAGTTTGTTTTTGACTTGAAAGCCGGATCATTAATGCCTTTTATCTCAGCGATATGTTTGATTGTGTGGTCCAGCTTCATATGCGCATTGTGCGCACCTTTATTGGCCCATGCTTCTGTAAGGCAAAACAGGGTACTGTCGTTGTATGACTGGAATAGTGAGTAGTCGAGACAGCCGGGTTCTTTTGCCAGCACTTCTTTCTTGCAGGCATCAAAGGAGCGTTTAAACAAAGCAACGTTTTCAGGTTTTACCTTTCGCTCAAAACGCATTACAACAACCATTGAATCCTTATTGTAATCACAGGTCTTGTAAGCGGCTCCGCCCTTTTTCAAACTTCCTGTAAAGAGACCAATTGTCACGACAGCGATTATTACCAGAATCAGATTTTTCATTAAGGTTGTTTTAAGATGAATAAGTTAATTGCAGGATAAATATATCCAATATTTCTAAATATGCTGTCTGCAGCTGGCGAATATCTTTTCGATTTCTTTGAAAATTTGTCTGAATAGGATATTTCGGTGCTCTACAAATCTTACGCTGCTCTGCAGCTGTGATTTCCAGGGGGCATTCTGTTTCTACAAATATTTGGCTGCTCTGCAGCAAAAAACAAGTTAAGAAATCGGTGCAGCGCACCGCAATATTTGTAGCATCAGGACATCCTCCCGCAGATGACAGGTGCAGCGCACCGCAATATTTGTAGCATCAGGACATCCTCCCGCAGATGACAGGTGCAGCGCACCGCAATATTTGTAGCATCAGGACATCCTCCCGCAGATAAAAGGTGCAGCGCACCGAAATATTTGTAGCATCAGGCCATCCTCCGCAGGACAGGTGCAGCGCACCGAAATATTTGTAGCATCAGGACATCCTCCCGCAGATGACAGGTGAAGCGCACCGAAATATTTGTAGCATCAGGACATCCCCCAGCAGATAAAAGGTGCAGCGCACCGAAATATTTGTAGCATCAGGACATCCCCCAGCAGATAAAAGGTGCAGCGCACCGAAATATTTGTAGCATCATCGCCCCCCTTTCTTAGAGGTGCAGAGCACCAAAAGAATAAACCTTACGCTGCTCTGCAGCTCTGCAGCTTTTTTCTTATAGGATAATTTGTTTTTATTTTCCAATAGCCTGACTTTTACTGTCGCTTTCAATCTCTATTGTACGGTTTAGTTTTTTTACATTCCTGCCTTTGTTGAATTTGTAAGTGTACATGAACTGGATATAATTGGAGACATCGAATCCTACTGTATTTGTCGATGTATAATATGGTGTCTCTGTTTCAGTCCGGCTCATTTTGACATTTGTTGACAAAGGAAGCAGCCAGAACACGCCGAAAGTATGGTTCTTCACTTCCTGCTGGCCACCAAAACCATAGAATGGCATCGAGTAGGTCTTGCTCTGGGCATTTCTGTCAACCCCATTATACTGGAAGAACAGATAAGCAGTTGTTTTCTTTTTCTTCCCGGGCTGAGCATAGGCGTAGCTGGTAATGCTGTACGAAAAGTAATCGACTGAAGGAATGAAAACCGACTGATCGCGGTACTCATCATAGTGTCCTTTGTAGATGCGGGCGCTGATATTCACATACCACAGCATGGCGTTCAGTCCTCCTCCTGTCTCATATCCGTTAAGAAGGTTGTATGGTTTGGTCAATGTAGTGAGTGTATTTGTTACCGGATGATTCAGCACCTCATAAGTTCTTCCGATCTTATCGGTGAAGAGCTCATGATAAACATAGGGTGAAAAGTAGTTACTGCCGAAGTTCCAGGTATAGGTAAGCTGAAACCGGTCGCGATAGTCGGGCTTCAGGTCGGGATTCCCCTGACTGACATTGTAATTCTGGTCGACACGGTAATAAGGGTTCATATCATAGATCCCCGGACGGTTTATTCTCCGGTTGTAAGTAAATTTCAGATTGTGTGAGGCAGAAATCTTGTATTGAAGGTTGACCGACGGGAGAACGCAGGTATAGTTTGGATCAGTGACCGAATCGGCGCTGATCTGGCTGTTCTCAATCCGGACAAGTGCCTGCATTCCTATTTTTTTTACATTATAGGTCATCCCTCCGTAAATTGAATTACGGAGCTCATCATACGAAAAGAGGTTACTGTTTTCCTGGTTATCGATTTGGAAATCGTATGCCAGATTCTGGGAATAGAACTGGTAGCCTGTTTCAATTTTTGCGTTAAGCCCGAGCGGATGAACGTAATTCAGCTTGGTTGAAAAGTAGTTCCTCCTGTTGAGGTTCTGCTCAATCCTGCCATAGCCTCCAACAGCAAAATCACTGTCATAAATATACCTTGTATTTGTGAATTCACTAAGCTCATCCGATCTGAACATGTAATAATTAGTTTCAGCGGTAAATTCCTGGATAGCCTTTTCGAATGTCTTTTTGTAAAACAGCGACCCTGAAGTTTCATCACTTTTCAGATTTAAGCCAGTGACTCCTGATATTGTACTTAGCGGGACACTATTTTTGGAAAGCACTGTTTCACTCAGCATGTCTATGTCCTGTCCTATTGGTTTGTAACTGACATTGAAACTCAGGTTGTTCCGGTCGTTCATATAATAATCGAAACCGCCGTTAAGGGCTGAATTGGTGATCCTTATAGTTCCGTCTGATGCCAGACTGCTCAGGGAATCAGCAGCTATATAATAGGAATCGGTCCACCCGTTGATATCAAGATTCTGGATAAATGTGAGACCTGTAAGGTAAAAAGTTATTTTACCGGCCGAATAGTCAAGACTGCCTGATGCTGATGTTGTTGGTTTATTGAAGGGTTTTGCAGTAAGTGATGCATTTCCGCTCATCCCGTAACGGGCTTCTTTCTTCAGGATAATATTGATGACCCCGTCAATGTTGCCTTCATATTTGCCCGAGGGGTTGCTGATGATCTCAATTGTTGCAATATCGGAGGGAAGAAGTTTGGCAAGGTACTCGCGGTCGCGCTGTCTGCCGTCGACCTGGATAATGAAATTACTGCTGCCGTTAAGTGTTATATTATTCTGAAAATCGACATTCACCTGTGGTATTTTTTTAAGCAGATCATAACCTGTATTTGAAGCCTTGGCCATAACCGGCGGCACTGCATAAACAGTACGGTCGACCATTTCCTTTCCCTTCATTCTTTCGGCAACCACAGTGACTTCACCGAGGCTCGTTGTTGTTGCGGAAAGGAATATTGTATCAACTGAAACATCTGCCTGTCCCGGTTCAACAGTAACCGGCTTTGGATCGGCCCCATAACCGACGAAACTAACTTTGATAAAATAGTTGCCGGGCTTCACCTTTTCAAATGCATATTCCCCCTCAGAGAGGGTTATCACACCGCTTACAACTGCAGAATCGGGCAGCTGGTGAAGGCCTACACCTGCAAACTGTGCCGGCGATCTGTCGCCGGTCAGGCAAATTCTTCCTTTTATATTCTGCGCCTGGGCTGTAACTGCGATTGCAAGCATCATTCCAATAAAAATTCTTTTCATGGCTTTGAATATCAGTCTATTGAAATGATATAATTTTCTCTTCACTGCGTATGTCCATCGGGATCTGCATGTTCATTCCCGCAACGCTGACACCGAGTGTTCCGGCAAGACGAGTTTTGGATTTATTTTCTATTACAAGGCCTGTATCTATATCTATAAAAATCTCTGCCTTGCTAAGACCTTTGAGATCGTCGTAGGTAATTTTTGCACCACCGGATAACATAGGCACTGCGTTTGCCGAGGCCCGGATATTTGATTCTGCAGTGACACTTGCTCTGTTTCCGGACATGCCGGCCAGTTTATAGGTGGTTGTGATATCAAGCCACATTCCTCCGGTGTTTGCAGTAGTTGTATACGACCAGCTGCTCTCCCGCAGTTACAGTCTTTCCCGGAAGGTAAAAGGTAAACATATCAACCAGGGTTTTGAAAGCATTGTCATTTACCATATTCACTACCTGTGTTTTTACAGTAGAGGCAGCCGGTTCTGCAAGGGATATTGAACTTGTGTCCTTAAGGATCATATCAGTGAGCATTTTTGAATTCACGATCTCATTGACTTTTCCGGTGGGATCAATTTTTGCATACAGGGGATTCTTTGTCATCCTGTTCATGAAGTACGACATTACTTCAGGAATATTTTCGGTCTGCAGGGTTCCGTTTGCTGCAGAGCCGACTCTTTCTGGTCTTCCCCATGGTATTTGTTTTTGTTGAAATAGTGTCGATACGGATTTCTGCCACTATGAATGCCGGGGCGACATCGACCATTTTCAGAGATACAGAATAAGCAGATTCAGATTCAATTGTCTGCTGGTTGCCGCTTATAGTCTGCAGAATTGTCTGCTCAGACGTGGAGCGGAACCGGTATACCCTGTTTTTCTCAGGGTTCAGCCTGAGATTTGCGCTGGTTTGTCCAAATGTTATGGTACAAAGCAGAGCAGAGACATAAACTAAAAGTAATTTTTTCATCGATTGATAATTAAATTTTCCGATTATCATGTAAAATTACGGCAGGGGGGATTCGTAATGAAATTAATATCGGCGAACGGCTGAATAAGTACGGCGAATCGTAATAGCTGATGTCTGAATTGAAAAAAATCTTAAATTTGACTTATACGCTAAGACACTTATTTGCAATAAATATAATTGTGAAAATATGCCTGGGATTACCTGAAATGAATAGCTGGTGATTATTTCTTAAGCATGGAGTAGTTTAAACAAGAATGATGGATAAGAGGACGTTTATAAAAAATGCAGGTATGGCCGGATTAGGCAGCATGTTGAGTTTTGACAGTCTTTCTGAGCTGGTCAGAAGCGTATCTGCAATATCTCCGGCAGAACTGGCAGGAGATGAGGATTTCTGGGCCAGCTGTACGCAAAGGGTACAAGATAAAACCCGATTACATAAACCTCGAAAACGGGTATTATAATTTTCATTCCTGAACAGGTTCTTGAAAAGTTTATCGAGCATGTAAGGGAGATTAACTACCAGGGTTCATATTATATGCGTACGGTTCAGTTTGACAATAAAAAGGCAATGGCCGCAAAACTTGCTGCATCTTGCTGGCTGCTCTCCGGAAGAACTGATAATTACAAGGAATACCACAGAATCGCTCGACATGATTATCGGCGGACTCGACTGGAAACCGGCGATGAAGCCGTTATGGCTGAACAGGATTATCCGGCAATGCTCGATATGTTTAAACAGGTTTCAAAAAGATATGGCGTTATAAACAAAATGGTATCGGTGCCAAATCATCCGAAAATCGATGAAGAGATAGTAGAATCTTTATGCTTCAGCAATTACGGCTAAAACAAAACTTCTGATGGTCTGCCATATGATCAATATTACGGGGCAGATCTTACCTGTACGGAAAATATGTGATATGGCACATAAAAAGGGAGTTCAGGTTATGGTCGACGGAGCCCATGCATTTGGCACATTTTAAATTCGCAATTCCGGATCTTAATTGCGATTATTATCGGAAGCAGTCTTCACAAATGGCTCAGCGTTCCGCTGGGAGCCGGAATTTTATATGTTAAGAAAGACAAAATAGGGGGTGTCTGGCCACTGCTGGCTGAGAGTGAAAGAAAACCGGATGATATTTCAAGGCTTAACCATATCGGAACACATCCTGTTCATACCGATCTTGCAATTGCCGATGCCATTGATTTTTATAATATCATCGGTGCGGAAAGGAAAGAAGCAAGGCTGAGATTTCTACAGAATTACTGGACCTCAAAAGTGAGGAGATCTTCCTAATGTTATTTTAAATACCCCGGCCGATCCTGCCCGCTCGTGCGGGATAGCAAATGTCGGAATAAAAGGGATGAATCCGTCTGAAATGGGCGATATCCTGTTTAAAAAATACAAAATCTATACTGCTCCTATCGATGGTGCCGGAGTGCACGGATGCCGGATAACACCAAATGTTTATACAACCACTGCCGAGCTCGATGTGCTTGTAAAAGCCCTTACTGAAATGAAATAACTAACTTTTTAATACAATATGATCATGAAGAAGATTTTTTTATTATTCATTTCCGCCTTGTCCTTTCAGATGTCATTAATGCACAGGATGCAGAAACAAAACTTAAGGAAAAGGGAATTGTGTTAACAGCTCCTTCAAGCCCGGTTGCGAATTATGTAAATGCTGTAAGGGTAGGCAATCTGCTTTACCTGGCAGGCAAAGGGCCCACGAAAGCCTGACAATACTACTATAACAGGTAAGGTAGGCAGGGATCTGACAATAGAACAGGGATATGAAGCAGCACGTTTAACAGCTATCAATCATCTGGCCGTTATAAAAAGCGAACTTGGCTCTCTGAACAAGGTAAAAAGGATTGTAAAAGTACTGGGCATGGTAAACTGCACAGAAGATTTCAAAGACCAGCCAAAAGTAATTAATGGATACAGCGACCTGATGGTTGAAATCTTTGGCGACAAGGGAAAACATGCCCGTTCGGCAGTTGGGATGTATGCATTACCATTTAATATGGCTGTGGAAGTAGAGGTTATTGTTGAAATAGAAGAATAGGAATTACCTGCTGATTTTTGTTCTTTTTTGCGCATTATCGATTCTTTCAGCTGGCTGCATAAAGGAGTTTATTCCTGCGACTACTGAAAAGAAGGATTTGTTAATAGTAGAAGGATTGATAACCGATCTGTGTGAATCGTATAAGATCAGGCTTTCAAGGTCACAACCGTTAGGGCCGGAATATCAGCGGGATCCTGTTTCCGGCGCACAGGTTACGGTCATGGATGATCTTGGCAATAACTACTCCTTCCGCGAAAAATATCCTGGAGTATATATTTCAGATTCTTCGGTTTTCAGAGGAAAAACAGGCAGAAAATATACACTGCATATAAAGGCTCAGGACTCTCTTGGCTTATATTCCTATTATGAATCAATGCCTTCGGAAATGAAGGCAGTTCCTCCAATCGACAGCTTGTATTATGAAAAGGTTACAGTAAGAGAAGCGGATATTACATCTGCCGGAATTGACAATTGTCAGATTTTTCTCAATACACATGATGACAGCGGAAACTGCAAGTATTTCAGATGGGATTTCACTGAGACATGGGAATTCAATTTACACTATGAGTCACCTAATTTTACCTGCTGGCTATCGAAAACATCGGATAATATTCTGGTTAAAAACACCACTGGTCTGGCCAGGAACAATATTAGCGGGTATCCGCTGTTATATATCCCGGAAACGTCAGACAGGCTGGAAGTGAAATACAGTTTACTTGCAAACCAGTATTCACTTTCAGAGGACGAGTTTTCTTACTGGGAAAAGCTTAAACGTTATACTGAGGACGTCGGTGGTCTGTACGACATTATACCGTCAATTGTGCCGAGCAATATTATTTGCTTAACGCACCCTGAGGAACAGGTTCTGGGTTATTTCAGCGTTTCCGCGAAAGTATCAAAAAGGATTTTTATAAAAGATTATTTTGCCGGCCAGATTAATATGTACAAATCATGCGCGTCAGAAAAGATAACAAACCCAGGGTTTATCGGAGGAATCGGGATTTGGGTTTGGATTCTCGAAAGAAATGACTTTGCCTCTCCTCCTTATGTAATCCTTACTTCTGATAAAGGTTGTGTAGATTGCAGAGTCAGGGGGTCCGATATCAGACCTGCCTTCTGGAATTAATGACCCGATACCGCTGTTCTTCGATCTTGCGTCTGCCCTGTAACTCCGCCAGGTATATCTTTCCCTCTCCTCAGATTTGGAGGCAAGATATTGGCAGAGGGGGGTTATGATTCACATGAAGAATTTATTCAGTTAAGATACTCCCTGATGGAGTTTAGCTCTTTTTCAAGAGAGAATCTATTTCGCTGTCAAGTTCATTCCAGTCGTTGAAATTCAGCTTTTCAGCAAATTCCCGGTCTTTTCCTTTTACCATGAGCGACGTTGCCATAATTCCGGTTGTAATAAGTATTATATATAGCAGTATGCCGGAATTAAAATCAACACTCTGATTTTCAACGGGGATACTGAAAAACAAAAGAATTGTTATCAGTCCTCTCGGGGAAACGAAGACCTCAGGAAATAAACGTTTCACCAGGAATATCTTAAGACTTATAAGTCGTATTGTAAAAATACCGGCAATAATTATGAGACTTACAAGGGCGGCTCTTTCATCAAACAGATCTTTCAGATCAAGAGTCACGCCAAAGATCACAAAAAAGTAGGTTCTGATAAAAAATGCTGATTCCATTGTCAGGACATGAAAATTATTCTGCACCTTTTTAAGCGAATCATAATCGATCAGGGTTTTTAGTCTGCCCGAAAAGAATATACTGCTGTTATTAAGTATAAGGCCAAAAACAAGGATCATTATCAAAGAGGAAAAATGAAAAAGTTTGCCAATTGAATAGAGAAGTATCAGAACAGCGATTAAAAGGAACAGCTTTACCTGGGTACGGAGTTTCTCAAGAAGAATCACCATCATATATCCGATAACAACAGAAAGGACAATAGTAATGATAAGGTTTATGGAGATATGCATTATTATTTCATTAGTTGATCCCATTTCCATGCTGCTTATCAGGAAAAAGAATATCATAATTCCAAGGATATCAGAGAAAGTACTTTCGTAAACAAGAAATTCCTTGTTTTTTTTCAAAAGACCTGTAACGCTTGGGATTACTATAGCGCTGCTTACTACTGAAAGAGGAACTGAATAGATAAGGGCGGAAAACAGATCATCGATAAGCAGGTAATTTAACACCCAGGTAATAAATGCCATGCAGGCGCTAAGTGAAAAAAGGGCGACAAAGAATGATTTTATTATCATAGGTCTTTTATCGATGGTAAGTTCCAGCTCAAGAGCGGCCTCCAGTACAATCATAATTAGTCCTATGATGCCTATAACCACCAGAATATCCATCAGGTTACTTAGTATATCCACTTTAAGATAATCCAGTCCAAACCTGATGCCAATTCCTAGTGCAATCAGCATTAGTACGCTTGGAATGTGGGATATTTTAGACAACCAGTTGAACAGATAAGAAAATATCAGTACAACACATCCTGCAATGATCAGAACATAGGGGTTCAAGATTTCCATAGATATGTATTCTTCTAAGTGGTAAATTTAATATATTTGAATTATTAAGGACTCTTTTACCAGGTCAATACTGTAATATTTCTCCTGGTTTTATCTAAAATGATATGGCTAAAGCGAGAAAGTTCGGGACATTTGGGGGTGTTTTCACTCCATCAATACTTACGATCCTGGGGGTGATAATGTATATGCGTCTGCCAATGATTGCTGGCAGTGCAGGCTTAATTGGCACCCTGGGTATAGTTTTTGTTGCGCATCTGATCTCAATTACTACAGGGCTGAGTGTTTCCTCTATAGCAACCGATAAGAAAGTTAAGGAGGGAGGAACCTATTTCATCATTTCAAGGAGCCTTGGTCTACCAATCGGAGGAACTCTTGGGATCGCATTATTTGTCGGATTATCATTTAGTGTAAGTTTGTATCTCATAGGTTTCTCTGAAAGTTTTCTCGGTTATCTGGATCTCCCCCTCGACATAAATCATATAAGGATAACAGGCACAATTATTCTGCTTCTTGTTACAATAATTACTTTTATCAGTACCTCTCTGGCAATCAAGACCCAGTACCTTATTATGGCGGCCATTTTTCTTTCCCTTCTTTCAATATTTCTGGGAAGGCATGACCTGGCGGCTGCAACGCCAAATTTTTTCGGAACAGGAACAGGTGTCTCTCTGATGGTTTTGTTTGCAATTTTTTTCCCTGCAGTTACCGGCTTTGAAGCCGGTGTTTCGATGTCGGGCGATCTTAAGGATCCCAAAAAATCAATTCCTCTCGGGACCATATCAGCAATAGCAATCGGATTACTTGTTTATATAGCTCTTGCATTCTTCTACGCGTATACCGTGGATGGTGAAATGCTGGCCAATGATCCAAAGGCCTTATTCAAGATATCTCTTGTTCCGCAACTTGTAATAGCCGGAATCTGGGGAGCTACTCTCAGCTCAGCTCTTGGAAGTATACTGGCTGCTCCGCGAATATTACAGTCAACAGCTATTGATAAGATTACCCCCCGTATTTTTGCAAGAGGTGCCGGTTCTTCCAAAGAACCCCGAAATGCCCTGATACTGACCTTTATAATTGCTGAGGCAGGAATTCTGATCGGAGAACTTGATGTGATTGCAAGGGTTGTCACTATCTTTTTCATAACCACTTACGGTTTCCTTAACCTGAGCGCTGCTTTTGAATCGATTACAAGTGCTGATTTCAGGCCATCGTTCAAAATACCTGCCTGGGTAAGCATTTTGGGATTTCTGGCTTGTTTCCTGGTTATGATCCAGCTGGACTTTCTCGCTATGCTAGGAGCAATCCTGATTCTGGGCATCCTCTTTCTTTTTCTCAAGCAAAGGCAGCTGGTTCTGGAAACCGGGGACACCTGGAGCAGTGTATGGGCTACCTTGGTAAGGACCGGGCTTAAACGCTTGAACAAATCATCCATTCATAGCCGTAACTGGAGACCAAACATCATTCTTTTCTGTGGACAGGATACTGCCAGGCCTCATCTTATCGAACTCGCCAATGCCTTTTGCGGAAAGCTCGGGATGTATTCAGCCTTCGAAATGGTTGAATCGAAAGAGCCATTGCTTATAAGAGATGACAGTTATTTTTCAGAATACTCAAAAAAGGATAAGTTCCTTATTCATCAGCATAAATGCCGTGATATTTATGAAGGGATGGATGAGATCTCGCGGGTTTATGGCTATTCAGGAATTGAACCGGATACCATACTTATGGGATGGAGCAGGAATGAAAGGAACAGGGAACATTTTTTACGTCTTATACAAGGCTTTGAAAGCAGTAACTTCAATTTAGTTTTCCTGAATTATAATCCTGTTAAAAAGTACGGGGAGAAGAAAACAATAGATATCTGGTGGAGCGGTTGGGGCAACAACCTTACTTTTTCCTTATTCCTCCTCAGACATTTTACTTCAACCGGAGACTGGAAGTACGCCAGAATCAGGCTTCTTGTAATAAATAACAAAACAAGAACAGGCGGAATCTGTTCTCAGATCAATTCAGCAAATACTGGATCTTTACAGGATAAGCCTGACAATCAAGATAATTAACAACAGTATTGACGGATTGGCAAAACAGGAGATTATCAGCCGGGAATCTTCAGATACAGACCTCACCTTTATCGGAATCCCTGACAAGCAATTCCAGCAGATTGACCAGACCTATGATGATGTTATCGCTCTTTCACAGCATCTCGGAACTTTTCTTCTGGTAAACAGCTCATCAAAGTTTGAATCGTTTGATATCGGATTGGAGACCATTCAGGAGGCTGATCAGAAGCCCTTACCTGTACATGAGCTGAGATTACCTGAACTAATCCCCTCAAAATACAACATCATAAACGAGGACATATCTAAAATTGACAGTAACGGCCAGAAAGTGCTTACCCTGTTCTTCGAAAAAGCATTTGTCCCGATACTTTCAGGTCTAAAGGAAATGTCAGATGGATTAATTGCCTCAACAAATACAGTTATTAATCAGATTGATAAGATTAATAGTATTGACGATAGTTACCGCCGAAGAAAAGCTCTTATTAAAATTAAAAACGACTTCTACTACCTGACCAGTCTGCTTTTTAATGACTTTGACGACAACAAACTTAATACCCAGAAGAAGGCATTGGAATCAGGCATAAGCTGGTATGTTGAACAGCTTGACAGGGATCTCCTGAAGTTTCCTCAGAAAATCACAATCCTTTTCGGGAAGGAAGATCTTACGCTTAAAAAGAATGATCCCCTGTGGCTGAAATGGTTTATACTGCGAAAGCGGATTACTCATCCTTTTTCAAAGGACACTATCCCCGGGAAAATATGTTACAATGAAATTGCTGCATACTATTTGCGCAATAACAGACATCTCTTCCTTTCAGCCTTTCTTGACAAGTTTCAGACCGACCTCCTGGTACAATTCTCGGAAGTAAGGGCTCTGATCATCTCCACGGACTCATTGCTGGAGAATCTTTTTGAAAAAGCGCTGAATATTGATCATTTGAATGAGGCTATCAGAACTGGCAGAATCAGCCATGAAAACAGCATTAATAATTTAAGGGAGAACATTGACAATTTATACGATCAGGTGTCTGGCAGGCTTTTACTGGAGTTCCGCAGGAATCTTCAGTTAATGAGTACTGATATGGGCAAGGCCGATATTAATTTCAGAATAAAGCGAAAGAGCAGAAAGAAGAAATATTATAGTGAGTTAATCCTGAAAAACTCAGAGTTTCCCGAATCGTGGTTTGAACAGACTCTGCATCAGACAAATAAAATTCACATGGATGTGCTTTTGCAATCGGTCAGAAGCCGGATAAAAGATAAGATATATGATTTGAACCTTAATATTGCACAGCAACTTGACAACAGGTTTAAGGTTGAACTGAAGGCCCTCAGACAAATGACAGGGAATTCTCGCAAGCGACAGGGTAAGGTGCCCGATTTAAAAATAACTGTTAAATCATTTGACGAAAGTATAACAATTCTGAAAGACTTCAAGGGCTTTGGTAAAGAGATACTTTTGCTTGCCACAGCCTTGCCAGAAAAGCTCGTTATCGCAGCATCTGCAGGCACGTCAAAGACCTCCGCTGATCAGTCTGATTTTCTGAATGTACCTCTACGCAGAATTTCAGCCTTCTACCTGGAATCCAGATTCTTAGGTGCAACGTACGATAAGCTGGAGAAGATAGCAGAATCGTTAAAAAATTCAATTTTCACAGCTCAGGACCTTTTAAGTCTGGCTCGTTTTAATCTCGAAAACATTCCTGATGATTTGCCAGACAAGGAAGTTGTGATAAGCTCGATAATTGAAGATACAAGTCAGAAAATCCTTAAAGAGGAAGACAATATACACCTGTTAAAGAATAGTATTTTTCAAATAATCGACAGTTCTCTGGATGAGGTGTTTGATATGTTATCGAGTTATAAGATTTCAGAAACAGTTTCAGAATATTCATGGTTTATCCGGGAACACCAGAGTAAAAAAGTAAGAAAGACCTTATATGCATATTATGACAGGCTGATATACTCATTCAAAAATTTAACTTCCGGGGTTTTGTATTCCAGAAGTGAATGGATTCTTATGGTCAGGAAAATAATGGAGTCCGATCAAAAGATTGCAACGAATCAAAAAATACTTGACATTGTAGAAACCGTAAGTCCCAAAGAAAAAGTTTTGGATCAGCTTCCTCAGTTCTATAAGAATCTGTTCAGCGGAAGGTCAAGCATCAGTGAGGATTTCTGGAAAAGCAGAGAAAAGGATGAAGCCCTGTTCATAAGCGGCGTACGGCGTAATAATGAGGGGTATAAAGGGGGCATTATGATTATCGGCGACAGAAACTCAGGCAAGACCGCATTTTGCCGTTATATTACCGGGAAGCTCTTTAAGAAGGAAAGGGTTTATCATATTTTCCCGGTTTATTCAGGGTCTGTAAAAGTTTCTGATTTTGCTTCAGAACTGAGAAAGGTTACTCAATCAGAGGGAAGAATAGACGAAATTATGGGATCTCTTCAACCGGGAAGTGTAATCGTTATTAATGATCTTGAGCTCTGGTGGGAGCGTTCGGTCGATGGTTTGGATGTGATAAAATTGCTAATAAATCTTATAAATGCGTACAGTAAAGACATTCTCTTTGTTGTAAATATGAATCCTTATGCTTTTTCCCTTATAAACAAAATGACTGATCTTCAGGATGCCTTCATAGGGGTTATTCCCTTGAGTCCCTTTTATTCAAAGGAAATCCAGGAGATAATAATCCGAAGGCACAGGTCTAGCGGACTGAAATTTGTTCTTAACAAAAGCGAAGAAGATGAAATATCTGAAATCAGGATGGCAAAGCTGTTCAATAAGTATTTCAATTATTCCGAAGGCAACCCCGGGACAGCCCTTAAAGCCTGGCTTGGGAATATCATACGAGTTACAGGGAACAGGCTTATAATCAAATATCCCTCCATGCCGGATACAAAAATACTAACCGACCTGGACGATGACTGGAAAACTGTTCTTATCCAGTTGATCCTTCATAAACGGCTGACAACGGAAAGGATCAGCAAGATTTTCTTCATGGATACAGTTAAAGCTAAAGCCCTTATCAGTTCAATGTCCAGGGCAGGGCTGATCGAAGAGAAAAAAGATAATCTGTATATAGTGAATCAATTCCTGGAACCTCACCTGATAAGTGTATTAAAAAAGGAAAAGTTGTTATGAGAAGATATCAGTCTGCAATACAGAGAACTTCAATGAAGCACAGAAATGCTGTCTGTTTACGGAGGCCGACAGGGCTTTTATTGTAACCACAAAGTAATAACTATACGCATGAAGATCATAATAACAATCGCTGCAACGGTATTGTTCCTTTTAGTACTAAGCTTGCTCCGCCTGGGTATAAAACAACTGGCAATCCGGCACCCCGGCTTAAAATTCAGTGAGAATCTAATGGCTGGGTTTGAGCTTAGTCTGTGGCTGGCATATATTATTCTTGCAGCAGATTTCCTTTTCCACGGTAAGTTTTATTACAACTTTCTGGTTTATGCCCTTATTATAGTTATTACTGGCTTTCTGGCCTGGTTTCTTTTAAAGGATATCATTGCAGGAGTTATCTTCAGGGGCAAGCACAACCTGAAATACTTTTCATACCTCAGGGCTGGTGATTATTCCGGTCAGCTTCAATCGCATCATTTTACATTTATGAAGATTATTACAGGCGACGGACAGATTATCAGGATCCCATATTCAAAGGTCATTCATGAAGTAATAACAGAACTGACATATCCCGGGGAATTTGAGGAACATGTTCTCAATATTCTGGTTGACTTATCTGTGGGCAAATCAATTGATGCAGAATCATTAATCCGTACAGTTATCCTGAACTCACCCTGGAGTAACCTGAATGAAGAACCCTCTATAAAATTTCTGAAAGAAAGCGGGAACGGCTATTACTATGAGACTACACTTTTTTCAATAAACCAGATGCAGATGAAGAATATTGAAGTGTCGTTAAAAGAGATCCCCGCGATACATGTTTTGGAGTCAGGGCGTGTGAGCATGGTCTGAGCAGAAATAAAAATACTGTCGCTATAGTTATACCTGCCAAAAGGTAAATTGTACCATAAGCCGAAGAAATATTGACAGACTTATAAAGGAAGCAATGTGTATCTTTATGGAATAATTCAACTATTAGTATTTTAAAAATGCCTAATAATCAATTAAATAATCAGGTAGCAGGGTTAATATCAGATTTTATTATTCTGGATCTGAATGACATAGATACAAAAACTGGATTTTTACAGCCACAGGGAAAATGGAGTACATTTATATACATAACCGGGGGGAATAGTCTTTTACAGATCGATTTTAACGAGTATATTGCCCTGGAAAACAAGATATTCTTTATCGAGAAATACAATGTGTGGAATTGGATAAGGATTAATAAACTAAATGGCATTCTGGTACAATTCACAGATTCTTTCTACAACCATATCTACACAGGAAATCCAAAGCTAAAAAGCGATCAGACATTAATTGGTGAAATTCCGCCGTTCATCAGGATCACGCCGGAGGATAAAACCGTATGGTATCATTTATTTGATTTCCTTACAAAGGAATATAACTCTTCAAAAATAAATTCGAAGGAAATAATTTGTCTTACACTTAAGGTTCTGGTTCTTATGTATCGAAGAAATTCGCAATTATCAGGAAGAATTTTTGAATCGAGCCAGAAGAAACAATTACTGAACGAATTCAGGAAAATAGTTAATAAAAGGTTTAATACATTAAAAACGCCTAAGGATTATGCGTATGAACTGAATATTACTCCGAACTATTTAAATGCACTTTGTCAGGAGTATTTCCTGAAAACGGTTACTGAAATCATTCAGGAAAGAGTAATTCTTGAGGCAAAGCGTATGCTGATGCACACTAGTTTAAGTATTTCTGAAATTGGCTATAAACTGGGATTTATTGATAACTCATATTTTGGGAGATATTTTAAAAGAGCAGTGGGAATGACTCCCAAGAGCTTTAGGAGCTCCTGTTATTATAGCCCCGTTGTTTAACATTTAAAACAAAATGACATGAAATCACAAATCAATTCTATTTTAATTCCAACAGACTTTTCAGAGCTTTCTGAAAATGCTTTGAAAGTTGGAATATCAATTGCGAAAAGACAAAATGCTGAAATAACATTATTGCATGTTCTTGACCGATTTGCATATTTACAGCCAACTGAAGTATTCCTGCCGGATGTTGGCCTGATTCCCGATTTAATTTTAATGACGGAGGAGCGTCTCAGAGAATTCGCAGATCAGCTGCTTGTTGACACAGGCATAAAAGCAACAGGAAAAGTTTTACCGGGAATACCCTCAGAACGAATATGCAGGTTTGCATTTGAGAATAACTTTAGTATGATAGTTATGGGAACTCACGGCACGTCCGGTCTGCGGGAATTCTTCATTGGTTCTGAGGCTTATCGGGTGGTAAAAAATGCACCTTGTCCTGTTTTAACAATCCCCGGGAACTGGAACAGAACTGAATTTGAAAAGGTACTGTTTCCTATCCGGCTTATTCCCGGGGCTATAGAGAAGTATATATATGCCAGGCCAATAATCGAAAAGAATGATTCGGAATTATTTCTCCTTGGACTCTCTGAAAAGGAAAATCCGGAGGATATCAGGGAGCTTAATCGGATAATTGAAGAGCTTAAAATACAGTTACAAAATGATAATGTTAAGTTCCAAACCGGTTATTGCCCGTTTGATGAGTTCTCGTCAATTGTAATCACAACTGCAAAAGAGGCCGGAATTGATTTGTTGGTTCTTACTGCAAATTTCGAAAGTGATTTAAAAGCTTTCTTTGTCGGTACATTTGTGCAACAGGTGGTCAACCGGTCACATTTGCCGGTATTGAGTATCAAACCTTCATACAATCAAGAAGTGCAAACAGGTCCAATAAATCTTGCAGAAAACTGGGGCAGATCCATAAAATTTTCCGATCCTGACCAACAGCAGGTCAGGTGAGGGACAGAAAAGAATCAAAAGTGATGCGGTTACAGCACTTTTGGATGAATCGGAACAAACAGCTATAAATCAGATAAAACAAGTGTCATGAATAAGTTAACATTCCAAACAGTACAATTTAAAGCAAGTCCTCATCTGGAAGACTTCGTACAAGAAAAAGTCTCAAAACTTTTCGAACTCGACCCTTCCATAATAAGAGCAGATGTAACTTTATTTGAAGGAGCCGCAGGAAATCCCAAAAATCAGTTTTGTGAGATTTTACTCTCGGTACCGGGCGAAAATCATTTTGTAAAAAAAAGCAGTGAAAATTATGAGAAATCTATATTGGCTACTGTAAAGACTTTACAAAAAGTGCTTCGAAGACATAAGACCAAAGTGGCGATAAACAGGCGATAAGCTTAGGTTCTTCAATGCGGAGTTAACAATAACTATAATTAAAGACAATGAATAAAATAAGTGATAAATTTCTGTTTCAACCAAGGAGTTTTGACTCAATTGAGTTATGGAAAAATATAACCCGAAAGCAATGGAATGATCCTGTCTGGCAAAATACAAATTCTATTCGTACAGTCGAGCAATTAAAAAGGGTAATTATACTTAACAACCATCAGGAAGCGGAAATCAGCAGGACGGTCGATGCCCTTAAAAGGGAAGGGAAAGAACCCCTGAGAATTACTCCCTATTACGCTTCACTGATGCAGGAAAATCCATTCGACCCCCCACTTTCTTCTGAAGGGTCAAAAAAAAAGATTGACCCTATATTCTGGCAGAGTATTCCAACGCCTGCGAACCTCCTTTTCCCTGACGCAGGAGTTGAATGTGCTATGAGTGAGGGTTCGAGAAGTTATGGTGCAGCCTACCAGCGCTATCCAAACAGAGTAGCACTATTTGTTGCTGAAAACACCAGTTGTGCATCTTACTGTGTCCATTGTCAGAGAGCAAAATCGCTTGACAGCACTGTAGATGTTAATAGTAATGAAATAAATAAAGGACTTTTCTACATTGATTACAATAAAAATATAAATGAAGTTCTTGTAACAGGTGGCGATGCTTTAATGATTAGTGAAAAGAGATTGAAATACATTTTGGAAGAACTGAGCAGGATACCACACCTAAGGTCCATTAGAATTGCAACACGAGTGCCTGTCGTTCTACCTATGGCAATTACGGATGAAATATTGAATCTGATTAAAACATCGGTGAACAGGCATAATAAGGGAATTGAAAAATATGTATACTTCATGACTCAGATAAACCATTTTCAGGAGATAACTGAAGAAATGTTTACTGCAATCAAAAAAATCAGGGAGCATGGATTTACAATAAGAAACCAAACTGTATTATTAAACCATGTAAACGATAATCTCAGAGTTTTGGCTGAAACTTTCAGACGGATGTTCTGGATCGGTGTTCATCCCTATTATTTATTGCAATGTCATAAGGAAAAAGGGATTGTGCATTTTATTACTCCTGTGCAGGTAGGGAAAATATATATGAAGAATTTACAGGGCTGGATATCCGGTATCACAATTCCCCGATATGCTGCAAATATAGAAGGTGGAGGAGGAAAGGTTCTTTTAATGCCATCAGGTCATGATACATTGAATAGTGAAATAAATATTGAGGATAAAATATCTGAAAGCTATGCTACTGTATTGACCTGGGATAACAGAACAATTTACAAATATGAGGCTCTGGGAAGAGCTACAAAAGAAGAATTTGATGAGGCTGTTGAAATAATGGATTCATTTATTGGCAGAAAGGGAGTTTTTCTTCCCAAACTAATAATAGTAAACAGTAAGGGGGAACATACCATAACTACAAACCGGACAAAATTGCCACTTTTTGACAAAAACAAAAAAACAAGATTATTAGGATATGATTTGTTCTCTCAGGAAATGCCACTAACAAATCCTGTGGAAACAATTGACAAGCTTGACAAAGAATTTATGAGCTCAAAGCTTTTTAAACAAAAGGATTAAATTAATTAGAGAAAAGTCATGTTCCGGATACGCAAGATAACGAACCCTTACCTCGAAGCAAATAAACACGCAATGGAACGTGTAAAGGAAATAATCCTTGCACAATTCCCTGACATCAGTGGAAAAATCATTGAAGATATTTCACTTACGATGGTCAACACTGTTAAATCGAAGTATCATACTTCGCTTGTTATAGCTGATGATTTCCGCGGTAATATCAGGGGATTTGCCATATTCTTATATATGTCGGACCTGAAGTTCTGTTATCTCGATTTTCTTGCAGTGACCCCTGACAGGCCTACTTCCGGAGTCGGCGGATCAATATACGAGAAACTCAGGGAAGAGGCAGCATCGTTAAATGCGATCGGTATATTTTTTGAATGTCTTCCCGACGACGCGGCATTAAGCGGTGGCAAGCCGGTTAATAAAATGAATATGAAACGGCTTGCATTTTATGAGCGCTATGGAGCCTATCCTATTATTAATACGCTTTATGAGAAGCCTGTAAAAGAAGGCGATGACTCTGCCCCATATCTTGTTTACGACGATCTTGGAACAAAGAGGCCGCTTCCAGCCAAAGAGTTAAAAAAAATCTATAGAGCAATCCTTGAGCGTAAATACCGTGATTACTGCCCTGATTATTACATAAATATGGTTGTAGACAGTGTGAAGGACGATCCGGTTAAATTAAGGCAGCCACTTTACGTCTTTAATGAAAAGGAGGCAGAGGTCAGGTCTGTCAAAAACCATGATATGAAAATTCAACTCTTCGTGAACGGGAGACACCAGATTCATCATGTTAAAGAGATTGGCTATGTTGAGTCACCTGTTAGGGTAAAGAGTATACTCATGGAGATTAATAAACTTGGAATAACAAATGAAGTCAAAGTTAAAGAATACCCTGAAAAGCACATCCTGGAAATTCATGACAGGGGTTATGTGAATTATTTCAAGAAAGTGTGTGCCAGCCTGAAACCGGGGAAATCAGTCTACCCCTATGTATTCCCTATCCGGAATGCGACAAGACCCCCCAAAGAATTGTCAGTAAGAGCCGGTTATTATTGTATTGATACCTTCACTCCACTCAACATGAACGCATACCTTGCTGCAAAATGGGGTGTAAATTGCTCATTATCTGCTGCAGATTCAATACTTGCAGGAAACCCTATTGCATATGCACTTACGCGTCCTCCTGGCCATCATGCAGAGCGATTTGTGTTTGGTGGCTTTTGTTATTTCAATAATGCAGCCATTGCGGCCAATTATCTCAGCAAATATGGTAAAGTTGCCATCCTTGATGTGGATTATCATCATGGCAATGGCCAGCAGCAAATATTTTATGAAAGATCTGATGTTATGACAATCTCGGTACATGGTCACCCTTCTTTTGCATATCCTTACTTTTCAGGCTTCAGGGAAGAAAAGGGTGCTGGAGCAGGATATGGTTTTAATCATAATTTCCCGTTGAAGGAAGAATTGGGCGGTGAAGAGTACAGGGCTACGCTGGCTAAAGCACTTCTGATTGTCAGAAAATTCAAACCCGATTACCTGATTGTTGCACTTGGTTTCGATACTGCCAAAGGTGACCCCACCGGAACATGGAAACTGACAGTCAAAGACTTTCTGCTTAATGGCAGTATGATGGCTGAGCTAATGCTTCCAACCTTATTCATTCAGGAAGGCGGATATCGAAACAGGGTTCTTGGAATCAATGCACGTTATTTTATGAAAGGTTTCTATGAGAAGTACATAACTTCAAAATAATTGCAGAGTATTTATTATAAGTTAAAAATAAAGAGACAGTGGAAACATTAAAACACATGTTGGAATTTGCGATATTCCGCATCGGAACACATGAATTAAAGGTTTACTCGTTGTTGATGGTATTGCTCATCTTCCTGATTACCAAGCTACTGGTATTTGTAGTTAAAATAGGATTTTTCAGAAAACGCAGATCCGGAAAACTCGATCATAGCAGCTCCTACTCACTATATCAGATAACCAGATATTTATTGTGGATTATTGCGCTCAGTCTGAGCCTTGAAACCCTTGGAATAAGTGTCACGGTTTTATTGGCGGGGTCTGCAGCCCTGCTTGTTGGAATCGGGCTGGGATTACAGCAGACATTCAATGATTTCATCTCCGGGATAATTTTGCTGATTGAGGGCACGACAAAAATTGGTGATGTACTGGAAATAGACGGAGATGTTGTGATTATTCAAAAAATAGGATTGCGGACCTCCAGAGGTTTAAACAGGGACGATATTATTGTCATTATTCCAAATTCATTAATTACAACACAAAAAGTAATTAACTGGAGCCATCAGTCAAAAAAAACCCGCTTCAGAATAAATGTTGGTGTAGCTTATGGTAGTGATGTTGAACTCGTTATAAAAATTCTTGAAGAAAGTGCATTGGAACATCCTGATATAGCGGACAAGGATCTTATTGAAGCAAGACTTATTGATTTTGGCAATTCCTCCCTCGATTTCCAGATTTTATTTTATAGTGATAATGTTTTCAGGATTGAAAAGGTGAAAAGTGATATCAGAAAAATAATTAACCGGAAATTCATCGAAAACAAAATTACAATTCCTTTTCCTCAAATTGATATACATCTTTCCTCAAAAAAGTGATTGATAATTTGTTCCGTCTTACTTTATTCTGGTTTTATACTTAATACAGGTATCCGGGAAAGATTTAAAACTTGTTGAGCATACTGACCAATAAAGTGCAGTTTAAAATCTCTATCAGAGTTTGGAGTAAGGATAATTAAATCAACTTTATAGTCTTTTGATATTTTAATAGTCTCTCCCGAAAAATCCATGGTCCGGCATATTGCTGATTGAAATACGACTTTGTCATTGTGTAACAGGATTTTTATTTCGTCCATTAATAAGGCAATTTCCTTCACGTCGCCAGAGTATTCATGTTCAGTGAGACCGAGGAGGAACAATTCCGAATTGTTTTGCTCTATGATCGGTCTTGAATAGAAGTATTTAACCAACATCCCTTGATTGATTCTAACAGGAAACAACACTTTTTCAAAATCAGTTTTATTCCAGTTTCCGGGGATTGTTAAAACCGGACAAACAGAATTCTCAACTACGCTGAGCGCTTCCGATCCGATAGAATTTTCCTGTACCCCCGATTTTCCGTGAGTCCCGTTAACAATTAAACTGATATTTTCTTCAGATGCAAGCTGGCAGATCAGTTCAGATGGATTTCCCTCCAAAATCTTTCCTGTGACTTTTAAACCTTCCTCCTTCTGAATCTTTTCAGTAAGCTTCTTAAGTTTTTCCTCCAACGTTAACATTATAGCCGGAGTCATAAGAATATCAGATGAAGATCTGTCAACAACATGCAATACTGTTATTTCAGCATTTTGTCTTTTTGCAATGGCAATTCCAGCCTTTAAAGCGCTTTCTGAGGGATCAGAAAAATCAGTAGGAATTAATAAAGAGTCTATCCGGGTTTTCATTTTTAAATAATTTAAATGTCTATTCTTAAATTGTTATTAGCCAGGCAATTCTCTTGTTCTTTCTTAACATTCATCGTGTTGACAGGGGATATTATCTTTTTGTTCTTCGTTCTGCCAAAAGATAGTATTTACCCCTGTTGATTTGTTCAGTTTCTACAATACCACGGGTATTTTGAACAGCTTTGTACCCCTTTTCGTTCCAGTGAATTAAAAGGTATAGGATTAGCAGCAATCACAAACCTTTTGAAATGTGTTTCATCTTTTATTGTTTCGCAAAATATATGCGTTGAACATAGTGTAATATAAAAGAAATTGCTATATTATACAAATAAAGCTTCATGTTTATCATTTCCGGCCTTTAAATAAGGAATATAATGAGTCAATACATTAGCAATGAATCAGTAAGACTAGTCGTTTCAATTGTTTTGTTTATTTTATTGCTTGTAATTGTTTTTTTCATTTACAGGTTTTCTTTCCGGTTTTTTAAGAAGAAAATATCCTGGAAACCAGGGAAAATCGATGATTTTATTTTTGAGCTGTTTAAGATCCCTGTTCTATGGTTACTTTACTGGATCCTATTAAAAATTTTCACTCATATCTTTCTCAGCGACCTCCCCTTCTTCACTCTGTTATTGCATATAGATTCACTCCTGATCATCTTTTCGATTGCATGGGTTTTAGTTCAGTTTGTTAAAGCCGGAGCATATTATTTACAAGGTAAGCAGGACCTTGGAGCCAGGGACAATCTGGATGCACGCAGTCGGCTCACTCAAATTAAAGTATTTAAAGCAATACTCAACTCAGTAATTGTTATTCTGGCAATTGCCATAGGTTTGTTGACTTTTGATAAAGTAAGAGCCATTGGAATAAGCCTGCTGACATCAGCCGGAATTATAGGGATCATAGTTGGCTTTGCTGCTCAAAAAAGTATTGGTATGATACTTGCCGGAATACAACTTGCAATTACCCAGCCAATACGGCTTGATGATGTTGTAATTGTTGAAGGGGAATGGGGCAGGATTGAAGAAATATCATTAACTTTTATTGTTGTCAGGATATGGGATGAACGACGGTTAGTATTACCCGTTACGTGGTTTCTCGAAAAACCTTTTCAGAACTGGACCCGTTCGAATGCAGAAATTACAGGGACTGTATTTTTGTACGTCGATTACAGCTTCCCTGTTGAAAGCATAAGAAAGGTCTTGCCAGGAATGCTTTTAAATAATCCTGACTGGGACGGGCGAAAGTGGAATGTGCAGGTTACAAAGACTACCGAACAGTATAAGGAGATCAGAGTGCTTCTGACGAGTGAAGATGCATCTAAAAACTGGGATTTAAGGGCTGATATAAGGGAAAAACTCATTGATTATATTAATACCGATTATCCTGATACCTTTTGCAAAATAAGGATAAAAAACATGTAGGGATATTTTTTATTATTATGGATTTCGGTATTTACAATTTAATATCAATTCCTACAGGACAATGGTCAGAACCGGTTATTTCCTCGTGAATGAAAGCCTCTTTTACTGATGGCAGGAAAGACTCGCTGACAAGGAAATAGTCAATTCTCCAGCCAATGTTCTTCGATCTTGCGCCTGCCCTGTAACTCCACCAGGTATATCTTTCCCTCTCGTCGGGATACAAACGGCGGAATGTGTCTGCCAGTCCGCCATCGACCAACCTGTCCATTCCATCAATCTCTTCCTGCATATAGCCTGCATATTTATTGTAATTGGCTTTCGGGCGCGCCAGATCAATATCTTTATGAGCAACATTAAGATCACCGCAAACAATAACCGGTTTTATCCTTTCAAGGTCTTTCAGATAATAAAAAAAAGCCTTATCCCAGTCCTGCCTGTAACCCAGCCTCTTTAGCTCACTGCCTGAATTCGGCACATAGACATTTACAAGAAAGAAGGCATCAAACTCAAGGCATAGAACCCTGCCTTCAGTATCATGGTCCTCTATGTTTATACCCTTTGAAACATTCAGCGGTTTGATTTTAGTGATAACTGCTGTTCCTGAGTAGCCGGGTTTGTTCGCGGAATTAGAATAGACATAATAATCTTCTAAAGAATAAAGAGTTTCTTCAACCTGGTTTTCGAGGGCTTTAATTTCCTGCATACAAAGAATGTCCGGTCGCATGAGTTCAAGATCAGAAAAAAAGGATTTTTTAGCTATGGCACGGATCCCGTTTACATTCCACGACACTATCTTCATAAATTCAAAATTAAGTAGCTTTAAAAACACCCGCAAAGCAGAAACAAACCAGGCGGGCAAATGTTTTTACTCCTGCCCGGGAGAATACAGAAAAAAGCAGCAAAGGGTTCAAATGCTATATTTTAGCTTAGAACCCTTCGCGCTGAGAAGGCAGATTCATATAATACCGCTAAAGGGTTTTAATATAAAGGAAATCAGATTTTATAATAGCTTTCCCAGCCTTTTCTCGGAGACCTGTCGGCAAGCATTGCGTTGGCGAACTTGTCGTTTACTATCTCTTTCGTCTGGCGGTCGAACACTAACTTCGATCTGCGGCGCATTGCAATAATACCGAGAGAGAAGATCTGGGCCAGAGGAGCGAACAGAGGGAATGGCGACCGGGTCTTTTCTTCTCCAAGGCAGGCCTTAAGAAAGTTAACATAATGGTCTGAAGGACTTGGCGGTACTGCCGGCAGTTTCTGCGCCATTTCTTTGGCTTTGTCTGCCGGGATTATCGAAAGCGGGGCCGAATGGGTTCCTCCCTTGAAGGTAAGCTCCTTACTGTAGATCACTTTTCCCGACTGCGGCCTTCTGGCCTGGCTGGGTCTTGCCTGCTGTGGAACTCCTCCCGGAGGAGGTATTGAATTGTCGACACTTGCAGTCACCGAGTCGTAACCATCCGGGAAGGGAGGGAGATTTGCAACACCGTCGTACCATGTAATATCAACAGGGGGCATATCGCCACGGCTTGGGAAACGGAATTTAAGAGTCGTTTCAAATGGAAAGAAATAATCATTGTAGTTCTTTACATGGACAGGCTCGATCTCATAGGGAAGTCCCAGATCGAGAAATTCATGAATTGTATCGAGGATATGAGCTCCCCAGTCGCCGAGAGCGCCCAGTCCGAAATCGTACCATCCGCGCCAGTTGCCGGGGTGATATTTTCCATTGAAATCGTGCCATGCTGCTGTGGTCAGCCAGGTATCCCAGTCCTGCTCAGTCATTCCTTTAGGCAGCGGCTCTGCATCAGGGAATTTTTTAATGTTAGGGTCATAGGGATGCCATCTGCGTGTGCCGTTCATAAAAGCGGTGACAGCAGTGACATCTTTTATTATTCCGGCATCTTTCCATGCTTTGAACTGGAAATACTGTTCTCCTGAGTGGCCCTGGTTGCCAACCTGTGTAACTATCTTCGGATTCATTTCGGCCATCCTGGCCATAATGTCTGCTTCAAGAAATGTGCGGGCCATAGGTTTTTCAACATACACGCTCTTGCCAAGCTGCATGGCTGCCATGCATACGGGGAAGTGTGCAAAATCGGGGATGGCAACCTGGACAGCATCGATATCGCCGGCCATTGTATCGAACATCACCCTGAAGTCCCTGAATTGTTTTGCCTTAGGGACCATCTTAATTATTTCCTGGCAACCAGACGAATCGAGATCCACATCGCAAACTGCCACGATATTTGCAAGCCCCGATTTAATAAATTGTTTTGCATCGGAGTTGCCCTGGTTGGCGATTCCGATCAGAGCAAGATTCACTTTTCGTGCCGATCCGGCAACAGCGCTTGCAGGCACTATTTCGGGGACAACGGCTTTTGCGGCAGCGCCGTTTGTGATCATAACACCGGAGGCAGCCAGACCTGCGGTTTTGAGGAAATCGATCCTTGATAGTTTGTTCTTCATAGCTTAATCCGTTTTAAGTAACCGCACTAAAGGTATAAAAAAGGAATTAAGAGTTTACAGGAGTATGCGTAAAACAAAATATAATTTTATTTTTACAGGTCGAAAACAGAATTTAAACGTTAACAAACTCATAATCTGAATTAAAATGGACATGAAAATAACAAGAAGATTTGCAGGTATGCTTCTCGCCGGAACAGTTATGGTAATGAGCCTCCAGGCACAGACAATGACGGATGTGGTGAATGCCTATAATGAAGGAGCGAAGACAATACAAACCGATCTTAAAGCCGCTATCGGATCATTCGAGAAGGCTGTTGAACTGGCCGAAAAGGTTGGAGAACCGGCCAATGACCTTAAGCAAAAAGCTATACAGGTGTTACCCGGCTTGTATGTCAGGTTAGCCTCGAACACAGTAACCGATAAAAAACCTGCGGAAGAGACAATCAGAGCTGCAAAAACTGCAAGTGCCGCAGCCGAGAAATACGGTAATGCAACAGGGAAGGAAAATGCCGCCAAAGTCCTTGTACAGGGTTATTATAACCTTGGTGTCGGATACTATACAAAGAAGGATTATGAAAATGCCCTTAAGTCCTTCGACAGCTTGCTTGTAATCAATCCTGCCTACCTTAATGCAATTTACAACAAGGCCCTGATATACAGAACCCAGAATAATTCCGCTGCTTTTGAGGAAAATGTTGATTTATTCATAGAAAAGGCCAGGGGAGCGAATGATTCGGTAAAGGTAAAACAGGCATCGAAACTTGCTCTCGAATATTTTCGTGCTTCAGGGTCGCAGGCAAACCAGGCAAATAAATCTGATGAAGCACTTGTTATGCTGAATAAGGCTGCAAAATACGGAGACGATAAGGATCTGTTCTATTATTTTGCCGACGTTTATAACAAACAGAAGAATTTCAACAGCGGAGCAGAGTATGCAACGAAAGGACTGGCTCTTGAAACCGGCAGTGCCGAGGCAAAGGCGAAGTTTCACTTTCAGCTTGCAATGGCACAGGCAGGAAAGGGACAAACCGATGAAGCATGCGAGTCGTTTAAAAATGCCATGTACGGAGTCTTTGCAGAGCCGTCAAAAGTTCAGAGATCAAACCTGAAATGTAAATAGGAAAATCCATTAACCCTGCCTACCGGCAGGCAGGCGCAAAGTTCGCAAAGGGTTCATTTACTATATGTTAACTTTGCGTGCTTTGCGGTTATCGTTTTTAGAAGCTAATTATCCTTTTTGTCAGAGGGTTCTTCCAGGGCCGCCCTTTTAAAAATATCAAGCCTTCCCGCGAGCCTCATCACTACTGCCAGCAGAAGGAACAGTCCAATATTGCCGGCAAGGTAAGCATAGTCGTTCAGGGTCAGAAGGACGAAAATAAAGGTGTATAAGATTACCAGCATGCCAAATACAATAAATGCTGTCTTCTTTTCTCTGAAAAGAGTGCCTGTAAAAACAGAGATCATCAGAATTGTTGCAATCGATGAAATCAGGTAAGCCAGATTAAAACCGACCTGCTCGCTCAGGGAATTCAGAAGTGAGAAAAAGAGGACAAGCCCCAGCGAGACCAGGAAATAATGGAAAATATGTATCGTTTCCTTCCTTGTGATTTCAAGAAAAATCAGTACAAGAAAAGTCAGAGCGATGAAAAGAATTCCATATCTGGAACTCCTCCACGACTTCTGGTAATGATCAACCGGCTGGAAAAGATCCAGTCCAAATGAACTATCAAGAGGATGATAAGCACTTCCTGTCCAGTTCTGAGGAAAATTCCTGTTCAGGTGGGTCACTTCCCAGTCTGCAGTAAATCCTGTTTCATCCACACTCCTTTTCACCGGCAGGAAGCTCCCGTTAAAGCTTGGAGATGTCCACTCTGATTGAAGATGAGCAGATGTTAACTTTCCAAGGGGAGTCAGTTGCAATCCTTCAGAACCCGACAGGTTGATGCTCATGTCTATACTTACCTTATTTCCGGGAATGAGAGCAGGACTGATAAATGATATGCCCGACTGAAAAATATCTTGTCCCTCACTCCGGGTTCTGCTTCCAGTTCTGTCAGAATCGGTTTTCAGAATGATTTTGCCCTTGAGCCCCCTGTTGTCTGAAATCCCTGCTGTATAATATGCTTCGTTCCATAAAACTTCATAACCATTCAGGACATCTTCGGCCGGGATAATAAAATGATCCTTTGATTTTCAGTTCAGAATCATAAACGACCGACTGATAAATACCCCTGTATCTTACTTCCGGTTTAATAATCCCGGTTATATTAAGATTTTCAGGTAAAACATGCCATACTTTAATTATCGATTTCTCATCCTTTTCAGAGGGAATCGTACGGACGGGTATATTGATCACGGGGCCGGAGAAACATTGTTTTATGGCCCACTGATCTGAAATTTCCTTTTTGACCTTTTCAGAATTCGCTTGTCTTTCGAGGATAATCTCCTTGATCATTTCGAGGGGAATAAGGAAGACCAGTCCGAGAAAAGCAAGCAATGCGAGTTTTATCGTAAGTGACTGGTGCCATTTGTTGTGATTTGTGATTTCGATTTTCATAGTGAGTAAATTTAAAGTTTATAAAAGTACTTTGAATAACAAAGTGATATGAATAAAAAAATTATTGTTCTTTTATCAGGTTTTCAAGAGCTTTTAAATGCTGCCTGAATTCAGCGATTCCCGTATCGGTTGCAGAGTAACTTGTATTTGGTTTGCGGCCTATGAATTGTTTATTAACTTTTATCATCCCTTTTTCCTCCAGGGCCTTAAGATGACTGGCAAGATTTCCGTCGGTCAGCTCCAGGGTCTCCTTCAGGCTGTTAAAATCACAGGTTTCGTTTACCATCAGGACAGACATGATCCCCAATCTTATCCTGCTCTCAAAAACCTTGTTTATATTCGAAATAAGATCTTTCATGCCTCGTATTTTCTGTACATTGCCAGTCCGTAGATAATATGAAGGATGCCAAAACCGAAGATCCAGAATACCAGGCCCCAGCCCGGAACAAAAGCTGAAACAAGACCGGTAATTATTTCAAGTATGCCCAGGTAAAAGATTTCACCAAAAGTGAATTTCCCTGCATTTACCAGCGCAAGACCGTAAAAGATGAGAAAACATGGAACTATGAGCTGTATCTGGTTTTGAAGCAGGAGGACAAAACAAAGACACCGCCGGTAACAAGCGGAATAAGAAGGTTTATAAGCAGTCTTTTGGAAATGGGGGTCCAGAAATTCTTTCCATCTCTTCTCGCTTTTTTTCTTGAAAAATAGAGAGAAAACAGAACAGAAAGGACAAGCACTGAGGCTGCATCTGCCAATAAGCTGCCACCCGAGAGTAAAAGTCTCTTGTTCCGGCAAGTTCCTGAAGTATTCATCATAGCGGATATTTCCGGTGTCAGGAATAAGAAAATATGCAACAAGAGCTCCGGCTATTGCAGTAAGCCCTGCAAATACTCCTGAAAGGCCGCTAAGGGAAAGGAATCTTGAAGATTCTTCCATTATTTTCCTTATTGCCTTTATGTCGTCGATTGAATTTGTATCGCTTTTCATTCTGTAAAAGTACTTTGAAATGCAAAGTAAAACATAATTTTCATTCAGACCAAATGTTTTAAATAAAATTTCTCTTTCTCCCGCGAAATGCAACCATTTAAATAAGGTTCTGGTCTTTTGTTTAACGCAAACAACCATTTAAACAAATGTTTAATGAGAGCACGTAATTTTGAAGGAGTGCTGTTAAAGCCGTCAGGGTTATTATTTATTAAAAGCATTTCTGTCATTCTTGTATCCCTGTTCACAGGGCTTTGCTTTGGACAGACTGCCGAGTCGTTTTATAACAGCGGCGTTGAGGCATCGGGAAAGAAAGAATACAAGATGGCCATAATGTATTTTACAAGTGCAATAACTTTTGATCCTCAAATGGCTGATGCCTATTATAGCAGAGGATTGGCAAAATCAGAACTTCTTGAGTCGAAAGATGCAATATCCGATTTTACGAAGGCAATCTCAATTAATCCAAACAACGCTTCCTATTATTTAAACAGGGGATTCGAAAATTATGTACGGCAGAATTATGACGATGCATTACTCGATTTTACAAAGGCAAAGGATATTGAACCGGATAATGAAAACGTTTACTATTACAGCGGTTTGGTAAAGAATGATTTAGGTAAATTCAAGGAAGCTCTTGAAGATTATTCAAAGGCAATTTCTATCAGTCCCGGGAAATATCAGTTTTATTTTAACAGAGGACTTGTCAGATACACTCTTGGTGACTTTAATGGGGCAGTAGCTGATTTTAACAAGTCTCTTGAGATTAATCCTGAGGATGGGAAAGCATATTACTACAGAGGGACTGTCAGGGAAGCATTAGGAGATCACGCCGGGTCAATGGCTGATTTTGATAAAGCTATATCATTAAATACAGGAAATTCTGATTTATATTATTTCAGAGGAGTGGCCAAATATGGCTCTGGCGATTACACCGGGGCAATTGAAGATTTTAACAAGGCAATAGAAATTGAACCTGACAATGGCGATGCTTATTTTGACAGGGGTGTTGCCAAGGATGACCTGAACGATTACAACGGGGCAATATCGGATTATTCCAAAGCCATAGAGTTAAAACCTGACAATGCTCCGGCTTATTTTAACAGGGGCCTTGCAAAAGACAGGCTTGAAGATTATAAGGGTGCAATATCAGACTATACAAAGGCAATTTCAATAATTCCCCGGGATGCCAATGCATATTATGCCAGAGGCATTGCCAGATCGAATCTCGAAGATATGGCAGGTGCATGTTCCGACTGGACAAAGGCTGTTGAACTTGGATCAGAAGAAGCAAAAGAAATGATAAAAGAATATTGCGGGAATAAATAAATTACCTTTAAGCAAAATTCCCCAATTCGAAATGATCATAAATAATCTCTTTGTCAGTTACAGTGATGAAGGAGATCAGGGATCTCCTGTTATCATCTTCATCCATGGTTTTCCATTTAATAAGTCGATGTGGAAAATGCAGGTGGAGTCGTTAAGGGATACCTACCGGCTGATTACGTATGATATCAGGGGGCATGGGGACTCCGATGCCGGGACAGAGGGTTTTTCTATAGATCTTTTTGTGAACGACCTTATCAGCTTAATGGATGCCTTGCAGATCAGGAAGGCAATATTGTGTGGTCTGTCTATGGGAGGATACATAGCCTTAACTGCTGCAGAAAAGCACAGTTCAATCGTTTCGATGCTCTTATATTAACAGATACTCAATGCATTGCTGACACCCCGGAAGCAAAGGAAAAACGGATAAAGGCAATTGAAAGCATCAGGAAAAATGGTGTGGAAAAGTATGCTGCGGAGAGTATAAAAAATCTTTTTGCATCAGGATCTTTCATAAGCAGGGTAAAAGAAGTTGAGGATATAAGGGAGATGATAGTGAACACCTCCGTACAATCGCTTTGCAGCACCCTGCTTGCCTTATCTGCACGAAAAGAAACCTGTCACAAACTTACTGAGATAAAGGTTCCGGTCCTGATAATGGTTGGAAATGAAGATATTATAACACCTCCGGCTGCAGCCAGGTTTATGCATGAAAAAATAAAAGGTTCGTTGCTGAAAATCATTGATAATGCAGGCCACTTAAGCAACCTTGAAAATCCTGAAGAATTTAATCTCCAGCTTAAGAGGTTCGTGGAATCTGTAGTATAACTCAGGACAGAATATACTGTTTAAACTTCCTGAAGAGAATATCCTCCTCAGTCTTATTTCTGATACCTTCGATAAGTATTTCGGCAAGACCGGCAAGTTTTGCATCTCTGAATCCTGCTTCGAGAGCAAATTTCCTGATCATTTTCCTTTCTCTCTCATCCACCACATCGTCGGCAAGTATCATTTCACCCATATTGTAGAGATGTTCGAATTTTTCCTCAAGACTGTAAGGAGCAGTATAAGGAAAGTTACCCTCAGATGAGATAAGCTCGTCAATTTCAGGGTCAGTAAGTCCGAATTTTTTACCTTCCTTATGCAGGAGATCAAACTCCTCCTGATGGATCTTGCCATCTATTTTCGATACCTGTACAAGATGAACAAATGCCTGTTTGTTCACTCTTTTCCCATGGTTTGTAATATAATCCGTGAAGCTCATCTAAAGAAACTATTAGCGTTTAACCTGCTGTAAAGTTATAAAATTATTTCATGCTTCGTTGTATATTATTTGCTTAACCGCTTCTCTGTAAGCACTCAGTTTCTAGGCCTTTTTAATTTTTAAAAACCTTTCGTGGTTGTGGAAATGATTGTATTAAGAATTCCCCCCAAACGCACCTGTTGTCCCAGGGTGTAGTCTTCTGATGTGAGTTCGCACGATCTCTGCCTTTGTCTCCCGGCATTATTTCTTAAACCGGACCAGTTCCGAAACAACTACGGAATTGTCCTTCCTGATAATTCCGTAAAGCTTATCTTTCTCACTTCTGTCCCAGGCAATTCCTTGTCCATGCGATTCGATTTTCACAGACTGCAAGTACTCAAGGACTGATCCTGACCGGGGCAATTTCAGAATATAAACCTCAGCACTATCGTGACCGGTAATATAGAGCCTGCCATCTGCACCCCACGATCCTCCGGAGACGCTCATTGGTTTAATTTCAGAGATAATTTTCTGAGGAAATGTCCATGATTCTTTTTCATTCCAGTCACTGTCGAACCTGACCAGAACTGTCGATTCAGTCCCCTTCCCGATATCTTTTTTAAATTGATCATAATGTGCAAAACAGATCCACCAGGAATTATCATAAAAGTCTGCCCAGGTGCAGGAGCCATAATTTATTCTGAAACTCTGTGAGCCGGTATGTTCGAGATCTTTGGCGGAGAATATCTCAATTGAGCTTATCATTGGGATTCCCGGATAATTCGAATGGGCGCAAAACAGCTTTTCCTTTATAACCACACCTCCGTCGAGATGGATTATTTTCCCAGTTGTATCTTTCCAGGACAGCAACATACTGCCTGTTTTCTTGTCATATTTCGCAATTCCTGTTGAATTGACCGTATAAAAATAACTGTCATCAACAGCCACACCTTGCCTTGCCTCTGGTGTTTTGAATATTTCTGTTGTCCTGAATCCGGCATTGCCGGTCTGTGAAAAAGCAAGGCCGGCATGCAATATTAAATTTATCAGCAGAAATACCTTTATTTTCATTCTTTCAATTCAGGTTGAAATTGTCTGATAAAGATAATTACATAAAATCAGGAATTATCCGCAGTCATTTATTTTCCATTCAGGATCCCGATCCGAAAATTAGCTTCCTTCAGACTCTTGTGCACCAGTGTTTGTGCTGATGCCAAAAGAATTATTACATTTACTCTTATGTTATACCACAGAGTCTTGATTTTATTTATTTGCGGGTTTATTTTACTCGCTTTCCAGAATTGTGCCTCATCCGGGCAGGATCCGGAGGGAGGTAAGGGATTATCCGGTGAAGACTGGCCGCAATGGCGCGGGCCTTCAAGTAACGGTGTCTCCTCCGAAACAAACCTGCCTGAAAGGTGGAGTGCGGATAGCAATATCGTCTGGAAAGTCGCTTTAGGCGGGCTGGGCGGTTCGTCTCCCATCGTTACGGGCAACCGGGTTTTTGTAACATCGCAGATTGGTAGTGCTGATGTTCGGTCAGGGTCTCATCCCCAGCTTGCACGGGAAGATTCGTCCCTTGTCGTGCAGGAAAATCCTATGGGAGGCCGGCGCAATGAACCTCAGGATGACCGCAGTGAAGTATTTCTGGCGGTCGAAGCATTCAATCTGGACAATGGCAAAAAGCTTTGGGAATACCGCGTACTTGCCACAGGCCCTTTTCCTGAACTTCACGAAAAACACAACCTGGCCACGCCGACGCCTGTCACAGATGGTGAACATCTCTATGCCTGGTTCGGGAACGGGCTTATAGTCTGCCTGGATATGAAAGGCACCCTTGTATGGTCGCGCCACTTAGGCCAGGAATATTCTCCGTTTAGTATTCAGTGGGGTCCCGGAAGCTCCCCGGTCCTTTACAACGACCTGATCATTCTTCTGTGTGATCACAGGCAGGCTTCATATCTGCTGGCCCTGGAAAAGACGACTGGTAAGGAGATATGGAAGCAGGACCGCGGCAAAGACCGGGTTTCATTCAGCACTCCGGTGGTCGTGCCCGGTCCGTCAGGCAACGAAATGATTATCAATTCCAGCGAACGCATCGACGCCTGTAATCCTGTGAACGGCGAGTTGTTATGGTATGCTGGCAGCCAGCGTCAGTCGCCGATACCTTCACCGGTGTTCCATGATAGTGTTATTTACATGAGCCGGGGATATCGCAACAGCGATTTTTTGGCCATCAGGCCGGGAGGGCGTGGCGAGGTTACAGAAAGTCACACTATATGGCGGACACCGAACGGCGCATCCTATGTACCATCAATCATATATTACGATGGACTTCTTTACATGACCAGTGATGCCGGAATACTGACCTGTGCTGACGCCGGCACTGGTGAACAGATATGGCGGCAACGGCTGCGCGGTGTATTTTTCGCCTCTCCGGCGGCAGCTGACGGGAAAGTATATTTTGTCAGCGAAACGGGTGAAACAATAGTTATACGCGCAGGCCGGGAGCCTCACATTCTTGCGCGCAACAATCTCAAGGAAAGGCTCATCGCATCCCCTGCAATATCAAGAGGACACCTCTTTCTGCGAAGCGATGTGAATTTATTCTGTATCGGCAAATCAACAAATTGAGGATAAAATTGAACAGCGCAGCATAACTGCAAGGGAAAGCCCGACTTCCTGTAAACGTTTAAACAGCTTCGTTGTATATTATTTCCTTAACTGCTTCCCTGTAGGCACTCAGGCTCCGGGCCTTTTTAATTTTTTTAAGACCTTTCGGGGAATGTGGAAATGACTGTATGAAGAATTCCCAGAAGGAATACATTTTCATCAAAAGATGTTTCTGACCCGACAATGCCTCTTCATAGGAAGTGAAGAGGGCATTGTGAAAAGAGTTAAATACCTCGTATCTGTTTCCAGGATAAACAGGATTATCGGCTTTAATCATAGCAGGTAAAAAGGGGTCAGCAATCAGACCTCTGCCTATCATCCAATTATTGATGGATGGGAAACGCTCTTTCATTTCCCGGAATCTCTGCACGGAAGTAATATCTCCATTATAAAATATTTTATGGGAGCTTAGACCAAGGCACTCTTCAAAGGTTTTCAGATCGACGTCTCCTTTGTAAAGCTGCTTCCCGATCCGGGGGTGTATTGTGATATTTGCCAGCCGGAATCTTTCCAGCACAGGTAAAACATGAAATATCTCCTTAGGACTTTCGTAGCCCAGTCTCATTTTTACTGATACCTGAATATCTGTCTCGGCAAAAACTCTTGTCAGGATTTCGTTAATCTTGTCAGGCATGCTCAGCAAACCGGAGCCCATTCCTCTTTTTGCAACCATAGGATATGGGCATCCCAGATTCCAGTTCAGCTCAGTATATCCAAGTTTCTGAACATACTTTGCCACAAACAAAAATTCATCGGCATCTTTGGTAATTATCTGAGGAATAAGGTCGGGCGAGTTATTATTTGCAGGTAATATATCACGTTCACTGGCTGGTTTTATCTCATGTTTTTCACTTACCCGTATGTATGGAGCAATATATTTGTCGATCCCTCCAAAAAAACTCTGAAAGGCATTACGATACCGAAAATCAGTAAATCCCTGAAGTGGAGATGAATAAATGGTAATCATAGTTTTGAAAGTCTCACTGACTCGATTCGCTTTATGATCGGGATAAGGACAAAAATAGTAATACATCCGGTTCCTGAAGAGTTTTCTGAGTCCAAAACAGTAAATTAGATTATCTTGTTATCAGTAAAAAGAACCAGTAATAAAGCTCGAAAAGGATTTAAGCGGAAATTAAATATTCAATATAAATTGCAGATATGAAGACAAATCGACGAAAATTCATTTCTACTGCCGTGACAGGCGGCATGGCAGCTGCAGCACTGCCGTTATCATACGGCGGTACAAAAGCGGCATCCGATGATTCTGGTACAGGTTTAAAATCGAGGTATGCAAAGCTTGATGAAATACTTAAAACGCCGATACTGAAAAAGCAACTATTTGCAGCTCCGGTTATTATAGAAACCCTCGAATTACTGCGCTATGGAAACAGTTTTTTATGTCGGGTGCGTTCAAAAGACGGAGCAGAAGGAATTTCGGTCGGGCATAATGACATGAATATTCTTTTTCCCATTTTCCTGAGAAAACTCCAACCTTTTTTTATTGGTCAGGATGCGCGGGAGCTAGACTTAATTCTGGAGAAGATTTTTATATACAATTTCAATTTCAGATATAATGGCATTTCCCTTGGTTTACCCTTAGCGACTATAGAATTTGCCATTCTCGATATGCTGGGGCACATTGCTGATAAGCCGGCGGGACAGTTAATCGGAGAAATCCATAACCCTGAAGTTGCAGTATATGTCGCTACTGAGTTTCGTGAAAAACCACTTGAAGAGCATTTTGACCTGATTAAAAAAGCTGTAGCTGAATATGATGCACATGCGCTTAAAATTAAGGTGGGCTATCAATACGCCGGGACTAAAGACATACATTACCGGGGAGTCCCGGGAAAGACTGAAAAACTGGTACCACTTCTCCGTAAGGAATACGGTGATAACATGTCTCTATATGCTGATTCAAATGGTTATTATAATGCAAAAGAGGCAATTCGGCTTGGCAGGCTCCTGGAAGAATATAAATATAGTTATTTTGAAGAGCCTGTTATGTATGATCATTTTGAAGAAATGAAAGAGGTTGCAGATGCCCTTACGATACCAGTTGCAAATGGTGAGCAGGACCAGAGCTTTGTACATTTTCGCTGGTCAATAGCCAACGATGGTATTGATATTGTACAGCCTGACATTTATTATTTCGGGGGCATGATACGTTCGATGAGAGTAGCTCTCATGGCAGACGCATTCGGGAAAACAATTGTCCCCCATATGTCGGGAGGCGGATTAGGATTTCTTTACGATTCCATACTTGTTTCTGCTGTTCCCAATGCCGGAGCTCATCACGAATTCAAGGGACTGGATACAGCAGTTATCTATGAATGTCCGACCTCGCCATTAAAAATCAAAGACGGGAAAATTAAAGTTCCCACCGGCCCGGGAATGGGTGTCAACATTGACCCAGATTTTATTAAAAAGCACGAGCTCGTGAAGATGTGATTGATTAATAACGATATATTGCTGCCAGCCCTGTATCAGAAGGCATCTTATTGCTTGGAAGGATTATCACCTGTCCCCCCATCTTCATTACCAATTCTCCCATATCGTCGAGCAGGTCATCTACTTTCGGATTTATCAAATCCTTTTTCTGTGTGTTACCCGTCACCAGATTTGTAATTCTGACCGGAATTATCCGGTCGGCTTCAACAATAAGGGTATCGACACGTCCCTCAACTGCTGCCACAGCAACTTCCTTGTAGTCGTCACTACCTTTGCCATTTACTCTTGATTGCTCAAAACTGGCAACCAGATTGTCAAGTTTCAGGTTATATTCGGGTTCCATTATTTCCCAGGCCAGATTTGCCAGTTTATCCGGCGAAACTGATGAAGGGTTAATTGTAATACCGGTGGTTAGCAATAATGGGTTTTTGTTTACCTTTTGAAAAAGGCTGTGGTGTTCGGTCAAAGCAGCAAGAATGAGTGGCCAGCCTGAAGGTTTCGTATATTGTTCGTAAATTGAATTCGCTACGACACGAAAAAACCGTTCAGTGTCTTTTTCTGTTTCATCTTTTCTTCCACCATGACCATGGTGCCTGGGCGAACTTTCTCCTCCGGTACCTCCATAAGATGATACAGTTGTATGTTTGTCTGTCAATTCTTCGCCAAGCGCTTCATTTATGGTTTTTGGAGTATCTGAAGTGAGTTCAACTTCAGTAAGTGAGTGACGGTTGCCTTCAAAAAGCCGTACATCACGAAGCGTTAAAGCCAAAACGTAGAAATTGTCAAGGGATTGTAAATATTGCCGCAGCGGTTTGGTATGGAAACTGTCGGCCACTATTGCCAGTTCTTCAAACGATCTGTGTGCACCGACAACTTTAAATAAACCAGGTGCACTAAAAACGGCCAGACCTTCAAATGTGTGATCCCAGGTGTTATTATCGTCAGCAAGGGTTTCGAAAGGTTCCAGATGTTTTTGTGCCTCGCCGGCTGAATATTTTTGCATTAGTGATTCTTTCATTTGCCGGACAATATTTTTAAAAAGGATGATATCCTGAAAATTATCAGGATGCCCTTTGTGCGTAGGCATATATATTGAAAGACAAGGCGCTTTATCCGTGGACAGAAGCTCCTGAATCAATTCTTTTGTAAGTAATTCCATTGTATTTTTGTATTAATTTTTTAAAAAACTTCCTTAATTGATTATTGAATTTTTCCGGATTTCCATATTGTTAAAGCAAGCAAGGTTTTGAAGAGTGATTACAATTAGTTTAAATATAAAATTAAGCAATGCTTACCGACAAGAGTTACAAATCTGCATAATAGGTTTATATAATTCACACATCTCTGATGTGGGTCATTTTTTCTCAGAATGCATAATCCGGGCACCCTTGCTCACGCTCTCACCCAAACCTCGAACCAGAAGGACACAGTGGTTGATTATTCTATGATATTCACCATGAGGATTGCCGTCAAGTTCAAAGAAATGAATAAAGGCATACATCAACCACTCCGGCCGGGAAATAAAACCTTGTGAAAGTCAGATAATCAAATTTTTACTTATCTTCATCCTTAAAATATTATGCTTAGGTTGACGGCTATGGGTATTATGGGGAGTAAAAAAAGATACCCTACTTGGAGATAAATTGGATGTGCTTATAACTCTGGTAGAATCATATGAGATGAAACATTTACCAATTGCTCCTCCAGACCCTGTGGATGCTATCAAATTTCGCATGGAGCAAATGGAAATTACAAAAGCGGATCTGGTACAATATATAGGCAGTCAAAGTCGGGTGAGTGAGATTTTAAATGGGGAAAGAAAATTAACACTTGGCATGATAAAGTCCTTATATAAAGGATTAAGTATTCCTACTGATATTTTATTGGCATAAGACAATCAACTAAAAGGTGGAAACATCTGAAACTTCTTTAAATAAATTTTTACCATAGATTTTTTAGGCTATTGAAATAAGTTGGGTTACATGGGAGAATTATCCATGAACAAAATATTTATGATCAACGGGCCAAATGTGGTCAGGGGTTTTCGGCTTTTTTACTATTCCTCAAGATTAATATTTTTTATAAATTTGATCATGTTAATTTTATCCTTTTTATAAAAAATTGAAGAAAAAATTGCAGAAAAAATTGCTTCAATAAAATAAAACTCAAACAGATGAAAAAATTATTTAGTTTTTTTGCAATCTTATTTGCATTTATTGCTCCGGTTTCAGCTCAGGAAGATGCTGAAGGATGCAAAGATCCGGCTTTATTTACACGGATGCCTAATTTTCACATATACCGGTGCGACGATATACAATTTGACAAGTTTGAGTTTAGGATCAGTTCTGAAAAAATCCAGGCAGTAGAGGGTCACTCACTATACGTTAATTACTACCTTAACGAAGGCGCGCAGACCCCAAGCGGATTGCAGATAGTGAGGAATTACAGCAATGCAGTAAAAAAACTGGGCGGTCAGCTTGTATATGAATGGGAAGACGGCGGGATTCAGTATGTGACGTTGAAGCTGGTAAAGAACGGGCAGGAAGTATGGGTAACGGTTTCGGGAGGAGGAAACGGAATGTATTATATAAATATTATCGAAAAGGATTCAATGAACCAGGATGTTGTTGCTGATGCCAGCAGCATGGCCAGCAGCATTAAAGAGACCGGGAAGGTGGCTCTTTACGGGATCTATTTTGATACAGGTAAATCTGTGCTTAAGCCCGAATCTCTTACAACCATACAGGAAATAGCCAGGTTGCTTAAAGCAGATCCTGCGCTTAAAGTTTATGTTGTCGGTCATACGGATAATGTGGGAGCCTTTGACGCCAATATTAAGCTTTCTCAGGAGAGGGCAGCCGCTGTAGTAAATGCTCTCGTTACTCAGCATGCTGTGAGTGCAGCAAGCCTCAGGGCTTTTGGTGACGGTCCGACATCGCCTGTTGCAAGTAATGAAAAGGAGGAGGGTAGGGCACTCAACAGAAGAGTTGAGCTTGTAAAACAATAAGTGAGGTATCGAGTATGTTGCCGAAACGCATTCATGCGGTTACCGTTGATGGGTTGATGAAGGTAATCTTCTTTATATTCGTCTTTACTATAAATGAAATTACATAAAACAAACAAATCAAAAAAATGAAGATCAATTTATTGCTCCTGAATTTCTGTCTGTTGTCAGTGTTGTTTATTACCGATGCCTCTGCACAGCAAAAGAAACCACGTATAGGAATTGCCGGAATACAGATTGAAAACAGCGTTTTTATGCCCAACCGACAGGCTATTACAGGGAGGACGCCTTCTTTGCCAGCCTATCTTAGTAAGGATTCCGTTATGGGTCAGTCTGCAATCTGGCTTCCTTCTTTAGTTGGTGGAGGCAGCGGACGAGGGCCGGTAACCAGAGAATCATTTGAGGCTTTTGTTAATAGTGCGCTTGAGATTATCCGGAGTAACATGCCTTACGATGCATTCTGGTTTTACAATCATGGGGCTTGTAGTGTTGATGGTGTTGATGATCCGGAGGGGGAATTTATGGAGAGAGTAAGGGCTGTGATAGGTAACGACGCCCTTGTCACAACAACTATGGACCTCCACGGAAACGTCTCCTGGCGTGTGGCTCTCTACTCTGACCTTATTACCACATATCGTAAAGCTCCTCATGATGATGCGGTTGAATCACATCGTCGTGGCGTGGTTAATCTGCTTGAGCGATTATCGTCCGGAAAGGGACGTCCGGCTTATAAAGCCTGGGTGGCAGTCCCTGTACTTCTCTCCGGAGAGTGGACAAGTACCCGAGTTGAACCTGCCAAATCACTCTACGCAATGGTTCCTGAAGTGGAGTCTTTGCCCGGGGTGGTGGATGCTGGTATTTGGATAGGCTATGTATGGGGAGACGAGAGACGTAATCAGGGTGTTGTTATGGTTGTAGGAGATGATGAAGGTCAGGTGAAAAGCGGTGCAAAAAAGCTTGCTCAGAGATTCTGGGATGTGCGCCGGCAATTCAGTTTAGAAGCGCCAGGGTATCCCCTCGAAAAATGCATTGATCTGGCTGTTGCCAGTAATAAAAGACCTTTCTTAATCAGCGATATGGGCGACAATCCTGGTGGTGGCGGTTCAGGCGAGGTGACCTGGACTTTGGCAAGGGTATTGAAGCGGCCGGAATTTAAGACTCCAAAAGGAAAAAGCCTGCTTTATTGCTCTATTCCGGGAAGCGAAATGGTGGAAGCCGCCCGAAAAGCCGGTATTGGTGGTCAGGCAGAGGCTTTTGTAGGGGCAATGACAGATAATTCATATGAAGGTCCTGTTCGTTTATCAGGTACAGTAATATATGTCAGTCCTGTTCCTGATGAAGGACCAGCAATCAGAAAGTAAATCACCCCCGAACCGGAAGCTTCCTGACATAGCAATTATTAAAACAGGAAGCATATTTGTGGTTGTGGGAACATCTTCACCCACACCAAACTTAGCAGGTACAGGAATTGATCCTAAGAAAATGGATATTATAATGGTAAAGCAGGGTTATCTCGTGAGTCAGTGGTATGATATGCAGTCCGATTGGGTTATGGCTCAGACAAGGGGAAGTGTTGATCAGGATTTTAAAAGTCTCCCTTATAAACGTGTTGTACGGCCTATCTTTCCACTAGATCCTGACATGCCGGATCCGGAACTGAATGTTATAATGGTACCATCTGCAAAACAGATGTACGGCAGATAAAAAGTATCCTAACCAGGAATATTAGATTGTTCTATCTCATTAAAAGTGTGAGTGTGAGTGCGAGTCTAGAGGAAAAAGAACGAGAGTGATTGCCAGCGCTCTTACTCGCTCTCGCTCTCACTCTCGCTCTTTTTCTTGTGGGCCCAGCTGGGATCGAACCAGCGACCCCCTGATTATGAGTCAGGTGCTGCTAACCATCTGAGCTATGGGCCCAATTATTGGACTGCAATATTAGTTATTTGATGTTAATTATGCAAGAAGAGGATAAAAAGAATATTTTTCATCTATTTTCTGAGATACTCCATCAGCACATTCACTGCCTCATCCATGTCGTTGCCAAAGGTCAGGATCCCCGCCCTGTCGCCCGCCATAACAATTATCCTCTTTTCAAAGACATCCGAATCGGAGAATAACCGTGCAATATCCCTGGCCAGTCCGGCGGTTCCGTAATCCATTGCAGGATTGGTGGTTGGAACTTTATAAATAAGTTCGTTCCAGAGGTCGATGCTGTGAACATGGATAACTGCATTTGCTCCGGGATCTGCGGAATAGATTGCAGCATGTGTCAGCGACTCCGAAGAGGCTTTCAGAGGCCCTACGCATTGAACCGCGTTATCCTCAATGTTGAATGAGGAAACCTTTACATAATGGCCGGGTTCAAGCTCCGACATCTCGCCGGTGGCTGAGGCTGTAATAACAAACTGATTACCGCCCCTTATCCTCATGCTTATATTGCCGAAACCAACGCCATTCTCATAGGCGCCAATCAGATCCATATTGTATAAGATCTCCCTCCAGTAATTGATTATTTCATACTGCTCGTCAGAGATGACAGGGCCTGACTGGTTCCAGTGACAATTGAATTTAACAGCACCTTGCATATTATCTTATTTTATCAGAAAACATCTCAACTATTGCTTTTTCGTTTGCCCTGCATATTCCCCTCTCGGTTATCAGCCCCGTTACAAGCCGTGCAGGTGTAACATCGAATCCGTAGTTTGCAGCAGGGGTACCCTCAGGACAGATTCTCACTGATTTTACTTCACCACCGTCCATTCCCTCAATATGCGTAAGCTCTTCAGAGGAACGCTCCTCAACCTGAATTTCTTTCAGTCCGTTACTGATTGAGAGATCGATTGACGATGAAGGAAGCGCAACATAAAAAGGGATATTATTGTCAAAAGCTGCCAGAGCCTTGAGGTAGGTCCCTATCTTATTGGCAACATCTCCGGTCCTTGTAGTCCTGTCGCTCCCGACTATAACAATATCAACCATCTTTTGTTGCATCAGGTGGCCCCCTGTATTATCTGCGATCAGGGTATGAGGTACCCCATGCTGCCCCAGCTCCCAGGCAGTCAGCCTGGCCCCCTGGTTCCTCGGCCGCGTTTCGTCGACCCACACATGCACCTTAATACCTTTGTCGTAAGCCAGATAAACCGGGGCAGTTGCTGTGCCATAATCAATACATGCAAGCCAGCCGGCATTGCAGTGTGTAAGGATATTGACAGCTTCTCCGCCTTTATTCTTACTTAGCTCTTCAATAAGCTTCAATCCATGCTCCCCTATCTGCCTGCAGTTTTCCTTTTCGATTTCACAAACAGCAAGAGCAGAGTCAAGGGCTTTCTTCCGGAGCTTTTTACTGTCGGAGATCCCCTCCAGCCGGCGGGTAACAAAATCTACTGCCCATTTCAGGTTAACAGCCGTAGGGCGGCATGAAATAAGGTAACGTGCAGCATTTGAGAGATGATCATGGATATTTGTCTGCGAGGTGATCTCAAGCGTTGCAAGGTATATTCCAAAGGCGGCAGCAGCTCCAATCAGGGGAGCACCCCTGACAGTCATGTCATCAATTGCTTCATATACCTCGTCGACACTTCTCAGTTCCCTTGTTTCAAAGAAAAATGGCAGTTTTTTCTGATCGATAACCTTGACAGCAGCCCGATCAGACTGATCGAACCAGATACTCTGATAATTTTGGCTGCCGATTTTCATGTTTTCCTGATTCCCCTGTTTGGTAAAAGCATATCAAAAATACGAAATTAGTGCCTATAGTGAACTAAAGTGAGCTAAAGTGCCTAAAGTTATATGAATTTAACTTCCGGATATCAGTTTTCGAATAATCGACCGGTTTGTTCTAAGTACTTGGAAGTTTTTTTTATTTGTCATATCTTTGAATGCTGGAATATACAGGATAAAAAGAGGTGGTATATGGTTAATAAAGAGGAGTTTAAACAAAAGGTTATAATAACGGCAGGGCAGATATTCAGTCGTTTCGGGTTTAAGAAAACCACAATGGATGAGATAGCAAAAGCCCTGAAAATGGGAAAAAGTTCCATTTATTACTATTTTGAAAGCAAGGAGGAGATTTTTGAAGCGGTTGTGCTTTATGAGGCCAATGTACTTAGAAGTGAGCTTACTAGATCAATAAAATCGGTTGAATCTCCTGTGGATAAGATGCGGAACTACGTATTTGTCAGGATGAAGTCGTTCGAAAAACTTTCAAATTACTATAATGCCATATTTGACAAGAATCTCGACCACTTTGATTTCATCGAGCATATACGTGAAAAATACGACAGGGAGGAACTTGCCATTCTCAGGCTTATCCTTTATCACGGGGTCAGGAAGAATGTCTTCAACATATCCAACAGTGAGTATACTGCGCTTGCAATACAGACAACGCTTAAAGGTCTTGAGGTTCCTCTCTTCTGGATGAAGAAGGAGGTAAATATAGAGAACCGTCTTAACGCGATACTCGATGTGCTTTTCTACGGAATCATGAAAAAATAGCCTTTACCTTTTGATAACGGCGCGTTTGTTCCTTTTGACACTCCAGTAAATTCCCGCCAGACCCAGCAGAACAAAAGGGATGCTCAGCCATTGTCCCATATTCAGTTTCATTGCTGCCTCAAATCCGACCTGGTCCTCCTTAATGAACTCAATAAAGAATCGTGCTGTGAATATAAGGACGCAGATCAGGCTTATGAGCAATCCTTCCAAATGCTGACCCTTTTTTGACCAGTATATTCTGTAAAGCAGGACGAATATTGCGAGATAGGCAAGAGCCTCATAGATCTGGGTAGGATGTTTAGGGGCAACCTCATCATTCCTGAGAAATACAAAACCCCAGGGAAGCGTAGTTTCAACACCATAGATCTCTGAGTTCATGAGGTTTCCCATTCTTATAAAAACACCCGAGAGGGCAACCACTATTGAGATTCTGTCGATAACCCAGAAAAAGTCCCTTTTTTCTTTCCTTGCAAAGAGCCATACTGCGAGAAGGATACCGACCCCAGCGCCGTGACTTGCAAGTCCGCCATGCCAGATCATCAGGATCTCCAGAGGATGTTGCAGGTAATATGAAGGTTCATAGAAGAGACAATGCCCGAGCCTTGCGCCAAGGATAACGCCAAGAGCCATATATATAGTAAGTTTATCGAGCAGTGCCTCCCCGAGGTTCTCGTTTTTAAATATGCGGAGCATTATGATGTAGCCGAAAAGGAAGGATGAGGCAAACAATAATCCGTACCATCTGACTGCAAAAGAGCCGATGCGGAATATTTCAGGATTCACATCCCAGGGAATTATAAGCAGGTTCATCGTCGAATTATTAAGTTGATTGTCAAAGTTAGAAATATTATTGATCAAAAATAATACTATGAATTCATAAGCCTGTTTTAACAGAGTATAGAAATGTTTCTTTAAAAAATGATGTAAGTTTGTAAATCATCAAGAACGCGAGTGAGAATGAGGTTTAAAGATCTATCCGGTTTATCAGCTGTAATAATTATTGTTTGCCTTGCCGTTGCATGTGCCAAGGTGAGCGCTCCTACCGGAGGACCCAGGGAATATGAGCCGCCTGTGGTTGTGAAGAGTATTCCTGTTTATGGAGCAAGGAATTTCAGGGAGAAAAGGCTCGAGATCACCTTCAACGAGTATGTGGCCCTCGATAATATCAGCGAGAAATTCATGGTTTCTCCTCCGATGAAAAAGAAGCCGACAGTATACCTCAGAGGGAAAAGCGTGCTTGTTGAATTCGAGGAAGAGCTGAAGCAGAATACAACATATACCTTCTATTTTCAGGATGCCATAAGAGACCTGAATGAATCGAATGTTCTTGATAATTATCAGTTTGTATTCTCAACAGGTCCGGAGCTCGACTCTCTCTCGGTAACAGGAAATGTTTATAACGCTTTATCTCTTGAGGTCCCGGAAAAGGCCCTTGTCATGCTGTATGGCAATCTTACTGATTCGGTAGTGCATAAACATCTTCCTGACTATATTTCAGCCATTGACCAGAACGGCTATTTCAGGATAAACAATGTAAGGGCAGGCTCCTATAAATTGTATGCTCTTGTTGATGATGACAACAGCAAGAATTATAATTTGCCCGGAGAGTCATTTGCATTCCTCGACTCCCTTGTTTCTGTAAGTCCGGAGAAAAATTATCTTCCCCCGGTAAAAGATACTGTCACTGTAAAAAAAGAAAAAACCGGACCGGTAAAGAAAGCTGAGGTGCCTGTTCTCACAGGAGAGCATAAGCTTCTTCTTTTTAAAGGAGAAAGGAAGGAACACTATCTCACCTCATCATCGAGAGAACTTAAGTACAAGCTTCTGTTTACCCTCTCATTGCCTCCTGACACGATGAAGGTTAGTTTTTCTATCCCTGAAGCCGGGACGAACAGTTACTTTATTGAGAATAGCCGTAACAGGGATACGATTAAGGTATGGATAACCGACAGCACTCTGTATTCTCTGCCGCAGATCACTTCTCTGATAGAGTATCCGTTTACCGACTCCCTTGGGATCACTGGCTATAAGCTTGATACTGTACCCCTTCGCTTTGCGGCGCCAAGGGCCACCAGGGCTGCCAGGGTTAAGCGTCCGGTTTTTGCATACGAAACAAATTTAAGAGCGGGCAATCTGAAACCGGGAGCGGGAATCTATTTTAATTCTTCCACTCCTTTCGGAATACCCGACACCTCAAGGATCAGGTTTTATGAGCTTATCGAAAAAAGAAAGGTGAGAGTTCCCTATAACTTTCAGAAAGATACCTCAAATTCAAGCCGGTATTACCTTAAAGCGAGCCTGGCTCAGGGTAAAAAATACCAATTCATTGCCGACTCAGCATCGTTCAGCAATATCTACAATGAATACTCCGACTCGTTAGGGATCAGTTTTAGTGTGAGGGATCCTGAATCGTACAACGAGCTTTCATTAGATATCCGAAATTACAAGGGAAAAACAATTGTTCAGCTGCTTACAAAAGATGAAAAGCCTGTGGGAGAACTGAAATCGGAAAAAGAAGGCAAACTGCTGTTCCCTCTTCTCGAAACAGGCAACTACAGGGCAAGGATAATCTATGATATCAATGGCGACGGAAAATGGACAACAGGTGATTTTTCGAAGAAGAGGCAGCCGGAACCTGTTTCTTACTATCACCAGGAAATAGAGCTGAAAACCGGATGGAACGCAGATAATCTATGGGATGTGAAAGTTAAGAATATAAAAGATCAGAAACTCAGGACAAAAAAGGAAGGCACACGATAGCAAAATGAAGCATAGACCAGAAAGATAAAATTTAAACAAATAAGAAAAATCATGAAGGAAGTAGTTGCAGGTGTTGATATTGGCGGCACCAATACAGTATTCGGACTTGTCGATAAGTCGGGGAATGTATATGAAGAAAAAAGGATCAAAACGCCTGATTATCCCGATTTCAAAGAGTTTGTAACTGTCCTTGCTTCAGAGATTGAAAAGCTTGTCGCCGGGGAAAAGGATATCAGACTGGCAGCAATAGGAATCGGAGCACCTAATGCCAATTACCATAAAGGGACAATCGAGTTTGCTCCCAACCTTTCGTGGAAAGGGGTTGTTCCGCTTGGTGAAGCGATGGGGAAAAAGATTAATGTGCCTGTTGCCGTTACCAACGATGCCAATGCGGCTGCAATAGGGGAGATGATGTTTGGCGGGGCAAAGGGGATGAAGGATTTTATCGTTCTCACACTTGGGACAGGTCTGGGCAGCGGAATTGTCATCAACGGTGAGGTTGTTTATGGCCATACCGGTTTTGCCGGTGAGCTGGGTCATACGATCATTGTTCCGGGAGGAAGAGCCTGCGGCTGCGGACTGAGGGGTTGCTATGAAACCTATGGCTCAGCGTCGGGACTGGTGCGCACGGTTCTTTTAAAGATGAGCGAGATGAGGGACCCGAGTACTCTCAGGGACATACTGCCATCGCAGCTTACTTCAAAGATAATTGTGGAAGCAGCAGAAAAAAATGACAAGGTTGCCCTTGAGGCCATTGATTACATGGCTGAGAAACTTGCTCTCGGCATTGCAAATGCAATTGGATTCTCAAGTCCTGAAGCAGTATTCCTTTTCGGAGGACTTGCCAAAGCAGGAGAGCTGCTTTTTGCGCCGACCAGGAAATATGTGGACCAGTTCGTTTTTCCTATTTTTAAAGGAACATATATGATACTTCCGTCGGGTGTAAACGAGAGCAATGCGGCTGTACTTGGAGCTGCTGCCCTGGCATGGAAGGAACTTGAAAGATAAGGGTTGGATTTTTAAATAAAACGATGTAGATTTAGCAATGATGAGATATTGTACTAATTTTGGTTCTTTAAGTTCCGAAGTAAGACTTAGCAAACAATGAAAGTTGCCGAGGTAAGTAAAATTGAAAGTGGTTCAGCCTATCCCTCCCTTGAAGAGATATCTGCATTGCTTGATAAGCAGAAAAACCGTCTTAAGGTTGATACCATAAACTGGAAGGGTTATGAGTACATGCCCCGGGTTGAGCTTGCTTTGGCCTACAGCGATAATGAGATCTGCATTAAGTTTTATATAAGGGAAGACTGCTTTAAGGCTGAGATGACTGAGACAAACCAGATGGTTTGTGAGGATTCGTGTGTCGAGTTTTTTGTGTCGCCTGAGGATGATGGTGTATATTACAATATTGAATTTAACGGTATAGGTACCTGCCTTATCGGGTCTGGTTACGGAAGGGCCAGCAGCGCCAGGGTCAATCCTGAAATAGTCTCTAAAATAAGAAGGATGACCTCTGTGGGGACTGAACCTGTTGCAGAGAGGACCGGCGATTTTCAATGGTCGCTTACTGCTGCAATCCCTTATGAGGTTTTCTTCCGCCATGAGGTTAAGGATCTGAAAGGTAAAACGTTCAGGGCCAACTTTTACAAATGCGGCGATAAGCTGAAAGTCCCGCATTATGTCACATGGAACCCTGTAGGCACTGAAAATCCCGATTATCATCAGCCTGAGTATTTTGGAATGTTGAAATTTATATAATATGACAAAAGGAAACGCGCTTATCGGACAGTCCGGAGGTCCCACTTCAGTTATCAACTCGAGTCTGGCCGGAGTAATTGAATCAGCACTAAAATCATCGCTGATTGGTAACATCTACGGAATGCAGTTTGGCATCGAAGGATTCATGCAGGAAAGGATATATGACCTGGGATCTCAGCCGCGCAATATCATTGAAGGGTTGCGCCGGACTCCATCATCCGCACTTGGTTCATCGAGGCATAAAGTACAGGAATCGGATCTCCCGCTTATTCTGAGCATACTGAAAAAATATAACATCAGATACTTTTTTCTGATCGGGGGAAATGATACAATGGACACCATTCACAGGGTGGAGGCCTATTGCAGGAGTGAAAAGTATGAGCTTACCGGGATAGGCATACCAAAAACAGTCGACAACGATCTATTCGGAACCGACCATACCCCTGGTTTTGCCTCTGCTGCCAGGTCGAACATACTCAATGTAATGCAGGCAGGAATTCTTGCCCGTGATATGCAGAAAGTCGATCAGTTTGTTGTATATCAGACTATCGGAAGGGATGCCGGCTGGCTTGCTGCCTCTACTGCCATGGCACGCAGGGAAGAAGATGAAGCGCCCCATCTTATATATGCACCTGAATTTCATTTTGTGAGGGAAAAATTTCTCGAAGATGTAGAGAAATGTATTAAAAAATACGGCTGGGTATCGGTAGTATGCGGCGAAGGGCTCAAATTTGAAGATGGTTCTCCCGTGAGTGCAGCAACAGCAAAAGATAAATTCAACAACACTGAGTTTGGAGCAATGGGAGGAGCCAGTGTGGGGCTGAGCCTTCACAAGATGATTACCTCCCAGTTCGGATACAGGGGTGAGTTTCAGATAACAGAGTCGCTTATTATGTGTGATTTCGTCAGGAGTTCCGCAATTGATCTTGAAGAAGCATACCGTTGCGGCGTTGAGGCAGTAAAGCTTGCAGAAAATGGTGAAACGGGAGTAATGGTAAGCATCAAAAGGGTCTCAAACAATCCGTACCGGATCGAGTTCGGGAAGGTGCCTCTGAAGGAGGTTGCGGTAGCAGCTAAACCGATGCCTTACGAATATTTCAACAAGGAGGGAAACCATGTCTCGGATCAGTTTATTGAGTATATGAAGCCGCTCGCCGGAGACATTCCTGAATTTATAAAGCTTGACAGGATTTTTGCAGGAAAGAACTAATAACTAAGACCATGACAAAGGAGTTCAACAAAGTTGCAGTATCGATAAATGCTCATCCCGATGATGCTGAAGCATGGAATGCAGGGACATTAAAACTTCTGAAGGACAAAGGGTATAAAATAGTTATAGCCACCATGACTTCGGGAGATCTGGGCGGATGCAATATGACAATGGAGGAGACTGCCCGTGTCAGGATTCAGGAGGCAAAAAAGGCAGCTGCTGTCCTTGATGCTGAATACTATTTCCTTGGAGGTGTTGACGGATTCCTGTTCGACAGCAAGGATTTCAGGTTAAAGGTAATATCACTTCTCCGCATGGTGAGAGCAGGTGTTGTCTTCACGCATTTGCCGAACGATTATCATACCGATCACCGGACAACAGCCAATATAGTTGAGGCAGCAGCAATGGTTGCTTCACTGCATACAGTTCCGGTAAAAGAGAAGCCTTTGGAGATAACACCGCTTCTCTACCATTCTTCTCCTCTCACACTCTCCGATCCGCTTGGTTCGCAGATAGCACCGCCTCATTTCTATGTCGACATCACATCGGCGGTAGAAACAAAAAAGGAGATGCTCGGATACCATGTTTCGCAAATAGAGCTCATGAAGCACATGCATAAGATGGATGATTTCTTTGGCTTTGTGCTCGAGGGTAACCGCAATTATGGGAAAATGGCAGGTGTTGAGTATGCTGAAGTTTACTGGCAGCACCTTGGCGGAGGATTCCAGAAGGATCCCCAGGTTCAGAACGACCTTTCAGAATTTCTTATTAATAAAATGAAATAGCCATGAATTTAAAAGAGGAAAAATACAACAGGTATGCCCTTGTAAGGGAAATGATGGAGACTTCTGAAATCATTGGATCATTCGACCCTTCCGCGGGAGCTGGATTTGCTCCGGCTGTAAAGACTAAAAAAGGACTCTTCCTTACAGGTGAGGGCAGCAGCAGGATCTTTCCTGCAAAACGGGCAATAACAGCTTCGCTTAAGTGGAAATATTCATTTCCTGTTCTTACGGAAGGATGCACCCAGGCTGAAGAGTACAATCTCGATGATGTTGCCGTGTTCGCTGCTTCAAACTCAGGACAGACAAAAGAGGTGATCAGGCTGGCCGACGGCTCTAAAGAAAAAGAATCATAAATCGGTCTATGGCCTTACCGCCAACGAGGGAACAAAGCTTGGGGAGATAGCCACCTCCACACATGTTCTGAAATGCGGAAAGGAGAATGCTGTTGCTGCAACCAAGTCGGTTGTTGAACAGGGACTTTTTTACGACTCTCTGATCCGTGCCATTCATGGGGTTAAAATGGAAGGACTTAAAGAACTGGCTGAAAAGACAAACCAGGCTCTGACAGCAATAATTGATCCGGCAATTATTGAGATAATAAAGAAAGCAAGCATCATCTATTTTGCAGGAAGGAACAATGGAGTTGCCGAGGAACTTTCGCTCAAGACAAATGAGATAACAAGAAAGAAATCAGCATTCCTTGAAGGAACATTTGCGGTTCATGGTATAGAGGAGGTTATGGATAAAACTGAGGTATTGATATGGATTGATCCATTCTTACCGGAGCAGGAGAAATTCAGCGAGTGTCTTGTGAAGGGTGTGGGGATGAATATAATTGCCGTTTCATCAAAGCAGACAATATTCCCTACAATCATTATTCCTGACGGAGGCGAATATGCTGAATATGTTCAGCTTGCCGCCGGATGGAATATCCTTGTTGAAACCGGCATCTCGCTTGGCATCGACCTCGATAAACCTGTCAGGGCACGTAAAGTCGGTAATGAATATTTGCCGGGATAAAAATGTAAATGTATATTTACAATAAGAAATTGTTATTAATCTGAATTATGGCAAAGAAACCGGTAGCAGTAGGGATAGACATAGGCGGCACAAATACCGTTTTCGGTCTGGTTGACAGGGAAGGAAATATCCTCGGAGAAGATAAGCTTAAAACCAACCATTATGATGAGATAGAGGTTTTCGTTGCTGCCCTCTACGAAAAGATAATGATAACTGCCCAAAAGGTTGGCGACGGCATCAATATTATCGGGTTCGGGATAGGGGCTCCGATGGGGAACATCAACAAGGGAACCATTGAACATGCTGCCGGACTGCCATGGAAAGGCATCGTTCCCATTGCAGATATTTTTAAGAGGCATACCTCGCTTCCTGTGATAGTTACAAATGATGCCAATGCTGCTGCTGTGGGAGAGATGGTGTATGGCGGCGCAAAGGAAATGAAGAATTTCGTGGTCATTACACTTGGTACAGGACTTGGAAGCGGTTTCGTAATTGACGGAAAGCTTGTATACGGCCATGACGGTTTTGCAGGAGAGATAGGACATACTGCGATCAGACCGGGAGACTCAAACCGCGAGTGCGGCTGTGGAAGAAAAGGCTGTCTCGAAACCTATGTTTCAGCAACCGGCCTTAAGCGTTCGCTGCTTAAAATAATGGCCGACAGTAATAAGCCCAGTGAATTGAGAAAGTACAGCTTTGATGAACTTGATGCGGAGATTATACATGAAGAGGCTTTAAAGGGTGATTATATAGCCAAGAGAGCTTTCACTCATACCGGAAGAATGCTTGGATTCAAACTTGCCGATGTTGTTGCACATACAAATCCTGAGGCAATTTTCCTGTTCGGCGGGCTTGCTCTTGCCAAGGACCTGATCTTTGAACCGGCAAAGGAGTATATGGAGGAGAACCTGCTCAGCATTTATAAAGGGAAAGTAAAACTGCTGGCATCGGAGCTTAGCACACAGAACGCTGCAGTGCTGGGAGCCAGTTCACTTGTCTGGTCACCGGAGGAGAAGTAAAATAACCTGATATATGTCGAATAACAACAATGAAATCCTTGTTCATGTTCTTGGTATCGTATTCATTGTAATCGTCTTTTCACTGGCATTTGCCTACCTGAAACCATACCGTCTTCATAAGAGCAGAAAAATATCAACACTTCTTCTCAAGTCAAGCTATCTTCTCTATATTCTTATCCTGATGATAATTATATATATGGCCACTATCGACAACGGCGGACTTGAGGAGGTATTCATGGGAATTGAGTTTTTTGCATTTCTGATAGCTCTCTTCGTCCCTACTGTGGCTATTTTAGCAAGAAAACTGGGGAAATTCAGCAAAAAAAGAGAAGGATACAACTACTTGTTTTCAGTTATTAACATTGGTGCAACGCTTGCCATAATAGCAATGTATTTTATCTGAGGTCAGCGACTATTTCTCTCAGGTCCGGAAAAGACGGTATTATGAATGAATAGTTGTTAATCATATTGTAACTTTGAGGAATAACCTTAAAAACTAACCTTATGCTGCAGGAACGACTAGTTGGCTATATCGAGAACAGTATCAGACAGAACTGGGACATCGAAGCATTATCGAACTACAAGGAAAAGGGATATACCTACCACCAGATTGCCGAAAAGATCCTGAAGTTTCATATCCTCTTTGAGGCAACGGGGATAAAAGAGGGCGATAAGATTGCCTCAACAGGCAAAAACTCGGCTAACTGGTGCATTTCGTACCTGGCAGCAGTTACCTATGGTGCGGTTATTGTTCCGATACTGCCCGACTTCAAGCCTGATGATCTTACCAATATAATAAACCATTCCGATTCAGTTCTTCTTTTCTCTGATGAAAAGATCTGGGAGACATTAACATGGGAACAGGTCCCCGAGATAAAGGGAGTTATCTCGCTTGACAGCTTTGAGCTTCTTATAGCCCGAAATGCCGCGGTTGAAAAGTCATATAAGGAACTTGAGGAAAAATTCAAGACCAGATACCCGTCGCTGAAACCTGACGATATTAAGTTTTCGGATATTTCAAATGACAAGCTCGCCGTTATCAGTTACACGTCGGGCACCACAGGCTTTTCAAAAGGAGTAATGGTACCTCATAACAGCCTTGCAGCAAATGTCAGATACGCCCAGAGAAACATGCCTCTCAAATCGGGCGATCCTGTTGTTTCATTCCTCCCTCTTGCCCACACCTTTGGCTGTGCTTTTGAGTTTCTCTTTCCGTTCACTTACGGATGCCATATAACAATACTTACAAAGACACCCTCGCCGCAGATTCTGATACAGGCTTTCAAGGAAATAAAGCCAAGACTAATCCTGTCTGTACCGCTCGTTGTTGAGAAGATTTATAAGAAGCAGCTTCTTCCGGTCATAAGCAAACCACATATGAAGTTTCTTCTGTCAATTCCTGGTGTGAACCAGATTCTGTTCAAAAAGATAAGGGAAAAGCTTACCGAGACTTTCGGGGGCCGGTTCAAGGAACTTATTGTTGGAGGCGCAGCTTTTAATGCAGATGCAGAAAGCTTCTTTAAAAAGATCGGCTTTAAATTCACTGTCGGTTATGGCATGACCGAATGCGGTCCGCTTATCAGCTATGCTTCGTGGGATACTACAAAACCCGGGGCATCAGGCCGGGCTGTTGACACCCTCGAGGTCACAATAGACTCCCCTGATCCGGTGAATATTGTCGGAGAAATCATTCTCAGAGGCGAGAATGTGATGGCCGGTTATTACAAGAATGAAAAGGCAACAAGGGAGATGATCGATGAAAAGGGCTGGATGCATACCGGAGATCTTGGAGTGATCGACAAGGAGGGCAATATCTATATTAAAGGAAGAAGCAAGAGCATGATCCTCGGGCCATCAGGCAAAAACATTTATCCCGAAGAGATAGAATCGGTTATAAACAATAAGGACTATATTACCGAGTCGGTTGTAATATCGGTTGACAATAAGCTCATTGGCCTGATATATCCTGACTATGAGATGATGAAGCGGGATAATATATCGGAGGAGAAACTTCTGGCTATCCTTGAAGAAACAAGGAAAGATTTAAATGCCAGGCTTCCGGAGTTTATGTCGGTGAGCAAATTCCGGATACATCCCGAGGAGTTTGCAAAAACGCCGAAGAGGAGTATTAAGAGGTTTTTGTATACAAAGGAGTAGCGGGGATTGAAGAAGATAAATGTAACATAAGAGTAATATGGACCAGTACGTAATAATAGTAGCAGGAGGAAGCGGAAAAAGGATGGGACTGGAAACACCCAAGCAGTTCCTTGAACTGGCGGGCCGGCCGGTTCTAATGCATACTATTGAAAGATTCAAGGCTTTCGATGATTCAATAGAGATAATTACCGTTCTTCCTGAAAACCAGCTGAGGCATTGGATAGAACTGCAGAAACGATACTCGTTCACTGTTCAGCATACCCTTGTAAAGGGAGGAGCCCACAGATTCTTCTCAGTGAAGAATGGTCTTAAGTTCGTCAATTCTCCCGGGCTGGTGGCTATTCACGACGGGGTGAGACCCTTTGTGACGATCGATACCATCAGAAGATGTTTTGAAACGGCAGAAAGGCTTGGTAACGCTATTCCATCAATAGAATCGACCGAATCTGTAAGAATCCTTACAGAAAATGGCAATATGCCGGTTAACCGGATTAATGTAAGGCAGATCCAGACACCCCAGGTTTTTAGTGCGGAGCTTATCAAGAAAGCTTATCTGCAGGAGTATAAGCCTGAATTCACCGACGATGCAACAGTGCTTGAGCTGACAGGTGAGAAGATTAATCTTATTGATGGGAACCGTGAGAATATTAAGATCACAAACCCCGAAGACCTTCTTATATCCAACGCACTCTTGCCAATAATTTCCTGATCAGTAGTCAGATGTTCGACAGGCCGGTCTATAATTACAAGGGATTGGAAGTAAGAGTTTCCGATCATGCCAGTGAGGGGATACTCGATATTCTTAATAATGCCGTGCAGGGTTCCGAAGGAGGACTGAGGTTTTCGTTACAAAATATTGCACCAAGGATAGCCGCATACAAAGACAAGATCAGGTTTGTTTCGCTGTATAAGAAAAAAATGGTGACAGGAACAGTAGGTGCCTGCTTCCGGATATCTGGCCAGGGTAAGCTTCGTTTCCCTTCATCATATCTCAGATACCTTGCTTTTCAGACTACATACCAGGCCGGTCTTAACTGGCGTAAAAGAAGGCAAGCACGTCTGAGGCACGAAAATGATGACAGTTTCAAGCATAAAACCCTGGAGATCTTCAGCAAACCGCATCTCCTGGAGCTCGATAATGTTTTCGAAGGCGACAAGCATGTTATGTATGCATTCGTGGAGAGCATGAATGAACGGTCGAAAAACATTGTAAGCCAGGCAGGATATGATAATATACGGTCGTTCCTCACAGTTGCCTTCAGCCGCTTCTCCCCAAAGCCCGATCCTCGTGTTTCGAAGTTAAAGGATGAGGAAAGCGGAAGAATGGAAGCACTTCTTCTTGACTTTTACAAAGACTATTCCTTCTTCAGCACCGATCATGTTTTCTTTGAGAAACGGTATTATGTTTTGCGGGAGGGCGATGAGATTGTAGCAGGGGTTCTTGCAATACCTTCGTCGTATAAGGTATATGATGTTCCGGGTGTGTGGGGATGGGTTATGATGAAAGTACTTCCGAAGACTCCTTACTTCAGGAGGTTGTTCAGGCCCGGGGAATTCAGGTACCTGGTATTTGACGCAATTTATCATAAGGAAGGGTATGAAAAGTTGCTTGCTCCCTTGTTTGAATCAGCCTGCCATGCCGAGGGATTTCATACAGGTCTTACCTGGCTCGACGACAGGAGCAGGTTATTCGACAGTGTGAGAACTGAAGTTATGATGGGTGCCCTTAACAGGATGCTGAATGCCAAACCTGGTCTGGTTTACACACGGTTTATCAACCTGACTGATGAGGAAAAAGAACTCTTCTTTGACGCTCCGGCCTATATCTCGGGATTTGACTTTTCATAGCCTATGAAAAATAAGTATTTATTCCTGATACTGTTAATTCTCCTTAGCGGAGGATTATCCAGTTCATTTGCCCAGGAGAGTGCCTCCGAAAAGGAAAAACGATTGCAGTGGTTTAAGGATGCTAAGCTTGGCATCTTCATACACTGGGGAATTTATGCAGTAAACGGGATTGATGAATCGTGGTCGTTCTATAACGGCTATATCTCCTATGATGATTATATGAAACAGCTGAAAGGATTTACGGCCTCTTCATATAAACCCGAAGAATGGGCTTCGCTTATTAAGGAAAGCGGGGCAAAGTATGCCGTTCTTACTTCAAAGCATCACGATGGCGTAGCTCTCTGGGATACAAAAGCAGGTGAGCTGAGCGTTGTAAAGAAGAGCCCGGCAAAGCGCGATCTTGTTACGCCGTTTGTAAATGCTCTCAGGAAAAACGGACTGAAGGCCGGGATCTATTATTCACTTCTCGACTGGTCTCATCCCGATTATCCCAACTTTACAAAAGCGGTTAAGCGTTATGAAAAAGACTCTTTAAGATGGAAAAAGTTCGATAGCTTCAATCATTTACAGATAAAGGAGTTAGGACAAAATTTTAATCCTGACCTCTACTGGTTCGACGGCGACTGGGAACAGAATGCCGAAACGTGGAGGGCTAAGGAGATCAGGCAGATGATTCTTGAGAAAAATCCTTCTGCGATTATTAATTCGCGGCTTCAGGGATACGGCGATTATGCCACTCCGGAGCAAGGGTTACCAGTCAGGAAACCTGAAGACAAGTACTGGGAACTTTGCATGACAATAAATGACTCCTGGGGCTATCAGCAAAACGATAAGGATTTTAAAACTCCCGGCCAGGTAATAAAGATATTCGCAGAGTGTATTTCAAAGGGAGGAAATCTTCTTCTTGATATCGGACCGAAAGCTGACGGCACAATTCCCGAAGAGGAGGTGACAGTTCTTAAGGAGCTGGGAAAATGGACCGCCAAACACTCAGAAGCCATATATGGAACAGAGGCAGGACTTCCTGCCGGGTATTTCTATGGACCTTCCACAATTTCGAAGGACAGTACAATGCTTTACCTCTTCGTGCATGGGAATCCGAAAGGGGAGGTGATGCTTGAAGGTGTAAAGAATAAGATCAACAGGATCTATGTTGTAGGGAATGGGACCAAGCTTGTATCGAAGGAGCACCTGAAACCTTACTGGAGCAGCAATGCAGGTCTGACTTTTATCTCTGTGCCTGAAGCTGTTCTTGATGAATATATTACAGTGCTTGCGGTTGTGCTTGACGGAAAGCTGAAATTGCAGATAAATGGCTGATACCTGTATTACATTGTAAATACGCAATGCATTGCGTATCGTACTAATAATATACTCTGAATATGAAAACCCTGATCTCAAGCCTTGCGTTCCTGATAATTATTTCACAATCAATTGTTTATTCACAGGAAGACGAAAGATATGTGCCGGAAACGGATCCGCTGGTATTGCAAAAACTTGAGCAGTGGCAGGATCTTAAGTTCGGTCTGCTGATGCACTGGGGCACATACAGCCAGTGGGGGATTGTAGAATCCTGGTCGATTTGTGCCGAGGATGAGGGCTGGTGCCGGAGGTCAAATCCGAATTATGTTGAATATAAAAGGGATTATGAAAACCTTCAGACTACCTTCAACCCTGTTCAGTTCGATCCTGCACGGTGGGCAAAAGCTGCAAAGGATGCCGGAATGAAATATGTTGTTTTCACAACAAAACATCACGACGGGTTCAGCATGTTCGACACTAAGCTTACCGATTATAAGATCACAGGTCCGAAAACGCCTTTTCACACTAACCCGAAGGCCAATGTTGCAAAAGAGATTTTCTCTGCCTTCAGGGCTGAGGGTTTGTGGGCCGGGGCTTACTTTTCAAAACCCGACTGGCATAATGAGAACTACTGGTGGCCTAACTTTGCCACCCCCGACAGGAATGTAAATTATGATGTGACTGTATATCCCGACAGGTGGGAAAAGTATGTTCAGTTCACCCAGGGCCAGATAATGGAACTTCTCGGAGGAGATTACGGAAAAATAGATATCCTTTGGCTCGACGGCGGATGGGTTCAGAAGATGACAAAGGAGGAAGTAAGAAAGTATGTTACAGCCCCTGATTATAAGTTTACAAGGATCCAGAATCAGGATATTCGGATGGATGAACTGGTAGTCAAAGCAAGGCAGAAACAACCCGGGTTGATTGTTGTTGACCGGGCAGTTCATGGAAAGAATCAGAATTACCTCACACCTGAAAACAGGGTGCCTGAGAAGGCACTCTCATATCCGTGGGAGTCGTGCATAATTGCAGGAGGAAGCTGGTCGTGGCTGCCCGATGCAAAATATATGAGCGGCAGAAGTGCTGTACAACTTCTTGTTGACATTGTTGCCAAAGGAGGTAACCTGCTTGTTCAATATCGCACCCGGGCCGCTCGGGACAATGGCACGATGAGGCTTACAGGCTTCTTCAGGATATAGGCGGATGGATGAAGGTAAACGGCGAAGCAATTTATGGTACAAGAGCCATTGCCCCGTACAAGGAGGGAAAGGTGTGTATAACAAAGAAGGGAGATAATACTCTTTACATTTATTATATGGCCGGGGAGGGGGAAGCTATGCCGGCTCAGATAGGGATGTCATCGTTCACGCTACCGGCTGGAGCCAGAGTGAAGATGCTGGGAACGGATAATTCGCTTAAATGGGAGAAAAAAGGTAACGGATTTCTCATCAATATACCTGAAAAGATAAGAAAGTCACCGCCATCAGATTATGTATGTGTGATGAAGGTTTCGTTTTGATTAAGCTCCTGCTATTTCTGGAATAGTGATCCCAGCAGCGAACCGGCCTCCTTGCCTCTGTTATGGCCAAATGAAGACAGCGATCTAATAAGTTTCCTTATTGGCATCGACTGTAGCCAGACTTTCCCTGTACCTTTGATTGTTGCCAGGAAGAGCCCTTCGCCTCCGAAGACCATCGACTTCAGGCTGCCAGAGGTCTCAATATCAAAATCAAGCTGAGGTTCGTAGGCGACGATACAGCCTGTATCAATACGCAGAGTTTCATTATTCAGCTGTCGTTCTATCACTGTACCTCCGGCATGTATGAATGCCTTGCCGTCTCCTTCGAGTTTCTGCATAATGAAGCCTTCTCCCCCCAGAAGCCCGGCACCTATTTTCCGGTTCAGGGTTATAGTCAGTTTAGTCCCAAAGGCGGCACAAAGGAACCCATCCTTTTGAACTATAAGACTATTGCGCATCTGCATAAGGTCGACAGGTATTATTGTACCGGGATATGGAGCAGCGAATGCAACATGGCTTTTTCCACTGCCGTTATTGGTGAAGTGCGTGAGAAACAGCGACTCTCCTGTTATGAGCCTTGAGCCTGCCTGCAGCAGTTTTTCCATCGTGCCCTGGTTTGCCTGCGAACCGTCGCCCATCCTTGCTTCAAAGGTGATTCCCTGTTCCATATAAACCATTGTGCCGGCTTCAGCAATAACTGTTTCACGGGGGTCAAGTTCTATCTCGACGAATTGAATATCGTCGCCGAAAATCTTAAAATCAATTTCATGTGATATCATGTCTTCAAATTAAGTTTTAACAATTCATACAGATTTTGCCGGACCGGCTCAAACATTATTTTTAAAAGGAATATTTTGTTAATCGGGAATACGGTAAGACCGGAAAATAAATTTGAATCTGGGAATTATAAAATAACTGGTGCCATACCCTGCTGCATAGATAATCAACTCATCCATAGTGTCGTAAGTTCCTGAAGACAAGCCTGTTTGTAATACAAATTTTGAAACAGGATAGTCAGCATTAGCCTGTGGAAAACCAAACTCAGTTTCTTCATAGAGATTAATATTAATCCTTATTGTGTCAGTTTGCCGGAGGTTCAATCTTGTATTTTTTGTAATTGCATTTTCAGGAAATGCTGAAGTTCCATTCTCAGGCATGTCAATACCGCCGAAATGCAGGTGTTTTACTGATGCCGGAATATTTTTAATATAGGAATGTATTGTCCCCCTGATTTCACAATCTGTTCCCCAGTCATCAACCTGCGATTTGATCTGGTAAAAATAGGTATCCACGTCATACCTGATATTGTCAGTTCTCGGAATGGCAGTCCGGATGGGATAGCTGGCGGCAAAGACAATCTTTCCGATGGTATTGTCTTTAATATACCTTAGTTTGTATGATATTGGTGCTCCCGGAGAAGTCTTGGAGTAGTTTCCTCCTGCTTTTATATAATTCTTGAATGCATCAAATCCGTCCACAGTCAACCCGGCATCAGCCCCGGATCCTCCCAGAACATATACTTTCATTGTGCTGGCAGCTTTCAAAGAATTGAAATCAGTAGAAGCCGAGGCTTCAACCGAAGCATATGAACCCTGTAAAAATGCTCTCACCTGGGTTTCCTCCAGTTCGGATTCTATTGTAAAGAGGGCCATTCTCCCGTAAGTAACCGACGAGATATACATGGGCATATATGTTCCGAAGAGGGTTTCGCTCACATTTCCGTCGAACAGGTCAGAAGGTGAGGCCGGTAAATCCATATCCAGAGTATAGTAGTTCTGTATAAATTTTGCCACCAGCCGGGTCTTGATCTTTTTATTGCTGTAATCAAAACCTCCTGATACATTCACGATGCCAGAATAACTGGCGCGCAGCGAGAGTTTGAGCTGGGTTTCAGAATATGCCTGTTCTATAGTAAAACCCATATTTGCAGGCGGAACATCATAGGACTGTTTCAGGAGAGTGTTAAGGGCTTCCCTTACGGTAGAAAGTTTTGGATCGCTGACCTCAACCGATACTTTAGAACTGCCGGTAAGAGAAGTAGAAATGGTGACCGGTCTGCGCTTAGCGGGAATCGGCACATACGAACCGTCGAGAATGCTTTCGCCCTTTATCAGCGCTCCGGGGTATATAACATCGGTCTGAGGATTGAGGACTATCTGTTCATCGTATCCTGCGGCCACCGAGTAGTAATCGATTTTGTAAAGGTACTCAGTGTCTTTTTCCTCAGTTGTATTTTCCTTGGTGACAGCTTTTTCGGCCGGGAAAGCTTTGGATATCGGAGGTAACGAACCCAGAACGAGATTGAGCTCCTCTGTGTAGTCATCATCTTTCTGGCATCCGGAGAGAGTCGCAAAGGCTATTAAAAAAAGAACTTTAAGAATCCAGAATGATTGATTAGTTGTTTCGGGCCTGACAAGTTTTTTCATGGTATTTACTGCTAAAAGTCTTTGAACTGGAATGGAATAAGCTAATTTACACAAACGGAAGGAATAATACAATGATACTTTCCGCCGGAAAATGCAGGCAAATTTCGTCAGTTCATGTAAAAAAATATGAAAACAAAAAAGAAATACTATTTTTGCATTTCGAATGGGTTGTTAGCTCAGTTGCTTCAACACATATGTATCGGGTTGTTAGCTCAGTTGGTTTAGAGCATTACCTTGACAGGGTAGGGGTCACTGGTTCGACTCCAGTACAACCCACAAAAAAAAGAGCGAGTGTGAGAGCGGGAGCGAACACCTCGCTCTTTTTCCTTCACTCACTCATACACTCACTCCGTAATATCAATTCTTAAGCAGGCGTATTACAGTTCGCGGATTTTGATATTCCTGAACCATACAGGATAACCATGATCCTGGAGGCCGATCAGACCTTCCTTTGAAATCCCCTCTGTCCAACCCGGGAATGTTTTGAATTTGCTCTTGGCAACTGCGGCATCCCATTCAGGTGTCCATAAAGTATATTCAACAACTTTCACGCCGTTCTGGGTATGGGTAACCTTGCCATCCTGCACCTTGATAACAATAGTATTCCATTCTCCGGCAGGATTTACCGTTTTAGGATCAGCGGCTATCATATCATAAAGTGAGCCGGCAAGGTGGCTTGCTATTTTATTGTCGGTAGCATCGACGTTATCGAGTACCTGGATCTCAGGAGCTGCATAATAAACAGGCTGTCCGGGAACCTCTCTGACATTGAAGAATATTCCGGAATTTGCCATTTTACTTGCTTTCCAGTCGATAGACAGCTCAAAATTCTTAAATTTCTTATCCCCGTAGACGATATCCCCGTTTGCCCCGGAACCGGGTTTTTTGCCTTCGCCGGTAAAGACCTTCATCGCATCCTCTTCAAGCACCCAGTTTTTTGGCATAGCAGTTCCGTTGCACTGTCGCCATCCTGTGAAATCCTTGCCGTTAAAGAGCAGCACCCAGCCATCCTTTTTTTCCTTATTGGTGAGGGTGTTAGGCTTCTGGGCCATTGCAGGAAGAGCAATAAGCATTACTGCCAGCACTGATAAAATAATCTGTTTTTTCATATTCTGAATTTTAATGTTGGTTTCTTCTGCAAATTAGTAAAAATATCCATTCAATAAACTCTGTGGACCTCTGTGATCCCGATATCTATCGGGACTCTGTGCCCTCTGTGTGAGTTCTTTTTTGTTACACAGAGTTCCACGGAGGTTCACAGAGTTCCACAGAGGGCCAATACAGGTTATCTAAACATCATTAAATCATGGGAATATCTATTTGGACTAAAAAAATAGTCATTTTTACCGAAAAATATTTGCATGACTATAAAAATAGTCATATCTTTGTGTTGAAGGATGACAAAGAATGGCGTAACGGCGTAACGGCGCAACGGCGCAACGGCGTAGCGGCACAACGGCGCAATGGATTAGCAGCAAAACCACGAGCTCTGAGCCACGAGCCACGAGCCATGAGCCATGCACAGAGGAAACAAAAAAGTACGACAATGCAGCTAACAAAGGCAGAAGAACAGGTAATGCAGATCTTATGGGATCTGAAAGAGGGTCTTGTTAAGGATATCCGTGACAGTTTCAGCGATCCGAAACCGGCCCGCAATACTGTTTCAACAGTGGTGAGGATACTGGAAAAGAAGGGTTATGTGGGACATAAGGCCTACGGAAATGTTTACCTTTACTATCCGCTGGTGACAAAGAGCGACTACTCAAAAAGTCAGCTTTTCGGCCTTATGGAGAGCTATTTCAACAACTCCTTCCCTGCAATGGCTTCATTCTTTGCGCGTGAGAAAGACCTGACTATGAAGGAACTTGAAGAAATGCTCGAGGATACAAGGAAAGAGATGTCGAAAACAAAAAAGAGAAAGTGATGGAAGCATTTGGAATGTATCTTCTGAAGTCAGTTGTCTGGCTGACCGGTTTTGGGCTGGTATATATTCTTTTCCTTAGGAACGAAAGGTTCTTCCTTCTTAACAGGTTCTATCTTATAGCCGGCATTCTTACCTCATTATTATTTCCTTTCCTTACAGTCAGGTACCAGGTGACCCTGCCTTACATTCCGGCCGGTGATGTTGCTGAACCTTTTACTCCGGGAGTTGTGGAAACCGGAACCATAAGTTCCTTTGAACCCGGCACAGTTTTTTTAGCACTATATATATGTGGTATCATCTCCGTTCTGGCAATGACTTTACGACAGAGCAGGAGTGTAATTAAAGCAATTAAAAAAGCAGAAGTCATAGTTTCAGGTCATCCTGCAAAGCTTATCAGAACCGACAGGTACTCCGCTTCGTTTTCATTCTTCTCCTATGTGTTTGTCAATCCTTCAGTTACAGACGCCGAGACAGAGGAGATAATGAACCACGAACTGGTGCATATCAGTCAGAAGCACTGGATCGACCTTGTGCTCGCAGAGCTGCTTTGTGTTGTACAGTGGTTTAACCCATTGGCCTGGATCTATTTCAGGCTGATCAGGCAGAACCATGAATATCTTGCCGATGAGGTGGCGCTGCAGCGGACATCCGACCCGGCAATATACAGGGCAACTCTTCTTAACCAGATTGTCGGCGCACCTGTCGTAAACCTGGCTAATTCCTTCTCTTACTCACTCAACAAAAAACGATTCAACATGATGAAAAATATTATCACTTCGCCATACCGGAAAATGAAGATACTTCTGATTCTGCCGGTATTTGCCATTGTGCTATGGTCATTTGCGGAACCTGAATACAAGTTTCCCGTTACGAATGAAGGCACTTTGGATAATGAGAATCCTGCTGTTCAGCAGAAAAAAGAGGTTAAGGGCAAGGTCCTTGATGATGAAGGCTCCCCTTTGCCGGGAACTTCAGTAGTACTTAAAGGCACAACCAATGGTACAAAATCCGATTCCAAAGGATATTTCAAACTGGAAGGTGTTCCGGATAACGGAGAGCTGATCCTGTCTTTTGTAGGGTACAAATTCAAGGTAATTAAACCTGATTTTACTGCGGAAATGACAATTAAAATGCAACTTGATACAGTTAATCTGCAGAGTATCGGAGTTCCGCCGCCACCTCCGCCTCCTCCTCCACCACCGCCAACCTCCTCCGGAAAAGAAAGTACAGGCCGGAAAAGCTCCAATGTTCCACCACCGCCTCCTCCGCCACCACCTCCGCCGGAGAAAACTGTCCAGGACGGACAAGCTCAGTGTTCCTCCGCCACCACCACCACCGGTACGGAGAAATTTTACAGATCAAATCGGGTTCCGGAAAGAGTCCTCTTTTCTTTGTCGATGGCAAAGAGAAAATCAGGAAGATATTAAAAATATAGATCCAAACTCCATCGAATCGATCATCTGTTCTTAAAGACGTGATCAGCAACTGCAGTATATGGAGAGAAAGGTAAAGATGGTGTTATCCTTATTGTTACAAAGAAAAACTATACTAATACCGGATCAGGAAATGAGCCTGTCACAGTAACTGGTTATGGCATTGAAAAGAATGCAAAAGGGGAAAATCCTGTAATTGTTGAGGAGATGCCCTCATTCCCCGGCGGAATGGATGCCATGAAAGCCTGGATTTACAGCAACATTAAGATACAGAAAGGAATGGATTACAAGACAGTGACTGAACCGATCTATGTTGTCTTTACTGTTGGCGGCGATGGTAAAGTGAAGAACGTTAAAGTTATGAAAGCTGTATCTCCGCTCTTTGATGCAGAGGCAATAAGAGTTGTAAGCAGCATGCCCGACTGGAAGCCGGGATCATCAGAACGGGAAACCTGTTGCTGTACGGATGCAGCTGCCTATCGATTTCAGCATGAAGGTAGTGAAGAAATAGGTGTTGGTTTTAGTTAACAGATAGTTTATAAGATGCGGGGCGCAGATAGAGTCCGAGTGAACATGCTATTTTAGCTTCATCCTCCTCTTCCGCAGCCATGAAGAATGCCGCATGAACCGACGGCGGGCAGATGGCATCCAGTCCCCTGACAGCTTTCCATAAAACCTCATTGAAATCTGCATCATTCACCCTGTCCTCGATTGCAAAATTGAACTTCTCACTCTTCCTCTGCCAGATGCTCTCCGCTATATTTTTCTGGTTGAGGTCGACATTTGAAGGCCTTGCCTTGTAGGGAGCATGTCCGGGTGTATTATTAAGACTCTTCCAGACCGGTGTGGCAGCTGCATCGTACTGGCTCATCGGCGGCAAACCAAGTATCAGTTCTATAGTCCGCAGGAAAGAAGTCGTTGTGTAAGGTGTATGATCAACATAACCGCTCTTTACGAAGCCTCCGGCCATGAAGGCTGTAGTGCGGTGGGCATCAACATGATCGGGACCATTTTGAGCATCATCCTCTATAATAAGGACAAGACTTTCATTCCATACAGGGCTATGGCTCAGGTGCTCAATAAACAGTCCTACGGCAAGATCATTGTCGGCCACATGGGCGTAAGGGGTAGGTTTTTTGAGATTCAGTCCCTCGGTATGATTGTTCCCCATCCTTATAGTGCTTAACTGCGGCAGTTTACCGGCAGCAAGCAGCGAATCGAAATCATGTTTCCAAACCCTGAAGCGAACGGTGTCGCGAATCGACATATCCCATCCTATATAAGATCTGCAGAAGTTGCCTTCCAGTACGGGTATAGCCGGTTTATTGCCATCTACAAATTCACCGTAGGAACGAAAAGAGACACCCTCTCTCTGACATGCATCCCAGAGAAAGCCCTTTTTATTGTTAGCGATAACCCGCTTGCCTTCGCCGGGATAAGTTCCTCCTCTTCCTCCGTAGCTTGTCGGCCAGGTTTTTTCAAGGAAATCTGTTGCATAGGCTCCCATCGTCCAGTTATGTCCGTCAGCGCTTACCTCCCCGTTTACATAAAAATTGTCGAGCAGTACAAACTCCCGTGCAATGGCATGCTGGTTGGGAGTTATGTTCTCCCCGAACAAGGTCAGGGAGGGATCACCGTTTCCCTCGGGCATATCACCGAGAACCTGATCGTAGGTCCGGTTTTCCTTTATAACGTAGAAGATGTACTTTATAGGTGAGGGATCGCCGACTTTTTCCGGGATCGGATTTCCGGCGGCAACCTCAGACAGCATCTCTTTTTCCTTCACATATGGTGTGTTATCATATACAGCCTTCGACCAGACAGCCATCAGGGAGGCATCAGGGTTCTTAAGTATCTGAAGTGTTCCGCGGAAAAGCCCTCCTATATACTGGACTTTAATCTTTTTCTCTTTGCCTGCTTCCTGGTAAATCACCTCGGTATCCTTACTGTCGGGATTGGGGCCGTAGGGGTTGGCCTTCGAGGACAAGCCTTTTCCATTGCTGATAAGAATCTTGTCTTTGGCTGTTCTCACACAGGTCGGATACCAGGCAGTGGGAATGAATCCCTTGCTTTTTGAAGCGCCGGGAACGGTGATGTCAAATACGGCAAGACAATTATTATCTGCATTTGCTATATAAAGAGTTTTTTCATCACCGCTCAGAGCAAGGCCATTGGTCGTTGTGCCGGCTGGGGAGTCGGGATAAAGGGCAGAATTGAGTGTTTCGATAACCTTCATCTGCCTGGTGTCAATTACCGATACATTATTATCATTCGCATTCGCCACAAAAAGGAATTGTCCCTTTTTTGTAATGCACATGTCATTCGGATTGTCCCCTACAGAAACTGACCCGCTGATCTTTCCCAGATTTGTATCAAATGTTACAATTTTATCGCAGCCCCAGCACGAGATATAAAGAGTCTTTCTGTCAGGTGAAAGAAGGCAGGTATATCCCTCGCCTCCCAGGGGATGCTGTGATATTACCTTCTTCAGTTTCGTGTCGATAACATAGAGTGAGTTGTTCTCTTTTGTGACGGCATAAAGCCTGTTCCTTGAATCGTCGGGAGCTATACCCGCTATTGAGATCCTTTCGGGCCAGGGTTTTCCTATTGTTATGGTATCGAAGGCGGCCAGACGATTGTTTACTACCGAATACCTTATTATTTTATTGTCATTGCCACCTGAAGCCCAGATGTATTTGCCATCATCAGAGAAGGCAAGTCCCAGCCACGATTTTGCAATTATTATTGAATCGAGGATAACTTCCTTCTCAATATCCACGAGTTGTATGGTTTGTGTGCTCTGTCCGTTGTTTGTAACGGCAGCCAGCTTTTTTGAAGGCGATATTGCAATATTCAGAGGAAGGTCTCCCAGAGGCAGGATTTTTCCAACCGGTGAAAGCTTCCACCCATTAGGCAATAAAACCCGGTTTGATTCAATAGCTCTTGCTGTCTGCGCCTGGATATTCAAAGCAGTGCAAAACAGCAGCAGATTAACCAGAATAATCAGGTTCCTTATTTTACTTGTCTGTTTCATATTTAAGTTTTTTTCATGATATAAAAAACAACTCATTTTTTGATAAATTTATTGCCGGCTGTCTTCAGCACTTTCAGGACCTCCCTTTTGATCTTTACAACTATCTCCCCCGAAAAGGTGAAAGGTTCTCCATCGATATGGTATCTTGTCTCATCGGTTCTGATTATGACCTCCCTGTCGGTCTGAATATGTCTCACATATTTCGACCTGTTTATACGTTTTGTAAAAAGCCTTAAAATAAAAAGCGAACCCAGGATCTTTGGAAAGGGTTTGATCAGGACCAGATCAATTTTCCCGTCGTTTGGCCGGGCTGCAGGAGCTATGAATGCATTGTTCCCGAATTGACGGGTATTTGCAATAGTCAGCACAAACAACTTCTCTGAAATTACCTCTTCTCCGCCTATTGATATTTTTACATCGAAGGGGCGAAGCCTCCAGAATGTTTTGAAGGTAAGGACAACATAAGGAAAAAAACCGCGGAGCTTAAGCTCATTGAAAGAGTGGGCAACAAAGCTGTCGAGACCAATTCCTGCAACGTTGAGACAGAGCATGTTGTTGATCTCAATTACATCGATAGGCATTATTTCTGCTTTCTTTATATCGGAAAGCAGGTTCCAGATGTTGAGCCTGAATCCAAATTCCCTGGCAAAGCCGTTACCGGAGCCGAGAGGCAGTACGCCCAGTATCTTTTCAGTGCCGACCAGTTCCGTTGCTACCGTGTGTACGGTTCCATCGCCTCCCACTGCGACAAATACTTCGTGCTTATCAAAATTATCCCTGATTATCGGCCCTGTCTCTTCCTTTGTCAGAGATTTAAATGATGACAATACGTTTTTCCTGCGTTCAAGGTCTTTTGTGACTATAAAATTGACTGGCTGGATCCCGGACGTCGGGTTGACAATAAAGAGTGCCTTGTTATTTTCCGGTCCGCCATTTCTCATACCCAAATGTACGGAAGTTTTTGGCAATATCTCTATTCCATGAACGGGTACTTAAAGTCCGCCGGTGGCAGAAGGGTCTCTTTTATTGTTCTTGGACTTACCCACCGGACAAGGTTAAGATGGCTGCCGGCCTTGTCGTTTGTTCCCGAAGCCCGTGCTCCGCCGAAGGGCTGCTGGCCAACCATTGCGCCAGTCGGCTTGTCATTTATATAGAAATTTCCTGCAGCGTACCTCAATACCCTGCATGCCTTTATCATCGCATATTTATCGTTGCTGAAGATAGCCCCGGTTAGTCCGTAAGGCGATGTCTCATCACAGAGTTTAAGAGTCTCATCATATTTGTCGTCATCGTAAACATGGATAGTCATAACAGGACCGAAAATCTCCTCCTCCATCGTGAAAAAGTGAGGGTTTGTTGTGACAATAACTGTCGGCTCTATATAATATCCTTTTGTCTTATCTCCTTTACCGCCTGAAAGTATAGATGCCTCAGCCGATGTTTTTGCCCTGTCGATATACGACATTATCTTATCGAACGACGATTCGTCGATTACCGCATTCACAAAAGCTCCGAAATCGTCGACATCACCGGTTTTGATCTCCGATATCATCTTAACAATAATGTCCTTTGTCTTTTCCCATATCGACACCGGGATATAAGCTCTTGAGGCTGCAGAGCATTTCTGTCCCTGGTACTCGAATGAGCCCCTCACTATGGCAGTGGCAAGTTCTGCCGGAGTGGCTGAAGCATGCGCAAAGATGAAGTCCTTGCCTCCTGTTTCCCCAATCAGCTTAGGATAAGACCTGTATTTCGGGAGCTTATCCGATACCTGTTTCCAGAGAGAGTTGAATGTGGCATTCGATCCGGTAAAGTGAATTCCTGCAAGATCTTTATGATCGAGTACAATTCTACTGATCATTGCCCCTGAACCGGGAACAAAGTTGATCACCCCCGGAGGCATTCCGGCCTCCTCGAGGATCTTCATGAAATAATAGTTAGAAAGAAGGGATGTTGTGGCTGGTTTCCAGACAGTTGTATTGCCCATCAGCGCAACGCTCGTGTTGAGGTTCGATGCTATTGCAGTGAAGTTGAAAGGAGTGACAGTATAAATGAACCCTTCCAGCGGACGGTATTCAAGCCTGTTTATTGTCTCATTTTCAGATATCGGCTGATCCATGTAAATGAGAGAGGCAAAATGGTTATTGAAGCGCAGATAATCGATCACCTCGCATGCCGAGTCGATCTCTGCCTGCAGGACATTCTTGCCCTGGCCGAGCATTGTTGCGGCGTTGATACGATAGCGGTATTTTTTTGAGATGAGTTCTGCAGCCTTGGCCATTACTGCGGCTCTCTCCATCCACGAGAGTGTCATCCATTCGCATTTTGCATCGAGGGCTGCCCCGATAGCCATTGACACCTCTTTTTCAGTTGCCATATGATAAGTGGCAAGAACATGTCCGTGGTCAGTTGGCATTACCACTCTTCCGGTTTTACCGGTACGGATTTCTTTACCTCCTATTATCAAAGGGATATCAATGACCTGATTCTTCTGAACCTTCAGCTCCTCTTCAAGAAGTTTGCGTTCAATGCTTCCTGGTTTGTAGGATAAAACAGTTTCGTTTTTTGGTTCCCTGAAATTATAAATTGCGTTATTCATTTTCCCGTCGTCATTTATTTACCTAACATATACACTGAATAATTGTTCGGTAAAATGGCTGGTTAAAGAATTTTGTGACAGAATAGATTTTTTGAAGTAATTTTGATCTGGAGCTATCAAAATTCTGTTTTCATTCAATATAATAAAAGGCTATGCCGGAATCGAAATTTTATCACTTATCTGCTAAGGGATTATTCTATGGAGTTTCAAGCGCTGAGGATGCAATTACTTCATTGAAGGACGGAGGTTTTATCTGGCTTAATTATTATTGTCCGGGAAAAGCAGAACTTTCTGCGCTTGTAGAGTCATTGGGAATACACCCCTTATCCGTCGAGGACTGTCTTGATACAAGCCAGGTGCCGAAGATCGAACATTTCCCCGGGAACACTTTTTTTATTTTCAATTCATATACCTATTCAGAAAAGGATCTGTTTATTGATGAAGTAGATTTTTTTATAGGAAAGAATTTTCTGATAACTGTGAGCGGAATAAATTCAGATGGCAGAGAACCATTGAAGAATATAGCCGTAACAATTGAGAAAGATCCGGCGCTGTTTACAGAAGGGCCTGCCTTTCTTATGCATATTATTCTTGATAATGTAGTGGATCAGAAATTCACTGCCTTTGAATCGCTCGAGGAAGAGCTGGAAGAACTTGAAGATGAGGTGCTTGAAAATACTTCAGGGTTTAAGCCCGAAGAACTTATCAGACCGAGAAAAGACCTTTTGAATCTCAGAAGAAGCCTTTTCTACGAGAGGGAGATACTGGTCAAGATCAACAGAAAGGATTGTCCGTTTATTCCTGAGAAGGCTATCTTCCACTACCGCGATATTTATGATCACCTGGCTAAATGGTTTGAACTTATTGAATCGTACAGGGATACTGTTAAAAGCCTTATGGAATTATATACCTCGCTTCTGAACAACCAGATGACAAGGGTGTCGAATGAGACAAATATCATCTGTGAGGCGCCTGACACTTATCACCACTGTTTTTATGCCACTGACGCTTATTGCAGGTATAGGCGGAATGTCTGAATGGACAATGATGACAGGCCAGGAAAACTGGAGAATTGCATACCCTTTATTCTTATTAGGGATGGTTATAATAGGAGTAATAAACTTCTACCTCATCAGGAGGCTTGGCAAGAAGGGTGGTCCCGATAAAGAAGAATAGTTCTGCCGTTGATGCTTAACTGCGGTTTTTCCTGAATCTTTCTGTTATGGCTGTTGCTTCAGCATCAGTGGTTTTAGTCAGGGTTTTAAGGAGCTGGACAAACGCAGCTACCTCTTCATCGCTGGCCGGGCATCCCATGTTGCTGCCTGGTTTATCGAGTCCATCTCCGGCAGCCCTGATCTTGGAATCAGCCAGAAGCTTTCCCTTACTGTCGAAGATGAGGAAGTAAGGTATCCCCATTCCTGCCCCTCCGTTTTTGTTGAAAAACTCAGTTGCACCGGGATTTTCAAGGTTTTTCTTATCCTTCGATTCCAAAATAACAAGATGCCTGATTACAAAGCTCTTGTCAAAATAATCCTTGCAGGCGGCATCCGTAACGGAGGCGTCAAATTTTTTGCACCAGCCGCACCATGAGGCATGAAAGACTATCATGACCTTCTTTCCCTCTTTAGCAGCAAGGGCATATGCATCATTAAGTATTTTATCGGCAGGTTGTGGGGTTTCCTGTGCAAAAATTATTCCTGCATTGAGGATCAGGATTACAGCTAGAATTAGTCTTGTTTTCATTTATTCAGGATTATTTTCAGACATTGTATTATAGATTTCTGTTATTTCATCACGGTATTCCTCGGGAGCGTCAACATGTCCCCAGCCCGACTGCGATTGCCAGAGACCATCATAGGCCGAATCGTGATAGGAACGGATTATATGCGGGATCTCTTTCTCAGTAAGGATCTCATCGAGGAGCATAGCCTCTATTTCATTCTCAAGCATAAGAATCTTAACGGTTTTTGTCATTTCTTTTCAATTACTGAACAGTTGTTAAGCAGCACATCCATCAGAAAACCGGAACACTCTCCCCTTATTGTTATTTCATTACCCATAGCCAGTTTCGATATGTCAGTACCATCGGCTATAGTGCAGATCACTGACGAAAACGGGCTTTCTGTTTCAAGGGTAATGCTTGTAACATTATTTTCACCTGGTTTTACAGCACTTATTTTCCCGCTCACTTCAACAATCTTAGAGATATATTTTTCGGATGCCAGCTTTTCGTTATCCCCGAATTCCTTCTGCAGAAGAGCAGCGGATATCACAAAATCGGGTTTTGCCTTTGACGTATCAGTGTGTTGCAGGTTATAGAGATATAGGGCGGCAAGAATGCCTCCGATGGCGATCAGTGAGACAACAGCAAGTGCGACTTTTACGTAGGTTTTCATGACTCAAAGATAATGTAAAATTCCGGAGGAAGGTTTTTAACCACGGAGTTTCACAGAGTTAAAACGGAGTTACACGGTAAAGAACTTAGTATTTCTATTTGGTCTCTACCGGGGTAAATTTCATTGTAACTGTTACCTCAAGATCTTTTGCGATTTTGTCTCTGACGACCCCCGGGATATTGATCTTATAGTCTTCAGGAATGATTTTAAACTTTGAACTGGCATTTATTCCCCCTGCAAGGACCTCAAGTGTACCTTTCATGCTGACTTTCTTTGTGACGTCACGAATCGTAAGATCTCCTTCAACGCTGACATCGTAGCTTCCATTCTTTGAAAAATTCACTGAAGAGAGGTTGGTGATTCTCCCTTTGAAAGTCGATTTGGGAAATTTTTCAGATTCCATATAGTTTTCATTGAAATGCTCTTCCATAAGCGCTCTTTCGAAATGAAATGATCTGATCAAAACCTGGAAAACCATTTCGCCGGTTGAAACATCAAGAACTCCGGCAGCCTGGTTGTTGTCGGCCTTGATATCTTCCATGGGGGTATGGGAATAGAATCCTATATATCCATTCTTGGTCATGTATTTTTGCCCGTAGCCAATCAGCATAACTGACAAAAAAAGTAATACCAGGTAAATTCGTTTCATAACAGATCTCTTAAAATGACTCACATACGAAACAAAAAATCTCCTGTAAAGTTTAAAGCAGGTCAGTGTTTCTTCAGTGTAAACACACGGGAAATGTTGAAACCGAAGTGGATGTCTCCCTGTGACCACTGGCCTGTTGTTTCACCGATGAAGCCTTTCTCGATCATTGCAACGGAGTTTGTACATATAAGCTGGAACACATGTCCGCCGGTTTCCACATCAAATCCGACAGACAGCGGATTGTAGACAGCCTGGCCCTGGTAATCATGAGGATTCGCCACATAATAGTATTCAGCATTGAAGCTGATTCTTTTGGAAAGCTTTATCCTTCCTCCTGCTCCAAGAGACCAGAGGTCTGCCGGATCTCCGTCTGGAACATCGGGGTTGCGGTGAACATACGATGGTGTCAACTGAAGCGACAATCCCGGGGTGAATTTACGGGCAACCAGAATCTGTGCTGCGTAAGACATCCTGGATGATAAGTAATCGGTGTCAGAATCACCGGTCGTTTTAATCGTCTTCAGGGCAGCAGAAGTGAAGATTGAAAGGGATACAGGCATTGTCTTTGCTCCGCTTGATTGCCGGAGCGCTGAGAATTTTGCAAAGCCGTCAAAGGTCTTCTCATAGTTTCCTCTTCCAAGTCCAACCATCAGCCATTTTGTGATACCGTACTCAAGTCCGAGGCGGAGATTGGCCTGGTCGAGGCCAAAAAACTCATAGGCTCCGGAATTAAGTCTCCCGAAACGGTGGGAGATCCTGAAATCAAGTTGGCCCGGAGCCATTCTCTCTATCGAATGGCCATTCATTATCCTTGTCGATTTGAAGGTGGCCGTCGTGTAATTTACTGCCGGCGCAGCATTTTCATTCAGCAGATTCATCAGGTCATCCTGGGCAGATAGAACTGCGGACAGCATTACGATCAGAAAAGCAAGTGAAAGGCGTTTCATATTTCAGATATTTTTGATTTTACTTTACAAAAAACATCCTGAACTCATGTTCAAAGTTTGGAGTGAATATATCTTTCCCCAGGGATTCTGTAATTTCTGAAAGAGCCCAGTATCTTCCCTCTTCAATCTCATCCTTGTTTATTTCAGGAATCTCTTCAGAAACTGCAGTAAATGAAGAAACCAGTTCCCTTTCGCGTTGTGATTCCCATACATATTTCCCCAGGAGCACCGGGGTGAATTGTTTCAGCCCAAGTTCCTCTTCTGCTTCCCTCCGAAGAGCTTTCTCAACGCTCTCTCCCGGACTGATATGGCCGCCAACGGCGGTATCCCACCTCCCCGGAAGGATGTCTTTCATCGAGCCTCTTTTCTGAAGATAGAGCCGGCCGTCGCTGCTGAAAAGGTGCAGATGGACTACAGGATGAAGGAGCTTGCTCTTGCCGTCGTGGCATACTGAACGTGGGGCTTCACCTATTGTGTTGCCGGCTTCATCGACTATCGGGAATATCTCTTCAGGATCGGAGTAATTCATATGAGGTAAAATTAGGAAATATTCACCAAACCCCCGCACCCCGCACCTGCACCCCGCACCCCGCACCCCGCACCCCGCACCCCGCACCCCGCACCTTGCACCCCGCACCCCGTACCCCGCACCCCGTACCCCGCACCAAATATCCTACTTCCCTATTATTGTAAATGAGCACTTGATGGAATTCCCGTCTTCATCCACTGCTGTAAGGATATGATTTCCCGGCTGGGCCAGGATCTCAGTCTGGTGAATTGACCTGGTCGCAGCAATGAAATTCTCATCAAGATGCCAGAAGATCTTTTTTGAGGGGTTCCTGTGAGCAGCTTCTGCAATGATCCTCGTAGAAGAACCTGTCTCATCGCGCGGGATGAAGATCCTGATCCCTTTTGTGGGGTATATGAATTCCATTACAGGGATGCTCTCTCCCGATACACAGCCCGGGGCAACAGGTGGAAGTACAGAGTAAGCCTGGTGCTTCTGACGGTAGAAATACTCCATGGCGGGAGGCAGAACAAACCAGGGGACATTGATTATCGCGGCAGGATCGGCACATTCTGAATTCACCTGCATTGTCTTCTGCCTGTTGAGATGGATAATCCTGTGGTATGGGCAGGGCTCTCCCCTTAATCCGTTTATGCAGGCCTCAGTCTCAATGGTTTCGGGACAATCGGGCCCGGCCCGGAATCCGCTCTGTGAGCAAACTGTTATCATCGTAAGCTCTTCTTCAGGTTTTTTAAACCACTCCCCTGTTCCCATATAGTTTACAAGTTCGAAAAGGATCGGAGCTGCCGTAGTGATGCCTGTCAGCCCCGGCCTTCCCTCACCGTCGGCATTGCCTGTCCACACAGCCACAACATACCGGGGTGTGGTTCCCACTGCCCAGCCGTCGCGGAAACCAAAACTTGTGCCGGTTTTCCACGCAAGATCCGGAGAAGATGAAAAATACTGCCAGCCCGATTCACTTTCAGGCCTGTTAACCCTTTGGAGAGCTTCATAAGTAAGCCAGATGGAGGAGGCCGAAAGAGGAGGCTCCTTGTCTGCCGTCAGTTTCTCTGAAGTACTGTCCTTCGGGATAAGCAGCGGTTCATGATAATCCTCCCTGTAATATCTCTTTTCATTCTGATATCTCTTCAGCACCCTGGAGAGAGATGCATATACTCCCGAGAGCTCCCATAATGAAGTTTCGCCTCCTCCAAGTATAAGTGAAAGTCCGTAGTGATCTGCAGGTTTTCTGAAGCTTGTAAACCCGGTTTTCCGTAGCAGGTCGAGGAATCTGTCAGGATTATATTGCTGAAGCATCTTAACGGCGGGGATATTCAGCGACTGTGAAAGTGCTGACGAAGCAGTCACTGCCCCGTTGTAGCTCTGGTCGAAATTCTTGGGCGAGAAGCCCGAAAAGCGAGTAGGGATATCAGCCACCAGTGAATTTGGCAGCAGATCTCCCGACTGTTGCATTGCTGCATAGAGCAGTGGTTTAAGAATGCTGCCACTGCTTCGTTCCGACCGTATTATATCAACGCTCGACCCGTGTGAGCTGCCATTTTCAGAAAAGCTGTTACCCACATACGCGAGCACATTTCCGCTTTCCACCTCCACAACAATGCAGGCTGAATTGAAAATGAAATTTCCAGAAAGATCTCTCTGGTGATTGTTAATTATCTCGTTTGCTTTGTCCTGCAGGACGGGATCAATTGTCGTCCTTATCCTTTTACCCCTGGCGTTCATAAAATAATTGTCAGTCAGGTGCGGAGCCAGGGCGGGAAGAAGTCCGGGCTCCCCCGGCACGGGTTCATCTCTCGCAAGGAGAAGGGTAAGGGAGTCGATGAATCCTCTTTCGAACATGCGTTTCAGAAGAGCATCCCTCCGGGCTTTCAGTATATCCTGGTTTTTCCCGGGATATACAAGTGACGGCGAATTCGGAAGGATTGCCAGGGCTGCTGCTTCAGCCCACGTCAGGTCGCCTGATGATTTACCGGTGTAACGCCATGCTGCGGCCTCGAGACCAACAGTATTGCCGCCGAAGGGGGCGTTTGAAGCATACAGCAGCAGAATGTTTTTTTTCGAACTGAACAGCTCAAGCTTAAGTGCCGAAAGAATCTCCCTGAGTTTTCTGGCGTAGGTTCTCCGGTGGTTGCCTCCCGACAACCGGGCCACCTGCATTGTGATTGTGCTTCCCCCTCTCACCACTTTACCTGCTTTGATGTTGCCGGCAAGCGCCCTGCCAATTGAAACAGGATTTACCCCGGGGTGGTAATAAAACCATCGGTCCTCAAAGGTGAGAATTGCCTTCTCAAACTTATCAGGAACCTTTTCATATCGGGGGAATCTCCATTGCCCGTCGTCAGCTATGCGGGCGCCAAGCAGCGATCCGTCGCTTGCTTCCACAACAGTGGAAAGCGGATCCCTGAACCGGGGCATCGGGGAAAGCAAAACCGGAGCGATAAAAACTCCGGCTGCAATAATCAGTATTTTGAACTTTTTATTCAATTCCCGCCGCTGACTTTAACCTTTTTTCCCGGATATCTGGAATAGATCTCAGGAGTATACATCGCTTCACACCATACTGAAGGCTGATAATATTCACCCTTGTATGCAGCATTGAGAATGAGCACAAAGGTTTTTGTCTCACCGGCTCTGAGCGAAAAAAAGGTGTTCACCCTGTCATCCCTGATATCGCGATAATCGAAAACACTCTCCTTAATTCCATAATCGGCTTCAATCAGCCGGCTATTCTGTATTTCCCAGCCTGAAGGCACCATCTGGTTAAGAGCTATGTTTTCAACAAGGCTGAAGGTGCTGTTCCCAACTTTCACAACCATCATGAAGTCAGAGCCCTGTACAAGATTGCTCTGATCAATGGGTTTAAGGTTCATATCAATGTATTCTATCTGCATGTTCAAACCCTTCTCCTGCCGGGTGATGTCTGAAACAAGCGGAATACCTTTTCTGATAAGAGTTAAATACAAGGGGTTTTCTGATGAGTTTTCGACAATAAGTGTGTTGTTTACACTTTTCATTTTTATGTCCTTTGTCAAAAGCTGTTTGGGCAGGATTGTCAGTTCCGATTTTTCTCCGTTCAGGTTGACTTTAATTTTTGAAGCTGCGGTCTTCTCTGCCGGGAGCATCTCTGTCCATTTCATATATGAGAAAAGACCCCATGCTATCGACTGCGTACTGTACCAGTTGTTTCCGTTCAGGCGGTCGCAGATGTCTTTCAGCAGAGGCAGGGCCTCTTCCTCTTTTTTCAGAAGAGTCAGAGTATAGAGGATGATTGCTTTGTCGCGTGTTTCGCTGCCGTAATAGTAATCGCTGTATTCGTTTTCTGTCTGGGTGTTCCTCATGTCGAGCAGCTCTGCTGCGACTTCCGGACGGCCAGTTGTTGCATAGGCAGCGGCAAGAAGCCAGCGCGACAGAGCAGGAAGCGAGGAAGCTTCTCTGAGCCTGTTCATTGCCCCTTTCTCAGGCACTCCTGCAAGTGCCAGGGTAAAGAGTCTGTATGCCTGGTCGTTGGCCGATTGCCGGAACTTTGTGTCGAATCGCCACTCGTGTGCTGTTCTCTTCTGGAAGCTGATCCATTTCTGCCTGAAGCCCTGGGGGATGCTGTATCCCATCCTGTCAGCCTCAGTAATAAAATGACCAGCGTAGGAAGTAACCCAGTTATCGGCCTGAAGTGAATTTGGCCAGAGGGCAATGCCTCCGCCCGACATCTGCCTCGAAATGAGCATTTCTATAGTTTTGGATATGTTCGCAGCCGCTGTTTTTGCAGCAGCATCGTCGCCTGTGAGAGCCTTTAGCCAGAGCTGGGGAAAGGCTGCAGAAGTTATCTGTTCAGAGCATCCGTAAGGATAAGAAAGAAGATATTCCATGTTCTTTCCCAGATTCACTGAGGGAAGAGATGAGACCTCAAGAGTTGCCGAACTGTAACCTTTTATGCCGAATGGCTGGAATGATGTTTCCCATTTTTCTCCCGGTCGGATAATCTTTTTCTCGGCTCTCGTTTCGGGGGGATTAGGGGTTCTCACATCAAGTTCCATATCAAAGGCTGCAGTTTCGCCGCCTCCTGAAGCCGTGACGGTTATTCTGGCAACTCCGGTATTTTCACCGCTTGTGAAGCTGAATTCGGTATTTTTTTCTCCTGTCCCCGAAACAGGAACCCTCCTGGAGGACTCGGAAAAGCTGAGGAGTTCATTGGCTTCAACCTTAACAGTAACCTCCCTGATACCTTCTTTCTGAACGAAAAGGGTTACAGGCAGGGCCACCTTTTCGCCCGGAGAAACAACTCTTGGCGCCGTTACCAGAACCATAAGGGGATCTTTTACGGGCACGGCTTTTTCAGCAATTCCGAATGATCTTTCACTTCCGGCAATGACCATTGTCCTTACAGATCCTGTATACTGAGGAAGGGTCACAGCATGGAGGTTTGTCTTTCCGGCAACGAGTTCAAACGGCCCGAAAAATCTGACAACGGGTTTGAATCTCTGTGCCTTGTTAGCTGACTTGTCTAAAAGAAACTCATCACCCCCTACCGAAAGAATCCGGTCGAGGGTTCCTCCGAAAGCTCCGAGAATAAAGTCGTAGAGATCCCATGTCTGAACACCAAGTGCTTCCCTGGCATAGAAATAGTTCCAGGGATCAGGAGTACGGTGCCCGGTAATATCAAGCAATCCTTCATCGACAACAGCAAGGGTATAATTCATCGGTTTACCTGCTGCTTCACTTACCTTTATAATGAAGGGTTTCTGCGAACGCAGCTCCCCCGGCATATCTATCTTCGGAGAGAGCCGGGTATCGGAATCCTCAACCATAACGGGCACAATGCCATACAGCCTCATCGGCATATCGTTTATTGTCTGAGAATGAGGCTGAATAACCGTTACATAAGCATAGACATTGGGAGCCATCTCCGGTCTGGCTTTGAAGCTGACAACAGTATTTCCCTTCTGGCAGTTTGCCCTTATCTCTTCAAGAACGCCGGTTGAGTTTTCGAGTGTGATAATAGCCCGGGCATTCTCAGGCGATGGGAAGGATAATTTTATTTCGTCTCCCGGATTATACTTTTCCTTGTCGGTATTTACCGCAAGGAGAGTTGCGCCGTCGGTATTCCCTTTCATACCATACTCCCAGGGCCAGTCTATGAGGATAATTTTACCGGTGGAATGGCCGCCGGGTATCGTTGCCCTTACAAGGTACCGGCCCCAGTTTTCCTTTCCTATATTAAAGGAAAATGATCCCTCTCCCTCCCTTGTTGTAATTGTTTTTCTGATCACCGGTTTATAGTTCTCATTTCTTATGAAGTATGCAAGGTCTTCCTGATCAGATTCCCACCACCACCTGTATGATATTTTATAGACCGTGATTTCAACATCTGACCTTACAGGTTTTCCTTTTTCATCTACTGTTACTATCTTAACTTCATTATCGGCATCTGTGAAAAGCATCCTGCTTTTTCCCTTCAGTCCGGGCAGGTTGATCCCTGCAAACACAGGATAAGGCGCGTATTTGTATATTGCCTGTGTAATGCTCTCATCTCCTCCCGGTTCCATCGCCTTCGCAGTAAATACCGCATTCAGCATCCCGGGGGCCATTATCTCTTTGCCGGGATCGAAAGTAACTGCGGCATTGCCGTTTTCATCTATTACCGAGTTAAAGATGTTTACAGTGAGGGAATTAAATTGGTTTACAGGATCATCAAATGTGTACTGCCCGTACTTTGCGAATTCTGTTTTTGTATGCTTCAGGATATATTCGACTGAAGACTTCAGGTTTCTTGCTATTGTCCCGTTCAGCCATTTAACATTCAGCGTGCCCTTTGCAACCGGGTCTGCTCCTCCGAGGATCTCATCCGGAAAATTCAGATTTATTTTCAGGCGGTTAGGCTTGATTGATTCAACCCTTATTTTCTTTGAAAAAGTTGCTCCCCCTATTCTGAAGACAGCTTTATAAGATCCTGTTTTAGCATCGGGAGAGGTTTTGGTTGTGAAGACAAACAGATTTCCGCCATCAGCTTTCTGCACCTGGTTGTCAACTCTCTGTTCCAAAGGATTGATGAGCTCGAATTGTACCGGATGACCTGCCGGCAATTCATTCTTCATGTCCTTAATGAAGATTGAAAGGAAGATAGAATCGCCCGGGCGCCATACGTCGCGCTCTCCATAAACAAATGCCTTGATCCCGTTTTCGGGTTTGTTGCCCGACACATCAAAAGAGCTCAGCGAAAGTGATGAACCATCGTTCGTTTTCAGATAATTGCGGTCTTTGTCTTTCTTAACAATAACAAGGAAAGGTTTTCTTTCGCAGAAGAGGGCCGATGAACCATCCTGGTTTGTGATACCTGAAACTATCAGTTGCATCTGGTAGTCATAGACCTCAATGGCAGCTTCATTAACAGGCAATGCAGTAAGAAGATCGTTCACCATCACATGGAGGATATCATCAATTCCTTTCTTTGCAATAATCCCGAAGTTTGAAGCAAGTATGCTACGTGAAACTTTTTTGTCGGGACTGAAATAGGCCTCTTTGCACGGATCATTTCTGTCCTGCCATCTGAACCCTGCATTATAATAGAGTTCATCATCCCCTTCCGAATAATAATTATCCGGATCGTCCCAGTATCCCCTTTCAGCCTCCTGCGAATTCTCAAGCATCTCCTCATACTTGCTTTTTTCTTCTCCGGCACTGCAGGGATAGAGCGAATATGATTTTCTCATTCCGAGGTACACTTTGTAAAGAATTCCTGGTTCAACAGTTATATATTCTGAAAGGTCTATTGTATAAAGGTTCCAGCCGCCGGTATTCATGCCGGGAGTATTAACAAGGTCGATCCGGCCTGAATATACCGGTCTTCCAAACTGCTTCAGATTGTAGCCTCCGCTGATCTCGTTTTCCTGTAGAAACCTGGGAAGATTGTTTTCGAAAATCTTTACTATTTTCAGGTCGACGGCCTTTAGGTTGGCTGCTTTAAATGGAAAGATAAGGTTCTGTGAAGAGGGAAGGATGACCCCGTTTCCTTCAAGTTTTATTCCGGGCGGGACAGCGGTAAAATCGAGATGTTTTGTAAAAGTAACTGACAGAGCAGCTCCTTTAGAGTTCTTAACTGAAGAATCAACATTCAGGTCGGCCCTGCCGGCAAGCCTTGTTCCCGTGTATACTGTGACAATATTTGAGTTTAAAGAAACTGTCAGGTCACTTGTTTGAGTGAAATATATCAACCCATCCAGCTCCTGCGAAGGGTCGAGCGGCTCTGAAAATACAATATCGACCCTCTGAGTCTCACCGTTAAAAAGGATGACATCGAGAATTGTGAATTTTCCGACAGGCGGAATTATAACAGTTGATGATCCCTTCTGTTTTATTCCCCCGCGATTACCATCCCAGCTGACTATGAGTTCCTGATCGCTCGCGGAAGCCTCAATTCCTTTTACAGTGAATTTATGTGTCAGATCACCTGAATGATCCCAGGCTATTTCAAGCTTATTTCTTCCGAGTTTTGATTCAATAAAGCTTTCAGTTTCTGCCGGTTCGATATAATCGGAAGTGATCACTTCTCCATTCAGTATATATTTGTTAGCCTCCTCAATAGTGCATTCAAGGGCTCCGAGGGTTACCCTGAAATCTTTCTTCACGGTCTGAATCGAAAGAGGAAATTCTTTAAGCCTTTTGTTTACTTCTCCGAGCCTGTGAAGCTTAAACACGCCTGTGAAACTTTTTCCGTTATCAAGAGGCCGCGAGGGGGTGAAGACGACTGTTGTCTCATCCTTCCATTCAGTTTTTCCTTTTATTACAGGATCAAATTCAAAAAGCCTTGTATCTGATTTGTCAGCTTTTGCGGCAAACTCAGGAGTGAACCTTATTTCAATTGACGACCGGGCAGGAATAACGCCCGAGGTGTATGAGGAGATATATTCGCTGAATCCTTTGTCGATGGGGATATTTACGGGCGCTTCATATTTCTTGCGTAATAACGACGGCCTGTTGCCTTTGTTTTCATCTGAACCGCAGGAGAAAATTAAAAGGAATACGAAGAACAGGAAAAAGATTTTAGCAGCTTTCATCTCGGGAAATTTTGGAACAGGAGTAAATTTACGAAATATATGGCAATATTGTTTTAACCACAGGGTTACACAGAGTTGGCAAGAGTAACACGGTTTTATCCCGATAGCTATCGGGACTGTGTAACTCTGTTTAACTCCGTGAAACTCTGTGTTAAAAGGATTTCATCACGGAGTTACCATCTCGGTGCGGAGCTTATTCACATAGTCGCGTATGTGATTGAGGGTTTCGACAGTGATTGTCATTTCGCTGCCGGAGGAACGAAAGACCTGATTCGGGATATCAATTTCAAGATCGTCCTTTTTGTAAAAGATTTCGAAAGAATCAAAATACCTGTTCAGATACTTAAGCTTCTTTGAATAGTAGACCACAACCGGATCGTCGTAATAGTTCTTCATCAGGCTCAGCAGAGTGGTGAGGGTGTATTTTTGCTCCGCGATCCGCTGCACAACCTCGGGATCGGGACTGGCAGGGTCATAGACAAGCTGTGTGGATATATACATTGCTTCGACCCAGCCCCCCAGAAGGATAAGTCCGGCTGTGCTCTCCCTCCCGGCTGCACGCAGGTGCTTATCAATATCCGAATAGACAGCATTTACCATTGCCATTATTGTGTCAGGCTCAGAGATATTCGACTGGATCTTTTCGATGGGTATTGAGAGTATGCTCTCGGGGATCCCGAGATTATAACTCAACTCCCGGATTGTCATGATGTTATTGATCATCTCCTGGCCGGCGCCGAACATCTTGAGATAACCGAAATCGACCCCGTATATACCAGTATTTAAAGCTGTTTTGGAACTGCTGAGATAGAGGTCTTTGTTTGTGGTGGGATTCAGGGCCACATTGTTATATGGGACACCCAGCCTGTTGAATATTGAGCAGATCTCCACCGGAGACAGGACTCCATAGAAAATAATGTTCTTTGCAGGTGTTGTTTTTGCAGGGTTTGGTTCCTTTTTGTAAGTTGAAAAGAGAGGCTTGATGAGCTCCTTGTCTGCCGAACCTGATTTGCAGGAATACGAAAATAAAAGTGTGATTATAATCAGGCTGGAGAGGAGGTACTTCATAGGCTCATTAAAACAATTTAAATGTAGAAAAAAAAACAATCAAAGCAATATCCTGTTCCCAAGCTTTCGTGATATTGCTCCAAGTGCAACGCTTAATGCGGAATATCTCCTTTGCAGCGAGAGCACTTTTTCTGTATCATTTTCTTTTACAGCCTCTTCGAGCTGAGCCATAATTTCTTTTCTTATCTTCTTGATCTTGTCGCTTTTGAATTTCAGCACGGCATCGCCCACAATCAGTTTAAGCTTCATCTCTTCAGTCTCAACAAAGGTGTGCTTCTCTGACCAGATCTTGCTTAATTCATGTGAGTCGGCAAGCAGATCGGCAGAGAGGCTTGAAATCTGCGGATCCTCATTCTTCACGAACTGCTTCTCCCCGGTAATCAGGCCATGTTCTTCATGGAACCGGAATTCACTGAAGATCTTTGCGCAGACTAAATCATCAAAAACAAGATCATCAGAGATTATTTCCCTCACTATATAGTCGACAATTGTCAATACCTCCTCCTTGCCATCCTCCTTGTTAAGTATTCTTTCAAATTCCATATTTCCGAATTTCAGAAGAAGCCTGATTATCTCCTTTTCAGAATAGCTGGTGATAGAATCGCCGGTTACAGGTCTGATTAAAACAGGGGGAGGCGGCACCGGAAGGTCCTCCGGTCCCGGGTATTTATTCCTGTCCTGGAAGCTCTTCTGCCGCCTCAGTTTGTCAACTTCGTTATAGAGGATCGGTTCCGCCACTTCGAGTATGTTACTGCATTCCTTGATGTATACTGTCCGGGTGATGGCCTCCGGAATGACGGCAATTGATTTTACGACATCCTTTATCAGGGCGGCTTTTTTAACAGGGTCGTTTTCAGCTTCCGATAAAAGAAGCTGGGTTTTGAAACGGATGAAGTCTGTTTCGTTCTCTTTCAGGAATACTTTGAAAGCCTCATTGCTCAGCTTCTTGGAATATGAATCGGGATCTTCCTTATCGGGAAGAAGGACAATCCGCACATTCAGTCCTTCTTCAAGAACAAGGTCGATACCGCGGATCGATGCTTTTATTCCTGCAGCATCGCCGTCGTAGAGTATTGTTATGTTAGGGGTAAACCGTTTAATAAGCCTGACCTGTTCCACCGTAAGGGAAGTGCCTGATGAAGCTACGACGTTTTCGATACCGGCTTCGTGCAGCGACATCACATCGGTATAGCCTTCGACAAGATAGCAGCGGTCCTCCTGTGTTATTGACTTGCGCGCCTGGTACATTCCGTACAGGATCCGGCTCTTATGGTAGATCTCCGACTCAGGGGAATTGAGGTATTTGGCACTCTTCGGATCAGCCTTGAGGATCCGGCCTCCAAACCCAAGCACCTGGCCGGAGAGGGAGTGGATTGGGAACATCACCCTGCCGCTGAACCTGTCGAAGATGCGTTCCTCATTCTGGATCGTGAGTCCTGTTTTTACAAGGAAATCCTGCTTATAGCCGTCATCGAGGGCTTTCCGTGAGAAGGCATCGCGGCGTTCGAAGCTGTAGCCCACTTCAAACTTCTTAAGGGTATCCTGGCGGAAGCCCCTCTCCCTGAAATATGCCAGCCCGATTGAGATGCCCTCATCACTCTGGAACAGGTTTTCTCCAAACTGACGTGCTGCATAAGCGGTAACGACAAGAAGACTTTCCCTTTCGTTCTGCTTGTCAATCTCATCCTGACTGAGCTCCTTCTCAACCACCTCAATGTGGTACTTTTTAGCCAGGTATTTAAGTGCCTCGGGGTAGGTGAGGTGCTCATGCTCCATCACAAAATTGACCGAATTCCCGACCTTCCCGCAGCCAAAGCATTTGAAGATCTCCTTTGATGGAGAGACAGTGAATGATGGTGTTTTTTCGTTGTGAAACGGACATAGCCCAAGATAGTTGGCTCCTCTTTTCTTAAGAGGAACAAACTCCTGGACAACATCGATTATCTGTGCTGCGTCGAGGATTCGTTCTATTGTGGCCCGTTCTATCATAGGGTTGCCCTGAAGTATTCAATGGTCTTAGCCAGACCTTCAGCAGGAGAGACGACAGGAACCCAGTCGAGCTCTTTTTTAGCAAGGGAGATGTCGGGCTGGCGCTGTTTCGGGTCATCCTGCGGGAGTGGAAGATATATGATCTTCGATTTGGAGCCAGTCATTTTTATTATCAGCTCTGCCAGAGCCTTGATTGTTATCTCTGTCGGATTTCCGAGATTGACAGGTCCTGTAAAGCTGTCAGGTGTATTCATTAGTTTAATAAGCCCCCCGGTGAGGTCGTCGATATACTGAAAGCTGCGGGTATGTGAGCCGTCGCCGAAAATAGTGATATTCTCTCCTCTGAGCGCCTGAACGATGAAGTTGGAGACAACCCTGCCGTCGTTTGAACTCATCTTCGGACCGTAGGTGTTGAAGATCCGCGCGATCTTTATCCTGACTTTGTTTTGTTCGTGGTAGTTCATGAACAGCGTTTCGGCGCATCTCTTGCCTTCGTCGTAACATGCCCGCGGGCCAAGAGTGTTGACATTACCCCAGTATCCTTCGTGCTGAGGGTGTACTTCAGGATCTCCGTACACTTCGCTTGTTGAGGCCTGAAGGATCTTCGATTTAGTCCTTTTCGCCAGTCCAAGGGTGTTTATGGCTCCCATTACGGATGTCTTTATTGTTTTGATGCCATTGTACTGGTAATGCACCGGGGAGGCAGGACATGCAAGGTTGTAGATCTCGTCGGTCTCAACAAAAAGAGGCATTGTAACATCGTGACGTATCAGCTCAAAATACGGGTTATCGAGAAGATGGACAATATTCATCTTTGAGCCTGTGAAATAGTTATCCATACAGACAACTTCATTTCCAAGGGCAAGCAATTTCTCACAAAGATGTGAGCCGATAAAACCTGCGCCGCCGGTTACCAAGATTCGCTTCATAGGGGAATTATTATACACAAATATAATAAAACGAATCGGAAGAGGTTTAAAAGAATGAATGGGAGAGGGGGAGAAAGGGGGAAAGGGAGAATTTCAACCCGCCATTATGCCGCTACGCCGCTACGCCGTTATGCCGTTATGCCGCGTTATGCCGATGCGCCGTTGCGCCATTATTCATTCTTCGAAACAGCCACTTTGATCACCACCTCATCAATCTCCACCTCGCGGATGTTTTTGTCGGAGAGTTTATCTGAAAGCGTTACAAGGGTGGCAAGGGTTTGCGATCCTATATATGACGAGTGTCGGTTAACGGCTTCACGAACGAGTTCATGATCTTCAATAACGACAGTAATCTTGTCGGTGACATCGTAGCCGCTTTCTTTCCTGATGTTCTGGATCCTGTTCACAAACTCCCGGGCTATGCCTTCATACCTGAGCTCATCTGATACTGTTATATCGAGCGCGACTGTAAGCTTGCCCTCGTTGGCCACCTGCCAGCCGGGAATATCTTCCGATATTATTTCAACATCCTCCGAAGTGAGTATGATATCCTGCCCGTTAAGGGTGAATCCATGGCTGCCGTTATTCTCAAATGCCGCTATCTCTCCGGGCGTGAGTGTTGCAACGGCTGCGGCGACATCCTTCATCAGCTTGCCGAACCTGGGTCCGAGCTTTTTGAAATCAGGCTTTATCTTCTTTACAAGAACAGCTGAAGTGTCGTCGATATACTCGACCTCTTTTACGTTGACCTCAGAAAGGATAAGATCCTTTACAGCCTCAAACTTCTGCCTGAATGAAGCATCAGGCACTGGCACCATTATTCTCGCCAGAGGCTGGCGTACCTTTATGCTCACTTTTCTCCTCAGTCCCAGGATCATTGATGATACTTTCTGGGCTATTTCCATTCTCTCTTCAAGGGCTTTGTCGATAAGCGCCTCATCATAAGCCGGGAAAAGGGCAAGATGAACAGATTCCTCTTTAAGCTTTCCCGTAACGGAATTAAGATCGGAATACAGCCTCTCCATGTAGAAGGGAGCTATCGGTGCGGCAAGCTGGCTGACAGTTGCAAGACACTGGTAAAGAGTCTGGTATGCTGCCAGTTTATCATTGTCATAAGCTCCGCCCCAGTAACGTTTACGGTTGAGGCGCACATACCAGTTACTGAGGTTTTCGGTAACGAAATCCTGGATAGCCCGTCCGGCACGTGTCAGGTCGTAGTCTTCGTAGCACTTTCCTGTTTCCTTTATGAGGGAGTTGAGAAGTGAGATTATCCACCTGTCAATTTCAGGTCTCTGGCTCACAGGAATATCTTTTTCAGCATACCTGAAATTGTCGACATTGGCATAGAGCGAGAAGAAAGAGCAGGTATTGTAAAGGGTGCCGAAGAATTTGCGCTTAACCTCATCAACACCGGTGATATCGAATTTAAGGTTATCCCATGGTTGTGCATTTGTCAGCATATACCATCTGAGCGGATCTGAGCCATATTCTTCTATCGCCGAGAAAGGGTCGACGGCATTTCCAAGACGCTTCGACATCTTGTTTCCGTTCTTGTCGAGGACAAGGCCATTAGAGATGATATTTTTGAATGCTACAGAGTCAGAGACCATAGTGGCAAGAGCATGGAGAGTAAAGAACCATCCTCTTGTCTGGTCAACGCCCTCTGCAATATAATCAGCCGGGAACATCTCAGAGAAGTTCTCCCTGTTTTCAAACGGGTAATGAGCCTGGGCATAGGGCATTGCTCCCGAGTCGAACCAGACGTCAATAAGGTCGGGTTCGCGGAACATCTTTCTGCCGGTATCGCTTACAAGGAAGATCTCATCAACATAAGGTCTGTGAAGATCGAATTTCTCATAGTTCTCCCTGGAGTTGTCTCCTTCCGTGAATCCGCCCAGAGGGTTGTTTTTCATAAACCCGGCTTTCACCGACTTTTCAATCTCAGCCTTGAGTTCTGTTACTGAGCCAATGCATTTTTCCTCTTTCCTGTCTTCCGTGAGCCAGATAGGAAGCGGTGTTCCCCAGTACCTCGAGCGGGAGAGGTTCCAGTCGACAAGGTTCTCGAGCCACTTTCCGAAACGGCCTGTGCCGGTCGACTGCGGTTTCCAGTTTATAGTATTGTTAAGTTCTATGAGGCGGTCGCGGACAGCTGTCGTACGGATGAACCATGCATCGAGAGGATAATAGAGCACCGGCTTGTCGGTTCTCCAGCAATGAGGATAACTGTGCACGTGTTTTTCTATTCTGAAGGCCTTGCCCTTCTGCTTAAGCATAACAGCGATCTCCACATCGAGTGTTTCAGTGTTCTCAAGGAGGTTCGGATCGTATTCGTTTTTGACCGGACGAGCTTCAAAGCCCTTGTATGTATTCGTATTTACCGACTCTTTCACAAATGCTTCATCGAGGTCGGCGATGGGCACCATATACCCTCGCTTATCTACCATCGGACCGAAAGAACCATCTTTCCTTTTTACAATGAGAGGGGGAACACCATTTTCCTTTGCGACTTTGTAGTCGTCGGCTCCGAAAGTAGGAGCAATGTGTACAATACCGGTGCCATCCTCGGTTGTTACAAAATCGCCTGTGAGAACCTTGAAAGCGCCTTTCCCCGGATTCACCCAGTCGATGAGCTGCTCATAGTCAATTCCCTGCATCTGGCTTCCGGCAAATTCATCAAGGACCCTGAAGGGGATCTTCTTGTCGCCCGGCTTATACTCTTCGAAAGAGAGCTCTGCATTAGCCTCGGGGAACAGAGTGCCGAGAAGTTCCCTGGCAGCTATTACAGTTACCGGTTCCCCAGAATATGGATTGAAGCTTCTGACTCTGCTGTATATAATATCTTTACCTACTGCGAGAGCCGTGTTTGAAGGCAGCGTCCATGGAGTTGTTGTCCAGGCCATTATCTGCACATCCTTTGTGTCAGTATCCTTATAAAGGAATTCCGATTTGTCAGATCTTATCAGTTTAAAGAGAGCAATGCAGGTTGTGTCCTTGACATCACGATAGCAACCGGGAAGGTTAAGCTCGTGTGAGCTGAGGCCTGTTCCGGCGGCAGGGGAGTATGGTTGTATCGTATATCCCTGGTAGAGGAAACCCTTATCATAAAGCCGCCTGAGCAGCCACCAGAGAGTTTCAATGTAGCGGTTATCGTAAGTGACATAAGGATGGTCCATGTTAACCCAGTAACCCATTTTACGGGTAAGGTCCTCCCACATGTCGGTATATTTCATTACATCCTTGCGGCACTCCTTGTTGAAATCCTCTATGGAGATCTTTGAACCGATATCTTCCTTTGTTATTCCAAGGTTTTTTTCGACCTGAAGCTCAACAGGAAGGCCATGGGTATCCCATCCTGCCTTGCGTTTGACTTCGTATCCCGACTGGGTCTTGAAACGGCAGATTGCATCCTTGATTGTACGGGCCATCACATGGTGGATCCCGGGCATTCCGTTTGCAGAGGGAGGTCCTTCATAAAACACAAATTCACCCTTCCCGTTCAGAGCCCGAATGCTTTTATGAAAAGTATCGTTTTCATCCCATACTTTCAGAATATCTTTATTTACCTGCGAAAGATCAAGACCTTTATATTCAGGAAACCTTTTTCCCATTTTTTAAATTTTCGCACAAAGATAGTAATTTATAAAGTATCTATTATTAGTGATATCTTTGGATGCATAAATTGCCTGCTAAAAAGTAATGAAGAAACTCGTTGTACTCACAGGCGCGGGAATGAGCTCTGAGAGCGGGATCCGTACCTTCAGGGATTCGGGAGGACTATGGGAGGAGTATGATGTTATGGAGGTTGCAACACCGATGGCATGGTGGAAGAACCGCGACCTTGTATTGAGATTTTATAATGAGAGGAGACGGCAGCTGGCGACCTGCGAACCTAATGCCGGGCATCTGGGCCTGGCGAAACTCGAGAAGTATTTCGATGTGATGATAATAACCCAGAATATCGACAATCTTCATGAAAGGGGAGGTAGCACTAAAATATTGCATCTTCACGGGGAGCTTACAAAGGCAAGGAGCACAGCTGATCCCTCGCTTGTATACGATATCGGATATGATGATATAAAGCCTGGAGACAACTGTGAAAAGGGAAGCCAGCTGAGGCCTCACATTGTTTGGTTTGGAGAGGATGTGCCAATGATGGATGTAGCGGCAAGAATAGCCGGAGATGCAGACATATTTGCTGTAATCGGGTCGTCTCTGAATGTTTATCCGGCGGCAGGATTGATAAACTATGCTCCGGAGGAAGCTTCTCTATGGCTCATCGATCCGAAGGATGTTGCAGGTGCCTGTGAGCAGGAAAGTGGAAGTAATAAAGGAAAAAGCATCGGCTGGGATTGCCATTTTAGCTGAACGATTGTTTAAGGAATATGGAATCGAAGAATAACAGAAAGATTGTCATAGCTGTCACCGGAGCCAGCGGCTCGGTATATGCCATGAAAGCTGCTTGAGAAACTGGCATTTCTGAAAGATCCCCCTTTGGAGATTGCTGTAGTCTTTTCAGATACTGCAAAAGAGATCTGGCTTGCAGAGACGGGTGAGAAATTCATTGCGGAACACCCTGCGAAGGAATATGATAATGGTTCGTTTTATGCGCCATTCGCATCAGGATCGTCCAGTTACGACACAATGATAATATGCCCTGCTTCGATGGGGACTATCGGCCGGATAGCGAACGGCACATCAGATGATCTGATTGCCCGTTCTGCCGATGTGATGCTGAAGGAGAGAAGGAGACTCATAATCGTCCCGAGGGAAGCTCCTTACAGCCTGATTCATATCAGCAATATGGAAAAGCTGACTCTTGCAGGAGCCGTTATTTGTCCGGCATCGCCTTCATTTTACAGTATGCCAAAAACCATCGACGACCTGGTTATGACTGTGGTTGACAGGATAATCGACCTTGCTGGCTTTGATAGCAACAGTTACAGGTGGATGGAAAATGGTTGACAGGAAGATAGTAAGCTTTTTCAGGAAACATCATGTCCTGACTATTGCCACTTCGGTTAATAATGAACCCTGGTGCGCATCTTGTTTTTATGTATATCTCGAGGATGAAAATGCGCTTGTTTTTACAACGGATATCAATACCCGCCATGGGCAGGAGTTCCTTAAGAACAATGTTGTGGCCGGGTCGGTAGTGCTCGAGACGATGGTAATAGGAAAGATACGGGGTATTCAGTTCCAGGGAATGGTTTCAGAGCCGGAGGGGGAGCTTCTCTCTGCATCAAAGAGAGCTTATCTTCTCAGGTTCCCTGTCGCCGCTCTTATTGAAACGCATCTGTGGATCGTGAAACTGACATATATCAAGATGACCGATAACAGGCTGGGGTTCGGGAAGAAGCTGATATTTTCCTTACCTTTACAAGCATAAACCTTAATCAATAAACTCATGTTTTCAGGAATAGTAGAGGAAGCCGCCCCTGTTGTACGGCTCGAAAAGGAAAAGGAAAACCTTCACATAACAATGAAGTGTTCATTTGCCGGTGAGCTGAAGATCGATCAGAGCATTTCGCATAACGGAGTGTGCCTGACTGTTGTAAGAAAAGACGGGGAGACTTATACGGTAACTGCAATAAAAGAGACCCTGGAGAAGACAAACCTTGGACAGCTTAAACCCGGCGATAAAGTAAATCTGGAACGGAGCACAAAGCTTGACGGGCGTCTCGATGGACATATGGTTCAGGGTCATGTTGACCAGACAGCCGTATGTACGATGTTAAGGAAGCCGGAGGCAGCTGGTATTATACTTTTGAATATGAACCGGTTCAGGACGATTATATTACTGTTGAAAAAGGATCAGTGTCGGTTAACGGTGTCAGCCTGACTGTAGTGAATTCGCAGCCGCGTTCATTTGAGGTCGCAATCATCCCTTTTACATGGGAGGTTACAAATTTTCATCAGATCAAAAAGGGGACTGTGGTAAATCTGGAGTTTGATATTCTGGGGAAATATATTGCGAAAATACTAAGGCAGCAATTAGGCAAGTAAGAACTGGCGACGGGGGGCCTTCCTTCCACAAAAAACACCCTGGTCCGGCGCCATTGTCAGAGAGGAGCTTCATTCCTACAAATAGGGCGCTCCCCGCTGCGCGGGGCAAGCTCTCCGGAGCTGAAAGAACTACTTGCTTCTTACTTCTTACTACTTACTCCTTGCCTTGAGTCTTTTCTTATCAACCGGGAAACCATCCTTTTTCCAGGCGCTTATCCCGCCGTCAAGGTTGATTACCTTGCCGAATCCCTTTTCAGTGAGCATCTGGGCAGCACGTTTGCTTCTGTAACCTGTTGTGCAATAGACAAAAAGAGCTGATTCCCTGTCGATGGTATCAGCCGCTCTTTCAAGATTTCCCGACGATGGCAGATTCACGGCATCCTTTATCCTGTTCTTTTTGTACTCCATGGGTTCCCGCACGTCGATAAGCATTCCCATGTCTGCCTTAAGCCATGTCAGATGGAAATCGTATGGTTCAAGGTTTTTATAATTCACGGAATCCTTTGCCTGTCCGGCAGCAAGATCGCAGATCATAAAAAAAACAACTGATATGCAGGCAATGCTTTTCATCATTCGCTAAAGCTTCTAAAATACAAAAAAGCCGTCTCTTATTATGAGACAGCTCAATTTTTCTTTTGCTATAGGCTCTGGGCTTAGGTAGGCTATAGGCAGTAGGCTATTGGTTTGCCATGCCGCTGCGCCGCTACGCCTTTGCGCCGTTGTGCCCTTCCCTATTTCTGCTTCATCTTGGCATCCATGCAGAGTGTAGCATGAGGTACAGCCCGGAGCCTGTCTTTTGAGATAAGCTGTCCGGTTTCGCGGCAGATACCGTAAGTTTTGTTTTCGATTCTTATAAGTGCAGCCTGCAGATGCTGGATGAACTTCAGCTGACGCTGAGCCAGTCTTCCGGCTTCTTCTTTCGACAAAGTGGTAGCTCCCTCTTCAAGAACCTTGAATGTAGGGGAAGTGTCCATAGTATCATTACTCTCTTCATGAGTTATACTTGACTTAAGTATCTCATAATCTTTCTTGGCTTTATCCAGCTTCATTAAGATGATCTGCCTGAATTCATCAAGTTCGTCATCTGAGTATCTTGTCTTCTCAGCCATGGCTTATGCGTTATTAATGTCGGGCAAAGGTAGGGATTTTTCTTAAATATAAAAATATGGTGTATAATAAGATAAAGGTGTTATGGCACAACGGCGCAACGGCGCAACGGCACAATGGTACAATGGTATAACGGCAAAAAAGCCAGGGAAAGGCCGGTGCACCGCCGCTGCGCCGCTACACCCCTACGCCGTTACGCCTTTCTCTACTTTAGTTACTTCGTGCCTTCTTGAACAGAATATTCCACGTCGATTTCCAGAAGTATCTGAAATCGGTATAGAACGGACTGCAGTCGTATGCATCGAGATACTTCAGTTCAGAAGCCTGGATCTCCTCAAGATTGTCGGGCATGTCGACATAAAAAGGCGGAATGAGACCGGGTTTATACTTAACTCTTCTGTCCTGTACCTCTTTTCTGTAGAGTTCAAAATATTGCTGGCTGAGCGGTCTTATTCCGACGAGCTTCATATCGCCTTTGAGAAAGTTGATGAGCATTGGAAGTTCATCGAGCCAGATCTTTCGGCACACAGCTCCCCAGGAGGTTATGCGGAAGTCATTTTTGAACTTGCCTCCATCCTTCAGGTCGTGGAGCCTGTAAACATAATCCTGTATGTATTCGGAGTAGGGGTGCATAGTGCGAAGCTTGTAAACATTGATCAGTTTTCCGTTTTTGCCAACTCTGGGCAATGCTATCATAGCGCCATAGTTGGTAGAGTTTACAGAAATAGGGTCACATGTTCTTCTTGCTTCTATGCAAAGCTTATTCCCGATAAACGATTCCTGATTAATACTGAATCCCGCCCGGCAAAGCCTTCCCAGTGCCTCAGCCCGTGAGATAACGGCATTTTCGCCCCTTGTGAGGAAAAAATAGACTCCCTTTGTAAGCTTTAGTTTCGGAAGTACCCGTTTAATAATAAAATCAAAAGAATAATAGATCCAGTTAAGTATAGGAGGATATTTGTCAAGCAGCCTGCTCTTCCTCTGATCTTTGGTTTCAACACAGGAAAAGAAATAACCCCTGGGCTCAAGCTTGGCGTTTACAGCATCAAGAAACTCATCGAGCCTGGTAATATCGTTTAATTTGTGAAGGTTTATTATATAGTCATATTTATCGTGCTCGAGGTTCGAAACGTTAAAAACGGTTGTCGTTGAAAGAACCGCTGTATGATCTGATGTTTTAATGCTTGCCATCTTAAGGATCGTCTGGGTCATCTCAACTCCCGATTCCTTTTCTATAGCCTTAAGGATCTTTGGATTCACTACAGATGGCTCCTGATCGTGGTATCCATTGCCATTCACCCCGCCAACAAGTTCGTATTCGCTTGGCTTTTTGTAGATCCTGTACTCCTCATAATTCTCATAATTCTGAACCGTGGCTTTCTTATAAGTCATATAGAGAGTGCCGAAAAGAAGCTCAAGAAATGTTGCAATAATTGCAGTTCCGAACACTATTGCCCTTGAATATCCAATATCCCTTATTATGAACATTATCATCACGGTAATTGCCACAGCGATGATGTTGCTTGTTATTACCCTGTTGAAGAGAGTTGTTATGTTCACAACACGGTGCCGGTGCATCTTCCCGTTGATCATTGACACAACTATCCAGATGAGGGCAAGACCTAAAAAAAACGGGGCATGGGAGGGAAGATACTGCCGCAGGCTTGCGGGTTTGGTCCACACCATGAATAGAAAAGACATAGCCAGAATAAGGATATCGGCTATCAGCGTGAATCTCCGGAACTTACGTCTCTCCATTTATTGTTACCCCACTGAAGCAAGGATATGCAAAAATAAATAATCTATATTTCCCCTGTATCAGTATGACATGAATATTTATGAATTGGGTTGCAAACGATGGGTAGGAACGGGCTTTTCCTAGAACCCTGCTGTTACCCCGAAATTGATCGTCTTCTTCTGCCCGTAGAAATACTCCGGACTCCAGTCCTGCTCTCCGCTGATATCACTGTCGACAAAAGCCGCCCAGACATAAAGGTCGTTGAGGATCTGGTATGAAGCCCTGCCTCCCCATGAGGTGTTTCGCCATTCGACCGACACAAGCGGCGGATTGCCCACACGGTTGGTTCCAAGTGCAGTATAATCGGGGCCCCGGATGGCGTCAGAGAAGAACAGGTTAATATTCATTGCCCTGAAAGGCCTGTAATCAATTCCGACATACCACTCCCTTGCATTATCCTTCAGGTAATGGCCCATGTTATAGCCGACATTTTCAAAGGTTGTTGTCGGCACATAGTGCATAAATGTCAGCGGATATGTATAAGTGAATTCCGTTGTCAGTGACAGGTTGCGCACAGGAAAGTCCGTAAGCCGGAAACCTGCCTTCCAGCTGAAAAAGTTCCACTGGTCATCCATTGAAAAGCGGTCGACAGAAAGCTCGTCGATGAATAGCGTGCCGTAGAGGTGAAGCCCTTTTATCTGGCGTGAGCTGACATCGAGAAACATCTGGGAGTTCATATTGTCGATGCCTGAAGTGTATTGAGTGGTCGACCGACTTATAAAAGAATACCGGAACAAGATAAGCCGGATGCGCGCTCTCGCCTGTATAAACAATGCTGTTGCCTGCCGAGATGTTAAGGTTTTTAAAGGGGGTGAAAGTGAACATGTTGGCAGCAATGAATTTCTTATGATATACCTCACGGTAGTCGGTGCCATAGCTGTTGACCACCCAGTACGAATCGGCGCTGTCGACGACCATCGAATTCAGCCAGCCGTGGAAGTAGTTGAACTCAAACCATTTTACAGGAGCTATATTAAGCCTGAGCTGTACGAATGTCGGATTATTGCCGCCAAGAATATTTGCGCCGTTATAATTGTTCCCCCACTGATTTTTTTCCTTTACAAGACCTGCGCTTCCCCATTTCCAGGCATATGTCACCCCTCCCCGCATTTCGCTCCAGTCAGTGTTACCTTTGAGATGTCCCCCTTCTCTTTTTGTCAGATACTCAGGTTTTCCCAGCAGCGGATCTTCGTGATTATCCCTGAGGGATGCGTAAAAGCCCCACTTCCCGATATATCCCCTGGCATCAAAACCATTCCGCCAGTAGCTGGCCTTGCCGGCACTGTTTGAGAACAGTTCAGCCCCGAGAATCGGATTAATCGTCAGCGAAAAGAGAGAATCCTTGTAGTAAAAAAGATCAAGACGTCTGTCCCAGTCCTTTCCCATATTGAGTTCTTTCCCGAAATCCTTCATGTAGAAATCGAGTTCCTTTTGCTGCCGGGCGGTTAACTGGTCCCTCTTTTCTTCAGCCTCTTTAAGCCTTTGTGAAATGAAAAGTCTTGAATATGGTTTGATGACAGAGTTGAGGGAAATAATCTGTTTGTTTGCGAGCTCATCGAGGAAATCGTATACCCCCGTGTTGCTGACCGGATGCGGAACCTCCTGGGCAATGACAGTGAAATTCAACAGGATAAAGCTGAAGAGGGAATAGAGAAAAAATAATCTTTTCAGGTTTAACATCGCTTACATAAAAAGCAAATATAACTATTTACCCCGCACCCTGCACCCTGCACCCCGCAACTTGCACCATTAACTTCAAAAATCACTATATTTGCCCTGCAAAAGTGATCAGGAAAGATGTCAGAACAGGGAAGTCAGCCGTCAGAAGATAAGCAGTTAAACAATATCAGCGTACCGGAGGATAAATGGTATGCCGTGTATACCAGGCCCAGGGCGGAAAAGCTTGTGCATCAGAGACTTGGCGAAGAGGGTATTGAATCATTTCTGCCTCTCCAGAAGACCTATAGGAAGTGGAGCGACAGGAAGAAGCTTGTTGAGAGGCCCTTGCTGTCGTCATATGTATTTGTGAAGACCCGGCCCAAGTGGTTCCCCTCAGTGTACAAAGTTAATGGTGTTGTGAGGTTCATATCATTTGAAGGACATCCTGTATCCATTCCGCAGAACCAGATCGATAATCTCCGTCTCCTTATCAACAGCGATGCAGAGATAGAGGTCTCATCCGAAAGGTTCGCACAGGGCGATCATGTTGAGGTGATCAGCGGATCGCTTGTCGGATTGACCGGTGAGCTGATTAAAATCGGGACACGAAACCGCTTTGTGGTTCGTATAGACAAACTCGATCAGAACCTCATTCTCAAAATCCCAAAGGCGTTTCTGAAAAAGAAGGTGTAACGGTGTAACGGTAAAACCAGGCTTCCTACTCATTTCGCCGGAAGATCTTTCTTCATAAAAATCACATTGAGATCCGGCGAAGGTTACTTTTAAGTAACCCGGTTTCTACAAATATTTCGCCCCTCCGGGGCTTTTTAAATATGTAGCTTAAAACCTTTCCCCCGCTGGGCGAAGTCTGTGACTTCGTCCAATTTAAAATGTAGTCTTTAGCTACGTTTAATTAAAGCGAAGTTGCAAACTTCGCTTAGCATTTCTTGCCATCTTCCCCTCACTCATTCTCCCCCTCTCCCAATCATTCCTCTGCACCCCGCAACCCTGCACCCTGCAACCTAGTAGACCGCCACCTTATTCACATAAACCCAGTTATCAACATTCACCCTCACAATATAGATCCCATATGAAAGGGCTACAGGATATTCCACTGTCTGACCCGCATCAACAGGAACCTTTACATTGCTGTAAAGCGTTCTGCCCTGGATATCAGTTATTGTTACAAGAGCCTGGTTGGAGAGTATGCCCGACGGGCACCTTAGATAGAGTTTCTCATTGCTGTACCATGTTCTGAAAGCATCCACCCTTTCTGATTCAACTCCTGTTGTTGTGCTTCCGATTACAAGCTGGAAATTTGTGAAAGTGCCTGCATGCCGAAGTGAATGTATAGCTGACATCGCTGCTGAGTTTTGTTTCAATGGCTCCATGCTTCAGAGTTACGGTCTGGCCTTCGAGATTTGCAAATTGAGTAACACTAATAGTATAAGTTCCTGCTGTCCTGATGATTACCGAAAGGGGAATTATAACAGGATCAGATGCCGGCGGACTGACTGCATTTATCGCATATTTCTGGCTTGAGATTTCGGAATAAATATACGGTGTCTGTGGATTGGTGCCAAAGAACTTGTATGCATCATGGTCGCCATCAAATCCTGTAGTGGCATCATCAAATAGAGCAACAATTGTCTCATCCGCGAAAGTGCCGTTTCCAAGCGTAAGTTTTATCATCCTCGTCGACGATCCTCCCTTTGATTTGACTGCAGCCCCTTTTGAGCGTGAAGGAACGGCAGAAGTTGATGTTTTTGATGCCACAGGCATTGTTAATGATGCAGAGGCTCTCGCTTTGATGAAGAAACCCTGCATAGGGGCTACAATGTCTGAGTACCCCGATGTGCCCATGTCGTCGCTAACATTCCAGTAGGTGAACTCGCCGTCGCGGGTGAAATATACGGTATTGTCGACATTGTCGGTGTTGTTGAGTTCAGTGACCCCGGCAAGGTCATAGTTGCATGGGAATGGATTCCCGATAAGGTTCCATCCCGGACCGGGATTCGCTCCTGTATAGCTGAGAGTGAAGCTGTGCTCTGCTCCGTTGAGGGTTCCTCTGAATGTTGCCCTGTCGTTAGCAGTAAGGTAAAGATTATATCCTCTTGACGATACCATCGTTGAGAACGGAGTTGACGGGTTTCCGAGCCAGGTGTAGCCGTCAAAGTACTGCCATCCGTTATCCTTACCCGGGGTGGCTTTTGTCTCGTCGTAGGCAAGGAGGTCACCTCCGAAACTTGTAAGCCCCAGGTTTGTCTTAACCTCGTTGATTGTTGATCCGATAGTCTGCGACTGAACAGGAGGAATAACATAATGGAATCTGGCAACTCCCGGACTCACAAGTGTGCCCGAAAGCGACAGCTCGACTGTTGCGCTTACTGATGAGCTGTTGTTTATCAGTTTTGCATCACTGCCGTTCGAGCCTGATTTTATTACAAGCCCTGCGTTGCCGCCATTGTTTGTAAGGGTGCCGGTTACTTTAAGGGTATTCGGTGAAGCGACAGTAACTATTCTTCCTGAATTGATTGTCATATTATTATCAACTGTGAAACTGCTGTTCAGCGTCACTCCTGCAGCATTGTCAATTGTAAGATTATAAGCTTTGTCATTAAGGTATTGGCCTGCTTCAACAGTCTGTGCCAGTGTGCCTGCATATGCTACTGTTGAAGAAGAGGCTGTGGCGTCGATATAAGCGCCGTTTGTGAAGTTGATGTTACCCTTTATTGTAAGCCTGTACCCGTTTGTGATAAGTATGTCGGCCGACTGGGCATTGACTATGTTTGTTACAGACCTGTCTCCGTCCATCTGCAGGTCTCTTGCCGGATCAGTATCAAAAATGATCGTGGCATCTGCTGCAGGAACACTGTTGCCTGTCCAGTTGGCGGCAAGTCCCCAGGCACTGCTCGACGACCCTGTCCAGCGGAACATCTCCCAGGCACCCATTGTCGGAGTGGTTCCTCTTGTAACAGACCCGAAGTCTGTAGTTATACCTGTACCATTTACTCCGGTCAGATAGGCTGTTATAGCATAGTTGCTTGCCGTTGTGCTTCCGGCATTAACGAAGGAAGGATTGTTTAATGAACTCGAAGCATCCGTTCCTGCAATGAGAGGAACTGTTGTAACATCGGCTCCATTGTAATATCCCGGAACACCGCCTGTTCCTGAAACATAATAATCGTTATAGCCAAGTGTAAGGTTTGTGCTTACAGCATAAGAGAAGTATGCCGCATAATGAAGGCTTGCACCGCCTGTTGTGGAACGGGCATTTGATAAAGACATTATTTCTGAAATTGCGTGTATTTGTTGTAACGGCGCTGTACAATGCGTATGATTTATTTGTAATGCCAGAACCCAGAGAGCCACCTATATAGACAGTATTGAAATAGAGACTATTGTGGTTATTGGCAGTCCCTGTTTCATAGATTCCGTAAACAGTTGTTGCTGTATTTCCACCAAGGAGATTATGTTGTTTGAGTAAGTGGTGGCGCCTGCAGCGATCTGAATGCCGTAAATATTGCCTGCTGTCGATGAAGCGCCGGTTCCTGAAAGGCTGTGAATAAAGTTACCCGATACGGTGCCTGCGTTACCAGCTGTGCCTCCTGTAAAGTACAAGCCTGTAACTATCCCTCCGAATGTTGAGAAGGTGTTCGAGATATTGTAAATTGTATTACCGCTGACAGCTTTAAGTGTGGCCCCTGTGAGTACGATGCCTCCTGCAGAAAAGGTATTGGCTGCCGTTGTATTGCCATTGGCGATTGTAAGGTCGCGTACAGTGTTGCCTGAAATTGTGTTCGATCCGTTTGATGATGTAATTCCATTGATCACTCCTGTGGTAGAAGTAGTGGGATTTGTTGTGCCGTTTGTCAGGTTGGCAATTGTATTGTTGCTTATCGTTATGGTCCCGGTGCCTGCGGAAAGAATTCCATAGACACTCTGGGCAGCCGCGGTACTTCCTGATGAAGCATTTATGCTTGATGCAGTTGTAGTGCTTCCGATTGTGTTGTTGCTTAGTGTTGTTGTTCCTGCAGAGCTCGTCTTGTTAATTCCATAGAAGCCTGTGGCAGTTTGCAGCAGCGTTTGATGTTGTTATTGATCCGATGATATTCTTCTGGCAGTCAACAGTTCCGGTACTTGAAATATTGATCCCATAAAAAACAGCTCCGGTTGTTGCATTGGTATAATAGATATTGATCCGGTTCCTGTTGCAGATCCGATAATATTTCCTGTTGAGGTTCCTATATTGACGTCTCCTCCGGCAACAGCTATCCCTGTCCAGTTTACATTTGTTGAATTGCTCCAGTCAAAGTTCCTTATAGTATTGTTCTGGATATTGCTTGCAGTACCTGTCCCGGCAGTCATATTTATACCCGTGAAAGTACTGTTGTAAGCATTTGTCTTCGTCCAGGCCGAATCCTCCGCATGAGGCTGCCTGGCCTCCGATAAAGTTGCCGCTTACAGTAAAATTGGTGCCCGATGCATTATTGACAAGGATTATACTGTATGCAACAGAAGCAGTCGGGACAAAGGAAGCTGTTTCATAGAAACTGTTTCCCGATATTGTCCAGCCTGTTGTATTTGCAGCAAGATTAATCCCGTTCGACGATGTGGCGCGGTTCAGGAAATCATAGAATGCTGTTGTTGCTTATGGTGTTTCCGCTGTTATCGTAAGCTGACTGTACCTGCTGAGTAGAGAGCATTGAATGGTCTGCTGGCATCAGCTGAATTTGTGATATTGTTGTTATCAATCGTATTGTTGTCATTTCCTGTTGAGCCTGTTGTTGTGGAGAAGAACACGACTCCTGATGCTGCACTTCTGGTTGATCCCTTCAGCGTGCAATACCTTACAGTATTTGAGGAAGCATCGTTCGAGAAACCGATGGCTGAGGTTCCGGCTGTTGCAGAGGTGCTGACATTTGTGATTGTCATGTCTCTTGTTGAACCTGTCGCATTGACCCTTCCGTCGATTGTAACATTATCGGCGCCGTTAAGGCTTATAAGCGGTGCAGCGAGACTTCCTGAAATGCTTACCCCAGCTCGTTGTAGGATAAATATGCTATTGAAGAATAGTTTGAAGCTGCCACCGCTGGCATTCAAAACAGCCGAGGCGTTTTCGGAAGTACTTGCTGTTATCCTGATCTCAAGGGCCCCGGTATGTGTACCAAGATTTATTGCATCGAATGCCTCCTTAAGCTGGGTATATCCTGCCTGGAAGCACTGCTGCAGCATAAACCTGGACAATCGGAACTATTGTTATTTCGTATGCTCCCATTGAAGGATAGGTGTGCTTCTGACTGTTCCGGCATAGTCGTTGAGGATGCCTGTTCCTGTGGCTGCCAGTAGTGTGGATGCTGACGGGATATAGCTGACTGCAGTTGTTCCTCCGGCATTGGCAAAGCCCGGATTAACTGAAACACTTCCGCCATCCTGGCTCGTGGCTGTCTGCCAGGCAACGAGTGTTGTCCTGTCAGATGTCAAACGACCAAGAATACCTCCAGTTCCGGAAACAAAATAGTCATTCCTGTTAATAGTCAGATTTGTAGTTCCAGCAATATAAATTGCATAATGACTTCCTGTAGCTCCGCTGTTCGACCGGGCATTTGAAAAGATATTGTTCCTGAAATCCCTTGTGTTTGTATTCGAGGCATTATAGAAAGCATAACTGTTCTGTGCACCTGAAGCAGGAGCTCCTCCAATATATACTGTGTTGTAATACAGGTTGTTGTTATTCAGTGCAGCACCGGTTTCATATATACCGTAAATTACGCTTTGTGTTGTTCCTCCCAGTGTGACGATGTTATTTGAGTAGCTTGTCGCACCCGATCCGATTCGTATACCATAGACTGAAGCTGTTGAAGCTCCTGCTGCTGCCTGGAGACTATGAATGAAGTTTTCTTTTACAACATTGGTGCCGGTACCGCCTCCGAAATACAATCCCCCGGCAACACCATTTGTATTCGTTGTTCCGTTGGTCAGGTTGGCTATTGTATTATTGCTGATAGTCACATTGCCTGTTCCTGTGTTGTAGATGCCGTATATTAGCTGAGTATTTCCTGAACTGGCTGATGTAACATTGATGCTGCCGGCCGTTGAAGCGCTTCCAATGTTATTGCTGCTGATCGTAGTAGTACCTGCTACTGCACTTTTATATATACCATAAAAGTTGCTTGCATTGGCTGCCGTTGATGTTTGCGGCTGTTACAGATCCGATATTGTTATTCCGGCAATCGACAGTGCCTGTTGAGCGTTATATTGATTCCGTATACATTGGCCCCGTTAGTGGTGGCGGTATATGTAATTGATCCTGTTCCTGTCGCTGCTCCTATTGTGTTTCCTGTAACTGTTCCTGATATTCACATCACCGGCTGCTGCGGCAATAGCCGTCCAGGTTGCAGTTGTTGAATTTGACCAGTTGAAGTTTCTTATGGTGTTATTCTGTACTGAGGTTGCTGTTCCTGTTCCGGCTGTGATATTTATGCCTGTAAATGTGTTGTTGAAGGCTACGGTTTTTGTCCAGGCCGAACCGCCGCAAGATGCAGCCTGACCTCCGATGAAATTACCGGTAATTACGAAATTAGTGCCGGAGGCATTATTTATCAGGATGACATTATATGCAACTGAAGCTGTCGGCGCAAATGATGCAGTCTCATAAAAGCTGTTGCCTGTGATTGTCCAGGCTGTTGTATTTGCTGCAAGGTTAATTCCGTTCGAAGCTGTTGCCCGGCTCAGGAAATCATAGAAGCTGTTGTTTGTAATATTGTTGCCGTCATTATCGAAAGTGGCGGTTCCGGCTGAATAAATGGCATTAAGCGGCCTGTTGGCATCGGTCGATGATGTGATATTGTTATTGTCGAAGGTGTTACCGTCGTTGCCTGTTGTTCCGGTAGTTGTGCTGAACATGATTACACCACTGCTGGCATTTGTCGATGATCCTTTTATTGTACAGTATTTCACTGTATTTGATGTGGCGTCGTTTATGAGGCTTATTGTCGAAGTGCCTGCAACGGCTGATGTGCTGAGGTTTGTAATGATAAGATCTTTTGCCGAACCGGTGGCATTGACCCTTCCGTCGATTGTTACATTATCAGCCCCGTCAAGACTTATAAGCGGGGCAGTCACTGTTCCTGAAACTGCTAATCCGGAAACTGTCGGATATATTAATATCGATGAATAATCAGACAGACCGCTGTAACCGCTCTGGTAAAGAACTGCAGTGCCGTTTTCAGAAGTGTTGGCATTGATTTTTATTTCAAAATTTCCGGTTTTTATAGTTCCGTCATTTATTGCATCAAAGGCCCCTTTGAGGCTCGAAAATCCCCCTTTCAGATCACCCGATTCAAACACGTCCACTATCCTGATAATTGCAATTTCAAATGCACCCATTGCAGGATATGTTGTGCTTCTTGCTGCACCTCCGTCATAATCGGTGGTTATGCCTGTACCCGGCGTTGCAAGAAGGGTTGAGGTAGTGGGGATATAATCAGCAGCAGCAGTTCCTCCCGGGTTTGCAAGAAGGGGATCCCTTGTCAGACTCTGCACATCCTGGGCTGTGACAATAGGAAGAATTGTGCGGTTCCCGCCATAATAACCGATTATACCTCCTGTTCCCGAAACCCTGTAATCATTGAAATCGCAGGTTATCGTACCTCCTGCATTGGCAATATATGCTGCATAATGAAGGTTTGATCCGCTGTCGGTCGACCTGGCATTCCTGAAAATATTATTTCTGAAATCCCGTATGTTGGCTGTTGAGGCGCTGTAGAGGCAATAAGACCTGTTGGCTGATCCCAAAGTAAGGCTACCTCCTATATATACTGTGTTGAAATAAAGGCTATTGTCATTGCCGGCAGCACCGGTCTCATAGATCCCGTAAATTGTTGTTGCAGAATTTCCTGTTATCGATATGATATTATTTGACCATGTAGTGGCTCCCGAGGCTATCCTGATACCGAATATTGTTGCAGCAGAGGAGGTTTCCGGTACAGAGAGCGAGTGAATGAAGTTTTTATCTGCTACGTTTGCTCCTGTGCCTGCAGTAAAATACAATCCTGTAACGCTCCCGGCAAATGTTGAATTTGTATTGGAAAGGTTATAGATAGTGTTTCCTGAAACTGTTTTAAGTGTTGCTCCGGTCAGTATTATTCCTCCTGCAGAGACAACTGTTGTTCCATTTGTATTTGCGCTGGCAATTGTAAGATCGTGGATTGTATTGCCTGTGATGGTATTGGTTCCATTTGTTGAATTGATACCGTGAACAAGACCGTTTGTTCCGCCGGTGGCATTTGTGGTTCCGTTTGTAAGGTTTACAATAGTATTGTTGCCAATTGTAACCGTCCCGGTACCAGCATTATATATTCCGTAAAGGGTCTGTGTAGCAGCCGTACTTGCCGAGCTGGCGTTGATACTTGAGGCTGTTGTGGTACTACCGATTGTATTATTGCTTATTGTGATGGTCCCGGCTGTTGCAGAATTGCTTATCCCGTAAAAGTTTGTTGCATTGGCATCGGCATTTGCAGTGGTGACAGAACCTATAATGTTCTTCTGACAATCGACTGTTCCCGGGCTTAAGATATTAATACCATATACGATTGCTCCGCTTGTCGTGGCTGTTACTGTAATTGAACCGGTACCCGTACCTGCTCCTATCGTATTACCTGTAGCGGTTCCTATATTCACATCGCCTGCAGCAACTCCGATTGCAGTCCATGCTGCATTTGCAGAATTACTCCAGTTGAAGTTCCTGATAGTATTGTTCTGAATGCTGCTCACAGTTCCCGCACCGGCAGTAATATTGATGGCATTGAAAATATTATTGTAGTCGCTGGTTTTTGTCCAGGCAGACCCTCCGCATGAGGCAGCCTGGCCGCCTATGAAGTTATTGCTGATCGTAAATCCGGTTCCTGAGGCATTGTTTATAAAGATTACATTGTATGCAACAGAGGCAGCCGGAACGAATGAAGCCTTTTCGAAGAAGCTGTTTCCGGTAATATCCCACGATGTTGTATTTGCCCCAAGGTTGATGCCGTATGAAGCGGTTGACCGGTTGAAGAAATCGTAAAAATAGTTGTTGCTGATAATATTGCCGCTGTTGTCGAAGGTGGCAGTTCCGGATGAATAGATTACATTTAAAGGTCTGTCGGTATCGGCAGAACTTGTGATATTGTTATTGTCTATTGTGTTTCCGTCGTTTCCGCTTGCAGCGGCAGTGCTGAACAATAGTATTCCATTGGCTGCTCCGGTTTGGGAACCTTTGATGGTGCAGTATTTTACAGTATTGGCAGAGGCATCGTTTATAAAACGGATTGTTGAAGTTCCTGCCGTAGCCGCAATGCTGGTATTGGTGATCACCATATCCTTTGTTGTTCCAGTGGCATTGACTCTTCCGTCGATTGTCACATTATCAGCTCCGTTTAGATCAATAAGCGGGGTAGCCATGTTTCCCGAAACAGTAATTCCCGATACTGTCGGATAAATATTTACCGATGTGTAATTAGCGCTGCCCATGCCGCTGGCATTAAGAACAGCACTTATGTTTTCCGTTGTACTGAGGTTTATCCTTATCTCGAGGGCTCCGGTTACAGTACCTGCATTAATGGCATCAAAGGCCCCTTTCAGGTAGGAGTATCCACCCTGCAGGACACCGGTTTTGTAGATCTCAATATATGTAACTACTGCAACCTCAAAAGCACCCATTGAAGGTGCGGTTGTGCTTCTGGCAGCACCTCCGTCGTAGTCGGTGGTGATACCTGTTCCGGTTGCAGCCAGCAGGGTGTTTGCAGAAGGTATATAGTCGGCTGCAGTTGTTCCTCCGGCACTGGCAAAAAGCGGATTTATGGCCGAGCTGCATCCGTCCTGTCCGGTCACTATTGGCAGGCTTGTCCTGTTAGCTCCGTAATATCCCAGCGTTCCTCCTGTTCCGCTGACGTAATAATCGTTATAATCGCAGGTAATTGTACCTCCTGCAGTTACTATATATGCTGCATAATGAAGGTTTGACCCTCCTTCGGTTGACCGTGTATTTGAAAGTATATTATTCCTGTAATCGCGGACATTGTTATTGGCGGCACTGTAAAGTGCGTACGACTTGTTGGAGGCTCCGGCAGAGTTCACACCGCCAACATATACAGTATTAAAGAAGAGGTTGCTATTATTCCCGACACCGCCGGCATCATATATCCCGTAGATGGTTGTCAGGGTATTTCCAGCCAGAGTTATGATATTGTTTGACCCGGTGGCTTCTCCCGATACGAACCTGATACCATATATGGCCGCAGCATTCGAAGCGGCCCCTGTAACCGAAAGGCTGTGAATGAAGTTTTTGCTTACAACATTTGCTCCTGAATTACCTGTGAAGTATAGTCCGTAGACAGTTCCTGCAAACGAATCATAGGTATTTGAAATATTGTAGATCGTGTTTCCTGTTACTGTTTTAAGCGTAGCTCCGGTTAAAACTATACCACCGGCAGCTGCTGTGCTGGTTCCTGAATTATTTGCGTTGGCTATTGTAAGATCGTGAATTATGTTATCCGAAATTGTATTTTCCCCGTTTACCGATGCAATTCCGTTGATAAGGCCCCTGGTGGCGATAGTTGCATTGTTTGTGGCGTTTGTGAGGTTTGATATTGTGTTACCGCTGATTGTTACTGTTCCGGTTCCCGCGTTATAAATACCATAAAGGGTCTGAGCAGCAGCAGAACTTCCTGAGCTTGTATTTATGCTTCCTGCTGTCGATGCACTTCCGATCGTATTATTGCTGATAGTGATGGCTCCTGCTGTTGCGGAATTGTTTATCCCGTAAAAGCTGCTTGCATTGGCGTCAATATTTGCCGTAGTGATCGATCCTATATTGTTCTTCTGGCAATCTACGGTTCCCGGGCTCAGGATGTTTATACCATAGACAATAGCCCCGGTTGTCGCTGCTGTAAGGGTAATTGATCCTGTTCCTGTAGTGGCACCGATTGTATTACCGGTAATTGTGCCTGTATTCACATCGCCGGCAGCAATATTTATTGCAGTCCAGTTTCCGTTCAGGGAGTTGCTCCAGTTAAAGTTACTGATTGTATTGTTCTGAAGGCTGCTTACTATCCCGCTACCTGCGTTTATGCTTATGGCAGTGAATATGTTGTTAAATGCATTGGTCTTAGTCCAGGCAGAGCCGCCGCACGAAGCTGCCTGACCCCCGATAAAGTTATCGCTTATGTTGAAGCCGGTTCCTGTTGCATTGTTGATCTGTATAATTATGTATGCGACAGATGCAGTAGGAATTAATGAAGCAGTCTCATAGAAACTGTTTCCCGTAATGGTCCAGGTTGAAGAGCCGGCACTCAGGTTAATCCCGTATGAGGCTACTCCCCTGTTCAGAAAATCATATATATTGTTATTGCGAATTATGTTATCGCTGTTCTCAAAACCTGCAGATCCGGAGGAATAGATTGCATTTATCGGTCTGCCTGCCGCATCGGAGGTGATATTATTGTTTTCTATTATTATTTTATCATTTCCGTTGCCCGTGGTGGCTGTTGAGAAGAATAATATCCCTCTCATATTTGCGCCGGTACCGGTTCCTGATCCTTTAATTGTACAGTATTTTATTGTATCGGTTTCGGCCGATTCGGTAAACTGGATTGTAGTAGCCGCAGCGTTTGTGCTTATGTTGGTTATGGTAAGGTCAATATCCGACCCTGTTGCAAATACCCTTCCGTCGAATGTACACATTGTCTGCACCATTGAGGTTAATAAGCGGTGCCGCCAGGTTTCCTGAGACAGTGATCCCTGTCTCTGTGGGAAATACTCTGACATAATCATACAGGGCACTTCCGCTCCCGCTTGCATTCAGAACAGATGTCCCGCTTTCTGTTGTGTTGCCATTTATCCTGATCTCCAGCTCGCCTGTAATAGTTCCGGCATTAATGGCATCAAAGGCAGCTTTCAAAGTGGAGTAACCTGCAAGAAGATCGCCTCCTGCCTGGTAAACATCAACTATACGGTCTATCGCTATCTCAAATGCTCCCATTGCCGGGAAAGTTGCGTGTCTTGCATTTCCGGCATAATCAACTGTAATGCCGGTACCAGATTTGGCAAGCAGATTTGAATTTGCCGGGATATAATCGAGAGTATCAATTCCTCCTCCGTTTGCAAGCAGGGGATCCTGTGCAAGGCTGCTGACATCCTTGCCTGTGACTATAGGAAGCCTTGTTTTGTTGCCGCCATAGTAACCAAGGGTTCCGCCTGTTCCGGTTGCCTGGTAATCATTGAAATTACAAGTTATGGTTCCCCCGGTTTGACGAAAATATGCTGCATAATGCAAATTCGATCCGCCGGTGGTAGACCTTGCATTTATTAACAGGTTGTTCCTGAAATCACGGGTATTGGTATTTGAGTTGCTGTAAAGGGCATAAGAGGTGTTGGTGCCCGAACTCACTGTTCCTCCTATATAAACAGTATTGAACCAGAGATTGTTATTATTGCCGGCACCCCCGGTCTCGAAGATCCCGTAAAAAGCCGTTGTCGTATTTCCACCCAAGGTGATGATATTGTTGGAGTATGTGGCTGCTCCTGATGCAACACGTATACCATATATGCTGGCGCTTGTTGAGGAGGCTCCGGTTACCGACAGGCTGTGAATAAAGTTCTCACTGACTATATTGGCCTCGGTATTCCCTGTAAAGTACAGACCAATAACGCTTCCTGCAAAAGAGCTGTATGTGTTTGAAAGATTATAGATAATATTCTCCTTCACTGTCTTCAGAGATGTCCCTGTAAGAGCTATCCCTGTAACAGCGGCATTACTGGCACCCGAATTGTTGGCATTGGCAATTGTCAGATCGTGAATAGTATTTCGCGATATGCTGTTTGTCCCGTTTGTCGACGCAATGCCGCTTACCAATCCCCGTGCGCCGGTAGCAATATTTGTAGTGTTGTTTTTGAGATTTGCTATCGTATCGTTGCTTATTGTTACGGTGCCGGTCCCGGAGTTGTAGATCCCATAAACACTCTGGGTATTTGATGTGCTTTCCGGGCTGGCATTGACACTGGCGGCAGTATTCCGGCTGCCTACCTTATTGTTGCTGATTGTAATTGTACCTGCGCCGCTGTTATATATTCCGTAAAAATTGCTGGCATTTGTATCTGTATTGAGGAGAGTTATGGAGCCGATACTGTTGTTACGGCAATCGACTGTTCCCGTTCCCGGGACATAGATCCCGTAAAAGTTCGATCCTGTTGCAGCACTCGTAATGGTTATCGAACCTGTACCGGTTGTATCTCCGACTGCATTTCCTGCAGTCGTACCTATATTAACATCACCTCCTGTGATATTAATACCTGTCCAGCTGGCATTGGAAGCGTTGCTCCAGTCGAAGTTTCTGATGGTATTGTCCTGAATACTGCTGGGAGTTCCTGTTCCGACATTAAGATAGAGAGCAGTAAAGGCATTATTCCAGGCATTTGATTTAGTCCAGGCAGAGCCTCCGCAGGAAGATGAACGGCCGCCTATAAAGTTACCTGATATCGAAAAATCTGTTCCTGAAGCATTGTTAATATAGATCGCATAGTATGCAACACTTGCAGCAGGTGCAAATGATGCTGTCTCATAAAAGCTGTTGTCTGAAATGATCCAGGAAGTGGTATTGGCTGCAAGGTTTATGCCATACGACTGTATGGAGTGGCTAAGGAAATCAAATATATTATTACCACTGATGTTATTTCCGCTGTTCTCCAGGAGGGCAGTACCGGAAGAATAGACAGCGTTAACCGGACGATTGGCATCTGCAGCATTAGTTATATTGTTGTTTTCTATTGTGTTTCCGTCATTCCCTGTAGTTCCGGTTGTTGAGCTGAAGAAAAGTATTCCATTGGTGGTTCGGATTGAAGATCCTTTAATGTTACAGTATTGAACATGGTTTGATGAGGCATCGTTTATAAAGCGGATGGTTGAGGTTCCGGCAGTATTTGAAGTACTTGTATTGATTATTGTCATATCGCGGGTGCTCCCCGATTGGTTAACTCTGCCATCGATCGTAATATTGGATGCCCCGTTCAGGTCGATGAGTGGAGTTGCCAGGTTTCCACTTATTGAAAGGCCTGTAGCAGTCGGATAAATGACCAATGAGGTCCATGCTCCTGCATTGAGGGTTGCTGTGCCAGTTTCTGTGGTATTGCCTGTTATTGTTATAACAATGTTGTTCCCTGTCTGGGCTGTTCCATTGATGGCAGTGAAGGCGAGAGCCAGTCTGGCATAAGATGCATCTGCCCCGGTTGACCCGGTAACTGTTACCTGTGCCAGCAATGAAGACGGTACTGCCAGGAGCAGCATTATGTAAAATATTAGCTTTTTCATATCATATGATGTTATATGAAGACTCTGAAAGTACAATGCAGGTTGCATTAAGCTCAAGTATTTTGAGTAAAGTGTGTAAAGATAGAATACAAATTATAAAAGACAAAAGTAAATGGAGTAATGGTCTCAACCAATGGCCGGTAATTAAAAAAGGGTTATAACCATAAAAACATGGAAATATTTGCTGTATTTGTGGTTACGACACTATAAACTTTTAGCTATGATAAAAAGAGATTTATAGATGATTTTTTGATAATGGAGAAGTTTTAGAAAATACGGTACAACGGTACAATGGTAAAACAGTTTAACTGTACACCGGAATGAAAGGAGGAACTTGAGTGGTGAGGACATCCCCCCGACCCCCTTCAAAGGTATAGCCGTCAACCTAAGCATAATATTTTAAAGATGGAGATAAGTAAAAGTTTCCCCTCCTTTTGAAGGAGGGGTGGCCGGGACGATTGATTCTCTGATATTTACAAGGTTTTATTTCCCGGCCGGGGTGGTTGATTTTACCTTTATTCGTTTCTTTTTACCTTTATATTTATGAAAAACAAAAACCTCTTCAACAGAAAGAGCCTGAAACCATTCAGATCATCTCTCAGGAACAATTCCACTTCGGCAGAGGCAGCATTATGGCTTATGCTTAAATCAAAACAACTTGAAGGAAGAAAATTCAGAAGACAATACAGTATTGGTAGTTATATTGTTGACTTCTGCTGTCCTTCAGAGAAGCTGATAATTGAACTTGACGGAAATCCGCATGGTGAATATCATAGAATACAAAAAGATGAAAATAGGGATAAATATCTGGAGAGTTTAGGATTCACCGTTTTAAGGTTTGAAAACAGATTTGTATTCCAGGATCCTGAATATTTAAAAGATGAGATCAGAAAAACTATTAATAAGAAAAAATCTAGCGATATGATAGTATAATCAACCACCCCGGCCGCAAAGGATTCACTGCTTTATACTTTTAATAATTGTGTTGCGGCCACCCCTCCTTAAAAAGGATGGGAAAGCTTTTTTACCGGTCCTTATCCTAATATTTAAATATATTCACCTTTATTATTCGATTACTTTAAGCCTTTTCAGACCCCTTGGGTTGACGGCATGCCTTCAAAGGGTGAATTTGAACACCGCTGTACCCTTGCACCCAGTACCCCGCACCCCGCAACATTACATTACCACAATCTTCGATGCAAATACTTTCTGATTTACAAGCACCTGAACCACATACATTCCCCTCGACAGCGAGAGAGCTTCCTGTACGGTTTCTCCCGGGATCAGAGGCAGGTTCGGATTATCATGAACAACCCTTCCCTGCAGATCCATAACAAGCACCCTGGCATTGTATGAGGACAAGGCAACAGGGGAGTTGATATACAGATAATCATTGCTGTACCACGTTTTAAAGCTTTCACTTCCTTCGGGTTGCGGTTCAGTGCCTGTCGATACGTCTCCGAATATCAGCTGGAAGTTGTTGAAAGTGCCGGCTGCCGATGTAAAAGTGTAGCTTGTATTGTAATTGATTTTTGTATCAACAGAACCGTGCCGCAGAGTAACGGCTACATCTTCAAGATTTTCAAATTCGCTTATGCTGATGCTGTAAGTTCCGGGGGTCTTTATTGTTACTGTCAATGGGATTATCACCGGGGTGGCTTCCGGACCCTTAACAGCGTTTATTGCATATCTGAAATTATTAAGCGCACTATGTATAAAAGGCTGGGTGTTATCACCTCCAAAGAGTTTTTCTGCATCATAATCGCCGTCGAAACCGTTTGTGGCATCATCAATAAGGCAAACTATAGTCTCATCCGATTTTGCTCCGTTCCCCAGCACAAGCTTTATCTTGCTTATATCCGCACCTTTCTTACCAGCGGACTTAGCTGAGCCTTTTGACCTTACATCTCCTGCACCGGCTGTTTTGAAGGCTGTAGGAAGGTTGAAAGTATTCCCTTCAGACCTTACCTTAATAAAGAATCCCTGCATTGGCGGAACAATATCACTGGTTACTCCTATACCTGCATCAGTGAAGACATTCCAGTAGTAAAAAACGCCATCCTTTGTATAATATACTGTATTGTCTACATCATCGCTGTTGTTAAGAACGTCTACTCCAGTAAGGTCGTAGTTGCAGGGATAGGGATTCCCGACAAGGTTCCAGCCCTGGTGCGAATATGTTGATGTATAGCTAAGACTGTAGGGATTTACGGAACCATTTATATTCCCTTTGAATATGACCTTGTCATTCCCGGTAAGGTAAATGTTGTAACCCACGGGTAGGGACCATTGTGGAAAATGGAGTTGAGGAGTTCCATCCGTCGAAGTACTGCCATCCCTGTTCCTTGCTTGTAATTGCCTTTGTTTCGTCGTACAGCATAAGGTCGCCGGCGAAATTTGTCAGGCTGAGGTTCGTTTTTACATCTGCTATAGAGCTACCTATTGTCATCGACTGAACAGGCGGCACAATATAGTGGAACCTTCCGACACCCGGACTCACCAGTCCTCCTGTAAGGTATAACTCAACAGTGCCGGGAACATTTGAAGCGCTGTAAATGAGTTTCGCATCTCCGGAGGCATCGGATTGCAATACAAGTCCTGTGTTGCCGGCATTGTTTGTAAGTGTTCCGCTCACAGTAAGCGTAGTTCCTGAAAGAGTTAGCGATGAACCATTTGCAATTGCAGCATTGTTTATTGTAACAGCACCGCTGCCAAGAACAGGTTTATTCGTAACATTTGGGATCACAATATCTGTCGTTACTGCCGGAATGACACCGCAGGACCAGTTCCCTGCAACATTCCAGTCGGTACTTATAGCTCCGGTCCAGGTATTCTCACTTGTTATGGTTACCGGCAGTGTTCTTGCAGGGCTTGTACCGCATGCATTTGATGCTGTTACGCTCAATGTTCCGCTTGTAGCCGAGGAGCTGAAAGCAATTGTCACCGAGTTTCCTGTACCTGTTATAGTTTCCCCGTCTCCTGAGTATGACCAGTTGTAAGTGCTGCCGGGCACATTAGGGACTGTATACACATTTCCCCCGGAGCCGCTGCATACCGGATTGACAGATGCCGTAAAATTCGCTGGCTGTGAAGCAATGACAGGAAATGAAATAGTTACATCATCGGATGATGAACATGATGCGTTGGTTATTGTCCAGCGAAGGACGTAACTCGCACCAAGAACTCCTGTGAAAACTGTGGTGTTAAGCGTGTTGTTCACGAGTGTTCCGCCTTCACCGCTTACAATTGTCCATAATCCGGCATAGGGGGAAGGTGAATTGCCTTCAAGGATGGTTCCTGACTCCCCGCAGAGAGACTGGATTTCGCCTGCATCTGCCACCGTAGGATTCGCATAGACGTTAACAGTAGTCTGATCAACAACCCCTGTATTGGCTCCGCCATTATAAGTGAAAGCGGTAAGCTTGTAGGCTCCGGGAGTTGCTGCAGGCAGGGTGTAAGGCAGCGATGTGACACTGACCTGTGTCTGAGGCACGCCGTCAAGGGTATAATCAAGCGTATAATTCAGGTTTATTGTACCATACGAGGTAAAGGTTACAGGTATTCCGCCGGTTCCGCAGACGGGAGCCGGGGAAGAAAATGAAGCTCTTGCGCCGGCAGGCGTAATACTGGCTGTGGTAAAGTTCTTTGGAGTAGTTGAAATAGTCACATTATCGGTAGTTTCAACATCACCGTTGCTGTTGTTTCCGGTTGTGACTGAGTTCCGCTCCGTCCACGATCCTGCGACTTCCTCGCCTATTCTCATATCAGGCATTCCGCTTTCTGTCTGAAGAGGAGTAAGGTCACTTAAGGGATCCCATCCGATCTTGATTTTTGCAGAGGCGCTTGTGCTTGTCAGAACACTCCAGTATTCAGCCCTGTTTACGGCTTGCAAAGGATCAGTTAATGCAGCTGCTGTCGGATTTGGCATAAAATATTCTGCTGTCCACTGCAAGGTACTTCCGGCTGCTGAAGTAAGAGTGAAGTTATGGCCTTTAGTACTGCCTTTGCCAATAGGATAAAGGAAGACGCCCCCGTTATCAATCTGCTTGACAAGAGGACCGTTTACAAATGATGATCCGCTTCCTCCTGAAGGAGTTACAGCAGCAGCAGAAGGATTAAGGATTATAAGCTTGTTGGAGGAACTTGTTGTTATAATTCCGTTTGTAAGAAGAAGTTCATAATTTACCTCAACAAGTCCATTGGTTCCTATACTTAACCCCGAGGGGTTATTGATCTCCAGATTATAGAATTTGTTTGATCCGGAGAAATCGCCGGTTGCACCCCCGAGTACCTGAGCTGCTGTCCCGGAAAAGGAGACGGTAGCTAAAGGAGATATTCCTGATCCGCTTGTAAAAGCACCGGAAAGGCGTTCCATGGTACCTAAAATAGTCAGCTTTCGGTTGTTTACGCTGTTGTCGAGGGTCGGGCCGTCGATAACGAGCCTTTTACATATTATCAGGTCTTTTGCTGGAAGTATTCTTGTGCCTGTTCCTGTAAAAAACAAATTGGGGACACTATTGTACAGTGTTGCAACGACAGTATATAATCCTGATCCTCCGTATTCGAGTGTAGCATTCCCGTTGCAGTTAAAGAAATCATCCCAGGTTCCTGCAGGGATATTTCCGCTTTCAACATAAACAGTCCCTTCACCTGAAACAATTCCAAGGTTATGGCCGTATGTAGGCGCAAAAATGCTGAGCTTGTTATTGATTACAGCGGTTTTTGCAGAGATATTGTTTGTAGTTACCGAGACCTCATGATCTATAATCACATTGAATCCTACAGGACCTCCTTCGGGGCATGCCGGAGATTCCCCCACTGGTGTCCAGATCGTTTCGTCAGTCCAGTTTCCGTTTTGATTCGACTGGTATGTAGGAATTTCGCCAGGGATGGCATCATAGCCGCCGGCAGTAAATTCCCCGTTCAGGTTATTGCTGGCAGTATAACTGAACCGGATCTGATGAGTGGATTCATTTACATTATCGGTTGCAAATCCCTCCGGAGCTTTTATCCAGACGTTACCGGGATACTCAAGTTTTGCTGCCACGTAGTTGCTTTCAGTACCATATACATCGCCGGGAACATACTGAAGATCCACATCAGCATTACAAGATGTCATACCCGAACTTTCAATCAGCCAGTAATAACGGAGAACATTGGCCGGATCAAGAACCGTCGGATGAGACGCATTTACAGGATTTACCCTTATCGATCCCACCTTCGTGGTGGCTGTTATATTCCAAATTGCAGGAGTGTATTTTCCGGTCACACCTACAGGAAAGGTGAAGGCCTGAGGCGCTATTGTAAAGAACTTTCTTAATCCGGGGCTGCTTGTAACGCCGTCGGTCTTTATCATTTTGGAGGAGCTGAAAGACGATCCGGATATACTGCTGGTTACAGCCAGGGTGAGCTGGTACCTGTTAATATCCAGGATCCCCTGGGTGAGCACCAGGTCATTCTGAAGGGTTATATCATTATTTAGTATTACTCCGGCTGTGTTGTTTATTTCAAGTCTGCCATAGGCGCCTGTTCCCGTAATCTGCTGCTGTGTTGTTCCCGAAAAGCTTACTCCGCCGGAAGTATTGTCGTCTGTGAAAGAACCGTTATTTGTCAGGTTGCCCGAGAGAGTGACTTTTTTGTTTCCAAGAATAAGAGAGCCGGTTCCTATTACAAGATTCTGGCTTACTGAGAAGTTTGAATTAATTGTAAGGGAATTTGCTGAGGAGACGTTCAGGTTATAATAATTTGTCACTGAAGCTCCTGAAACAGTCTGCACTCCGCCGTTGAAGGTTGTTGCGCCGGTGCCGAAATTTATAGTCCCTTCATTTACAAGGTTTCCTTTTAAAGAAACATTTATGCTATTAGAATTGAAAGTGCTCTGCGCATTGGTCATTGTCAGTGCACCGTCAAGCTGAAGAGGGCTTATAAGCAGACCAAGGTTTGCATTGATTCCACCCCCGGCAGCGCCAGTAACTGTAAGGTTGTACAAGGGGATATTTGCATCGAGCAGGTAATTCTGAACTGTATTCGGAATTACATTTGTGAATACAATAGTGCCGCCTGTTACAGTGGATGATGCAGGCCTTAAATAGAGATCTCCGTAAGTAGTCCCTCCTCCCCGTACGATTGTGAGTGTGCCGCCGGACATATTAAACTGGCTGCCTTCGTTCAGGACCTCCAGCTTTGCCTTTGCTGCGAGGGCATTATTACCATTTATAATAACATTTCCACCCGACTGGGTAAAGCTGAGATTTCCATTTGTAGAAGCAGCAGGTCTCCGGATCTGACCATTCACAGTGAGGGTTCCTCCGCGGACTTCAATTGCAGAAGATCCGCTGCCTGAATACTCTATGTCATTATTGTTTGCCGGAGCACCTGACGGTCCGACATAAACATTTCCGCTTACGACCGTTAGTTTTCCGTCAAGAAAAAGGTCATTGGTGTTCGCATTGCTGTTCCCTATAAGGATATTTCTATTGCCTGAATTTGCATAATCAACATACAGGCCTGCAGTTGATGGAATACTGAATGGAGTTGTTGTGGAGATTGTAAAATCGCTGCCGGGATTGGTCCTCATGTACTTTAGAGTGCCGTTCTGCAAGGTCAGCCAGTTGTTTGTAAGTGTAGTGAGAGTGCCTCCGATAGTGAGTGAGAGATTTGTAGCCTGAGAATTTCCTTTATTGACTATCACTTTATTCAGAGTGGTGGAAGTGCTGGTTCCGGATATTACTGCATCGTCGGACCCCTGGAATGTCAGATCACAGTAATAAGCCCCGTTGAGTAGTCTTACATAAGGAACCGCAGTGGAATTATTTACCAGATCACCTCCTATAGCAATGGTGTTTGGCTGTGGGGCTCCGGGCGGAACACCATAAGCAGCAGGCTGAACATCTATGAATCCGTTTGATCCGACAGTCAGATCGCCATCTATGACAAGATGCTGAGGAACAACTTCAGGCATGAAAATCAAAGTTCCGGTGTTGACATTCAGATTACCTGTAATATAAACTGTTTTCTCGATTGTGGGATTGTACAAACCTGAATTATATGGAGCAATATTTGTATTCCAGCTTACTGCAATCCATGCACCCGGATTATCACCACCAATGCTCAGGTTTCCTTTGATTGTAGTCAGGGCATTGTTTGGCAGTACAATATTGTCGCCTCCCCTGGCAGTAAGGATCAGGTTCCCGTATGTTGTTACAGCAGCTGGTAATATGTACAGAGCGCCGGCCGTTCCATCGATATCGTAGTACTCGGTTGTTCCCTGATTATTATTGAAATCCGAAAAATCGCTGTTGGCAGGGAAAGGAAATTCTTTAGGTACGGTAGATGCAGTTGCTGTTGTTGTGAGCCTGAACAATCCATTGCCTGTGGGTGTATTTAGCACCATACTGAAAGTACTTCCGGTCCAGGTATAGATGTCAAGCACCGAGCCCGATTTTATCTGCAGGCTGGCACATTTGTGATTTGCAGTGAGGTTGACTGTATTGTTGTTTTCAATTATTACTATGCTGTTTTCGCCGGGGAAATTGGTGCCCTCCACTGCTCCTGCAGGTACAGCTGTTCCTCCGGAGGAATACGACCATGTTGTATTAAGGTTCCAGGCGCTGCTTGCAATGCTGTAAAATGTCAGTGGTGTTCCGAAAGCTGCATCTCCTGCAGTATAATCTGCATCGAGGTAGTCAGTGCTGTTTGTGGGAGTCGACCAGTCAGTGATCGTCCTGGTTGTGGTATTGATTGGAGGGTTTGAGTTTGTTCCGGCCCTCCATGTAAAGTCATTCCTTGTATACAGAGCAGGAGTATAACTGCCCTCTGTTCCAACCACATCATTCACGTTGTACATAAAGGAATGGGTTACCGATCCGGCTGCAATACCTGAAAATCCTGATGATGAAATTCTCCAGAAATATGTAAGACTTTGCCCGTTAGCAGTGGTTGCAGGGTGTTCATAGCCTACCGGCACAACGGTAACAGATCCGTAAACTGAGGGAGCTGATGAAAAACCAATCGTGGCAGGGGTGTATTTAACAGCCCTTACAGGAATAAGAGTAGGGGCTCCGACCGGAAATGTGAATGGCGTTGTGGAATCATAAACCCTTGTAACACCTCCGTCGCCTGAATTACCGGCTGTCTGGATATAACGCAATAAACCTGAGTTGATAATTGTTGACCCGGCATTGAGTCTAAGGTTATAGGTGCTGATGTTGAAGAGCTTATCGCGCGAGAATGTGAGCTGACCGTTTATTGTTGTGTTGGCAATAAGTGCAACAGGTGCCGTCCCTGTATTATTATCAAGTTCAATATTCTGAAAAATACCATTCCCGTCTATATTCTGAGTGACGCTTCCGTTGAAAACGATCTTCCCGGCGCCGGTATGCAGACCGGAGTTGTAGACATCTTTTGCAACATTTATTGTCTTGCCGTTATCGTTAAGTGTTCCCAGTTCAAGCCGGAGATTATCGTTTATATTCAGGGTATTCTGCGTTCCGGCAAGATCAACTTTTATACCTGCAGGTTTACTGATTGTCAATTTGTTCAGCGATAATGCCGAACCGGAGTTTATCGTGAAAATCTGGTCGGAAGTACCGTTAAATATAGTTGCATTTGATCCCGGTGTATATGTGAATCCGTTCTCAATTGTAAAATCACCGCCGACAGAAACGTCATAAGTGGTAGATACCAGTACTCCTGATGTGAGGCTGAGATCGTTCTGAACAACAAGCGGAGTGCTTAGATTTACTGTGGAACTGCTGCTGGTCCTGTTAATTATCAGGTTGCTTAGCGGGGCATTTGAATATATTGAAAAACTGGCTGCATCTGCCAGCGCAGTGCCCGTAACAGGAATAATTTCAAGTGTTCCGCCGGTTACATTTATATTAGAGGAGGAAGATTTTACATCGAATGCTTTCGCGGCGCCGGTGTTGCAGACGTCGTAGATCCTGATTGTTCCTCCCGACATTGAAAAGATGTTTGTTGTCTGTTCGAGGTTAAATGATCCGAACGTGGTAGTTACTGTGCTCGCTAATCGTGAAGTGTTCAGTGTGGAGACTGAAACATTTACAAGGTCGCTTACTGAAGAATAAGCGGTCGGTGTGCGCTGGAAGCGTCCGCGGAGAATAAACAAGCCGCCTGTCTGGGTATATGAGGCAGAGCCTGTTGAGGAGAGAAATTGTTTTGCATCAACAGTTCCGCCGTTGATTATAAGTTGTCCGGAGGCAACACTCGATGTTATCAGTCCGCCTGATTCCCTTGTGGAAAGGTACCCGCTGTTAACCTGCAGGGTTCCGAAAATGTAAGTCCCTCTCGATGTTGCGCCGGCGATTCCAAGTGTGCCATTATCGGGGGCTGCCACTGAATAGCCTGCGTTCACTTCACGATAGTCGTCTGCAGTTGACAGGATCACAACGTCAGGGCCATCGAGCCTGAGCGCTCCTTTTGAAGGAATGATGTATTCAGAATTTGCAGCAGTTCCTTCGGTAAGTGAAGGGATAATCAACGATCCTTTCAGAACCAGGGTTCCGTTCCTTATCCACAGGGCTTTCCTGATATTGGGATCAGCGGCCAGCGCGCCATCCGTAGCAAGGGAATTTGCTCCATATATCCTGAAATTGGGATAGGATGATGAGTTGACTATAAGCTGATAGGTCTGATCAGTGCCCTTGTCTACGACGAGATTATAAAAAATGGTTGTGCCGTTGCATGTTATTGTATTATTGGCATTCCCCTGGAAATAAACTGATGCCGCTCCAGTAGTGGAACCCGCAGAGGTGGGGGGAAATGCATTATACAGCGGATACTGAAGGTTTGTAAATTTGACGGTCCCGTTATTTGTAAAGTCACCCTTTATTATAACAGTATGGAAATTAAGATAATAGTTCAGGAAAGGGGCAGTGCCTCCCGTCCCTCCGATAGCCCCGTTGGTGATTCCGTTTCCGACAGTAAGAGATGCCCCGTTGTCAACCGCGACGTTTCCGTTTATTGTTATTGTTAATTTGGCAACAAGAGCATCATCGTTAATTCTGAGAGTACCGCTTTTTACATAAAGGTTTCCGTTTAGAGTAAGATTGGCAGTCAGTGTTGCTACGGCACCTGAAGTGTTTATTGTAAGATTGTTGTACGTTGAAGGAGAAGAAGGGATTGTAAATGATGATGAATTATTGTACTCCACCGTTCCTCCTCCGGCATTGATAAGTGTATTGAGAGTGACTGTCGGGAAACCCGCAGATGCCAGCATGAATGTACCCTGCCCTCTGAGGGCTGCAATTGTACCAGAGAAGGTAAAGGTATCCTGATTGAGGAAACCGCCGTCGTTTATTGTAATATCGAGACCCGTTGTTGATACACTTGAAGTAAGCGTTACTGTCCTGCCGGTGAGGATAATAACTTTATCGCCGGTTCCGGGGGTCGTGCTGCCTGTCTGGATTGTTCCGCTGGGATCGGTGGTCCATGTTGAAGGGTCGCTCCAGTTTCCGGTCTGGTATGAATAGTATGTTTCAAGAGTGGTGCCAATAGCGAAATACGGACCCGGATTTGAAACTGCCGGGGAAGTTATTGAAGCAGTGCTGCTTGATCCTCCAATTGCTGCATAGTTGCCGGCGGAGGCGGAAGCCATTCCTATCGTTTTCGAAAGGTCGAGGCCGCTTTCATAAAGCTGGACTTTGGCGCTTGTAAGATTTCCTCCGTTTGTATTGTTAAGGTACCAGTATCTGGGATCAACGGAGCCCATTGTGATATTATCCGTTGTTGATGCACCGGCGGCACTTACGGTGGCTCTTAGTATAGGGCCTGTAGCGCCGGTTACAACATCATTCAGCACAAGTCCTTTAAAAACACCCCCTTCCCCGATCGGAAAAAGGTAGTTATTGCCGGTTCCGCTCAGGTTGGCGGCGAGAGTTCTTTCAACACTTCCTGTAGTGACATTTACAAAGGAACCGTCAGTGTAGCTGATAGCACCGGCAGGACTTGTATTTGTCAGAGAGAGAATATTCGCCCCGGCCTGTACTATGCCTGCTGTAAGAGTCAGAGTCCCTCCTACAGTAAGGGCGCCGCCGAGGGTGACAGTGTTTATCGCTCCCGTTTTGTTAACGCTGAAATTCTGGAGGCCCCCCGTTATATTTGGAAGAGTCATTCCTCCGGCAGAGCTGCTTGCAATTGAAACAGAAGAAGTTGCACTACCTGTGATGGTACCGCTGGTTACTGTAGTGGTGCCGTATAAATCTAAGGTGTTGCCATTAAGTACCAGGGCGCCGCTTGTGAATGTTGCGGCACTGTTGACAATAAGGCTTCCGCCAAGGGTGACAGTGTTTGTTCCTCCTGTTTTGTTAACCGTGAAATTCTCGAGGCCCCCGGTGATATTCGGAAGTGATCATTCCTGCAGCATTGGTGCTGGCAATTGCCACAGATGAACTTGGGCTTCCGTGTATTGTCCCGCTTGTTACAGCAGTGGTTCCATTCAGATTCAGTGTATTTCCGACCAGGTTGAGAACTCCGCTTGTGAATGTTGCGGCGCCGCTTACAGTCAGGTTTCCGCCAAGAGCTACTGTATTTGTTGCTCCCGTTTTGTTAATTGTGAAGTTCTGGAGGCCCACGGTAATATTAGGAAGGGTCATCCCCGCATCGTTGCTGCTGGCAATTGCAACAGAAGAAGTTGCGCTTCCGGTGATAGTGCCGCCAGTTACTGATGTTGTACCGTTTAAGTTAAGTGTATTTCCGTTCAGTACAAGTGCGCCGCTGGTGAATGTTGCTGCTCCGCCGACAGTCACACTGCCGCACATCGTGACAGCCCTGTTAACAGTAAGGTTATTTAATGTAACTGCCGATAAACTTGCCGAACCCGAACCATCTATCGTAATATTCGAACTTGCCCCTCCAAGGAGAGTCCCGCAATCTATCTGACCATTAAGTGTTAAAGTGTTAGCGCCTATTGATAAACCGGCGCCCCCGGGATTAAATGTGCCGCTGACAGTCGGGGAACTTTGAAGTGTAACAACACTCGAATTTGTAATTGAGAGTCCGTTCAGTGCAGTGACGCTTGTAGGGATCAAAACATTTGCTGAAGTACCTCCCAAAACCAGGCTTGAAGAAGATGTTGTTGCCAGGTTTGTCGGTGTTCCTGCAATTGTTGGTCCGTTTAAAGTGAGGGTATTTGCACCAACAGAAAATGTTCCAGCTGTCAGGGTAAGCGTTCCGTTTACAATGACATTCCCTGCTATAGTTTTATTTCCACTTCCCGAAATTGTTAGATTATTATATGTAACATCAGCAACTGACTGATCTCCGGCAGCATACCATTCAACAGTTCCTGTGCCGGCAGTGAATGTTCCTCCTGTTCCGCTTACATTTCCCCCGATTTTCAGGAGACTTGAACCTCCGTTCAAAGTGCCATTGGTTCTTGTCCAGTCTCCAGTAAAAGTGTGTGTTAATCCAGCTCCGAGATTTAATGTTCCACCAGTTCCATTGATTGTTATTCCGGCACCGTTAATATTGCCTGTGGCTGTTGCTGTGCCCGCGGTCTTTGTCATCGAGACAGCTCCCGTTGTTGTGAAACCGCCTATGCTCTGTGCAACCATTGTATTGGCAATGACAATCGGTGAGCTGCCGGCAGTAAGGGTTCCTCCATTGACAAAATTTCCTCCCAGGGTCAGCTGTAGGTTATTTGTGGCAAGTGTGGCTCCGTTATTAATTGTTAATGGAACTGAGGCATTAAATACTTTTGCCTGATTCAGAGTTATTGTTCCTGTGTTTGCAATGATTACACCGCCCGTAGCGGCAAATGGGGTTAGCCATTCCTCAGAAGAGACTGTTCTGGGGTTTGCTGAGTTGTATTGAAGAGTGGCACTTCCTCCATATGTAACAACACCTGTTGTAACAGTTATTGTTGCGTCGCCTTCCATTGAAAGGATACCATCTACTGTTGGTGTGGTGGCAAATGTCTTTGCACTGGTGCCGGACAATGTCAGATTGGTATATGTTGTTACAAAACCAGTCTGAGTATTTGCCCTGTTATAATTGACAAGAGCGTTCGTTCCGTTTAAAGTGATTGTACTTGTTCCTGTTCCTGTTAAATTGAAAGGCGTTGCAGCGGAAAGATTAAGGGTGCCCGATTGGGATCCTGTTGCCATGCTTAAAGTTGAGACATTAACAGCATTTTCATTGATTGTGGTTATTGTTCCTGATAAGTTGAGAATACCGTTTTCAAGCTGAAATGTCGAATTAATTATTCTTCTGTTACTTGTTCCTATAAAACTTGAGAGAGTCAGATTTCCTGATATTGTAAAACTAGTTATCGTTGAAGTTATAGTTGTAACCCTCGTTCTGTTGTTACCTGGGTTTCCATCAGTACCAACCTGAACAGAAGCGCAGGATAGTGAACCTGTTCCGGAAATGAGAGCGTCTGTATCGGAAGCAGCCAGAGAATTTAATGTAACTGCTCCACTTACAGTTACCGTAAAGCCAGAATTAACAGTGAGAGTTGCGTTAGCTCCTGTGAAAGTTATTGAAGTACATACAGCATCTGCAGTAACAGTTACAGTAAATCCAGTTTCAAGATATACAACATCTCCAGCAACAGGAAAACTAGCCCCTGCTCCACCTCCGGAAGTTGCAGACCAAGTGTTATTATTATTCCAGTTGCCTGTTGCAACGGAATATCGGTTTGCGGCATAACCGGAACTTACTGAAAATAAAAGTACAGCAACACAAAGCACCACCCGTTTCCGGATAGCGTCTAATATTTTATATGTCAAACCAATAGACATTTATATCTAAATTCCTCAATTCTGTCTGCAATATTAATCCAAAATCCGGTTTTAAATACAGGTATTTTTACTCATTATTCACAATTTGTCACTTGTTTCTTAACTTACTTCCCATCAGTATAATGACCATTTAATGGGGAATTTGGTTGCATTGCAGGTTGCAGGTTGCAGGTTGCAGGGAAGAATGGTGCGGGTTACGAGTTGCGTGTTGCGGGGTATTTCCTTTTTTCGTAATTTGTGTGTTGTTTCTCGCTATGTGCTAAAAGTAAGAAA